>CAWBIF010000001.1:0-893064 GCA_963788835.1 uncultured Microthrixaceae bacterium
GCGTCGATCACCTCGCTATCAGGACCGACTCGCATCTGTCCCTGAGACCGCCACCGGCGGTTGACGCCAACGCTTGGCCGTGGTCATCCGGGAGGTGGCCTGGGTCCACGTGTCGTCTCGTCGGCGTCGCCAGCGACTACGCAGGGCATCCGGTCGCTCTGTCAGTCTGGAGAGGTGGACACGCAAGCGATGTTTCGGATCGTCGGAGAGCCAGACCGACGGGCCGACGCGATTACCCATCGGCTAGGGATCCCGCCGTCTCGCTCATGGGAGGTAGGGGAGGTGACCCGAACTCGTCGACCAGCGATCAACTGTGGATGGTTCCTGCATAGCTGCGATCAGATCGAGAGGGGCGTCGAGCTGCACGTTCAGCTCGACCGACTTCTCAAGGTGCTCGAACCGGTAACCACCCATCTGTGGGACCTAGTCGATGCCGGATATTGGGCCAACTGGTGGTGCTTCGTCGGGTCGCACGGCACTGAACATGCTGTGGAGTTGGATCGAGAGCTCCTCGCACGCCTGCTGTTGCTCCCGGGCGACCTCTGGATCGACGCGTGTGAGCCGCTCTCAGCGCCTGACACCTCGGTCACGCAGGCTCACTCGTCGGCAGAGACGCGTACGAGCCCCTCGACCGCGGACTACGCGGCCGCCGCCGCCCAGGAAGTGAACCCAGACATCTAGTCAGCGGTCGGGCGCACGCCGAGGTGCCGTTCGGCGGGCTTCGTGGCTGGGAGTATCGGATTTGGTGAGGACGTCTCCGCCGGGTGCCCCGGCCTTGGCTATCGAAACGCGCGGAGTCGCTTAGCTCCCGGCGAGATTTCGATCGACGCCGCGACCTGAGGCAACAGCCTGCGGACCCGGCTCAACGGATGACTCGGCAACGTCTCGTCCCAGACCTCGTCATCTGACCCGACTCGTTGGATCGGAGGAGGGAGATCCTCGGGCGACCGGGTTCGAATGTCAGGGAACACCTGCTCGGTTGTTCCGCCCGCGGCAAGGTGGCGAGCGAACCACAGCGCCTCACGCGCTCCGGTGAAGCCAACCTCACGGCTCTGAACCTTGGCTACCCAGCTGCACCCAGAGAACGGGACGATCAGCGAGCCGATGTAGACAACGCCACCATCCCTGTCTTGACTCTGCCAGGCCTTGGCGATCGACCAAGTGATCGGGGTCCCGTCGGGGGCAGTGATCCACCGCGCCTCGACGACAGCGGCTCCGGCTTCATGGGCGTAGAGCTCGAAGTACTCGAGCAATCTCGCATCGTCACCGACTGGTCGGAAGACCGTCGGCTCAGCCGGGAAGTAGTCCAGAGACAGCGCGTCCGCTTCGTGTTGCCAGACGCACCTTCGCTCGATTCGCTCGACCTCAGCCCATCCAAACGACTGGATCCTCACCGCGCCCCAGCCAGGCAGCGGGGCGACTCGGCGCTTTCTGGCGAACATCAATCGCATCCTCGGGCCCGATCTGAGATGGCCATTCTATGGGGCATCACTCGCACACCTATGTGCCGTTAGGTATCGCCGTGCGCTTGAGCCTCGCCCGCCAGAAGCGCGACCAGGGTGCTCGCGGTCGCTACAGCACTTGCTGTACTCGTCTGTGTGTGTCGACGTGCCTGAGAACCGGATGCCTGCACTCTGTCTTCCCACCGGCACCACCTTGGGGGTGTCGGCGACGAGCTCCCCGAGGGGTCCGACCTCGAAGGTCGGAGTGAGCAAGGATGGCGGACATGGTGGACGTGACTTCGATGTTGAGACCGGAACGAGCTGCGTTGGTCGAGTTGCTCTGCTCGCTCGAGCCCGACGATTGGGACCGACCGACGGAGTGCCCTGCATACAGCGTCAAGGGCGTGGCGACACACGTGCTTGGCGACGATCTGTCTTTGCTCTCCCGTCAGCGGGACCAGGCGACGAACGGCCTGCTCCTGGTCGCCGAGGAAATGGCCGGCGCTGACTTCCGCACGATCCTCGACGTGTTCAACGACACGTGGGTCTCGGCGGCCCGGTTCTTCAGCGCCGCAGTTCTCGTAGACCTGCTGCGCGTGGTCGGCGACCGGACGGCCGACTTCTATGAGTCGGTCGACCTCGAGGCGCCGTGCGAGCCGGTGTTCTTCTTCGGGTCGACAGGCGAGCCGTCGCCCTACTGGCAGGCGATCGCCCGCGAGTTCGTGGAGCGCTGGGTGCACCATTCCCAGATTCGGCGGGCGTTGGGGCAGGCCTCGCTGGCCAACGAGCAGTTCGTCCGCACCGGGGTCGACGTCGTGGCGGCAGCCGCCGGCGTCGAGGCGATGCAGGACGAGGGTCAGTGGTCGATCGGCAGCGTCGTGATCGGGTCAACCCAACAGACGGCCGACGTGTTGACGCGCGGGCACACCGCTGAGGAGGTCCGTCAGCTCGTCACGGGACCCGAGGACGCGGTCGAGCTGGCGGCGGTCACGTTCGGCCGGTGACGGGTTCACTCCGGGTCCGATGGTCGAAACCCAGCGACACGAAGACGGGCCGATCTCGAAGACACACAAAGCGCTGTAGCCGCGAAACCAGTGTTCGGGGAAGCCCGATCGAGGAGCGCCGATGTGCCGTTCGGCGCACGATCCGTCCGGTTTGTCCCCGGCCTGTGTCTGCCCAGTCGGCTTGCGTAGCGTGGATCCCGTGGTCGAGCGCGATGTGTGGCTGAGCGGTCAGACCTACCTGGAGACGATGACCAGGCTCCTGCAGCGGACCCGGCGCCAGGCGCCCACTGCGGGCCTGTGGGAGGCCGCCGACGTGCAGTGGTGGTGGCGTCGGCCCCGCGCGTCCGATGGGCTCGCACAGCGCGTGGTGCTCGATGAGGAGGACCGGCCCCTGGCCACCGTGGCGCTCACCGACTGGGGTGATCGTTGGAGCTGTGAGGCACTGGTGGTGCCCGACCGGGCCGGGTCCCTGCTGCCCCGGTTGTGGCCGTCAGCCCTCCACGAGCTGGACCGCCTGGACGCGGACGCGATCGAGACAAGCATTCGCGACGACGACCTTCTGATGGCAGAGCTGGCCACCAACACCGGGTTCGCTCCCACGCCGACGCGCTACGCCGAGACCTGGATGGAGGCGCGCGACCGGCCGCCTGTTCTCGCACGACGTGACGGGTACGCCCTGTCGGACCGGACTGCGGACGGCCGCGGGCCCCACCACCTGGTCCCCCGCAATGGCCCAGACGTGGCCGTCCGCCTGGCGCAGACGTCGCTCTACCGATCCGACCTCGACCTGTGCATCCGAGACACCGACGGTGAGGTCGCGGCTTACGGGCTGTTCTGGTACGACCCGGTGACCGACGTCGGCCTCGTCGAGCCGATGCGCGCCGAGGACGCACACCAACGCCGCGGCCTGGCCGGCCATGTGCTTCGCGAGGGTCTCGCACGGTTGGCCGCGCTCGGCGCTACCCGGTTCAAGGTCAGCTACGAACTCGACAACCCGCCGGCCGAGCAGCTGTACCTATCCGCCGGCTTCCGGCCCAGTTCCACCAGCCGGACCTGGACAAGAGGCGCTCACCCGGGCCGAGTCAGTCAGCAAACCGTTCCATGAACCCCGCCTCATCGCGTCCCCATACCCCCGATGAGCGACGCCGAGGTTCCGTTCAGCGCTTCGCGTCAGGCTTCGGGCTGCGCGATGTGCCGTTCGGGCGCGGGATCATGTTGATTCGACGGTGTTGGCGTGGTCGAGGATTCGCGTAGCCGCCATCGTCGGTGGGATCGCCGTGACATCGAGGTCCATGACCAGCGGATGATCGATCACGAGCAGTTCGGTGGTCTCGACGAAGTCGCGGACACCGCCGGGATCGATCCACTTGCGCCTGGTGCGGCGGTCAGGCCGAGGTACGCGCCGCACCAGCTCGTCGGTCTGACAGGTGAGCCGGATCGGTACGTATGCGCTGTCCCGGTTGGCGGCGAGACCGACGAGGCGCTCGACGACGTCGGCGTCGGCGGGATCGTTCTGCGTCAACACGTTGGTGAAGACGAAGGACCAGTCGGGTGGAGACAGCTCCTCGATCGTGCGCAGCAGGGTGTCTCGGACCTCGCCAACCCGGTCCCACACGGTCGGGGGCAAGGGCTGCACGCCGTCGACGGGCAGCACCGCGAAGATCACGTTGCTGGTGAGGTGGTTGTCGACCACGATCAACCGGAACCCAGCGGCGTCTGCCTGGCGGGCCAGCTCGGTGGCGATGGTGTACTTGCCGACACCGGGGTAGCCGATCAGATGGAGGATGGTCGGCCGGTTCACGGCCGGAGGCAGGACCAGACCCCGACCCGGATAGCCCTTCAACGACGCGAGCGGACCCTCCGACGGCATGTGGTGCAGTATCGCCCACGCTCCAACAACGCTGCTGCCGAGGTCGACGCGAGGTGCGAGCCGGCCGGCGTACGGCGACAACGTCGGTCATGCTGGACCGATGCCCGCGCTCATCCGGCCATGGATCGAACCCGGGGCCATGGCCGCCGATGGCCAGCCGAGCCTGTCTGCGGGCCACCACCTGCAGCTACGCCCCTTCGAACCCAACGACGCCAGCTGGGTGATCGACGCGTTCACCGATCCCGACATCCAAAGGTGGCACCACCTACGCATCACCACCACCGCCGAAGCCGAGCAATGGATCAGCAGCTGGGCCACGGCGTGGGCCAACGAGACCGAGGGCAGCTGGGTCATCACCCGCCGCGACACGGGCGAGAGACTCGGACGGCTCGGACTCCGCGGCGTCGACCTCGCCGGTGGACGCGCTCAGCTGAGCTACTGGGTGATCCCCGACGCACGCGGGGCCGGCGCGGCCACCGCTGCGGTCACCGCCGGCTCCCGGTGGCTGTTCGAGTCCCTGGGCTTGCGACGAATCGAGATCAAACACTCAATCGACAACCCGGCATCGTGCCAGGTCGCCCGCAACGCCGGCTTCACCCCCGAGGGCACACTACGAGACGCCATGCTCCACGCCGACGGCTGGCACGACATGCACCTCCACGCCCGCCTCTCCACCGACACCTGACCGACCACCGAGCCGGGGATAGAGACAGGCCAGAGGAGGACCGCCGAGTGTGCCGTTCGGGTACCGGCCCGCCGTGTCCTCGTCGGTCGTATGGAGTGCTCGTCGTGCTCTTAGGCGCAGCGCCCAGGGTCCCATCGCGGCGATGGCACTCGCTGCGGCGCCGGACGACGTCAACGCCTAGCGTCGTCACGTGGTCGGCAGTTGGTCGACCGGACAGGAGTCCACAATGGCCGAACATCCCAACGTCGCCATCGTCCGCAACGCCTATGCATCATTCGCCACAGGCGATCTCGACGGAGCGTTGGCCGACCTGGCCGACGACTGCGTGTTCCACTTCGGTGGCGATGGCCCGAACAGCGGTGACCACAAGGGGCGCGAGGCCATCACCGCGGCGCTGATCAAGAACTTCGAGCTCACGGCGGGAACGCAGGCACTCGACATCAAAAGCATCTACGCCGACAACGACCACGCCGCCGTGGTCATGCGTGAGACGGCCAGCCGCCCCGACGGTGCGTCGATAGCGATGGACGAGGTGCACATCCTCCGCCTTCGCGATGGCAAGGTCCTCGACCTGTGGGACCTGCCCGAGGACATCCAGGCGCACGACGACTTCTTCGACGGGAAGTAGTCGACCCTCCTTGCCTAGCCTGCTTCACGGATTGCCCGTTGAGGGGCGAGCCGTGGGGCACATCGGCAGACTCATGAGCGGTGCGCCGTGTCGACGTGCCTGTCACAGACGCAGCGGTTTGCGGGACACCACCCTCGCCGCGCCCGACGCGCCCTCAGGGCGCGTCCGGCGGTCATTGCCCGGTGCAGCCGATCAACCTCGCCTTCGGGTACAGGAGGATGGTGACGCCTCCGCTTCGGAACCGGGCGCCGATGACCTCGACTCCGTCAAATGTCGACCCCGTGTCCACACCTGAGGTAAGGCGGCCGGTGAGGGTGCGACCGCGTCCGAGATTGGGTCCGTAGCCGGACATGCCCCCATCGGCGTCTGTGTCCCACTCCGCTGGGCAGCCGCCACGGTCGCCGAGTGCATCGACATCGACGGCGGTTGCGTTCGTCGTTCCGTGAGACGGGGTGCGGCGAACGACCAACGTGATCGCCGCGAGAGCGATCAGCAAGCCTGCGACGACGACCACGATCCCCTTCTGCCATGCGGGCCGGTACCCGTGGCGCCTTTCCGGTCCCGTCACCTCAACAGGTTCCACGATCTACTTATCGGCTCCTCCGGGGGGCTTGGTGAACAACAGCGCGAGCGACCACGCCCGGCCGTGGGAGATTTGGTCCCACCGCCCTAAGTGCCGTTCCGCGCTCAGGAGACGAGTGACAGACTTCGCGAGATGGGACTCGACGGCATCGTGGTTGTCGCGGGCGTGCCTGGGAGCGGGAAGACCACGCTGGCTCAGGTCCTCGCCCCGCGCCTCGGGCTACCGCTGATCGCCAAAGACACGATCAAGGAGGCACTCTTCGACGCCCTCGGCACCGGGGACCTTCCATGGTCCGAACAGCTCGGATCGGCGTCACACCGGGTCATGTACGCGGTGGCCCGAGAAGTTGGCTCCGCGATGCTCGAAGCCAACTTCTGGCCCGGTACATCTGAGCGCGACCTCATCGCGCTCAAACGTCCCTTGCTCCAGATCTACTGCCAGTGCCCGCTCGACCTGGCGGTAACCCGCTACCGGGCGCGGATCGCCTCACCGGATCGACACCCCGGCCACCTCCCGGAGCATCAACGAGACGAAGTCATCGCCCGCTGGGCCACCACGCAGCCTCGGCCGCTTCACCTCGACGCGCCCATCATCGAAGTAGACACCGCGGTACCGGTCGACATCGACGCCCTCGTCGCCCGGGTCGAGGCGCACCCTCCCCGCTGACCCGAGCGCCGATGTGCCGTTCGGGGCTCCGCTGTGCCCACTCGTGGCCGATGATGACCGGATGGATGAGACTCCTGAGAGCCAAAACGCTCGCGTCATGGCCGTGCTCTGCCAGTTGTGGATCTGGCTCCCGGCGCCGATTTCGATAGTCGGCGTCTTGGTCGTTCGACGCACAGCCGCCCGTCAGGACCCCTTTCTGAGGAGGATCACTGGCGAGGTTCTCAGCCTCATCCTCGTGGGCGTCGTCATCTTCAGTCTCTTGATCGTGTCCTTCGTTCTCAACTGGCGGGCCGCGGCCGCAGTGTTCGCGCTCGTGTGGGTCGCGTACTTCGTGTACGCGTTGATCGTGGGCGTCATCGGTGCAGTGAAAGCCTGGCGGGGCGAGTCGTGGTCGTACCCCGTCAACCTCCGCCTCGGGCCACATGGAGCCATTCACGTTCGCGCCCGACGCGCTAGCTTCGTCGCCGTGAGCGGCGGGGAGACACCGGGAACCGGGGCGATCGATGATCGGCGGATGGACACGCCTCCGTCGACTTCCGCCAGTGTCACAGGGGTCAGGGTCACCACCCGGTTTCACAAGCGGGCTGTCGTGTATGCGATGGCACACCCGAAACTCGTCGTGGATGGCGGCCCCGCCGAGCCACGACCCTGGGGAGAGACACTTGTCCCCCTGCCTCCGGGCGCGCACACCTTGCGGTGCTACTTCCGGTACCTGTACCACGGGCATGCCGGGGATGCCGCCATCGAGATCGTGGTGCCCGAGACCGGCGTACTGGCAGTCACGTACACGGCCCCGCCCAACTTCGCGTTTCGGGCGGGGAAATGGTCAGTCGACGCGGCCGCGGACGACGCCGTCTGAGCCGAGCCGAACCGGCGCTCGGGCGTACGCCGATGTGCCGTTCGGTGCGCGGAAGCCCACGAGCCCCGTGTTGACGACCTCGGCCGATGGCCCCGTGGGAGACTGACAAGGTGCGGAAGGGTTCGCGGGAGCCGGAGTGGCGATGGCGGACGCCTCCCGGGTGGCCACCGCCTCCCGAAGGGTGGGTGGCTCCGACAGGGTGGTCTCCGCCGCCCGGATGGGTTCCCGATCCACGTTGCCGCCCGGCCCCTCCGGGCTGGGTGTTCTTCGAGCGCACGGGCTACGGGCAGCGGCGACATAGGCGGCGAGTGGCCGTAAGGGCCAGCCTCGTTGCCGTCTTCGTCTTTGGCTCGGTGGGTGGGTGTGCAGCACTTGTGAGCCTTGGCAACTGCTTCGACCCACCGCCTGGGAGCCCGGCAACCCTCACGATCCGTAATGACCTTGCTTCACCGATCGTTGTCTCCGGCCCTTCCAATGGCTCCCACGGCGTCAGCCGTCCCATCCTCCCGGGGCGGACGTTCACGGACGAAGAGGACCCAGCCAATGGGTCGCCCGTCTACCGTATTGGCGACGCCACGACCGGGAGCACGCTCGGCTGCCTGGCTCCGCCGACCAAGGAGTGCGAGTTCACTCAGTTCTCGTTCCGCGCGTCGACCATGCAACTGTGCGAGCAAAAGCGTTGACGCCGTTGGTCGAAGTCAAGAGGGTCCTGCCGCGGGTCCCCGCGCCGCGTACATGAACCCACCCTGCCTGTGCGGCACCGGGACGCAGGTCCGATCCGACGCTCCGAACCGGCGTTGGGGATCGGTGCGCCGATCGCCGGTCGCCCTTTCGAGCGCCGTCGGCGGGCGCTTGGTTGCTTTCTTCGGGTGTCCCCGTGGTGTCACCGGCTTCTCCCGTGCCTCCGGCTCTTCCCTCTGTCTCCTGAAGGGTGGTGGTGGGCGCTGAGGGACTCGAACCCCCGACCCCCTCCTTGTAAGGGAGGTGCTCTAGCCAGCTGAGCTAAGCGCCCGGGCCCGCGAGCGTAGCGACTGGTGATCGGCCACCTTCCCCGCCTTCGTGGTACGAGCCGACGCCGCGGCCGGCGCGCCGGTCACCCGCCCGACCTATGGTGAGCGAGGACGGCCAGCGAGCCGCGGAACCGGGGGTGTCGCATGAAGGTCACGACGACGGTCAACGGCGTCGAGCACGAGGACGAGGTCGAACCTCGCGTGCTCCTCGTCCACTACCTGCGAGACGAGCTGAGCCTGACCGGCACCAACATCGGTTGCGACACGTCGTCGTGCGGTGCGTGCACGGTCCACATCGACGGCGAGTCGGTGAAGTCGTGCACGGTGCTGGCGGTGCAGGCCGACGGACAGGACGATCACCACGATCGAGGGCCTGGCCGACGGCGATCAGCTGCATCCGATGCAAGAGGCCTTCCGGCAGTGCCACGGACTGCAGTGCGGCTACTGCACGCCGGGCATGGTCATGGCCGCGGTGGGCCTGCTCAACGAGAACCCGCACCCGACCGAGCGCGAGGTGCGCCTCGGGCTCGAGGGCAACCTCTGCCGATGCACCGGCTACCACAACATCGTGAAGTCGGTGCTGGCCTGTGCCAGCGGCGAGCTGGCCGAGCCGGACGAGGTGCTGTCGGCATGACCACGACCGAGGCGCCGCCAGCCGGCTACATCGGCACCCGCATGGTGCGACGCGAAGACGCCCGCCTGCTGACCGGTGAGGCCAAGTTCACCGATGACCTCGACATCCCGGGCGCGCTGCACATGGCCGTGCTGCGCAGCCCGTATCGCCCACGCCGCGCATCGTGAGCATCGACCTCGCCGGCGCGCTGGCCATGCCCGACGTCGTCGCCGCACACACCGGCGCGGACCTCCTCGAGGTGTGGGCCACACCGATGCCCTGCGCCTGGTCGGTGACCGAGGACATGCTCAACCCGCCTCACTTCCCCGTGGCCGTCGACTCGGTCAACTACGTCGGCGACGCGGTGGCCGTCGTGCTGGCCCGGTCCGAAACGGCTGCGCACGACGCGCTCGAGGCGATCGTCGTCGACTACGACCCGCTGCCCGCCGTGATCGACCTCGAAGAGGCACTGGCCGACAAGATCCTCGTCCATGCCGATCTCGGGCACCAACACGTCGTACCACTGGGAGCTGGTCATCGGCGCCGAGGCCGTCGACGCCGCGTTCGAGTCGGCGGCCTTCACCGTCAAGGAGCGCTACGTCCAGCAGCGCCTCCTGCCGATGGCGATGGAGCCGCGCGCCTGCGCGGCGGTGCCCCAGCCCTTCGGCGGCGACCTCACGCTCTACTCCGCCACGCAGATCCCGCACATCCTCAAGATCATGGTGGCGCTCACCCTCGGCGTCCCCGAGCACCAGTTGCGCGTCGTGGCCCCGTCGGTCGGCGGGGGCTTCGGCTCGAAGCTCGACGTCTATGCCGAGGAGCTGCTCTGCGTAGCCCTCGCCTTCAAGCATCGGGTGCCGGTGCGCTGGGTCGAGGAGCGCACCGAGAACGCGCAGGCCACGATCCAGGGCCGCGGCCAGATCCAGGACATCGAGCTGGCGGCCGACGCCGACGGCAAGCTCACCGCGGTGCGGGTCGAGCTCATCGGCGACATGGGCGGCTACCTGCAGCTGATCACGCCCGGCATCCCCCTGCTCGGGGCGTTCCTCTACGCCGGCGTCTACGACCTGCCCGAGGCGTACGCCTTCGGGTGCACCGGCGTGTTCACCACGATGACGCCCACCGACGCCTACCGCGGCGCCGGCCGACCCGAGGCCACCTATGCCATCGAGCGGGCCATGGATCGCCTTGCCGCGTCACCGGGCATCGACCCGGTCGAGCTGCGGCGCCGCAACTTCGTCAAGGCCGAGCAGTACCCGTACACCGCCATGACCGGTCTCGTCTACGACTCGGGCGACCACGAGGGGGCGCTGGCCAAGGCGCTCGAGCATGGTCGGCTACGACGACCTGCGGGCCGAGCAGCAACGTCGCCGGGCGAGCTGACGACGAAGGTCCACCTGGGCATCGGCATCTCGTCCTACTTCGAGATGTGCGGGCTCGCCCCGTCCCGCGTGCTGGCTTCGCTCAACTACACCGCCGGCGGATGGGAGTCCGCCACCGTGCGCATCACGCCCACCAACAAGGTGCAGGTCATCACCGGCATCGACGCCTCACGGCCAGGGCCACGAGACGTCGTGGTCGATGATCGTCGCCGATCGGCTGGGCGTGTCCCCCGAGGACGTCGAGGTGCTGCACAGCGACACCGCCATCAGCCCGCTCGGCCTCGACACGTACGGCTCGCGCTCGCTCGCCGTCGGCGGCGTGGCCATCTACCAGGCCGTCGACAAGGTGATCGACAAGGCGCGCACCATCGCCGCGCACCTGATGGAGGCCGCCGAAGAGGACCTCGAGTTCGAGGGCGGCACCTTCAGCGTGCGCGGCTCACCCGATCACTCCCTCCCGTTGGCGGCGGTCGCCTTCGAGGCGTTCACGGCCCACAACCTGCCCGACGGCGTCGAACCGAACCTCGAGGCACACGTCACCTACGACCCGCCCAACTTCTCGTGGCCCTTCGGCACCCACATCTGCGTGGTCGAGGTCGACGAGGAGACGGGCGCCGTCGAGGTGCGCAAGTACGTGGCGGTCGACGACTGCGGCAACCAGATCAACCCGCTGATCGTCGAGGGCCAGGTGCACGGCGGGGTGATCCAGGGCCTGGCGCAGGCGCTCTTCGAGGAGGCGGTGTACGACGACGACGGCAACCTCACCACATCGACGCTGGCCGACTACCTCGTGCCGGCCGCGTCCGACGTGCCCTCGATCACGACCGGGTCGACCATCACGCCGAGCCCGACCAACCCGCTCGGGGTCAAGGGCATCGGCGAGGCCGGCACCATCGGTGCGGCGCCGGCGGTGATCAACGCCGTGGTCGACGCGCTCTCGCCCCTCGGCGTCACCGACATGGCCATGCCCGCGTCACCTCAGACGGTGTGGACGACCATCCAGGCCGCACGCGCAGGAGGAAGCCGATGATCCCCGCCGCCTTCGACTACGTCCGGGCCGACTCGCCCGACCAGGCCATCTCGCTGCTCACCGAGCACGGCGACGAGGCCAAGCTGCTGGCGGGGGGTCACTCGCTGCTGCCGCTCATGAAGCTGCGGCTGGCGTCGCCGTCGGTGCTCATCGACGTGGGCCGCCTGACCGACCTCTCCTACGTGCGCGACGGCGGCGATCACGTCGCCATCGGTGCGCTCACCCGCCACCGCGATCTCGAGACGTCGGCGCTGCTGCAGGCCGAGGTGCCGATCCTGTCGCACACCGCGGGCCAGGTCGGCGATCCGCAGGTGCGCCATCGGGGCACCATCGGCGGCTCGCTGGCCCACGCCGATCCGGCGTCGGACCTGCCGGCGGTCGTGCTGGCCCTCGGCGGCACGCTCGTGGCCCGGGGCCCCGGCGGCGAGCGCGAGATCGCGGCCTCCGACTTCTACCGGGGCTTCCTCGAGTCGGCGCTCGAACCCGACGAGCTGCTCACCGAGATCCGCGTGCCCAAGGTCGCCGGCGCCGGCTGGTCGTTCCAGAAGTTCAACCGCCGGGCACAGGACTGGGCCATCGTGGGCGTGGCCGCCATCCGCAACAACGGCTCGTCGGGCGTGGCGCTCGTCAACATGGGCTCGACCCCGATCTACGCCCAGGCGGTCGTCGACGCCATGGCCGCGGGGGCATCCGCCGCCGACGCGGCCGAGCACGCGGCCGACGACGCCGAGCCGCAGTCCGACATCAACGCCTCGGTCGAGTACCGCACCCATCTGGCCAAGGTGCTCGTCCGGCGGGCCATCGAAGAGGCCGGTGGTTAGGCCCGGTCGGGTTCGAACCCGCAGCCTCGGCGCGCCGAACTAGCTTCTCGGGATGCTCGAGGGGATCGAAGGCAAGGTCGCGCTCGTCACCGGTGCCGCTCGGCCCCGCTCGATCGGACGGGCCACCGCGATGCGCCTGGCGCATGAGGGCGCGGCGGTCGCCTGCCTCGACATCGCGCGGCCCTACGACGAGTTCCCGAGCCACGGCGTCGCGTCCACCGACGACCTCGACTCGGCCGTGGCGGACATCGCCGCACTTGGTCGACCGTCGCTCGGCGTGCGCGCCGACGTGTCGAACTGGGACGAGGTGCACGCGGCGGTGGCCGAGGTCGAGGCGCAACTGGGCCCGATCGACCTCGTCGCCAACGTGGCCGGCGGCGCAGGGTTCGGCATGGGCGCTGGGCCGCTGCTGGCGATCAGCGAGCGCGAGTTCGAGCAGGTCCTCGACATCAACCTCAAGGGCACGTGGATCGTGTGTCGCGCCGCCGCCGAGCGCATGGTGGCGGCCGGTCGCCCCGGGCGCATCGTGAACGTGTCCTCGCAGGCCGGCAAGCGGGGCTTCCCGATGTTGGGCGCGTACTCGGCGGCCAAGGCCGGCGTGATCCTGCTCACCCAGGTGCTGGCCCACGAGCTCGGACCATCCGGCATCACGGTCAACGCGGTGTGCCCCGGCACCGTCGACACCGACCTCATCAACGCCGAGGGCGGATTCGTGAGCTTGATGAACCAGATCGAGCCTGGTGGGTTCGATGCCTGGGTGGCGCGTGAGATCCCGCTCGGCCGCCTCGAGCAGGCCGACGACGTCGCCGCCGCCATCGCCTTCCTCTGCAGCGCCGACGGCGCCTACATCACGGGTGAGGCGGTGAACGTCAGCGGCGGCCAGACCATGGTGTGACAGCGCACTCCGGCGCGACGGCGCACTCCGACATCCGTGCAGTTGACCGGCCATGCGACGGTCAACTGCACTGATTTCAGGGGAGGGCGCCCGGGCTGGCTGACCGGGCCAGCGCCATGAGCGCCTGGACCGTCTCGAGCTGGAGCTCGGCAGCGCGTCACGCGCGAACCACCCGACCTCGGAGATCTCGGGCGAGCACGGGCACGCCGCGTCGGCCATCGACTCGTCGGCCGGCTTGGCCCGGAACACGAGGTCGACCCGCTGCACGCGGGCCTCGACCACCGGCGCCGGCTCGCCGCAGAGCTGGACAGCCAGGCCGACCTCTTCGAGCACCTCACGCCGAGCCGCGTCCGGCGCGCCCTCGCGCCGCTTCAACAGGCCACCCGGGATCCCCCACCGTGACCGATAGACCTGGCGCACCAACAGGATCCGCCCGTCAGCGCGCTCGATCACGCAGATCGCGCCCACGGTGAACGACGGCGCGAAGAACCGCACGACGATGCGCCGCACGGGCGTCGGGAGGCGTCGGAAGAACTGCAGCAGCGCGCGGTGCAGGCGATCCGGCATCGGAGCAGCCTAGGGGCGCCGCGCCCGCGACCCGCCGGCGCACGCGCCGCTACCAGTGACGAGCGGCCACGAGCTCGTCGAGCAGCGCAGGCGTGGCAGCGGCCACCGGGGTACGTCGGGCATGGTGATCGAGCACCACCAGATCGCGACCGTGCGCGTCGACCACGGGCGCGCCGGACTCGAGGCACACCAGCATCCCGCCCAGGTAGTCCCACGCACCGTGCGCCCCCTCGAGGCAGTCGATGTAGCCGTCGAGGACACCCGTCGCCACCGCACACAGGTCGAGCGCCGCCGCGCCCAGAGCCCGGAACTGCCTCCATCCGAGGTGCTCGGGCGGATACCCGGACAGGGCGACCACCGCCTGGTCGAGGGCGGTGGCCGCGCTCGGACCGATCGGCTCACCGTTGCGTCGGGCTCCCCCGCCGCGAACGGCGTCGAACGAGTCGCCTCCGGCCAGGTCGACCACCAGCGCGGCGCGGGCTCCGTCGCCATCGACCGCGCACAGGCTGGTGGCGTACCAGGGGATCCGGCGCGACGCGTTGGTCGACCCATCGACGGGATCGATCACGACGGTGAGCTCGGCCTCGGGTCGATGGCGCCCGGACTCCTCGGACAGCACGCCGACACCGGCCCGATCGAGCACGGCCATCGCCGCGGCGTCGGCGGCGAGGTCGCTGCGGTACTGACCGGGCCGGGTGCCGGCCAGACCCCAGTCGTCGAGCCCGTCGAGTGCGTCGCGCACGGCGTCGGCGGTGTCGCGCAACAAGCTCATCAGCGCGTCGTCATCCACGGGTGGCCGACGGTAGCCGCGGCGGGCGGCGCCGTGGCAGGCTTAGGGCCTCACAGGCAACCAGGAAGTCGACCCCTTGGCCATCATCGATGTCGCCGGATTCGTCGCTGATCTCAAGGATCATGCCGTTGACCACCAGTTCCACGTGCACGACGAGCGACACTTCGTCGAGACCTACTCCCTGCGCCAGGCCTGGGAGGTCGACCTGCATCCCGAGGACGCCTGCGGCGGTCCTCTCGACCTGCACCTGGCCCTCGAGGTCGAGCCCCGCACGCTGCTGACCTTCGAGGACCGCATGCTCGAGCTACCCGAGGGCGCCGATCCGCCCGAGGGGTTCTCGTTCCCGCTCGTGTTCACCTGGGTGCTGCCTCCGCTGCCCAAGGGGCCCGACCTGCTGGTGCTCGCCACCGACCTGGCCGGGGTCGGTGGCACCGAGCTGCCCCTCGAGGTGTCGGCCATCGACTCGTTCGCATCGGTCACCGACGCGGCCGAGCGCAGCCTCACGACCGTGTCGCGCGTCGAGGTCGGGCTCGATCGCATCTTCCTCGGCCAGGAGCAGCTGTGCGACGTGCTCGACCGGTGCCACGACGTCAGCAGCTACCTCCTCGACCGGGCTCCGGCCTGGCTCGACGAGCTCTAGAAACCGACCGACGACATGGCGCGGACCCTCGAGCTGGTCGACTTCACGCTGGACGACTTCAGCACGGTGCTCACACAGGCCGCGCAGATCGGCCGCGACCGCGACGGCTGGATCAACATCCGGCCTGTGCCACCCGACGACGCGGACGAGGAGCAGATCAGCGAGTTCTCGCCGACGCCGCCGGTGGCCCCGGTCGGGCTGTTCGCGCGGTGGCGCCTGATCGTGATCGAGGGCACGTGGATCCCGGGCAAGATCGGTCGCAACGGCACCGAGGATGCGCAGGTCGGCCTGCAGCACCCGGCTGGGCGGTTCGCCGTTCGCCAGCTGCGCGACGCTGGCTGTCCCGTGCCCGACGGCTGGCGGGTGGTGGTCGATCACGCCCGCCGCGGACTGGTGCTCTCGGTCCCCGACGGACCGGACGGCGCGGTCGGCCCGGCCGAGTCGATCCTGCGGTGGCTCCCGGCGGCGGGCACGGCGCTGGCCCCCGACCAGGTCACCGGAGCGTGGCGGGCCGAGATCCACCATCGCTGACGTTCCGTGACTACCCCGCGAGGCGGCTGGTGGGCGGCGTCGGCTGATCGCCGGGCCGCGGCTCGCCCCCGCGACGCGGATCGTCGCTCGGGTGAGGGGTGTCCGCCCGGGTCGTCGACTCGGAGTGTCGCTCCCGCGGGCTGAGTCCTCCCCAGATGCCGTGGTCGATGCCGTGGCTCTGGGCGTAGGCCAGGCACTCGTCACGGACGACGCAGCGCCCACATATCTCCTTGAGGACGGCCGGCGTGTGCCCCCGCGGCGGGAACCACGGGAGCTCGGCGTACTCGGGCTCACGACAGAGCCCGTCGCGCATCCACGTCACAGCCTCATCCATACCCCACCCCTTCGGCTGGCGATCCCCGCCGGTTCATAGGGCAAACGGACCCTCGGTCAGCTCGGCCAGTCGGGCCCGATCGTGTCGGGACCGTCCACCGCCGGGCGCCGAGGTCGCGAGAAGGTGATGACATCCACCCAAGGAGGCAGATGTGTCGGTGATCGACAGCAGCAGCGGCCATCCACCACCCCGACCCGGGACGCCCGTCGACGAGCTGCCCTCGGGGGTGAGCGGCGACCTGAGCGTGTTCGACCGGTTCGCCGGACGCGCGTCGCGCATCGCCAGCCGAGCTCCGTTCTTCGCGTTCTGCGTGCTGCTCGTGATCGTCTGGGCGCCGACGATCTTCGCGTTGCGCAACGTCGACACCTGGCAGCTGATCATCAACACGGTGACCACGATCGTCACGTTCCTGCTCGTCGCGCTGCTGCAGAACACGCAGTACCGCACCGACGCCGCCACCCAGCACAAGCTCAACGCGATCGCCGAGGGGCTGGCCAACCTGATGGAGCATTCGGCGGGTGAGGACGATGAAGATCTGCTCGGCGACATCAGCGAGCTCAAGCAGGCGATCGGGCTCGAGAACCGCGAGAGCTCGTAGCCGAGCGAGCACATGTGTGGCGTTCGAGACCCCACGGGTGCTGCTCTAGGATTCCGACCCATGCCAGCGAAGAAGAAGACTCCGATGTCCGACGCCCACAAGGCGGCCCTGGCCAAGGGACGCGAACAGGGGCGGGCCGTGCGCGCGTACCTGACGGTGCTCGACGAGACGAAGCCCAAGCGCGGACGCAAGCGCACACCCGAGTCGATCACCAAGCGCCTCGGCGCCATCGACGCCGGCCTGGCCAGCGCCGATCCTCTCAAGCGGGTGCAGCTCATCCAGGAGCGGCTCGACCTGACCACCGAGTTGGCGCAACCGTCGAATGCCGCGGACCTGGTCAAGCTCGAGGCCGCCTTCGTCAAGGTGGCGAGCGCCTACGGAGCGTCCAAGGGCATCAGCTACGCGGCCTGGCGAGAGGTCGGGGTCCCCGCCGCCGTGCTGAGCAAGGCGGGCATCACCCGCGCGTCATGACCTGGCACCCCGAGGGGTGATCAGAACGGGACCTCGGTAGCGAGGAGACCGGTTCCGGTCTGCCGCGAGCCGACGATCCAGCAGAAGTCGACGGCGTCGAGCTCGAGGGTTTGGCCGACGTGGCCGACCGACCACGAGCCGCCGGCCGGCCCGGTCAGGGTCAGTGTGAACGGTTGGCCGTGGCGGCGGGACCAGTCGGCGACGACGTCTGCGACGAGGCGACCGTCGTGGTCGGCGGTGAGGTGCATCGGCCGGTTCGTGGCGCGGCTGATGTCGAGACGGTGCATCCAGGTGTCGCGGGTGAAGATGGTGTCGACGAGGTAGCCGAAGGGCCAGCGCTCGGCCTCGAACGGCGGGTCCTGCCGCATGCGGACCGCCCAACGCACGGGTGCCGGGGTGCGGCGTCGGGCCCGTACGGCCTTGGGCGCCACGTCGACCAGCTGCTCGATGATCTGCGCCGGGGTCAGCGACGATCGCTCGTCGACCTGGATGGCGGTCATGGCGTCGATCATCTTGCCCCCCGACCGCTTGCCGGCCGCCCGGAAGTCGTGGGCGAACTGGCGCATCGAGGCTTGCGCCTCGGCCATGGCCAGGACATGGCTGGCCATGGCCCGCACGTCCCACAGCTCGCACACCGTGGGTGTGGTCCAGTCGTCGGCCTTCAGGCCGCGCAGCAAGGCGATCATCTGCGCGAACTCGTCGGCGGCCAGCCCCATCGCCTGGCGATGGGTGAGCGGCGCCTGCACTGGTGCATCGATCGTGGCTGTCCCCATGGGCTGCTCCGCTCCTTGGTGCTGCGGTTACTGCTATTCGGTTTTCCGAACAGCATCAGGATCCTCGCAGACATATCGGCTAAGGTCAAGGGATGACGCCCGCCACCCCGGTCGAGCCCCGCCGCGACCGCCGCCACGCCCGCCACGACGCGACCAAGCACGAGATCGCCGGGAAGGCCTGGCAGATGGTCCGCGCCGACGGCCTCAACGCGCTGTCGCTTCGAGCCTTGGCCCGCGAGGTCGACATGGAACCGCAGTCGCTCTACACCTACTTCGCTTCCAAGCGCTCGCTCTACGACCATCTCTTCGCCGAGGCCAACTGCGAGCTGTTGAGCCGCTTCGAACAGATCGAGCCCGCCGACGACCTCCACGACACCCTTCGGAGCATCGCCGAGCTGTTCGTCACCTTTGCGGCCGAGGACCAGGCCCGCTACGAGCTCCTCTTCCTGCGAACGATCCCCGACTTCGAGCCATCGGCCGAGTCCTACGCCGTCGCCACCGAGGTGTTCACCCGGGGACGCTCGCTCGTGGCCGACGCGGGGATCGACGACGACGCAGACTTCGACCTGTGGACCGCGATCGTCGCCGGGCTCGCCACCCAACAACTCGCCAACGACCCCGGCGGGGACCGGTATCTCCGACTCATCGACGACGCCGTCGACATGTTCGCCAGCCACCTCGTCTCCGACCGCTGAGACCCACGGGCCTGGCCGAATTGGCCGTCGAATGCGATGCTGTCAGCCACGGCATGTCGTTCGCAGGAGTTGGGGGAGGGTCGATATGGCTGAGCTCGCCTACGACGCGGCGGGTGCGGGTGAGCCCGCCCTCTTGTTCTTGCATGGTTGGTGCGGTGATCGCACCTTCTTCGCGCCGCAGTTCGACCATTTCTCGCCGTCGCATCGAGTGGTTTCCGTCGATCTTCCGGGCCACGGTGAGAGCGCGGTTCCCGAGGAGTACGCAATCGGCGCATTCGCGAGTCGCGTCGCCGAGCTGGCGAGTGAACTTCGTCTGGGTCGCAGCGTCGTGTTCGGTCACAGCATCGGCGCGATGGTCGCACTCGCACTGTCGCAGATAGCGCCGGAGATGGTCGGCGCGGTGGCGCTGATCGACCCGCCGCCACTGAGCAAGGAGGTGTGGAGCGGGTTCGCACCTCAGCTCATAGCTTCGTTCTCGGGTCCGGACGGGCCAACCGGACGCCGGCAGTTCGTCGAGCAGATGTTCTTGCCGACCGACGACGCGGCGCGTCGAGCCACGATCATCGAGACCATGACCGCCGTGCCCAACGACATCGCCATCCCGCTCGTCGAGGCCATTGCCGCGTTCGATGCAATGGCGGTGCTGCGGCAGTGCCAGGTACCGGTCCTGACCATCTCGTCTGCGGTACCGACGAACGATTCTGCATCCTTGCTCGAAGCGAGCCCCACGATGACGCTCGGCCAAACGGTGGGAGCCGGCCACTTCCTGCAGCTCGAGGTGCCCGAGCAGGTGAACCCGATGATCGAGCGATTCCTCGCCGTCATCCCCGGAGGCCGGCTCGCGACGGAATGACCTGGAGTCCGAACCGGCCACCGATGCAACCTTGCCGTGCTACTGGGTCCACCGATAGAGGTCGCGGAGCACGCAGATCTGCGTGCCGTGGTGGCTGACCTCGTTGAGGGTCGACGCCACAGAGAAGTATCCCGGAACCTCCGGACCCGGCGGGCCGAGCATCAGCAAGCCCCCTCGGGGTGGTTCGGGAGCATAGGTGTATTGCGGGGTTGGCTGTTCCAGCACCTGGTCATCAGCCTTGTCGAGTGCTGCCTTCAGTTCGTCCCAGCCGGCTCGCAACGTGTCGGTGGCGCTCGATGCCGCGGTGAAGACCGGGTGATGGCTGAGATACGGCGATGTCCATCCGCTCGACAGGGTCTTGTCACCACCGAGGAAGTCCAGCTGAGCCAATCGGCCGGGCACCGACGCGATGTGCCACAACAGCCAGCCAATGGTCGTCATCGGCTCGATCTCGCCGGTCGTCATCGCGGCCAGCGCAACCTCATTGTCGAAGTCAGCCACCCAGTCGCCGTCGCCGAAGGGCGTAGTAGTGCGGCACTCATCGCGACGCCGGAGCCCCCACGTGCCCGCGGCAGGCTCCCAGAAGAGCTCGTCGTCGGTCAGCTGCGTCCAAGCGCGGCGGAGGGTGAACCCCTCGATGTGCTCCATCAGCACGAGCAGGGTGCCCGCTCGCTTCCCGGTGTTCATGGGCCGACCAGTACGTCCTTGGCGGCTCGCAGCGCGGGGCGCGACCTGTCGATGAGCAGCGGTGCTCCCGGCTGGTCTGAGAGTGGTCCGAGACCGAGGTCCCAGATGGCTCCTGAGGTGGCGGCCGCTACGACGGCGGCGAACGGCTGGGGCTGATCGTGCTGGAGGTAGTGGTTCGCGCCGGGGAGGACCCAGAACGTGTTGTTGCCCGGCTTGTGGGCCAGATAGGTGAGCCAGACGTAGCTGGCGACCCGGAGCGGGGAGACGGTGTCGTACAGGCCCCAGACCAGGGTGGTCGGGACCGATGACCGGGCCAAGATGTCGAGCCACTCGGTTTCGTGCTCGGAGCGTTGCACCAGGTACTGGATGGTGTCGTGCAGGACGTGTACCCCCTCGTGCACGGCGAATGTGTCGGCGAGCGCCCGGACGGCGGGATCGTCGAGGCCGCGGCTGGGGGTGAAGGTGGCGTCGCCCAGGCCGGCGGCCAGCATCTCGGGGGTCAGCACCTCGACCACGGCTGGCCAGGATCCGGGATCGAGAACCTGGCGCTGAAAGTCGGTGAGGTTGGACAGGGGCAGGAAGAGGTTGGCGTTGCTGAGCACCAGGTTCGTGATCTCGAACGAGGACGCCTTGGCCTGCCGACGGGCCAGGAAGGCGAGAGCCACGCTGTCGCCCCGATCGTGTGCCACGACCGTGCCGCGGTCCACGCCCACTACCTCCTGCAGGTAGTAGTCGAGGAGTTCGGCATCCCGGGTGAGCGTGTAGTGCTCGTCGGCCGGCTTGTCCGAGAAGCCGAACCCCGGGAAGTCCACCATGCACACCCGGTGCTCTGCGCTGAGCGTCTCAACCACGTCGTACCAGTCGATGCTGCTCGTGGGGAAACCGTGCACCAGGACGAGGACCGGCGCATCGGGGTCGCCGAGCTCGGCATGGAAGATGCGGAGCCGCTCGGCGCGCCGCATGGGCTCGGTCGGGGCCCAGTCGAACCACCCGCCGAGCCCGAGCCAGCGGCGGGCGCGCTCGCCCATATCAGAAGCGCTCGGGGTGGTGTCTGGATCCATTGGACGCGTCCCATCGTGCACTGGACTGGACCGACCAACCTAGCCAGCGACTCCGAATCCACCGTGCCCGAAGTGCCGCTATCCGCCTGTAGTCGATCGTCCGATCTTCGGCTCCAGCTGAGTCCTGGTTGTGTTGATGGCTCAGTTCGGCGCGGTCAGCCGGACTGCGGCCAGGGTTCTAACCCGGTCATCCTCGATGACGTCGCCGACCATGAACGCCAGCCGGGCCCGCACCTGGGCCGTCAGGTCCGCATGCTCGACGCCGACGGCCCGGACACCCTCCTCGCAGTCCCAGAGGCATTCGACGGCGCGGCCGTCGGCGAAGGTCGGGTCGACCACGGCCAGCCCCTGGGCGCACGACACGCGGAGGTAGGAGTGGGGGGTCTTCTCGAATGTCCCATCTATCGCCCGAAACGAATAGTGGTCCTCCAGGCGGGTCAGCGCCTCGACGAGATGGATCTGCTCGAAGATCTCCTCCTCGTCGATGGCCCGCGCCAACAGAACCCGCAGCCGTGTCACGTCGTCGGCGGTAGCCAGGTCACACAGGGCCATGACGGCCACCCATCGGGCCACCGGGTCCCTGACCGCGTCGCGGGCCCAGGCGCGGGCCCGGTACGAGGTGAGCTTGCGGATCGCCTGGCGGGCCGCGATGCGAAGCGGTAGCGGCGTGTCGGTCCCGAGCAGCGGTGGGGCCAGTTCGATCACGATGTCGTCGTTCTGCAAACCCAGAGCGCGAAGTGCCGCCGAGCGCCCGGCGTCGGAGCCTTCCCTCGCCGCCGCCACCAGCAGCGCACGATCCTCAGCGGTGTCGTGCGGGGCCAGAGCGCGGACCAGTCCCAGCGGGTGGTTCGTGGTGTCCGCCATCGCCAGCAGGGCGGCGGTGGTGTCGTCCCCGGCGGCGCTCGGAACGGCCGCGCCAGCCACCCGTGCCGCCTCCTCGCGGGTGCCCCGCTCCACGACCGAAGCCACGATGGCGTCGAGCGCGGCATGGCGCCGGCGGACCGCCATCCACTCGGGTTCGTCGAGGTGGGCCCACTCCCACAGGAGTTGCTTCTCGATGTCGGCGGTGCTGAAGGCGTCGAACACCTCGTCAACGAACCCGTCGGCTTCGGGGCTGTGGGCCAGTTCCACGAGCAACTCGAGTGCCTGGACGAGGTCGCGGCCGGAGCGCAGATAGCGCCGCAGCTCGCTCACCGCGCCTGGCAGGCCTCGGCGGGCGCACCGAGCCAGCACTTCGGTGGCGATCGAGAGGTCCCAGTCGTCGCCCGGCCTGAACGACGTCGTGAGGTCCGGCAGCACGCGGGTGACGTCGATGCCGAGGTCCAAGATGAGCGACGCGTAGAACCATCCCCGCTCATCGACCTGGTGGTCCCAACGCGCGTCGTGGTGGACGCAGTTGACGATGACCTCCGCGGCTTCGACCGGATACGCAAGAGCGCGGAGATAGCCGGCACCGCGGCCCCGTTGACACAACCCCTCGAGGGTGTCGGCGCCGGCCAACTCGCGATCCCCGTAGGTCATCGCGCGGACTGTATCCGGGCACCCGACACGCCCCGAGGTGGTTCTGTGCAGCGAGCGCCGGTGCGCGAGCTCGCAGGAAGGCTCGACGGGGCAAGGCGTAGTCGCCGACGTGCATCGGAACCAGCGGTCGGCGTGCACCGATGTGCCGTTCGGCGCTTCTGACTAGGGGCACGCGGCAGCGTAGGGCTGGCCGGCCTTGAGAGCGATGAGGTCGCCAGTGTTCGGCACGAACCAGTAGCTGGCCGGTCTGAACCATCGTCGGAGCACTCTGATCCGGTGACCATGGGGTAGGCCCCCGCCGGGCTGACCTGCCCAGAAATACACTCTCGCCAGCTCGCCGCCCGGACCCATCCGAGCTATCCCATCGGGTCCCATGCCCTGGCACGCCGACCAGAACGCGTAGCTTCCAGCAGGGGCATATCGGACGGACTGCGATGTGCCAACGGGCGGATACGACGTGCTGGCTCCGATGTTGAACTCGCTGTAGGTCCCGAGGAACACACAGAAGAAGATGACGAGTCCAGCCGTGCAGGCGACTGTGACACCGATGCCGGTGATGAATCCGGTCGTCGTCGCGGCTGCGACCGTCTCGACGGCGAGGACCACCAACGCACTGAAGCCGAGCGCGAACACGAGCCGGGTGACCGGCGAGCCCAACCGCAGGAGCGAGGCCCCCAGATAGGTAGCGCCGCCAGCGGCGAGCGCGGCCCCTAGCCAGATCGCCGGTCGAGGGTTGCGCTGCGTGCGATGACGACGCTGGTCCTCGGTCGTGGCTGCCACTCGATCCTCCGATCGCCTCCCCCGCTATCGGCAGATCATCTGAGATTGTCAAGAATCACGGCGCACTCGCGTATATCCCGCGAGCGCCTACGGGCCGTTCGGTGCGCGTGTACCCTGCAGTTCTGTGCGGGACTTGGGGGTATCGCACGCATATTTGGATGTGTCCGTTGGATAGCTTGAACTTGCTATGCGGTTGACGGCTTCCGACCACGCATCCCTCGCGATCTACGAAGCCGGTCCGCCGACCGGTCAAACCGTGGTCCTTGTGCACGGCCTCGCGGGCTCGACCGATATCAGTTGGCGATCCAACGGGGTGATCGAGGCGCTCGTGGCGGAGGGATTGCGTGTCGTCAGCTTCGACCTACGCGGTCACGGGCACTCGGATCGACGTCCGGGCCTGGACATGAGTCAAGACCGACTGGTCGCGGATTTGTGTGAGGTCACCAAGACGTATGGCGGCGAACACCCACTCGTCGTTGGCTATTCGCTCGGCGGCTCGCTCGCGCTGCTTGCCTGTGCCGATGGACTTCAGCCGGCGCGGTTGGTCGTCGGCGGTCTTCCGACCGCAGTGCTCGAGTGGACTCCAGCGGATGCGGCGCAGTGCCGATCGCTTGCCCTCGCGCTTCGCAAAGCACCGGGCGCCGACCCCACGATGCAGGGTGTCGTGGAGTTCTTCGAGTTGATCGACGCCTGTCTGCCGGCTCTTGCAGCGCTGATGGACGATCACCATCCAACGGTCTCGAACTGGGCCGCGATCACCATGCCAGTATCAGTCGTTGCGGGAAGCGGTGACGCGAACCGCCGCCGACCCTGCCGAGGTCGCCGCCAGACTTCCGCGTGCGCGAGCACTGCACGTTCCGGGCGATCACATCACTGCGCCCGGCGGCGCAGCCTTCGTCGACGTCATTCTTACCGAGGCTGCCGCTTGCGCATAGGCCGCACATAGGTGCCGTTCGGTGCGCCGTCTTGCGAGGTCGAGCCAGGTGGACAGCTCTCAATGATCTCGTCGGGGGCGAAGGTTCGCCGATCCGCCGCGAAGTAGGCGACCACGCCGTCCTCCAACACTGGCAGGGTCAGGTTCGACTGCCCGCGTTGCTGGCCAGACCACCCTCGGCTTCAGGGTGAGGAGAAGCATCGAGACCAGGCACGCACGGCCGGATTCGACGACGCTCAACCGACGACCTGACCGGCGGTCAGGGACGTGCCTTCCCTCGCCGATCGAGCCAACGTTGGCGCCACCGACCAGCCATCACCACACTGATGAGGGCGAATCCGAGCCAGATGGCTGCGGCGAGGGAGCCTCCACTGCCCTGGATGGACACGCCCGCGAACACGGCGAAGAGTGCTGCGAAGACCCCGTACCCGACGGCGAACGCCAGGCACTGGCTCGGCGAAGCGACGCTTGCTCCGGGGTCTCTCATCGGCGGAGGCTAACCGGTCCAGGGCGCCTCCTAGGATGCTCCCGAAGTGCCGTTCGGCGCTCCTGGAAACAGCGTGCGCGAGGCTGGGTCGTCGCGGGGAAGCTTCCTCGATGAACAGCACCCCGCCTGGGCGGAGCGCGGCCACCATTCTCTGCCGTGGGAGCCGCTTCTCGGAGAGCCAGCCACGTCCCAACCGCCGCAGTGTTCCGGCGAGCGCGGATCAAGGGTGTGAGCTCGGGAGGACGTGAGTGAGCGGCGACGCTACGGGCCGAGAGCTGATCGCTCGAAATGGTGATGTCGTGCTCGCGGGCACGCTCTGGCTGCCACGTTCCCAGGCGGTTGCGACGGTGCTCATGTATCCCGGCTCGGGCCCGGCGGACCGCGACAACGACGTGTTGTTCCCCCCGATCCGCTTGCACCTACTGGCCCACGGGATCGCGGTGTGCTCGTTCGACAAGCGGGGCGTTGGAGGGTCGACGGGCCGCTGGCAAGACGCTGGCATTGTCGCGCAGGCCCTCGACGTGGTCGCCGCTGTCAAGGCGTTGCGGGTCGAGACTCGCTTCGAGGCGCCAGTTGGTTTGTTCGGACACAGTCAGGGTGGCTGGGTCGTCCTCGAGGCATCACGGCACGGCCTACCGCTCGCGTTCGTGGTCACGAACTCGGGACCGGGCGTCACTCCCGGCGAACAGGAGCGGTATGCCGCGCAACGTCGAATGCTGAACGTCGGTCTGCGTGGCTCCGAGATCGACGCCGCGTTAAGGCACTTCGACACAGTACTGACGTTGCTGCGCGAGAAGGTGCCATACGAAGACGCCCGCGCCCGGCTTAACCGGAGGGACCTCGCGGTTCCCGCTCGCATCAGGGCGATGCTCGATGTTCCGTCTGATCCCGCCGAGTGGGCGTTCATGGCCGAGACCATCGACTACGACCCACGGGCGGCGTTGACCGAGGTTCGTGTCCCGCTCCTCGCGTTGTTCGGAGCCGATGACGCTGTCGTGCCGGTCAAGCCCAGCGTTCGCACCTACCAACACGCAGTACGGACCGACCTGCTGACAGTCCGAGTCTTCCCGCACAGCGACCACCGCATCCACGACGCGCACTCAAAGCGGCTCGCCACGGGGTATCTCCAAGCCATTTCGTCGTTCATCGCAACAGTCGCGCACTGATCCGTTCACCAACGCGGACCGTGTCGTCCCACTCCCGGCCGAGCCCCGAACCGGCGCGGGCGTGCGCCTATGTGCCGTTCGGGCGCAGTTCGCCAGCAGTCTCGTCCGACCGCCAGGTCCTTCTTCGCTGGTCTGGTCCGGCCGCGTTTCGCGCACGAGGCTGGCCGGGTCGGTCGAGCCAGGGCACGTCGACAACGGTCGACCCCACTAGCATTCAGCGTCGCGACGACGGCTCGAACGAGGTCAGATGGTTGATCGCTGGGCCAACTTCTATGTTGCAGCTGCTGGCGCTGCCGCCGCGCTGACTGGTCTCCTGTTCATCGCTGTCTCCTTGCGTCCGAGCGAGATCCGGCAATCCACGCTCATGATCGGCCGTGCCCGTTCCGCGTTTTACGCCTTCGCGACCATCGCCCTGGTCTCGCTGCTCGAGCTGACCGGCACCGACTCGCGGTGGATCGGTTTCGCCCAGGTCGGTGTGGCCGTCGCTGCCGTCGCGCTCTCGGCCCCCTTCACCCTGACGGCCATGCGGGGACACCATCTGAACTACCCGCGGGCGGCCGTATACCACGTCGGCTTGGTCGTCATCGCGGTCGGTGGAGCGGTTCGGACGTTCAACGGCGACCGCCGAGTCTCGTCGGCGCTGCTCGGGGTCGGCGTGCTCTTCCTGTTGGCGATCGCGCTCAGCAACTCGTGGCAGCTCGTGATTTCGCACGACGACGATCGTCCTGAGGACCTGTAGTCGCCGCTGCGAGCGCGCCCGATCGAAAGGAGCGCCGAGGTGCCGTTCGGCCCGGCGGGTGAGGGTGCGAGGTGCAGTTCCTATGCTCGTGGTCCGGTGCCCGCTACCACCGGCGGGCTCACCCGGTCGAGTCGTAAGGACGTCGTGGACATGGATGTGGAGAGCGTCGTCAGGCGTCTGTTGGACAAGGACGAGATCGTCGATCTGGTCCATCGCTACTCGTACTGCGTCGATCACCGCCTCTACGACGAGGTCGCCGCGTTGTTCACCGAGGCGTGCGTGGTCGACTACGGCCCGGGCTGGGCGCCGGTGCAGGGTCGGCGCGCCCTGCGCAGGATGTTCGGGAACCCCGCAGCCGGGTTCGTCGCGACGAGCCACCACAACGCCAACGTCCTGGTGGAGTTCGACGGCGACGACCACGCGACGGTGCGCACCTCGGTGTATGCCTGGCACCAGCGCAGCGACGGGAGGACGCCCAGGCTGTGGGGCTACTACCACGACGAGGTCGAGCGCGGTTCTGAGGGCTGGCGGATCGCAACGCGACAACTCCGGGTCCTCGGTGTCGAGGACTGGGACACGGAGATGCATCCCGCGGTCGAGGGCGGGGACGCGTAGGCGCACAGCTGCGTGGGCCCGGGTGGGATCGAACCACCGACCCAGCGATTATGAGTCGCACAAGCGGAAGCGCCATGCAGCTGGGAGGTCGGTGCAGGTAGGACGACCGCGAGCCTGAGCGGGCGGCCGCGAGTCGCTCGCTCTCGAGAGAGCAAATCGCTCGAGCTCCGCCGTGCCTCTCTGGCTCACTGGATGGCGGAGGCGACCTCGCTGAACTTCGACGAGGCGTCGGAACCGAGCAACGTGACAGCGAGGATCAGGAGAACGGCTCCGCCGACGAGGACAAGCGAGACGATGCTGGTGATGATGCCGGCCGTCGCTATTCCCTCGCCTTGCTCGGCCCCCTCTGACTCTTGGATCTGGCGTCGCGCGATGAGGCCGGTGATGAGTCCAGGGATGGACGCAATAGCGCACGAGACAAATCCGACGATCCCGAGAACGAGCGACGTCACTGCGAGACCGTTCGTGCGTGGCGACGCAACGGTCACGGGCGGGGCTGACGTCTGCCCTGGTCCATTTAGGGGCGGTACGGGCGGCGGAGGAGTAGTTGCGCTCTCCGGCGGATACCACTTGCCATCGGACGCGAGCCACCAGCCTTCGCCTTGCGAAGCGTCACTCATTGAATTCTCCCTCCCAGCACATTCCCCAGCGCCGTCCCGCGACGGCGGCGGCAGCTTGCCACACGCTGCCGCGACGACCGGTGGATCCTCGCACGCTCCGCCGCCGGTCGACCGGGGGCCATGGCCGCGTCCCCTGAACGCCGGTTCGGAGCGGGGTACCTCGGGCTAGCCTCCGCGCCGTGAAGGTCCGCCAGTACGTTTACTTCGACGTCAAGAGCAAGACGATGTCAGCCGATGAGGTCGCCGAGCGAGTCGGTCTGGCAGCCGACGAGGTTCTCGTTCGTGGCAGTCGGGTGCCGAGCCGGGACGTTCCTCGGATTCACAGTTGGATGATCGTCTGTCGGGATCGTGGTCTAGGCGTCACCGAGCAGATCGGTCGTGTACTTCGCCGCCTACGACCCTACGAAGCGGCGCTGGCGGACTGGCCAGCCTCTCGGACGAGGACGGACCGAGGGTCACTCTGGTTCTTGAGGTGGTGCGTTTCCTCGGCGAGGAGGCGGGTGACGAGGGCGAGGAAGACGACGCGCACCTCCGGACTGACGGGATCACCAGGCTGGCCGGCCAGCACCAGCTCCTCGGCTGGGGGCTCAGCGCCGACGACCTCGGATTCCTGACCAGAGTGCGGGCGACAATCGACGTCGACGAGTACGGATAGCAAGCCAGGCGCCGAACGGCACGTAGGCGTGCGCCGGAGCGTCGGGTTAGGGACCGTCCCCGATCGCCCTACTGGGGCACGCAGCTCATGGTCCGCGGCTCGACCGTCGAGCTACTGCACCGTTGCAAGAAGCTGTCCGGATGTTGCATCGACGATGGCAGCGATGTCGCACGAGGTGTAGGTGGGCGGTGGACCGTCGCCCGTGAACGGCATGCAGTGATCCCGTGGCTCGTGGCGGTACCGGACGGCCCAGGCCAAGGTCGTCCTTCCTTTTGGACTGAGTTCGTAGACGCCGAGGTAGACGTCGGGGTGCCCCACGAAATGGGGAAGTTGATAACCCCGCTGGGTGGTCGCGACGGCGGCGGCGGCGCTGACTCGGGCGTGGTCCCCGTGGGGGCGGGCGCCAGCGTTTCCCCGTTCGGCAACTCCATGGGTGTGTGTACGGCTCCGTGGTCGCTGAATCCCGCTTGTGTGGTTTCGCGTGGAACCAGCCAAAGAGCCAGCAATCCCGCGAGCACTCCAACAACGATCGCCGCCGCCGCAGCACGTCGTCGGCGTGACCACCTTTGGCGCAGCGGCGGTTCAAGAGCTGGGGGCTGTCGCTCGGCGGGCTCATCGGGCTCAGTCGTCACTGGCACAGCTACCCATCGGCCGTCAGCCGATGTCCGTGAGCCGGGTGTACCAGATGCCCGGCTGTGAAGCGCCGAACGGCACGTAGGGCGCGCTGGTCAACGTCGATGGGGTGGTTCGGCGTCGGTTACCGTGCGATCTGTGAAAGCGCTGGCCCGGCCCCTCCTCCTCGTGCTTGCACTTGGGGCGATGGCCTGCTCACAGGGTGGGAGCACCCGCTCGGTGGTCGTGTCGTGCTCGGGTAGCGGTTGCTCGAAGGCCGAGGCGGAGCAAATCCGTCAGGCCTGTGCCGCGAAGTCCGTGCACGAGGTGAAGGTCACCATGCACGACACGGACCCGTCGTCCGGGGTCCGTGACTTCGCCTCGCGAACCCGCGGCGCGGCTGCTACAGGTTGAGCACGCGGCAAGCGCCGCTGTTCACCATGTCCGCTGCCAACGCGCCAGAAGGCCACAAAACCCGCTTCTCCCGTCGGGCGGCGTCTCGACGCTCCGAGCACGAGCGGGTTGTAAAGCGATCTCCATCCCGATCCTGTCGACGACATGAGAACTGCGACACATCGCCGAACAGCAAATATGTCATCCTGCGACCCGGACACGATGGTCGAATCCATGTCACTGACCTCGTAGACCGGGAAGCCGATCAGCCGCTCGTTGCCGGTGTTCCACACGCCTGGACCGTCGCCCAGGGTCTGCCAGAAGGTCGTTCGACAACTGGCTACACGCCGGTCGTGTTCAGCTGGCGGAGCTTGGAGATCACCGGGTAGTTCGCGAGCCAGCTCGGCACCGTTGCACGGCGATAGCGGGCCGGCAGAGCGTTCGGCGATGGCGTAGATGTCAGCGATCACGAGGTCGGCGCTGTTGGTCGCGCCGCTCGATCCCTGCACGACGTTGCCCACCGCAGCAGGCGGTGATCGATGCCTCGAGGCTGGCTCGGTACCGGTACCGGTGGCGAACAGCGATACCCTCGAGCCGCGTCTTCGACTCGACCGAGCAGCGTCGCGATCTCACCGGACTGAGAGCCGCGTCCTGCAGGAACTCCATGGAAGCCTGCACGTAACTATCGGCCCGAAACGTCGTGATCGGATGGCTGCGAGAAACTCGGGCTGGCGTCGCTCACTTCGCTGAGCTTCGCCGAGGCAACTCGCTGGTGACGCCCTGCCGAACTGACCCCGTGCCAGATGTTCGAAGTGATCTTGCTTGACAGTCGCCAGCTGGCGGATCGGCGACACGACGCCGTTGTTGGTGAGCACGATTGTCGGATCGAGGAAGAAGGGCACGAGAGCGCCGCCGACACCGGTCGAGGCTTCCGACATGGCGGTCCGGTTGGACTCACGCACTCGTTCCTGGGACCAGTCGTACGCGGTGCGCCAGGCGGTGTGCTCCTCGGTCGTCAGGGTCGTCGCGAAGCCGACCGGGTCGGCCATGTAACGCTGGAAGGCGCGGCAGTACTCGGGCGAGCTGGTGACCTGGAACAGTCGACGCGGCTCCCATCGGATCGGGTCGCCCGGTGCGGGCCTCGGCCTCGAGGATGGTTTCGGCCGACTCCATCGCCTCGGTGGTCACGATGCCGTTGGGGATGGTCGAGGATCGCTCGATGGCCCGCATCGCCTCGTCACGCTGGCGCATCGAGTCGGTACGAAGCGACCGAATGATTCGTCGAGGTGTAGGGCGTTCTCGTAGTTGAGGCCCTCGGTGACGACTCGGCCGCTGCGGACGTCGGCCCGGATCTCGCTTTCCCAGTGGGCACGTAGCTCGGTGAGCTCGAGGTCGATACCGGTGACGCCGCGTTCGAGGTTGTCGAACCGCTGCTGGTCGCCGCTGGTCATCGGCCCGCTCGACCGAGAGGTGATCTGTGTCATCTCGGCGAGCAACTTGGCTCGCTTCGCGTTCTTCTCGGCCATCGGCGACCGACACGTCAAACGTGGACATGCTTCCTACTTTCGGGGGGAGTGCCGCGGGCTTATGGCCGGCGCGGCGGGCTGTGTGCTTCGCCTTGTCCCCGAAAGTGGCTGGGCCAGTTCCGGTCGCTCCGTCGATCCCGTCGAGTGGTCCCGTGGGTTTCCCAGGGGTTCCGGCTCGAGCGGCTTGCGATCTGACGATGCTATGGCTTCTCGGATCATCATAGTCGAGACCTATGACGGGTCGCTACGGGGATACAGGAGATCGAGGGTCGCTTGCAGCTCTTCGAGCGGAATGCTGACCAGCACTCGTTCGCCGGACCCGACGCGGAGCACAGCCAGGCCGTGCTCGATTCCGCCGACGTACTCGCCCGCGTCGAAAGCGGCTCGAGCCTGATCCGCGGCCGCGACGCCCTCGACCTCGGCCAGGTGGTCAAGGCCGAGCCCGACCAACCAATTCAACAGATCGGTGTGCCCGTCTTGCAGTCCGTACCAGTTCGGGTCGCTCACTACTTACACACCTCGATTCGGCGCTGCCTTTCTGGCTTCGCGCTCGGCGCGGAGCTGCAACATCTTCGATTCGGGCGGCGGGTTGGCCTCGATCTCCCAATGGAGGCGCTGACGGTCCGTGATCGTCGCTCCCAAGCTGGCCTCGTTCAGCCGGATCTCGGCCAGGAGCGTCTTGTCGTGGGTTCGCCAGAACCTGTCGACCACCGGGGCGAGCATGGCGAGCCGTTGCCAGTCCGTCGCCAAGAACCGGACTGCCTGCGGGCTCGAAGCCCACACCGAGTACCAGTGACGGGTGCGCCGGTCGTAGTCGCCCGCGTCCGGCAACAACGGCGCGGGCGGGCGCACGCGGCATCCGTTGGAGTGACGGTGACCGCCTTTTCGGCCTTCGAGCGGTGCCCATGCTTCGCATCGGGATTCTTCGGTGCTGGACCTCTACCGGCCATTGTTCAAACTCCCAGACTCGGGCGCATAGCGCTGGGGGGGCTCTGGGGTGCTGGCGCGGGCTGAGCGCCTTAGCGACGACCTCCCGCCCCTACGGGGTCGGGTTCTTGTGGTGGTCATGGGTTGAGTCCTGGTCTGTTGGGGCTGTTCCGTACCGTCACGGCCTGAAGGCGAGCAGGTGAGAGCAGTTGGATCGGTTGGGCGTAAGAGGAGTGCGCTGGTGTTCGGTACGTGATACGGTGTCGGTGGTTTGGACCGAGCCGGTGGATGGTTCCTGTTCAGCGAGCAGGTGGCAGCGACGGGGTCGACGTCGATCATGCACGACATCAACCTGCCATCGCACAGATACCGGCCGGCCTTGGCTGCGGTCGTCTCGCACATCGCATGGCGCGCCGTCGCTGAGCTGCGATGTCGCGCGTTCGGGGCCTTCGGGCCTATAGAAGGGACCGGAGACGTGCCGCCCACCGAGAGCGTCAGCCTCGGCCTTCGCAAGTCTGCGGACGGCAATACCAGCGGTGTCGTCTTCCTTCAATTCACGTTCAAGTTGGTGGCCGTCAAGTGAGTGGTTCATCGCTCGCCACCACGGCGCGGACTCATGCGACTGCCTCGGCGTCGAAATCGACGCCCGGTTCACCGGACGGTTGTACTGACGGTTCATGCGCCACAGGTGTCACCCCTGATTGGTCACCAGCGTGCCCCTTGTTGTCGCCGTTGTCACCCCTTGACCGATTTAAGGGGCGCGCCTGTGTCGCCCCTGGGGAAAACACGCCGACGATCGTGTAGCCGTTCGTGCGGTATCGCTCCTGAGTGCGTGCTGTGCCACCGCCGCGCTCGTGAACGATCAGGTCACCGTCGTTCTCGAGTTGCTGGATGGCACGCTGCACGGTTCGCTTACTCACCTTGGCTTCGCGGGCGATCGTGGCCTGCGACGGCCAGGAACGTGCGCCGTGTTCGTTGGCGTGGTTCGCGATGGACAACAGGACGAGCCGATGCGTGGGCTGGTCGACGGGGCTGTGCTCGAGAACCCATGCCATGGCCTGCACGCTCACCGGGGATCACGCGCCAAGGCGGCGCGGGCGTCAGCCAGCGCCAGGTAGACCACGTTCGCGTCGGCGCGGTGATACGGCTCGGTTTCGACCTCGGGCAGGGTCGGCCGGATGATGTCGCCGTTGTGCAGGTGCAGTTCGACGCCGGGAACGACGGTCCAGATCACCGCGGATCGTCCATAGGCGGTCTTAGCCTTGCGGCCACTGTTCGCGACGACGCCGAAACCGACGAGCTCGGCCCGGCGCGACCGGATCCCCGATTCGGACATGAACGGACGTCGGCCGGCGGTGGCCTCGTACTCGTAGTGCTTCACCAGCTGCTGGTCAGTCAGTCCGTCCGGATGCATGCCGAGCACGGCCAAGACGGCCTCGTGGTCGATTCTGGCGGTCGCTCCGGCCATCGCTGAGGTGATCGCACCACCGCGCCGCGTCGGGGCGTTAGGGCGTCGATCGAGCGCAATGACGTCAGCGGTTGTCTCGGCCTCGCTGGTATCGTCTGCCTCGTCGTCGTGGTAGTCGACATCTGCGTGCCCCGGTTTCGGCCGGGGTTCGCTCGCGTTCACGAGGCTTTCCTGAGTCGCCGCGCCTTGGCCGACTTGAGGGCCAGACCGCTGTAGTACGCGGAGCGGGCGTGACTCGCACGCCGTGCTCGCTCGGCAGGCTCGAGGGTTCCGTCAGGATCGACCTCGCGCTCGAACCGCTCCATGGCCGCTCGGCGACCGGGTGCGGTTCTGGCGAGAACGTCGGTGGTGTTGGCCCACGATCGGTGGGCCGCGATGCGGGCACGCATTGAGCGTTCCGCTGGGGTCAGGTCGGCAGGCAACGTGGGCCTCCTGTGGAGACTCGTTGCAGGTGCCGATCCCCTGCTGCCAACCTGGCCGGCTCAATGAACTCCTCAGCATCATGCTAGGAGTCGCGGCGAATCGCAACCTTGATAGTCGTCGGCTTGCTACGTGCGGCTCGCTGCGCAGCCTCAATGAGCGTGTGCTTCTCGGCGCAGAACGTGGCTTTGTCGCGGTAGCACCATGCGGTGGGTTCGACGGGATCTTCGTCCCATCCCAGCAAGACAAAGACGTGTGAAGTGATGAGCGGGACATGACCGCTCCCCGCGTGGCGTTTACGGTCGAGGGTCGCGGCCTCCGCTCCCCATGTCTGCTCAACGCCTGCATAGAGAAGGCCGTGCGAGGTCTTGAATACCTCGCCGATCAGACCATTGCAGTCGCCGCATCGGCAGTAGACCAACGGCGTGGCCGCTCCGGTGGTGGCCTCTCCGATCGCGTCGCCTTTCGCCTTTGCTGTCACAGTCGATCCCCTGGGCTGAGTTTGCGGTGGGCGTCGATGGCGCGTTCGGCGGCGGCGCTGCGTCCGTACCGGCGGACCATGGCGGGCGACGACCATCCGGCCAGCGCCATGAGGTCGCTCTCGCTGCCGCCCGCGGCCATCCACTCGTGCGAGAAGGTGTGACGGAACAGGTGCGGGCGCAGTCCCTTGATGCCGGCGGTCGCGCCGCGGCGGCGGAGCATCTGCGCGACACCGGAGCCGGAGAGCTTGCCTTTCGGTCCGAGCCACAGGGCGGTGAGGTCGGCGCGGGTGTGGCTGCGGCGGGCGCGGAGGTAGCGGTCGAGGGCGACCATGGCGGTGTCGCCGATAGCGACGGCGCGGGTGCCGGTCTTGCCGGTGACCCATCCGACGCGCCGCGTGTGGTCGATGTCCTCGACGTTCATGTCGACGAGCTCGCTGAGGCGGACGCCGGTGTCGGCGAACATCAGCACGATGGCGGTGTCACGCCGTTCGGTGAAGCTGCGGCCTTTGCACGCGTCGAGCAGATCGCGGATCTGGTCGGCGCTGAGCACTGGTGGTGGGTCGTCGGGCACCTTGGGGTGGGTCATCCCGGCGAAGGGGTTGCGGTCGATCTCTTCTTCGGTGTGCAGCCATCCGAACAGGGCGCGGAGGTGCCGGTAGTGCATTCCGAGCGTGGACGGAGAAATCTTCTCGGCGAGGTCGGCGAAGTAGACCTCGAGGGTGCGCCGGTCGATCTTGTCGACACGGGTCGATCGGCCCTCGGCGGTCAGCCACGTCGACGAGGCGGTCGGCGGCGTTGCGGTAGAGATACCGCGTGCGCTCGGTGCGACGTCGGGCCCGGAGGGCGTTGTCGAAGCTCTCGAGCAGGTCAGGAAGCTTCAGGGGAACAGCCATGCGACCAGAATAGTCGCTTGGTGTGACAGCGCCGTGCTATCCTCGATTTCGACATAACACCCTGGTAGTGGGCCCGGGTGGGATCGAACCACCGACCCAGCGATTATGAGTCGCCTGCTCTGACCACTGAGCTACGGGCCCCGACCGCCAGCAGGCTACGGGACACGCACGCCTGGGGTGACCACTGCACACGCAGGCGAGGGACGAAGCTCCGGGGGTGGGGCTCGAACCCACGACAATTCGGTTAACAGCCGAGCGCTCTGCCAACTGAGCTACCCCGGAAGGACGAGGCCGCAGGATAGCAGCGCGTGCACCGGGCCCAATACGGGATCTGGCACCCGCTCGGATTCGCGGGTCTCGCCCCGAAACCCGATCATCCGAGCGGGAGCAGGGCGCATGACAACGCATCCGGTGTCATTGCATTTGGCGTGCAACTTCTCGTCCTCGTAATCGATGCGCTACAACTGTCCCATGCGCTTCCGGACGGGTATGGCGATGGGTTTCGCGCTCGGGTACTACTACGGCACCAAGGCGGGTCGCGAACGGTTCGATCAGATCGAGCACTACCTCGGTCGGGTGCGCTCGTCGCCCGTCTACCACCAGGTCGTCAACCGCCTCGGCGAGGTGGCCGAGGCTGGTATGGGTCGCGGTCGTGTGCTCGTCAGCGGCGTGTCCGCCACGGGCGCACCGACGCCGGCCACCGCCAACCCGTTCGACTACGTGGGTGACCCGACGCTCAACTGATGCCTCGGTCGGCGCCGCCTGGCGTCCGGCGAAGCGTGACGGTCGGAGTGCCTACTCGCCGTCGAGGTAGTCGCGCAGCTTCTGGCTGCGATGGGGATGACGCAGCTTGGCCAGCGTCTTCGACTCGATCTGGCGGATGCGCTCGCGTGTCACGCCGAACTCGCGGCCGACCTCTTCGAGCGTGCGGGCCTGGCCGTCGTCGAGACCGAACCGCAGCCGCACCACCGCCTTCTCGCGCTCGTTGAGCTGATCGAGCGCCTCGACCACCGCGTCGCCGAGCATCTTGCGCGCCGCCATCTCGGCCGGCGCCTCGGCCTGCTGGTCCTCGATGAAGTCGGCCAGGTTCGAGTCGTCCTCCTCGCCCACCGGCGAGTCGAGCGAGAGCGGGTCCTGCGAGATGCGCATGATCTCGCGCACCCGGGCCGGGGTCATGTCGACCTTCTCGGCCAGCTCCTCGATCGTGGGCTCGCGCTCGAGCTCCTGGATCATCTGGCGCTGCACCCGGTGGACCTTGTTGATCGACTCGACCATGTGGACCGGGATGCGGATCGTGCGGGCCTGGTCGGCGATCGCCCGGGTGATGGCCTGGCGGATCCACCAGGTGGCGTAGGTCGAGAACTTGAAGCCCTTGGTGTAGTCGAACTTCTCGACCGCCCGCATCAGGCCCGAGGTTGCCCTCCTGGATCAGGTCCTGGAGCAGCATGCCGCGCCCGACGTAGCGCTTGGCGATCGACACCACCAGGCGCAGGTTGGCCTGGGTCAGGCCGCCTTCGCGTCTTCGCCGTCGTCGACCTGGCGCTTCAGCCGACGCCGCTCGGCCCGATCGAGCTGGTCGAGGGCGCCGCTCGCGCTCAGGTCGGCCAGGCGCTCGGCCGTCTGTCCCCCGGCCTCGATGCGCCGAGCCAGATCGACCTCTTCCTGCGCGGTGAGCAGCGGGACGCGGCCGATCTCCTTGAGGTACATCCGCACCGGATCAGCCGAACCGCCCTGGGCCGCGCTGGCGAAGCGCAGCATGTCCTTGCCGCCGGAGGTGCGCATGCGCGCCCGGCGCCGCTCGGCCGGATCGGGCCGGGGCTCGTCGTCGACCTCGATGTCGACGACGGTGAGGTGCGGCTGGTCGGGAGGGTCGGCTGCCAGGACGGCGAGTCGGTCGGCCTCGTCGATCTCGGCTTCGACAGCCAGGGCCTCGGCCGCGTCGACCTCGGCCTCGAGCTCGCGCAGGAAGCTCGTGGTCGGATCGTCGACGCTCGGATCGAGGTCGATGCCGTCGACGCGCGAGCAGCCGGCGGAGGTCTTCGACGATCTCGGGCGTCACGGGCGTCGAGCGGACGCACTCTTCGAGATCGTCGCGGGTGATCGTGCGCCGCTCGCGGGCCCGGGCCACGAGCAGATGCAGCTCGTCAGCCGAGAGACCACCACCCTGCGGGAGCATCGGTTCACTCGCCGTCATCTGATCTCCTGCGGACGCCGTCCGAGCCAGGCTAGCAACTGGTCCACCGCCGCCGCGCTCGAAGCCGGCTCGTGCAGCTCTTCGCTGCGCAGCTTGACCCACGCCATCTCGGTCGATCGCTCGAACAGCACCTCGTCGTCAGCGGTCCCCACCTCGGTGCGCATCATGGCCAGCTCGCGCCGAGCCGCCTCTTCGACGAGGCGCGCCACGACCTCGGCGGCGTCGGCCTCGGTGTCCTCGACCGCGAGTCGCTGCAGCAGCTCGGCCGCCGGCCCGTCGGCGCAGCTCGACCGCCTCGTGCAGCGTCGACGTCGAGGTGAGCGCCCGGTACGCCTCGAGGTTGACGTCGTCGTCGAACAGCAGCTCGTCGAGCTTGGGCGCGATCGATGTCGGGATCGTCGAGCAGCAGGCGCAGCGCCTCGACCTCGGGCGAATCGGGCCGGCGCGGGGGCCGGACGGTGGCGCGATCGACCGCAACGGCCCGACCACGCGTGTCGCCACGGGCCTCGGACGGCGCGCGCGCGAACGTGCCGGCGCGCAGCTGCTCGACGGGGATGCGACAGCGCGACGCCACCTCCATCAGGTACTGGTCGCGCACCAGCGGGTTGGGGTGCTCGTCGAGCACGGCGATGGCCGTCTCGGCGGCGCGGGCGCGACCCTCGGGGGACACGAGCGAGGCCGCCTCGAGCACGCGGTTGACCCGGAAGCCGAGGAACGGCGTGGCCCCCTCGACCGCCGCGGCCAGCGCGGCCGGATCGGAGCGGGCCAGGTCGGCCGGGTCGACGCCCGGTGGCAGGGCGGCCACCGCCACGTCGATCTCGTAGGCCCGCTCCCACTCGTAGAAGCGGGCGGCCGCGCTCTGGCCGGCCGCGTCGGCGTCGAAGGCGAGCACCACCCGGTGGGCGAAGCTCTTGAGCGTGCGGAAGTGCTCCTCGGTGAGCGCGGTGCCGCAGGTGGCCACCGCCCGCGGCAGCCCGGCCTGCGGCGAAGCCGATCACGTCGGTGTAGCCCTCGCACACGATGGCCTCGTCGGCGGCGACGATGGCGCCCTTGGCCCAGTTGAGCCCGTAGAGCGTCTTGCTCTTGTTGTAGATCGGCGTGTCGGTCGAGTTCCAGTACTTCGAGCCCTCGCCTCCCGGCAGGATGCGCCCGCCGAAGGCCACCGGGTCGCCCTGCACGTCGAAGATGGGGAACAGCACGCGGGCCCGGAAGAAGTCGTTGGGCCGGCCGCGGCTGTTGCGGCGCGCCAGGCCGGCCTCGTACATCAGCTCGTCGGGCAGCCGGAGCGCCCGGGTCAGCTCGTCCCAGCCCTCGGGCGCCCAACCGATCTGGTAGGCCCGCACCTCGTCGCCGCTCAAGCCCGCGCTCGCGCAGGTAGCCGCGGGCCCGCGCCGCGTCGGGGGCCGACAGCAGGCGCTCGTGGTACCAGGCGACGGCCTTGGCCACGGCGTCGGACGAGACGCGCCCGCTGCTTGCGGCCCTCGCCCTGGTCGCGGTCGGTGTAGCGCAGCGTGATGCCGGACTTGCCGGCCAGCAGCTCGACGGCCGCCGACGAAGTCGAGGTGCTCGATCTCGCGCACGAAGGTGATGACGTCGCCCTTCGCCCCGCAGCCGAAGCAGTAGTAGAAGCCCTTCTCCTGGTTGACCGAGAACGACGGTGACTTCTCGGCGTGGAAGGGGCAGAGGCCCTGCCACCGCCGGCCCACCCGCTTGAGCTGGACGTGGTCGCCGATGATCGTCGACGAGGTCGGAGGCCTCTCGGACCCGCACCACGTCATCGTCGACGATCCCCATCGGCGTGACGGTACCAGCGGGATATGACGTTGGTCCCGGCTCGACCCGAGTGTCAGATCCGGGGTCCGGCCGACGCCGCCCGGCCGGCCGCCAGACGGGCGACGGGCACCCGGAACGGCGAGCAGGACACGTAGTCGAGCCCGGCGTCGAGGAAGAACCGGATCGACTCGGGATCGCCCCCGTGCTCCCCGCAGACGCCGATGGACAGGTCGGGCCGGGCCGCCCGGGCCCGCTCGACCGCCAGCCCGACGAGCTGGCCCACCCCGTCGACGTCGAGCGTGGCGAACGGGTCCGCGCCGAGCAGGCCCTGCGCCAGGTAGGCCTCGAGCGAGCGAGCTCGACGTCGTCGCGGCTGAACCCGAAGGTCATCTGGGTGAGGTCGTTGGTTCCGAAGGACAAGAAGTCGGCCACGGCCGCCAGCTCGCCGGCCTGCAGGGCGGCGCGCGGGGTCTCGATCATGGCGCCGACCGCGAGGTCGAGCGGGCACGAACGTTCGGTCGCCACCCGTGCGATCTCGTCGTCGATCCAGCCGCGGACGAGGACCAGCTCGGCCGCCGTGCTGACGAGCGGGACGAGCACCTGCGGGCGGGGATGGCCGCCGGCCTCGGTGCGGTCGACGGTGGCCGCCGCCAGGGCGCGCACCTGCATGCGGTAGAGCGCGGGCTTCACGATCGCGAGGCGCACTCCTCGGACACCCAGCATCGGGTTGTGCTCGTGCCAGCGGCGGGCGGCGCCGAGCAGCGCTGCATCGTCGCCGTCGAGCTCGCCCCGGGCGTCGGCCACCTCGAGGGCGGTCACGTCGGGCAGGAACTCGTGCAGCGGCGGATCGAGCAGGCGGATCGGTGACCGGTACGCCGTCCATGGCCTCGAGCAGCTCGACGAAGTCGGCGCGCTGGGCCACCTCGAGCGGGCCGAGCGCCTCGGCCTCGGCCTCGGGCGAGCCGGCCAGGATCATCCGCTGCAGCAACGGCAGCCGGTCGGCGGCCAGGAACATGTGCTCGGTCCGGCACAGGCCGATGCCCTCGGCGCCGAAGCGCCCGGGCGCGGACCGCGTCGGCGGCTGAGTCGGCGTTGGCGCGAACGCCGAGCCGGCCGGCGCGCCGCTCGTCGGCCCAGCCGAGCAGCTCGTGCAGCTCGGCGGGGATCTCGGCCTCCGCGACCTCGGAGCGAACCCGACCGCACCTCGCCACGTCGAACCGTCGATCGTCAGAGCGTCGCCCTCACGCACGACGACTCCCGTCGGCCGTGACGAACGAGTCGTCGCCGATCTCGAGCGATGGACGCGCCACAGATCGCGGGCAGTCCCCGACCGCGGGCGACCACGGCGGTGTGGCTGGTCAACCCGCCGCGCGAGGTGAGCACGCCCTGCGCCACGCCCATGGCCGGCTCGTCGGCCGGCGAGGTCTCGGGCCGCACCAGGATCACCGGCGTGCCCTCGTCGAACGCGTCGAGCGCACGCCACGCGTCGAACACGGCGATGCCGCTGGCGATCCCCGGCGAGGCCGGGATGCCCGTGGCGATGAGCGGACCGCGCCCGGACCCGGCGCGGTCCTCGACGGTCGACTGCGGATGCAGGATCGCCTCGACGTCGGCCACGCCGACCAGTCCGAGCGCGGCGTCGACGGTCAGGGCGTCGTGGCGGAGCGTGCGACCCGGGCCACCACGTCACGGACGAGCGCGGCACCGGACAGCCCGTCGGTCACGCCGGCTTGCGCAGCTTGATCGAGTACGACGAGGGGCAGCTCGGGCCGGTCGGGCGGCATCCGCCACGTGCCGTCGTCGTGCTTGACGAGGAAGGGCCAGCGCGGGAAGTAGGTGAACGGGTACTCGTGGAACGACTCGAGCACGAGGCCCCGGTCGAGCAGGGCGGTGATCACCGCGCTGACCGGATGGTTCCAGTCCCAGAGGGTGGACGCCTCGATGGTGGCGTCGCCGCCGTAGGTGGCCGGCTCGTCGAAGCGCAGGCCGCTGCGGGCGCCGAAGTAGGGGTACTCGACCGCGAGGTCGTCGTCGCCGAACACGCCTTGGATCGGATGGAACTCGGGGACGTAGACCGTGCCGCCCGGTCGCGCCAGCGCGTCGACGATCGCCGCCCAGCGGACCAGGTCCGGCAACCAGCACAGGGCGCCGAAGCCCGTGTACACGACGTCGAAGCGGCCGGCCCCCGAGCAGCTCGACGGCGTCGTAGACGTCCGCGCACACGAAGTCGGCCTCGATGTGCAACTCGGCGGCCAGGCTGCGGGCGGCGGCGACTGCAGTGGGCGAGAAGTCGAGCCCGGTGACGCGGGCGCCGAGCCGGGCCCAGGACAGCGTGTCGAGCCCGAAGTGGCACTGGAGATGCACGAGGTCGAGGCCGTCGACGGAACCCAGCTCGTCGATCTCGAACGGCGCGCAGCGCGGACTTGCCGCCCTTGAACCCCTCGATGTCGTAGAAGGTCGACGCGAGGTGCACGCCGGCCCGCTCGTCCCAGTTCGCCTGGTTGACGGCGATCTTGGCGGCGTCGTCAGGGTCGAGCGAGGCCGAAGGCGCGGGCACGCCGCCGGGCTCGGAGGACGCGGGATCAGGCGAGGCGGTCACGGAGGTACCCGACCAGCTCGTCGACCGGCACCCGCTCCTGGGCCATCGAGTCGCGCTCGCGCACGGTGACCGCCGCGTCGTCGAGCGATTCGAAGTCGACGGTGACGCAGAACGGCGTGCCGAGCTCGTCCTGGCGGCGGTAGCGGCGGCCGATGGCCTGGGTCTCGTCGTAGTCGCACATGAAGTGCGGTTGCAGCGCCGTGAGCACGTCACGGGCCAACGGGGTCAGCGTGTCCTTCTTCGACAGCGGGAGGACCGCCACCTTGTACGGCGCCAGCCGATGGTGCAGGCGCAGCACGACCCGCGTCTCGCCGCGCACCTCTTCTTCGTCGTAGGCGGCCAGCAGGAACGCCATCATCGTGCGGGTGGCGCCGGCGGCCGGCTCGATGACGTGCGGGGTGTAGCGGGTGTTGGTGGCCTGGTCGAAGTAGTCGAGCTTCTCGCCCGACGCCTTCATGTGCTGGGTCAGGTCGTAGTCGCCCCGGTTGGCGATGCCCTCGAGCTCGTCCCATCCCCAGGGGAACAGGAACTCGACGTCGGAGGTGCCGCTCGAGTAGTGGCTGAGCTCGTCGGCGTCGTGGGCTCGCAGCCGGATCTCGTCCTCGGGGATGCCGAGGTCGAGGTACCACTGCCGGCGCTCGCGGCACCAGTACTCGTACCACTGGTCGGCCTCGTCGGGCGGGACGAAGAACTCCATCTCCATCTGCTCGAACTCGCGTGTGCGGAAGACGAAGTTGCCGGGCGTGATCTCGTTGCGGAACGACTTGCCCACCTGGGCGATGCCGAACGGCGGCTTCTTGCGGCTGGTCTGCAGCACGCTGGCGAAGTCGACGAACATGCCCTGGGCGGTCTCGGGGCGCAGGTAGACCTCGGCACCGGCGTCCGCGATCGGCCCGGCGTAGGTCTTGAACATGAGGTTGAACTGCCGGGCCTCGGTGAACGAGTCCTTCGACTCGCAGCTCGGGCAGGTGTGCGGATCGTCGAGCTTGTCGAGCCGGAAGCGCTCGTGGCACACCTTGCAGTCGACGAGCGGGTCGGTGAAGTTGGCCAGGTGGCCCGAGGCCTCCCAGATCGCGGGCGGCGACAGGATGGCGGCGTCGAGGCCGACGACGTCGTCGCGCAGCTGCACCATCGAGCGCCACCACGCGTCCTTGACGTTGCGCAGCAGCAGCACGCCGATCGGCCCGTAGTCGTAGGTCGAGCGGAAGCCGCCGTAGATCTCGGCCGACGGGAACACGAAGCCGCGGCGCTTCGAGAGGTTGACGATCTTTTCCATGAGATCGTCGTCGGGACATCGGGGTCGGACATGGGGCGAGAGCGTAGCGGTGGGCCCCTCGGGCTCTCGAAGCCATACCGCCGCGATCGACCGGGACGCGGCAGAATGTCACCTCGTGCAGCCCTCTCAACCCCCCGCCGATCCGACGGCGGTCGCCGGTCGCCGGGTCGTCGCCGCCCTCATCGACGTCGGCCTCGGCTGGTTGATCTACATCGCTCCTCTACGCCCTGCTGTCGCGGAAGGCCCCGGCGGCCACCTACGTCGGGCGCCTCACCAACATCTGCAACGGGCGGCGCCTCACCTGCACCTCGGTCGGCCACTACTACCTCGACGGCGGTCGTCGGGCGGTCGTGCAGCTGGTCGGCCTCGGCTACGTGCTCGGTGTGTTCGCCCTCATGCGGGGCCTCACCGGTCGGACCCTCGGCACCAGCGCCGTCGGCCTCGTCACCGTCGACGAGCAGGGCGAGCCGATCGGGGTCGGTTGGGCGCTCGTGCGCATGATCGCCGGCCTCGTCGACTGGTTCCCGTACTGCATCCCGGGCCTCCTGGGCCTCATCCTGATCCTGTCGACGAAGGGCCACCGCCGCGTCGGCGACATGGCGGCCAAGAGCTTCGTCGTCCCGAAGGACCAGGCGGGCCGGGCCGTGATCGTCCCCGGCCTCTCGCCGCTCGCGCCGGTCCGCCCCGGTCGGGCCGTCCCCGATCCTGCCGGTTCCCCCGGTGCCGCCGGTCAGCCCGGTCAGCCCGCAGCCCGTCAGCCCCGTCGCCGCGCCGGCCAGCCCGCCGATGGCGTCCGACCCGGCCACCGCCGCAGCCGCCACCACGGCCACCACCTCGGCCGGTGTCCCGCCCGATCCCACCCAGCCGCAGTGGGACGCTGAGCCGCGACGCCTACATCCAGTGGGACGCGGTCGGCCAGCGCTGGATGCAGTTCGACCAGGCCACCCAGAGCTGGGGTCCCATCTGACTGGTCCTCCGGTCGGCGGAGCCTCCCATCGGACGGCTTCGCCATCCGCGGCGCACGAACTGAGCGGCTCTGCCGCGTCGGCGGAGCCTCGACGCGTCAGCCGCGGTCGAGCACGGTGATCGAGCGCAGGCGCCGTTCGAGGTGGTGCTCGACGGCGCGGGTGGCCAGGTGGTCGACCTCGTGGGTGGCCGGTGACTCGACCTCGTTCAGGGCGCCGCCCAGCTGACCGCCGAGGATGCGGCGCATCAGCTCGAGCGCCTCGGGCGTGATGGCCGTCCCGCGACGGTGATCGGCGCACAGCACGCCACCCGACTCGAGGTCGAAGGCCACCAGCGACTCGGTCGCCCCGCACTCGGCGCAGGCGTCGAGGATCGGCCGGTAGCCCTCGAGCGCCAGCAGCTTCCAGAAGAACGCGGGCAGGACCAACGGACCGTTGTGGTCGGCCAAGCGCACGGAGCGCGCCGATCAGCATCTGGTAGAGGCGCGGGTTCGGGCCGCCCTCCTGCACCATCTGGTCGACCACCTCGAGCATGCTCGACGCTCGGGCGATGCGATCGAGGTCGTCGCGGATCGCCCGGAAGTGGTCGATGCTCTCGACCTGGGTGACGATGTCGAGCTCGCGGCCCTCGTACAGCTGCAGGGCGACGTGGCTGATCGGCTCGAGGCGCGACCCGAACTTGCTCTTGGTCTTGCGGACCCCCTTGGCCACCGACCGGACCTTGCCGTGCCCGCGGGTGAACAGCACGACGATGCGATCGGCCTCGCCCAGCTTGTAGGTGCGCAGCACCACCCCCTCGTCGCGGTAGAGCACCTCAGCCGTCCTCGATGCCGCCGAAGCGGCGCTCGCGGGCCTGGTACTCGCGGACCGCGTCGAACAGGTGCTCGCGGCGGAAGTCCGGCCACAGGACGTCGGTGAACACGAGCTCGCTGTAGGCGATCTCCCACAGCAGGAAGTTCGAGATGCGGTACTCGCCCGAGGTGCGGATCATCAGGTCGGGATCGGGCATGTCGGGGTGGTAGAGGTGGCGGCGGATGGCCCGCTCGTCGATCTTGTCGGCCGGCGTGCCCTCGGCCACCAGGGCCCGGACGGCGTCGACGATCTCGGCGCGACCGCCGTAGTTGAACGCGATCGTGAAGGTCATCGTGCGGTTGCCCCGCGTCAGCTCGACCGACTGGTCCTGGTGGCGCAACAGCCGCTTGGGCACCCGCCAGTCACGCCGGCCCGAGAAGCGCATGCGCACCCCGCGCTCGTTCATCTCGTCGCGCCGCCCGACGAGGATGCGCTCGTTGAAGCCCATGAGGTAGCGGACCTCGTCGGTCGGGCGCTTCCAGTTCTCGGTGCTGAAGGCGTAGACCGTCAGCCACTGGATCCCGAGCTCGAGCGCGCCCTCGACGGTGTCGAACAGGGCTTCCTCGCCGGCCGCGTGGCCCTCGGTGCGCTTGAGCCCGCGGCGCTGCGCCCAGCGGCCGTTGCCGTCCATGACGCACGCCACATGCGTCGGGATGCGGGTCTGGTCGATGCCGGCGACGCCGGCCGGGGAAGGCACCTCCGCAACCTACCGCTCGCTCCCGGCCGCGCCCGGTACGGTCGTCGCGTGCAGCAACGAGCCCGCAGCTTCGACGGCGTCGCCGACCTCTACGACGAGCTCCGGCCCCGCTACCCCGACGGGCTCTACGACGATCTCCTCACGCTGTCCGAGGCGCCCGAGCACCCCGACGTGCTCGAGATCGGGACCGGTCCGGGGGTGGCCACCGTCCCCCTGGCCGAGCGTGGCTGCTCGATCGTGGGGCTCGAGCCGGGCCCCCATCTCGCCGCGGTCGCCCGCGCCAAGCTGTCCGACTTCACCCACGTCGAGATCCGCGAGTCCACCTTCGAGGACGCCGATCTCCCCGCCGCGACCTTCGACCTGGTGGTGTCGGCCAGCGCCTGGCACTGGGTCGATCCCGATGTCGGGTTCGACAAGGCGGCCCGGGTCCTTCGCCCGTCCGGCAGCCTCGCGGTGTGGTGGGGACACGGGTCGCTCACCGATCCCGTGCTGCTGGCCGACTGCCGGGCGGTCCACGAGCGGTGGGCCCCCCAGATCGCCGCCACGCGCTACGCCGGCGAGGGACTCTCGCCCGACGACCGGATCGACGAGCTCCACGGCCGCCGCCGGCGATCCGACATCAACCGGTTCCTGGCCGAGCACGGCCAGTTCGCGGCGCCGATCGAACGGGCCCATCCCTTCGACACGACCTACGACGCACAGCAGTTCGTCCGCCTGCTCGACACCTATTCCGACTACCGCATCCTCGACGCCGACGTCCGCCGGCAGCTGTTCGCGGAGATGGTCGAGATGATCGAGTCGCGCCACGACGGCCGGGTGGTTCGCCACTACTCGCCGACGCTGTTCCTCGCTCGCCGCGCCGGCTGATGGCGACGGCCCCCGGCGAGCGCGAGGTCCGGGACGCGCTCGCCACCGCCACCGCCGCCCTCCCCGCCGGCGAAGACCGACCGGGACAGGTCGAGATGGCCCTCGCCGTGGGGGCGGCCATCACCGGGCACCGGCCGCTGATCGTGCAGGCCGGCACCGGCACCGGCAAGTCGCTGGCCTACCTCGTGCCGGCCGTCGTCAGCGGGGCGAAGGTGATCGTGGCCACAGCAACCAAGGCGCTGCAGGACCAGCTGGCCGGCAAGGACCTGCCGTTCCTGGCCGAGCACCTCGACCGGCCGTTCACCTTCGCCGTGCTCAAGGGCCGCTCGAACTACATCTGCCAGCAGCGGGTCCACGAAGCCACGACCAGCGACGCCCAGCTGACCCTCGACGGCACGGCGGATCAACCGGTCAGCGAGCAGGTCAGGCGCCTGGCCGACTGGGCGGCCACCAGCCCGACCGGCGACCGCGCCGAGCTCGACCACGAGCCGTCGGCCGCCGCCTGGGCCGCCGTGAGCGTGGGGCCGCGCGAATGCCCCGGCGCGGCCAACTGCCCACGGGGCGGCACGTGCTTCGCCGAGCAGGCCCGCGCCGCGGCGGCCGAAGCCGACGTGGTCGTGGTCAACACCCACCTCTACAGCCTGAGCGTCGAGGCCGGTGGCGCACTGCTGCCCGAACACGACGTGGTGGTCATCGACGAGGCGCACCAGTTCGAAGACGTCGTGTCGGCCACCTTCGGCCTCGAGCTCACGGGGGGCCGCCTGTCCAACCTGGCGCGGGTCACCCAGGCCATCGTGGTCGACCCCGAGAGCATCGACCACCTCGAGGCCGACGCCGTTCGCCTGGCCGGCGCGCTCGCCGAACAGGTCGGTCGGCGGCTGCGCGGAGTGATCGACCCCGACCTGGCCGATCCGCTGCTCCTCGCCCGCGGGCACATCGAGGTGCTGCTGTCGACGCTCCGCGGCCTGCCTGACGACGGACCCGGCGATGTCGGCGCGCGCAAGCAACGGGCGCTCAAGGTGGCCGGCACGCTGGTGGACGACATCGACTGGGTGCTCGACGCGCCGCCGAACCATGTGGTCTGGGTCGAGGGCACGCCCGTCGCCCCCGTGCTCCGAGGGGCGCCGATCGATGTCGCCGAGGTCCTGAGCGAGTCGGTGTGGCAGGGCGCCACGGTGGTGCTCACCAGCGCGACGATCCCCGCCGGCCTCGGGCCGCGCCTCGGCCTCGAACCGGGATCGTTCACCGAGATCGACGTCGGGAGCCCGTTCGACTACGAGTCCAACGCGTTGCTCTACTGCGCCGCGCACCTGCCCGATCCACGGGCCGCGGCCTACGAAGAGCAGATGCACGCCGAGCTGGCCGCGCTCATCGAGGCCGCAGGGGGACGCACCCTCGCCCTGTTCACCAGCTACCGCGCCATGAACGCGGCGGTCGACGCGCTGCGACTGGTGCTCGACACCGAGGTGCTCAGCCAGAACGACCTGCCCAAGCCGGCGCTGGTGGCGCGCTTCACGGCCGACGAAGCCACCTCGTTGTTCGCCACCATGGGCTTCTGGCAGGGCATCGACGTACCGGGCCGTTCGCTCGCCCTGGTGACCATCGACCGACTGCCGTTCCCCCGACCCGACGAGCCGCTGCTGCAGGCCCGCCGCGAGCGCGCCCGCGCCGAGGCTTTCCAGGTCGTCGACCTGCCCAGAGCCGCCACGATGCTGGCCCAGGGGGCGGGCCGGCTGATCCGCAACACCACCGATCGCGGGGTCGTGGCCGTCCTCGACCCACGGCTGGCCAGCGCCCGCTACCGCTGGGACATCGTCAACGCCCTCCCTCCGATGCGGCGCACCCGGGATCGCGCGGAGGCCGAGGCGTTCCTCGCCGACATCACCCGCTCGCCCGGCGCCGACCCGGACGGCATCCACGACTCTCCGGCACGACTCCGCGACCATGACCGCGAGGACGAGGACGACGACCTGATCGCCGAGGGGGTCGATGACCGACGAACCACCGACGCCTGACAACGGGATCGGACTCGGCGCGTCGCCCTCGAGGTTCAGCTCCACGGGATGGCCCGGCTCGGCCCCGATCATGTCCGGCCGTCGTCGGGGACGGGGTCTGCTCGTCGTCGCGGTCGGCGTGGTGGCCGTGGCGCTCGTCGTCGTGGCGGTGCTGCTGGTGGTCGGGAGGCACGCACCCGACCGCGATCGGCAGCGGGCGGAGGCCTTCCTCGCCGCATGGTCGGCCCGCGACACCGCGTCGATGCAGGCCATGGTCACCCCGTCGTCGAACGTCGCCGCCGACATGAAGGCGGTGATGGCCAAGCTCCCCGTGAGCAGCGCGACGTTCCACCTCGACGGCACCCGCAAGGTCGGCGGCCGCACGATCGCCTCGTTCACCGTCCACGACGTCGTCACGGGCATCGGCCCGTGGACCTACCAGAGCTCCTTCGCGCTCGTGCCCGGCCACGACGCCCCCACCGTCGTGTGGAGCCGGGCGGTCATCCACCCGGGGCTCGGACCCCACGACGTGTTCGACCGCACCAGCACGTGGCCGGCCCGGGCGCCGATCCTCGGCACGGGCGGCCAGGTCCTGGCCGGTCGCATCGACGTCGTGACGATCGGGGTCGAGCCTCGCCGCATGACCGACCAGGCCGCGTTGGCCAAGGCGCTGTCGGACACGCTGCACGTCGACCCCAAGACGGTCGACGCCGACCTGCACGCACCCGGCGTCCAGCCCGACTACTTCGTCCCGATCATCACCGTGCCGAGGCCGACCTATTTGTCGGTCAAGCCGATCATCTACCCGATCCCCGGCCTCGAGTTCCAGAGCCACAAGGGCTATGCCAGCGCCTCGAGCGGCTTCGCCGAGGTGCTGCTGGGCACGGTGGCGCCGATCACCGCCGAGCAGCTCACCCACCTCGGCGCGCCCTACGAAGCGGGCGACGAGGTGGGCCAGTACGGGCTCGAAGCCACCTACGAGCGCTCGCTGGCCGGATCGCCGTCGACCGAGATCCGGGTGATCGACCCGACGATCGCCGACTCCGCCCACCGGGTCGTGGCCATCGTGCGCCACGATCCGGGCCGGGCCCCGGTGGCGTTGCGCACCACCATCGACCCGACCATCCAGCAGGCGGCCGACACGGCCATGGCGTCGGTCGACAAGCCGGCCGCGCTCGTGGCCGTCGACGGCCAGGGCGACATCCGAGCCGTGGTGTCCGAGCCGCTCGACCAGCAGTTCGACCGCGCCCTCGTCGGCGTGTATCCGCCCGGATCGACCTTCAAGGTCGCGACCACCGACGCGCTGCTGACCGCCGGGCTCACCCCGGCCAGCGGGCTCACGTGCCCGTCCACGGTCACCGTCGACGGCAAGGTGTTCCACAACTTCGAGAGCGAGAGCTCGGTCCGCTCTCGCTGTCGACCGCGTTCGCCCGCTCGTGCAACACCGCCTTCATCGGCGCCACCAAGGCGCACCTCTCCGGCGCGCAGCTGCGTCGCGCCGCGGCCACCTTCGGGTTCGACCAGCCGCTGCACCTCGGGGTCACCACCGTCGGCGGCAGCTTCCCGACCGGTGGCGACGCGGTCGAGACCGCGGCCGACGCCATCGGGCAGGGCGAGGTCACCGCCAGCCCGCTGCAGATGGCGACGGTGGCGGCCGCGGTCATGTCCGGGCACTGGCGCCCTCCGATGCTGCTCCTCGACCACACCACCGACCCGCCACCCGCCACCACGCTCGACGCCACCGTTCGGGCCGATCTCACCACACTGATGCGTGGGGTCGTCACCGGCGGGACGGGCACCGCCGCCGCGGTCCCCGGGCTCCAGGTGGCCGGCAAGACCGGCACCGCCGAGTTCGGCAACGCCAACCCGCCGCACACCCACGCCTGGTTCATCGGCTTCAGCGGCAACCTGGCCGTCGCCGTGATCGTCGAGGACGGCGGCGTCGGCGGCCAGACCGCCGCCCCCCTCGCCGGCACGTTCTTCTCGCTGGCCCAGCGATAATCCGCTGGGCTGCCTCCGGCATCCACCCACGCCCTCCAGCTGCTCCGCCCCGCTCCGCAGCGGCACGCAGTCTGATCCGCGGTCAGTAGCCCAGGCGCTCGAGGGCCTGGGCCGCGCGCTGCCAGTCCTTGTCGACCTTGACGAACAGCTCGATGAACGCGCCGGTGGGCAGCTGCTCGCGCACCGCGGTGCCGACCGCCTTGAGCACCGACCCCTTGTGGCCGATCACGATCCCCTTCTGCGAGTCGCGCTCGACGAGGATCTCGACGCGGATGCGCGGCCACTCCCACTCGGTGACGCGCGTGGCGATCGAGTGGGGCAGCTCGTCGTGGGTCACCGCCAGCAGCTGCTCGCGCACCAGCTCGGCCACCCAGAACGCCTCGGGCACGTCGGTGACCATGTCGTCGGGGTAGAGCTGCGGCCCTTCGGGCATCCGATCGACCAGGTGCGCGACCAGCGCGTCGACGCCGGCACCGGTCTTGGCCGACACCGGGAAGTAGTGCTCGAGGGCCAGCTGGTCGGCCGCCTTGGCCAGCTGCTCCAGCACGGCTCGGGCGGCGCGGCGTCGACCTTGTTGACCACCACGACGCCGTCGCTCGGCACCTGCGCGGCCACGAACCGGTCGCCCGGTCCGATCGACGCCGTGGCGTCGACCACGAGGCACACGACGTCGACGCCGCCGAGCGTCTGCGACGCGGTGTCGTTGAGCCGCTCGCCGAGCAGCGTGCGGGGCTTGTGGATCCCGGGCGTGTCGACGAACACGACCTGCACGTCCGGTCGGTTGAGCACGCCGCGCACCTGGGTGCGCGTGGTCTGCGGCTTGTCCGACACGATGCTGACCTTGGTCCCGAGGATCCGGTTGATCAGCGTCGACTTGCCGACGTTGGGTCGCCCCACGAGCGTGACGAAGCCCGACCTCACGATCCGCTCACGGTCGACTCGCCATCGGTCGCCCTCGGCATCGCGTCGTCGCCGTCGTCGCGTGCACTCGGAGCGGCCAGCGCGATCGCGCACCCGCCCGATGCGGCGGCGCTGCACCCGCTCGGCCCACAGTCGATGGCCGTCGCACTCGACCGACTCGCCTTCGGCGGGAACGTGGCCGAGCAGGTGGAAGATGAGGCCGCCGACGGTGTCCCAGTCGCCGTCGTCGGGCAGCGGCGGATCGAGGAACTCGTTGACCTCGTCGATCGGCATGCCGGCCTTGACCCGCACCTGCCCGCCGCCCAGGTCCTCGACCTTCGGCCTCTTCGCGGTCGTACTCGTCGTGGATCTCGCCGACCAGCTCCTCGATCAGGTCCTCGAGGGTGACCAGGCCGGCCGTGCCGCCGTACTCGTCGACCACCACCGCCAGGTGCACGTGGTCGGCCTGCATCTCCGGCAGCAGCTCGGCGATGCGCTTGGTCTCGGGCACGAAGCGGGCGGCGCGCATGAGCTCGGACACGGGGTGGTCGCCCCTGCCGTCGCGCTCCGCCCGCATCAGGTCCTTGGCGTAGACCACGCCGACCACGTCGTCGATGCCCTCGCCGCACCGCCGGGACACGGCTCAGCCCGTTGAGGATCATGACCTCCATCACGTCGTCGACGCGGAAGTCGGCCGAGACGGTGACCATGTCGGGGCGCGGGACCATGACCTCGCGGACGACGGTGTCGCCGAACTCGATGATCTGCTCGATGAGGTCGCGCTCCTCCTCCTCGATGACCGTCTTCTTCGACCGCGACGTCGGCCAGCGCGAGCAGCTCCTCCTCGGAGACGAACGGGCCCTCCTTCAGGCCCTTGCCCGGCAGCAGCACGTTCGACATGCCGATCAGCGCGCGCGACAGCACCTTGATGGGCCAGAAGCGGGCCAGGGCGGTGACCGGCCCGGCCGCCAGCAGCGCGGCCCGCTCGGGATGCTGGATGGCCCAGGTCTTGGGGGCGGCCTCGGCCACCACGAACACGACCACCACGTTCAGCGACCGTGGCCACGGCCACGCCCCAGGCCCCGAACAGGTTGTCGGCGAGGATGCCGAGCAGGGTGGCGCCGACGAGCTGGCAGATGAGCAGCGTCAGCAGCACCGGGTTGAGGAACCGCTCGGGCCGGGTCACGAGCCACAGCACCCGCTGGCCCCGATGGCCCTTGTTCTCGGCCAGGGCGTGGGCCTTGCTGCGCGACATGCGGGTGAGCGCGGTCTCGGCCAGCGCCAGGAACGTCGTGACGACCATCAGCACGACGATCGTGACGATCATGGCGATGTCGCCGGAGGTCAGCTCGCCGAGCAGCACGGACCGGCTCACGAGCGGGCCCACGGGTCGCGCGGCGAGCGGGCCGTGGAGCTGCTCGAGCAGCTCGCGCTCGCGCGCCTGCATCGCGGCACTGCTCGTCGGCGCTCGGCGTGGTCCATGCCGAGCAGGTGCAGGACGCCGTGCACGAGCAGCAGGGCGATCTCGTCGTCGTAGCTGCCGGCGTGCTCGGGCGCGTTCGCGGCCGCCACCGCGGGGCAGATCACGACGTCGCCGAGCAACCTCGGCACGTCGTCGACCAGGTCGTGGCCGGTCAGCTCGTCGCCGTCGATCGGGAACGACAGCACGTCGGTCGGCGCCGTCGCCGCCCATGTGGTCGCGGTTCAGCTCGGCCATCTCGTCGGGACCGACGAACGAGATCGACAGCTCGCACGGTCCCGCCAGATCCGATCGGCTCAGCACCGCCGATGCCAGCCCGGTCCAGCGAGCGACGTCGACGGGTTGCCCGGTCTGCTCGTCGCGAACGATCACGACCTGGCCCGGGGTCGGCGTGGACTCGTCGAGCACGGGTCTTCGATGCGCCATGGCGGCGGTCAGCTCTGCGACGAGTCGTCGGCGGCCCGCTCGTACGCGTTGACGATGTCCTGCACGATGCGGTGCCGGACCACGTCGCGGCTGGTCAGGTGCACGAAGGCCAGGCCGTCGATGTCGCCGAGCACCCGCTCGAGGCCGCCCAGCCCGCTGCGACCGCCGGCCACGTCGACCTGGGTGGTGTCGCCGGTGACGACGACCTTGGACCCGAACCCGATGCGGGTCAGGAACATCTTCATCTGCTCGGGCGACGTGTTCTGCGCCTCGTCGAGGATGATGAAGCTGGCGTTGAGCGTGCGGCCCCGCATGAAGGCCAGCGGTGCCACCTCGACGGTGCCCCGGTCGAGCAGGCGCTGGGCGCCCTCGGGCTCGACCATGTCGTAGAGCGCGTCGTAGAGCGGCCGCAGGTACGGGTCGACCTTGGCCATGAGGTCGCCGGGCAGGAAGCCGAGCCGCTCGCCGGCCTCGACCGCCGGCCGGGTGAGGATGATGCGGTCGACCTCCTTGGACTGCAGCGCCTGCACCGCCATGGCCACCGCCAGCCAGCTCTTGCCCGTGCCGGCCGGCCCGAGGCCGAAGGTGATGACGTTGTGCCGGATGGCGTCGACGTAGCGCTTCTGGCCGCTCGACTTGGGGCGCACCGTGCGACCCCGCGACGACTTCAGGACCTCGGCGGTCAGCACCTCGGACGGCGACTCGTCGGCCTTGACCATGTCGATGGTGCGGTGGACCGTCGCCGGCTCGAGGAGATGGCCCTGCTGCGAGCAGGACGACCAGCTCGGAGAACAGGCGCCCGACCTGCTCGGCGCTCTCGCCGTCGACGGTGATCTCGTTGCCCCGGACGTGGACCGTCGAGGTGGGGAACGCCGTCTCGACCAGCCGCAACAGCTCGTCGCGCTGGCCCAGGAGGCCGACCATCAGATGGTTGCCGGGAACGTTGATCTTGACTTGGGTGGGTGCCATCGCGGGTCTCGGGTGAGGGCCTCAGCGTAGTGACTGGAGGGTGCGACGGCGAGGGAGCTTCGGCGCGCCACCTAGGCTCACGACATGGCGGGCGGCGGCCCCGGGCGCAACCGATGCGTTCGACGACGGCTCGGAGGTCGACCGCGCCCTCGATGCGCTCGAGCGCCGCGGGCGGCCGAGGAGCGCGTGGCCGAGGCGGTGGACGAGCGGCGCCGGACGGCCTGGCTGGCTCGCCAGCCGGGCCGCGACCTGTCGCTGCCGCGCCGTGCTGGGCGGCCTGGCCGAACGGGGACGTCCGGTCGTGGTCGAGCTGCTCGACGGGCGCCGTCACCGGGGCACGCCCGTCACCGTCGGTCGCGACGTGGTCGAACTGGTGGTGGCCGGGGGCGGCCGGGTGCTCCTCGCCGCCGCCGCGGTGGCCTCGGTGCGCGCCGGCGGGGCGGAGCTCGCCGATGGCGACGCGCGCGTCGACTCGCCGTCCACCGATCTGGCCGCCGAGCTGGCCCGATGGGCCGAGGACCGACCACGGGTCCGCGTCGTCACGCTGGGCGGCGCGGCCGTCCTGGCCGGCTCGCTGCTGGCGGCCGGATCGGATCTGCTGGTCGTGCGCCTCGAGGGCGGCGATGTCGCCTACGTGCCGCTGGCGGCGCTGGCAGAGGTGTCGCTGCCCGAGTCGGGATAGAGGTGCTCGAGGGTGCCCGGCTCGATGCGGCAGGCCTCGATGAACAGATCGACATCGGTGGCCTTGAGCCGGATCACCCGACCGAACCGGTACGCCGGCACCTGTCCCTCGTCGATGAACCGGTACAGCGTGCGCGGCGTGATGCCGAGGCGCTCGGCGGCTTCGCCGGTGCTGAGCCAGTGGATCTCGTCGTCGGCGACGAAGCCTGGAGGAGTCACAGGTCCCACGTTACTTCCCTTCTCGGTCCCTTTCACCCTTTTTCGGTGGTTTCCCCGGAGCGCCGGTCTCCGGCACCGCTCTCCGCCTCGCACCGAGTGACCGACGTCACCTTGAGTTACGTCGTAGCGGATCCGTACGGTGCCAGCGGGGGTCGGGCCAGGCGGTCCCGGTGCGCGGGCAAGGAGCAGGCGGCATGCGGGGCCGACCACCATCCAACGACTCGGTCGACGCGGGCTCGTCACCCGCCGACCCACCCCGTCGACGGCTCGTGGCGCGACGTCCGCTCCCCTCGGGTCGGGCCGTCGTCGGAGGCCTGCTCGTGGCGGTGGCCATGCTGGTCGCCTTCTCGGTGGCCGGCCACAGCGGGCACGGTCCGACCGGGCGCGTGGTCGTGACCACCCATGCGGTGCGACTCGGCTCGACGATCGGCGCCGCCGATGTCGCCGTCGAGGCGGTGAGCCTGCCTGGGGAGGTAGCCGCCCAGACCTTCTCGTCGGTCGACCAGGTCGTCGGAGCGGTCGCCTTGGCGCCCCTGGCGGCGGGCGCCATCGTCGAGCCGTCCGCCGTCGCCGTCGGCCGCCCACGCAGTTCGAGCGCCGAGCTCTCGTTCCCGGTCGATCGCAACCGGGCCCTCGACGGCGCCCTGCAGGTGGGCGAGCCCCTCGATCTGCTGGCCACCTACGGCACCGGCGACACCGCCCGCACGGTGGTGGTGGCCCGCGCCGTCCGCCTGGTCGACCTCGACGACGACACCCACGGCGGCCTCGAGTCGACCGGCAAGGTCGTCGTCACCATCCAGCTGCGCGACCCGACCACGCTGCTGGCGGTCACCCATGCCACCGAGGCGGCGGCGGTGACGCTGGTCAGGAGCCGGGGGCCGTTGCCGCCCGGGCCCGACTCGTACACGCCGTCGACCGACCCCATCTCGTCCGCCCCGCCCGGCTCGTCCGGTTCGGGGTGAGGGCATGGCCGCTGTGCGACGATCGACGCTGTGACGACCCACATCGCCTTCCTGCGTGCTGTGAACCTCGGCCAGCGACGGGTGAGCATGGCTCGCCTGGTCGAGATCTTCGAAGCGCTCGGCCACCGGGACGTCTGGACCTACATCAACAGCGGCAACGTCGTGTTCGGGGCGGCCGGATCGCGAGCCTCGCTCGAGCAGAAGATCGAGTCGGCGCTCGAGACCGAGTTCGGCTTCGAGGTCACGACCTTCGTGCGCACGACCACCGAGCTCGGGCGGGTGCTCGAGGTCGAGCCGTTCCCGGTCGCGGCGAGCGACACCTACTTCGTCACGTTCCTCAAGGACGTCCCGAGCGCGTCGACTGCACGGGCGCTCGAGGCCTCGTCCAACGACTACGACACGCTCGTCGTCGAGGGGCGCGAGGTCTACTGGCGCATGCACGGCAAGTCGAGCGACACGCTTCTCAAGAAGAGGGACTGGAACGTCGTCGGCGAGCACGGCAGCACGAGCCGCAACATCACGATGCTGCGCAAGCTCGCCACCAAGCTCGACCAGCCGTCGACCTGACGATCAAGGACCGCGGTCAGGCGCTGCGGCCCGACGCCTTGGGCTTGCGTCCGCCCCGGCCCTTGGCCGGCAGCGACCGGGCGTAGGCCACCCCCCGCGTGACCCAGCTCGCCAGCTGACGCTTCGTGCGGACGTGGTCGGCGTCGACGCGCAGCCACCCCTCGACCGGACGGCCTTGCATCTCCATCGGGGTCGCCGCGGTGGTCGAGAGCAGCCGTTCGGTCTGGGCCGGATCGACGCGAACCATGATCCCGCCGCGACCGCTGGCGCTCACGGCCATGTGGCCGCCGATGAGGAACGCCAGTCCCCCGAACATCCGCTTCTCGGACAGGCCCGCTTCGTCGGCGACGAGCTCACGGATGCGGTCGGCGAGATCTTCGTCATAGGCCATGCCCGCAGCCTACGACGAGCGCATTTGTCGTCGCGTACGGACATCTCGGGCCCGTCCTTCGGCTTTGTTCGCCTCCGCCATTTCACCGGAACTCGATCGATGCATGTGGTTATCGTCTGCCCAGGCGACAGAGGAGGCGTGGGATGGCACAAGCGCGGGTGACGGTGGACAACAAGGTGAACGATCCGGACACGGGTCAGCCGAAGACGGGCGATCCGGTGACCGCGACGGCGTCGGACCAGCCCCGTGGCTGGGTGGTGGTCGTTTCGCTGGTCGTGGTGGCGGCCGGAGCCGAGATCTCATGGCTGCTCTTCCGCCACTACGACCCGGCGCCGATCCAGGTGTCGTCGACCTATGTGCCCCTGGCCGGGTTCATCATCGTGGCCACCGCCCTCGAACGGCTGCTGCAACCGTTGAGCTACTACCTGCTCGGCACGAGCGGCGCGGCCGACGCCACCGATGTGGAACAGAAGACAGCGGCCGCAGCAACCGCAGGTGCCGATGCATCGACGTCCGCGGCGGACGTCAAAGCCAAGGCGCAGGAGGCAGCCGACGCGACCGTCGAGCTGCCGCAGCTCAAGAACGAGCGGGCCATCGTCTACTGGGCGATCGCCTCGGTCATCGGCATGCTGATCGCGGCCTGCTTCGGCTTCATGCTCATCGCCTCGGTGGCGAAGGATGTGTCGACGGTGAACCGGTTCTTCGACATCGTCGTGACCGGTCTGGCCATCGGTGCGGGCACCAAGCCGTTGCACGACCTGTTCACCAGCATCCAGGCGAGCAGCTCGAAGTCGTCGAGCTGACTGCACCTGACTCGACCTGAGTCGAGCTGCGTCGATCTGACGGCGACGCGCACCGCGCGTTGTGGCGCATGTCACCTTGCGTTACGGCGTACAGGATTCGTACCGTTCGGCGCCGGCGACATGGCGGAGCCGGTGATGGCTGGGGCAGTGCGGCGCACCGCGCGCGAGCGGTGCGGCGTCAGAGCGGATCGGCGGATCGCATGCTGGGTCGACGGGCAGCGGAGCACGTGGGGTCATCGGGTGCAGGGGCGCTCACGTGAGCGTCCGCCACTACCGCGTACTCGGCCTGGCGCACGCCCGGTCGGCCTGGTTCCGCGACCTGAGCCGGTGGTCGACGAACGCGGCGCTGCCCGTCGAGTTCGTGAAGTGCGTCGCCATCGAGGAGCTGCGGACCCGGCTCGACTCGGGTCAGGCCTTCTCGGCGGTGATCGTCGACGGCGGCCTCGGCGGCGTGGATCGGGACCTCGTCGATCATGCCCGCGAGGTCGGCGCCGCGGTGCTGGTGGTCGACGACGGTCGCCGGCGCGTCGACTGGACCGCGCTCGGCGCCGACGTCGTGCTGCCCGAGTCGTTCGACCGGGCGATGCTGCTGTCGGCCATGGTGGCGAGGGCGCCGGCCATCGAAGGACCCGACGTCGAGCCCGGGCACCGCCAGGCTCCCCCACCGGCCGGATGGCGCGGACGCCTCGTCGCCGTGACCGGCCCCGCCGGGGGCGGCTCGTCCACCGTGGCCATGGCCGTGGCCCAGGGGTTGGGCTCGGCGTCCCGCCACCAGGGGCTCGTCGTCCTCACCGATCTGGCCCTGCATGCCGACCAGGCGCTGCTGCACGATGTCGGCGACGTCACCCCCGGCGTCCAAGAGCTGGTCGAGGCGCATCGCACGGCGACGCCGACCGTCGAGCAGGTGCGCTCGTTCGCGTTCGTGGTCGAAGGGCGCGGCTACGACCTGGTGCTCGGCCTGCGCCGCCATCGTGACTGGCCGGTGCTGCGCCCGCGCGCCGTCCAGGCGAGCATCGACAGCCTGCTGCGCAGCTACCGCCTGGTCGTCGCCGACGTCGACGCCGATCTCGAGGGCGACGACGAGGTCGGCTCGGTCGACGTGGAAGAGCGCAACGTCCTGGCGCGATCGGCCGTCGCGCGAGCCGATCTGGTGCTGGTCGTCGGTCTACCGACCGTCTCGGGTGTGCGCCGTCTCGTGCTGACGATCGACGAGCTGCTGCGGTCGGGCGTCGAGGGTCCCCGCCTCGTCCCCGTCGTCACCCGAGCGCCACGTCGGGCCCGCGTCCGTGCCGAGATCGCCGAAGCCATCGCGTCGCTCGCGCCGAGCGAGGCGATCGGCGTCCCGGCACCGGTATTCGTGGTCGACCGTCGAGGGCTCGACGACCTGCATCGGGTCGCGGCGCCGCTGCCGCACGCGCTCGTCGCGCCGATCACACGCGTGGTCGAGGCACTGCTCGAGCGCGCGCCGTTGCTGCCGCCCGGACTGGCGGCGGCCGAGCCGGTGCCGGTCGTGCCCGGATCGCTCGGCGCCTGGATCGGCGACGAGGCGACAGGATGACCCGCTCAGCGCCCCTGGAAGTTGGCCGGCCGCTTCTCGAGGAAGGCTCGGGGGCCTTCCTTGGCGTCCTCGCTGGCCATGACGGTCATGCCGACCGCGATCTCCTTCACGAAGGCCTCGGCCTCGGGCAGCTCCTCGGCCGCCCACACCGCCGCCTTGATCCCCTGCACGGCCAGAGGCCCGTTGGCCGCCACGCGCTCGGCCAGCTCACGGGCCTTGGCCAGCGCCTGGCCGTCGGGCACGACGAAGCCGACCAGTCCGATCCGTTCGGCCTCGGTACCCGAGACCGGATCGCCCAGCAACAACAGCTCCATGGCCTTGGTGAAGCCGATCTGGCGCGGCAACCGCACAGTCGAGCCGGCCATCGGGAACAGGCCGCGCTGCACCTCGGTCAGCCCGATCTTGGCGCCCTCGGCCGCCACCCGCAGGTCGGTGGCCTGCAGGATCTCGAGACCACCGGCGTAGCAGTACCCCTCGACCGCGGCGATCAGCGGCTTCTTCGTGCGGTACTCCTTGAGGAAGCCCTTGAAGATGATGGCCGGGTCCTGGCGCACCCGCTCCTCGAACTCGTTCTCGGCGGGCTTGCCCGAGAGCATGGCGCCGACCAGACGATCGAGGTCGGCCCCGGCCGAGAAGTCGCCGCCGGCACCGGTGAGGATCGCCACGCGGACGTCGTCGTCGCCGTCGATGAGGTCCCACGCGTCGCAGCAGCGGCACGAGCACCTCGGCGTTGAAGGCGTTGCGCTTGTCGGGGCGGTTGAGCGTGACGGTGACGATGTGGCCGTCACGCTCGACCAGCACTGCAGGCTCGTCCACGGGTGGTCCTTTCACGGGGGGCCGGAGCCGCGGCGTCGGTGGGCCCGCGGTCCGGCGTCGAACGCCCGCACCCTAGCCAGGGGTCTGACACCCCGTCAGATGCCGACACCGTGAACGCCACCGCCGGCTCGGCCCCCCACAAGCTGTCCGTGCCCGATCTCGACCCCCTCGTCGAGATCGAGCAGCGGGTCCAGGCGCGGGCCAAGGATCTGGCCCTCGACCTGTCGGGCCCCGAGGGCGACGAAGGTCTGCGGGCGCTGATCAGCGACGAGATCGAACGGTGGGCCGACGACGCCAAGCGCGGGATCCGGCCCTTCGAGCTGGCCGAGCCGTCGCTCGTGGCCGAGCGGGCCTTCCGCAACGTCGCCCGCTACGGGCCGTTGACCCCGCTGCTCGACGACCCCGACGTGTGGGAGATCATGATCAACGCCCCCCACGTGATCCTGGTGAAGCGGCACGAGGGCCGGTCGGGCTACCACGACGAGGTCTTCCACGACGACGAGCACGTCGCCCGCACGCTCACCAAGATCCTCGACGACGCCTCGATGAGCCACCGCAAGCTCGACCCGGCCGAGGGTCTGCAGGACGCGCAGCTCGACGACGGCTCGCGCCTGCACATCGTCCACGGCGACGTCACCCGTGGTGGTCACCTCATCGTCAACATCCGTCGGTTCACCGGCGTCGCGTTCCACTCGCTCGACGAGCTGGTGGCGCGCGACATGTCGAGCGCGCCCGTGGCCCGCCTTCCTGACCGACGCCGTGCGCGCCGGGCTCTCGATCGTCTTCGCCGGGGCGCCCGGATCCGGCAAGACGACACTGCTGTCGTGCTGCGCCGCCGAGCTCGACCCGGCCAAACGGGTCGTGATCGCCGAGGAGGTGTTCGAGGCGGACGTCCCGCTGGCCAACGTGGCCGGGATGCAGACACGGGCGGCTCGGGCCGACCGGCCGGCCGTCGACCTGCGCCGGCTGGTCGCCGGCTTCCTGCGCATGGCGCCCGACGTGGCGATCGTGGGCGAGGTCCGCGACAGCGAGGCGCTGCCGCTGCTCCTCACGCTGTCGTCGGGGGTCAAGGGGTTCACCACGATCCACGCCGGTTCGGCCCGCCAGGCCCTCACCCGCCTGCGGTTCATCTGCCAGCTGGCCGACACCAGCAACGAGCTGCCGATGTCCGCCCTCAACAGCCTGGTCAGCGAGGCCATCGACCTCGTCGTCCACTGCCGTCGAGGCCCTGACGGGCCGCGGGTCACCGAGGTGATCGCGGTCGAGGATCTGACCGCGGGACCCGACGCGACGCAGTTCACGGTCACCGACCTGTTCGCCCGACGGGGGGCCGATGCCGAGCTGAGCTGGACCGGCAACCTGCCCGTGCGGGCGGCGCGGCGTCTTCGACGAGGCGGGCCTCGACCTGGCCGGGTTGCTCGACCGGGCCGACGCGGGCGCCTGGGAGTCGTTTTGACCGCCCTGCTGCTCGCTCTGGTGGCGGGCTACGGCGCCTTCCTCGTGTTCACCTCGGTCGCGTTCGGCTGGCGTGGCGTCGGTCCCGGCTCCGCCACACCCTCGTCGCGCGAAGACGAGACGAGCGCCAGGTCGACCTCGGCCGCCCGATCCGCACGCCTCCGCGCACGCGAATGGTTGACCCAGGCTGGCCTGGGCGAGGTGAGCCCGACGCAGTTCGGGGCGGTGATCGGCGGGCTGTTCGTGGTCGGGCGCATCGGCGGGCGCGCTCGTGCTTCGGCGGCGTGCTCCCGGCGCTCGTCGCCGGCGCGTTCGCCGCAACGCTCCCGGTCGCCGGCTACCGACGGCGACGCGTCGAGCGCCGCCAGCGGCCCGAGAGGCGTGGCCCCGGATGATCGACGAGATCCGGATCCTCACGGGGAGCGCGGGTCGCTCGATCCCCCAGGCGCTGTTCGAGGTCGGCCGCGACGGGACCGCCGAGCTGCGGTCGGCGTTCGCCGCGGCCCACCGCGAGTGGCTCCTCTCCACCGACTTCGCCCGCACCTCGTCGGTGCTCGAGGACCAACTGGCCGATCCGGCCGCCGATGCCACCTGCGAGACCCTGCTGATCGCCCACGAGCTGGGCGGCACCGACCTCGATCGCCGCCTCGACGACCTCGCCGCCGATCGGCGGGCCGACATCCAGGACCGCAAGGACGCGCTGGCCAAGCAGGCGGGCGTGCGGTTCGCCCGACGGTTCGTGCTGATCGTGCCGATCGGCATGGCGTTCGTGGGCCTGTCGGTCGGCACGGGTCGCGCCGCCTACGAGACGCCCGGCGGCCAGGTGGTCGTGGTCGTCGCCCTCGGGCTGATCGTCGTGTGCTGGCTGTGGGCGGGGCGCATCATGCGGCTGCCCGACGAACAGCGGGTCCTGCGATGAGCCGGCTCCTGGTCCTCGCCGGACTCTCGGCCTGGGTCGGCACCACGCTCGTGCTCGGCGAGCTCCCGCGGCTGCGATCCATGCCGCTGGCCGATCGCATCGCACCGCAGCTGCCGGGTTCCCACGCGGGTCGCGCGCCATCGCAGACCGACGGTGTCGGTCGCCTCGTTCCGCGACGTGGTCGGGCCCGCTCGCCAGCGGCGCGGGCGATCGTCTCAGCCGGTTGCTCGGCGTGAGCGAGGAGCTGTCCACCAAGCTCGAGCGGATCCACGCCGGCGAGACGGTCGCCGCGTTCCGCATGCGCCAGCTCGGCATCGGCCTGGCCGCCATGACCGGCGCCGCGCTGCTCACGCTGGCTACCCGACCGCCGGCGGCGATCGCCGTGCTCTTCCTGATCGGGCACGCCCGCTCTGAGCTTCCTCGTGCTCGAACAGCAGGTCGATCAGCGCGTCGCGGCGTGGCAGCGCCGCATCTTCGCCGAGCTCCCGATCGTGACCGAGCAGCTCGGCATGCTGCTCGGCGCCGGGCTACTCGCTCGGTGCCGCGCTCAACCGGTTGGCGACGAGGGGGACGGGTGCGTGCGCCACCGACCTGCAGCGCGTCTGCGGACGCATCCGCCAAGGGTTGGACGAGCGCACCGCGCTGGCCGAATGGGCCGAGCTGGCCGATGTCGCCGCGCTCGACCGGCTGGTCGGCGGTGCTCGCCCTCAACCGCGAGGCCGACCGACCTCGGCCGCCTGATCACCGAGGAAGCTCGCACCATCCGACGCGACGCCCATCGCCAGCTGATCGAGACCATCGAGCGGCGCGCCCAGCAGGTCTGGATCCCCGTCACGGTGGCCACGCTCGTCCCGGGCGTCCTCTTCATGGTCGTGCCGTTCGTGCAGGCGATGCGGCTGTTCACGACCGGGTGATGCGCCCGATCAGTCTCCCCGAACCCACCGACACCACGACCACGAAGGCGGAACCATGATCACCACCATGCACTGGGCGGCAGCCGGGCTTCGCAGCTCGGTCGGACAGTCGACTGCGCACGATGCGCCACGACGAGCGGGGCGAGGGCGTGATCAGCGTGGCCATCGCCGTGCTGATCATGGCGTTCCTCGGCGCGGCGATGTGGCTCGGCTTCCAGCAGATGTGGAAGTCGACCGAGGCCACCACCAACACCAAGGTGCAGCAGATCGGCAACGACTGACCGTGCTCGACGATCGGTCGGTCCCGCCTGCGTGATGACGGCGGGACCGGTCTGATCGCCACGTTCGCGGCGCTGATCGTGTTCCTGGCCTTCCTGCTGTTCGCGGTGCAGACTGCTCGTCGATCTCTACGCGGCCACCGCCGCGACCAGCGCCGCCTTCGACGGGGCTCGGATCGTGGCTGGCAGCCGCGCCGATCACGACGATCCGTCGGCGGTCCGCGCCGCGCAGTCGACGGCCGAGACACGCATGCGGGCCGAGCTGGGCGCCTTCGGGCGAGTCGGTGCGGTTCGACTGGACCGGCAGCAACGACGACGACGGTCCAACTGCGGGTGCAGGGAGACCCGCCGCGCTTCCTCTGGCCGGGACTGCAGCACTCGCTCGGGCTCGACCACGTCGACCGAACGGTCCGGGTCCGGGTCGAGGCGTGGCGATGACGGGCCCGTGCCGCGGCGACCGCGGCCAGGTCGGCGGCATCGAGGTGCTGCCGTTCGGCGTGCTGATCTTCGTGGTCGGCGCGCTGCTCGTGACCAACGCGTGGGGCGTCGTCGACGCCAAGATCTCGACCGACGCCGCCGCCCGGGAGGCGGTGCGCGCCTACGTCGAAGCACCCGATGCCGCCTCCGGCGCCGTGGCGGCACGCGCCGCGGCCGTCGCCACCATGGTCGGTCACGGCCGCCGACCCGATCTGCTCGTCCTGTCGATCCACCACGCCGACGACCAGCCGTTCGCCCGGTGCGTGGCGGTGACGGTCGAGGTCCACTATCCCGTTCCGGCCATCCGGCTGCCCTGGATCGGTGGCTTCGGCCACGCCTTCGACGTGCGTGTCCACCCACACCGAACGGATCGACCCCTTCCGGTCCGGGCTCACCGGCGTCGGCACGTGTTGACCCGCGACGAGGCGGCAGGTACCCACCGAAACGGTCCACCGGTGCCGCCTCGTCGGACGGCCCGCGACGAGGCGGCAGGTACCCACCGAAACGGTAGACGGGTGCCGCCGCGTCGGGGTGGGAGCGACGGCGGGAGCGTGCTGATCCTGATGCCGGCGGCGGTGTTGATCGTGCTGCTGCTCGGCGCGGTGGCCGTCGACCTGACCGTCGTGCACCTGCGCCAACAACAGGCCATCGACGCCGCGGCCAGCGCGGCCAACGACGCGGTGACCTACGGCCTCGACCAGGGCGCGCTGCGATCCGGACACGGGTACCGGCTCGACCCGGACCGCGTGCCGCACCGCGGTCACCCGATCCATCGACGCACAGGGACTGAGCGGCGATCTCGTGACCGCACCCGACGTCAGGGAGCCCACGACCGACTCGGTGACCGTCGTGATCACCCTGCGGGCCGACTACCTGTTCGCGCGGAGCCTGCCCGGCACCCCGCACGGCACCACGGTCCGTGGCACGGCCACCGCCACCGCCCGGCGCCGCCCTTGACAGCGCGCCGCGCCGGGTGGATCGTGGCGGTTGTCACCTCTGACGTGCCGCAGACCGCCGGAGGCAACCGTGGACGATGCCCTTCGTGGGCCGACCCGGAGGGGAGGTTGACGAGCATGACCACTCGTGATCCGGAGCGTTACTCCGCCTGACTGAGTTCGGGGAGCCGGCGCAGCCGGACCGCCAGACACCCAGGTGACCCTCGTCGGCGCCGGGGCTGGCGTTGGCCGCCTGCTCTTCCCGCCCGGCGCACCGGTCCCGTGACCGCCAGCGCTGGGCTGCCGTCCACCATCTCCCACCGTCCCTTGCGAACCATCGGATGCGCAGCGATCGACCCGCGAACCGGTCGATCCGAACCGCCACCGGGTTCGCCCGCACGCTGGGCGGAGCCAGGAGGTGGCGGACGGCATGACCAACCCGGACGTGCCCGCCGCAGTGGCGGGCACGTCCGCGTCCGGGCGGTCTCAGTCCGCGCGTCGCCGAACCCCTCGGCTCACCCCTAGCCTCGGGACAGCCGAGCCCGCGCCGACGACGACGAAGGGAGGGAGTCGGTGAGCCCGTCCTCCGACGCCCCCCGCCACGAGCCCGCCGACCAACCCGATCACCACCCCGACCCGGCGCACGACGCCTCGGTCGAACCGGCCGACCCGTCGCCGGTGGCGCTGCACCTCAGCATCGAGGACACCGAGGACGCGCTCCTCGAGGGCGATCGCCCCTTCGCTCCCGGCACGGCGCGGGCCGCGCTCAGCTATCCGGTCTTCCGCCGCGTGTTCTTCGGTGCGTTGCTGTCGAACATCGGCAGCTGGATGCAGAACGTGGTGCTCGGCGCCTACGGCTACTCCATCACGCACTCGGCCACGTTCGTGAGCCTGCTGGCCTTCGCCCAGCTCGTGCCGCTCATGCTGCTGTCGATGATCGGCGGCGCGCTGGCCGACCGCTTCGACCGCAAGACGCTCATCATCCTCGTGTCGATCGAACAGACGCTGTTCGCTCTCGGCATCGCGTGGATCACCCGCTCGCCCGACCCGTCGCACCTGGTGCTGCTGGCCTTCGTGCTGGCCATGGGCATCGGGCAGGCGGTCTACGCGCCGGCCTACAGCTCGGTCATGCCCGAGCTGGTCGAGGAGCGCGACCTGGTCGGTGCGGTCTCGCTCAACTCGGTCAACATGAACCTGTCACGCGTGGTCGGCCCCGCCATCGGGAGCCTCATCTACGCCCGCTGGGGTGTCTCGTGGGTGTTCGTCGGCAACGCGGTCAGCTACCTCTTCATCATCGGCGCGCTGCTCACCGTCACCGTGCCCGCCGTGCTGATCGATCCGAACGACCCGAAGGGGCTGCGCCGCCTGCTCGGCGGCTTCGCGGCCGCCCGCCGCGACCGCGTGGTGGGCCGCTGCCTCGTGGTGATGACCATCTTCTCGCTGTTCAGCCTGGCCTTCGTCGTGCAGATGCCGACCATCGCCGCGGTCAACCTCGGCATCGACACCGCCCACACGACCTACGGCCTGCTCTACGCCACCTTCGGCACCGGGGCGGTGGTGGGCGCGCTCTCGATCGGGACCTTCCTGGCCGGGCGCCCCCTCGAGCGCGTCGTGCGCGTCGGGCTGATCGGCTTCTCCGTGAGCCTGGCCGTCTTCGCCCTGACCCGCGAGGTGGCCGTCGCCTTCCCCGTCGTGTTCATCCTCGGCTTCTTCTACTTCGCCACCGTCACGTCGTTGTCGACCGTGTTGCAGGCGCGCCTCGACAACCAGGTGCGCGGCCGGGTCATGGCGTTGTGGGTCATGGCCTTCGGCGGCACGGTCGCCATCGGCGGCCTGATCGCCGGCCCGCTCATGGAGGCGACCTCGGTCACCGCCGTCATGCTGCTCGGCGCGGTCGTGGCGGCCGTGCTGGTGCCGTTCACCGACCTCTGGGACCACGAGGTGGCCGCACCCGGCGCGTGAGCGCAGAGCGTCAGACCGTCGCGCCGATCAGCTGGAGCGCGGCGGCCAGGCGCTCGAGGCCGGCCACGCGGCTGGCCTTGACCAGCACGGCGTCGCGGCCGTCGAGCGGACCTCGGCGATCGAGCTCGGCCCGGGCCGAGTCCATCCCCTCGACATGCACCACGCCCGGTCCGTACTCGGGCGCGTCGACGGCGATCACCTCGACGCCCAGCTGGTCCGCCAGCGCGGCGACGGCGCGATGTGCGTCGTCCGAGCGTCGCCCCGAGCTCGGCCATCACGCCGAGCACCGCGACATGGCGCTCGGCGTCGATCGACGCGAGGGCGCGCAAGGCGGCGGCCATCGAGGTCGGCCCGGCGTTGTAGGCGTCGTTGAGGATCCGCGCCCCGCTCGGCGTCGTCGATCAGCTCCATGCGCCACGGCGACGAGGCCGCCGCGGCCAGACCTTCGGCGACGCGTCGAGGTCGACCCCGGCCGCGACCCCGGCGGCGGCGGCCAGCAGCGCGTTCAGCACGTTGTGCTCGCCGTGCATCCGCAGGCGAACGACGTGCTGACCAAGCGGCGTGTGCAACGTGAACGACGGGCGCAGGTCCGCGTCGATCACGACGTCGGACGGCCGAACACGTCGGGCGCGGGACGGTCGACGCGGAGCGTCGCACCCACAGCACGCGGGCCGGACCGCGGTCGCCCATGGCGACGACGAGCGGGTTGTCGGCGTTGAGCACGGCCACGCCCAGAGGCCGGCAGCGCCTCGATCAGCTCGCCCTTGGCCGCAGCCACCTCGTCCAGCCCGCCGAACTGCTCGGTGTGCACCGACTCGACGGTGGTCACCACTCCGATGGTCGGCTGGGCGATGGCGCACAAGCGCGGCGATGTGGCCCGATCCCCGGGCGCCCATCTCGACCACCACCGCGGCAGTGCCGTCGGGCGCGTTGGCCAGGGTGAGGGGCACGCCCAGCTCGTTGTTGAACGAGCGGAGGCTGGCGGCAGTGGCGTAGGTGGTGGCCAGCACCGCGGCCAACAGGTCCTTGGTGGTGGTCTTGCCGACCGAACCCGTCACCCCCACCACGTGGGCCGCGCCCAGACGCCCGCGGGCCAGGCGACCGACGTCCGCCAGGGCGGCGGTCGTGTCGGCGACCTCGACCGCGGCCACCGAGTCGGGACCGAGCCGACCCCGGCTGGTCAGGTAGGCCGCCGCACCCCGGTCGAGCGCGGCCGGCACGAAGTCGTGGCCGTCACGATCACCCACGATCGGCACGAACAGCGCGCCGGCCGGCGAGGTCGCGGCTGTCGATGCCGATCTCGTCGACCTCGACGTCGGGTCCGACCAGCCGGCCCCCCGGTGGCCTCGGCGATCTCGCTGGTCCGCATGCGCATCATGGCACGTTAGCCAGGGGCGCACCTTGTACCGTCGGCTCCCATGAGCCCTGGGCCACCCCGGACCGCGCTCGCGGGCGCATCCGCCTCGTCGTGATCTTCGGCGGCCAGTCGGCCGAGCACGAGGTGTCGCTCGTGACCGCCCGCCACGTGCTGGCCGCCACCGATCAGGATCGCTACGACATCCAACCCGTCGGCATCACCCGCGACGGCCGCTGGGTGCTGGCCGAGGACGCCGCCCGCGCGCTGGCCAAAGGTCCCGACGCGCTGCCCGACGTCGCTCGATGCGTCGGGCCCGGCCACCGAGCCGCTGCCCACGCTCGATCGGCGACGGCGCCGCCGATCGGGTCGTCGTGTTCCCGCTGCTGCACGGTCCGCTCGGCGAGGACGGCACGGTGCAGGGCCTGCTCGAGCTGGCCGACGTGCCGTACGTCGGCTGCGGGGTGCTCGCCTCCGCGCTCGGCCATGGACAAGGCGATGACCAAGGAGGTGCTCGGCCTGAACGGCTTCCCGCAGGCCCGCTACGTCGCATTGCACGACCGACAGCTCGCCGAGCCCGACGCACGGACCAGCACGGTCGACCGGCTCGAGGCCGAGCTCGGCTACCCGATGTTCGTCAAGCCGGCCAACATGGGCTCGTCGGTCGGGGTGACCAAGGCCCACGACCGCGCCGAGCTGGCGACGCGGCGCTCGACGCCGCCCTCGCCTACGACGAGTGGCTGGTGGTCGAGGAGGCGATCGTCGGGCGCGAGATCGAGTGCGCGGTGCTCGGCAACCTCGACCCGCGGGCCTCGCTCCCCGGCGAGATCGTGCCCGGCGCCGAGTTCTACGACTACGCCGACAAGTACCAGAGCGGCACGGCCGAGCTGATCATCCCGGCCGACCTGCCGCCCGAGGTCACCGACGATCTGCAGGCGATGGCCGTCGAGGTCTTCCAGGCGCTGCGCTGCGAAGGCATGGCCCGGGTCGACTTCTTCTACGAGGAGGACGGCCGCGGGCCTGCTCGTCAACGAGATCAACACGATCCCGGGCTTCACTCCGATCTCGATGTATCCGAAGATGTGGGAGGCCTCTGGCCTGACCTATCCCGACCTCATCGACGAACTCATCCGCCTGGCGATCGAAAGGTACGATCGTCGGGCTTCGAGGCGACGCACCGCCTGATCCCGACACACTCCGGGCGGTTGCGCACCGCACACCAGTCCACACGGAGAACCATGGCTGATCGCACTCCTGCTGTCCTGCTGGACCAACTCGTGTTCCCCGAGTGCCCACGCTGGCACGACGACCGGCTCTGGTTCTCGGACATGCACGCCCACCGGGTGTTCGCCATGGCCGCCGACGGCGAGCCCGAGATCATGCTCGAGACCGAGGACATGCCGGCCGGGCTCGGCTGGCTGCCCGACGGTCGCCTGCTGGTCGTCGCCATGGTCGGCCGCAAGCTGATGCGCCTCGACCCCGGGGGCCTGGTCGAGGTGGCCGACCTGTCCGAGCTGGCCCCCTTCCACTGCAACGACATGGTCGTCGACGACCAGGGTCGGGCCTACGTCGGCAACTTCGGCTTCGACATCGACGCCGGCGCCGAGCCCACCAGCACCACCCTCATCTGCGTCGAGCCCGACGGCGACGCCTGGGTGGTGGCCGAGCAGCTGCTGTTCCCCAACGGGATGGTCATCACCGACGGCGGCCGCACGTTGGTCGTGGCCGAGTCGTTCGGCCAGCGTCTGTCGGCCTACGACCTCAACCCCGACGGCTCGCTGGCCAACCCGCGGGTGTGGGCCGACCTGCGCCCCAACCTGCCCGACGGCATCTGCCTCGACGCGGCCGGCGGCATCTGGGTGGCCGACCCGATCAACAACGGGGTCATGCGGGTCGTGCAGGGCGCCGGGCCGGTCGACTGGATCCCGACGAGCCGCGGCGCGTTCGCGTGCGCGCTCGGCGGTCCCGACGGGCGCACGCTCTACATCTGCACGGCCGAGTCGTCCGACCCGGCCAAGACCATCGACCTCTGCTCGGGGCGCATCGAAGCCGTGCGCGTCGACGTCGGCGCCCCCGGTTCGACCGTCGACGCCGACCTGACTCAGGTCGCGGCGTCACGGGCGGCGGCGTCGACGACGAGCGCCGAGTGCAGGAAGCGCAGCAGCTCGCGCCGGCGCACCACCATCGAACGCAGGGTGGGCTCGATGCCGACGGCCCGCAGCACCTCGACCTCGGTGGCCACGCCGAGCACCGTCGAGTAGGTCGACAGCAGCAGCAGTCGGGCATCGGTCGTGCGGAACGTGCCCCGCCGCCATCTCGGCCTCGAGGAACTCGCGGGCCCGCTTCACGAGCGGGTCGAGGTTGTCGCTCAGCCGGGTCGACACCGGGGCGCCCAGCCGGCTCACCTCGCGCAGCAGGCCCAGCAGCTCGGGCCGGCGCAGGGCCAGTCGGAAGACCGAGCGGATGATGGCCTCGACCCGGTCCCAGCCCGACCCGGCATCGCTCAGGGCGGCCTCGAGGGTCTCGACCAGGGCCGCCGAGCCTGAGGTCGACCACGGCGTCGAGCAGCTCGGGCTTCGAGGGGTAGTAGTAGAGGATCGTCTGCTTGCGAATGCCCAGCTCAGCGGCCACCTGATCGAGGGAGGTGGCCTCGTAGCCCCGGGTGCCGAACGAGGCCAGCGCCGCCTCCAGGACTCGTTCCCGGGTCGTCATCTACCAAATGGTAGAGGATCTTTGCTAGAACAGGGGGATGATCGCCGACGCCCTCGCCGGGAAGCGCATCTTCGTCACCGGCTCGACCGGGTTCCTGGGCACCGCCCTGGTCGAGCGCCTGCTGCGCGAGGTGCCCGACTGCGAGCTCGTCCTGCTCGTCCGCCCGGGCAAGCGCTCGACGGTCCAGCAGCGGGTCGCCCGCGAGATCTTCAACAACGACGCCTTCGACCGGCTCCGCGCCGAGCTGGCCACGAGCTCGCCCGACGGCGGCTTCGACGCCATGACCGCCCGGCGGGTGGTCGGCGGTCGCCGGCGACGTCAGCACGCGACGGCCTCGGCCTCGACGACGGCCGGCCGCGCCGTGCTGGCCAGCTGCGACATCGTCATCCACTCGGCCGCCACGGTCTCGTTCGACTCGCCGCTCGACGGCGCGGTCGAGGTCAACCTGCTCGGGCCGATCCGCGTCGCCGCCACGCTCAACGACCTCGGCGTCACCCCGCACCTGGTCGCGGTGTCGACCTGCTACGTCGCCGGCAACCGGCGCGGCGCCGCGCTCGAGGAGATGGTCGACGAGAGCCCGTTCTTCGTCGACGTGAGCTGGCGCGCCGAGGTCGACGGCGCCCGCCGCACGCGCAGCCGACGCCGAGGCCGACGAGCCGCACGCCCGAGAAGCTGCCTCGGTTCCGCAAGGCGGCCCGCACCGAGCTGGGCGCCGCCGGCACGCCCGCGCTGGCCGCCAAGACCGAGCAGCTGCGCGCCCGCTGGGTCAGCGACCGCCTGGTCGAGGCCGGGCGGGCCCGGGCCGCCTCGCTCGGCTGGCCCGACGCCTACGCCTACACCAAGGCGCTCGGCGAGCGGGCCCTGGTCGAGACCCACGGCGACGTGCCGATCAGCATCGTGCGCCCGTCGATCATCGAGTCGGCGCTGGCCGAGCCCCGCCCCGGTTGGATCCGCGGGTTCCGCATGGCCGAGCCGGTCATCATCTCCTACGCCCGCGGGCTGCTGAAGGAGTTCCCCGGCGTGCCCGAGGGCATCGTCGACGTCATCCCGGTCGACCTCGTCGTCGGGGCCATCATCGCCGTGGCCGCCAAGGGTCCCGAGCGCGACGCGGACGGCGAGCCGGTCCCCGAGGTCGTGCAGGTCGCGTCGGGCTCGCAGAACCCGCTGCGCTACCGGCGCCTGGTCGACCTCGTGAGCAGCTGGTTCCTCGAGCACCCGCTCTACGACCACGAGGGCCAGCCGATCGTGGTGCCGACCTGGTCGTTCCCCGGCCGGGGCCGGGTGCAGGGCCAGCTGCAGCGGGCCAAGACCACCCTCGAGCGGGCCGAGCGGGTGCTGAGCGCCCTGCCGCTGCGCGGCCGGCAGGCCGAGCTCAGCGCCACCATCGAGGAGCGGCGCGAGGAGGCCGAGCGGGCGCTCGGCTACGTCGAGCTCTACGGCGCCTACGCCGAGTGCGAGGCGGTCTACGGCCTCGACCGGCTGCTCGCCCTGTGGGACGCGCCAGACGCCCGACGACCAGGCCGCGCTTCTGCTTCGACCCGCGGGTCATCGACTGGGACCACTACGTCCGCGAGGTCCACCTGCCCTCGGTGGTCGAGCACGGCCGCGTGCGCACGACACCGGGCGGGCGGATCGGGCCCGACCGCGACGACGCGGCTGCGCGGCCAGGTGCTCGCCCCCGAGCGCCAGCTGGCCGCCTTCGACCTCGAGAACACGCTCATCGCCTCGAACGTCGTGGCGTCCTACTCGTGGCTGGCCACCCGCCGGCTGCCCCGCGACGAGCGCCTGCGCTTCGTGGCCCGCACGCTGGCCGAGGCGCCCTCGCTGCTGGCCCTCGACCGCAAGGACCGCAGCGACTTCCTGCGCCTCTTCTACCGCCGCTACGAACACGCCCCGATCGCGCAGATCGACGAGGACGCGGCCGAGATGTTCAGCCAGCTGATCCTGGCCAAGTCGTTCCCCGCCGCCATCCGCCGCGTGCGCGAGCACCGCCGGCTCGGCCACCGCACCGTGCTGATCACCGGCGCGCTCGACTTCGTGGTCGAGCCGCTGCGACCGCTGTTCGACGACATCGTGTGCGCGTCGCTCGGCCGTCGCGCCGACGGCACCTACGACGGCGAGCTGACCGAGGTGCCGCCGACCGGCGAGACCCGGGCCCAGGCGCTGATGGACTTCGCCGACCTGCCACGACCTCGACCTGCGCGAGTCGGTCGCCTACGCCGACTCGACCAGCGACCTGCCCATGCTCGAGGCGGTCGGCTTCCCGGTGGCCGTCAACCCCGAGACCCGGCTGGCCACGCTGGCCCGCAAGCGGGGCTGGCTGGTCGAGCACTGGTCCAAGGCGCGCCGGCGCCCCGCGCGTGCTCGTGCCCATCGGCACCCGTCATCGCGAGCGCCCCGTGACCGCCACGTCGAGCCGAGCAGGGCTCCGATGAAGGCGCTGCGGTTCGAGCGCAACCTGCCCCGCTACGCCGCCGCCATGGTCGCCGGCCGGGCCGTGCCCGGCGCGGGCGCGCGCGTCGGCCCGCTGCGCCTGCGCGACATCGACCCGCCCGAGCTGCCCGGTCCCGACTGGGTGCGCATCAAGCCCCGCCTGGCCGGCATCTGCGGCAGCGACCTGGCCACCATCGACGGCGCCGTCGTCCCGCTACTTCGAGCCGATCGTGTCGTTCCCCTTCGTGCCCGGCCACGAGGTCGTGGCCGACCGCGAGGGAACCGACGGCACCGACCGCGTCGTGCTCGAGCCGGTGCTCGGCTGCGTGACCCGCGGCATCTCGCCGACGTGCGCGGCGTGCGCGCGGGGCGACCTGGGCAACTGCGAGCGCATCGCCTTCGGCGACCTCGAGCCGGGCCTGCAGACCGGGTTCTGCTGCGACACCGGCGGCGGCTGGTCCACGCAGATGGTCGCCCACCCGAGCCAGCTGCACGTCGGTGCCCGCCGACATGAGCGACGAGGCCGCGGTCATGGTCGAGCCGACCGCGTGCGCGGTGCACGGCGCGTTGGCCGCCACCCGCGACGCCGACGGGGCGACCGTGGTCGTGATCGGCTCGGGCACCCTCGGGTCTGCTGACCATCGCCGCGCTGCGCCGCTTCACCCGCGCCGGGCCGATCGTGGCGGCGGCCAAGCACCCGGCCCAGCGCGAGCTGGCCAGCGAGCTCGGCGCCACGACGGTCGTCGAGCCCGGCGAGCTCCGCCGGGCCGTCCGGCGCGCGACCGGCACGATGGCCCTCGGCGACGGCGACGTCGCTGCGCCTCACCGGTGGGGCCGACGTGGTCGTCGACTGCGTCGGCCAGCGAGTCGAGCCTGGCCGACGCGCTGGCCGTCGTCCGTCCCCGGGGACGCATCACCATGGTCGGCATGCCCGGCCACGTGCACGTCGACCTCACCGGGCTGTGGCAGCGCGAGATCACCCTCGCCGGCGCCTACGCCTACGGCACCGAGCGGGTCGCACCCGACGAGTCGTCGCCGACCGCCAGCCGGCGCACCTTCGACCTGGCCTTCGAGCTGGTCGCCGCGGCCGACCTCGGCCGCCTGGTCAGCGCCACCTACCCCCTGGCCCGCGCCGCCGACGCCATCGCCCACGCCGCCGAGGCCGGCCCCCGCGGCGCGGTCAAGATCGCCTTCGACCTCCGATCAGAGAAGGAACGATCACGATGAACCCCCAGGTGCACGCACCGCGACCACGGATCGGCGAAGCCGGCTCCGTCGGTCTACCGACGGAGCAAGCAAGATGAAGCCTCCCCGTCCCGGGTTCGTGCTCGACGTCGACCGGTCGACGCCGCCGGTGCTGTTCCACCACGGCGAGAGCTTCCGGCTCGAGAAGCTGCCGCCGGGCCGCAGCCGCGTCATCTACCCGGCCGAGCCGCATCGAGCCGCTCGACGACATCGAGGGCGCCATCCACGACGCGCTGCGTCCACCCCCAGGGCGACAGCGATCCGCTGCCGGACCTGCTGCGGCCGGGCATGAAGCTGACGATCGCCTTCGACGACATCTCGCTGCCGCTGCCGCCGATGAAGCGGCCCGACATCCGCCAACGCGTCATCGAGCAGGTGCTCGACCTGGCCGCCGCCGCCGGCGTCGACGACGTCGAGCTCATCGCCGCGCTCGCCCTGCACCGACGCATGACCGAGAGCGAGCTGCGCCACGCCGTCGGCGACCGCGTCTACGACTCGTTCGCGCCCACGGCCTGCTCTACAACCACGACGCCGAGGATCCCGACAACCTCTCGTTCCTCGGGCACCACCGAGCAGGGCGAGGAGGTCGAGATCAACAAGCGGGCGGCCGAGAGCGACCTCGCTCGTCTACGTCAACATCAACATCGTCGTCGATGGACGGCGGCTGGAAGAGCACCGCCACCGGCCTGGCCAGCTACCGCAGCCTCCGCCACCACCACAACGTGCAAGACGATGCAGCAGAGCCGCTCGTTCATGGACCGGCACCACTCCGAGCTGCACTCGTCGAACTGGCGGATGGGCAAGGTGCTGCGCGACGCCGGCGTCAAGGTCTTCCAGATCGAGACCACGATCAACAACAACGTGTTCGGCACCGACGGGCCGATGAGCGTGCTGCAGAAGCGCGAGTGGGAGTGGTCCGGCCGCGACCGCGTCACGTTCCTCGGCATGAAGGCCGGGCTCGACCGGCTCAACCAGCGCCAGCGCCGCGGCGATCTTCCAGTCGTGGCAGGCGCCCGCACCAGCTCACCTCGGTGCAGGCCGGCGAGGTCGAGGCCGTCCACGAGGTGACGACCGCCAACGTGCTGCGCCAGCACCTGGTCGCCGTCGAGGGCCAGACCGACATCCTGACGATGGGCCTGCCCTACATCTGCCCCTACAACGTCAACTCGATCATGAACCCGATCCTGGTGATGTGCCTCGGGCCTCGGGTACTTCTTCAACCTCTACCGGGGCAAGCCGCCGGTGCGCGAGGGCGGGGTGCTGATCATGAGCCACCCCACGCCGTGGGAGTTCCACCCCGTCCACCACCCGAGCTACATCGACTTCTTCGAGCAGGTGCTCGCCGAGACGACCGACCCGCTCGAGATCGAGGCCAAGTACGAGGTCTCGTTCGCCGAGGACGAGTGGTACCGCCACCTCTACCGCACGTCCTACGCCTACCACGGCGTCCACCCGTTCTACATGTGGTACTGGGGCGCGCACGCGCTGCAGCACCTCGGTCGGGTGATCATCGTCGGCGGCGACACGCGGGCGGTCCGGCGTCTCGGCTTCATGCCGGCGTCGACGCTGCAGGACGCACTCGAGATGGCGTCGCGACACGGTCGGGCCGCGACGCGACGATCACCCACCTCCACAACCCGCCGATCCTGATGGCCGACGTCACGTGAGCACGCAGTCGCGCGATCGACGTGCCGGCGGCGGTGCGACGCGCCAGCGACCTGGCCAAGCGGATCCCGGTCAACCGCAGCGACCGCCACCATCGCCGGACGCACGAGCGCCGCGGCGATCCGTCGGCGGCTGGCCTTCCCCGTGCTGGCCCCGTCCACGCCTCGCGGCGTCGAGCTGCCAACCGACGCCCAGCCCGCTCGGCGCCAACTACGACACCGAGTGGGCCCGCCGGTATCCCGCCCGCATCGCCCGGCTCCTGCTGCTCGAGGGAGCGGTGGCGCCCGCTGATGACGATGCTGGCCGCGCCGACCATCCGCGGCCTCGACCGCCTCGCCGACCTCGAAGGGCCGGCGGTGTTCGCCGCCAACCACCACAGCCACATCGACACCCCGCTCATGCTGTCGGCCATCCCCGAGCCGTGGCGCCACCACATCGTGATCGGCGCCGCCGCCGACTACTTCTTCGGCAACCGCGTGACCGCTCCGCTGTCCGCGCTCGTGATCGGCGCCATCCCCATCGAGCGCAGCAAGGTCGGGCGCAAGTCGGCCGACGACGCCGCCGCGCTGATCGACGACGGCTGGAGCATGCTGATCTTCCCCGAGGGCGGCCGCAGCCCGGACGGATGGGGCCAGCCGTTCCGCGGCGGCGCCGCCTACCTCTCGCTGCGCTGCGACGTGCCGGTGGTGCCCGTGCACATCGAGGGCACCGGTCGCATCCTGCGCAAGGGCCGCACCGTCCCCCAGCCGTCGTCGACCACGATCACCTTCGGCACGACCCATCCGCGCCCACGACGGCGAGGACTCGCGCCGCTTCGGCGGCCCGCATCGAGGCCGAGGTGGCCGGGCTGGCCGACGAGGCGCGCGACGACTGGTGGACGGCCCGCCAGCGCGCCCACGCCGGGGACGACGCCGTCGCTGCAGGGCCCCGAGCTCGGAGCGTGGCGCCGCACCTGGGAGCTCGGCGACCGTGGCCCCAAGCGGCAGCGACCCGCCAAGCGCCGCTGGCCCGACCTCGGCTGAGGTTCGAGCTCCGCCGGGCGCACGGACCGCTCCTTCAGGTGGTCGGCGTGGACGCGCGGGTCGTGGTGGTGACCGCCGGTCTGGTCGAGGTCGGCGGGCTCGACCGTGGCGGGGACGGGACCTGCGTGGGCGAGGTCGCGGTGACCCCGGGCGCCCGGTAGACCGCGGCACATCGCAGCTCGCTCGTGCGACCGCCGCAGCTGAGCGCGAACTGCTCGTACTGCGAGCCGATGGGCGACTGCGCGAACAGGTCGTCGCACGCCGATCCGTAGCCGGCCGCGCACCGGGTCCACAGCTGGTCGAGGGCCGCGTCGTCACCGTGGTGCATCGGGAGATCGCCCGCCTCGGTGACAGGCACCCCCACCGGCTGCCCCGAGGCCAGCGCGCCGAGGCCGACGCAATCGTCGCGGATGGCCGCGAGTCGCGTCTGCACCGACGCCGGGATCGACGCGTCGGGCTCCAGGTACCGGCTGCCGACCACGGTCCGGGCCCGATCGACGTAGCAGGCCGCCTGCGCTGCGGTCAGCTGGTCGCCGCTGGCGTCGACGGCCCGGTCGATGGCCAGCGCCCGGTCGAAGGTTCGGCCGCCGATGGCGTGATCGGCCCAGACCACCCCGGCCACCACGACCACGAGCGCCGCCACCACGAGCACGGTCCTGCGCCGGGGACGGCGCCGGACATCCGGACCGGTGGCCGCAGGAGATGACATGCCGCGGGCGATACTGGCCAGCCTATGTCCCTGTCCGCGGTCGGATCGGCGACCGCCATCGTGCTCGCCCTGCTGTTCGTGGCCGCCGCGGCGGCAAAGCTGCGGGACCGGTCCGCCACCGCCACGTCGTTCGCTGCACTGGGGGTGCCGGCACCGTCGACGATGGCCCTGGTCGTGCCGGCCGGCGAGATCGTCGTCGCCCTCGCCCTGGTGCTGGTCCCGGCGGTGGGGAGCGTGGCCGCAGTCGCCAGCCTCGCCTTCTTCACCGCGTTCGTGGCCGCTCGCCTGCGGGAGGGCGTCCGAGCGCCGTGCGCCTGCTTCGGCGCCGTCACCGCCCATCCGCTGGGACCCGGCGACCTGCTCCGCAACGTCGGGCTGCTGGTCCTGGCCGGGCTGGCGCTGGCCGCGCCGCAACCCCTCGAGCCGACCCTGCTCGCGATCGTCTCGGTGACGGGGGCGACCCTCCTCGCAAGCCTCGCCCTCCGGGCCGGTCGCCGTGCCGGATCCGAGCGATCCCGACCGTGACCGCGCCGCGCGGGTCATCCCGCCCGAGAAGCTGGCATGCGAGACTCAAACCTGCGCAGCCCCCGCCGACGGAGATGCCATGAGCGCCGCTCAACCTGGCTGGTACGCGGATCCAAGTGGCCAAGCCGGCCTGCGCTGGTGGGACGGCCAGGGCTGGACCGCGGCCACGCGCGAGGCGACGCCCGCGCCGCCACCACCCCAGGGGTCCCCGTTCGCGCCGCCACCTCCGGCGTCCACCCCCGCACCGCCCCCGGCGACGTCCCCGTTCCAGGCGCCGGCCTCGAGCACCCCGACCGCGCCCATCTTCCCCACGGCGACCACCGCGCCCACCGCGCCCATCGCCGCGGTTCCGCCGTCCGCTCCGCCTACCCGCTCGCCGGGTTCGTTCGGCGACTGGTCGGCCGGCCAGACCACCAACGAACCCCCCACCACCGACCCGGGCCCGCCCTTCGCCGCGGCCAGCTTCGCGTCCCCGGCGTCCCCGCGTCCGCCCCCTGCGCCGCCGTCCCCGCCGCCCGCTGCGCCGCCGTTCTCATCTTCCCCCAACTACAGCCCGTCCGGCTACAGCCCGCCGGGCTACGTCCCCCCGGCCTCCACGCCGCCCGCCGGTCTGCTGGCGGCCGATGCGCGCGTCCCCGCCGGCGCTGACGGGCTGCCGCCCGAGACCCCGTCCCGTGGGAACTGGGTCGGATGGGCCGCCGCCGGTGCAGGCGTCGCGGTGATCATCGTGCTCGTGGTGTTCCTGGCCGCGTCGGTGCTCGGGTCGTCGACGAGCCCGCCTTCGTCCCAGGGCCTGTCGAGCGGCACCACCCCGACCACGTCCGGTTCGACCTCGTCGACCTCGTCGACCGAGCCGCCCACCGATCCGACGACCACGCCGACCACCGACCCGTCAGGCGGCGGCACGCCCGGCGCTCCCGCCGGGCAGCGTGCTGTACACCGACCCGGGCGGCGCCTACTCGGTGTCGGTCGGCGCGGACTGGCAGCGTTCGACTGCGACGATCAGCGGCATCCCGATGTGGGTCATCGAGAGCAGTGGCACAGGCGGCCGATCGGTGTTCGAGGTCGTGGCCGAGTCGCTGCCCGAATCCACCTCGCTGGCGCAGGTCACGCAGGGCGCCCTGCAGGGCATGGAGCAGTACAAGGGGTTCCACCTGGTCTCGACGACCACCATCACCCTCGACGACGGCGACCCGGCCACGGTGGTGCGCTACAGCAGCCAGCAGGCGAGCGGCCTCGTCGTCCAGGGCGAGGCGGTCATCGCCGCCAGCGCGAGCAATGCCGTGATCGAGACGGTGGCGGCGCCGACGGCCAGCGCAGCAGGGGTGTTCGCCACCGCCGACCCGTACCTCCGCACGCTGCAGGTCAACTGAGCGTGCACCACCCGCGCGGGGAGCCCTGATGCCTGACGACGCCGCACCCGGTCCCGAGGACCCGCCCACGGGGTCCAACCCGGCCGACCCACCCACGACTCCCCCGGGCTGGGCCGCGCCCCCTCCGGGCCAGCCGCCTCCCGCGGCCTCGCCGCCCTATGGACAGCAGCCCTATGGCCAGGCTCCCCCCTACGGACAGCAGCCCTACGGTCAGCAGCCCTACGGCCAGGCTCCCCCCTACGGACAGCAGCCCTACGGTCAGCAGCCCTACGGCCAGGCTCCCCCCTACGGACAGCAGCCCTATGGACAGCAGCCGTACGGACAGCAGCCCCCGAGCGCGGTGGGCGGCTGGGGCTACGCGTCCATCCCGCCGCAGAACGACAAGGACGCGATCACGTCGCTCGTGCTCGGCATCGTCAGCCTGGTCTGCTGCGGCATCGTGCTCGGGCCCGCCGCGATCTACGAGGGCGTCAAGTCCCGGCGCAGCATCACCAACTCGGGCGGCGCGCTCAAGGGCGACGGCATGGCGCTCGCCGGGATCATCCTCGGTGCCGTAGCCGTCGTCTGGTTCATCATCTCGATCATCCTCTACATCACCGTGGTCAGCCGCACGGCCTCCACGACCGGCTCGCCGTGAGCGACCAGGGTCAGACACCGCCCCCCGCCGACGAGACGCCGTGGTGGGCCCAGGGCCAGGGCGGCGCCACCCCGAGCTGGTGGCAGGACCCGCCCCGGCGCGCGCCCGGCCCCGGCGGCCCGCCCGGGCAGATGCCGTTCGCGGCCAACGCCGATCCCGCCTACGCCCGCACCTACTGGCAAGGCCCCAAGACGATGGCCCAGGGGGCGGTGGCCTCGCTGGTGTGGGGGCTCGTGTCCGCTGTTCTGCTGCGGCATCGTCACCGGCCCCATCGCCATCGTGAAGGGGTCACAGGCCCGGTTCCGCGTCCGCACCTCGAACGGTCGTCTGACCGGCGACGGGATGGCCCTGCTCGGGATGTTCCTCGGCGGCCTCTCGGTGTTCCTCTTCTTCTTCTGGATGTGGTGGTACGCCACCGGCCACACGCTCGTGATCGTGCAGCGCAACGGCACGACGACCGGCAACTGAGCGACTACTCGACCAGGCGCAGACCGCTCGGCGCGATCGACGCCTCGGCATGGGGCAGGTCGACGACGAACTCGGTGAGGTGGGCCGGGAAGGTGTGCTCGCTGACCAGCACGGCCTCGCCGTCGACCGACGAGGTCACCCGCTCGCAGCGCAGCACGGGCGAACCGACCGGCACCGCCAGCAGCTCGGCGTCGCGCGCCGATGCGGCGGCCGCGCCGATCGTCTGCACGGCACCGCCGAGCTCGATCGCCGAGCAGCTCGTAGAACGGCGAGCGCTCGACGTCGGCCCGCGACAGCTCGGCGCCGTAGCGCTCGGGGCACCACACGGTGACCAGCGCGAACGGCTCGTCGTCGGCCAGGTTGAGCCGCCGCACCCGCAGCACGGTCTCGGTGTCGAGCACCTTGCGCACCCGCGGCGGCGCGGCGACGAAGCGGAAGTCGAGGATGCGCCGCTCGGAGCGCACCCCCTCGGCGATCAGCTGGCTCTCGATGGTGCCCAGGCGACCGAGCGACTGGCGCACCGGATCGGCGGCGACGAACCATCCGAAGCCCTGCCGCGAGTCGACCAGCCCGTCGTCGCGGAGCACCTCGAGCGCCCGCCGGACCGTCACCCGACTGGCGGCGTACTCGCGCGAGAGCTCGGCCTCGCTCGGGAGCAGCCGACCCGGCGCCGAGCTCGCCCGCGGTCAGCCGGATGCGGAGCTCGTCGGCGATCTGCTGGTAGCGGGTCTGGCGCACTTGTCATATACTTGTCTACATCGGGTGGCCAGCGCAACGACTCGTGCGACGACTCGCCCGCCGACCCGGACCGGCCGACCGGGGACCCGAGAGCCCCGACACTTCCCGAGAACTCGACGAGGAGCTCGCCATGGCCGTCGCCGCCAACACCCCCATCGAGCTGATCGACGCGGTCTACGCGCGGCTGGCCGAGCGCGGCGGACCTCGGCCGTGAACAGCTCGGGCGACCGCTCACCTTCGCCGAGAAGGTGCTGCGTCAACCACCTGCCGCGACCCGCAGCAGGCCGTCGAGCGGGGCAAGTCCTACAACGACCTCGATCCCGATCGCGTGGCCATGCAGGACGCCACCGCGCAGATGGCGCTGCTGCAGTTCATGACCGCGGGGCTGCCCCGAGGTGGCGGTGCCGTCGACCGTGCACTGCGACCACCTGATCCAGGCCCGCGAGGACGGCAAGGTCGACCTGCTCGCCGCGCTCGAGACCAACCACGAGGTCTACGACTTCCTCGAGTCGGTCTCGGCCAGGTACGGCATCGGCTTCTGGAAGCCGGGCTCGGGCATCATCCACCAGGTCGTGCTCGAGCAGTACGCGTTCCCGGGCGGGATGATGATCGGCACCGACAGCCACACGCCCAACGCCGGCGGGCTGGGCATGGTCGCCATCGGCGTGGGCGGCGCCGACGCCGTCGACGTCATGACCGGCTATCCGTTCAACGTGCGCTGGCCCAAGCTCATCGGCGTCCACCTGACCGGCGAGCTCAACGGCTGGTCGGCGCCCAAGGACATCATCTTGAAGGTGGCCGAGATCCTGACGGTGCGCGGCGGCACCGGGGCCATCGTCGAGTACTTCGGGCCGGGCGCCACGTCGATCAGCTGCACCGGCAAGGCCACGATCTGCAACATGGGCGCCGAGATCGGCGCCACCACCTCGCTGTTCGCCTACGACGACGCCATGGGCCGCTACCTCAAGGCCACCGGCCGCGAGCAGGTCGCCGACGCCGCCGACGCGGTCGCCGAGCACCTGCGCGCCGACGACGAGGTCCTGCGCCGACCCGGGCCGGTTCTTCGACCAGGTCATCGAGATCGATCTCTCCACCCTCGAGCCGCTGATCAACGGGCCCCACACCCCTGACCGGGCCCGACCGGTTTCGGCCCTCGGCGCCGAGGCCCGGGCCGAGGGATGGCCCATCGAGATCAGCGCCGCCCTCGTCGGCTCGTGCACCAACTCGAGCTACGAGGACATCACCCGGGCGGCCAGCATCGCCCGTCAGGCGGCCGCCGCGGGGCTGCGCTGCCGCACCGAGCTGATGATCACACCGGGCAGCGAGCAGGTCCGCGCCACGATCGAGCGCGACGGCCTGCTGGCCGACTTCGAACGCATCGGCGCCACCGTGCTGGCCAACGCCTGCGGCCCGTGCATCGGGCAGTGGGCCCGGCCCGACGTGCACGAGGGCGACGCCAACACCATCGTCACCTCGTACAACCGCAACTTCCCCAAGCGCAACGACGGCTTCGCCAGCACGTTGGCCTTCGTCACCTCCCCCGAGACGGTCGTGGCGCTCGCGCTGGCCGGCACCGTCGAGTTCGACCCGCGGACCGACACGCTCACCGACGAGCAGGGCGAGCCCGTCACCCTCGACGTCCCCGTCGGCGAGGAGCTCCCCGACCGAGGCTTCACCCCGGGCGAGAGCGGTTTCATCGCGCCGCCCGCCGACGGCTCGGGGGTCGAGGTCGCCGTCAACCCGACGAGCGACCGCCTGCAGCTGCTCGAACCCTTCTCGGCGTGGGACGGGCAGGACTTCCTCGACCTTCCCGTGCTGGTCAAGGCGGCCGGCAAGTGCACCACCGACCACATCTCGGCGGCCGGGCCCTGGCTGCAAGTACCGCGGCCACCTCGAGAACATCAGCGGCAACCTCTTCCTCGGCGCGATCAACGCCTACACGCGGCGAGGCCGGCATCGGCCTCGACGTGCTCGACGGCGAGCGCAAGTCGTTCCCCGACATCGCCAAGCACTACCACGAGGCCGGCCAGCGCTGGGTGGCCATCGGCGACGAGAACTACGGCGAGGGATCGTCCGCGAGCACGCCGCGATGGAGCCCCGGTTCCGCAACGCCCAGCGCCGTGATCAGCCGCTCGTTCGCCCGCATCGCCGAGACGAACCTCAAGAAGCAGGGCGTGCTGCCGCTCTGGTTCGCCGACGGCGCCGACTACGACCGGATCGGCGAGCTCGATCGCATCTCGATCCTGGGTCTGGCCGACCTGGCCCCCGACCGCCCGGTGGCCTGCGAGATCCGGCGGCCCGACGGAACCGTGGTGCCCTTCACCTGCACCCACACGCTGAGCGACGAGCAGATCGAGTGGTTCCGGGCCGGCGGCGCGCTCAACATCATCCGCCGCCTGCAGGCCGACGCCAGGCGGTAGTTCACGCGAACGATTTGCCGCCACGCAATGTAGCCATATCATCACAGGCGGAGACATGGACGTTCAGCCCTGCCAGCCCTCGCACCGGCGAGGGCTCGCTGGCGTTCGGTGCGGAGCCGACTGTGCCTGACGATCAAAGGAGCGACACCCGACCGGACCCCCTCGCGGGCCGGCCCGCGGCCGACCTGGCCGCCGTCCTCGATGCGTCACCCCGCGTGACCATGGTCATCGACACCGCCGGGGTCATCAGATGGACCAATGCGGCGGGCGCCGCCCTGGTGGGCGTGCCGCTCGACCGGCTGGCCGGCCGCAACATCGTCGAGTTCGTCGCCCCCGAGGACGTCCCCCTCGTCGTCGACTCGATCGAGTACCTCCTGTCGGCGTCGGGCTCGTTCCGCCCCATGGAGTTCCGCTACCGCCGGGCTGACGGCACCATCGGCGTGGTCGAGGCGGTGAGCACGAACCACCTGGCCGATCCCGCCATCGGGGGCATCGTCGTGCAGGTCCACGACGTCACCGAGCGGCGGCTCACCGACGACGTGCTCGAGGTCATCGCCGCCGGCGGGTCGTTCGAGGTGATCCTGCGCCAGATCGCCAACCTGCTCGAGGTGCAGTTGGGCGACGTCCGCGGGATCGTCGGCGTGGATCCGCACCACGGTCGCTTCGGGACCGCGGCGTCGGCCAACGACATCCTCGACGAGCTGAGCGAGGTGGTGGTGAGCGCGCCCGTCGACGACCAAGCCGCGTCGACGGCCACCTCCCCGGCACCGGCCGCCCCGGGGGCCGCCGCCTCCGACGACGAGCCCGAACAGCCCGGGGTCCCCTGGGCCGAGGCCATCCGCACCGGCCGGCCCGTGATCCACCGCGACCTCGATGACCTCGAACCCCGAGCTGCGCGACGAGGCGCGCGCCCTCGGCTTCGAGGCCTGCTGGGTGTTCCCGGTCCTGCAGGCGGCCACCCGCGAGGTCACCGCCTGCCTCATCGCCTGGAGGACCCGTCCGGGCCCGCCGTCGCCGGGCGAGAAGGTGGCCGCCGATCGCATCGGACGCCTGCTGTCGCTCGCCCTCGAGCGCCGCCACAGCGAGGAGCTCCTGCTCCACGCCGCCCGCCACGATCCCTTGACCGGCCTACCCAACCGTTCGCAGTTCTTCCGCCACCTCGGCCGTGAGCTGCGCCGCGAAGGCCACCTCGTAGCCGTCCTCTACCTCGACCTCGACGGGTTCAAGCCGATCAACGACCGGTACGGCCACCGCGCCGGCGACCACGTGTTGGCGCAGATCGCGCGGCGGATCGAGAGTGGCCTCCGGCCGCGTGACCTGACGGCGCGCCTCGGAGGCGACGAGTTCGGCGTGCTGTGCAGCCAGCTGCGCGACGAAGCCGAGGCCATCACCATCGCCGAGCGGCTGATCGCCGCCGTCGGCGAACCGCTCGTGCTGCCGACCGACGCGATCCGCTCACCCGAGCTGGCCGCCTTGGCCGGCTCGCCGGTGATCGACATCACCGACCGCTTCGAGCCGGTGCTCGTGTCGGTGAGCGTGAGCGTCGGCATCGCCTTCGGCCACCAGAGCGGCACCGATGACGAACGCCTTGTCGAGTTGGCCGACGCCGCCATGTACCAGGCCAAGGCCGCCGGGCGCGGCTCGTGGTTCCGCTCGGTGGGGAACACCGGCCAACCCCTCGGGGCCGGCCTCGACCCGTCCTGACGATCAGCCTGACGATCAGCCGGCGGACCCAGTCGTCGGGATCAGTCGTCGGCTGACGACGCAGGCGCGTCCGAATGGCCCGAGGGACGGCTGTCGGCCAGCTCGTCCTCGGTGGGCTCGCGCCACTCGCGCGCCTCGGGCGGCAACAGGTCGACGATGGCGGCCATGATCGCCCGGGTGTCGGCATCGGGATCGGCCAGACCGAGCGGCACGGGCGCCCCGACGCGGATGACCACCTCGGGCGGGTTGGTGACGTTCCACACGGCCGGGACCTTGGCCCGTCGGGGCCACACCTTCTCGGTGCCCCACAGCCCCACCGGGATCACCGGCGCCCCGCTCATGGCGGCCAGCCGGGCCGCGCCCCACCGTCCGACCAGCTCAGGATCGAAGAAGGCCCGGCCGCGCGGGATGGTGCCCTGCGGCATGATCGCCACCATCTCGCCGGCGCGCAGCGCGGTCAGGGCCTCGTTCAAGGGACCGTCGCTCCCCGATCCCCGCTCGACGCGGATCCCGCCCATCGCCCGGGCCAGATCGCCGATCACGGGTGCGTCGAACACCTCTTTCTTGCCGAGGAAGCGCACCGGCCGTCCCCGCTTGGCCATCAGGTACGCGATCGCGCTGACGTCGAAGTAGCTGCGGTGGTTGGCGCACAGGATGGCCGGGCCGTGGGCCGGGACGAGGTCGACACCGTCGAGGTCGATGCGCACGAACGGCATCAGCTCGGAGCGGATGAACGGCATGAGCAGCTGTTGCGGTTCGATGCCCCCCAGCCGCGGCACACCGGGGGGCGCGTCGAGGTAGCGCGTCGGCCAGCGCCGGGCGAGCGCCTGCACGCGCATGCGCGGGTCGGGGTTGACCACGTGGGGATGGCCGACCGCGCTGAGCAGCGGCACGTCGTAGTAGCTGTCCGAGTAGGCGTAGCTGTCGGCCAGGCGGATGTGATGGGCGTCGGCCCACTCGCGCACGGCGCGGTACTTGCCGTGGCTCCACACGAACTCGCCGTCGATGGTGCCGTCGTAGACGCCGTCGCGCTCGCCGTAGCGCGTGGCGATCACCGCGTCGAAGCCCAGCGCGTCGGCGAACGGCTTGACCAGGTCGTAGGGCGTCGTCGTGGCCAGCACGAGCAGCCGGCCGGCCGCGCGGTGCTCGTCCATGACGAGACGGGCGTAGGGCTGCACCAGCCCCTCGAGCGCGTCGGCGGCCAGCTCACCGGCGTAGCGCGCCTGCTCGCGCGACCAGTTCGCCGCGTACGAGGCAGCCTGGCGTGTCAACATCATCGACGGACGGTTCTCGCCGAACACGTTGAACACCCGGAAGATCAGATCCTGGCCGGGCAGGCTGCGATCCCCCACCAACCCGGCTGCCCGTAGCGCAGCCGTGATGGCCGGGCCGCTGGCCCCGGCGAGCAGGGTGCGGTCGAGATCGAAGAAGGCGGCGCTCCCCGACTCGTCGCTGGAAGCCGCTGGCCCGCTCACCTTCCCGGCGCTCTTCTTGGCGGCCTTCTTGGCGCTCTTCTTGGCGGCCTTGGCCCCGGAGGTGCCGCCGGGCTTCTTCGTCGCCTTCACGGCCTTCTTGCCGGCCTTCTTCGCGGCCTTCTTCTCCGCGTTCTTGGCGGCCTTCTTCCCCGCCTTCTCGGCGGCCTTCGTCGCTCCCGGCTCGGCGGTCAGGGCGGCGGCGTGGGCGGCGCGCGCCTGGTCCGATCCGGTGGGGGGGCTGACGGGCTCGTCGGCGGCGGCCATGTCCGCACGGTAGTGCCGGCGTGGGAGCGACGCCCCAGCCGCGACGCTGATCGGACGCGCCCCGAGCACCCGTCCGGCCCTGGTCGGGAACGGGAAGAAGCTGGCCAGGGGGGATGGCCAGCTCCTTCATGGGATTGGGGACCGGGGGAGGTCCGCAAGCCCGGCTCGAGGGCACTCGTGGGGGAACGAGCGCTCACCTCGGCGGTATGTGGCTTAATTGTGAACCTTTGCACGAGATCTGTCCAGCAGTTATTTCCGATATGTGCCATCATGATGAGCGATGGATCTGCGACAGCTCGGAGCCCTGCTGGCCGTGGCCGAGGCGGGCAGCTTCTCGGCCGCCGCCCGCCAGCTCCACACCGTGCAGTCGAACGTCTCCACCCACGTGGCCCGCCTCGAGCGCGAGCTCGGGGTGGTGCTCGTCGACCGGTCGAGCGGCACGCTGACCGAGGCCGGCCAGGCGGTGGCCACGCGGGCGCGCCAGATCCAGGCCGAGCTCGACGCGCTCGAGGGCGACGTCGCCTCGTTGCACGACGAGGTGACCGGCAACGTCCGCCTCGGGGTGATCGGCACGACCGCCCGCTGGCTGGTCCCGCCCCTGCTCACGGCGACCACGGCCGCCCTTCCCCGCGTCCGGCTGGTCGTGGTCGACGCCACCACCTCGTCGCTCATCCCCCAGCTCGTCGGCGGGCGCCTCGATCTGGCGGTGGTCAACCTCCCGATCGACGATCCCGACGTCGCCACCGAGCAGCTCTTCGACGAGGAGACCACCCTCGTCACCCCGCTCGACCACCCCCTCGCCACCGACCAGCGGGTGACGCTGGCCGACATCGCCCAGTACCCGGTGCTGCTCGAGCCCCAGGGGACCGGCTTCCGTGACGTGCTCGACGAGCAGGCCCGCGCCGACGGGGTCACCCTCGTCCCGCAGGCCGAGATCGACGGCATGCGGCTGCTGGCCACGCTGGCCTTCCAGGGCTTCGGCGCCGCCCTGCTGCCGGCCAGCGCGGCACCGAACTGGGTCGGAGGCGACTGGCGGAGGGTCATGGTCGACGGCATCGAGGGCCGCTCGGTCGGGCTGGCCCGCCGGCGCCGTGGGCTGCTCTCGGCGCCGGCGCGGGCCCTGCGACAGGTCATCCGCGAGGTGATCGACACCGAGGCGGCCGCCCAGCCCGGCGTGCACGCGGCCCTCGAGCCCGAAGCGTGAGCGGGCCGGGCGGGGTAACGCCGGGGCGGTCTCGCCGGTCCGACCCGGTGATGTCTGCCACCGTCGAGCTCCGGGCCATGGTCCCGGGCTCCGCGTCGGCATCGGTGGTCGACATCGGTGGCCGCCCGGCCGTCGAGGTGCACATCGATCCGACCGACAAGCGTGGCGCCCTGTCCGAGGACGACGGCGAGACCATCGCCGCCGCCGCCCGCCTGGCCTGGCAACAGCGGCTGCCACTGGTCGCATCGATCGCATCGAGCGGCGCCGACATCGCCGGCGGGGTGAGCGCGCTCGTCGGATGGGGCACCGCAGCTCGCGAGCTCGTCCGCTGCTCGGGCGTCGTGCCGATCATCGTCGTGGTCAACGGTCCGGCGGTCTCGGGTCCCGCGCTGCTGATCGGCCTGGCCGACTTCGTCATCATGACGCCCGACGCGTACGCCTTCGTCTCGGGGCCGAGGATGGTCACCGAGTTCACCGGCGTCCCGATCACCCCGACCGAGCTCGGCGGTGCCGGTCCCCACGCCCGATCGAGCGGTGTGGCCAGCCTGATCGCACGGGACACGGCCGACGCCGACGAGCTCGTGGCCGTGCTGCTGTCACACCTGCCGACCAACGCCGACGAGCTCCCGCCCCGGCTCGCCACTGACGACCGCCCCGACCGGGCCACGCCCGAGCTCGCCACCCTCGTGCCCGCCAGCGCGACGGGCAGCTACGACGTGCGGGCCGTGGCGCGCTCGCTGGTGGACGACGGCGAGCTGCTCGAGCTGCGCGCGTCGTGGGCCGCCAACATCGTCACCGCGTTCGGGAGCGTCGACGGCCGACCGGTGGGCATCGTGGCCAACCAGCCCCAGACGCTGGCCGGCACGCTCGACATCGCGGCCTCGCAGAAGGCGGCGCGGTTCGTCTCCTTCTGCGACGCCTTCAATCTGCCGCTGATCACGCTGGTCGACACGCCCGGGTTCTCGCCGGGGAAGGACCAGGAGTGGCGGGGCATGATCCGCCACGGTGCCCAGCTGGCCTTCGCCTACGCCCGGGCCACGGTGCCCCGCGTCTGTCTCACGTTGCGCAAGTCGTACGGCGGCGCCTACATCGTCATGGACTCGAAGACGATGGGCAACGACCTCTCGCTGGCCTGGGCGAGCGCCGAGATCGCGGTGATGGGCGCCAAGGGTGCAGCCGAGATCCTGCAGCGCCGGGCCACCCCCGAGGAGCGGGCCGCGGCCGAAGCCGACTACGAGGAGCGTCTCCTCAATCCTTGGCGGGCAGCGGAACGGGGACTGCTCGATGTCGTCATCGAGCCGGCGGACACGCGCCGCGAGATCGCGGCTGCACTCGAGGTCCTGAGCACCAAGCGCGAGAAGCTGGCCAAGCGGGCGCACGACAACACGCCGCTCTAGCGACGCGCGCGCCCCTCTACCGCCGCGCTTCACGCGGTCTGCCGATCAGCGGGGCGTGAGCTTCCATTCGACGAGGTGCTTGCCATCGAGGGACCAGAGTCGATCGCCGTCGACCGCGATGTCGACCGCGGTGTGCGACCCGGCACCCTGCTCCTCGGTGCCACCCAGGTCGACGACGCGGCCCGACGGTGGCGGGGCCACGCCCCACAGCTCGGTGCCGGAAGCCGCCAGCTGCTGCACGGTCACCGGCAACGGCATCACCTGGGTGACCACGCCCGTCGCCGGATCGATGGAGTCGAGCTCGGTGCCCGACGAATCACCCGTGTCCCACCCGGCGAGCACCCACACCTTCGACCCGAGCGCAACCGGACCGGCCCCGGCGCAGAACGACACGCACCCATTGGTGGGGGGCACCGGGATCTCACGAAGGATTCGCAAGGCCCCCGGATCGATCTGGACGACGGACAGCAACTGCTCGCCGGTGACGAACACGCCTTGCGGACCGGCCACGACCGCCTCGCTCTCGCCCGCGCCCGGGACCGCGACCTGTCCATCGACGTTCATGGTCGCCGGATCGATGCGGTAGAGGCGCTGGCTGGGGGCGCGGTCGCAACACCCGGTCACCCAGACGTGGCCCTGCCCGACGGCGACGTCCTCGACCTCGAAGCCGCCAGCTTGGGCCCCGAAGTTGTTGCGGCCGGTGACCTTCATCGTCGTCGGGTCGATGCGCAGCAGCGTGTGGGTCGCCCAGAACAGCACCCAGATCGATCCCTCCCCCGAGGCCACGTGGACCGGCCCGCCGTAGGCGTTGTAGTGCGAGTAGGAGTAGGGCCACGTGACCCGCCCCACGACCTTGCCCGCGAGATCGACGTGGATGAGCGAGACGGCAGCCGCATCGACGTACCAGAGCCCGTCGGAGCGCGCCACCATCGGGTTGTAGCCCGCCAACGGGAGCGTGGACACGACGCTCATGCGGGTGGTCTCGGGCAACGAGTCGGGTGAGACCGCGGTGGTGACGGTCGACGGCTCGATCACACCGGACGGCACCGAGCTCGGCCCGACCGGACCCGTGCGCACGCGCTCGCCCCCCGACTGCGAGATCACGACGGCCGCGACGACCACTGCCGCGACCACGACTCCGATGGCGACGAGCGCGCCCCGCCGGCGCCGCTGCCGATGGAGGGCCGGCTCCAGGCGCGCCTCGAGCGCCTCCCAGTCCGGCTGGCTGGTGGGCCCGCGGCCGATGGCGTCGTGCAGCTCGGCCCTGATCTCGTGCTCGCGCAGGTCGTCGGCCATGTTCACTCCTCGATGTCCATGTGAGCGATGTCCGTGTGGGGCGTGTCCACGTGTGCGTCCTCGTGGCCAGCCGGGTGCGCAGCCGACCGATCGACGACAGCCAGATCGTCGATCGGCAGGTCGACCGCTCGTCCGCCGAGGTGCTGGCGCAGTTGGGCGAGGGCCCGATGGGTCTGGCTCTTGACGGTGCCGACCGAGATGCCGAGCGCGGCGGCGGTGTCGGCCTCGGTGAGGTCGAGGTAGTAGCGCAGCACCACGCAGGCCTGGCGCCGGCGCGGCAGCGCGGCCAGCGCATCGAGCAGGTCGAGGCGGTCGCCGGGCTCGTCGACCACGCGGACGGGGCCCCGTCCCCCGTCGAGATCAGGCCGCGCCGCTCGTGCCGATCCCGCTCCGGTCACGGTGCGCTCGCGTGCTCGACGACGATTGTGGTCGTAGGCCAGGTTCACGACCGTGCGGCGCAGGTACGCGGGCGCGGCCGACTCGTCGCGGAGGCGGCCGAGGTGCAGGTAGAGCCGGACGAACGCCTCCTGGGCCAGCTCCTGGGCCACCGCACCGTCGCGGCACAGGGCCCACGCCAGGCGGACGGCCTCGTCGTGGTGGCGGGCGTAGAGCTCGGCGATGTGCTCCCGGCGGTCGGTCACGGGGTCAAGACTCCCCCACCCCCCGAAAGGTTGCCCGACCTCGTCGATCGGGTGAACGGATGCAAGCCGGATCGGGTAGAGATCCATGCGGGAGGGAATACCGGGGATTCGGAACTGTTGTTCAAGCTTGAATGATGTTGTTCTGAACGACAGGGCCCGTCCACCGGCCCCCGACCACCCGAGAGGTACCCCACATGTCTGAAACCCTGATTGCGATCCCCGGCTACGTGGCCGGCACCTGGGACATCGATCCCGTCCACACCGACATCTCGTTCACCGCTCGCCACATGATGGTCAGCAAGGTTCGCGGCCACTTCGAGAAGTTCGAAGGCACCGTCGTCCTGACCGACGACCCGGCCCAGTCGAGCGTCGAGGTCAGCATCGACCTGGCGTCGATCAACACGAACAACGCCGACCGCGACAACCACATCCGCTCCGACGACTTCTTCGGCGTCGACAAGTACCCGACCATGACCTACCGCTCGACCGGCGTGAAGGCCGACGGCGACGACTACCTCGTCGACGGTGAGCTCACCCTGCACGGCGTGACGAAGCCCGTGCAGCTCGCGGTCGAGGTCAACGGGTTCGGACCCGATCCCTTCGGTGGCACCCGCTCGGGCTTCTCGGCCAAGGGCGAGATCAGCCGCAAGGAGTTCGACGTCTCGTTCAACGCCCCCATGGAGGGCGGCGGCGTGGTCGTCGGCGACAAGATCCAGATCCTGATCGAGGCTGAGCTGATCCTGCACAAGGACGAAGCCTGATCACGCGCTGACCTGCTCGACGATCGAACCGGGGCCTCCACGGAGGCCCCGGTCCGCGTTTTGCGGCGGTGCGGAGCAGAGCCGCTCGCGCGGTGACACCCGGATGGCGAAGCGCCCGAAGGGAGGCTCCGCCGACCGAAGGGCCAATGCGGCGGTGCGGAGCAGAGCCGCTCGCGAGATGACACCCGGATGGCGAAGCGCCCGAAGGGAGGCTCCGCCGACCGAAGGGCCTAGATATCCGGATAGACGACGATCTGGGTGGCTTTGACGGCGACCCACACGGTCGAACCCTCGGAGATGCCGAGCTCGACGAGGGCGGCGGGGGTGACCTCGGCCGCCAGCGCGGGGGGTCCGTCCAGGTGCACTCGGGCGCGGTCGCCCACCAGGTGCAGCTCGCCGACGGTGGTGGCCCACGTGTTGCGCGGGCTGCCGGTGGGCTGGGCGGTGTGCAGCGAGATGGCCTGGGACGGGATGACGACGAACACCGGTCCCGAGGCCGGGGTGGCGCTGGTCAGGTCCCCGCCGTCGGCCAGGATGAGCGAGGTGCCCGACGCGGTGGCCACGAGCAGGTTGATGCCCAGCAGATCGGCGACGTAGCTCGACCGGGGACGGTCGGTGATCTCGGCCAGCGTGCCCTCCTGCACGACCCGGCCCGCCTCGATGACGACCAGCCGGTCGGCGATGACCGCCGCGTCGAGCGGGTCGTGGGTCACCATCACGCAGGATCCGGCGAACTGGCGCAGGTGGTGGCGCAGCTCGTGGCGCACCGATCCCCGCGTGGTCACGTCGAGCGCGGACAGCGGTTCGTCGAGCAGCAGCAGCCGGGGGCTGGTGGCCAGCGCCCTGGCCAGCGCCACGCGCTGGGCCTGCCCGCCCGAGAGCTGACGGGGCCGCGAGCCGCCGAGGTCGCCGAGACCCACACGCGTGAGCCAGTCCGCAGCCTGGCGTTCGGCGTCGGCCTTGTCGACTCCTCGACTGCGCAGCCCGAAGGCCACGTTGGCCAGCACGCTGAGGTGCCCGAAGAGGAGATGGTCCTGGAACACCATCGCCCCGGGCCGACCTTCGGGCGGGACCATCGTGCCCGTCGACGGATCGTCGAAGGTCCGCCCGTCGATGTCGATCCGCCCGCGATCGATCGGCGTGAGCCCGGCCAGCGCGCGCAGCAGGGTGGTCTTGCCGGCGCCGTTCGGCCCGAGCACGGCCAGCACCTCGCCATCGGCCGCGGCGAGGTGCACGTCGAGCTCGAGCGTGCCGAGGTCGAGCCCGACGGTGGCGTCGAGGCTCACCGGGTGGGCCCCGCCGGCCCGCGGCGCGACGCGACGCGGCTCACGAGGACGCGCTGGCGCCGAGCCAGCGACCGCGGAGCGACACCAGCACGACCAGCGAGATGGCGAGCAGGGCCAGGCTCAGGGCGATGGCGACCTCGGGCTGGCCCTCGAGCTCGAGGTACACGGCCAGAGGCAAGGTCTCGGTCTTGCCCTGGATGCTTCCGGCGAAGGTGATGGTGGCCCCGAACTCGCCCAGCGCGCGGGCCCAGGTCAGGGCGGCGCCCGCCACGACCGACGGGCCGATCATGGGCAGCGTGACCCGACGGAACACCGTGGCCCGACTGGCCCCGAGCGTGGCCGCCGCCTCTTCGTAGCGCTGGTCCATCCCGCGCAGCGCGGCTTCGACGGTGATGACCAGGAAGGGCATCGACACGAAGGTCTCGGCCAGCACCGCTCCGGCGGTGCTGAAGGTGAGCTGGATCCCGAACCACTGGTAGAGCTCGTCGCCCACCAGGCCGCGCCGCCCGAACGCCAGCAGCAACGCCACACCGCCGACCACCGGCGGCAGCACCATCGGCAGGATCACGAGCGCCCGCACCAGGTTGCGCCCGGGCATGTGGGTGCGGGCCAGCACCCAGGCGAGCGGCACGCCGAAGGCGATCGAGAGCGCGGTGGCCCACAACGAGCACACGAGCGACAGCTTGAGCGCGTCCTGGGCCTCGCTCGTGCCGAGGTCGGACCAGACCGTCGACCAGGAAGCCTTGGTCAGCAGCCCGATGACGGGAAGGGCGAGGAACGCGATGGTGGCCGACGCCACCACCACGACCGGCAGCGGCGGCCGTCGGACTCGTCGGGTCACGAGCCCATGGTGCCCCAGGTCAGGCGGTCGGCGGCAGGAATCCCGCGGCCTTCAGCGCGGCCTGGCCGGTGGGCCCGGTGACATAGGCGATCCACGCCTGCGCCAGGTTCGCGTTCTTGGTGCCCTTGACCTGGGCGATCTCGTAGACGGCGATCACGTTCTCGGAGTCGGGGATCGACACCGACGTCCCCTCGGACGCCGTGACGGTCTTGGCGTCGGTCACGTACACGACGGCCACATCGGCGTCACCGCTGGTGACCTCGGCCAGGGTCGCCTTGACGTCGGCGCCCCGAGTCACCTTCGACTCGGGGACCGTGATCTTGTTCTGGGCGAACGCCTCCTTGGCGGCGGCACCGCAGGGCGCGGTCTCGGCGCAGAGGGCGATGGTCTTGGCCTTGTTGATGTCGGCGAGCGAGGTGATGCCCAACGGGTTGCCCGGCTTGACCACGAGCTCGAGCTGGTTGCGTGCGAACACCGTCGGCTGGCCGTCGACGTTGCCGCTCGACACCAGGGTGTCCATGGTCTTCTTGGAGGCTGAGGCGAAGACGTCGGCCGCCGCGCCCTGCTGGATCTGGGTGACCAGCGCGGCGGACGACCCGAAGTTCAAGTTGACCGTGGTGCCCGCGTGCTCGCTCTGGAACGACGTCTTCAGATCGCCGAAGACGCCGGTGAGCGAGGCCGCCGCCGAGACCGTGATCGATCCGCTCAGGGCGGGAGGGCCGGTGGTCTGACTCGTCGTCGTCGTCTTGGACGACGAGCTGCACCCCGCGGCGACCGCCACGACGACGAGCAGTGCACCGAGAAGCTGGAGCGGGCACGATCGTTTGAACATGCTGATGGGCCTCCTCGGCGCACGAATCTGGCGAATCCGAGGAGAAACTAGCAGCGGACCGCGGTTTTACCAGTGCAAAGGGCCCCATGACCTCGGAGAACCTCGTCCACGGGAAAGTCGGCGTCGACGTCACCCTCCGAGGCGCTCAGGTCGTAGTCTTGGGGTGAAAACGACCCACGAACCCAGGCATGGAGCAGCTGTGGCCGAGAGCGTGACCATCACCGACAACCGCACCGGTGAATCCGTCGAGATACCGATCCTCAACGGCGGGGTCGACTCGAGGGACTGGGCCAAGTTGCTGCCCGGCGTCTGGTTCTACGACCCGGCCTTCAGCACCACCGCCGCGGCCACCAGCTCGGTGTCCGAGCTCGACGGCGAGGCGGGGATCCTGCGCTACCGCGGATACCCGATCGAGCAGCTGGCCGAGCACTCGACCTACCTCGAGGTGGCGTACCTGCTGATCCACGGCGAGCTGCCGACGCCCGAGCAGTTCGAGACGTGGCACCACGAGATCACGTACCACACCTACATCCACGAGAACATGCGCAAGCGCTTCATGGACGGGTTCCACCACGACGCCCACCCGATGGGCATGTTCGTGTCCACCCTCGCCGCGCTGTCGACCTTCTACCCCGAGGCCAAGGACATCTTCGACGAGGAGGCCCGCTACAAGCAGGTCATCCGCCTGATCGCCAAGATGCCCACCATCGCCGCCGGCACGCATCGCCACAGCGTCGGCATGCCCTTCGTCTACCCCGACAACAACCTCGACTTCTGCTCGAACTTCCTGTCGATGATGTGGAAGGTGGCCGAGCCGGTCTACGAGCCCAACCCGGTCCTGGCCCGCGCCCTCGACGTGCTGTTCATCCTGCACGCCGACCACGAGCAGAACTGCGGCACCACGGCCATGCGCGTCGTCGGCAGCGCCCACTCCGACCCCTACATCTGCACCGCGGCCGCCGCCGCCGCCCTGTACGGCCCACGCCACGGTGGGGCCAACGAGCAGGTCATCCGCATGCTCACCGAGATCGGTTCGATCGACAACGTCGACGCGTACATCACCGAGGTCAAGGCCGGGAAGGTCAAGCTGCAGGGCTTCGGCCACCGCGTGTACAAGAACTTCGACCCGCGGGCCAAGATCATCAAGCAGACGGCCTACGACGTGTTCGAGGTCACCGGCAAGAACCCGCTGCTCGACATCGCGCTCAAGCTCGAAGAGGTCGCGCTGGCCGACGACTACTTCATCAGCCGCAAGCTCTACCCCAACGTCGACTTCTACTCGGGGCTGATCTACCAGTCGATGCAGTTCCCCATCGAGATGTTCACCGTGCTGTTCGCCATCCCCCGCACGTCGGGGTGGCTGTCGCACTGGCTCGAGCTGCTCGACCAGGACGTACGCATCGCCCGGCCCCGCCAGCTCTACGACGGAGCCGCGGTGCGCGACTACGTCCCCATCGCCAACCGCTGACGACGGCCCGCCGAACTCGTTGTCCCGTCGCCCGGTGATCGGGCAGGCTCGGGGCGTGTCCGCCGACGAACCCGTGACGATCACGCAGATCGACGCCTTCGCCGACCGGCCCTTCACCGGCAACCCGGCCGCCGTCGTGGTGCTCGACGCGGCGGCTGACCCGACCTGGATGCAGGCGCTGGCGGCCGAGGTGAACCTGTCCGAGACCGCCTTCGTCCACCCACACGCCGCCGCGTCCGACGACCGCTGGCATCTCCGTTGGTTCACGCCCACCACCGAGGTGGCGTTGTGCGGACATGCCACCCTGGCCACGGCCCACCACCTCTGGACCGACCATGCCGTCGGCGCGCCGCGGCTGCGGTTCGCCACCCGCAGCGGCGAGCTGACGGCCACCCGGCTCGACGACGGATGGATCGAGCTCGACTTCCCCCGCGACATGACGGTGCCGATCGAAGCGCCCGCCGGACTGCTCGACGCGCTCGGCGTCGCGCCGCACGAGGTCGTGGCCGTCGCGGCCGGAAGGACCGACCTGCTGGTCGAGGTCGTGAGCGCGGCGGCGGTGCGCGCGGTTGCGCCCGACTTCGCGGCGCTGCGGCGGTTCCCCGTCCGCGGCGTGTCGGTGACCGCCCGAGGCAGCGACGGCGATCAGGCGTACGACTTCGTGTCGCGCTTCTTCGCGCCGGCCTCGGGCGTCCTCGAGGACCCCGTGACGGGCTCGGCCCACTGCACGCTCGGTGCCTACTGGTGGGCCAAGCTCGGGCGCACCGAGATGGTGGCGTACCAGGCGTCGGCCCGGGGCGGGGTGGTGCGCGTGAGCCTGCCCGACCCCGGGCGTCCGCCGTGGCGGGGCCGGGTCCGCCTGGCCGGCCGGGCCGTCCACGCCCTCCAGCGGACCTGACTCCCTTCCGAAATCTGTGCACGTGACCGTGTCATGGACGGTGAAGCGCACAGATTTGGGGGGAAATCGAGCCGGCGCTGTCGATTCGGCCGCACGGGTGTCGTCGGGAGGGCAGGAGGCGCCACCGAGGCTCCTCCGCCGACCGGAGGTCAGCATGGACGACAGCCGAGACCTGGAGCCTGATCCACCCCGAGCGCGCCGTGATGGCCGACACCCTCGAGGGGCTCACGGCCGAGCAGTGGTCGGCCGCGTCGCTCTGCGACGGGTGGACCGTCCAGATGGCGGCGGGACACATCGTCGTCGGGGCCGAGCAGTCGACGCCGCGGTTCGCCAAGGGCATGGCGGCGAGCGGCTTCCGGTTCGACACCATGGTCGATCGCGAGGCGCACCGGCTGGGCGCACGGCCCCCGGCCGAGATCGTGCAACGGCTGCGGGCGCGCACGACGACCACCAACCACCCGCCGGCGCCGGTGATGGCGATGCTCGGCGAGGTGGTCGTCCACGGCGAGGACATCCGGCGCCCGCTCGGTCTGCCGAGCGCGGTCGACGAACGGGCGATCAGGGCGTGCCTCGACATGTTCGCGGGCGCCAACTTCCCCGTCGGCGCCAAGAAGCGGATGGCCGGGTTCCGCGTGACCGCCACCGACGTCGGCTGGACCCACGGCGACGGGCCCGAGATCTCGGGCCCAGGCCTGTCCGTGCTGCTGGCCGTCACAGGTCGGGCGGCGGGACTGGACGACCTGCAGGGCGACGGCGTCGCCCCGCTACGTCAGCGGATCGGCTCGGCCGCCGCGCGGAGCTGACCAGGCGGCGCTCAGGCGGGCGAGACGTCGATCAGGATCTTGCCGACGTTCTCGTTGGCCTCCATGGCCCGGTGGGCGTCGACGATCTGGTCGAGCGGGTAGCGGCGATCGATCACGGGACGCAGGGTCCCCCGGTCGAACAGGGGGAGGATCTCGGTGGCGAAGCGTCGCGTGATGGCGATCTTCTCCTCGAGCGGGCGGCCGCGCAGGACGGTGCCGATGAGCTTGGCCCGCTTGGGCATGAGCTTGCCGATGTTGACGCTCGTCTGGCCGCCGGCCATCGTGCCGACCTGCACGATCGAGCCGGTGACCGCGACCGCGTCGAAGTTGCGGTCGATGTAGTCGCCGCCGATGACGTCGAGGATCACATCGGCCCCCGCTCCCCCCGTCATGTCGTGGGTGGCGGCGACGAAGTCGTCGGAGGTGTAGTCGACGGCCGCGTCGGCTCCGAGGTCGAGGCAGCGCCCGACCTTCGCCGTCGAGGCGGTGACGATCACGCGGGCGCCGACGGCCTTGGCGATCTGGATGGCGGCAGTACCGACGCCCGAAGCGCCGGCGTGCACCAGCGCGGTGCGGCCCGAGCTGAGCCCTCCCTGCACCACGAGGGCGTCGTAGGCGGTGATCCAGACCTCGGGGATGGCGGCGGCGTCGGCCACCCCGACCGAGTCGGGCACGGCCATCAGCTGGCGCTCGTGCACGGCGATGCGCTCGGCATACGCGCCGCCACCGACGATGCCCATGACGGGGGCACCGTCGGCCCACAGCGTGGAGCGCTCGCCCCGCTCGAGGACCCGTCCGCTGAGCTCCATGCCCGGGATCTCGTGGGGCATCGGCGGGCCCGGGTAGAAGCCGCGCCGCTGCAGGAGATCGGCCCGGTTGAGCGCGGTGGCGACGATCTCGACGACGACCTCGTCGGGGCCCGGCACCGGATCGGGGACCTCGCGCAAGGTGAGGACGTCGGGCTCGCCGTAAGACTCGAGGACCACTGCTCGCATGCAGCCGACGCTACCCGGTGGTGCGCGCCACCTCGTGGGCCCAGCGATAGTCGGGCTTCCCGGTCGGCAGCCGCTCGCACCGGTCGACGCGCACGAAGCGCCGCGGGACCTTGTAGCCGGCGAGATGGGCGCGGGCGTGCGCGTCGAGGTCGTCGTCGCTCGGCCCTGCATCCTCCGGATCGAGGTCGCGCAGCGAGACGACCGCCACCACCCGCTCACCGAAGCGCTCGTCGGGCTGCCCGACGACGAGCGCGTCGAAGACCGCGGGATGGCTCTTGAGCACGTTCTCGACCTCTTCGGGGAAGACCTTCTCGCCGCCCGAGTTGATCGAGGTCGAACCGCGGCCGAGGACGGTGATCGAGCCGTCCGCCTCGAGTCGGGCCAGGTCGCCCGGGATCGACCAGCGCGTCCCGTCGATCGTCGGGAACGTGACCGCGGAGCGCACCGGATCGTTGTGGTACCTCAGCGGGATCCAGCCCGACCGCGCCAGGCGGCCGACCTCGCCCGGCGCCACCGGGCGCAGCTCCTCGTCGAGCACCGCGGTGCGCTCGTCGGTGATCAGGCGGGGGCGGGTGCCGTCCGCGGCGAGACGCAGCCGGCCCTGCCCACCCGTCTCGGACGCCCCGAAGGTGTCGAGCACCGAGACGTCGGGCAGCAGCGCGCGCAGCTGCTCCTTGACGGCGTTCGACAGCACGGCGCCTCCGGACGCGATGACCTGCAGGGCTGACAGGTCGAGCTCGGCTTCGGTGCCGCGGGAGCGGTCACGCGCGATCTCGTCCGCGATCGGTCGGGCGGTGGCATCGCCGATCAGCATCGTCAGCTCGACCCGTTCGTCCGACAGCAGCGCGACGGCCGTGGACGCCTCGAAGTGGCGGTCGGTGTCGAGCACCAGCGCGCCGCCGTTGAGCAGCGTCTGCAGCGCCACCCACATCGCACCTCCGTGGATGAGCGGGCAGAGCGGGAGCCGCCGCATGATCGGATCGCCCCGACGTACGCGTTCGACGATCTCGTCGGCGGCGACCAACGCGGGCACGCCGCGGCTGGGCGTCCCCCGTCCGCCGAGCGAGGCGAAGAAGATGTCCTCGTGACGCCACACGACGCCCTTCGGGGGTCCGGTGGTGCCACCGGTGTAGATGACGTAGCGGTCGTCGGCCGATCGAGGCCCGACATCGACGCGGCCGTCGCGCTCGGCCGCCAGCATCGACTCGTAGGACGATCCGACCTCGATCACCGTGTGCAACGCCGGACACCCGCTGGCGACCGAGTCGACCGCGCCTCGCAGCTCGGGCTCGGTGACGACCACCTCGAGTCCGGCGTCGACGAACAGGTACGCCAGCTCGTCGGCCACATAGCGGTAGTTGACGTTCACGGGCACGGCTCGGAGCGTGTAACAGGCGAGCATCGTCTCGATGAACTCGTGGCCGTTGTGCAGGTGCAGGCCGACGTGGACGTCGCGCTCGACCCCGAGCGCGGCGAGCACCCGGGCCACGCGGTTGACGCGGCGGTCGAGCTGGCGATAGGTCTGCCGCCAGGCGATGCCGTCCCGACCCCCGCACACGAGCGCCTCGGCGTCCGGCGCGGTGTCGACCACCGCTTCGAACAGGTCGGCCAGGTTGAACTCCACCGCCGCAGGTTACGTTTCGCCGATGGACTACCTGGTCGAGCCCGAGCTGGCCGAGCTCCGCGACGAGGCCCTCGAGGTCGGGCGACGGGCTGCCGCCGATCTCGCCGTCCGCGAGGACTCGTGGCTCATCGGGACCTCGCGCTCCTTCTCGCTCGAGCTGGCCGAGCACGGTTGGCTCGGGATGACATGGCCCACCGACGAAGGTGGCCACGGCCGGCGGCCGATCGATCGCTTCGTGGTCTTCGAGGCGCTGATCTCCAGCGGCGCGCCGGTCGCCACCTCGTGGTTCGCCGATCGACAGATCGGGCCCACGTTGCTGCAGTACGGGACGCCCGAGCAGCGGCGGCGCTTCCTGCCCGACATCGTCGCCGGTACCTCCGCCTGGTCGATCGGCATGAGCGAGCCCGACGCCGGCAGCGACGTCGCCTCGATCCGAACCCGCGCCGAGCGCGACGGCGACGACTGGATCGTGACCGGAACGAAGGTCTGGACGAGCGGGGCCGCCGACGCGGACTGGTGCTACCTGATCGCCCGCACCGATCCCGACGCCGCGCCGCACGCCGGCCTGTCCGAGCTCATCGTCGACCTGCGCTCCCCTGGCGTGACGATCTCGCCGATCACCGACATGACCGGCAACCGTCACTTCTGCGAGGTCGTGTACGACGGCGTGCGGGTGCCGGGCTCCAACCTGGTCGGCGCCGAGAACGGCAGCTTCCGCCAGGTCATGCGTCAGATGGAGCACGAGCGCGGCGGCGTCGACCGGCTCGTGAGCAACCGGGCGTTGTTCGACGAGTACCGTGCCCGCGCCGACCAGGACGATCCGCTCGTGCGCCAGGACCTGGCCGCGATCGAGTCGGGCTACCGCATCGGCCGTCTGCTCGTGCTGCGCGAGGTGCTCGGCCAGGCTCCGACGGGCTACTCCGCGGTCACCAAGACGTTCTGCACCGAGTTCGAGCAGCGCGTGGCCACGTTCTGCTGCCGGGTGGCCGGCGCCGACGCCCTGCTGTCGAGCCGGGTGGCCCGCAACGCCTGCTATGCGCCCGCCTACACGATCATGGGTGGGACGACCCTGATCCTGCGCAACATCATCGGCGAGCGCATCCTCGGACTCCCCCGCGAGCCCCGCCCCGGCTGACACCGGCTCGACGACATCCCCCCGAAGACATCCCGGAAATCTGGGCAGTTGACCGTGGAATGGACGGTGAAGTGCACAGATTTCGAGACGGACGAGCCAGGTCCGCGAAATCGGTAGCGTTTGGGCCGATCGACCCTGAAGTGGAACGGTTCGGCGGCCGATGGAACCTTCGAATCGAACCGCTGGTGGGAGAGGGGAACCGAATGCAGGGCGACGCGCCTGAGCGGGACGTGACGGAACGCCCGCGTCGATCGCCCACGCTCCCCCGCCTCGTCCGGTGTCTCGTCCTCCTGATCGGTGCCGCTGGCGCCGGCTGGCTGCTCTCGGCCTGCACCGTCCAGAGCCTCGGGACCATGACCGTCACACCAGCGGTGATCCCGGAGCAAACCCCGAGCCAGATCGCATTCACGTACACGGCGCCGCCATCCGAATCGGACGGGCAGGTGCAGGTCGTCGTGCCGACCCTCATGACCGCACCGCAGACCACCTCGCCCGGGGCACCTGGCTACACGTCAACCACGCTCGGCACCTGTACGAGCGCCTCGATCGATTCGATCACTCACCTGGGCAACTGGCAGGTCACCCTCGATGTCACCTGCCCTGCGAGCGGGACCTTCACGCTGGACGTCGGCGGACCGGGTGCGTCCGGTGCCGCCACGATCGGACAGGGCACCGGGACCTTCAACTTCCCCACCTTCGTGAAGTTCGGCGGGGCGACGACGTTCACTCAGCTCGCCTCGACGCCCCAGGTGCAGATCGAGACGCTCGCCGGATCGGAGACGGTGACCGTCTCGCCCGACACGCTCTCGGTCGGCGGGGCGACCGCGACCGTCACGGTTCTCCAGCTCGATCGACAGGGCCGGCCGCTGCCAGGCATGACGCCCGAGATCGGGGTGGGCGGTCGCCAGGACGACAACGAGGGTTCGCAGATCCTCTCCCCGATCACCGATCATGGGGACGGCACCTACACAGCCACGCTCCGCACGGGCGACTTCGCCGGCGACGTGCCCGTCGAGTCCGAGCCGATCGACGACCCGATATCGGGGGGACCGACTTCGGGCACAGCCATCGTCCACATCCTCGCCGGGGCGCCGGCCTCCGTCGGCTTCGTCGGCGCCGGCGACCTGGGTCCGCTCGTGGCCGACGGCGTGTCGAGCGAGACCGCGACCTTCATCGTGCGCGATCAGTACGGCAATGCCATCGTGGGCCAGTCGCTCACCGCCTCGGCTGACGACGGCGTCACTGTGGGCCCGATCTCCGACAACGGCGACGGCACCTACTCGGCGACGATGACCGCGGGCACGACCGTGGGCGACGGGACGGTCACGGTGCAGGACGGAGCACTCACGGGCACGAACACCGTCGAGCTGGATCCCGGCCCGCCCGCCGACGTGACCGTCGTTCTGGCCCAGCCCACCGTCTTCCTGAGTCCCAGCGGCGTCGGGCTCAACTCCACCCTGGCGACGATCACCGTCACCGACGCCGAAGGCCACGTCACCGATGCGCTCCCCGTCGTGACCGTCACGGGAGGCGGCGCTGTCGACGAGATCGTCCACGTCGACACCGGTCGATACACCACAACCATCTCCAGCGGTTCGGTGGCGGGTCCCGCCACCGTGACCGCAACCGTCGGCGCGGTGACCGGCAGCGCGACCCTGCAACAGGTGCTCGACACGCCGACCTCGATCGCGATCACAATGACCCCCAGCACCGTCGCCGCCGACGGGCAGTCGACCGCCAATGTCATCGCGACGCTGAAGGATGCGTCCGGCGACTTCGTCTACGACGCGCCGGTCACCATCACCACCAGCGGCGACGCCAGCGTGTCGACGGTGACCGACGGCTCGTTCGGCGTCTACAACACGTACAACGCCACGATCACCACCTCGACCACCGTCGGAGATCAGACCATCACCGTCGCCGACGGAGACGTCACCGCCACGACGACCCTCCACCAGGTCGCTCCCAGCATCACCTGGTCGCCGACGGGGAGCATGGCGACGGCCCGCGCCGAGCACACCGCCACGCTCCTGCCCGACGGCGACGTCCTGGTCGCCGGTGGCGTCGGCCCGGATGGCACTCCTCTGGCCAGCGCCGAGCTGTACCACCCCGACAGCGGCACCTGGACGACGACGGGATCGATGGGCGCGCCGCGGGCCAGCCACACGGCCACGCTGCTGCCCGACGGCGACGTGCTCGTCACGGGCGGGCTCAGTACCGGCAACGTCGCCTTGTCCAGTGCCGAGCTCTACGATCCCGACAGCGGCACGTGGACGACGACCGCTCCGATGTCGTATGCGAGATCCGGGCAGACGGCCACGTTGCTGCCCGATGGCGACGTCCTGGTGGCCGGCGGCTCGGGCCCGTCAACGGCCCTTGTCGGTACTTCGACCGAGCTGTATCGACCCAGCACGGCCACGTGGACGCCTGGGCCGACGATGCTCGTGTGGCGGAGCCACCAGGCGGCCATCCTGCTCGGCACTGGCCAGGTCCTGATGGTCGGCGGCGGAAACGGCCCCGTGAGCGGCGGCCCGGAAGAGGTGGATCCCGCCGACGGGCGCTCGTTCCCGGTCGACAACATCTATGACCCGTCCGCACCTTCCACGCCACCAGCCGTGTCTCTCGACAGCGGTCGAGTGCTCCTGTTCGGGTCGGTCCTGTTCCAGCCCGGTGGAACCGTTTCCACCTATCCCTGGACCGCCACGGCCACTCCGCCACTGGAGGACCTGACATCGGGGACGCTCGTACGCCTGGCCGATGGTCGAGTGCTGGCGGTGGGTGGCTATCAGAGCGCCGACACGGCGCTCTACGACCCGGTATCCGGCGTCTGGACCGCAGAGGGCGCGATGGGCAGCCTCCGGTCGTCGGACACCGCCACCCTCCTGCCCGATGGATCGGTCCTCACCGTCGGGGGCACGAACGGCTCTGGAGCTCTGGCCACCGCCGAGCGGTCGAGCGTGCTCGACGCGGCTCGGCACATCTCGATGGCGACCAGCCCCTCGATCATCACCGCCGATGGCATCTCGACCTCGACGATCACCGTCACCGTCACCGACACCGCCGATCAGGCGCTGGCCGGTGAACCGCTGACGATGACCCTGTCTGGTCCGGGCACGCTCGGTCCGGTCACCGACAACGGCGACGGGACCTACACCGCGACGATCACCGCCGCGACGCTGGCTGGCGACGCGACCGTGACGGCGACGGACGGTGCGACCACTCGTCAGACCGTCGTGCACGAGGTAGCCGGTGTCGCCGCCCGCCTGCACCTCGAGACCTCGAGCAACATCTGCGCATCGGCAACCGATTCCATCCAGGCCGTCGTCACCGACGTCAACGGCAACGCGATCGCCTCGGACACGGTGACTCTGAGCATCTCGGGCTCGGCATCGCTCGAAACACCCGGTGTCGCGGGCGAGCCGCTCCCGGGCTTCTACACCACCTATGTCCGCACGTGCCCGTCCGGCGGCTCCTCGTCCGTCGTCACCGCGACCGACGGCATCCTGAGCGACTCGGTGACGCTCTGGAACCCCGGCACCTGGACGACCACGACGTCGATGTCGGCCGCCAGGGCCTTCGCCACCGCCACCGTCCTGGCCAACGGCCGGGTCCTGGTGGCGGGAGGTACGGGCACCTCGGGGCCACTCGCTTCGAGCGTGGTCTTCGATCCGACCACCAACACCTGGTCACCGAGGGGCGCTCTCTCCACCGCCCGCAGCCACGCCACCGCCACCCTCCTGCCCGACGGTCGGGTGTTGGTCGCCGGCGGCACGGGATCGTCGGGTCCGCTGGCCAGCGCCGAGATCTACAACCCGGTCCCGGGCACATGGTCGACCGCCGCTCCGATGTCCACCGCCCGGACCGACCAGACGGCCACGCTCCTGCCCAACGGCCGCGTGCTGGTCGTGGGTGGTGCCGGCCCATCCGGGCCCGTGGCCAGCGCCGAGATCTACAACCCAGCAGCCAACACCTGGTCGACCGTCGCGTCCATGTCGACCGCCCGAAGCGACCAAGCCGCGGCCCTGCTCCCGAACGGACACGTGCTCGTCGTCGCAGGGACCGGCTCGGCCGGCGTCCTGGCCACCACCGAGCTCTACGATCCGACAGCCAACACCTGGACCGCCGGTCCGACGTTGGCCTCCGCTCGCACGTCGCCCACCGCCACCGTGCTGGCCGATGGCCAGGTCGCCATCGCCGGCGGCAGCAACGGGTCGACGACACCGACCTCATCCCAGCTGTACGACCCGGCGACCGGCACGCTCGAGACCCACGGGGGGACGTTGTCCGGTGGAGTTGCCGTGCTCCTGCCCGACCAGGACGTGCTCGTCGTGGGCGGCACGAGCGGCACGGGACCGTTGGGCAGCTGCGGGTTCTTCGAAGGCACTGACTTCGACACCGCCAACGGACCGACCGGCGCGGTCTCCGCCGCCGGGCCGACCCTGCCCACCCCCGTGTACGGGTCCGACCTGGTGCTGCTGCAGGACGGACGAGCACTGCTCATCGGCGGCCAGACGTCCTCGGGACCCACCAGTGCGACGGCCATCCTCGGCGCTGCGCCCCACTCCTGACTCGCCTCTGCGCCACGCCGAACCCGCCGCGCCCCGAAATCTGTGCGGTTGACCGTGCCATGGACGGTGAAGCGCACGGATTTCGGGAGGGACGTGCGGGGGGCGATCTCGGGGTGGGATCGGCCGTGGAGGGCGTGGCTGCTACCGTCGATGGGGCAGAGGAGGGTTGCAGGAGTTGGGCGAACAGGGTTCGAGCGCTGGTGCGGGGACGACGTGGTCGGCCCCCTCCGACGAGGACGAGACCGTCCTCGACCTCTCCACGCCCCGACCCTCGATCGACCTGACCAGCGCCCGAGCGGCGCAGCGCTACTCGGACTGGGCCGAGCGGCTCCGCGCCAAGCGCCGCCGCGACCAGGCCCACATCCGGGGCACCGACATCCCCGATCCCGTGGCTCCGTCGCACTGGGGTTCGGACACGCTCATCGGCGGATCGACCTCGAACGACACCGGGCCGGCGCCCTTCGCCCCCGACTGGTCCGACACCACTCGTTGGCTCGGCGTGCTGGGCCTCGGACCGGGCGCCACGTCCGAGCAGGTGGGGCTGGCCTTCCGCAACCTGGCCAAGGTCCACCACCCCGACCGCTGGGCCGAGGCCGAGGCCGAGGTGCAGGAGCACCATTCCGAAGAGATGCTCCGCCTCAACGCCGCGTACCAGGCCCTCCGCGCCGCGCTGCCCGGCCTGACGGCCTCGCGATCCGACTGACCCCCGACCGGCCGCCCACCGGCTCGACCTCATCCCTCCACCACGACCGTAGGATCGGGGCGCCGGGCGTCGGCCCGGCCAACCGAGGGGGTCGTCTTCCGTGAGCGTCACCGACCGCAGCGACACGCCCGACACGACGGTGCACCACCGGTCGTGCCCCTTGTGCGAGGCAGCCTGCGGGCTCGAGATCACCATGCGCGGCGACGACGTGCTGCGCATCCGGGGCGATCGCGACAACCCGTTCAGCCGCGGCTTCATCTGCCCCAAGGGCTCGACGCTCAAGCAACTGCACGAGGATCCCGACCGCGTCCGCACTCCGCTCGTGCGTCGCGGCGACGACCCGGCCACCGCCACCTGGCACGAGGCCAGCTGGGACGACGCGTTCGCCGAGATCGAACGGGGACTGACGGGCGTCCTCGACGCGCACGGACGCGACGCCGTCGCGCTCTACTTCGGCAACCCGTCGGCGCACACGCTGGCCGGCGTGCTCTACAACCGCACGATCGCCCGCGCCCTCGGCTCGCGCAACGTCTACTCGGCCAGCACGGTCGACCAGATGCCCAAGCACGTCTCGAGCGGCTTGATGTTCGGTGGGGCGCTGCTCATGGCGGTGCCCGATCTCGACCGCACCGACCACCTGCTGATGCTGGGGGCCAACCCCTGGGAGTCGAACGGCTCGCTGTGCACCGCGCCCGACTTCCCGGGACGCGTGAAGGCGATCCAGGCCCGAGGCGGCAAGGTCGTCGTGGTCGATCCGCGCCGCACACGGACCGCGGAAGAGGCCGACGAGCACGTCGCGGTACGTCCCGGCTCGGACGCGCACCTGCTGGTCGCCATGATCAACGTCCTGTACGCCGAGGACCTCGTGGCTCCCGGCGACATCGCCCCCCACCTCGTCGGCGTCGACGAGCTGCGGCTGGCGGTCGAGCCCTTCACCCCCGAGGCGGTGGCCGGCCTCTGTGGCATCGAGGCCGACGAGATCCGGCACCTGGCGCGCGATCTGGCCGCGGCCCCGACCGCGGTGGTCTACGGACGCATCGGCACCCACACCGCCGAGTTCGGCACCATCGCGGCGTGGGCCGTCGACGTGCTGAACGCCCTGACCGGCAACCTCGACCGTCCCGGCGGCGCCATGTTCCCCCTCGCCGCCCACGACCGGCCCGACCGTCCGGGCCCGGGTCGGGGCTTCGCGCTCGGCCGGCACCAGAGCCGGGTCAGGGGCTATCCCGAGGTCAAGGGCGAGTTCCCCGTGGCCACCCTGGCCGACGAGATCGAGACGCCCGGCGAGGGCCAGGTCCGCGCCCTGATCACCGTGGCCGGCAACCCGGCCGTGTCGACTCCCGACAGCCGCCGCCTCGAGGCAGCGCTCGACTCGCTCGACTTCATGGTCAGCGTCGACATCTACCTGAACGAGACCACCCGTCACGCCAACGTGATCCTGCCCGCTCCGTCGCCCCTCGAGCGCAGCGAGTACCCGATGGCGTTCTTCTCGCTGGCCGTGCGCAACTTCGCCGAGTGGGCACCGCCCATCGTCGAGCCGTCGATGCCCCACGAGCACGAGACGATCGCCCGCCTGGCGCTGATCGTCGGAGGGCAGGGGGCCCACGCGGACGTGACCGCGCTCGACGAGATCATGGTCAACGGCGTGCTCGAGGGCGCGATCGGCGCGACCGGATCGCCGATCGCCGACCGCACCGTCGAGGAGCTGACCGCCGAGCTCGGCGGCCGCAGCGCGGTCGACCACGTCGTCGACGCGATGATCCGCACCGGCGCCTACGGCGACTGGTTCGGTGCCGTGCCGGACGGGCTGTCGCTCGCCGCGCTCGAAGCCAACCCGCACGGCGTCGACCTCGGACCGCTGCAACCGCGACTGCCCGACGTCCTGCGCACGACCTCGGGCCTGGTCGAGCTGGCGCCCGAACCGCTCATGCAGGATCTCGCCCGCCTCGAGGCCGCGCTGGCGCGCGCCGACGACGGCACCTTCGTGCTGGTGGGTCGACGTCACCTCCGGTCGAACAACTCGTGGATGCACAACGTCGGCGTGTTGGTCAAGGGCAAGGAGCGCTGCACCCTCCAGGTGCACCCCGACGACGCGGCCGACCTCGGGCTGACCGACGGCGACCTGGCCGACGTGGCCTCGCGGGTGGGCATGGTCACCGCGCCGGTCGAGGTGACCGACTCGATCCGGCCCGGAGTCGTGAGCCTGCCCCACGGCTGGGGCCACGACCGGCCCGGCACCCGCATGGGGGTGGCCGCCGCCCACGCCGGGGTGAACTCGAACCTCCTGACCGACGGCGAGGCGCTCGACCCCTTGTCGGGCAACGCCGTGCTGAACGGGATCCCGGTCACCGTGTCACCCGCCTGAGCGGCGACCTCCGGCGCCGACGATTCGGGCGCCGAACCGGCGAAACCGCCCTGTTTTCCGCCGTTTGCGTGCCATTTTCGGTCGAATCCTCACTTCCCGTAGTGCTTTTGGCCTATCTCGGCTACTGTCTGTGATGGAGCCAACAGCGAGAGTGACACCGAGCAGGCATCCACCCGTGGGGAGCGGGCGAATGACCGCACTCGGCGCTCATGACGACACATGGAGTAGGGCGAATGCCGTTTCGAACTGTGACCACCCGCGACGACCAGCTCGACGATCCGACCCGCCGCGCGGGACAGGCGGCCCGGCCGGTGGCCGAGACCTTCGACTTCGGCAACGGGCCGGTACCGGCCTGGCGCCACGTCAACCCCGACGGCTCGATCGGTGGCTGGGTGGCGTTCACCGCTCACGCCGATCCCGAGACCTTCGTGGCCGACACGGCCGTCGTCTTCGACAACGCCCGTGTGTTCGGCACCAGCCACGTCCTCGGCCGGGCCCGGGTCCACGACTTCGCCCGGGTCACCGACGGGGCCGTCATCGCCGGCGACGCGGTCGTGTCGGGCAGCGTCTCGATCTCGGCGGCGACCGTCTCCGAGTCGGCGGAGGTCGCGGGGCACGCACGCGTCGAGCGGGCCACCGTCCGCGGCGGTGCGCTGGTCACCGACAACGCCTCGGTCAACCGGAGCGCGATCGTGCAGGACCGTGCAGTGGTGCGAGGGCAGGCCTTCGTCACCGACGGAGCGGTCGTGTCCGGGACATCGGTGGTCGAGGGACCGTTGCGCGGCGACGTGATCATGCTGGATGGACACGTGCTCGACGATCACCCCGGCATCGTCGACGAGGACGAGGACGTCGCCCGCTCCGCGTAGCCGGCACGCGCGCCGATCGGGCGCGATACTGCAGGCTGCGGGTCGGGGGGACGTGCGACCTGCCGTCGACGACGAGCGGGGGAACCCATGACGCATGCGCCCACGGTGCCGAGCAGCATCGACGACATCACCGCGGCGTGGTTGACCGACGCCCTCCATCATGGCGGGTCGAGTGCCGGCACCGTCACCCACATCGACATCGAACCCATCGGGGTGGGCGTCGGCGTGATGGCGCTGCTCTACCGGCTGGTCCTCGACTACGACGGCGAACCGGGACCCCCCTCGGTGGTGGTCAAGCTGGCCTCGCAGTACGAGCCCATCCGCCAGGTGGCCAGGGGCTATCGCTTCTACGAACGCGAGGTCGGCGTCTACAACCACCTGGCCGCGCAGCTGTCACTCGGTTCACCGACCTGCCACTTCGCCGCTCACGACCCCGAGTCCGACGACTTCGTGATCGTGATGGAAGACCTCTCGAACCACACGCTCCGCGATCAGGTCGCGGGCTGCTCACCCACCGACGCCATCGCCGTGGTCGATGCGCTCGCCGCGCTGCACGCGCAGTGGTTCGGCAACGAGCGGCTGCTCGACTACCCGTTCATCGAGCGACCGAGCGACCCGCCCTACCCGCAATACCAGGCTCAGGCCACCAAGGCCGACTGGCCGGTGTTCGCCGAGCGCTTCGGCGACCACGTGCCCACCCCGCTGCACGACATCGGCCGGCGGTGGTACGACATCGGGCCGAAGCTGATGGAGATGACCGCCGACGACGCCTGGACGCTGTCCCACGGTGATGTCCGGCTCGACAACATCTTCTTCGACGACGCGGCCGGCACCCTCAAGATCGTCGACTGGCAGATCTGCTTCCGCAACGCGCCCGCCTTCGACCTCGCCTACTTCATGTGCCAGAGCCTGAGCGTCGAGAACCGGCGGGCCCTCGAGTCCGAGCTGTTGCACCGCTACCACGACACGATGGTGGCCAACGGCGTGTCGAACTACCCGTTCGACGAGCTCTTCGAGTCCTACCGCCGCTCGGTGCTGTTCAGCTTCTGCTACCCGTTGAGCGCGGGCGCCAACGCCGACCTGGTCAACGAGCGCGTGAGCGAGCTCGTCCACGCCATGATCGAGCGCTCGGTCGCCGCCATCGACGACCTCGACGCGCTCGAGCTCGTTCCCGACTGAGCTCAGTCCGCCACGTCGAGGACACCCACGATGCGGGTCGGGGTCGCTCGCACCAGCAGCTCGCCCGCCACCGCGTTGCGTCGCCCGAACTGCTCGGCGACGTCGTCGCCCATGTAGCGACCGCCGAGGACGGTCGCCCAGTGGAGCAGGTCGTCGAGATCCTCGCTGATCGAGACGGTGGCCCGCACGAGGACGAACGAGAACGGCGGCCGCTCGTCGTCGAAGCACATCGACACCCGCGGGTCGCGCCGGATGGCACGGCCCTTGAGGGTCTCGGTGTTGGTGGTGAAGATCAGGTCACGTCCGTCGAGCGCCACCCAGATCGGCGCCACATGCGGGGCACCGTCCTTCATGACGGTGGCCAACTTGGCCGTGCGGGCGGGCGAGGCGCCGATGAACCGGTACGCCTCGTCCTCGGTCATGTCGGCCACGGGACCCCCTCGAGATCGGCGGACATCCAGGCTGCCACGACCCTCCAGCGCGTGCCGCCGGCCGTGACGCCCACTTGTAGCCAGATGATGAGAACTGGGCGGAGGCCGGCGCGAACCTCTACCCTGCCGGGCATGCGCGTGCGGGTGGGTCCCCTGCCCTCGGCCGGGGTCGGGTTGTGGATCGCCTACGCGCGAACCGTCATCGGTTCGACGCTGGCCCACCCCGACGAGCTCGGCCTGCAGCTCGATCTCGACGCCATCGAGACCTTCGAGGAGTACCTCGACCAGTGGGACACCGCCAGTTCGACCGGCTCGACGTTCGTGTGGGAGACCGAGGTCGAGCCCGAACGGATCGCCGTGCTCGGCACCACCTGGCTGCAGATCGCCGCCGGGCTGGCGGCCGCCGCCGAGCAGCGCGGCTACCCGATGTCGCCGCCCGAGGGCGACGAGTTCTACCGGGCCCTGGTGACCGGCTTCCTCGACGCGCTCGAGGGTGAGGGACCCGAGCACGCGGCGCTCGCCGGCCAGCTGCGCAGCGAGTGGCCGGGACTCAAGACCCAGGATCCGACCCCCGACCAGGTCTGAGCACCAGAGCTGCGGTCTCCGGGTCGAAGCCTCGTGGATCGCCTCATGGATCGCTGGCCCGGGGTTCGCGAGATGCTCACACCTGTGGACCATCCTGTCTGCATGGCCGAAGGACGCATCCGACCAGGTTCGAGACGCCAGCCGCGCCGCGGCACCGACCCCTCGGTCACGGGCGGTTCCATCACCGTCGGCGGGATCGAGCGGACCTTCCTCGTGCGTCCGGGCCCGACTCCTCACAGTCCGCTCCTGTTCGTGCTGCACGGTGGCGGCGGCCAGGGTCGCGGCATGGCCGGGCTCGGTGGCATCGCCACGCGCGCCGCGGCGGCCGGCTTCGCCACGGCCTTCCCCGACGGCCAGGACCGCGGCTGGAACGACGGCCGCAGCGGCGCCCGGATCAGCCAGCGGGCGGGGGCCGACGATGTCGGCTTCCTCGTGGGGCTGATCGACCACCTGGCCCAGACCGGCGTGGCCGACCCGACCCGGGTGTTCAGCTGCGGCATCTCCAACGGTGCGTTCATGAGCGACCGGCTGGCGCGCTCGGCCCCCGACCGGGTGTCCGCCATCGGGCTCGTGGCCGGCGGCGCCGGGGTGGACGCCCTGGCCGAGGGCCATCCCGGCGGCCGCCCGATCCCGGTGATGATGTTCCACGGCGACGCCGACCCCATCGTCCCGTACGCCGGCGGGCGCATCGGCTTCCACGGCCCCGCCGCCGAGCGCCGCGCCGCCCGACGCCGCCGCCGGGCTGGCCGCGTGCGGCAGCGAGGAGGAGCCGGACCCGGGGTGGGTTCGCCCCCCGACGCCGACCGGGGGTTGTGCGCGGGCGCCGAGCAGGTCGCCGCGGACTGGGCCGCCCTGGCCGGCGGCGGACCGAGCCCGACCGTCGAGCGCCTGGCTGCACCGGGAGCCGACCTGGGCGTGGTGCGCCTGGAATGGCGGGGACCCACCCGCGTGCCCGTCGTGCTGCACCGCATCGAGGGTGGCGGCCACACCTGGCCGGGCGGACCCCAGTACCTGCCGGCGCGCATCATCGGCCCGACCGCGACCACCCTCGATGCCACAGGGCTGCTGCTCTCGTTCTTCTCGTGGACCGCGGGCCAGCCGCGCTCGTGATCACGATCCGCCCTTACGCCGAGCGCGACCGCGATGCGGTGCGCACCATCTGCTACGTGACCGGCTACATGGGCGAGCCGGTCGACTGGCAGTGGCGCGACGCCGAGAGCTTCGCCGACATCTTCAGCGGCTACTACACCGACCGCGAACCCGAGTCGGCGTCGGTGGTCGAGCTCGACGGCCGGGTCAGCGGCTACCTGCTCGGGTGTCTCGACAGCTCACGCGTGTGGAACGTGGGGGCCGTCGCCGGTCGCCACATCCTGCGACGCGGCATCGCGTTCCGTCCCGGCACCGGCCGGGTCGTGTGGCGGACCCTGGCCGATGCCGCGGTCGACCTCGGACGCGGTCGCGTCACCCGGGAACAGCTCGAGTTCGCCGATCCCCGATGGCCGGCCCACCTGCACATCGACCTGCTCGAGGCGGTCCGGGGGCTCGGCGCGGGACGCTCGCTCGTCACCGGTTGGCTCGACGTCCTGCGCGAGCGCGGCGTGCCGGGATGCCACCTGCAGACGATGGCCGAGAACACCGGCGCCCTCGCCTTCTTCGAGTCGCTCGGCTTCACCCGACTGGGCGAGCCGGTGCTCACCCCTGGGCTGCGCACGCGGACCGGGGACCGGATGCACGTGCAGGTCATGGTGCACGACCTCTGACCGGCCATCACCCGCCGCCGGCGACGCGCGGTGCCGGACGGTGACCACATGACGGAGCCCGGACCCGGGTCTCGGGGTCCGGGCTCCGTCGTGGATCCTTCAGCCCCAGCGGGGCGGTTCGTCGGGGTTGAGGCCGAGGCACAGCTTGCCGACCAGCTCGTGGGCCAGCAGGTTGTTGCCGGGGTGGAACTTGCCCATGCGCACGTCACGGAAGATCTGCTCGAGGCGGTTGCGCTTGAAGGCGCCGCCGCCGCCGGTGAGCTCGAGCGCGCGGTCGACGATCTCGAAGGACTGGTTGATCACGAACGAACGCGTGGCCACCAGCCGCACGGGCCAGTCGGCGTGCTCCACGCCACTGGCCCAGTCGGCACAGGTGCGCTCGAGCATGGCCTCGGCCGCGTCGTAGGCGATGCGCATGTCCGACACCATGTGCTGGACGCCGGGGTGATGGGCCATCGAGTTGGTCAGCGCCATCGAGGTGCGCTTGGGCATCGACTCGAGGGTGATGTCGAGGGCCCGCTTGGCGGCCGCCAGGTACACCGACGAGAACCCGAGCAACGCCCAGGCGAAGATCGCCGACCTGGAACAGGCCGGCACCGGCGAACCCGGGCGGGCAGACGAGCGCCACCTGGTCGTCGGGCACGAAGGCGCGGTCGAGGACCGTGTCCTGGCTCTGGGTGGCCCGCATGCCGAGGGTGTCCCACGTGTCGACGACCTCGATGCCCTTGGCCGAGCGCGACACGAAGCCGTGGACGATCTTGGGGTTCTCGGGATCCGAGCTGTCCATGGCGTGGAAGCCACCCAGGGTCCACACGGGGCTCAGGCTGCCGAAGATCTTGTGGCCCGAGATCTCCCAGCCTCCGTCGCGCGCGTCGGCGGTCGCCACGGCCAACAGCAGCGGCATGTCGTTGCCGGCCTCGCCGTGCAGCGCGCACAGGATCTCTCCGTCGACGGCCTTGTCGAGGATGAACCGGCACGAGTCGTCGCCCATCTTGGCCATGTCGGCGGCCAGGCCGGTCCAGTAGCAGTGCATGTTGGTGGCCAGCGCGGTGGCCGGGGCGACGTAGGCGAGACGCCGCACCAACTTCGAGTACTCGTCGAGGGCCAGGCCGCGCTCCGCCCATGTCGACCGGGACGGTCGAGAGGAGGTAGCCCGAGGCGCCGAGCTCGTCCCAGTCCTCGGTGAAGAACCGGTTCTCACGGTCATAGACCGGGGCTGCGTTCGTCGAACCGGGCGAGCATGTCGTCGGTGAGCAGGTCAGGTGCAGTGGTGGTGGTCATGGTTCCTCCGGGTGCAAAGGTGGATCGTTCGGATCGGTTTCGGGGCGCGCTGAACCAGCCGGCCGACCGCGGCCCGGAACGGGCGGACGGTCGACCGATCGCGGCGGTCAGGCCGTGGCGGACCGGGGTTCGGGGAGCAACTCGTCGACGGCCACGATCACATCGGCCGGGATGCCCAGGCGGGCGGCGGCCTCACGGATCGATTCGGGGTTGGGGGCCTCGTACAGGCAGTAGGTCTTCTTCTTGTCCGCAGAGAGGAACGAGTACACCCACCGCACGCTCACGTCATCGTTGACCGCCCGGATCCCGGCATAGTCGAGCTCGTCGGGATCGAGGGCTTCGGCGAAGTTGCGTTCGATCACATAAAGGGGCATGGCGCCTCCGGTAAGCCACGGCGGACGAGGGCTCGCCAACGGTGTCGATTGCCACCGTAGGGAAGGGCGCCCGTCCTGTCATGACCTGATCGCACCCTTGTGTCCGGCCCTTTCGCCGGGACGGGCCCGGCCCTATAGTCAGATCTGACCATCGGCACGCTGGGAGGGGGCCGTGGCCGTGGCAGAAAACGGAACGGCGACCTCGACGATCCTGTTCACCGACGTCGTCGGCTCGACGCAGCTGCGAGGCCGGCTGGGCGAGGCCGCCTCCGACCAGCTCTTCCGCGCCCACGAGCGCCTGCTGCGCCAGGTCGTGGCCACCCACGGCGGGCGCGTGGTCAAGGCGGCCGGGGACGGGATCATGGCCGCGTTCGACGCCGCCTCCGACGCCGTGCTGGCGGCGGTGACCATGCAGCGCGAGGTCACCGCGGCGGACCAGCCCGTCGAGATCCGCATCGGCGTGGCCGCCGGCGATGTCAGCTGGGAAGACGGCGACTGCTTCGGGTTGCCGGTGGTGGTGGCGTCGCGCCTCGAGGGCGACGCCGAAGGCGGCCAGATCCTGGTCAGCCACATCGTCGCCTCCCTGGCCGGCGATCGCGCCGGCAGCCGCTACGAGGCACTCGGACCCCGTCCGCTGCGTGGGCTGTCGGACCCGGTCGAGGTCTTCGAGGTGGCGTGGGACCCTCCGATCTCCGACGACCCGGCCGGCGATCGCACCCCCTCGGCGCTGCCTCCCCAGCTGGCCATCCTGTCGGGCCTCCACTTCGTCGGCCGGTCCGAGGAGTGGGACGTCCTCGACTCGAACTGGGTCGAGATCCGCCAGTCCGGCCGCCGGGTGGTGCTCATCGGTGGCGAGGCCGGCGCCGGCAAGACTCGCCTGGCCTCGGAGTTCGCCCGGTTCTGCCACGGCTCGGGGGCGACGATCCTGTACGGGAGCTGCGACAGCGAGCTGTCGCTGCCCTACCAGCCCTGGGTCCAGGCGCTCGACCACTTCATCCGCTCGAACCCCGACGTGATCGGCGACGAGCGCCTCGCCCCGGCTCTGAGCGAGCTGCTGGTGCTGCTGCCCAACCTCGACCGGCTGGTGGCCGGCCTGGTGCGACCGGCCAACGTCGACCCCGAGGCCGACCAGTACCGGCTGTTCGCGGCGGTCACCGATGTGCTGGTCACCGCCAGCGCGGACCGCCCGGTCGTCGTCCTGATCGACGACCTGCACTGGGCGGACGGCCCGACGTTGGCCCTCCTGCGTCACGTGGCCCGCTCGGGCGCCGTCGAGAACATGCTGTTCGTCGGCACGTTCCGCGACACCGCCGACGAGATCACCGATCCCCTGGCGTCGTGCCTGGCCGACCTCCGTCGTCTCGACGGCGTCAGCCGGCTGCGGCTCGGCGGACTCGACCGGTCGAGCGTCGAGCACTTCGTCGAGGAGGCGACGGGCCAGCAGCTCGACGCCGGCCTGCGCCAGGTGGCCGCCCTGCTGAGCGAGCGCAGCGCGGGGAACGCCTTCTACATGGGCGAGCTCTGGCAGCACCTCCTCGCCCGGGGCACGGTCGTGCGGTCGGGATCCCGCTGGATCGCCCACGTCGAGACCGACACCGTGAGCGTGCCCGACAGCGTGAAGGAGGTCGTCGCGGCCCGGTTGACCCGGCTGTCGGGGGTTGCGTTGCGGCTCGTGCAGCTGGCGGCGGTGGCCGGGCAGCGCGTCGAGCTGCGGGTGCTGACCGTGGCCGCCGGCGTGTCCGAGATCGATGTGGCCGCGCCGCTCGACGAGCTGCTCGAGGCCGGCCTGCTGGCCGAGGCCGGTGGGCTGCTGCTCACCTACCAGTTCCAGCACGCGCTCGTCCGTGACTCGGTCGTCGACGCCATCTCGTCGATGCGCCGCGCGCAGCTGCACCTCGAGGTGGCCGGAGCGCTCGAGTCGGTCCACGAAGCCGACCGCCGGAGCGTGCTGGCCGACCTGGCCCGCCACTTCGAGGCCGCGGCCGCCCTGGGCGGCAGCGACAAGGCCGTGTACTACGCCCGGCGGGCCGGCATCCAGGCGATGCGTTCGGCCGCCTACGACGAGGCCGCGACGCACTTCCGCGCCGGCATCGCCCTGGCCGCGGTCGGCACACGCGAACGGGTCGAGCTGCTCCTGGACCTCGGTACGGTCGAGACGAGGGCGGGGTGGTACCTCGAGAGCAAGGACACGGCCAACCTGGCCTTCGACGAGGCCCGATCGATCGGCTCGGCCGAGCTGGCGGCGCGCGCCGCCATCGTCTTCGAACAGGCCATCCACATGCCCGGGCTCCCCGGCGAGCCGGCCGTCGAGATGGTCTCGGCCGCCATCGAGATGCTCGGCGACGACGACGCGCCCCTGCGGGTGCGGCTCCAGGGGTCACTGGCGCGGTCGCTGGCGCACGCGGGACGGACCGCCGAGGCCGACGAAGAGGTCGAGAAGGCCTTGGCCATGGCCCGGCGCGTCAACGACACCGAGTCGTTGCGGGCCGCGCTCGAGGCCGCCCTCATCGCCACCTCCGAACCCGAGCGCCTGCTCACGTTGGCGGCCGAGCTCGAAGCGCTCTCGGTGCCGGGGACCGACCCGTGGCACGAGCTGTACGCCACGTCGAACCAGATCCGCGCGTTGGTGTGCCTCGGTCGCCTGGCCGAGGCGACCACGATGCTCGAACGCCATGTCGCCTTCTCCGAGCGCGGGCGGTACCCCGCCTTCCAGTTCGTGGGCCACGCGTTCGAGGCGGTGCTGCTGCTGGCGGCCGGGCGTTTCGACGCGGCGGAAGAGGCGGCCGAACGGGCCCACACCCTCGGGTCGGCCGGCAACAGCCCGTTCGACGCGGGGGTCTACGGCCTGCAGATGTTCGCCATCCGCCGCGAGCAGGGGCGTCTCGAAGAGGTCGTCCCGGTGCTCAAGCTGGTGGCGGCCGCGCAGACCGACCAGCCGATGTGGCGACCCGGGTTGGCCGCGCTCTACACCGACCTCGGGATGCTCGACGAGGCGCGCACCCAGTTCGAGGCGCTGGCGCCCGGGGGGTTCCGCGCCATCCCCCGCGACTCGGTCTGGCCCGCCTGCGCCGCCTTCCTCGCCGACGTCTGCGTGGCCCTCGACGACGCGTCCCGAGCCCGCGTCATCTACGAGGAGCTGTCACCGTTCGCCGGCCGCAACCTGATGGCCGGCATGACCATCTCGGTCGGGCCGGCCGAGCGGTTCCTCGCCAAGCTGGCCGCGCTGCTCGGCCAGGTCGAACTCGCCGACACCCACTTCGTGTCCGCCCTCGCACTGGCCGAGCGCAGCGGTTCGCCCGTGTGGCAGGCGCGGGTGCTGCACGACCACGCCCGGCTTCACGCGACCCAGGGCCGCACGGCCGAAGCGGTGGACCTGGGACGCCAGGCGCGACAGATCGCCCTGATGCTCGGCATGAAGGGGCTGGCGTCGGCTCCCGTCCCGGGCCTGGACGCCGGCGGCGGCGGCGACAGAGGGGTCTGGCCGGCTGCGATGCCCGTCGAGGACGCGCTCTTCCCCGACGGGCTCTCCGGACGTGAGGTCGAGGTGCTGCAGCTCGTCGCGGCGGGATGCTCGAACCGCGAGATCGGCGAGCGCCTGTTCATCAGCCCCAACACGGCGGCCAACCACGTGCGCGCCATCCTGCGCAAGACCAGCTCGTCCAACCGCGCCGAGGCCGCCACCTACGCGGCGCGCCAGGACCTGCTGGGCTCGTGAGCCGTCGACGCTCGCCGCGCTCGGCCGCACGGCCGGCCGAGGTCGTTGGTAGCGTCGCTCGATGACATCCGGAGCCAGAGCGACCAGGACGCGGTGCCGATCGGCCGCCACCCTCGACGCCGAGCTGGATCTGGCGGTGCCCCTCGCGGCCGATGAGACGGTGATGGTCGCGGGAGCGGTCCGCGATCGAACCTCGCCGAGGGTGACCCGGCTGGCGTACCTCCGCATCACGAACCTGGGCGCCTGCCTCGTCCAGCACCACGCGATGCGACCCGACAGCCTCGTCTGGATCCCCCGTGAGGCGATCCTCGACGTCGAGGCCTCCGACCAGGCGGTCACCATCAGGGTCGAGATGGAGGCGGCCCCGATCACGCTCGTCGTGTCGCAGTGGAAGAGCCCGTGGTCCAGGGTGCTCGAGCCGGTCCTGAAGTTCGACCCCGCCGAAGTCGCCGGCCACCTGTCGCGGCAGGGTGCCGGACGGAACATGACCTGACTACCCTGCGTCCCGCACCGGGTCGTGTTGGACGCCTACGTGCGCACCACCACCGCAGGGGCGACGCCCGCCGACCAGATCGCCCAGGCCAAGTCGCTGCTCGACTCGGGCGCCATCGACCAGGGCGAGTACGACCGGCTCAAGGCCAAGGCGCTCGGCTAGGCCCCGGGCCGACGCGCTGACCCGCCGGCGCGAGGTCGGCTTACGGCGACCGCAGCAGCTGCGACGGGTCGACGCGCCGCACGAAGTACGCCGGTATGGCCGCCACCACGTTGGCCACGATCAGCGCGCCCACCACGATCAGCACCAGGACACCGACCGGCACCGTGGGCCGCGCGACGACGTCGAGCTGGTCGGCGAACACGATCCACAGATCGCGCCCGATGAGGATGCCGACGGGCACACCGACGATCAGCCCCACCGCGATGGTCATCGATGCCAGCCACGCCACCGTTGCGGTCAGCTGGCGGCGCGTGAACCCGAGTGTCTTGAGCACGGCGAGGTCGCGGCGGCGACGCCGCACCGATGCCGCGATGGCGAGGCCGAGCGACAGTGCGGCGCCCAACGCCACCGCCGCGGCCAACAGCTCGGGGCTCGACGTCACCGATCGCGAGTTCACGATCTCGGCTGGTCGCTGCACGGCCAGGACGTCGAGACCGGCGAACCCCGCCAGCGGAGCGGTGGTCTTCCGCAGGTGCGCCAGCTCGGCGGCCGCGTCGGTGCCCGGCTCGTACCGCACGAAGACGACGTGCGGCCCGAGGTCGCCAGTGAGGGCGCCGGTGATGTCGCGGTCGTAGCCGGGGATCTCGTGGTGGGCGACCAGCGCGCCGACCCCGAGCGAGGTGTGGGCGACGTGCTGCTCGCCGATGGTCGGAAAGGTGGCGATGCCGACCACGCGCAAGGTGGTGGAGCGGTTGTCCGACACGAGGCGCACCTCGTCGCCGATCGACTTGTCCAGGTTCGTCGCGGTCGTCGGCCCGAGCACGACCTCGTCCTCGTGCTCGATCATGCGACCGTGCAGGATCGGTGGCGTGACCGCACTCGTTCCGTCCATGCCGATCAGCGGCACGTCGAGTCCGTCGATCGAGTCCGACCCGAAGTAGGCACCGGACCACGAGGCGACGGCGGGGTCGCGGTCGAGGATGGCGGCGGTGCGGTGGGGGTCGATGTTGCCGTAGCCGTCACCGGCGTCGAGGGCCGCGTCCCAGTTCCACCCGTACAGCCGCGGCTCGGCCACCAGCGTGTGGAGACTCGAGCCGAAGGTGACCGAGGCGACCAGTGCGGCCAGCGCGATGGCCGCGCCGACCATGACCGACCGCGTGCCCACGGCTCCGCTGCGCCCGTCGCGCTCGAGGGCGAACCGCAGGCCGACCGTGGCGGTGGGGCGAAGTCCCGAGGACGACAGGCGGGCGAGGAGCCGCGACGGGGCCGGCGGCGTGCCCGATCGCAGCGCCAACCGATGGGGCAGCTCGCGGCGCGCCACCAGCGCCGACCACGAGGCGAGCACGACCACCATCACGACGAAGCCGACCGCCAGCACCGTGAGGTCGAGGTCGATGCCGGGGGTCACCTCGACGCGGCGAATGGGCCCGATCGGCATCAGCGGCGAGGCCGCGAGGGCCAGGAGCACGGCCAGCACGGACCCGACCAGGATCGCCACGCCGGCGGCGAGCACCGACCCGGCCGCCAGCTCGCGCGGCGTCGCCCCGAGCGCGCGCAGGACCGCGTTGCGATCACGGTCGAGCTGCAACACGCGCGACAACGCCTGCATGACCAGCACGAGTCCGGCCAGACCCACGATCACGCCGAACAGGCCGAGCGCCACCGACAGCGGGCGGGTCGCCTGCAGCTCGTGGAAGGCATCCACCGAGGTGACCCGGAATTCGATCAGCCCCGGAGGGGCCAGCTGGTTGATCCGCGCCTTGACCGCCGAGATGTCCGCGTCGCCGTGAGCCAGCACCAGCCCTTGCAGGCCGTAGGTCACATACGCGCGGGCCTCCTGGCTGAAGGCCGGCGTCAAGAGGAGGCGGGGTGTGCGATCGGCGTCGTCCTGGATGACCTCGTCGGGGAACACGCCGATCCCGACGATCGTCACGCGGGTGAGCAGGTTCGGCGGCGGCGGCCGGCCGAAGAAGGTGGGGCTCTCGGTGGGTGCGAATGCGTAGGTGCCGAGCTCGAGCTGTTGGCCGACGCGGTAGCCGAGCCGCTTGGCCGCGAACTCGTTGACCACCACCTCGTCGACGCGGTGCGGGTCCGACATCCGACCCTGGGTCGGGGTGAAGCGGTCCTGATCGAAGTAGCGGCCGTCGAAGGTGCCGTCGGGCTCGAAGTCCTGCGAGAAGTCGGGCTTGCCGCCCACGAACGCCCAGGTCTGGAAGGAGACGTAGGTGCGGGACCGGACGACCTCGGGGAACGCCGCGATCTCCGCGGTCTGCTTGGGATCGAACCCGCCGGCGTCGGAGACCGACAGCGTCGACGCATCGACCGAGCGCAGGAACCGCGGATAGGCCGACTGCGTGCGGCGCGCTCCCGCGATGGCGAACAGGCTCAGTCCCCCGGTCAGGCCGAGGAGCAGCGCGACGCCGGCGAAGGCCCGCCACCGGTGCCGGACCGCGGTCCGCGCATCGAGGGTGATCAGGCCCATACGGACCTCATCCCCGAGACAGCCCGCGCCGACGAGTCGGCCAGCGATCCATGTCCCCAGTAACCCCGATAAGGGGCCGGCAGGCAAGGGTGGCTGCACCAGCAACCGAGTGGGCCGGCCACCCCGGATGCGGGGCCGCGCCCATGCCAGAAAGGGATGGTCCGCGGGTCTGCATCGACCGACAACTACCGTGGCTGACGGCATTCTGACGCAACGGGAGTGCCACTCGTTGGCGGGACGTCGGCCCGCGATCCGCGGCCTCCGTCGGCTCGTCACATCACTGGGGGTTGATGCGATGACAGCAGCGGGAACTGGTCAAGCGGCCGCGGCCGGATCGAGCGATGCCGTCGATCCCGGCGCCGACGAGGCCTGGGGCAGCGGGTGGCTGTTCTTCGCGGGCACCGTCCTGGGCCTGGCCGGGCTCATGAGGATCGTCGACGCCTTCTGGGCCTTCGGCTACAAGGGGGCGCTCCCCGACGCGCTGCAGAACGGGCTCCTCGGGTCCAACCTCAAGCACTACGGCTGGGCCTGGCTGATCGTCGGGATCATCCTGATCGTGTCGAGCTTCCTGATCCTGGCGCGCTCGCAGTTCGCGCGCTGGGTCGGCTACATCGCGGCGGTGATCCTGGGCCTGAGTGCCATGACCTGGATGCCGTACTACCCGGTCTGGTCCCTGGCCTATGTCGCCCTGGCCGTGCTCGTCTTCTACGCCTTGGCTCGACACGGCGGCCGTCAGACTGCATAGCCGCAACCGACGGGCTCGACGGTGGTGTCATGCCTCCGCCGGGGCTCGGCCCTGTCTCTCGTCCGTCGTCGTAGCCTGGAGGGATGGGCGACGACGAGACCCCCTTGGATCCGCACGCCGCGCCCTATCCGCGCCAGCCGAACCCCGAACTGCTGCACCTGCAACATCTCACGCCGCAACCGCCCCTGCCTCCGGGCGCGATGGTGGGGATGGGTCCGTACATGCCCGTGCCGAAGCCGAGCTCGCCGCCGGCGCGCTGGGCTGAAGATCCCACCGGGCAGAACCAGTGGCGCTGGTGGGGCGGCTCGGCGTGGACCGAGTGGGTCGCCAACGACGGCGTCACCACCAGCGATCCGCTGCCCTGACCTGCCGCGTGTGGCCATGCTCGCCATCCGTCAGCCGGCGAGCACCTTTGCCTTCTCGGCCGCGAACTCGTCGTCGGTCAGGATCCCCCTGTCGCGAAGGTCGCCGAGCTTGGTGAGCTGATCGATCACGGCGGTCTGCCCCGAGGCGGCCGGTGCGGGCGCGGCCTGGGGCGGCGGAGGCGGTGGAGGTGAGGCTGCAGCCGTCTGCTGCGCATAGGCCTGCTCGCGGTTGGCGTAGATCTGGGCGTCGCGGCCCGCGAACTTCTCGGCCTGGCGGCGCTGGACCCGACCGCTGACCGCTGAGGCGGTACCGGCCACGACCGCGGTTCGAGCGACTCCGCGAAGCAATCCGGGCACGATGATCTCCTATCCGTTGGCCGCGTCGGCGGCGTCGAGCTCGTCGAGGACTTCCATGACCGTGGCGGCCGGGATGCGGACGCTGGCCACGACCTGCGCGTCCTCGGCCAAGGCGGCCGCGACGAACGGGATGGCCCAGGCGTTCTCGTAGACGAGCAGTGCGGCCGAGGTTCCCGGCTTCATGACCTCGCCGGCCTCGCCGATGTCGTCGTCGCCGAGCAGGCCCGACCGCGCACCCGCGAACATGGCGAACCCGGCTGCCTCGGCCGGGAGATCCGCGATGTCGAGGGTCGTGATCGATCCGTCGAGCTCCTTGCGGATGACGAGCAGGTCGTAGATGCGGACGATGTCCTGCTCCACCAGATCGATCAGGGCGGCGGCGGCACCGCCGGTCATCTTCTCCGAAGAGAACTCGAGCAGGAGGAAGTCGATCGGACCGTGGACCTCGTCGGTGTTCGCGGTCATGCATGGCCTCCGCAGAAGGTCGAGCGACAGGATGTCGTCGGGATAGGGCGACAGGCTAGTAAGAACGACGGGGAGGCGATGTCCCGACATCGCCTCTGGCGCCGAAGGGCCACGGGGGTTATTGTGGACATGCGTACACGTTTGTCGGCGCCGAGCTGGGGTGAGGTCCATGACGGCGGTTGAGCGGTGGATGCCCGGCGTCCGCGCCGCGCGCACCTACGACCGGGGCTGGCTGCGCCAGGATCTCGTGGCCGGCCTGGTGCTGGCCGCCATCCTGGTTCCGCAGGGCATGGCGTACGCCGAGTTGGCGGGCCTGCCCGCGGTGACCGGCCTCTACACCACGGTGGCCTGTCTGGTCGGCTACGCAGTCTTCGGACCGTCGCGGGTGCTGGTGCTCGGGCCCGACTCATCGATCTCACCCCTCATCTTCGCGGCCCTGACGCCGCTGCTGATGGCCGGCCACGATCCGGGTCGGGCGGTCGCGCTGGCGGGGATGCTGGCCGTGCTCGTCGGGCTGATCGAGGTGGCGATGGGCGTCGGTCGGCTGGGGTTCGTGGCCGACCTGCTCTCGAGCGAGGTGCAGGTCGGCTACATGAACGGGCTGGCCATCACCATCGTGGTCGGTCAGCTCCCCAAGCTCTTCGGGTTCTCCACCGACGCCCACAGCTTCGTGAGCGAGGTGCGTGCCTTCTTCGAGAACCTCGACAAGACCAACGGGGCGGCGCTCGCGGTGGGACTCGGCGTGCTCGCCGTCCTGCTCCTCCTGTCCGCGCATCAGTCGACGCGTCCCGGCCGTGCTGGTCGCGGTCATCGGCGCGACGGTGGTCTCGGCGGTCCTCGTGCTCGACCAGCACGGCGTCAAGACCGTCGGCGCCCTCCCCCAGGGCGTGCCGCGACCATCGCTGCCGTGGACGAAGCTGGGCGATGTCGGCCCGTTGCTGGTCGCGGCCGCCGGGATCACCCTCGTGTCGCTCACCGACACCATCGCCACCGCGTCGAGCTTCGCGGCCCGCCGCGGCGACGAGGTGCAGCCCGACCAGGAGATGATCGGGATGGGAGTGGCCAACATCGCCGCCGGGGCGTTCCAGGGGTTCGCCATCTCGACCAGCGGATCGCGCACCGCGGTCGCGGAGCAGTCCGGCGCCAAGTCCCAGCTCACCGGCGTGGTCGGCGCGGGTGTCGTCGTGATCCTGTTGCTGTTCCTGAACTCGCTGCTGGCCGACCTCCCCCAGTCGGCCCTGGCCGCGGTGGTCATCGCGGCCGCCTTCACCCTGGTGAACATCGGGGTGCTGCGTCGCTACCGCAAGGTGCGACCGAGCGCCGTCGTGCTGTCGCTGGTGGCCACCGTCGGCGTGGTGATCTTCGGGGTCCTCCAAGGGATCGTCGTCGCCATCATCCTGGCGGTGCTGTTGTTCTTCCGGCGCAGCTGGTGGCCCCACGGCGCCGTGCTCGGCCAGGTGGCGGGCATCGAGGGCTGGCACAGCACCGACCAGCACCCGGACGCCGTCGAGCGCGACGGCATCGTGGTGTACCGATGGGAGGCGTCGCTGTTCTTCGCCAACGCCGGCGAGTTCCGTCGACAGCTCCGCCATCTCGCCCACCATCGGCACCCGACCTGGATCGTGCTTGCAGTGCGAGGCGATCACCGATGTCGACGTCACCGCCGCGGAGATGCTCGAACGGCTGGACATCGAGCTGAACGGGGACGGCGTCCACCTGGCGTTCGTCGAGCTGCGGGATCGCCTCCAGACGTTGCTCCTGGACTACGGGTTGCTCGACGTGCTCGACTCTCAGCACTTCTACCCCACGCTCGACGAGGCACTCGATGCCATCGGAGAGGTTCGGCCCGATGACCAGTAGCCGACCCACGCTCGCCAAGCGTCGACCCGGGCCGAGGCCTCGGCGGGGTCGGCCGGCCGGGCCCGCCGACGTGCGCCGAGCGGTGCTCGACGCGGCCGCCGACCTCTTCGCCCGTCACCGGGTGGACAACGTCTCGCTGCGCCAGATCGCCGAGGCCGCCGGCGTGCAGCTGTCGCTCATCGACCGCTACGTGGGCTGCCGCGAGGACCTGATCGTCGCCGTCCTCGATGAGCTCAGCCGCGCCGTCACGGCCGACGTGCTGGCCCGGCCGACCGAGCAGATCAGCTTCGAGCGCGACTCCGCCATGGGGCGCTGGACGCGCGTCCTGGCCTATCGGGCGTTGGCCGGCGAGCACGCGGCCGGCGACGTCGTGCTCAACCCGGTGAGGGCCATCGCCGAGGTGTCCGAGCACGAGTACGGCCTCGACCCGGCATCGGCCCGGATCCGAGGCGCACAGGTGGTGGCCTCGGCCCTGGGATGGCGGCTGTTCGAGGACTTCCTGGTCGAGGCCGGCGGACTCGGCGACGAACCTCGCGAGGCCCTGCGTGACGAGCTCACCCGATCTGCACCGTCGCATGGCCGCCACGCCTGTCCCGTCGGCCGCCGACCCGCGACGACAGGGCGACGACCGACCCGACCGTGTGAGATCGGCGCCTGTCGCCGGGCGGAAGCGGAACGCGGCGAGGAGCCGGTGATGTCGACCGGAGCCCATCAGGTGTCGACACGGCAGCGGGTCGCCGCCGTCGTGTCGCTGGCGTGCGGGCTGCTGTTGGCCACGATCGTGCTGGTGTTCGTGTTCCGGAACGCGCATCACCTGATCGTGGCGCTGATCGGGCTGGCGGTGACCGTCGCTGGTGGATGGTGGATGGTGGCGACCCGCGGCCCGAAGCGGTTCTTCGGCGTGGCCGGGGTGGTCGTCGGTGTGGGCATCGTCATCGGTGTGGGCATCCAGGCCGGGTCGAGCGCGGACTCACCCCTCGTGCGCATCGGGCTCGCGGTCGGGCTGGCGGCGATCACCTTCGCCACCGCCCGGTCGGCGCTGGTCGGAGACGTCGCCGAGCTCGAGCGCCACGCCCGCGCCGACGCGCCGACGCACCCGGTGTTGATCTGCAACCCGTGGTCAGGCGGCGGGAAGGTCGAGCGCTTCGGTCTGGTGGAGCTGGCTCATGGCCTCGGGGTCGAGACGGTCATGCTCGATCACGGCCTCGACCTCGAGCAGCTGGCCCGCGATGCCATCGCCCGAGGCGCCGACTGCCTGGGCATGGCCGGTGGGGACGGTTCCCAGGCCCTGGTGGCGTCCATCGCCGTGGAGCACGACCTGCCGTTCGTGTGCGTGTCGGCCGGCACCCGCAACCACTTCGCCCTCGATCTCGGGATCGACCGTGACGATCCGCGTGGGAGCCTGCAGGGCTTCCGGGATGCCGTCGAACGGCGCATCGACTACGCCACGGTCAACGGGCGCTTCTTCGTGAACAACGCGTCGCTCGGCGCCTACGCCACCATCGTGCAGCAGGAGGGGTATCGCGATGCCAAGGTCGAGACCAGCCGCACGCTGCTCCCCGATCTGCTCGGCCAGACCGACCAGCCCTTCGATCTGCAGTTCACCGAACCGGATGGCACCGAGGTGGACGGCGCCTTCGTGATCCAGGTCTCGAACAACCCCTACGTGCTCGGACCCTCGCGGGACGTGTCCCAGCGACGCCGCCTCGACACCGGCCAGCTGGGCGTCTTCGCCATCACGGCCAAGACGGGCGCCGAGGCCGCCTCGGTGGTCACGCTCTCGCTGGTCGGGCAACGCAAGCAGAGCAAGAACTGGCACGAGTTCACGACCGCGACGTTCGAAGTGCGGTCCCGGTCGGGGAAGGCCTACATCGGCGTCGATGGCGAAGCGCTCGAGATGGACACGCCGCTCCGGTTCGAGATCTACCCTCGGGGCCTGCGGCTCCACGTCCCGTCCGGCAACCTCGCCGTCGCCAGCCGACGCCGCGCTCGCGACGTCGACCTCCGGGATCTGGTGACCGTCGCCCGCGGACGCGCCCCCGCATCGACCCCGACCGGAGGAGCTGTCCCGTGAGCGACGATCTCGCCCCGAACACGACCGAAGCGGGGGCCGGCGACCGTCGACTGGCCCTCCTGCTGGCCATGGCCATGTTCGTGCTCGTGGTCGACACCTCGATCATGAACGTGTCGATCTCGGCGGTGGTCCACGACCTGGGGACGACGGTCAGCGGCGTCCAGTCGGCCATCGCCCTCGAGGCCCTCGTGTCGGCTGCGTTCATCCTCATCGGCAGCAAGGTGGGCGACCTCATCGGCCGCAAGCGCGCCTACGTGCTCGGCCTGCTCGCCTACGCCATCGGTGCCCTGGCCATGGCCCTCTCGCAGAGCCTCACCGCCGTCATCGTGTTCTGGGCCATCATCGGCGGGATCGGCGCCTCGTTGCTGCTGCCCGCCATGCAGTCGCTCATCCACGGCAACTTCGAGGGAGCGGCGCAACGCAAGGCCTACGCCCTGGTCGGCGCAGCCGCGGCCATCGCCGCCGCCGTCGGTCCCCTGCTCGGCGGGTTCATCACGACCTACCTGTCGTGGCGGGTGGCGTTCCTGCTCGAGGTCGTGGTCATCGCGATCGTGCTGTCCAACATCAAGCTGGTGCACGACGTTCCCTACACCGGCGAGCGCGGCATCGACGTGATCGGCGCCGCCCTCTCGGTGGTGGGCATGGGCGGCATCGTGCTGGGCATCCTCGTCTGGCAGGAGGGAGGCGAGGCAGTCGGCGCGCTCCTCATCCTGGGCGCGGCCGCGCTCGCCACCCTGGTCTGGTGGCTGGTCCGACGGAAGCGGCAGGGCCGGCCCACACTGCTCGACCCCGACCTGTTCATCTCCAAGGTGTTCCGATTCGGGGTCTCGGGCCAGATGCTCCAACAGATCGCGCTCGGCGGCATGATGATCGCGCTGCCCATCTACCTGCAGATGGTCCTCGAGTACAACGCCATGGGCGCAGGCCTGTCGATCGCCCCGCTCTCGTTGAGCATGTTCGGCGTCGCCCTGCTGGCCGCCAAGAAGGCCGGCGGGCGACACCCGAGCACCATCATCCGGGTCGGCTTCGCGCTGCTGGTGCTGGGGATCCTGGTCCTGCTACCGACCGTGCCCCGCGCCACCTCGGGCTGGTACCTCCTGCCTGCCCTGCTCATCGCCGGATCCGGGCTCGGCCTGTTGGTCTCGCAGCTCAACGACTACACCCTGGCGCCCATGTCAGAGGAACGGGTGAGCGAGGCCGCCGGCGTGAACTCCGCCGCCGGCTCGTTCGGCCTGTCGTTCGGTCTGGCCTTCGCCGGCGCCATCATGCTGGCCACCCTGTCGTTCAGCTTCACCAACATGGCCCAGAACAGCACCGTGCTGGCCCCGGCCGAGAAGCAGCAGGTGTCCACGGCCCTCGAACACGACGCCGAGGTGATGACCAACACCGCGCTCGAGGAGCAGTTGGTCGGTCAACCCCCGGCGACCAAGGCCGAGATCATCCACATCAACACCAAGGCTCGGCCCCGGGCGCTGCAGGTCGCGCTGCTCGTGCCCCTGCTGGCCGCGCTCGCCGGCTTGTTCAACTCGTTCCGCATGGTCGGCCTCGACCGTCGTTCGGATTCGGAGTCGCCCGTCCAGGAGGGAACCTCAGAGTGAGTCCCCCATCCCCATAGGGTGAACGGCAAAGATCTCCAACCAACTACACACAACGGAGGGCACGCAATGTTCGCCAACACCTTTGGATCCGGCCAGGTCCTGTGGTCGATGCTCTGGTTCTTCATGTTCATCATCTGGATCTGGGTGCTGATCGCGATGTTCGGAGACATCTTCCGCAGCGATGACCTCTCCGGTGGCATGAAGGCCTTCTGGGTCATCTTCATCGTGATCGTGCCGTGGCTGGGCATCCTCATCTACCTGATCGCCCGGGGATCGGGCATGCAGAAGCGGGCCATCGCCCACGCCCAGGCCCAACAGGACCAATTCCGCGACTACGTGCAGCAGACCGCCAGTGGCGCCTCGGCCGCGGACCAGATCGCCAAGCTGGCCGACCTCAAGAGCCAGGGCGCCATCACCGACGCCGAGTTCGAGGCCCAGAAGGCCAAGCTGCTGGCCTGAGCACACGATCGGGATCGGGATCGGGCCGGGCGGGCCCGATCTCGATCAGTTCGCGACGTCGGCTCTCGCTCGTGACGCGACCAGACGTTGCAGACCCACGGCGGCCGCTCATGCATCGCGCATCTCGACGTCGCAGATGGCGTCGTTCAGCCTCCCGATCAGCCGTCCCAACTCGGCCTGGTCTCGCTCGGGCCAGCCTGCCATCAGCGCCTCGACGCGTCCCAACCGGGCGCGTTGCTCGGCGCGCATCCTCCTCTCACCTGCCGGAGCCAGCACGATGAGGCTCACCCGACCGTCGTCGGGTTCAGTGCGACGGCGCACGAGGCCCTGCGTCTCCATGGCCGCGACCTGGCGCGTCACGGTGGTGGAGTCGAGACCAAGGAGACGGGCGAGGTCGTTGAGGCGGATCGGGCCAGTCGTCTCGAGGGTGCGGGCAAGCAGGTAGCTGGCCCGGTCGAGATCCCGGTGGAGGTCCGACCGCCTGGCGAGACGTTCGAGCGCTCGTTGCAGCAACGCCATCTCCGTCTCGACCACCTGGATCGCGTCCGCCGCCTCCACCGTCCGTCGGATGACGCCCGGACCCTCGAGATCTGCATCTGCCGTCATGGGTGTACGATACAGTTGTTTAGGTGTACGATGCAACTAGATGAGAGGTCGACCGCTGGCCGACCCGGAAGGAACGGAGGCCGATCATGACCGAGACGATGGTGGTCGGGGTGGACGGCACGGCGGACAGCTTGGCGGCGCTCAACTGGGCCGCTGATCTGGCTGAAGAGTCAGGAGCCTTCCTCGTCGTGCTCCACGTCCGCCACGACAGCGGCCTCGCCGCAGGCAGCATCGAGGGGGGCGCGCAGGCGGCGATGAGCGACGCGCTCGACCAGACCGAGAAGATGACTCGCGAGTGGGCCTCGGACGTGCTTTCGCGCCGGAAGGCGCGCTGGCGATTCGACATCGCCCTCGGTGACCCGGCCACAGAGCTCATCACCGCAGCCCATGACCACCAGGCCACCGCGATCGTCGTCGGGGGTCGCAGCCACGGAGTCGTCGGTGGACTGGTCGTCGGTTCGGTCGCGCAGAAGCTCGTCCGCCGCTCACCCGTATCGGTGCTGGTGGTCCGAGACGGCCACCCTCACCGCCTCGAAGCGGCGCCCAACGCGACCAGCAGGTAGTCGCCCACCTGAGCACGACGATGACAACCGCAGGTCAGTGCTCGATCAGCTCGGCACGGGTTGCCGTCGAGCCGTCGCATCCTTGTGAGACGTCGATGCCCGCAATCTGTCCACAACGCTCGAGCGCGGAGCAGCTCGCCTCTGCTCGATCGGCTCGAGAACTGCCTGCACCGCCGCATCCTGGTCAGTCGCAAGGAGCCGAACGAGCTCTTCCAGCGCGAACCATGACGGGGCCGGGATCTCGACACCGACGACTCTGCCCTCGAACATCGAGATCGGCCACGAGACCGGCCACCTCGCGCTGGCCGGGCCTTTCAGACCGCCTCTCATCGGGTCGACTAGCTTCACCGAGGAGGAGTTCTGATGCGCAGCGTGACCTATTCGATGGGCGTCTCACTCGACGGCTACATCGTCGGGCCGGACGGCCAATTCGACTGGACGGCGCCCGACGAAGAGGTCTTTCGCTTCGTCACCGACGAGATCCGAGAGGTCGGCGTCCACCTGCTGGGACGACGGCTGTACGAGACGATGCTGTACTGGGAGACCGCCGACCAGGATCCATCGCTCGACGACTCGATGCTCGAGTGGGCCGCTCTCTGGAAGCCGCTCCCGAAGGTGGTGTTCTCCACGACGCTGTCGGCGGTGCAGGGCAATGCCCGCTTGGCCTCCGGCGGCCTGGACGAGGAGATCGAGCGGTTGCGAGCCGACCCCGGGGCGGGCAACATCGCGATCGGCGGCGCGGGCCTCGCCGCCGAGGTGGCCGAGTTGGGTCTGATCGACGAGTACCGCGCCAGGGTCTACCCGGTGCTGGTCGGCGGTGGCATTCCGTTCTTTCCCCAGGCTGAGCGCCGGGTGGATCTCGAACTCGTCGAGACGCGCACCTTCGGCTCGAGGGTCGTCTACCTCCGCTACCGCGTGGCGCGTGAGATGTAGCCGATCAGCGGCGGCGGGCGCGCAGGACGACGTCGGCGATGTGCGGGGTGTCCGGCGGTGGGTCGATGCGCGGCTGGACCGTGTCGAGCTCGACCGCGAAGTCGTCGCGGAGCTGTAGGCGCAGGTCGTCGGCATCGACGTAGTCCGCAGGATCGACGCCTCGCGCCTTCATGTGCTCGCGGTGCTCGTCGTCGAGGTCGTGGTAGACGGCGAGCAGCAACCCCCCGGGCCGGACCGAGTCCAGCAACGTCCGCACGGCGAGCCCGCCAGCCGCCTTGGGCAGCGCCGGGTACTGCATCGACACGAGGTCGAAGGAGCCGGCCGGGAACGCCGTCTGCAGGACATCCCCACAGATCCACTCGACCGCGGCGCCGGCCAGCTCTGCCGCCGCCCGCGCCCGGCCCACCGCCACCTCGGAGATGTCGACGGCCGTGACCGTCCACCCGCCGCGAGCGAGCCAGATCGCGTCGGCGCCTTCGCCGCAACCGACGTCGAGCGCCCGGCCCGGCGTGAGGCCCGCGACTTCGACGAGGAGCCGACCGTTCGGGCGGCCGCTCCATCTCGCACCCTCACGCTCGCTGTACCTTGCGTCCCACTCGTCCGCCTGCGCAGCCGGGCGGAACCGCTCCTCGCCGTGTTGGTCCTCAGACATGTCGCGCAGGGTAGATCTCAGGCTCCGAGCTGAGGGATCCAGCAGAGCTCGATGACCGATCCTTGCCCGAGGATGACCAAGCGTCTACCGTCACACGTCGGCATGGAAGCACGCCCATGCCAGCGGCCCTGGGTCGTCCAACCGATCGGCGAAGGACGGAAAAGCGATGCCTCACTTCTGCACACGCCTCCCGCGGCGGATCGCTGTCGCCTTGGCGGCCGTTTCTGCGGCGGTCGTGCCCTTCGTCGGGATCAGCTCGGCGAACGCGCGCTCCGTCCCCCAGGTGGCCTGCATCATCGCGGTGAACAACGACGCGTACAGCACCCCCGAAGGCACGCCGTTGGTGGTGCCTCCGATCGGGGTCGTGACCAACGACAACATCTGTGGAACAGACGGGTTGGTGCTCTCGCACTCCTCCCCCACCCACGGCAGCCTGACCAACTTCGACGACGCCAAGGGCGGATTCACCTACACGCCTGACCCGGGCTTCACCGGCACCGACTCGTTCACCTACGTCCTCGAGGACGTCGAGGGATCCCCGACGGGAACGGTGACCATCACGGTGACCCCGCTCGCCACGACGACCACGACCGCCGCGCCGACGACCACGACCGCCGCACCCACCACCACTGCCGCGGTGGCCGCTCAGGCGGTGGCCGCGTCGCCGGCCTTCACCGGATAACGACCACTAGACGGCCTCTCGCTCCGCATCGCCGCGGAGCACACAGAACTCGTTGCCTTCCGGATCGCTCAGAACGACCCATGACTGCTCGCCCTGGCCGATGTCGACACGGGTCGCGCCGAGGTCGAGCAGGCGGTCGACCGCGGCGTCACGGTCGTCGGGCCGGAAGTCGAGGTGCAGACGGTTCTTGAGGGTCTTCGGTTCCGGGACACGAGCAAACAGAAGTCCCGGCATGCGATCCGGCGCGGGCCGAATCTCGAACTCCTCGGGATCATCGTTGACGACGACCCACTCCAGGGCAGCCGCCCACCAGCGGCCCAGCGCGACGGGATCGGCGGCGTCCACGATGACCTGCTCCCATTCAAGCGCCATCAGCTTCACCCCTCCAGCTCTCACCTCAGACCCAATCCTTCGTTGTCCCCGATGAACCAAGAACGTAGCGGCCCGCGCGCGTCGGATGATCATGCATTCCCCGTGAGCCGGCTCGTTCGACCGCTCCTCAGCAGCCAGCCGCGTCGGTCTCTGCGTCGGTGGGCGGGAAGGCGACCACCGTGAGCACGATCGTCCCGGGGCCGCGGGCCTCGATGACGAGTGCGCCGCCCGCCGACCGGAGACAGGCCCGCCCCCGGGTGACGACCCACCGGTTCGCAGGTCGCACATGGGCCACGATCGAGCCGGCGTGGCTGGCCTGCACGACCAGGGCGTCGTGGGTGACCTGGAGCAGCTGGCCCGGCCCGCTGACGATGCCGCTCGCGCCCACGACCTCGAAGACGCGCCAGTGGATCGAGTGCCACACCAGCTTCAGCCCGGCCGGGGGCGTGGCCAGGAGCCGCCGCTCCGCCAGTCCGGAGTAGTCGATCTGGGCATCGCTCAGCGCGACGAACCGCACGCCGTTCTCGCGCAGCCAGTCCAGGTAGTTCGCGCCGTGCAGCGCGTCCGCCCGGTAGAACAGCGGATTGTCGGTGGAGTCGAGCTGGCGCTCCGAGCCGCGAGCCAGCGGGACCGACGGCGCGACGTAGGCCACCTCCCAGTGCAGCGCGGTCGGGACGATCTCGACCCGGCCCATGGGACGGCTGTGCCCCCGCAGGTAGCTCAACAGAGGCGCGTAGTAGGCGGGGCGCGTCGACGGCGAGCTCCGGCCGGTCGTCGCGCTCGCCCAGACCGGCGTCCAGGTGATCACGGTGATCGGGACCAGCAGCAGCACCGCCAGCTGACGCTGGCGACGGCCCTCCACGGCGCAGATGGCCAACGGGACGGCGACGCAGCCACCGAGACGCACGATGTTGCCGCCCATCGCCGTTGGGACCACGAAGCTGACCGCCATGGCAACCACGTAGAGGATCGCGCCGGTTCGCAACACCCGGTCGGTGCGAGGGATCAGCGCGGCGAGCGCGGCGAACACCGCGATCTCGACCACGAAGTCAGACGACGTGTAGGGCATCGTCCCCTGCGGGAAGAGGCCCTGGAGGACCAGCAGTGGGAGCAGCGCCGCGGCCAGCAACAAGACGGGTCCAGTCCGCTCCCGGGACTTGGTGGTGAGCAGCCACGCGACCGCGGCCAGGGCCGCGAACGCCCCGGCGAGCGGGCTGGACAAGCTGGCCGCGAGGGCCAGGACGGCGCCGAGGACCCACCGTCGACGAGACGCGGCCAGCAACGCGGCCAAGCCGAACGCCTCGCCCAACAGGAACGGAAGTTGTCCGATCGCCACCTGGGCCACGGTTCCCACGGCGAACACGACCGCTGCCGTTCGGGCCCGCGTCCCGTAGTGCTCCACGACCAGACGATCGAAGGCCCAGGCCGCGGCCCCCGCGCTGGCGACGGCGGTCAGGTGCCACCCGACGGTCGCCGCCACGGGTGAGTAGAGCACCGTGTAGCCGAGGGTCCAGTGACCGCCGAACCACCGGCCGTCCCACAGCGTCAGCCCCTCACGCCGGAAGAGGCCCACCGCATAGATGTGAGCGGCGAGATCCACCCCGCGCCACCCGCTCACGATGGCCACCACCGCGGCCGCCGCGGCCGCCGCAGGAGCCAGCAACCCGGAGCGCGGGCGGACCAACTGGACCACCCGGTCACCCGAGGAGCTCAGCAGACGATCAGCCACCGTTGAGCATCAACACGAGGTCGATCACCGCCACCAGGCCGACCACGAACGCGCCGATGACCAGGACGGCAACCCCGATCGAGTTCGGCATGGAGGATCGGCTGGATCCCTCACGTTCAGAGGACACAGGGCTCCTCACGGCACGACGAAGCACGCAGCTCCGACCTCGGTTCTGACCCTACGAACAAGGCCTGACACCACGATGAGAGACCGCCGCCCCAAGGTCAAGTCTCGGCAAAGCTTCCGACGCCGGCTCACCTTGGCGCACCGGTGGCACCAGTGCGGCGGCCCCAGCGCGACCTCGGGTTCCCTCGGCGGTTGTCCGGCGACCGGTACCATGCGTCCTTCTCGCCGTGGATCGTCCCTGGCGGGCCAGGGGAGTGATCCAGATGGCGTTGCGTTCGCGGGTGGTTGTCGGGGCCTCGGTCATCGGATTGCTGGGCGGCGTGCTCGCGAGTGGAGCGGGCCCCGCCGGCGCGCAGACGTTCGGCACGCCGGGGGCGCAGGCGCCGTTCACGGTCCCGGCCGGTGTGTCCTGCTACCAGGTGACCGCCCTCGGTGCTTCCGGTGCAGCGGCCAGCGGTGGGGAGCAAGGCGCAGGCGCCGGGGGCAAAGGAGCGCAGGTGGCGACCACCATCGCCGTGCACCCGGGCGACACCATCCAGGTCGACGTCGGTGGCCAGGCCACTGACGAGCAGGGCGGGATCAACGGGGGCGGTGCCGGCCAGAGCGTGAGCCACACCGCCGGGTTCTTCAGCGGCGGAGGCGGCGGACGCTCCGACGTCAAGGTGAACGGCACGGCCCTGGTCGTCGCCGCGGGCGGCGGAGGCGGCGGCGACATCGGGCAGTCCCTCGGCGATTCCTCGCCGGGCATCGGTGGCGCCGGTGTGGACGCCGGCGCCACGGCGACGAGCGCGAACGACGGCACAGCCGGCGGTGGTCCCACGCCCGGCGGCGGCGGCCATGCCGGAGTCGGTGCAGTCGGCGGCAGCGGCGGAACCCCTGGCCCCGGCGCCCAGGCCGGGAACGCAGGAAGCGCACCTTCGGGAATCACCGGCGGCACCGGGGGTGACGGCCGGGTGCCCCCGGCTGACTCGGGGGCCGGTGGCGGCGGCGGTGGCGGCGTCGTCGGTGGAGCCGGTGGAGGCAGCGGCGGAAGCGCCGGCGCCGACGAGAGCTCGAGCGGTACCGGTGGGGGCGGCGGCGGCGCGGGCGGCACCAGCCTCGGCACCACGGTGACCCCGGGCGTCAACGTCGGCGACGGGAGCGTGGTCCTGACCGTTTCCACCAACTGCGTATCCGCCTCCACGACCACGTCTGCGATCACCACCACGACCAGCCCAGCCGCCCAGGCGGTCGCGACCACCCCCCAGTTCACCGGCTGACGACAGCCGGCCCGGTCGTGAGCCAGGTCGGCTGAGCGCGAGGAGAAGTGGCGGGATGCCGCGAACCAGGCGCACCGCACTCGTCATCTTCGCAGTGGTCCTCGTCGGCGCCGTCGCCGTGGCGGTCGGCATCGCCGCGGAGGCCGGCCACCACCGTTCGTCGTCTCGATCGTCCTCACCGGCTGCGCCGTCGTCCGGATCTCCGCACGCCGCGACCGACGAGCCGCGGGGCGCGCCGCCGGCCGCGGACGGCGGGGCGGTCCGCCACGTCGTGTTGACGTTCACCGACCCGACGCGGACCACGGTTGCCCGGTCGCCGCTGCCGGCACGATCAGGGCGGGTGCTGCGCACCAGCATCTGGCTGCCCGGCGGAGCCGGTGCGTGGCCGCTGGTCGTGTTCGGCCACGGGTTCGCCGTGCAGGCCGCCACCTACCAGGAGCTCCTGCGTACCGTCGCCGCAGCCGGCTTCGTCGTTGCCGCGCCCGACTTCCCGGGTTCCACCAGCGCAGCTGCAGGCACGCCCGACGAAGCCGACCTGCGCGACGAGCCCTGCGACCTGCTGTTCGTCGCCCGCCACGTCGAGCTCGCAGCCCAGCCGGGCGGACCCCTCGCCGGAGCAGTGGCGCCAGGTCACGTCGCTCTCGCCGGCCAGTCCGACGGTGCCACCGCTGCCGCGTTCGCAGCCCTCAGCGATCCGGCCGGCACCTGCGGCGGCCCGCCCGTCGTCGCCGTCGTCGCGTTCTCCTCCAACCCCGTTCCGCTGCGATCTGGTGCCGATGCCGCCGTGCTCGCCATCACCGGGTCCGCCGACACCGTCAACCCGCCGGCCCGGACCCGGGCCCTGTTCGACGAGGCGCCATCGATGGCCTACCTGCTCACGAGCCTCGGCGACAGCCACCTGGGCCCATCGACGACGTCTCCCCGCCACGGCGAGATCGCGGCGGTCGTCGATCGACTTCCTGCGGGCCACGCTGCTCGACTCGACGACAGCTCGACGTCGTCTCTTCACCGACGCGCACCAGCCTGGCCTCGAGCTCGCCACCCGCTAGCCACGGCGTGCGATCGTCCGCAACGCGGCGCGGTCCGTTCGGGCGCCCTGGGGCAGCGTCGAGTCAGGTCGTCGACGACTTGTCGGGCGAGGTGGTGAACCACGCCCCGATCAGCGCGAGGACTGCGAGCCCGAGCATCGCCAGTCCGTGTTTGGTGTGGGTCTTCGAGTCCCCAGCCTGGTGACCGGGGAAGAAGGCCGGAAGGTTGGCAGCGGTGGTCGTGAAGTAGACGATCGCGACGACCACCAACACCACCGCGAGCGCGATCAACGCCCAGGTCAGCGGGCGCATCACGATCTTGCGTTCACCAGCCATGTACCAACGCCTCCGAGATCGACGAACCTTAGTAGGCGCGTCGTCTAGGGATCTTCGGGGGTGGAGTCGGGTGACTTCGCTCGGGTCACCTCGGCCGCCTCGGCGGGTTGGTGGCCGGCACTCGCGACCCATGCGAGGACGACGACGGTGGTGGCGACCGCGGTGCCGAGCGCCCAACCCGCGACGACATCGGAGAGCCAGTGCACCGCCAGCACCAGGCGGCTGAGACCGACCAGCCCGGCCAGCGCCGCTCCGCCCGCGACCAGGAGCAGCTTCGTCCATCGTCGGCGCGCAACGGTGAGCGCAAGCGTGAGAGCGACGGCGATGAAGAAGGCGGCGGCGTCGGTCGCGTGCCCGGAGGGGAACGACGCGGACCCCACGGTGGTGGCATGCAAGGCGACCGGCGGGCGGTCCCGGCCGAACACCGCCTTGGCCACGACCGAGGCGAGGCCGCCGAGCAGGAGCGACACCAGCGGAGCTGCGGCCAACGCAGGCTTCGTGTGGCGCGACCAGAGCCACACGCCCGCTGCGACACCTGCGATGCACAGGGAGGCGAATCCACCCAGCGTGCTCACCCATCGGGCTGCGGTGATGAGCCATTCGGAGCGGTGGTCGACGAACCAGGTCAAGACGGCTTCGTCATGGGAGATGAGCCCGCCGCCGTCGAGGACGTCCTCGGCGATGAACGAGAACAGCGCCAGGCACGCACCGACGACGACGCCGCTGACCACCAGCGCCCGCCGGGACGGTGGCCGATCTGCATCAAGGGCCGCGGTCAACCCCAAGGCGCCTCTCCCGAGGTCAGCGGAACACGGCGGAGGCTACCCGCACGGACCAGGCGCCAACCGCGCCACCCACGACGAACGACCGCCTCCGTCGGTTGTTGTCAGGGGGCACAGCTCGCACCGCACGATGAGTGGCGCATGGGAGACTCACGACGTGGAGATCGCCGTGCTCTTCGCGAGCGTCCCGGTCGCGGACCTGACACGGGCCAAGGCGTGGTACGAGCGGCTCTTGGGGCGTCCCGCCGACATCGTCCCCAACGACAGCGAGGAGATGTGGCGGATCGCTGACGGTGCGTGGCTCTACGTCATCGCCGATGTCGGGCGCGCCGGTCGTACGCTGGTCACGCTTTGCGTGCCTGACCTGGACGAGGCGACCGCAGCGCTCGAAGGCCGCGGGATCTCCATCGAATCTGTCGAGACGGTCGGGACGGCAGGCCGCAGGGCGTGGCTGTCGGACCCGGACGGGAACGCGGTCGCCCTCATCGAAGTACGGCAAGCAGGCGACGGCCGCTGACCAGGGTCGATCGTCGTGACCTCTACAACAGGTGGACCTTTGGGGACGGCTTTCAAACCCTCCCGAGGTGGTCGCAGCCCTTGCGGGAACAGGGGTCGCGGCCTCAGCTGAAGCTCGACGAGCGCGTTGCGAAGCGACCGAAAAACCGCCTTGGCGCGCCCGAATGGGAGCTTCCGGAGGAAAAGGGACGGCTTTCAAACCCTGGCCGAAGAGTGGTGGAGCGTCGCCTCGCCGAGGTCGACATTGACCGGCTAGTCGTGGAGTACAACGCAGGCCGGTCACTTGCGGACCTCGCGGCCGAGGCTGGCGTTCATCGCCGGACTGTTGCTACGCACCTCGAAAACCGTGGCATCCAGCGACGAATCAACCGCCACAAGATGACCCGCGACGACATTTGCGACGCCGTTCGCCGATACGTAGCGGGTGAGACGCTGACCAGCATCGCTCGGACATTCGAGGTTCACGCCACAACCGTGCGACGAGAGCTGCAGCGGGCTGGTGCCCACAGACAGACCTCGGGGTCAAGGGCGAGGATTTGAAACCTAGATCTTCGGCTTGTAAGACGGACGAGCCTCCTGCCAGCACATACCACGGCGTCCCGAACGGTGGCTCTGAGCTGGACTTTCGTACCGCTGCACTCCCGGAGCGTACCGCTGCGTACAGGCTCGTCGTTGGCGAAGGCGACCCGGCCCCGAGTAACTCGGTGTAGAGACGGCGGGAGACGCTCGACGTCGTCGGACACGACGAAGTGGGTGAGCAGGAGTTCTTCGGTCACCTAGTACCTCCGATGGGCTTCCAGGTTCATGGCCGTTGCCGCATGGGCTGGCATCGTTAGCGAGTCCATGGACAACGTCGGGCGCAGCTGCACGCGGCGCGGCGCCGGTTCTGGGTCGGTCCTGCGTCCTCTGATCGTCGCCGGCCGAGGACGGAGCTCACGAGAGAATCTCCTGCTCGGAGCGAGCGTCGCCACGCGCTGCGGTGATCTGGCCGTGGAGCGCCTTCAGCGTGAAGGCGTAGGTCTCGGAGAAGGAGGGGAAGGGCTGGATGGTGTCGCGCAGCACGTCCAGCGGGACCTGGGCGCGGATGGCCAGCGTCGCCTGCTGCAGCCACTCGCCGGCCTCGGGACCGAGCGCGTAGGCGCCGGTGAGCTGGTCACCGTCACTGAGCAGGGTCAGGAAGCCCTTCGATTCGGCGTAGGCGTGGGTGTAGGTCTGCATCCGGGTGACTCCGGACAGGGGTGTGGTGGCGCTGAACGGAGCCTCGGTGGCGCCGACGGCTGCGGCCTGCGGGTCGGTGAACACCACCCGCGGCACCGCCTCGTAGTGCGCCACGCGGGGCTCGCCGAGGATGTTGGCGGCCACGATCTCACCTTGGTACTCGCCCATGTACGTGAGCGGCCAGATGCCGGTGACGTCGCCGATCGCCCAGAGGTGCTCACCGGCGCGGTGGTGCTCGTCGACGGGGATGCCTCTGGCCACCGGGTCGATCCCGACGGTCTCCAGTCCGCACCCGTCGACGCGTGGGCGACGACCGGTGGCCACCAGGAGACGTTCGCCGCGCACCTCGGGCCGCCCTTCGATGTCGACAATGAAGTCGTTGTCTTCGTGGCGCACCGCCGTGGCCTGCGCCCCGACCGACACCTCGATGCCGTCCTGGCGCAGGGATTCGGCCAGCGCCTCGCCTAGCGCCGCCGGTTCCCTTCCGAGCAGGTGGTCGGCCGCCTCGACGATGGTCACGTCGGCGCCCAGGCGGTGCACGGCCTGGGCCAGCTCGGTGCCGGCCGCGCCGCCGCCGAGCACGACGAGCCGCCGGGGGACCTCCGTAATGCCTGTTACGTCGTGGGTGGCCCACACGCCGTCGAGGTCGCGAAGCCCTGGGATGGGCGGCACCACCGGGTCAGAGCCAGTCGCCACGACGACATCGGTGGCCGTGTGGCGAGTGCCGTCGACGTCGACGGCGGCCGGTCCGGCGAGCCGTCCGGTGCCCCGAAGCAGGTCGATGTTGTGGGACTTCAGCCACTTCTCCTGTCCCGCGTCCGAGTAGTTCGAGACCATGAAGTCCCGCCAGGCCAGAGCGGCCGCGACGTCGACCTGTGCGCTCGCCCCGACGTCGCGTGCCCCCTGCACGGCTTCGCCAGGTCGCAGCAGCGTCTTGGAGGGGACGCACGCCCAGTACGAGCATTCCCCGCCGACCAAGGCCCGCTCGACGAGCGCGACGCGAAGTCCGCCTTCCGCCAGCGCGGCCGCGCAGTGCTCACCAGGCGCGCCCCCTCCCAGCACGATCACGTCGTAGTCACGGGTCGCATCGGTGATGGTCACATCGACCTCCGTTCGTTCGGTCAGGGCCTGGGCGAGGACACCACGGCCTCTTCAGGCTGGCGGCGGGCCGCTTCTCCGACCTCGATCAGATGTCTGTCGCGACGGCACGGACCGTGTGGCCGAGCACGGGTCACGACGACGGTGGACACGGCGGCTCCTCGGCTGGGGTGTTCGCCCCGCGGGGTGAGTCTGCACCGGTCCCGTCCGGCCCGCGTCCCGATTCTGGCCGCGTCCGGCGATGCCCATCGTGGGTGGGTGCCCTCGACGGTGTCACCCGTGCTCCGGTTCCCGGTGCGGCCGATCGAGGGCGGCGCGATGATCGGGGCCCACCGTACAAACGGAGGCCGTCATGAGCAGCGTCGATGCCAGCACTGAAGGCGCAACCGCCGGCTCCGAGGCGGGGGCCCTGGACCAAAGACTCGAGGTCGTGGTCCAGCCCGTGTCGGATGTCGACCGGGCCAAGACCTTCTACACGACCAAGTTGCGCTGTCGGCTCGGCGCCGACTTCTCGGGGCCCGACGACTTCCGGGTGGTGCAGGTCACACCGCCCGGCTCGAAGTGCTCGATCATCTTCGGCGCCGGGCTGACATCGGCCGCACCGGGCTCGACCCGGGACCTGATGTTCGTCGTCGACGACATCGAGCAGGCTCAGGCCGAACTGGTCGCCCGTGGCCTCGAGATGAGCGACGTGTTCCACGACGTCGGCAGCGCCTTCCACCACGCCGGCACCGACGGACGCGTGCCGGGGCCCGACCCCGACCGTCGCACCTACTCGTCGTTCGCGTCGTTCAGCGATCCTGATGGCAACGGCTGGATCCTTCAGGAGATCACGACGACGACTCCCCGGTCGGTAGCGGCCGGAGAGGGAGAGGTCCTGCATGTCCTCGTCCACTGACGGAGTGCCGACGGCCGCGCCGGAGTCGACGGCTGAGACCACCGCGACCGGTGCGCTCTCGCACTGGCAGGGGATGAAGCGCCTCCTGGTCGCCACCGACGGGTCCCTGACCGCCACCGATGCCATCGGCTTTGCCATCGACTTCGCATCCACCCGCGACGCGGAACTGATCTTCGTGCACGTCGTGCCAACCATCGACATCGCGTCACCCGCCGTATTCGAGGAACCCGGCATCGCGGTGCCTCACGAGCCCACCGAGCGTGACCAAGTGCTGCTCCGGGAGGCGCTCGCCGTCGCGGACGAGCACGGCGTGAGCGCCACCACGGTGCTGCTTGGTGGTTCGACGGCCGAAGAGATCGTGGCCCACGCCGAGGCCAGCGACGTCGACCTCATCGTCATCGGCTCACGCGGGCGCGGCCCTGTCTCCAGCGCGCTCCTCGGCAGCGTTGTGCTGGGCGTGCTGCACGCGGCGAAACAGCCGGTCCTGGTCGTCCGGTGCGCCATCGGTCCGCATCCGATCGGGGGAGAGCTGTGAACGGCTCGAGCGCGTGAGTCGACTGCCCATCGCCGACTACGCGCTGCTGTCGGACTGCCGAACGGGCGCCTTGGTGAGCCGGGGCGGCTCGATCGACTGGCTGTGCCTCCCCCGGTTCGACTCGCCGTCGGTCCTCGGGCGGATCCTCGACCAAGCCGCGGGGCACTGGGCGATCCGACCAACCGACGCGACGGGCGTCGAGTCGAGCCGACGGTACCTCGACGGATCGATGGTGCTCGAAACGACCTTCACGGCCACGGGTGGCACGGTCACCCTGACCGACGCGCTGGTGGTCGGTCGCGATGAACGCGGCCACGACCTGGGGGCCAGCGCCGTGAATGCCGTGATGCGCCGGGTGGTCGGGGTCACCGGGTCGGTCGAGATGGTCGTCGACTACGCACCCCGGCCCGAGTACGCGACCGTCACGCCGACGTTGCGCCCGTTCGACGGGGGCGTGGCCTCGAGCACCGAGACCATGGCCCTGGTCCTGTCGTCCACGGTTCCGCTCGGCACCGAGGCGGCCACCGCTTCGGCGCGCTTCACCCTGGGTCCGGGAGACTCGGCTGCGTTCGCGCTCCAGTACGCGACGCTTCCGGGCGAACCGCCCCGGGTCTGGTCGGGTCCGGAGATCCGCGACCGGCTGGCCGAGACCACCGAGTCGTGGCGCACCTGGTCGGGGTTGCACCAGAACTACGAGGGCCCGTGGGCGGGCCTCGTCCACCTGAGCGGCCGCGTGCTGTACGGGCTGACGTACTTCCCCACCGGGGCGATGGTGGCTGCACCCACGACCTCGCTCCCCGAGGTGCCCGGCGGTTCCCGAAACTGGGACTACCGCTACGCATGGGTGCGCGACGCGTCGTTCACGCTGCAGGCGTTGTGGGTGGCCGCCTGTCCGACCGAGGCCGACAAGTTCTTCGACTACATCGCCCGGGCGGCCACGGCCCAGCCCGAGCCGGACGCTGAGCTCCAGATCATGTTCGGCATCGGGGGCGAGCGCGAGCTCCCCGAGCGCGTGTTGGATCACCTGTCCGGCTGGCGCGGCAGCGCCCCCGTGCGTGTCGGCAACGCGGCATGGGATCAACGCCAGCTCGACGTCTACGGCGAGTTGCTCGCCGCCGCCCATCGCCTGCCCGACCAGATCGACCGGCTCGGACCGACCTCGCGCGAGTTTCTCGCCGACCTGGCCGACACCGCGAGCGAACGGTGGCAGGACACCGACCGTGGCATCTGGGAGACGCGCGGCGAGCCCCGCCACTTCGTCTACTCGAAGCTCATGTGCTGGGTGGCGCTCGATCGGGCGATCGCCTTGGCCGACCGGTTGGACGCCGTCGAGCGCGTCGAGGCGTGGACGGCGACCCGCGCCGAGATCGCCGAGGCCATCATGACGCAGGGCTGGAACGAGGACGTCGGTGCCTTCACCCAGTCGTTCGGCCGACCCGAGCTCGACGCCTCCAACCTGATGATGCCGATCGTCGGGTTCATCCCGGCCATTCACCCGCGCATGCGGGCGACGATCGACGCGATCGCGACCCAGCTCAGCGACGAGCACGGGTTGATCTACCGGTACCGGGCCGAGGACGGCCTCGTCGGCCAGGAAGGGACCTTCCTGCTGTGCACGTTCCTGCTGGCCCAGGCCCAGGCGCTGGCCGGCGACCTGGAGCGAGCCCGCATCACCTTCGAACGAGCCGCCCGATACACCAACGACGTCGGTCTCCTGTCCGAGGAGGTCGACGCCAGCAACGGCGAGCTGCTCGGCAACTTCCCCCAGGCGTTCAGCCACATCGGGCTGGTGAACGCAGCCTGGGCGATCCACGAAGCCCAGTCGTGAGTGCTCGAGCCCCGGTCCCGGCGACCGCCGCTGACCGCAGGCAGAACGTCGCGATCGTCACGGGCGGGTCGAAGGGGATCGGGGCGGGGATCGTGGCCGGCTACCGAGCGCTCGGTTGGTCGGTCGTGGCCACGGCTCGGACGATCGAGCCGAGCGACGACCCCGACCTGTTCACCATCGAGGGCGACGTCTCCTCGGCACCGGATGCGGCTCGGATCGTCTCTCGGGCCCTGGCACAGTTCGGCCACATCGACACGCTGGTCAACAACGCAGGCGTCTTCATGTCCAAGCCCTTCACCGACTACAGCGCCGACGACTACGCCACCCTGATCGGCACCAACCTCACCGGCTTCTTCGCGCTCAGCCAACTCGTCATACGCCACATGCTGGGTCGAGGCCGAGGCCACCTCGTGAACATGACGGCTACGCTGGCCGAGTACAGCGACTCCTCCAGCCCGGCCGTCCTCACCGCCCTCACCAAGGGCGGCCTGGCCTCCGCCACGAAGTCCCTGGCCATCGAGTACGCGGGGAGCGGCATCCGAATCAACGCCGTCTCCCCCGGGGTGATCCAGACACCCCACCATCGGCCGGAGAGCTACGACGAGGAGGCGGCCAGGACGCCGCTCGGGCACGTGGGCCAGGTGGACGACATCGTGCGCGCCGTCCTGTTCCTGGAGGCGTCACCGTTCATCACCGGGGAGATCGTGCACGTCGACGGCGGGCGGAGCGCCGGCCGGTGACCGAGGAGGGCGCGCCGACACGACTCCTGTCGGTGAACGTGGGGCTGCCCCGCGATGTCGAGTGGCAGGGCAGGACGATCCACACCGGGGTGTGGAAGGAGCCGGTAGCCGGGCCGCAGCGGGTACGCCGGCTCAACATCGATGGCGACGGCCAGGGTGACCTGGCCGGCCACGGCGGCGAGCACCGGGCCGTGTTCGTGTACCAGATCGAGTCCTACCGCTACTGGGAGGAGCAGCTCGGCCGCCACGACTTCACCTACGGGCAGTTCGGCGAGAACCTCACGGTCGAGGGCCTGGCCGACGACGAGGTCTGCATCGGCGACCGCTACCAGATCGGCGATGTCGTGTTCGAGGTCACCCAGCCCCGGGTGACGTGCTACCGGGTCGGGGTCCGCATGGACGAGCCGCAGCTGCCGGCGCAGCTCGTCGCCCACCATCGTCCGGGCTTCTACTTCCGGGTGCTGCAGGAAGGGGACATCCAAGCCGGCGACCAGATCACCAAGCTGGCCGCCGGTCCCGAGGCCATGACCGTGGCCGAGCTGGACGGGCTGCTCTACCTGCCCCGCCACCCGCGTCGCAGCCTGGCTCGGGCCCTGCGCATCCCCGCGCTGTCGGAAGGGTGGCGCCAGTCGTTCCAGACCCTGCTCGACCAGGACCCGGGTTCGGGGAACCAGGGCCTCAACCCGGCGGCGGGTTCGCGCCCGGCCTGGACGGGGTTCCGCGCCTACCGCGTGGCCGGCATCGACCAGGAGTCAGCCAGCGTGATCTCCATCCGCCTGACCCCTTCCGAGCCGGACGCGCCTATGGCCCCGCCGCCCCAACCCGGTCAGTTCGTCACCGTGCGGATCCGGCCTGGCGCCCAGTCGGCCCCCCTGCTGCGGAGCTACTCGCTGTCGGGGCCGCCCGGCGACGACGGCTACCGGATCAGCGTCAAGCGCGAAGCGCACGGGGCGGCCAGCACCTACCTGCACACCGCGCTCCGGGTGGGCGACACCCTCGAGATCGCCGCGCCCCGCGGCAACTTCGTGCTCAGGCCGGGTGACCAGGCGGCGGTCCTGGCCAGCGCCGGAGTGGGCGCCACGCCCGTGCTCGCCATGCTGCACGCCCTGGTCGAAGCCCGTTCGACCCGGCCGATCTGGTGGCTCCACGGCGCGCGGAACCGCGCCGACCACAGCTTCGCGGCCGAGGTCGATGACCTCCTCGCCGCACTCCCGAACGCCCACCGGGTCGTCTGCTACAGCCACCCGGGCCCCGATGACCGAACCCGCGTCGACTTCGACGTTGCCGGGCGGGTCACCGGGCCGGTGCTCGACGACGCCGGGGTCCCGATGGACGGCACCTTCTACCTGTGCGGCCCGACGCCGTTCATGCACGACCTCGGCGCCACCCTGGCCACTCGAGGGGTCACGCCGGACCGGATCAATACGGAAGTCTTCGGGCCAACCGATTCGATCACGCCGGGGATCGTCGACGCCACGAACACGCCACCGCACCCGCCCGAGGGGCCGCCCGGCCCCGGGCCCGCAATCTCGTTCAGTCGCAGCAACCTGACCGTGGCCTGGGACCCCGCCTTCCTGAGCCTGCTGGAGCTGGCCGAGGCCTGCGACGTGCCCGTGCGATGGTCGTGCCGCAGCGGGGTGTGCCACACGTGCGAGACCGGAGTGGTGAGTGGATCGGTGGACTACCGGCCCGATCCCATCGAAGCGCCCGGCCCGGGGAACACCTACCTCTGCTGCTCCCAACCGCAGACCGACATGGTCCTCGACCTGTGACGAAGTCTAAAACCATGCCCACCATAAAGGCGCCTCGGTTACCGCTCTCGCAGAGACCTACGTTGCCGACCGGGAGGCCTGATTCAGACAAGCCCGTGTCCAAGATCGCGGGCCGACTCCAATCAGGCCCCGACGACCAGAGCCTCCGCCTCGGCGCGGCCGATCACGAGATCGTGGAGATCGCCTCCGACCTCGAGCCGGCTCGACTGGTCGAGTCCGCCGATCCGCATCGGCTCGAAGCCCGAGGTTCGGATCAGTTGTTCGACGTCGTCGTTCCCCTGCTCGTCCTCGGACACGTAGAACAGCACCGCGGGCTCGGGCGTCCGGCGGCTCGAGGACTCGAAGAGATCGGCCGACATGGTGCCGAACGTCATGGCCAGGCGTGCCCCGGCGGGCAGCCACCCGGCCACCACCTCGCCCGACGACTGCCCTTCCGCCAGGAGTCGTACGACGTTGCCCTGCGCGTCGAGGCCGACCGGGTTGCTCGGAACGACAAGAGGCGTGGCTCCCAGCGCGTCGGCGATCTCGTCGATGACCTCGTTCAGCACCGAGAAACGCAGCGCCAGGACGATGGCATCAGCCCCCGGCAACGCGCTCCGGTTGTCGACCGCCGCCACTGCCGCCCCGCCGATGGCGGCGGCCAGCCTTCGCGCCGACTCCGGGTCGACGCTCGCGAGCTGGAGGGCCTCGCCACCGGATGCCAGCTGGCGGGCGATGGCCGAGCCGAGGCCACCGGTGCCGATGATCGCCGTGGTCATGAGGGAGACCTCCTCGGGGTCAGTTCACTCGGAGGTGCTGGCCAGCCATTGACCGGGGAACCAATCACCGTTCGGGTCGGTGGTCTGCCCCACCTCGATCAGGTGACCATCGGGATCGCGCACATAGCAACGGATCTCGTACTGGTGGTGCTTGGGCGGCGTCAGGAACTGCGCACCCCGCTCTCGCCACTCGGCGTACACCGCCTCCATGTCGGTCACCCGGATGTTGAGGAAGCTGCTGACCCGGTTGGGATCCCCGGGGGTGGCCAGGGTGACGTCCGGCTTGTCGTCGGTGGGACCTCCGCCGACGTTGATGATGACCCAACTGTTCGACAGTTGGACGTACGTGAGCCCTCCCGGTCCCGAGAACGCATCCCGACCCCCGAGCATCTCGGTATAGAAGCGGCGGGAGCGCTCGACGTCGTCGGAGACGATGAAGTGGGCCAGCACGATCCCTTCGGGGGGCGGTGGGAGCTCGTCGGCGGAGGTGGTCGACGGCCAGTGATCGGGCACCCAGTCCCCGCCGGGGTCGGTGGTCTGGCCCACCTCGATGAGGTGGCCGTCGGGATCGCGGATGTAGCAACGGATCTCAAACTCGTGCTGCTTGGGCGGCGTCAGGAACTCCGCGCCCCGCGCCCGCCACTCGGCGTACACCCGCTCGATGTCGTTGACCCGGATGTTGACGAAGCTGCTCACCCGGTTCAGGTCGGCTGGCGTCTCGAGGATGACCTCGGGCTTGTCGTCGGTCGGGCCGCCGCCACCGTTGATGACGATCCAGCTGTTGGACAAGGCCACGTTGATCGGCCCACCGGGGTTGGCGAAGGCCACCCGACCCCCGAGCACCTCGGTGTAGAAGCGACGGGAGCGCTCGATGTCGTCGGACACGATGAAGTGGGTGAGCAGGAGCTCTTCGGTCACCTTCTACCTCCGATGGTCTGGCCGGGGTGATCCGGCCGACACCAGGAACGTTCGGGTCAGGCGCGCCCCCAGCGTCGGCTGTTCGTCGAGAGCGAAATGGCCGGCGTCGAGCAGGTGCACCTCGGCATCGGGCACGTTCGCGGCGGTAGGCTTCGGCCTCGTCGACCTGGAAGGCCGGGTCGAAGCGATCCCACAGCACCAGGAGGGGCGGCTGGGTGGTCGCGGAGCCACTTCTGCCAGGCGGGATAGCGGGCGGCGTTGGTCCGGTAATCGTAGACCAGGTCCATTACGACGTCGGGTCCGGCGCTTCGCTGTGGCCGAATACGGGATAGTCGGGGGCGACCAGGTGGAAGGCGTCGGCCAGACGGGTGAAGAGCGGTTCGTACATCCGGGAAGACGACGGGAAGCCGTGGACGAGCAGCAGGCCAGGGGCATCCGGGTCGCCGGCTTCGCGGTAGAAGATCGAACGACCGTCCACCTCGATCGACCGGTAGGTCGTCACGCGCCTGCCCACTCGGGTCCGAGCCCAGACCATCTCGTGCTCCGGCACCCGTCCCGGCCCCCCAGGCCGAAGGTGTCGGAGTGCCCCGCGGTCGCTCGAGGCCCCGATCCGCGCCGTGGCCGGCCGGCCGACCGGCTCACAGGAGCGAGACCATCTCGGCCACAATGTCCGCAGCCGGACGTGGCTGCCGGGCCAGAGCGACGCTCTGCCCGGCCCACATGGAGAGCGCTTCGATATCACCCGTGGTACCGACCATCGGCGGTGCCGGCTCGTAGCGGACAATGGCTTCGCCCGAAGCGAAGTGCGCGACCACCTCCCCCACCCCGGGCCGACGTTCCAACGGTGGTCGGCCGGCGGTGTCCCACATCTCGGCCGTCGAGTTGCGAAGGGCGCGATGGGGCGACTCGGGCCAGTCCACGTCGTAGAGGTCCGGGTACCACTCCGCGTCCGTCTCGACCGCGTCGATCAGGCGAGCGCGGTAGTGCTCGTGGATGGGCATCTCCTGGGCGAGCAGGAACTGGGTACCCACCCACGCCGCCTGAGCGCCCAGAGCGAGGACGGCGGCCACGCCGCGAGCGTCCCCGATCCCGCCGGCCGCGATCACCGGCACCGGCGCCACCGCGTCCACCACGGCGGGCACTAGGGGGAGCGTCGCGATCCGGCCCCCGACGTGGCCCCCCGCCTCCCAACCCTGCGCCACGATGACATCGACGCCGCCGGCGACCGCCCGCCGTGCCTCTTCGGCGCTGCCGACCGTGCACAGGACGAGACCTCCGGCATCGTGGACCGGTTCGACGTAGCCGGAAGGATCTCCGAGGAACAGCGACACGATCCGCAAACCGGCCTCGAGAGCGCCATCGAGGCGACGGTGCTGATCGGAGGTGAGGACCAGGTTGCCGCAGAAAGGACGATCGGTGAGCGCCGCCGTCTCGCGAACCACATCTCCGACCGGCGTGGACCAGGTCAGGGTCACCATGCCGAGACCACCGGCGTTCGAGACCGCGGCCGCCAGCTCCGGTACCGCCACCATGGCGGCCAGCACGATCGGATGCTCGATCCCGAGCAGCTCGCACACCGGGGTTCGCGCCGCCGTCACCTCCCCCGTCCATCCGGGCTGTCCTCCACCTGACACGGATCGATCCCGGTCCCCCTAGGACTCATAGGAATCGGGCATCGCCATTGCGGCCCGCTTGCTCCAACCGTGGAAGCTGGCGTAGTCGCCGGCGTCCCAGGCCTCACGCAATCCCGGCTTGCTGAGGTCCCAGTCGGGTCGGATCTCGCTCGACGCCGCGCACAGGTCGGACCACAGGTCGTAGAACGACGGGCGTCCCCAGAACCAGTAGCCGTTGTAGACGCGGTGGATGCGGAGTCCGGGCTTGAGCACCAGGGTGTGGGGGATCATCGGGTCGTGCTCGGGGTCGGTGTATTCCTGGATGTCGAGGTCCTTCTGGATGGTCCGACCCGGATCCGAGAGAAAGGTCCATTGGGCGCCCACGGCACCACGGAACTCCTGCAGGGTGTGGTGGTCGTCGGTCGTGATGGTGACGACCTGGGTGTAGGCGACGGCGATCTTCGGGTAGTTGGCGGCGAGTTCCAGGTGCTGCTGGTGTTCCTTCGGGCAGTAGTTGCCCCGCGCCAGCGTAAGGATCATCGGATCATCACCCTGGAGCTCACTGAGCGTGCGCACGACGTTGGTGTGATCCGGCAATGAGTAGTCGGGCAACACGCCGCCTGGGCTGATGTCGGATCGCATGAGGTGACTGCCTCCCTCTGACGCTGGGTCGGGAATCTCCATGCCGGGGGACCGGCTGTCGCTCAGGTGCCGAAGTCGCCCCTGATGCTCGCGGACGACCGGCGTGGCGTGGCCCTGCCACCCGGCCAAGCCTGCGCCCACCGCCGCGAGATGTCCAGAGTGCGATCGCACCTCTGCCAGCGTCGGCTGGCCGGAGGGTCTGGTCAGCCTCCAGCCGCCCGGCCGCCGTCGATGCGGAGCGTCGCACCGGTGACGAACGCGGCGCGTTCGAGGTAGAGCACCCCGTCGACGACATGGCCACCTCGCACGCCGCTCCAGGGGATGTCGTTTGGCCAGCTCCCCGAGCTAAGCGACCTCATCAGACTCCGATCCAACGCCTAACCGGAGTGGTATCCGCCAGCGTTAGTTACGCGCCACGGCCCTCGCTCGACATCGTTCGGTAGCGGGACCGAGGATGCTTTCCACCCGGCGGAGAGTGGGGCGAGGGCCCCGACATAATCAGGTTACAAGGCCAAGCCCTGTACCGGTTGCTACTCGGCGCCGAGTGTCCGGGTCTCGACCGTCGTGCAGCATGCGCCTTCCGCCGGCACTTGGCCGACAGGCGCTGACTCTCGAGTGACGGCGATAGGTCGAGGGCACTGCAGCGGTTACGAAGGGGCGAGATCGGTGAGGCGAGCGGCCGAGATGCATCAACGGGACGCGCCTAGTCTCACCGTCGAGTGCCCAGAGAAGGCAAACCGGAGGACACAGTCATGAGCGACACAACGACGGCTACCACCGACACGGCGATCCGCTCGTTCCGAATCGATGTCCCTGACCATGAGCTCGAAGAATTGCGCCGTCGCATCGAGGCGACGCGCTGGCCGACCAGGGAGCTGGTGAGCGATCGGTCCCAGGGTGTGCAGCTGGCGGCGATTCGTGAGCTCGCCCGCTATTGGACGACCGAATACGACTGGCGTCAGTGCGAGGCGCGCCTGAACGCGCTGCCGCAGTTCAAGACCGAGATCGACCTGCTGGACATCCACTTCATCCACGTGGAGTCGCCCCACGAGGACGCGTTGCCGTTGATCATGACGCACGGCTGGCCGGGCTCGATCATCGAGCTGCTCGAGATCATCGGCCCGCTCACCGACCCGACCGCGCACGGTGGACGCGCGGAAGACGCCTTCCACCTCGTACTGCCGTCCATCCCGGGCTACGGGTTCTCCGACGAGCCGACTGAGCTCGGCTGGGGCCCCATCCGTATCGGACAGGCCTGGCACGAGCTCATGGGGCGCCTCGGCTACACCCGTTACGTGGCCCAGGGCGGGGACGTGGGCTCCCAGGTCACCGATGCGATGGGTCGCCTCGGGCTCGACGGGCTGATCGGCATCCACACCAACCTGCTCACGCCGGCGCTGGGCGACGCCGAAGCCCTGAGCGCGTCGCCACCCACCGAGGAAGAACGCGCCGCCCTCGACCAACTCGCCACGTTCCAAGCCTCGGGCACCGGATACTTCGTGGAGCAAGCCACCCGGCCCGAGACGATCGGCTACGCCCTCCTGGACTCGCCCATCGCGCTGGCGGCCTGGATCATGGATCACGACACGGACGCCTACGAGAAGATCGCTCGCGCCTTCGTCGACGGGCAAGCCTCGGGCAATCTCACCCGGGAGCACCTCGTCGACAACATCACGCTGTACTGGCTGACCGGTACCGGGGCGTCGGCGGCGCGCTCGTACTGGGAAGAGGGACAGGAGACCGTTCGGGCGGCCGGCCAGGCGCCCACCCCGGTCGCGATCCCGGTTGGATTCACCACCTTCCCCGGGGAGATCTGGCGGACCCCGCGCAGCTGGGTCGAGCGGGCCTATCCCGACGTCCCCATCTACTTCAACGAAGTCGACAAGGGCGGTCACTTCGCCGCTTGGGAAGAACCGCAGCTTTTCGCCGAAGAGATGCGCGCCACCTTCCGTCCGCTGCGCTCGCCGGCACCGTGAGTTAGGCGTCGCCACGCGCAGCCTCGCGCCCGCCCGCACAATTCGGCCTCGCCGGCACCAACGCTTGCTGAAGGCGCGTCTCGGCTCGGAGGCGGGTCACGATTGCATTGACGATGCCCCCCGTGATTCGGCCTGGGTTTGACGGGTGTCGGTGGGTTGGCTTCTCTCAGGCAGCGTTGGCCTGAAGCGAGGTCACGGTAGTGGCGGCTTCGACCTCGGCTGGGGTTGCATCGTCGAGTACGCCGTGGAGCCGTTCGTTGTTGAACCACTCGACTCATCCGCAGGTCGCGATCTCGAGGTCGTCGAGGCCGCGCCAGTGGCCGCCGTTGGCGGCGAGCGGGGCCGGGTTGCGATGCAGCTCGGTCTGTAGGGGCGTTGACCGACTCGGCCATCGCGTTGTCGAACAAGTCGCCGACGGTCGCCGATCGACGGCGAGCGCGCCGATTTCGTCGAGGCGGTGGGTGTGGGCGATGGAGGTGTACTGACTGACATCGTGGTGATAGATCAGTCCGGCCAGGTCGGTGCCGCGTCGGGTCCACGCCGCCATGTTCAACGCGTCCACGACCAGCGGGACGGTCATCGGGCGGGCGGCCTTCCAGCCGACGATGCCCCGCGAGAACACGTCGATTACGAACGCGCTGTACACGACGCCCGACCACGTCGAGCAGTACGTGAAGTCCGCGACCCACAACTGGTCAGGCCGCCGTTGCGGTGAATTCCCGGTTCACCAGGCCCGGGGCTCGCACCGCCACGGTCGTTCTCCGTGCGTACCCTCTGCGAACGTCCGAGGCGGGTCGTCAGCGGTTGGGGCGAACGCCGACCGGAACCAGTCAGACGCCAACACCGCCGCGGGTTTGAAAGAGTAACCGAACGTGCCTGAGCGATCGGACACACGGTCGGCCGTCTCACCTGGGCAAACGTTGTGATTTTGACAACGAGTGGACCGTGGGGGATTCGAACCCTCGACCCCCTGCGCGTCATGCAGGTGCTCTAACCAACTGAGCTAACGGTCCGCTGCGGGCGATCACCCTACCAGGGGTGTCTCGGCCGCGGGCGAGATCGGAACCAGCGACGGCCGCCGGGCGGGACCGGCGCCGCACGGAGCGTGCCAGACTCGCCCGATGGACCACCGCCAACTCCTCCGCGCCCTCGCCTGTGGCCGAGTCGTCGTCGGCGCCACCCTGCTCATCGCCCCGGCGCGGGCCGGTGGTCGTTGGCTGGGCCCGGTGACGCGCCAACGCGGCGCCGCGGTCGCCATCCGGGCCCTGGCCGTGCGCGACCTGGCCATCGGGGCCGGCACGCTCGACGCCCTGGCCAACGGCACACCCGTCCGACCCTGGGCGCTGGCCGGAGCGGCCGGCGACCTGGTCGACGCGGCAGCCACGCTGGCCGCCCTGCGCCAGGTCGGCATCCGCCGCGGGTTGCCCGTCGTGGCCGTCGCGCTGATCGCCGGGGCCTACAGCCTCTCGGCCGCCGACCAGGTCGACCTGGTCGGCTGACGCCCGGTCCGACCGGTCCGACCGGTCGATGTTGGAGGCGGCGGCCGGAATCGAACCGGCGTACAGGGCTTTGCAGGCCCTTGCCTAAGCCACTCGGCCACGCCGCCGTGAGTCGCCCACCATAGTCGGCGACCCCGCCCGCACCGCCACGGCAATGCGCCGTGCCACGCGGCGCGCGCCGGGCACGGCGTGCCCGCGGTGCAACGGCGAGGCATCATCGTGGCGACCCTGCCGCGATCCGCCCACGGCGGCCAGGAGACCAGTCGTGGCCGATACCGATCCGCCGACCGAGCGCGACGACCCCACGCCCACGCCGCTCGACTCGCTCAACGTGATGGCCGTGCAGGAGAAGGCGGTCACCGATTCGCTCGACCACGTCGAGCTGTTCACCATGACCGGCCTGCTCACGTTGCTCTGGCACGGCCCGCGTGATGCGAACGACGTGGTGCTGATGTGCGGTGGTGCCCTGGGCGGGCTGCTCGGTCCCGCCGACGGGCTCTATCCCGATCTCGCCACGACCTTCACCGAGCTCGGGATCGGCTCGATCCGCGTCGGCTACCGCCGACCGAACGATCTCGAGCGCTGCGTCGTCGATGTCGTCGCTGCAGCCGAGGTGGCGGGGCGCATCGGGGCTCGTCGGTTCGTCGTCGTCGGTCACAGCTTCGGTGGCGCGGTGGCCGTCAACGCCGCCATCGCGCTCGGGCGGCACGCGGCCGGGGTGGTCACGCTGTCGACCCAGTCGGCCGGATGCGAGCGGGCCGACCTGCTCGGGGACACGCCTCTGCTGCTCCTGCACGGCGACGCCGACCAGCTGCTGGCGCCGATGGCCAGCGAGATGGTGCGCATGATCGCCGGGACCGGTGAGCTGGTGATCCTGCCCGGCGCCGATCACCTGCTTCGTATCGCGGGCGACGAGCTGCGGGACCGGCTCGGGAGCTGGATCCCCGAGCGCTTCGCCTCGCCCTGACGACTTCAGCCGGGGCAGGTCCGGACGCGATCCGCACGACCGATAGCCTGCGCGACATGACCGACCTGCTCGTCTCGGCCGAGCGCGTCGCCGAGTTGCAGGCGCGGGCCCGCGACTGGCCCTCGCACAGCCTGAGCGAGGTGCAGCTCGCCGACCTCGAGCTCCTCCTGAATGGGGCGTTCGCACCGCTGACCGGCTATCTCGACGCGACCGACCACGCCTCGGTGTGCCGCTCGTCGCAGCTCGCCGACGGCACGCCGTGGCCGGTGCCGATCACCCTCGACGTGCCCGCTTCGACGGCGGACGAGGCGACCGCGGCCGGCCACCTGGCCCTGCGCGATCCCGAGGGCGTGCTGCTGGCCGTCCTGAAGGTCGCGGCGCGCTTCGCACCGGACCGCCGAGACGAGGCGACCGCGCTGTTCGGCTCGGCCGATGCGGACGATCCCGGCATCGACCGGCTGCTGCGCCACACCCACGACGACCGGCTCGCCGGTCCGGTCGAGGGCGTCGAGGCACCGACGCACTGGGACTTCGCCGATCGCCGGCTGGCGCCCGGCGCGACCCGGGCCGCGCTCGCCGCGGCCGCCGCCGAGTCGGTGGTCGGGTTCGCGGCGGACGTGCCCCCGCGGCCGGCAGACCTCGAGGCGCTGATCCAGGCCGCGGGGACCGAGGGCCACCTGCTGATCGCCGCGCTGGTGGGCCCGGACCCGCGAGGACCATCCGACCCGTACACGCTCGTGCGGACGTGGGTCGCCGTGCAGCCCCGACTCCCCGATCCGACGACCTTCGGCGTCGTCCCCCTGGCTCGTCGAGGGACGCCCGCGCGCGATGCCGCGTTGGCCGAGATCGTGCTGCGCAACCACGGCGCCACCCAGGTCGTGGCGCGGCCATCGACTGCGCCGGACGGCGAATCCTTCCCCGAGGTCGAGGCCGAACTGCGACGCAGCACCCCTCCGCTCGACCAGCGCGGCCTGACCGTGTTCATGACCGGCTTCTCGGGTTCTGGCAAGTCGACCGTCGCGCAAGCCCTGGCCGCCCGTTTGCGCGAGCGCGGCGGGCGCAGCGTCGCCCTGCTCGACGGCGATCTCGTGCGCCACCACCTCTCGTCCGAGCTCGGCTTCTCGCGACGCGACCGCGATCTCAACATCCGTCGCATCGGCTTCGTCGCCGCCGAGATCACCCGCGCCGGCGGCATCGCCATCTGCGCCCCGATCGCGCCCTACGACGGTGTGCGCCGCGACGTCCGGGCCATGGTGCGCGAGGCGGGCACGTTCGTGCTCGTGCACATCTCGACCCCGCTCGAGGTGTGCGAGGCGCGTGACCGCAAGGGCCTCTATGCCAAGGCCCGGGCCGGTGTGATCGCCGAGTTCACCGGCATCTCCGATCCCTACGAGGTCCCCGACGACGCCGACCTGCGCATCGACACCACCGACCTCACCGTCGACCAGGCCGTCGACCTGGTCATCGACTACCTCGAGGACACCGGCTCGCTCCGCCGCACCTGACGCACCGTCCATCCTCCGCCGCCTCCCCGAAATCTGTGCGGTTGACCGTGACATGGACGGTGAAGTGCACAGATTTCGGGAGGACTCAGGTGGCGCCGCCGTTGAGGTCGATGGTCTGGCCGGTCATCCAGGCGGCCTCGTCCGAGGCGAGGTAGACGACGGCCGCGCCCACGTCCTCAGGACGTCCGAGCCGACCCACCGGCACCTGGCGGGCCATGGCGACGAGCGCCGGATCGAGGTCGTCGCCGCCCGTCGTCATCAACCCGAGGGCGACCGTGTTGACCGTGACCCCGTCGCGGGCCACCTCGTGGGCGAGATGGCGGACGAATCCCTCGATGCCGCTCTTGCTGGCTCCGTAGAGCGAGATGCCGATGCGCGATCCGGTGTGGCCGGCGCCCGACGAGATCTGCACGATGCGCCCCCATCCCCGCTCGCACATCCCGTCGACCACGGCCCGCATGCAGTGCATCGAGCCGTAGAGGTTGAGGTCGACGTAGCGGCGCCAGTCGGACGGGTCGAGCCGGCGGAACTGCGTGAGCGCCATCCCGACCGGTACGCCGGCGTTGTTCACGAGGATGTCGACCGGTCCGCCCAACTCGTCGGCGGCCGCCTGCACGCCCGCCGCCACCCCGTCTGGGTCGGTCACGTCGAACGGAGCGGCGGTCGCCCGCCCGCCCGACTGCACGAGTTGCGCGACCGTGGCCGCGGCACGAGCGGCGTCGAGATCGTTGACCGCCACCGCCGCACCCTGAGCGGCCAGCGCTCGGGCGATGCCGACACCGACCCCCTGCCCCGCTCCGGTGACGAGCGCCACCCGACCGGTCAGTTCGAACACGGCCCCGACCCTACCCTCCCCCGACCTCTCCGATATCCGGGCACTTCACCGTCCATGACACGGTCACGTGCACAGATTTCGGGTGGGGTACCTTGGGCGTCCTCTCCGGGGGGACGATGCGCATGCAGGTCACGATCATCGGCGGCGGCAGCTACCAGTGGGGGCCGACGCTGGTCGCCGACCTGTTGGTCACCCCCTGCTTCGCCGACGGCGGCCATCTGGTGCTCGAGGACATCGACCCGGCGCCCCTCGTCAAGATCGAGGCGCTGGCCCGTCGGATGATCGAGGCCCTGGGCGTCAACGTGACCGTGGCGACCACCACCGATCAGCGTGCCAGCCTCGAGGGCGCCGACTTCGTGGTCGTGACCATCTCGACGGGCGGATTCGAGTCGATGTCCGTCGACCTCGACGTCCCGGCCCGCCACGGCATCCGCCAGTCCGTCGGCGACTCGGTCGGGCCGGGCGGCATCAACCGCTCGCTGCGCAACATCCCGGTGCTGGTCGGCGTGGCCAAGGACATGGAGCAGATCTGCCCAGACGCCTGGTTGCTCAACATCACCAACCCGATGACGGCGCTGACCCGGTCGATCTGTCGCGAGACGTCGATCAAGGCGGTCGGGCTGTGCCACGAGGTCGGCAACTTCCAGTTCGACCTGGCCATCGCCCTGCGCATCCCCCACCTGGCGGTGCAGCCGGTGGTCAGCGGCGTGAACCACTTCCCGGTCATCACCGAGCTCGAGGTCGACGGACGCGACGGCTTCGAGGTCATCCACGAGCTGGTCGAGTCGGTGGGCGGGATGGCCGCCATCGCGCCCGACCCCGACCGGGCCGAGCTCGAACCGATGTCGCCGCTCGACTGGGGCGTGCGCAACTACCTCAAGCTGTCGATGCTCGAGCGCTGGGGCGTGATCCCGGCGGCCGGTGATCGACACCTGGCCGAGTTCGTGCCGTGGATCCTGACCGAGGCGTCGGACTGGGGCGCGGCCTGGGGAGTCGAGCTCACCCCGATGTCGCACCGCGAGCACGATCAGGCCGACTTCATCAGCACCGTCGACGCCCAGCTGGCCGGCACCGAGCAGCTGCACACCTGGCCGTCGGGCGAGATGATGGCGATGGTGATCGACTCGTTGACCACCGGCGAGCACCGCGAGCTGCCGGTCAACATCCCCAACGCCGGGCAGTGCCCCGACCTGCCCGCTGATGCGGTGGTCGAGTCGATGTGCGTCATCGACGACGCGGGTGTCCGGGGACGCGACAAGGCGCGCCTGCCGGCGGCGGTGGCCGAGCTGCTGCGCCGTCAGGTGGCCACCCAGGAGCTGACGGTCGAGGCGGCGGTGAGCGGGGATCGCCACACCGTCGACCAGGCCTTCGCCCTCGATCCCCTGGCGGGCCGGGGCGACCTGCACGACACCGAGCAGATGGTCACCGAGCTGCTGGCCGCCACCGCCCGGTGGCTCCCCCAGCTCGCCCAGCCGGCGACGACGAGTCGATGACGTCCGCCGGGACGACGAGTCGATGACCTCCTCCCGTGGGATGACCGCGGAGGACCCCGTGCGAATCGGATTCATCGGGCTCGGAGCCATGGGCCTGCCCATGACGCGCAACCTGCTCGAGGCCGGCCACACCGTGACCGTGTCGTCGCGCGGACGCGGGCCGATCGACCGGGCGGTCGATCTCGGCGCCGTCGACGGCGGTGACCCGGCCGGGGTGGCGGCGGCCAGCGAGGTCGTCTTCCTGTGCGTCCCGAACTCGCCAGAGGTGGTCGAGGTGGTCGACGGGCTGCTCCCCGCGCTGGGTCCCGACCACCTGGTGGTCGACTGCTCGACCATCGACCCCGACGTCGAGCGCGAGCAGCACCGTCGCGTCGGCGAGACGGGCGCGGCCTACCTCGACGCACCCGTCTCGGGCGGCACGGTCGGCGCCCAGAACGGCACCCTCACGCTGATGGTGGGCGGCGAGGAGGCCACGCTCGAGCGCGCCCGTCCGGCCCTCGCGCCGATGGCCGCGCTGGTCGTGCACGTGGGCGGCCCGGGGATGGGCCAGGTCGTCAAGCTGTGCAACAACCTGATCTATGCCGCGCAGATGGTGGCGACCGCCGAGGCCAGCGCGTTGGCCGTGCGCTCGGGCGCCGACCCGGCCAAGCTGCACCAGGTGCTGCTGCACGCCACCGGTGACTGCGTCGCGGTGCGCACACGGTTCCCGATCCCCGGCGTGGTGCCCGAGAGCCCCGCCTCCAACGACTGGCAGCCCGGCTTCATGACCGACCTGATGGCCAAGGACCTCGACCTGGCGCTCGTCTACGGCGCCAAGGCGGGCGTGCCCTTGTCCGTGACGGCCCTCGCCCGCCAGGCGCTCACGGCCGCGTCGACCGCCGGCTACGGGCGTGAGGACTTCTCGGCGGTGGCCAAGGTGATCGCGGCCCTGGCCGGGCTCGACTGACCTGATGGCGAACGCCGGACCGCGACGCCGGGGCTGGGGCCCGGCCCTCATCCTCGCCGCCGACCACCGCGGACGCGGCGTCCTCACCATCGAGCGCTACGACGACTACGTCGCTGCGCTGGTTGCCGCCTTGCCCGCCGCCGACGGCATCCTCGCCACCGCCCAGCCGCTGGCCGACCTCGTCGCGTGCGGCGCCATCGGCGACGGTCATCGCACCTACCTGTCGATCAACCGGTCGGGTCTGGCCGGCGCCGGCGTGGGAGCTCGACGACCGCCTGGTGGCCAGCGTCGAACGAGCGCACGAGGACGGCTTCAGCGGCATCAAGATCATGACGAGGATCGACCTCGGAGACCCGCGCACCTCCGACGCCCTCGAGCTGCTCGGCCGCGTGCTCGAAGCCGCGCGCGCCTCGGGCCTCGAAGCGCTGGTCGAGTCGGTGACGTGGCGCGACGGCGCGATGTCGAACGCCACTGACGACATCGTCTACGCCGCCGTCGTGGCCCACGACCTGGGCGCGCCGCTGCTCAAGGTGCCGGTGCCGCGCGCCGACGCGGGCGCGGCCCGCGTCGACGAAGTCGCGCGCGTCGTCGCCAGCGTCGGTGCACCCGTCCTCTTCCTCGGCGGCCCACGCCGCGACGGGCCCGATGCCGACGAGGCGATGGTGGCCGAGGCCGTCGACGTGATGGCCGGTGGGGGCGCCGGGTTGGCCGTCGGCCGAGCCGTGCTGCAGGCTCCCGACCCGAGGCAGCTGGCGGCCCGGCTGCGCGCCGCCGTGCACGACGGCTGAACGGCCCGGCCCGATGATCCTCACGCTCGACCTGGGCACCAGCGTGACCAAGGCCGACGTGTGGAGCGCCGACGGATCCGTTGCATCCGGACGAGCGGTCCTCGACACCCTTCGCCCCGGTCCCGGCCGGGTCGAGCAGGATCCCGACACGTGGTGGCCCGCCGTCGTGCGCGCCTGCCACCAGGCGCGTACCGCCGACCCGGTCGCGTACGCGGACATCGAGGCCATCGGGTGCTCGGCCGCCCGCCAGACGATCGTGGCGGTCAGCGCGGACGCGACGCCGATCGGTCCCGCGATCGTCTGGTCCGACCGACGCGCCAGCGACGAGGCCAGGGATCTGGCGGCGGGCGCGGGTGGGGCCGAGTCGGTCCGCCAACGAAGCGGCGTCCACCTCGACGGCACCTCGGTGCCGGCCAAGCTGGCCTGGTTGGCCGCGCACGCGCCCGCGACGCTCGTGCCGGCGCGGTGGCTCTTGTCGCCCCGGGATCTGCTCCTCTGGCGGATGACCGGCGAGGTCGTCACCGACTCGACGATGATCTCGGCATCGGGGTGCTCGGACGGCGACGGCGCGCTCATCCCCGAGCTGGTGGACGGTCGCGGCGAGCTGTTCGCGAAGGTCGTGCCGCCGTCGACGGTCGTCGGCGGGCTGCTCGCATCGGCCGCCGCCGAGCTCGGCCTACGGGCGGGCGTCCCCGTCGTCATCGGCGCGGGCGATCGCCAGAGCGAGGTGCTCGGCTCGGGCGCGGGACCCACCTGCGCCATGGTCTCGTGGGGCACCACCGCCAACGTCTCCCGGCCCTGCCCGTCACGGCCGCATCCGGTTCCCATCGGGCTGATCACGACCCGCGCCGCGACGGACCACGAGTGGCTGCTCGAGGCCGGGCTGTCGGCGGCCGGTTCGCTGCTCGAATGGGTGGCCGGGCTGACGGGCCTCGACGTCGCCACGCTGGTGGCGCGGGCGGCGGCGAGCCCGCCGGGCGCCGATGGCCTCGTCGTGCTCCCCTGGCTCGGTGGGGCCCGCGCGCCGTGGTGGCGCGACGACGCCCGCGCCGCGGTGGTCGGCCTCGAGCCCGAGCACGGTCCCGGCGATCTGGCGCGCGCCGCCATCGAGGGCGTGGCGCGGGACGTGGCCAGGGGCCTGGACGCCATGAACGCCATGGACACCGATCGGCCGCCGGTCGAGGCGTTGGCGCTGGCCGGCGCGGGGGCGGGCGTGGCGCTCTGGGTCGAGATCCTCACCGCCACCACCGGGCGGCCGGCCACGGTCCGGCGCTCGAATAGGTCGAGCCCCCAGGGGGCCGGCGCGGCGGCGGCCGGCGCCGCCCTGCTCACCGCCCCCGCCATCCGTGTCGACTGGACGCTCGACCGGCTCGATCCGGTGGTGGACGAGGCGACGGCCGGTCCCGCCTCGGTCGAGCGCTACACCCAACTGGCCGGCGCCGCCGACCGCGCCGCGCGCGCCGCGCTCGACCTGGCCAGCCCAACCTGACATAGGCGTCAGGTACTAGGTTCTGTCCGAGGCGCCGGCCCCGGTCGCCGAGTCCAGCCGGAGAGGGGTGGATGGGGGAGCCTGCGGGGGTTGCGCCGCTCTTCGACTTCACCGTTCCCGACGAGCTCCTCGTCGAGGCGGTCAGCAAGAGCCGCGACCGTGAGGCGGTGGCCGGTCTCGAGCTCGTGCCCGGCACCGGCGAGGGCAAGCCGCCACCGCTGTGGGGTGTGCTCCAGAGGTACGGCACCGCTCCCCTCGTCCTGCTGACGCTGGCCGCCCTCATCCCCGGCACGTTCTCGAACGCCATCGGCACGCTGGCCCCCGACATCCAGCGCTCGTTCCACCTGAGCGACACGGGTCTCGGCGCCGTCGCGTTCGTGGGCGGCGTCGCGCAGATCGGATGGGGCCTGCCGGTGGCGGTGTGGGCCGACCGGGGCAGCCGCAAGGTCGTCGCCGCCGTGACCCTGCTGATCTTCTCGTGCACGGTTCCGTTCATGTTGGCCGCGCAGAACGTCTGGCCGTTCGTCTTCCTGTTCATCATCGCCTCGGTCGGCCTCGGTACCTCCGACACGGTGCACAACGCCTACTTGTCCGACGCCTACCCCACCCAGGCGCGTGCCCGGGTGTTCGCCTGGCACAACCTGGCCGATCCGCTGTCGCAGACGCTCGGCATCCTGTTCGTCGGCTGGCTCGCGACGGTGACCCACAACTGGCGGTGGGGGTTGATGGTGGCGGTCGCCGGCATCCCGGTGGGGCTGCTGCTGTTCACCATCCGCGAGCCCGACAAGGGCGCCAACGAGTCGAGCTTCATCCTGAAGGCGGCCGGGATGGACACCCACACCCAACAGGAGCAGGCGCCGCGGGTGCTGTTGGGGGCAGCGGTGACCCGCCTGATGCGGATCAAGTCGATCTACTACGAGCTCGTCGCGGTGGCGATCCTCGGGTTCGCCGGGACCGGCATCCCGCTGTTCGGCTCGCTCTACTTCTCACAGGTCTGGCACCAGGGCACCGCCCACCGCAGCGAGATCTACTCGATCATCGGCCTGTCTGCGTTCCTCGGCCTCCCCGTCGCCTTCCTCGTCGGCGACAAGCTCTTCCGGCGCGCCCCCCAGGCCCCACTCGTGCTGGCCGGTGCGTCGATCGCCGCCTACGGCGGGCTGTTCACCTTGTCGCTCTACATGCCCCAACTGTGGCTGGTCGTCCTGTTCCAGTTCCTCGCCAACTCGGCGATCGCCCCGCTGTCGATCTCGATCTTCCAGACGCTCGCCGCCACCGCCCCGCCCGAGATGCGCGCCATCTGCTTCGGGATGTTCGGCGTGTTCGCCCTGGTGTTCGGTGGGTTCGCCGGCGGCATCCTGCTCGGTGCCATCAGCTCGGTCGCCGGGGTCACGACTGCCCTCGCCCTCATCGGGCCGGTGTGCGCGGTCGGCGGTGTGCTGCTGGTCATCGGGTCGCGCTACGTCCGTCGGGACATCACCCTCGTCATCGAGGACGTGCTCGAGCGCTACGCCGAAGGAAAGCGCCGCCAGTCAGGTGGTGCGGTGCCCGCGCTGCAGATCCACAACCTCGACTTCTTCTACGGCACGAACCAGGTGCTGTTCGACATCAACCTCGAGGTGGCCGAAGGCGACATCGTCGCGCTGCTCGGCACCAACGGCGCCGGCAAGTCGACGCTCCTGCGTACCGTCGCCGGGCTCGAGCACCCCCACCGCGGCGTCGTCCGACTGTTCGGCACGACCAGCACCTTCCTCGAACCCGAGCAGATCATCGGCATGAGCACCGCGCTGCTCGTCGGCGGCAAGATGACGTTCCCCGGCCTGAGCGTGCGCGACAACCTGCGGATCGGCGAGCACTCGTTCCGTCGCGACTCGCGGCGGGCGCGGGCGGCGCTCGACGAGGCCATCGGCCTCTTCCCCGAGCTCGAGGGCCGGCTCGACAACCACGCCGGCACGCTGTCCGGTGGCGAGCAGCAGATGCTCGCGCTGGCCCGCGTGATGATGACGCGCCCCCGGCTGCTGCTGATCGACGAGCTGGCCCTCGGCCTGGCGCCCATGACCGTCGACCGCCTCATGGACATCGTCCGGCGGGTGAACACCGACGGCGCCACGGTCGTCCTGGTCGAGCAGAGCGTCAACCGGGCCATGCACCTGGCCGACAACGCGTTCTTCATGGAGCGCGGCGCCATCCGCTTCGACGGGCCGACGATCGAGCTGCTCGCCCGCGACGACCTGCTCCGCCCCGTGTTCCTCGGAGGTGCCCGCGCCTCCGTGCTGGACGATGCCCGCGACGGACTCGCCGCGGCGACCACCGAGGTCCCCGAGCCGTGATCGGCTTCGCCATGCCGAGCTTCGTCCTCGTCCAGGGCGCGATCAACGGGCTGAGCTACGGCCTGCTGGCACTCGGGCTGGTGCTGATCTACCGGACCAACCGCGTCCTCAACTTCTCGCAGGGCCAGCTCGGCATCGTCGGTGCCGTGTTCATGGTCAAGCTCTACTACGACTTCGGGATCGAGTACTGGGTGGCCCTGCTGGCGGCGCTGGCCATGGCCGCGGCGGCCGGCGCCACCTGCGAGCTGGTGCTGCGGCGGTTGTTCAAGCGCCCCCGCGTGCTGGTCATGGTGGCCACGATCGGGCTCTCGCAGGTGCTCTACCTGTTCACGGTGCTGCCCTTCGTGCGGCCGAAGAAGCTGTCGCTGCCCTTCCCCGTGCCGATCCACCTGACCTTCACCCTCGACGGCTACCACTTCACTTCGGGCCAGGTGCTCACGCTGATCGTCGCGCCGCTCGTGGCCGGCGGGTTGGCTCTCTTCATCCGGCTCTCGCCGTGGGGCCTCGCCATGCGGGCCACCGCCGAGAACGCCGACTCGGCCCGCCTGTCCGGGGTCTGGGTGCGCCGGACCTCGACCATCACCTGGGTCATCGCCGGCCTGCTGTCGGCCTTCACCGCCATCCTCAACGCACCGGGCCAGACCAGCGCGCTGACCGACGTGCTCAGCCCCGATCTGCTGCTGCTGGCGCTCACCGCCGCCCTGGTCGGCGCGATGGTCAACCTTCCCGTCGCGTTCATCGCCGGCATCGCCATGGGCGTGATCGAAGAGGTGCTCGACTACAACCTCTCGAACCCGGCCACCGTCGAGCTCGTGCTGTTCGTGCTGTTGCTCGTCATCCTGCTCGTGCGCGTCGGCACCCTGCGCAAGGGCGCCCGCGACGAAGAACGTTCCTCGTGGGAGCTGGGGACCGTCACCCGCAGCCGCATCGCCGACCTGCGACGCCGTCGCGTGCGCCAGGGCGGCATCACGCTGACCTTGGCGGTGGCGCTGGTGCTGCCGGTCGTGCTGGACATCGGCCACGTGTACCTGATGTCGCAGGTCTGCATCTTCGCCGTGATCGCCCTGTCGCTGACGATCCTCACGGGCTGGGCGGGGCAGGTGTCGCTCGGACAGTTCGGCCTCGTGGGCGTGGGCGCGGTCGTGGCCGCCCGCTACGGCACGAGCGTGCCCCTCGTGCTGCTGTTGCCCCTCGGCGGTCTGGTGACGGCCGTCGTGGCCGTGCTGGTCGGGCTCCCCGCGCTGCGAGTGCGCGGGCTGTACCTGGCCGTCAGCACGCTCGGGTTCGCGCTGCTGATGCAGGCGACGGTGCTGGCCACGCCGTGCTGGACCGTTCCGCTCGTGCATCGCCAGGTCTGCACCGGCCTGCCCGATCCGCAGTCGACGCTGGTGGCGGCGCCGTCGTTGTTCGGCCTGTCCCTGGCCGACGAGCGGACCTTCGCGTGGTTCACCCTCGCCGTGCTCGTCGTGTCGGTGCTGATGGTGATGGTGTGGCGCGACCGGGGTGTGGCGCGCCGCCTGGTGTCGGCCCGGGACAACGAGGTGGCCGCCGGCGCAGGCGGCATCCCGATCGTGCGGACCAAGATCCTGGCCTTCGCCCTCTCGGGCTTCATGGCCGGCTACGCGGGCGTGTGCCTCACCTTCGCCGACCAGCGGATCGGCATCAACACCTTCGACCCGGCCGTGTCGATCCTCGTGATCTCGATGGTCGTCATCGGCGGGCTCGGCTCGATCCCCGGCGCGGTGCTCGGTGCGCTCTACCTGGTCGGGCTCCCCGCCATCTTCGGCACGACGCCGACGATCCAGTTCATCACCAGCGGCATCGGGCTGCTGGCCTTCATCCTCTACCTGCCCGGCGGGTTGGCCGAGCTGCTCAGCCGATTCGGCGATCTCGTCGCACTGGGCTGGACGCGCGCCGTCGAGGGGCCCCCGGCCGAGGCCGACGAAGGCGAGCGGCCCGTCCGACCCGGTCCCCGCGGTCCGGGCGGTCCTGGCGGTTCGGATCGATCCGATCCGCCTGACCAGCCTGACCAGCCTGATCAGCAGGATGGTTCGGACGAGCCCGACGACCTGGCCGAGATCATCGCCGAGGCTCGCGGGCCGACCCCGGCCGGGACACCGTCATGAGTGCCGGGGTGAGCCCGAGCGGCGATGCGCTGCCGGACGGCGCGCGCCCCGACGACGGACCTGTCGACGAGGCCGAGCCGAGCGGGCCGTGCCGGCTCGAGATCGACGACCTGGTGATCAGCTTCGGGGGGCTCCACGCCCTGGACGGCGTGTCGCTGACCGCCGAGCCGGGGACGATCGTCGGACTGATCGGACCGAACGGCTCCGGCAAGACCACGTTGCTCGACGCGGTCAGCGGGCTCGTGCCCCTCGGCGGCGGGACCGTTCGTCTCGACGGCACTGACCTGGCCGACTACCTGCCCGAGGAGCGCATCGGGCTCGGCATGGTGCGCTCGTTCCAGGACTGCGCGCTCTATCCGACGCTCACCGTCGAGGACACGTTGCTGCTGACCGAGGACGCCCGCCATCCGGTCGGCGTCCTGTCCACGACGTTGCAGATGCCGTGGGCGCGCCGGCGCGAGCTCGACAAGCGACGCACCGTCGACGAGGTCATCGGCGCGCTCGGCCTCGAGCGGTTCCGCCACCACCGCATCTCGCACCTCTCGACCGGAACCCGGCGTGTGGTCGACCTCGCGTCGGTCGTGCTGGCCCGTCCGCGTCTGCTGTTGCTCGACGAGCCCACCGCCGGCATCGCCCAGCGCGAGGCCGAGGCGTTCGTGCCGCTCCTGCAGCAGCTCCACGACGTCACCGGCTCGACCATCCTGCTGGTCGAGCACGACGTGCCGCTGGTCTTCGCGTTGTGCACCACCGTCGTGGTGATGGCCACGGGCCGGGTGGTCGCGGCCGGATCGCCCGAGCAGGTGCGGGCCGACCCCGATGCGCTGGCCGCCTATCTCGGGGCGAGCACCGAGGCACTCGAGGTGTCGGGTCCGAGCACCGTCCACGACGCCGACGGAGGCGAGACCGATGCGCCGGCCTGAGTCCTGTGCAAGTGCGGCGTCAGGCGCGAGGACGCACGCGACCTCAGGCGCGAGGACGCGCCGGACCGTACGGGCGGTCGCCGCGCAGGGTCACGCGGTTGGCGAGGCGCAACGCGTCGCCGTAGTCGTCGAGGGCGTAGTGCATGGTGGCCCGGTTGTCCCAGAACGCGACGGTGCCGGCCTTCCAGCGGTAGCGGCAGGTGAACTCCGGTCGCTGGCAGTGCCGGTGGAGCAGGTCGAGCAGGCCGTTGCTCTCGACCTTCGACATCCCCTCGAGCGCCACCGTGAACTGCGGGTTGACGAACAGCCCGTTGCGACCGCTCTCGGGGTGGGTGCGCACGACGGGGTGGGACGTGGCCAGCAGGCGGTCGTGCCACTCGCCGTCCCACTCGTAGCCGCCCTTGGCCTCGACGTCGGCGGCGAACCAGGGATCGTGGTGATAGGCGATCAGCCGGTCGCACAGGTCGCGCAACGGCTCGGCCAGGGCGTCGTAGGCCGCCTGCAGGCTGGCCCACATGGTGTCGCCGCCCGTGTCGGGCGCCTCGAGCATGTACAGGATCGAGCCGAGCGGTGGCGTGCCGAGGAAGGTCACGTCGGTGTGCCACCACGAGGCGCGGTCGTCGCGGCTGTCGATGGACAGCACCTGTGGGTGGGCGTCGATCGCCGGCAGCACGGGGTGGGCCGGCGTCGGCTCGCCGAACTGCCGGGCGAAGCCGACCTGTTCCTCGGGCGTGAGGCTCTGGCCGGGGAAGAAGATCACGTGATGGGCGACCAGCGCGGCGCGCACGGTCGCCACCGTCGCGTCGCCGAGCGGGCGGGCCAGGTCGGGCCCGATCACCTCGGCGCCGATGACCGGGCTCAGCGGCCGGATGTCGAGTGTCCCCCCGTTCTCCACGGTGTTCAGCGTGCCAGAGCCGGCACCGCCGTGCATGAGGTCCCGAACCAGGAGGTTGTGGCATGAGTGGAATCGGACGCACGTGGCGTCGCTTGGTCCGCCGTCTCGGCACGACGAAGCTCGTCCTCGCCATCGTGGGCGTGGTCGCGGTGATGGCCGTCATCGTCGCGCTCGTGGTGTCGTCCGGAGGCTCGTCGGGCTCGAACCAGGCCGCGACCACCACGACCGTCCCCCTCACCGCGCGTCGACCAGGCGAGCACCGCCGCGCCCGGGGTCAGCGCCACGACGATCCGCGTCGTGTTCCCGGTCGTCGGCCCTGACGTCGCTGGCCGGCCAGGAGGGCTTCGCCGCCGACGCCGAGTACGGCGACCAGAACAAGGCCATCCACACCTTCGTGAACGACATCAACGGCCGGGGCGGCATCCACGGTCGCAAGATCGTGCCCGACATCGTGCAGTACGACCCGACCAACCAGGCCGCCATGCGCGCCCTCTGCAAGGACTGGACCGAGGGCAGCGACCCCGCGTTCGCGGTGCTCGACGGGCTGGGCGCGTGGGAGGGCGACAACCAGCTGTGCATCACCCAGGAGGGCGACACGCCGTTCCTCGGCCAGTGGGCGACGGTCAGCGACTGGACGCAGAAGGGCTCGCCCTACCTCTGGTGGACCGGGACCGACCAGTCGGTGCTGCTCGCCACCGTCGTGTCGTGGGGCCACCAGGCCGGGCTGCTGACCACCGCGCACCGGGTCGGCATCATCGTGGGCGACCGCGAGACCGACCAGCTGGCCCTCAACGACACCGTGCTGCCGGCCCTCGCCAAGCTCGGGATCACCAACCCGGTGGTGCAGAAGATCGCGGCCAGCCCCGACGCGGCGGCCGCCACCATCCAGGCGCAGGCCCCGCTCATCGTGCAGCAGTTCCGTCAGGCCGGCGTCACCTCGGTCATCCCGCTCATCCCCTTCAACTCGTTCTTCCCGTACCTGCAGGCCGAGACGAACCAGGCCTACTTCCCGCACCTGCTGCTGTCCGACTACGAGGCGTCGATCCAGATCGCGCTCGGTCTCATCCCCGCGCCGTACGAGAAGGCGCTGAACGGCCAGGAGGGGGTCACCACCCTCACCCTCGGAGGCATCGACGACAACCGGCCCGAGTCCCAGGGCGGCTACGACCCCGGGCTGCGTGCCTGCTACGACATCTGGAAGGCGCACAACGCGCCGCCCCCGCCACCCGACAGCAAGTACATCGAGGAGCAGGGTCCCGTCGCGGCCTGGTGCCAGGTGATCGAGCTGTTCGCCAAGGCGGCCGCCGACGCCGGTCCGACCTTGAACCGGCGCACGTTCGTGCAGGCCATGTCCAGGATCAAGGACTTCCCGGGGACCTACTCGCCGGTGCTCAGCTACGGACCCGCGAAGTTCTACGGACCGACGCAGTACCGCGTGGTCGAGGTCCACAACAACGTGCCGCCGTCGGCGGCCTGCAAGACCACCTACCAGGGCAAGGCCCAGGGCACCTGCTGGGTCGTCGTGCAGGACTGGCGACCGCTGACCACCAGTTGAGGCCGATCCGATGACCACCGCCGACGAGACCCCCGCGTTCGGGACCGTGGACCGGCCACGCAACTTCTCCCCCTGGTACTCGTGGATGGTCAAGCTGGCCGCCACCCGCCGCGCCGACCCCCTGCCCGTCGACGACCTGACCGGCGAGCTCGACGCCTGGCGCGACCCGCACGCGGGCGCGGCTCGACGAGCTGCTCGGACCCCGGCCCGAGCCGGTGCCGTTGGCCCTCGAGACCACCGAGTCGGTGGTGGTCGACGCCGGCGCCGGCGTCGGCGCCTCCTACCGTCGCGATCGCGTCGTGTTCGACACCGAGGAGACGATGTCGGTGCCGGCCTATCTGCTGGTGCCGCTCGATCGCCAGCAACCCGGCCCGGCCGTGCTGGCCATCCACGGGCACGGCGCCGGCAAGTCGCACGCCTGCGGGCTCACCGAGGACGAGACGCCCAACGGCGACTACGCCCACCAGCTGGCCCGCCGCGGCTACGTCGTGCTGGCCCCCGACCTTCGCTGCTTCGGCGAGCGGGCCGACTGGAACCCGCCCGACCACTACGGGTGCGACACCAACCTCGTGCACGCGGTCATGGCCGGCGAGTCGCCGTTGGGCTCGAACCTGTGGGACCTGGCCCGGTGCCTCGACGTCCTGGCCGACCATCCCCTCGTCGATCCGTCGCGCCTGGGCGCGGTCGGGCTGTCCTACGGCGGCACGTGCACGCTGTTCCTCGCCGCCGTGGACGCTCGCGTGCGCGCGGCGGTGGTGAGCGGGTACTTCTCGTCGTGGGCCGAGGCGCACAAGATGCCGTGGAACATGTGCGGGTCACAGGTGCTGGCGGGCATGCTCGGCCAACTCGAGCACGTCGACCTCGGCGCGCTCGTCGCCCCCCGGCCGCTGCTCGTCGAGACCGGCACCGAGGACCTGATCTTCCCCCTGAGCGCGGCGCGCCCGTCGATGGCCGAGCTGGCCCGCGTCTACGAGCACCTCGACGCGCCCTCGATGCTCGAGCACGACGTGTTCGAGGGTGACCACCAGTGGCACGGCCAGCGGGCCTACGACTTCCTCGACGAGCGGCTCTGAGACCGCAACCGCGGAGCTGATCAGGCTCGCTACACCCAGTCCAGCTCGGCCGCGGCCGCCGGGTCGAGGTGCAGCGTGACGTGGCCGTGGGTGCGCAGGGTCGAGGCCGGGCAGGACGTGCCGACCGGCCCCGTCAGGGCGGCGTGCACCGCCGGAGCCTTGCGCGCCTCGGGTACGACGGCGAGGACCGTGGCGGCGCGGAGCAGGGCCGGGATGGTCACCGTCACGGCCTCGGCCGGCACCGCGTCGAGGTCGGGGAAATGACCCTCGTCGACCTGTTGTCGCCGGCAGGCCGGCTCGAGGGTGACCACCTTGACGTCGAGCGGATCGTCGAAGTCGGCCACGCCCGGATCGTTGAACGCGAGATGCCCGTTCTCCCCGATGCCGAGGCAGCAGAGGTCGATCGGGCCCTCAGCCATCAGTGCGGCGTAGCGGCGGCACTCGCCGGCGGGTTCGGCCAGCCCGTCCAGGTAGTGGGCGGCCCGTGGGTGGGCCGGCTCGGCGATCCGCTCGCGGATCCAACGCTGGAAGCCGGCCGGGTGGTCGGGCCCGGCGCCCACGTACTCGTCCATGTGGAACACGACGATGTCGGACCACGGCACGTCGGGGGTGGCTCCGACCAGGGCGGCGATGAACGCGAGCTGCGAGTTCCCGGTGGCGAACATGGCCCGCGCCGAACCTCGTGCCTCGACGGCGGACCGCAGCACGTCTGCCGCCTGGTCGGCCGCCGACCGCGCCATCGACTCGGCATCGGGATGGACGAGGACGGCCATCTCGTCGACGGTGCGCTCGATGACGACTCCCCCGGTGCCCATGCGCTCAGTCAACCATCCACGTGCGTGTCCCGGGCGACCTCGACGTCGACGACGTGGGCGATGTCGTCCGACGAGCGGCCGATGTGCAGTCGGTGCGTGCCCGCGTCGATCATCCATCCGGGCTCGTCGCCGACCCCCGACGGCGGCCGTGACGAGGTGAGCCAGGTGTTCAGGCGGCCGGCCAGCTCGGCCGAGACGGGGTCGACCGCGTTCCAGTAGGCGAAGGCGCGGTCGCCGAGCTCGAGGCGGACCGTCGCCGTGTCACCCGCATCGAGGGTGACCTTGGCGAAGGCCTTGAGCTCTTTGCGGGGTCGGGACAACCGAGCCTCGTCGTGGCCGACGTAGCACTGCACCACCTCGCTGCCCCGCCGGGCGCCCGTGTTGGTCACGTCGATCTCGACCACGAGCGTGGATCCCGGCTCGAAGGTCGACGACGACAGCCGGGGGAAGCCGAGGGCGAAGCTCGAGTAGGAGAGCCCGTGACCGAAGGCGAACCGCGTCGGCAGCCCTCGCGCCTCGTACCAGCGGTAGCCCATGAACAGGCCCTCGCCGTAGCGGATCTCGCCGTTCTCGGGTGGGAAGTTGCCGAACGACGGGTTGTGCTCGAGCCGCACGGGAATCGTGGTCGGCAGCCGCCCGCCGGGCTCGGCCGCGCCGGTGAGCACGTCCACGACGGCGTGGCCGGTCTCCTGCCCACCGAACCAGACCTGGGCGATCGCCCGGGCCCGATCGGCCCACGGCATCGTCACCGGTGCGCCCGCGTTGACCACCACGATGGCGTCGGGATGCACGTCGAGCACGCGGGCGATCAGCTCGTCCTGAGCGCCGGGCAGGTCCATCGACTCGCGGTCGTGGCCCTCGGACTCCCACTCGTTGCTCGTGCCGACGACGAGCACGACCGCGTCAGCCGTCGACGCGGCCGCCACCGCCCGCTCGACGAGATCGGCCGGCGGGGCCGGGCGAGCCCCGACCCGCACCCCGCTGAGCAGCCTGCCGTCGGGGTTGGCGAACTCGACGACGATCTCGAGGGGCCGCCCGGCCTCGACGTCGAGCGAGGCGCGGACCTCATCGCTGCCGGTGCCGAGGAACGAGTGCCCGGGGGCCAGCGGGCGGTCGAAGCCGTCGATCACGACCCGGCCGTCGACGAAGAGCCGGGCCCGGCCGGCCTGCGCCAACGACACCACCCAGCGACCGTCCTCCTCGGGCGTGAAGGCGCCCGTCAGCCGAGCCGAGAAGACGCGCCCCAGCTTGGGGGGCGGCCCGAAGAACCACAGCTCGGTGTTGGCGCGGCTCGACCGATCGACGACGTCACCAGCGAGCTCCGCGCCCTCGAACAGCTCCATGATCCACCCGTCGTCGCCGTCGGACGACCGCAGGAGCGGGGCGGCGAGGGGCGGGACGCTGCGGACGATGTCGACGCCGGGCTCGTGCACGATCTCGACGCGGCCGTCGAAGGCCTCGTGCAGGGCGTCGAGGACCGACACCTGGTAGTGCGCGGCGAGCTGCGCGGAGCCGCCACCCATGATCGAGGTGTTGGCCGCGTTGGGGCCGATCACCGCCAACGTGCCGCGGGTCGAGCCCGAGTGGGAGCACGCCCTCGTTGGCCAGCAGCACGATGCTCGCCGCGCCGGCCTGGCGGGCGACGGCCCGGTGCTCGGGCTTGTCGATCGAGGCGGGAACGCCGCCGGGCGGATCGTCGAGCGCGCCGATCCGGTCGAACACCCCGAGCAGGCGCATGACGGCCGCGTCGACCAGCGACTCGTCCACCTCGCCCGACCGCACCGCGGCGGCCAGCTTCGGGCCGTAGAACCGGCGCGGGCCCGGCATCTCGAGGTCGAGACCGGCCCGTGCCGCGGCGGCGGTGTCGCCGAGCCCGTACCAGTCGGTCACGACGAAGCCGTCGAAGCCCCACTCGCCCCGCAGGATCCCCTCGAGCAGCCCGGCGTTGTCCGGCCCGTACACGCCGTTCACCCGGTTGTAGGACGTCATGATCCCGAGCGAGCCGCCGTCGCGCACGGCGAGCTCGAACGGCAGCAGGTACAGCTCGCGCAACGTGCGCTCGTCGATCACCGAGTTCGCGCTCATCCGCTCGGTCTCGCACTCGTTGCCGGCGAAGTGCTTGACGGTCGTGGCCACACCCTGCGACTGCACGCCCTTCACGAACGCGGCCGCCAGCCGGCCGGCCAGCAAGGGATCCTCGGAGTACGACTCGAAGTTGCGTCCTCCCAGCGGCGACCGGTGGAGGTTGACCGTCGGGGCCAGCAGCACGCGGCTCGCCTTGGTGCGCGCCTCGTCGCCGAGCACGGCCCCGACCTGCTCGACGAGGTCGACGTCCCAGGTGGCCCCGAGCGCGGCGCCACACGGCAGGCAGGCGGCGGTCAAGGTGTCCCCGCCCCCCTCGAGGCCGGGCAGCGACGGACCGCGAGCGCCGTTGGGCCCGTCGGTCACGAACACCGACGGCAGCCCGACGTGCTCGACGGCCACCGTCGACCACGCGTCGGCACCGGCGGTGAGGCTGGCCTTCTCGTCGAGGGACAGCTGCTGCACGAGGGCTTCGAGGTCGCGGCTCACGAGAGGGCTCCGTTCGGGGAGGTCGGTCCGATCTGCACGCCGAAGCGTGGCACGGACGGCCGGCGCCCGGCACCTCGGACAGCCCGCGGCATCCGCCGCCGGCACCCACCGTCGGCATCTCGGGCCGTCGCGCCCGCGCCGTCTCGCACCCGGGCCCGTCGCTGCCCGCGCCGGCCAGTACGGTGAGCCGCCATGGCCTGGAACCCACCGCCCCGGGCCCCGTGGGTCGACAAGCTCGCCGCGGTGGGGCGGGGCATGGGCGACGACGGTCGTTCGATCGTGTCGTTGCGACCGGACGACCTGATCGGCGCCGCCCAGCGCACCACCGGTCTCGACGACGTCGGCGACGACTGGTTCCGCGAGCCGCTCGACCGGCTCTGCGCGGCCCTCGACGACGAGGCGATGCTGCACCTGCCCGGGCGACTGCGGGCGCGGGCCGAGCTGCAGGCCCTCTTCGAGAACCGCCTGCGCCTGGTGCAGCTCTGGAACGACGAACCCGCCATCGCGGACCAGGAGGTGCGCGCCCCGATCATCGTCACCGGTCTCGGCCGATCGGGCACCACGTTGCTCCACGAGCTGCTCGCCTGCGATCCGGCCAACCGGGCCCCCAAGCTCTGGGAGCTCGTGCACACGGTGCCGCCTCCCACCGCCGCCGAGTCGCTCGATCCCCACGACCCGCGGGCCGTGCTGGCCGACGACGAGATCACGATGATGGACGAGATGGTCCCGGCCTTCACGGCCATGCACGAGAACCGCGGGCACCTGCCCACCGAGTGCATCTTCGCCTTCGCCCACCAGTTCTCGAGCGACCAGTTCACCGGTCTCTACAACGTCGGCAGCTACACGATCTGGCGCAGCGGGATCGACCAGGCGCCGATCTACGACTGGCACCGCCGGATGCTCCAGACCATGCAGGCGGGCGCGCCGACCGACCGTTGGGTGCTCAAGGCGCCGTCGCACCTGTCGTCGTTGTCGCTCGTGTTCGCCACCTATCCCGACGCCAGGGTGGTGATCACCCACCGCGATCCGCTGCGCGTGGTCGGCTCGCTGGCCGACATGATGGCCACCCTGCACTGGATGCACTCGGACCACGTCGATCACGAGATCCTCGTGCAGTTCCTGTGCATGGGCCTCGAGCTGCAGATGGACGGCGTCACCGCCGAGCGCGACTCGGGGTCTCTGCCCGCCGACCAGATCGCCGACGTGCGCTACACCGACCTCGTCGCTGACCCCGTCGCCGCGGTCACCCGCCTCTACGACGGGTGGGAGCTCGAGATGAGCGACGCCTTCCGCACGCGACTCGATGCCTATGTCACGGCGCGCCACGCCAACCGGGGCGGCGGAGGCCACGACTACCGCTTCGAGGACACGGGCCTCGACCTGGCCGAGCACCGCGCCCTGGTGGCGGGCTACCAGGCGCGGTTCGACGTGACCTCGGAGGTCTGACTCCCCGAGGCTCCCCTCGGAACCCTCGCCTCCCGGCCGCTTCGACCCACCGCCTGGATCAAGGTGGGTCGGTGCCCGTGGGCGCAGGGGGTTCGAAGGTCCAGTTGTCGGGTCCGCCGGCGAGGGTCCAGCCCTCGAGGGTCTTGAGCCGATGGTCGTGGTGACAAGGACGGGCCAGATTGGTCCAGGTGGTGGGGCCGCCGTCTTCGACGGGGAGGATGTGGTCGATCTCGAGGCCGTGGGTCTGATTGCAGCCAGGCCGCACACATTCGCGGTCTCGAGCCTCGAGCGCGACGCGCAGCATGGTCGGGATGTGCCGGGTGGCTGAGCAGTAGGCCCGGATGTCCTTGCCGTTGGTGACCAGGAGATGCCAGATGGCTTCGGGCGCCAGCGCGTACAGCCGTGACACCGGGAGCGGGCCGACGCCGGGGATCTCGCAGGTCTCGCCCGGATCCGCCTCACCGCGTAGCAGCGCCTGGATGTCGACCAGCACCGTGAACGAGGGCTTGCGGGTCCGCGGCGCCTTGGTCGTGTCGGTGTGGCCGGCGAGCGAGGCTTCGGTCAGCCCGACGAGGGCGTCCGCCCGATACGCCTCGTGCGGCTCGTGGCGACCGTCGAGTCGCGCCTGGTCGAAGGCTTGCTTCTCGAACGGCGCCAACGCCCCCAGCACCTTGGCGCCCGCGTCGGGGGTGAGCTTGGCCGACATCCGGAACGCGCCTTCGTCGTCGGTCCAGTGCCGCATCGAGCGTTCCCGATGGATCTTGTCGTACCGGGCCTGCGCGTCGCCGCGACGGGCCAGCTCGACATCGCGGCAGGTGTCCTTCAGCTTCTTCAAACCGTCCTGCTCTGCGATCCTCAACAGGCGGTCCTCGGCGGTCGGATCAGCAGACACCGCCTTGGCCAACGCCCGCGCCTGTTGTCCGGACAGCTCGCCAGCCCGGAGCTTCTCGTCGACCTTGGGGCAGTCGGCCAGCTTCCCGCCGGTCTCCAACGTCCCGATCGCCTCGCCCACGCCGCACTTGGTCTCCTTGGCCAGCCACTCCGCGGGCGTGCGTGACCCCTTGTGCTTCCACGCTGGCGTCTCGGCCACCCGGGCGGCCGCCTTCAGCTTCATCCCGACGACCAGGTTCTCGATCCGCGTCAGCCGCCGCACCGCGTCGATCGCCTGGGAGCCCAGCAGCGTCGACGGGTCGAACGACCCGGCATACGCCGACAGCTCCGCCTCGATCTCCCTCAACCTCGCCATCTCCACACAATATTCTGGGTACACCTGTACGTGCAACCCATATGTTTGTGACTCATGTCATGTTGATAGAGATGATTCGGAGCGATGGCCGCTCGCGGCCGGTCGCCGCACCTCCCTACCTGTCCACTGGTCCCATCTGCTGACCGCGCGGTCTCAGACCTTCGAGGACACCTCACCCATCGGCACGAGCTCGCAGGTTGGATGGGGCGGACCGTCGGCCAGCACCCAGCGCACGATCATGTACCCCTCGCGGCGCGGCCCGGTGTCGAGCCAGTTCGGCACGCCCGGGTCGGTCTGGGACACGACCAGCCGCCACGACCCGTCCGCCGACGGCTCCGCCGAGCGGTTGTTGAGGTTCGTTGTGGTGTAGCGGTAGTCGAAGCTCTCCATCCACGGGCTGGTGATGGTCAGGCCCCAGTACAGGAACGCACGGTCGGGCTCGTGCACGGTGATCGACGAGCGCCTCGTCCTCGCCCAGGACCCAGCGACCGCCGTGGTAGGTCATGTCGGCGTCGCTGTGCGAGCGGACCTCGTCGTCCTGGGCCTCGACGTGCACGGCCCCCGCCGTGCCGCCGAACGAGTTGACGTTGTGCGCGGTGTCGGCCCACATGTTCACCGCGGTGGCCGCGACGAACTGCACGAACAGCCCGGCGAACTCGAGCTTGGTGGCGAGGTCGTCCGCATCGAGGATCAGCGGCGGCACCTCGCCCACCAGCTCGATGCGCAGGTCGGAGGGACGGTCGTGGCGCTTGTCGAAGAACGTCTCGCGGAACGCCACCTGGCCGGTGCCGGGCTCGAGCACGATCGAGTTGACCGGCCGTGGATCGGGCAGCTGGTCGGCCGGCGCGATCAGGATGTCGACCTCGCCGCCGGGGCCGAGCTCGAACTCGTCGAGGTGGACCTGGGTGGTCGTGCCGGTGCGGCCCCCGACCGCGCCCTTGCCGATCGGCGTACCGAAGGTCAGTCCGACGTAGGCCGCCTCACCGCGGGTGCCGGTGAGCCGGTAGCTGTGGTGCTCGTCGAGGACCGCGAACAGGTAGCGCACGTCGGGGTTGTCCACGAGCAGCTTGCGGTACTCGTTCTGCAGCTGGAAGAGCTGAGGGTGCAGGGGGTCGGACTTCTCGAGGAACCAGTCCTGCGCCAGCGAGGCGAGCCGGGTCACCCAGCGGTAGCCCTCGGCGACGTCGACGTCGGTGCGGGGCACGTCCGGCGCGTTGCGCATGGTCTCGAGCGCGGCCTGCTGCGCCTCGATCCATCCGGCGAACGCGGCATCGAGCCGCTCGTTGCCTGCCGTGTCGTCCCCCATGCCCGCACGCTAGTGCGGACCTGACCCACGGCCCCGGGCCGCGCGGGTCGAACGCCGCGGATCGGACGCCGCGGGTCGAACGCCGCGGATCGGACTTCGTGGATCTGGCGTCAGCGACCCGAGTAGAGGTAGTCGTGCAGGACCTGGCTCTCGTTCTGCAGCTCGGCCAGCCGGTTCTTGACCACGTCGCCGATGCTGACGATGCCGACCAGCCGGTCGTCCACCGTCACCGGAATGTGCCGGATGCGGCGGCTGGTCATCGTCTCCATCAGCGAGTCGATGGTGTCGTCCGGCGCGCAGGTTCGCACCTCGCTGGTCATGGCGTCGGACACGGGCAGGGCGAGCGCGTCGGCACCGCTGATGGCGACGGCCCGCGCCAGATCGCGCTCGGACACGATCCCTGCGATGGTCTCGCCGTCGTCGGACACGACGAGCGCGCCGACGCCGTGGTCGGCCAGCAACCGCGCCACGTCGGTCATGGTGGCGGTCGGCGGCACCGTGGCCACCGTCGTGCCCTTCGTCTCGAGGATATGCCGTACGTGCACGGCCCACCTCCACGTCCAGGGGTCCGCGGCGCGGGCCCACCTGATCGGGTCACGTCCAGTGTGACAGGTGCGGGTCGGGGATGCTCGGGCGCCGGCCGGCCCGAGTCCATGACGTCACCAGCCCGCGTCGAGGCCGTCTACCACCCCGCGTCGAAGACGCCAGTGGTGGCCATCACGACCCCCCGCATGGCCTCGAGCTGCTCGAGGTAGTGCGACGCGCGAGGTGTGCCGGAAGCGCAGCGCCAGCGCCGTCGCCCCCGCCGCCTCGTAGTCCCCGACGACCCGTTCAGCGCCGCCCGGATCGTCCAGGGGGTCGAGCGGCGGTTCGGGGGCGAGGACGACGTCGAACGGGCGGGCCGCGCGCGCGTCGACCACGACCGGTGTCGCGAGCATGGGTGCGAGCTCGTCCAGCGTGAGGCCGAACGGGATCCATCCGTCGCCCAGGTCGAGGGCGCGGCGCAGCGACCGCCGCGTGCGACCGCCGACCCAGATGGGCACGTGCTCCTGCACACCGCTCGGGTCGACGATCCAGCCCTCGTAGCGGTAGTGGGTGCCGTGATGGCTCGCCGTGGGCTGGGCGAACGCGGCTCGGATGGCACGCAGCGCGTCGTCGGCCCGCGCGCCACGATCCTCGAAGTCGGCGCCGAGCAGGTCGAACTCGGCCGCCAGCGACCCGACGCCCACGCCGAGCAGCACCCGGCCCCCGCTCACCACGTCGAGGGTGCCGTAGCGCTTCACGATCTCGAGGGGATGGTGGTAGCCGAGCACGACGACATGGGACAGCAGGCGGATGCGCTCGGTGCGCGCGGCCAGGTAGGAGAGGGTGGCCACCGGGTCCCAGTACCGGCCGCCGCGGCTGGCGGCCACCGCCTCGGGGATCCCGACGTGCTCCGGGCACCCGACCCACGCGTAGCCGAGCGCCTCGGCCGCCAGCGTCACGGCCACCACGTCGTCGATGCCACCCTCGAGCTCCCAGTCCGGCGGATCGAAGCGCGGGTTGAGGTTGACGATCGGCGTCACCAGGCCGAGGCGCACGGGGCGAGCGTACGAACCGCTCGACCCGGGCACGGGGATCCCGCCGGAGCGACCCGATTGGAACTGGCCCTCCCCGGTGGCGACAATTGATCCCATCGCTGCCGACCCCACCCGCTGTCCGGCTGACCCGCGCCCGCCGTACCGGTCCTGATCCGTGGACACCACGACCGATCGACCCCAGCCCGACGTCAGCGGTCGCCCTCGCTCGCACCGCGGCGTGTTCGTGGCCATCGGCGTGGCCGCCGTGCTGCTCGTGGTGGCATCGATCGTGGCGGGCGTCGTCCAGCGCTCGTCCACGTCGCGGGCATGGCAGGGAACGCTGCTCGACCCCGCGGCGGCCAAGCCCGACTTCATCCTGACCGACACGTCGGGCCAGCCCTACGACTTCCGGGCGCGCACCCAGGGCCAGCTCACGTTCCTCTACTTCGGCTACACCCACTGCCCCGACGTGTGCCCCATCACGATGGCCACCCTCTCGGGCGCGCTGAGCAACCTCGACGGGGTCGCCGCCACGGTCGTGTTCGTGACGACCGATCCGGCGCGTGACGATCCGGCGCGCCTGCGCTCGTGGCTCGACCAGTACGACACGCACTTCGTCGGCCTCACCGGCACACCGGCGCAGCTCGCCGCCGCGCAGAGGGCGGCCGGGGTGTCGGTGGCCATCGCCGACCACCCGGATGCACACGGCAACTACGCCGTCGGCCACGCCGCGTCGGTGCTGACCTACACCCCCGACGGGATCGGACACCTGACCTACCCCTTCGGGACCACCCAGGCCGACTGGCAGACCGACATCCCGAAGATGCTCGCCGTCACGGCGTGGAACCGCCGGCCATGAGCGGACCGAGCCTGCTGGCCATCACGTGGTGGTGCCACACGATCAAGGCACCCTGGTCCTGGACCCCGCGGTTCTACGTCGGCGTCTGGATCGTGGTGGCCGCGATCGCCGTGTCCTACGGGCTCGCCATGCGCCGCCGGGCGCGCACCCGGGGGCTCACGAGCCCCGATCGACGTGCGGCTGTGTGGTTCGGCATCGGCCTGCTGGTGTTCTGGCTGTCGAGCGACTGGCCCATCGCCACCCTCGGCGGCGCCTACCTGCTGAGCGTGCACGTCGCTCATCTACATGCTCTACACGTTCGGCGCCGCGCCGCTGCTGCTGCTCGGCACGCCGTCGTGGATGGCTCGGGGCATCGTCGACCGCCTGCACGGCTGGCCGTTGTACCGGCTCGTCTCGCAGCCGTGGGTGGCGGCGGTCCAGATCAACGTGGTGCTGGTGATCACGCATCTGCCGCCCGTCGTCGACACGTTGCGGGCCAGCCAGGGCGGCTCGTTCGTGCTGGACATCGCCTGGATCGTCTCGGCCCTGATCGCCTGGCTGCCGATCGCCAGCCCGTTCACGGGCGATCGCATCCACCATCCGCTGCTGAGCTGTGTGTACCTGTTCCTCGCCTTCCAGCTGTTCCCGATGCTTCCGGGTTCGCTCATCACGTTCTCGTCGCTGCCCGTGTACCGCGTGTACGAGCTGGCCCCGCGGCTCGGCAGCTGGACCCCGTTGAGCGATCAGCAGCTGGCCGGCGCGCTGATGGCCGTCGGGTGCACGCCGGTGGTGTGGAGCCTCATCGCGGTGATCTTCGTCCGCGCCGCCGACGCATCGAAGAACATCGGGACGGCGCCGCCGCCGTCCGATGCCGACCCAGGCGTCGACGCAGCCGTCGAGTCAGGCGAGTCCGACGCGGTGAAGCTCGGTCCGCAGGGCTGACGCCGACAGCTGCCCGGTGTGGGTGGCCACGAGATGGCCCTTGGCGTCGAAGAACAGCGTCGTCGGCAGACCCACGACACCGAGATCGCCCTGCACCGCCGCGTCCTTGTCGACCAGCAACGGATAGGTGACCCCGGCGCGCCGGGCCGCCGTCACGAGTCCGGCCCGGTTGGTGTCGCTGCTCACGCCGACGACGGTGGCACGACCCGCCAGCTGACGGTCGGTGGCCTCGAGCAACGGCATCTCGGTGCGACACGGGACGCACCACGACGCCCATTCGTTGACGACGAGCGGACGGCCCACGTACGACGCGAGGGCGACCGATGCCCCTCCGTCCAACGGCGCCATCGGCGTGTGCGTGGCGCGGTGGAGCGCCGCGTTGCGGCTGCTGGTCGAGCACGCCGCCGCGGCCATCAGCATCGTCACGACCAGTGCGATCGTCGCCACCCTCGCGGCGGGGCGCGGCCGCCCGGATGGGCGCCGACCGGCCGTCGTCACGCGGAGCAGGCCGCGCAGGTGCCGGTGACCGTGAGGTGGCGCGGCGAGGCCACGAACCCGTGCTCGGCCAGGAGCTTGGCCGACACCGGGCGGAAGTAGGCCGACGGGAGCTCGATCTCGGTGCCGCACTGGTCGCACACGGCGTGGTGGTGGGCGTTGCCGGCGAAGTGATAGGCGCTGGGACCGCTGCCGACGTGCACCCGGGTCACGAGGCCGGCCCGTTCGAGGAACTCGAGCGTGCGGTACACCGTCGAGAGGTGCACGTCGGGATAGCGCACCTGGACGCGGTCGGTGAGCTCCTCGGCCGACAAGTGCTCACCTTCGGTGCGGGCGAACTCTTCGAGCACGGCGCGCCGGGGCGTGGTGATCTTGGCGCCGCTCTCGCGGAGGGCGGCCACCAGGTCGCTGATGTCGACCGCGGGCGCATCCATGTCGACCAGGCTACCGGCAGCTCCCCCCCGAGATCTGTGCAGTTGACCGCCCCATGGACGGTGACGTGCACACATTTCGGGAGGCAGTTGCTCATTCGATCTCGTCGAGGTTGGTGAGCAATCCGTCGAGGGTCAGGCACGCGGCATCGAAGGCGTCCGGCGGGAGCGATCGTCGCCAGCGCTCCTCGAGCTCGGCGACTGCTCTCCCCGCGGCGTCGAGCAGCTCCAGGCCCTTGGAGGTGGGAAAGATCAGCTTGGCTCGCCGGTCGGTCGGGTCCGGTCGGCGGATGAGGTAGCCGAGTCGTTGGAGGTCATCGACGAGCTCCGAGCAGGCCGGCAGGCCGAGGTTGGCGCGTTCGGCCAGGGTCGTGAGCCGGATCCCGTCGACTCCGACGTTTCCCCAGATCTGCAGGTGCGAGAAGCGCAGGTCGGCGAAGCGAGCGTCGTGCTCGGCTTGGGCGAAGAGCTCTCGTCTGAAGTGGTGCAGGAGCCGGACCAGGAGTTGACCGACCGCGAGGCGGTCTGACGGGAGATCCCTTGACGTATCCATCCTGCACCAGCATACTTCGGGAACCGAAACTTCGGGAACCGAACGAAATGGAGGGATCGATGACCGACCTCGAGACCGTGCGACGCCTGTACGAGTTGCTGGATGCCGAGGACTTCGAGGGCGTGCTCGCCTTGGCCAGCGACGGATGTGTCCTCACGCAGTGCGAGTCGTTGCCCTGGGGCGGCCGCTACGTGGGCCACGACGGCGCCGCGTCCTTCGTGACCGCCCTGTACGGAACGATCCAGTCCGACCTGAGCATCGAGGCGCTGTTCGAGGACGAGGGACAGATCATCCAGATCGGCCGGATACGGGGCACCGTCCTGGCCAACGGAGCGACCTTCGACCTCCCCGAGATCCACGTGTGGACGGTCGAGGACGGGAAGATCGCGAGTGGGCACTTCGCCTACGACACCGCCGTCATGTGCCGAGCGATCGCGGCCGCACCGTGAAGGTGGGAGTGCGAGCACAGGCGAGCGTCAAGATCGCGGCGTCTCCCGAGCACATCTACGAGCTGGTCGCGGATGTCACGAACATGGGCCGCTGGAGCCCGGAGTGTCGAGGCTGCGAGTGGGCCGACAAGGTGACCAGAGCGGCGGTGGGCGTCCGCTTCAGGGGCACCAACCGTCGTGGCCTGGCCCGCTGGACGACCATCGCAACGGTCGTGGTGGCGGACCCCGGCCGCGAATTCGCGTTCGTCACCGGTCACCGAGGACGCGAGATGACGAGGTGGCGCTACCAGCTCGAACCAAGCGCGGGCACCACGACCGTCACCGAATCGTTCGAGATGGTCCGCGACATGCCGTGGTACTTCAAGGTGGCTGACCGGCTTCTGATGGGGGTCAGCGACCGCCAGGGTGACCTCGAAGCGGGCATGGCTCAGACGCTCGACCGCATCAGGTCGGCCAGCGAGGAAACCACGTCGAGCCCCTCGAGCCGTCGAGTCGTCTCGTAGCGAGATCGAGCCCCCTTCCGAGGGTGCGGCGCGCAGTGCTCGGACACCAGCGTCGAGACGGTCGAGGTCGATCCGCGTCTAGCGTCGGCGGCCGTGCTCGCCGGTGCCCGGATCTTCCACGTCAACGTCAACTGCTCGGACCTGGCGCGTGCACGCTCGTTCTACGTCGACGGCTGCGGCCTGATCGAGGGCGTGCGCACCACCCCCGAGGACACCCAGCCGGGGGTGGCGTTCGGTCTCGACCGCGCCAGGTGGGACGCCGTGATCCTGGTGGGCGACCACGGCTTCGACGGCGGCGCCATCGACCTGCTGGAGTGGATGGAACCGCCACCCGTCAGCGCCCCACCGACCGCGCTCGACCAGGCCGGGTTCCAACGAATCGGCGTGACGGTCCCCGATCTCGATGCAGCGGTCGTCGAGGCGGTCGCCAGAGGTGGAGTCGTGTGGAGCGATCCGGTCGCCCACGACCTGGCCGACGGCGGCCAGGTCCGGCTCGTCATCCTCAGCGATCCCGACGGCACCGCCGTCGAGCTGGTCGAGGGCCGCACCCGCGGCCTCTCGTTCGTCGCGGTCACCTGCACCGACCTCGAGCGATCCGTCGACTTCTACGGGACGCTCGGCTTCCGCGAACTGGCCCGCTTCCCCAGCGAGCAACCCACCGCGCCGCACCTGCGCATCGACGGCGCGACGTCGATGGTCGAGGTGCTCATGGGCGCGCCGGGCCCCGGCGAGGTGCACCTGATGCTCGTCGGGTTCGATCGGCCCACGGTGCAGCTGGGGCCGGCGCGACCGGCCAACGCGCTCGGGATGTGGCGCATGGCGCTGTTGCTGCCCGACCTCGACGCGGCCGCCTCGGCGCTGCGCGGGATCGGAGCCGATCTGCTGTCCGACCCTCAGTCGATGGCGATGGGTCCGGGTCTGCCCGAGTTGCGGTTCGTGTGCTTCCGCGGCCCCGACCACGAGGTGATCGAGCTCATCGAGCAGCCGTGACGGTGCGCCTCAGGGGCCGCTCCCCCTCGCACTCCCTCCCGAAATCTGTGCGGTTCGCCGTCCATGGCACGGTCAACTGCACAGATTTCAGGAGGAGCCACGTCGGCGTCGACGGCGCACCAGCAGCGCCGTGGCCACCAGCACCACGACGACCAGCAGTCCGACGCCGGCGGACAGCGCCAGCACCGAGCTCGACGACCGCGCCGGCGCGGGCGGCTCGACGGTGGTCCCGCCGAGGTAGTAGCCGGGCGTCCTGAAGATCGTCCCCATGATCAGGCTGGTCGGCTCGATGTTGTGCGACACGACCTTCGTCCACGACTTGCCGTCCGTGGAGGTGAACAACGAGCGCCCGATCCCCGGGATCACCAGCGTCATGCTGCCCGGCTTGGCCAGCTCGGTCACCGGTGTGCGCGACGGTTCGTAGGTCATCGTGATCCGATAGGCGTTGCCGTTGGCGTAGAGGCCGCCAGGCAACGTCCCCAGCTTCGCCGCGTCGAGCGGGACGATCGACACCTCGACGCTCGTGTCGTCGCCATGGGCCGCGATCGCGCCGTTGGCCATCGCGAGCACCACTTGCGCGTCCGAGGTCTGGATGCCGGTGACCTGCGAGCCCTTCGGACCGAGCGGCACCGCCCCGCTCACCGACGCCGGCTTCTGGTTGGTGGGCGCGAACACGCCGGGCGGGTTGACCCACCGGTAGGGCTGGGTCGGACCGAACCCCTCGTACAGCGGCCGCAGGTGGGTGCCGCGCACCCCGAGGGTGAGCGCGACCGTGCCGACGTAGAGCACGACGAGCGCGACCGCGATCCAGGTGCGTCGTCGCGCCAGGATCCGACTCACTGGGCCAGGGGGAGCACTTGCAGCGGGTGGTTGGCGAACGCAGCCGGCCAGACCACGACCCGCCTGCCCGGCGACACCCACTCCCAGATGACGCTGGTGGCGGCGCGGTTGTCGCCCGGCGTCGGCTGGCGCCGGGCGGGGCCATGTCCATGCCGCTGCCGTTGGCCAGGGTGCCCGTGGCCAGGTGCACCGCCAGCGCGGCCGCCGCGACCGCTGCCGGGCTGTCGCCCTTGCGCCGCGGGCAGCACGTGCACGAACAGCGCGTAGGCGGCCGAGAAACCCGAGAGCGCCGGCGCCGACATGTCGTCGTGGTAGCGCTGCCGGTAGGTCTTCGACGCCCAGGCCAGCGCGGCCCGACCCTCCGGGGTCAGCGCACGCCGGGTTCACGTCGTCGGCGTCGGGCTTGTCCGAGGCGAACAGCCCCACCGCGTCGGCTCGCCGAGGGGCTGGCCGAACTGGAGCATGCAGTAGCTCGACGACGTCCCGATGTTGGCCAGCAGCGGCACGTGAGCGGCCACCAGGGCCCGGCGCAGCGCGATGCCGTCGGCGATGTAGGCCGACACGTAGAGCACGTCGGGATGGACGGCCGCGATGCGGACGCGCCAGCTGGTCGTAGTCGACGGTGCTGGCGTCGTAGGCGAACGAACCCGCGTCGGTCTCGTGCAGCGGCGTGGATCTCGTCGATGGCCCCGTCGGCCACCTCGCGGCCGTAGGGGTCGTCGACGTAGGCCACGGCGTAGCGCAGCGGATGGGTGCTCGACAGGTGCGGGGCGACCTCGTCGGCGACGAAGTCGATGGCCGACGAGCCGAGGTTCGATCCCATCGGCGCCATGCGGAAGAAGTAGCGTGCCGCCCCCGGTGCCGGGCAGCGTCTGGCCCACCGCGCCGGTCTCCCAGAACAGCTGGTGCTGCTGGGTGGCCACCGCCGCCGCGGCCTGGGAGATGGCGCTGGCGTGGCTGCCCACCACGAGGTCGATGCCCTTGCGGTGCAGGACGGCCATGTCGCCGGGAACGGCCTCGGCCTGGTCGGCGGCCTCGGCCACCAGCTGGATGTGCCGCGACCCGAGCGACGTGGTGCTCGTTGGCCCACTCGGCCGCCAGCTGGCACCCCACGGTCCTCCTGGGTGCCCTGCAGGCCCTGGGCGCCGGCCAGCGGGTAGATGGTCCCGATCGGACGCACCGACGGGCTCGGCGCCGCCCCGACCCCGACGCCGCGCTGCACCCGGTGGCCGCGACCGCCGCCACCACGCGACGACGCCGACGGCCACCGCCACCGCCCGAACCGGGCATCTTTGCGTGGCGTCTTCGCGTGTTTCACGCCCAGTTTCGTTCGGTCGGCATGTCAGAACACCACCAGGAGGTTGACGACGACGTGGGTGACGGCCGGGGCCCGCCACGAACCGGTGGTCGGCGCGCTGCCAGCCGAAGACCAGGCCGGCGGCCAGGTCGAGCGGCAGCACCCACGCACCGTAGGTGGTGACGTGGACCACCGCGAACAGCACGGCCGAGCCGACCACGGCCCAGGCCGCGCCCGGCGGGCGCAGCAGGCCGAAGCACAGGCGGCGGAAGAAGGCCTCTTCGGCCACCGCGGCCAGCGTGTTGGCCGCGACGAACGCCAGCGGTGGCGGGCACGGGCGCGTGCCCGCCGCCGATGAGCCGGCCCAGCCGCGAAGGCGCCGACGCCCACGAGCGACCACCACCGGCCGTGCGGGCCCGGCTGAGCCGAGGTCGGGAGCCGGGTCGGCGGGGCAGCGGCCACCAGGGCGCCCGCGGCGAGCAGCGCCGACGAAGAGCGCCACCAGCACCAGGCGCCGGGATCGGACAGTGCCGCCCACCAGAGCCGGACGGGCCTCGAGCAGCACGCACCCGCACCACGACGCACCGCCGCGCCGCCGATCGTCCAGCGCCGGCCAGGGCCGCCACGGTCGCGTGGCTGCGAGCCGACGATCCGCCACCGACGGGCCGCGGCTCGGCCGGCGTCACTCGACCGGGCGATCGGCGGTCATCGGACCTGGAAGACCACGGTGGCGACGACCTGGTTGGCGAACGGGCGATGATCCGACGCCACGAACGCGGCCAGGATCGTGTGGGTGCCCGGGCGTGAGGCCCCGCACCGGCTGGGTGAGCCCGTAGGCCATCGACACCAGCTTGCCGTCCACCGACACGTGGATGTGACCCTCGGTCGGGTCGATCCCGGTCACCTCGGTCGGCGCCACCACGGTGGCGCCGGTCAGCTGCAGCTTGAGGATGATCGCCGAGCCGGTCGTGCTGCCCGGCTCGGGCGACAGGATCTCGAGCTTGGCCGGCGTCGTCGGCCGGGTCTCGGTGGTGACGTTCGACGAAGACGACGAACCCGGAGCGCACGCCATCGTGGCCGAGCGCCGAGGCCGACCACGATCGCCAGCATCACCGACGCGTCGCACGCCACGAGTCTGCGTCATCGGATCGGGATGGTCACGTCGGACCGATAGGTGGTGGCCGCGTCGGCCGTGACGCCGGACAGGACGAACCGGTAGCGGCCCGATCGGGCGCCGGCGAGATCGGCGACGAAGTGGCCGATGCGGTCGAGCCGACGCACCGGCAACGCGGCCGCGGGCGAGCCCGATCGCATCGCCGTCACGCTGAACGATCGCATGGGCAGCTCCTTGCCGTCGGGACCGATGTAGGTGGCGTGGAACTCGTTGAACCCCGGTCGGCCCGGGTCGACGTACACCTGCACCGAGTCGTCGCCCGGCAGGGTGATCGTGTACAGGTCCGGGATGCCCGGACTGGCCTCGACCGTGATGCGCTCGGGCGTGGCGCGGGTCGTCACGTGCAGGTCGACCTCGGCCGCGGTGCGATGCCTGCTGGATCAGCACGGTCGACCGCCCAGGTCCCGTCGATCGAGAGGTTGGCACCGCTCGCCCCGTAGCTGCCGTCGCCCACCCGGTGCAGCACCAGCGTCGACGAGCCGAGATCGGGACGGTCGGGTCGCGAGAAGGTCAGGCTGACCGCGGCGCGGATCGGGCGGCCCGTGTCGTAGTCGGTCACGTGCGCGTCGAACTGGTTGAAGCCGGTCGTGCCCGGTGACACCGTGAGCACGACGCGGACCGTCGTGGCGAAGTCGTGGCCGGTCACCACCACCGGCGGCGGGCCGGCGGCCGCGGCCACCGAGGCCGGCGGGGCCTGGCCCTGCAGCACGGAGGTGGCCACCAGCACGACCACGGCGAGACCCAGCTCGATCCGACCGATCGTCAGCAGCGGACGCGAGGATCCGCTCGACCGCGGGCACGGAGCGGAAGCGGTTCGCTGCGCCGAGCCCGATCAGCACCAGCAGCAGCCCGCTCTTGACCAGGATCGCCTGGCCGAAGGTGGTCGAGGTCAGCGCGTGCCAGCGTGCCCACCTCGTCGATGGCGCGCAGCGATCCCGGTGCCGGCCAGCACGACGACCGAGACCGAGCGCGATGGTCGAGAACCGCCGCGCGGCCCGGCCCCGTGCCACCGCGCTGATGCGCAGCCAGGCCGACCAGCAGGGTCAGCAGGCCGCCGATCCAGACGCCGGCCGACACGAAGTGCAACCACTGCTCGACCAGCTTGAGGGACTCGTCCCGGGTCGCCGCGTCGGCGTGGCTCAGGCTTCACGTCGCCCCACATGGCCGCCAGGCCGGCCACGCCGAGCACGGCCAGCGCCCGGCGGCTCGGCCGCAACCACGGAAGGGCGACCAGCAGCGCCGCCGACGACCAGCGGCACCGACGCGCACGGCCAGCTCGTGGCCGAAGGTCGACCTGCACAGGTCGCCGAGGCCGACGTGGGCCACCGATGCCTCGCCCATCGCGATGGCGAGCGCGCCGACCACCGCCGGCACCCACGCCAGCGACCGACACGTCGGGCCAGCTCAGGCGGGGCGGCTGCTCGAAGCACGAGCAGGCCGATCGCGGCCGCGCCCACGAGCCCCATCAGCCCGACGTAGAGGAGCCAACGCCCGATCGTGGCCGCCAGCGGCGACGACGGCGAGCTCGTCGTCGCCGATGTCGCGGCGGCACCGGTTCGGCGCCACCCCGACACCGAAGGCGAACGTCCCGCTGGCCAGGTGGCCGTCGACCTCGGACACCGTGGTCCACGACGACGGTGTAGACGCCGTCGCCGACAGGATCGAGGTGCACCTCGAGGGCGAGCGGCTGGCCGGGCACGGTCTCGGTCGGCCCCGTCGCCTGCGTCGTGGCCGGCCGAGTCGAGCACGCGCAGCTTGCGACAGGTGCGGGTCGGGTCGTTCGCCGAAGGTCACCGTGATCGACCGTCGGTGACGTCCTGAGCACCTCGCCGGCGGAGGGCGTCGAGCTGACGCGGAGCGCGTGGGCGGCCGCGGGCGCGGCGGACGCGACCAGCGCGACGACGGCGAGCGCCATCGTCACCGCGACGACGGGGACGAACCCCGACGCCGGCGCCAGCCGGTTCGCGCGCCGACCCATCAGGTCACGACCGGCGCTTCCGGCCGGTCACGCTGACCCCGATGGCCACGGCACCTGCCACCACGGCGACCACGAGGGCGACGACCGCGAGCGTCGTGGCGGTCGAGGCCGAGTCCTTGGCCGAGCTGGCCGCCGACGAGGCCGACGCCGACGCGTGGCTGCAACGCCTCGACCCCCGCGGCCAGCTCGGCCGGCGAGGGCGTCTTGGTCGGGAACTCGATGGCCGTCGGGCTCCGCACCACGTCGAAGGTCGAGTCGGACGAGGTGAAGCGCTGGTCGATCGCCTGCCCGTCGATCGTCCCGGTGAAGTGGAACGTGTAGTTCCCCGGCTCGGTGGGTGTGATCGCGGCATCCCACTCGCCGTGGGTCCCCAGGCCCGTGTCTGGGTCCCATGACGGCTCGAGGTCGAGGAAGGGGCTCGTGGCGCTCCCGTAGATCACCTGCACCCTCAGGGTGGTCGGCGTGCCGAGATCGTCGACCGGCCTGCCCGCCGGCGTCGTGGATGAAGACCTGCACGCCGTTCTGGTCGCCGGCGTAGGTGGGCTCGTGCTGCCAGCCGACCGTCAGCTCGTACGCGCCGACCCGGCGCTGCTCGTGGGCCAACGCCGGGCTGGCCAACAGGATCACGAGCGCGGCGATCGTCGCCAGCCCGAACCCGACCCGCGTCGTTCGTCGTTGCATCGGTGCTTCCTCCAGAGGGTGTCGCGACCGTCCCTCGACGGGACGGGTCGTTCCGGCCGCCGCGGATCGCGACGTCCGGACGCGTCTGAGTCGTCGGCTCGCGACGACAGCGCTCGTGGGCGCGCGTCCGCGGCCGGGTCAGAGGCCGATGGTCAGCGGAGGAGGCCGGGGCAGGAACGACCGGCCGAACCGGGCGACGGGCGACCCGGCTGGAACCGCCCGCGGGATCCACGGCGTCACGCCGTCGGTGCGACGGGCCGTGAGGGCACGGTAGAGCTTGATGACCTGCACGACGGCGCGCGACGTCGAGGCCCACCGATCGGCGACCTCGACGGCCAGCGCCGCGCCGAGCAGCGCGATCGCGGCGTGGATCGCGACGGCCGAGCCGTGGTGTGCGGTCAGCACGTGCAGGCCGGGCGCCGCGAACCCGGCGGCGCGAGCCTCGACGTTCTCCTGCACCAGGTAGACCAGCAGCTGCACCACCGCGAGGCCGGCCCACAGCTGGGCCCAGCTGATCTCACGGACGGGCGCGGCCGGCGCGGCGATCGCATCGACACCGGTACCGGCGTCGAGCCGCCAGGTCCGATCGAGCGAGGATCGCATCGACCGGACGAGGTCGCCCAGCCGCCGCAGCCCGGACCACACCGACCACGACGCGGCGACAGCCAGGATCGCGAGGCCCACGCCGACGGGCCCGAGGTAGGTGTGGGTGGCCCCCGACAGCGCCAGGCCAGGCGTCGCGCCGCCGGTCAGGAACCAGGTGATCGCGTGGCCGAGCCACTCGCCGACGAGGACCAGCACCACGAAGCCCAGCCCGAGCAGGACGCGGGAGCGCCGGAACGAAGCCGCGTGTGCCTGCACCCCTGCAGTCTCGCACCCGCCCCGTGGCACCGCACGCGCGGGCGTCCCGTCCAGGATCTCGAATTCGGCGCCCGCGCTCTGGAATTCGGCGCCACGCGCCACCTCGGGCTCGTAACGTCACGCGCCGTGGACCCCCTCGACAACCTCGTCTGGCACTCGGTGACGGGCGATCTCTCCCACCTGGCCGAGCTCCAGCCCGGCGGACCCGCCGAAGGCCGGGCGGTTCCTGGCCGCGGTGTCCCCCTTCGCCGCCCTCGACGACGAGGCCTCGACCGAGAGCTGGCAGGCGCTGGCCGACCTGGTGGGCCCCGAGGGGGTGGCGGTGCTGTTCCGCCCCACGGTCGACCCTCCCGGCGGTTGGAACGTGACCGCCCGGCTGGTCGGCCTGCAGATGGTCGGCGATGCCGTGTCGAGTGGGCCTTCCGACGGTCTCGAGGCACTCGGCCCCGCCGATGTCCCCGAGATGCTCGACCTCGTCGGCCGCACCCGGCCCGGACCGTTCGAGGCGCGCACCGTCGAGATGGGCCGCTACGTCGGATATCGCCGCGAAGGGACGCTGGTGGCCATGGCGGGCACGCGCTTCCGGGGCCCAGGTCGCATCGAGGTGAGCGCGGTGTGCACCGACACGGCCCACCGCGGGCAGGGACTGGCGAGACGCGTGATCGCCGCGGTCGTCGCCGCCATCCGCGAGCAGGGCGCCGAGCCCGTCCTGCACGTCGCGGCCGACAACGACGCCGCGATCGGCCTGTATCAGTCGATGGGGTTCGAGATCCGCGGCGACGCGGTCGGCGTGGTCGTCCGGGCGCCCTGACGCGACCGACCGGTCACGAGGGAGTCATCCGCCGGAAGGCGTCGAGCAAGGCGATCCGCACCTGCGGATCGATCTCGTCGACCTGCCGTTCGGCCAGCCGGCCGACCATCGCGATGACCGTGCGCCACTGCTCGAGCACGGTGGTGCACCCCTCGCAGCCCTCGAGGTGAGCCTCGACGATCGCCACCTGCTCGGCGTCGAGCGCGCCTTCGAGGTAGTCGGTCACGCGCGCGACGAACACGTTGCAGGGCAGGTCGGCCAACGGTCGCGGATCGAATCGATCGACGTCGCTCACGACGCAGCCATCTCGAAGAACGTCTCGAGGTCGCGACGCACCTTGGCGCGCGCCCGGTGCAAGAGCACCCGCTGGTTGGACGGCGACAGCGACAGGACGTCGCACACCTCGGCCGAGGTCCAACCCTCGATGTCGCGCAGCACGAGCACCTCGCGCAGGTTGGGGGGCAAGGCCGCCACCGAGTCCTGCACGCGGTCGAGGGTCTCCCGCGCGACGAGGCGTTCGCTCGGCTGGTCCTCCCACCGAGACGGCAACGTCGACCAGTGGCCGGCTGCGCCCGGGTCCTCGGGCGGGCGGAACCGATCCGCGCCGAAGCCCGGCGTGTCGAGGTCGTCGGACGCGAGCGACGAGACCGGGACGCTTCGATGCTCACGCACGCCGCGCGTCCGGGCCTTGTTCATCAGGATGCGGAACAGCCAGGTCTTGAGGCTCGAGCGGCCCTCGAACCGGTCGATGCCCTCGAGCACCGCCAGCCACGTGTCCTGCACGACCTCGTCGGCCACCGCCGGCGTGCGCACGTAGTTGAGCGCCAGCCTCCGCAGCTGCGCGTGGTATCGGTCGACCATCCACGCGAACGCCTGCTCGTCGCCGGCCTTGAGGGCGGCGACCAGCTTCGCGTCGTCGCTGTAGTCCCCTCCCACCGCGCCTCATCATGGTGCGACGGATGCGCGCGGTCCACGCCAGGCCGAAGTTCGTCCTCATCCGTCCGCACCGTCGTCCACCTCAGATCAGGTCGCTGTCGGCGACGACCTCGACCAGCGCGGGACCCTCGTGGTCGAGCGCTTGCCGCAGCGCAGCGTCGAGACCCGCGGCTGTGTCGACCCGGATCCCCATGGCGCCGCAGATGCGCGCGTACTCGCTGAAGTCCGGGTTGTGCAGCGAGGTCTGCCACACCTCGAGCTCGGCGGCGCGCTGCTCCTTCGTGATCTTGCCGAGCATCGAGTTGTTGAGCAGCACATGGGTGATGTTCATCTCGTACTTGACCGCCGTGGTCAGCTCGCCGAGGTACTGGCCGAAACCCCCGTCACCGGTGACGGCCACGATCTGGCGGTCGGGCGCGGCGGCCCACGCCCCCATCGCGGCCGGGAACCCGAAGCCGATCGAGCCGAGGTACCCCGACATCAGCACCGACTGGCCGGCGCATTCGAAGTAGCGCCCGAACGAGTAGGTGTTGTTGCCGACATCGACCGCCACGACGGCGTCTTCGTCGATCGCACGGGACAACGCCGCGAACACGGTCGCCGAGTTGACCCCGCGTCCCCGGTCGTCGAGCGCCCGGCGCTCCTTCTCGGCGCGCCAGATCGTCCAGCGCTCGGCGACATCGGGGCGCTGGTCGACCCGCTCGGAGGCTGGGAGGCCGGCGCGCAGCGCCCGCGCGGTCACCCCGACGTGGCCCAGCAACGGCACGGTGACGGGATGGAAGCGGCCGAGCGCCATCGGATCGAAGTCCACCTGCACGATCGGCTTGTAGGAGGCGATCCCCGTGTGGTTCGAGAACGAGGCGCCGAACACGACCAGCAGGTCGCTCTCGTTCATCATCCAGCTGGCCACCGGCGTTCCGCTGCGCCCGAGGACACCTGCACCCAGCGGGTGGTGGTCGGAGATCTGGCCCTTCGCCTTGAACGTCGTGACCACGGGAGCTCCGAGGTCCTCGGCGAGCGCGATCACGTCGGGCATGTCGAAGCGGGAGCCGTGGCCGACCACGATCACCGGTCGGCGGGCCCCGGCGACGAGCTGGCGGGCCTGCTCGAGCGCCCCATCGGGAGGCGAGATCTCGAAGTCGGGCACGCGGCCGGTGGGTCCCGACGCGCCCACGCCAGGAGCCGGCCTGACCTGCACCTCGTCGGGCAACACGAGATGGGCGACCTGGCGTTCGACCAGCGCGTGCTTGAGGGCCAGCGTCATGAGCTCGCCGTGGTCCGAGTCCGGCAGCACCGTGCGCGAGAAGCCGGCCACGTCGGCGAAGGCGGCGGTGAGGTCGACGTCCTGGAAGGCCCCACGTCCGAGCACCTTCGACGGCACCTGGCCCGAGATGGCCAGCACCGGCGCCCGGTCGACCTTGGCGTCGTAGAGCCCGGTGAGCAGGTTGGTGGACCCCGGACCGGCGATGCCGAAGCAGGCCGCCGGCCGGCCGGTGAGCTTGGCGTAGCCCGAGGCGGCGAACGCGGCCGCCCCCTCGTGACGGATGCCGACGAAGGTGAGGCGGCCGGCCTCCTCCTGGCGCCGCATGGCGTCGGCGAACCCGAGATTCGAGTGGCCGACCATGCCGAAGACGTGGGTGATCCCCCACGCCACCATCGTCTCGGTCATGACGTCCGACACGGTGCGCACGTGCTCGGGTTCGTCGGGCACCTCGACGTAGATGCCGTCGTCCCGCACCTCGACCGGGAAGCACGACGGCGCGTCGGTGAAGCCCGGGCGGCGGCGTCCCGGTGAGCGGGTCGTAGTCGTACCCGTGCCACGGGCAGCGCAGCATCCCCTTCTCGATCGACCCCTCGCCGAGGGGTCCGCCCTGATGGGGGCACTGGTTGTCGAGCGCGCCGTAGCGATCCCCCACACGGGTCAGCGCCAGGGTGCGATGGCCGGCCAGCACCGTGGCCACGCGTCCGTCGGGAAGACCGTCGGGAGAGGCGACACGGAACCACGTTGCGCCGATGCCTCGTCCGTCGGCCCCGCCCGGCTGGCTCGGTCCGAGATCATCGGTCATGGGATCGTGCTCCGTCATGTGAGGGGGACCACGCCGCCGTAGGCGATGCCGGTCAGCTGGGCCATGTCACGGTCGAAGGTGGTGAGGTCGCTCGGCGCGAAACCGGACAGATGGCGATGACCGCACGCCCGGGCCAGCACCTGCATCAGCTCGACCGACGCCCGCAGGAAGCGGTCGAGGCGATGGGCCGCCTCGTCGACCGGCAGGCGGGCGCGCAGGTGGGGCTTCTGGGTGGCGATGCCCGACGGGGCAGTTGTCGGTGTGGCAGGCGCGCATGCCCAGGCACCCGATGGCCTGGATCGCCGAGTTCGAGACCGCTACGGCGTCGGCCCCGAGGGCGAGCGCCTTGGCGAAGTCGGGCGCGTGGCGCAGTCCGCCGGTGGCCACCAGGGTGACGTCGCGCCGGCCCAGCCGGTCGAGGTGGGCCCGAGCCCGGGCCAGCGCCGGGATGGTCGGCACGGAGATGTGGTCGCGGAAGATCAACGGTGCCGCACCGGTGCCTCCGCCCCGACCGTCGAGGATCAGGTAGTCGACGCCCACCTCGAGCGCCGCGTCGATGTCGTCCTCGATGTGCTGGGCCGACATCTTGAAGCCGATCGGGATGCCGCCCGAGCGCTCGCGCACCTGGTCGGCGAAGCGCTTGAAGTCGTCGACCGAGCTCCAGTCGGGAAAGCGTGACGGCGAGACGGCCGGGGTGCCCTCGGGCAGGCCCCGGACCTCCGCGATGCGACCCACCACCTTGGGCCCGGGGAGATGGCCGCCGGTACCGGTCTTGGCCCCCTGGCCGCCCTTGAAGTGGAAGGCCTGCACCTTCGCCAGCACGTCCCACGACCAGCCGAACCGCGCCGATGCCAACTCGTAGAAGTAGCGACTGGCCTCGGCCTGCTCCTCGGGCAGCATGCCGCCCTCACCCGAGCAGATGCCGGTGCCGGCCAGCTCGACGCCCCGGGCCAGCGCCGTCTTCGCCTCCTGCGACAGCGCGCCGAAGCTCATGTCGGACACGAAGATCGGGATGTCGAGCCAGAGGGGCCGGTCGGCGTTCGGACCGATGCACACCTCGGTGCCGACAGGCTCCGTCGTCGAGCAACGGCAGGCGGGCGAGCTGCGCGGTGACGAACTGGAGGTCGTCCCAGGTCGGCAGCTCCTGGCGCGACACGCCCATGGCCGACACCGGTCCGTGGTGGCCCGTCTTCGTCAGCCCGTTGGTCGCCAGCTCGTGGATGTACCCGACGAACGGCTCCTCGGGGGCCATGTGCGGATCGCGGTAGTAGCCCCTGGTACACGTCGGGGTCGAACGGCTGGGGGTGCTCGGCGCAGTAGTCGTCGATCTCGACCGCGTCGACGCAGAGGCCGCCGTCGTCGTCGACCCAGCTGGTGAACTTCTCGAGCACCTCGTCGTTGTTGTACGCACTGACCCCGGTGTCGATGCGGTAGTCCCAGCCGTGCAGCCCGCACAGGAGGTTGTCGCCGTCGACCCGGCCGTCGGCCAGCAGGGCCCCCCGGTGCATGCATCGCCCGTAGAGCACCGAGTGCTCGTCCCCTCGGCGGATGACCACCAGATCGAGCCCGTCGACCATGGCGCCGACCGGCGTCGCCTCCGGCAGCTTGCTGAAGGACGCCAACCGCACCGGACGTCGCTCTCGCACCACTCGTAGCTCATCCACGTCAACACCGTCCTTCGCCGGGGCCGGTCGTTACAGGTCGACCGCGGAAACCGCCCGAGGACAGGCACGTCACGGGACCAGATGGTTATCACCGACCTCTGAGGCGGTCCTGAGGCCGCTCTGAGGCGCGAGCCCGATGGTGGGTCCATGAGCGCCACGACCCTGACCCCGACCACCGCCGATCGCCCCGCCGGCGCGGGCCCGAGCGACGGTCCCGCCGGGTTCGAGCCCTCTCCCCCGGCGCCGCCCGGCCAGCCCGGCCGGGCCCGGCGGCTGGTCCGCGGACGACCGACCGATCCGGCCTGGGTGCGTCCGGCCCTGATCACCCTGCTCGGGCTCACCGCCCTGCTCTACCTCTGGAACCTCGGTGCGTCCGGGTGGGCCAACTCGTTCTACTCGGCCGCGGTGCAGGCCGGCACCAAGAGCTGGAAGGCGTTCTTCTTCGGCTCGTCGGACTCCTCGAACTTCATCACGGTGGACAAGCCCCCGGCGGCGCTCTGGGTCATGGAGCTCTCGGCCCGGCTGTTCGGCCTCAGCTCGTGGAGCGTGCTGGCCCCCCAGGCCGTCGAAGGGGTGGCCGCGGTCGGCCTGCTCTACGCGACCGTGCGGCGCTGGTTCTCACCGGCGGCGGGCCTGCTGGCCGGCGCCGTGCTGGCGCTCACCCCGGTGGCCGCGCTCATGTTCCGGTTCAACAACCCCGACGCGCTGCTGGTGCTGCTGCTCGTCGGCGCGGCCTACGCGACGGTGCGCGCCGTCGAGAGCGGACGGACGCGCTGGCTCGTGCTCGTGTCGGTGCTCGTCGGCCTGGGCTTCGACACCAAGATGCTGCAGGCCTTCATCGTCGTGCCCGTCTTCGCCGGCGCCTACCTGCTCGCGGGGCCGCCGAAGCTCGGTCGGCGGATCGTGCAGCTGATCTGGGCCGCTGTGGCGCTGGTGGTCTCGTCGGGATGGTGGGTGGCGGCCGTGATGCTCACGCCCGGCGGCCGACCGCCCCTACGTCGGTGGATCGCAGGACAACAACCTGCTCAACCTGATCTTCGGGTACAACGGCCTCGGTCGCCTGAACGGCAGCGAGTCCGGCAGCGTGGTCGGCGGCGGTGCCACCGGGCGGGCCGGCATCTGGGGCGCGACCGGATGGAGCCGCATGTTCAACAGCGACTTCGGCGGGCAGATCTCGTGGCTCATCCCGGCCGCGGTGATCTTCCTGGCCGCAGGGCTGTGGTGGAGTCGCCGCGCCCCCCGCACCGACCGCACCCGGGCCGCACTGGTGATCTGGGGGGGTTGGCTGCTGCTCACCGGCGCCGTCTTCAGCTTCGCCGCCGGCATCATCCACCCCTATTACGCCGTCGCCCTGGCACCGGCGATCGGTGCCCTCGTCGGCATCGGCGCCGTCGCCTGCTGGCGGGGCCGTCGCAACGTGGTGGCACGCAGCGTGCTGGCCGCCGCCCTGGCCGCGTCGGCCACCTGGGCCTTCATCCTGCTCGGCCGCAGCACCACGTGGCTGCCGTGGCTCCGCGGGCCGCTGCTGGTGGTCGGACTGGTCACCGCGGTCGTGCTCGCCCTGCCCACCCGGCTCAACCGGGCGGCGGCCGCCGCCCTGGCCACCGTCGCGCTGGTCGTCGCCCTCGCCGGACCGGCCGCCTACGCGCTGCAGACCGCGTCCACCAGCCACACCGGTGCCATCCCGTCCGCCGGCCCGACCGTCAGCGGGGGCCGGGGCGGCCCGGGCGGCTTCGCCGGCGGCCCGGGCGGCGCGGGCGGAACGGCCGGCGTCATCCCCGGCACCACCCGTGCCGGAGGCACGACAGCCACCCGAGCCGGAGGGGTCGGCGGCCTGCTGGACGCCGGGTCGACCAGCTCGGCGCTGGCCACCCTCCTCGAGACCGACGCCGGCTCCTACCGCTGGGTGGCGGCGACGGTCGGCTCGAACTCGGCGGCCGGCCTGCAGCTGTCGACGGGCGACCCGATCATGTCGATCGGCGGCTTCAACGGCACCGATCCGGCCCCGAGCCTCGAGACGTTCGAGGCGTACGTCCGGGCCGGCCGGATCCACTACTTCATCCCCGGCGGCACCGGAGGGGCGGGCGCGTCGTCGACCACGAACGTGGCCAGCCAGATCACGTCGTGGGTCGAGGCCCACTTCCACTCGAGCACGGTCGGCGGCCAGACGGTCTACGACCTCACCCACCCCGCCAGCTGACGCGAACCCGCCTCGGCCACTCCACGCCGGCGCGATCCACCCCCGATAGGGGGGTCGGAGGTCGGAGTGCCGGGTGCGCGGTTGGTCAGGCGGTGACGATCTCCTCGATCCGAGCCAGCGTGGCCGCCATGTTCTTGCGGGTGTCGGCGGCGCCCTTGCGCACCATCGGCCGGGTCATGGCCGACTCGTGGCTGATGTCCCAGCTCTCGCGGACGAGCGTGCCGCCGTCGACCGGCTCGAGCTCGTAGCGCCAGATGCGACCGCCGAAGTGCTTGCCGATCATGGTCGGTCCCCGGGTCTGCCAGGCCAGGCGCCGGTTCTCGTCGTACTCGATCACGGTGCTGACCATCGAGTACGGGAGGCCCATCTTCATCGACATCCCGAAGGTGCTGCCGAGGACCAGCCGTTGCGGCTCGCCCTTGGCCCCACGCACGGTGCCCGAGCCGTCGATCTCGGGATGGCGGTGCGGATCGGCGATCAGGTCGAAGATCGGCTCGGGCGGCGCCGGGATCAGGCGCTCGACCGTCTCGACGTCAGATGAGGTCTCGGGGTTGGTGCTCACGACGCGGCATCGTAGGTCCACGACGGCTGGGCAGCTCAGCTGGGCGGATCATCCGGGCGAGGTGTCCGAGACCACCGTCGCATCGAGAGCCCGAGAGCTCGCTCAGGGCCAGCCCCGCCACGTGTCGACGGCGATGACCAGCACCGCGCCGAACCCAGGCGCGGCCGCGTACTGGGGGTACTTGGCCGCGAGCAGGGCTCGCGCCCGGTCGTGATCAGGACCGTCGTCGACGACCCTCCCGCGACCATCGATCCGTACCCACCACAGGGCCGACCAGTCGGTGTCGTCGTAGTGGTCGACGAGCAACGACACGGCTGGATTGGCGCGGACGTGGTCGAGGCGGCGTAGGGCCATCGTCGACTTGGGCTTCACGTCGTCGACGGCCGAGTACACGACCTCGCCGTCGAGGGCGAAGCAGCAGGGAACCAGGTGGGGGAACCCGTCGGACCGGACCGTGGCCAGCCGTGCGACCCGCGCATCGGCCAGCCGCACGGTCATCGTCGCTCGATCCACCGCACGACCCTACGGGCCCGCGACGCAACGGGGCCGAGTGCTGCGAGACTGCCGAGACGCGGAAGGAGCCCGTCCATGCCCGAACAATGCGCCCATGTCGACCAGATCGTCGACGTCACCCCCTCGTCGACCGGCTGCGAGGACTGCCTCGCGGCGGGCAAGCACGACTGGCTGCACCTGCGGGTCTGCCAGCAGTGCGGCCATGTCGGCTGCTGCGACAGCTCGCCCAGCCGTCACGCCACCGCCCACTACCGCCAGTCGGGCCACCCGGTGGTCCGGTCCTACGAGCCCGGCGAGGACTGGTACTGGTGCTACGTCGACGAGGTGGCGTTCGAGCTCGAGGGCGCGCCGCCGGCGCCGTCGCACCCCTGACCGCCGGCTGCCTGACCGTCCCTCTCCTGACCGTCTGCCCGGGCCAACCCGTCCTCGAAGCGCTGGCGGCACCCGTCCGAGCAGAACCACGTGCGGGTGCCGGCGGCGTCGGACCACGCCGGGGCGTCGGCGATCCGCACCTGCATCCCGCACATCGGGTCGGTCGCGTAGCCGGTGCCCCCGCCGAAGCGCGCCCGGTTGCGCGACAGCCAGTAGACGCCGGCCAGCACCACCAGGAAGATGACGTTGAGCACCGTCGTGACGACGCCGTGGAAGCCGCTCGGCACGATCGCGTCGGGCCGGCTCGTCGGCACCCACCCGAACAGCGTGAAGAGCCCCTCGACGGCGAGTCCGGCGGCCACCATCACGACGTAGAACACGCCGACGATGCGCAGGGTCAGCCGGCCGCCGTAGTACTTGCGGTAGATGAGCACGAGCGGCAGCGCCAGCAGGTCGGCGAAGATGAAGCTGATCACGCCGCCGAAGCTGATGCCGCCGTGCCACAGCGCGGCGGCCATGGGCACGTTGCCGATCGAGCAGACGAAGCTCAGGCAGGCGATGATCGGTCCCACGAGGGCGTTCTCGAGGCTGGTCCAGAAGCCGTGTCCGGTGATGAACAGCGTGTTCCACCACTCCATGGGCACCATCACGGTGAGGAACCCGGCCACCAGGTACCCGATCACCAGCTCCTTGCGCACCATGACGAGGTCCGCGATCGAGTAGCCGGCCGCGTCGGACCACGCGGCCTTCGACCGCAGCTTGGCTGATCCGACCAGCTGAGGCTCTTCGGACCCCTCGCCGGATCCATGTCCGCCGTGATCATGATCGCGATCGCGATCGTCCCCTCCAGCCAGACGCTCGCGCGCCGCCCGCACCAGTGGACCGCGCAGCACGACTCCACCGAGCAGCACCAGCAGCACGATCATGATCGCGCCGCCCACGAACTCTGCCGCGGCGAACTGCCATCCCATCAGCACGACGAGCACGACGCCCAGCTCGACCACGAGGTTGGTCGAGGCGAACATGAACACGAGCGAGGCCACGAAGTCGGCGCCCTTCTGGAACAGCGACTTGGCCATCGCCGTGGCGGCATACGAACAGCTCGACGACACCACGCCGAAGCCCGAGGCCCGCAGGACCGAGGCCGGTCGGTGGTTGCCGAGGGTCCGTTGCATCTGGTCCTTGGACACGAACGCCTGGACCATCCCCGAGAGCGTGAAGCCCAGCACGAGGGCCCACAGCGTGGCCCAGAACATGGCGAGAGCCTCGTGCAGGCTGCGCCCCACCGGCCCAAGGGTGAGCGCGCTGAGCGCCCCCAGCACCGAGGTCACGACCTGACGAGCCGGGCGATGGCGGCCGAGGCCTCTTCGATCTTCTCGGTCGCCTCGTCACCCCCCGCCTCGATGGCGTCGGTCACGCAATGGGCCAGGTGCCCGTCGAGCAGCTGGATGGCGACGGCCTGCAGCGCACGCGTGGCCGCCGACACCTGGTCGAGCACGTCGATGCAGTAGACGTCCTCGTCCACCATGCGCTCGAGGCCCCGGATCTGCCCTTCGATCCGTCGCAACCGTCGCTGGATCGCCTCTTTGTCGTCGCTGTAGCCGGCCATCGGTGCTCCTCCTCGTGGGCCCACCGGCGTGTCGTGACCGAGCTCGTCTCTCTCTGACGCGCAGATGACATCATCCGGTGATGCAAGTATACCCCATGGGGGTATCTTCCCGATGCGGTCGACATGTCGGCCTGACGTCGACTCGGCTTCCGCTACAGTGCCCGGATCGAATGGGCGAGGAAGCAACCATGCTTCCGCGAGCTGTGGACGGCAGGTCAGACACGATGGCGTCGGTCAACACCACGATCCGCGAGTACATCCTCCGCGAGGCCATGCCCGGCACGTCACCCGACGAGCTCACCGACGACACCAACCTGGTCGAAGAGGAGATCCTCGACTCGCTCGGGATCTTCGCACTCGTCGAGTTCCTCGAGCAGACCTACGGCATCGAGATCGAAGCCGAAGAGGTCGTCATGACCAACTTCGAGACCATCGCGAGCATCGAGGCGCTCGTCGCCAAGCTCGCGCCCGAGCAACCATCATGAGCGGCGAACCGACAGACCCATGACCCACGAGTTGTCGGCCGCGGTGCTGGGGGGCGCCGACCTCGATGATGCGATCTTCTCGATCGCCGAAGGCGGGCGCGTCCTGACTGCCGGTCTCACCGAGGTGCTGCACGAGCGTCACCCCGATCTCACGGGCGTCGAGTTCCGACGCCTGGACACTCGTGACATCTGGGCGCTGGCCGCCGATCTCGATGCCTTCCGGCGAGAGATCCAGGGCGTCGAGGTCGTGCTGCGATCGATCCAGCCCGACGTGGACGGGCCCTTCACCGGGCGCGAGCTCGCGCAGCGGTTCACGGCTGCCATGGCAGAGGTCATCGCGGCCTGCAAGGGCGAGGGCTGCCGGCTGATCCTCCTCAACGGCTGCACGTTCGACCCCGACGACGCCGTCTCCTGCTACCAGGACGTGGGTGAGACCATGCCGCTCACGATCCACCGCCTCGATCTCGAGCTCATCGAGCTGTCGATGCTCGACGGCATCTCGGTGGTCGACGCCGACCGCATGGTGGCCGAGCTGGGCGGGCGCACGCACGTGGAGGGCCAGTTCCGCTACTCCCCCGAACTGTGCGCAGCGATACGCGACGAGCTGGCCGTCGTGCTCGAAGAGTACGGATTCCTCGACGACCGGCCGTTGCTCGTGCAGCAGGGCCGGAGGGAGCGCTGACATGGCCCTGCGACTGGTCGTCCCCGACCTCCCCAACCGCGTCAAGCGCCTCGAGGTGCGCCGATGGCTCAAGTCGGCCGGCGACGACGTGCAGTTCGGTGACGAGATCTGCGAGCTCGAGATCTGCGAGTACACCTCGTTCTCGCGCGACGCCAGGGTCGGCAGCGCCACCGCCACCCACGCCCACACCTACACCGCGGTCGGTGGCCGCGTGATGGTCACCGCGTCCGATCGGGGCCGACTGCTCGAGGTGCTGGCCAAGCCCGGCGACCGGCTCGAGGTCGGCAGCGTCCTCGCCAGGATCGCGTCCGGTGACGGCGCGCCGACGCCCGACGGCGACGACCTCACGTTCCACGCCGTGGCCGACGTGGTGGGCGGCGACATCCAGCCCCACCGCAGCGCCAAGCAGCGCGCCGTGCGCGCCTACCGGCGCGTCGCCGGCAACGACACCCGCCTCGAGCGGCTCCTCACGTCGCGGCGGCGCACCGCCCCCGCCGGCCTCGCCGTCGAGCAGGGCACCAACCACATCCGCACCCGCCGGGACGACAGCCTCGTCATCGAGGCGGTCGACAACCCGAACCCTCGCAAGGGCGTCCACCTCGTCGGTGCCTGCGACCTTCCCGCGCTGCTCGACCTCGACGCCTCGGGGATGCCCGACATCAAGGGCACGCTGGCCGTGTCGCGATCATCCATGCGCATCTCGGGGGCCCGGTCCGACATCATGTTGCAGACGCTCGACGACATCCCCGACGCCGCCATCGCCGAGATCAGCGAGGCGCTCGAGCTCGACCCCGAGTACTTCTCGCCGCGCGCGTTCGTCAAGACGTTCACGGTGGCCAACGCCGATCTCGAGCCGTTCCCGACGTCGATCACGGTGATGTCGGGCGCGGCCGACGTGGTGCGCCCCACCTACCGGCACAAGAAGTACGGCCTGGTGGTCGATCCCGGCGGCAACTGGCTCGACAGCGCCACGATCAGCGGGCCCAAGCAACGGGCTTTCCGCACCTATCTGAGCGCCAACTTCGAGCGCATCGGCAAGCTCGACGTCGACGAGCACATGGCCAACTACCGCCGCCTCATCCCCGCCCTGCGCGAGCACACCGGCAGTGATGTGATGATCTTCAACGTGCTGACCATCGAGCCGGGCGACCGGACCCACAACTACCAGCTGCGCAAGCGACCCGAGGGGGCGCGACGCCGGCAGTTCCACATCGCGCAGGCCGAGCTGTCGGCCGAGCTCGGCTACCACGTCGTCGACATCGACCGGGCCCTCAAGCGGGCCAAGGTCGACGGCGAGGTCGACTTCGCCCACTTCCCCCGCGAGCAGTACCCCTCCGTTGCGTCCGAGGCCTGCGCGGCGCTCCGCCAGGCCGGCGTGCTGTGACCGCTCGACCCTCCTGGTCCCCCCTCCCTCCGAACCGGTCGTCGTGGACTTCGGACTGACCCCCGAGCAGGAGGCCTTCAAGGCGGCGGTCGTCGAGTTCGCCCGCAACGAGCTCGACCCGAACCTCCGCGAGCGCGACGAGGCCGAGGCCTTCCCCCGCGAGCTGTGGAGCCGGTGCGGGGCGTTCGGCCTCACCGGCCTGCCCGTGGCGCCCGAGTACGGAGGGCAGGGCGCCGACCCGGTGACCACCGTCATCGCCCTCGAGGCGCTCGGCTACGGCTGTCGCGACAACGGCCTGATCTTCTCGCTCGGTGCGCACCTGTGGTCGGCCGTCACGCCGATCGAGCGGTTCGGCACCCCCGAGCAGCGCCAGCGCTACCTGCCGGGGCTGTGCGACGGCTCGCTCATCGGCGTGCAGGCCATGACCGAGCCCGACTCGGGCTCGGATGCGTTCGCGCTCACCACGACCGGCCGCGACGACGGCGACGGCGTCGTGCTCAACGGCACCAAGACCTTCATCACCAACGCACCAGTGGCCGACGTCTTCGTCGTGTTCGTCACGAGCGACGCCTCCAAGGGCTGGTCGGCGCTGTCCGCCTACGTGGTCGATCGCGACACCCCCGGGGTGTCGGTCAGCATGCCGTTCCAGAAGATGGGCCTGCGCACCTCGCCGATGGCCGAGGTGCACTTCGACGACTGCCGCATCCCCACGACCAGCCTGCTGGCCCGCGTGGGCGCCGGCATGGCGGTGTTCAACCACTCGATGGACTGGGAGCGGTGCTGCATCCTGGCCGGAGCCGTCGGCACGATGCAGCGCCAGGTCGAGAGCTGCGTCGCCTACGCCACCACACGCGAGCAGGGGGGCCAGCCCATCGGCAAGTACCAGGCCGTCGCCCATCGCATCGTCGACATGAAGGTGCGGCTCGAGGCGGCGCGCCTGCTGCTCTACCACACGGCCTGGCTCAAGGGCCAAGGACGCCGCAGCGAGATGGAGTCGTCGATCGTCAAGCTCTTCCTCTCCGAGAGCTGGGTGCAGTCGAGCCTCGACCAGCTGCAGATCCACGGTGGCTACGGCTACCTGCGCGAAGCCGAGCTCGAGCGCGACGTGCGCGACGCGCTGGCGGGGCGCATCTACTCGGGCACCTCGGACATCCAGCGCAACATGGTGGCCCGCCGACTGGGGTTGTGAGCGGCGTGCTGCTCCACGAGCTGTTGGCCCGAAGCGCCGAGACCCGGCCGGACCACCCGGCCGTGGTCGACCGCGCCACCACCCTCACCTATGCCGAGCTCGACCGGCGCGCCGGCCAGGTCGCCACCGTCCTGGCCGCCCAGGGTGTCGGGCGGGGCGACCGCGTGGCGCTGTGGCTCGACAAGTCGGCTGACAGCGTCGCCTCCATCTACGGCATCCTCCGCCTGGGCGCGGCCTACGTCCCCATCGACCCGGGCGCGCCGGTCGAGCGGGTGGCCTACGTGCTGCGCGACTGCCAGATCGGCACGGCTGTCACCGGTCGGTCCAAGCTGGCCCGTTGGCCCGACCTGGTGGCCGACGGCATCCCGGTCGAGCGCCTGCTGGTGTGGGGCACCAGTCGTCCTGACGCCCACCCCGGGCTCGGCGCGATCGACATCACCTGGGCCGACGCGCTCGAGGCGGCCGAGCCGTCCGCACCCGTCGACGACGTGCAGGACGACGACCTCGCGTACATCCTCTACACCTCGGGCTCGACCGGGAACCCCAAGGGCGTGATGCTCTCGCACCGCAACGGAGCGTCGTTCGTCGACTGGTCGGTGCGCACCCTCGGCGTCACCGCCGACGACAGGCTGTCGAGCCACGCGCCCTTCCACTTCGACCTGTCGATCTTCGACCTGTACGCCGCCGCGCAGGCCGGCGCCACGGTGGTGCTCGTACCCAAGAGCGTCACCATGTTCCCGGCCGAGGCGATCAAGTTCATCGACGAGCACGCCATCTCGGTCTGGTACTCGGTGCCGTCGGTCCTGACCATGATGGTCAGCCGTGGAGGCCTCGGCGAAGGGGCGCTGCCCAGCCTGCGGCTGCTGCTGTTCGCCGGCGAGGTGTTCCCCACCCCGTACCTGACCGCGCTCATGGAGCTGGTGCCCCACCCCGCGTACTGGAACCTGTACGGCCCGACCGAGACCAACGTCTGCACGGCCTACCGCGTGCCCGGGCCACCTGGTGCCGACGCCGATCCCGTGCCGATCGGCACCCCGCTGGATTGCGACCGCGTCGCGGTCGTCGACGACGAGGGCGAGCGGGTGGCGCCCGGCCACGAGGGCGAGCTGCTGGTCACCGGGGCGACGGTCACGCAGGGCTACTGGGGCGATCCCGCCCGCACCGCCGAGCGGCTGGCACCGGCGGAGCGGCTCGGATCCGACGACCTCTGGTACCGCACCGGCGATCGCGTGGTCGGGCAACCCTCGGGCGATCTCGTGTTCGTGGGCCGGCGCGACCACCAGGTCAAGAGCCGGGGCTACCGCATCGAGCTCGGTGAGATCGAGACGGTCCTGCACCGCCATCCCGACGTGGCCGACTGCGCGGTGGTGGCGGTGCCCGACGAGCTCGTCACCAACCGCATCGTGGCCGCGGTGACCCCGGCCGGGCTCGACCCGGCCGAGCTGGTCCGGCACTGCGAGGGGTTCCTGCCGGCCTACATGGTCCCCCAGACGTTCCACCTGCTCGACGAGCTGCCCCACACCTCGACGGGCAAGGTCGACCGGGTGCGGCTCACCGAGCTCGGCTGACCCTCGTCCCGTCAGCGTCCGCGTCCGCGTGCGCATCCGCGTCCGCGCTCGACGGGCGCCGGCCCGTCGAGGTCGACCGCGACCCCGCCGAGTCGGGCGCGGCCCACGGCTCCGCGGGTCGGTAGCCGGGACGGGCCAGCACCGCCTGGATCACGCTGACATCGCGCTCCTCGAACCCGGCCTCGCAGTAGCAGAGGTAGAACTCCCACTTCCGGGCGAAGCGCTCGTCGTAGCCGAGCCGGTCCAGGTCGCTGCGATGGCGGTCGAACCGCGTGCGCCAGCGACGCAGGGTCTCGGCGTAGTGCAGGCCGCAGTCGTCGAGCCACATCATCGAGAGGTCGCCGCCCCGGCTCAGCGCACGACCGATCGAGTCGACCGACGGCAGGCACCCACCCGGGAAGATGTGGGCCTTCACGAAGTCGCGGGTGTTCTTGGCCCGCTCCCAGCGCGAACCGTCGATGACGATGGTCTGCAAGGCCATCAGGCCGTCGGGCTCGAGCAGCCTCGAGCAGGTGAGGAAGAACGTGTCGAGGTCGCGCCAGTCGATGGCCTCGATCATCTCGATCGAGGCGAGCTTGTCGTAGGTGCCCGTGAGGTCGCGGTAGTCGTCGGAGCGGACGTCGATCTGGTGGTCGAGCCCGGCCTCGGACACCCGCTCCCGCGCGTGTTCGTACTGCTCGGCGCTGATGGTGGTGGTCGTGACCCGGCAGCCGTAGGTGCGGGCTGCGTGGATGGCGAAGGCACCCCATCCCGTCCCGATCTCGAGCAGGCGATCGGTCGGCCCCAGCTCGAGGCGCTGGCACAGCCGGTCGAACTTGGTGGTCGAGGCGTCGAGCATCGAATCGTCGGGCCCCGCGAAGATGCCGGCGCTGTAGGTCATCGACTCGTCGAGGAACAGCTCGAACAGATCGTTGCCGAGGTCGTAGTGCGCCGCGACGTTGGCTCGGTCGCGGATCCCGTCCTGGCGGCGCAGCGACCGGACGACGTCGGTCGAGCGTCCGACCGACCGGGCCAACACGTTGCGCATCGGATCGATCCGGTGGATCGCGCGGGAGAGGAGCCGCAGCAGCGAGGTGAGGTCGTCGCAGTCCCACCAGCCGTCCATCCAGGCCTCGCCCAGTCCGACGCTCGACCGGCGCAGCACGGCCTGGTACGTGCCGCGGATCGCGCACCTCGATCGTGGCCGTGAGCGCGGCCCGTCCGTAGCGATCGGCCGAGCCCGGCCCGAAGGTGTGCCGACGACCGTCGGGCTCGAAGAGCACGATCCGACCGCTGTCGATCCGCGACAACAAGGCCAGCACGGCGGTACGGCTGGCTCGATCGGCGGGTGAGCCCGCCACGCCGCTCATGGGGTGATCGGCCGGCGATGGACGGGCGCCCGCTTGGCCCACAGCCGAAGCGCCTGCAGGCGGATGGCGATCGACACCCAGACCGTCGACATGGGGTGGCGGGCGAGCGCAACGAGCGCGTGGGCCGGCGTGAGCTCGACGCGGTTCAGGTCCATGTCGGCATCGAGCACCGGCCGGCCGTGTCCCATCACCTCGAGACGGACGCGGATCTCGGCGCTCGGGTCGGTGATCGTGAGCCGGTAGTCGAGATCCATCGGCAGGAACGGCGACACGTGCAGCGCCTTGTCGAAGCGCGTCGGGACCGAGGGCTCGGCGCCCGGTCTCGAGCACGTACCAGTGCCGATCGTGCCAGGGCGTGTTGGTCACCTCGAGCACCACCACGCCGGCGGTCACTCTCGTATGTCGCACCAGTAGATCGTGATCGGGTTGAACAGCCAGCCCCACGACCGAAGCTGGGTCAGCATCATCGACGGTCCCGACGGGCGCCGGCCGAGCCGGGCCTCGACGAGGTCCCCCAGCGCATCGGCCAGCGGGCGGTCGGTGCCGTCGAGGTAGTCGCGGCGGCGGAACTCGACCGGCGCCGGCCGGCTCGACGACCACAGCGGCATGGCCGCCACCACGTCGTCGATCTCGGACAGGTCGAGCAGCACCATCGACACTCGCGTCTCGAAGCCGTGCTCGACCGGGGCCAGCCGACGGTGCCGGACCCGACCCTCGTAGAGGGCGCTGTTCCACCGCCGAACCGTGGTCGTCACGACCCCATCCCCTCGTGCCGGCAGACCTCGAGGGCCGAGCGCACGCCGTCCTCGTGGAACCCGTAGCCCCAGTAGGCGCCGGCGTAGAAGGTGCCGTCGACGCCTTGGATCTCGTGCCGGCGCTGCTGCGCCTGCATGGCCGCACCGTCGAGCATCGGGTGGTCGTAGTCGAACCGGCCGAGCACCTGGTCGGGATCGATCGCGTCGTGTCGGTTGACCGTGATGAGCAGGGGTCGCGACGAGTCGATCGACTGCAGCCGGTTCATCCAGTACGTGAGCGCCGCGCCCGGACCACCCGAGCGGGCCTGCGCGCCGGTGCCGACGTGATAGTTCCAGCTGGCCCGCGCCACGGCGTCGGCGGGCAGGAACCGCTCGTCGGTGTGCAGCGTCGCGACGTTCGGCTGGTAGCGGATGGCACCGAGGATCTCGCGCTCCCGGTCGCTCGGGTCGGCCAGGAGCTCGAGCGACTGGTCGCTGTGGCCGGCCAGGACGACCCGGTCGAAGCGCTCGAGACCGTACCGCTCGCTGAGCACCTCGATGCGACCGAGCGCATCGGCTCGGCGACGGATCTTGGTGACCGGCGTGTCGAGGCGTAGCCGGTCGCCGAGCGGCGCGACCAGGGCGTCGACGTAGCGCTTCGATCCACCCGTGATGGTGCGCCACGGTGGGGCGTTGCGCACCCGGAGCAGGCCGTGGTTGTCCATGAACCGGGCGTAGGCCACCGCCGGGAACTCGAGGAACGTCTCGGGATCGGCCGACCAGATCGAAGCGCCGAGCGGGACGAGGAAGTCGTCGACGAAGTGAGATCCGTAGCCGCCATCGGCGACGAGCGCGGCCAGGGTCAGCTCGTGCGTGAGATCGTCGGTCCCGCCGCCCGATCCGCCCGGCCGGTCGGCCTGCGCCGCGAGCAGGCGTCGGGCCCGACGGTTGAAGCGCGCGATGTCGACGAGCAGGCGGGTGAACCACGGTCGCGCCACGTTGGTGCGCTGCGCGTACACCGTGTTGAGGTTGGTGCCGCAGTACTCCAGGCCCAGGCGCTGATCGCTCACGCTGAAGCTCATCCTGCTCGGCTGGGTCTCGACGCCGAGCTCGCGGAGCAGCGCGCTGAAACAGGGGTAGTTGGGCTCGTTGTAGACGATGAAGCCGGTGTCGACATCGTGGAGCTCGCTGTCGCCCAGCTCGACGCGGACCGTGTGCGCGTGTCCGCCGGCGTGGCCGTCCGCTTCGAAGACCGTGATGTCGTGCCGACGCCCGAGCTCGTGGGCGCACATCAAGCCCGCCACCCCACTGCCCACGATCGCGACCTTCATGCCTGCCCCTCGATCCCCGCCCGGTGGCCCCGGTAGACGCAGCCCGACGTACAGGTCTCGTGGACCACGATCGAATCGAGGCCGGCCAGACCGACGCGCAGCCGGTCCCAGATCCATCGCGCCAGGACCTCGCTGGTGGGGTTGTCGAGCCCGTCGATCTCGTTGAGGTACCGGTGGTCGAGCACGTCGCCCAGCGGCTCCCAGGCGCGGGCGATCTCGGCGAAGTCGACCACCCAGCCCGTCTCGGGATCGACCTCGCCCTCGACGTGGACCGAGACGCGGTACGAGTGGCCGTGGAGGCGACCGCACTTGTGACCAGCCGGGACGCGGGGCAGCACGTGCGCCGCCTCGAAGGTGAAGTCCTTGAACAGCTCCATCAGGGGATGCCCAGGTACTTGTGCGTCTGCAGGCTCAGGCGCCACTGCGGATGGCCGAGGCAGTACTCGATGGCGGCACGCGTGTTGGCTTCACGGTCGGGCCCGTCCATCGGCTGCAGCCAGAAGTGGTCGAACGACCACGCCGCGAAGGTCGGCGGCTCGGCACCCGGTTGGGGGAACACGAGCTTCAGCTCGTCGCCGGCGGTGACCACGCACGGCGCCCCGGCCTTGGGGCTGACGCACACCCAGTCGATCCCGTCGGGGGGCACCAGCGTGCCGTTGGTCTCGATGGCGATCAGGAAGCCGCGCCGATGCAGGTGCTCGACCGCCGCGTCGTCCAGCTGCAGCAGCGGCTCGCCCCCGGTGCAGACCACCAGGCGCCGGGCACCGGTCTCGACGGGTCCGCTGGCCAGCCAGGTGCGTTCGACGGCCTCGGCCAGGCTGTCGGCCGAGTCGAACCGTCCGCCACCGGGCCCGTCGGTGCCGACGAAGTCGGTGTCGCAGAACTGGCAGATCGCCGAGGCGCGGTGGCGCTCGTGGCCCGTCCACAGGTTGCAACCGGTGAACCGGCAGAACACCGCAGTCGAGCCCGCGTTGGCGCCCTCGCCCTGCAGGGTGAGGAACAGCTCCTTGACCCGGTACGGCGCGCTCGAACGCGGATCGGCCTCGTGGCGCGCCCGCATCCGGGCCACGCCTCCCTCGACCGCGACCTGCACCAGCCGGTCGTTGTCCTTGGAGATGAAGCGGTGGACGTAGCCCTCGAGCAGCACGCGGAGCACCGGGTTGAAGGCGTGGTAGCTCTCCCCGAAGTGCACGCGGGTGCGGCCGTCACCGAGATCCTCGAGCCGGTGCCACCCCGACGCCTTGGACCAGAGCGGCTTGCCCACGGCCTCGTACCGCGAGCTCTCGGGCGGCCGGGACTCGACCACGCACTCCCACGATCGCCCGACGCCGCCCGACAGCAGGAACCGGGGAACGCGATAGGTGCAGGTCCGCACGAGGCCCTCGCCGTTCTCGTCGCCCTCGTGCACGATCTCGATGCGCACGCCCCCGTACTCGATGACCCGTGGGCCGCCCGAGGGATCGGGCCGGGGCCGGGGATGCAGCGCCAGCCAGACCTCGTCGGGCGTGGCCTCGACGTCGAACGAGAACGAGTGCTCCTTCACCGCCACGATCCTACGGTTCGGCCGGCGGACGCCCCGGCAGACAGCCCGACCGACCGGAACGAGGGGGGTCGCCCGCCGGGTAGGATCGACACCCGATCCGTGCACGCGCACTCGAAAAGGTGGTTTTGATGGCCGATCAGATCCCACTCGTCGACTACCTGGTGCTGGGCGACGAGCCCCACCTGGTGGCCAACGAGTGCACCACGTGCGGGGCCCGGTTCTTCGACCGGCGCAACGCCTGCGCCTCGTGCGGCGGCACCGACTTCAAGCCGGTCGACATCGCCACCGAGGGCGAGCTGCGCGCGTTCACGATCGTGGCCTTCGCCGCCCCCGGCGTCCCGGTGCCCGTTCGTGGCCGGCGGTGATCGACTGCGACGGCACCAGCGTGCGGGGCAACGTCATCAACGTCGAGCCCGACCCCGAGCACGTGCGCGCTCGGCATGAAGGTCCGGCTGGCCACCTATCCGATCGGCACCGACGACGCCGGCACCGAGGCCATCGGCTTCGGCTTCGAACCCGTCTAGACCCCAGGAGACATGACATGAGCGACGACGTCTGGATCCTCGGGATCCACATGACCAAGTTCGGCAAGCACCCCGACGAGGACATCGATCGACCTGGCGTCGCGAGGCCGCCCTCGGCGCGCTCGGCCGACGCCGGCGTCGACCATGAAGGACATGGGCGTCCTCGCGGCCGGCAACCTGATGGGCGGCCAGCGCCGGGATCGGCCAGCAGCTGCAGAAGCAGATCGGCCAGACCGGCATCCCCGTCTACAACGTGGCCAACGCCTGCGCCACCGGCGCCACCGCGCTGCGCACGGCGATCATGGCCGTCAAGGCCGGCGAGGCCGACTTCGGCCTGGCCGTCGGCGTCGAGAAGCTGGCCGGCGCCGGCCTGCTGGCCGGCGGCTCGCGCAAGGACGACGGCGACACCTGGACGCCCCACGGCCGCTACGGCGCGGTCGCGCCCGTCGACGGGCGCATCGGCACCGAGACGATGCCCGGCGTGTTCGCCCAGATCGGCATGGAGTACGGCCACACGCTACGGCGGCACCAGCTTCGAGCTGTTCGCCCGGATCAGCGAGAAGAACCACGCCCACTCGACGCTCAACCCGCTGGCGGCCTACACGAAGAAGATGAGCCTCGAGCGAGATCATGGGCGACGTCATGATCGCCTACCCGAACACCCGGCCGATGTGCTCGGCCAACTGCGACGGCGCCGCCGCCGCCGTGGTCGTCAGCGACGCGAAGCTCAAGACGCTGTCGCTCGAGCAGCAGCGCCGGGCGGTCAAGGTCTCGGCGTCGATCCTCACCACCGACCCGTGGGAGGAGGCCTGCCAGGTCCTGCCCGACGTCAACACGCTGACCCGCAACGCGGCGCCACGCAGGCCTACGAGCAGGCCGGCGTCGGCCCCGACGACCTCGACCTGGTCGAGCTGCACGACTGCTTCGCCACCGCCGAGCTCGTCCACTACGACAACCTGATGCTGTGCGAGCCGGGCGGCGCCGTCGACTTCTTCAAGTCGGGCGCGACCTGGCGCGACGGAGCCACGCCGGTCAACGTGTCCGGCGGCCTCGAGTCCAAGGGCCACCCGATCGCCGCCACCGGCATCGCCAACATCTGGGAGGTCTGCCACCACCTGCGCGGCGAGGCCGGCGACCGCCAGATCGAGGGCGCCAAGGTCGGCCTGGCCCACGTGATCGGCCTCGGCTCGGCCTGCGGCGTCCACATCCTCGAGAAGGCCGCCGCCTAGCTGAGCTCGGGCTCGATCTCTGGCTGCGACCCTGAACGATCCGTCGCGTCGAGATCGAGGTTGACCACCCCGCTCATGCCCTCCAGGTGGGCCACGACCTCGTAGGCCTGGCGCAGTTCGAGCTTGGCCTGGTCAGCCAGTCGCTGGCTGCGCCTGGCCACCAGGTCGGCCCGACGCGCGTCCGAGCGCGCCCGCTCGTAGGCCACACGGGCCCGCGCCGCGAAGTCCTGGGCCGTGGCCGCCTCGTCGGTGGCGCGCCCCTGGGCCTCGTTCGCCTGCGCCACGCGGGCACGGGCGAGCCGCAGCTGCTCGTGAGCCAGCTCGAGGCTGCGCTCGGGTGTCAGGCGATCGGCCGCCTGACCGGCGATGCGCGGGCCGGCCTCGGCCAGCGGGATGAGACGAACGGTCGCACTGGGGAAGTGGGCCGACACCCGATCGGCCGGCTTGGGCTCGGTGCTCGACGATGGGTTGACGAGAGGTTGCATCTCTACGGTCATGTCCCCCATGACTACCGCTGCCGCGCGATCAGGTGTCGTCGCCCCGGCGATCGTCATGCACCTGTAGTCATCGGGCCATCACCCGTTCACCGGGCCGGTCCGTCGGCCGGTTCGCGGCGGACCACCTCAGGTCTGTCCGGCTGCCGGTTCGTCGCGGACCTCGGGTGCCGGTTCGGCTGGGGCCTGGGGGGACGGGACCTTGGGCGCGATGACCGGGGCCAGCCGCGCGGACGCGAGATAGGCGACCACGACCGCCACGATCACCAGTGGCATCAGGGCGAGGGCGTCGGGCTGCAGGAAGATGCTGACCAACAGCACGGCGGTCAGCGGCAGGTCGAGCATCACCACGGTCATGGCTCCGATCCCCATGGCCACGCCGGCGATCATCGGCAGGCCGGGCAGGTGCGACAGGGCGATCCCTCCCGCCGCGCCGACGAACATGCCGGGGAAGGTGGGCCCGCCCCGGAAGCTGCTCAACGAGAACGAGTACGCCAGGCTCTTGAAGAGCATGAGCAGGACCAGCGAACCGACCGTCCAGGCTGCCGCCCCGTCGATCAGGGGCCCGAGCGCGTTCTCCCCGGAGAAGAGCACGGGCGACGAGCCGTGGCTGGTGGTCTCGGCGAAGGCCACCGCACAGACCCCCACGGCCAGGCCGACGATCGGCGTGAGCAGCACGCGGTTCGACGCGACGATCGGTTTGAGCAGCAGGGCCAACCGCCGGATCGCGTTGCCGATCACCGCGGCCGCCAACCCGATGCCGATGCCCCACAGGAACTCGGACCCGGTGGGTGACCCCGCCTGGGGGATGTTGGGGACGGACAACGAAAAGGTGCCGAAGCCGGTCCACTTGTCGAGCCCGACGAAGATGAGCGATCCGATGCCGGCCGCCAGCAGCCCCGGGACCATCACCACCCCCATGAGCGCGCCGCCGAGCCCGGCCGCCTCCATCAGCAGGAAGGCGCCGGTGAGCGGAGAGCCGAGCAGCGTGCTGACGGCGGCGAAGCTGCCCGCCCCCCGATGACCATGGCGGCCATCGGGGGGGCGTCGCGCTTGAGCAGGTGCACGGCCAGCGCACCGAGCCCGCCGCCGATCGCGATGAGGGGTGCCTCGGGCCCGAGCACCGCACCGAGGCAGAGTGTGGCCAGCGAGGCCAGCACGATGCCCGGGAGCTCGATCGCGGGCGGCGGACCCGAGAAGTTGAACCCGTCGGCCGGTTCGTGGCCCCCCGGCCCGGGGAGGTAACGCAGGGTGAGACCGACGAGCAGCCCGCACAGCGCCAGCAGCGGGAGCGGCCACCACACCGGCTCGCCGTGGAAGCCGAGGTCGTTGGGCAACGTCGTGAAGAGGTACTTCTGGCTCTCGTTGACGAACTTCAGGAAGAAGTAGGCCACCACCGCGACCGGCACGCCGACGACGGCCCCGAGCACGACCAGGACCAGGTAGCTCCGGCTCTTGAGGAGCTCGACGGGGTCGCTCGGCATCGCTGGGGGGGGCGAGGCGCTGGCCGGGCTCGTCATCGCTGGTCCCTCGATTCGCGGCTGGGGGGTCGACTGAGCGTTCGAGCTTGTCATGTTTGGCCGGACCGGGTGCCGTCCACTCGCCGAACGGCGTCGCTAGAGTCGCCGCGGCGCTGCTGGGGCGGTCGGCCCCTTCCCTGTCCGCTCCCCGTTGGAGTCCTCCATCATGCGTGACCAACGCCGCCGGATCCCGGCGTTCGGCCTGATGGTGGCCTCGTGCGTCGGCGTGATCGCGCGCGTGTGGGACGAGAGGTTCACCAAGCGCATCGACTTCCACAGCTACGTCGACACGATCGCCCGCTGGCCGTCGCGCTCGCTGTACCACTTCGACCTGCACCACCACCTCGGCTTCACCTATCCACCCTTCGCCGCCGTCGCGATGTGGCCGGTGGCCCACCTGCCCGAGACCGTGGCCGAGCACGGGTGGCTGATCGCCACCGTCGTCTGCTCGGCCGCCTTCCTGGCGTTGGTGTGCGACCACCTCCCGACCCCGCCGACAGCCTGGTGGTTCAAGCCGGTGGTGGTGGCGGTCGGGGTGTGGTCGGTCCCCGTGGTGCTCACGGCCCGCATCGGCCAGATCAACGCCTTCCTCGCCCTCGCCGTGGCCGTCGACGCGTTGGTCGTGTCGCGCCGATCGAAGGCCGGTGGTGTGCTCACGGGGATCGCGGCGGCCATCAAGCTGACCCCGCTCGTCGCGGTGCTCTTCTTCGTCGTCACGCGCCGGTGGCGGGCGGCCGTCACGTCGGTCGCCACGTTCGCGGTGTGTGCTGCGGTCGCCTGGCCCGCATCACCGCGCGACTCGCGCCTGTACTGGACGCACCAGCTCTTCGACACGAGCAAGATCGGCAAGCTCTCGAGCACGAACAACGACTCGATCCGACGATTGCTGACCGATCTGGTGGCGTCGCCCAGGATCCAGACCGCGCTCTGGGTGCTCGCGTGCGCCGCGCTCGGTCTCGTCTGCGTCGTGCGGGCCAGGCGGGCGCACACCCGCGGCAACGACCTGGCCGCCATCACGCTCGTCATGTGCTTCGCCGCCGCCGCCTCGCCCATCAGCTGGGCCCACCACCTCTACTTCCTGCTCCCCGCCCTCGTCCTGACCGTCGGCAACGGTCGGAATCCCCTGCGGCTGGCCGCGGCCGCGGGCCTGGCCTGGACGCTCTTCGAGGCCACCTCACCGGGTCAGCACCCGGTCACCAACGTGGCGCGCGCCATCGCGCTCATCCTCGTGGTCGTCGCCCTCCCCCTCGACGAGCGCCGTCGCGTCGAACCGGACGAGCCCGCGATCGCCGACCGACCCCGCGTCGGCGCCCGAGGCGGTCCCTCAGGCGGAACGGCCCAGCCGGGCTGGCGCGAGTGGGTCGTGCTCGGGGCCGTCACCGCCGGCCTGGCTGCAGTGGTGCTCTTCACCGTCGCGCCGGCCGGGACCGCGTCGACCCGCCCGGCCATCCTCCGCCCCACCACCGCCACACGCTGGTCGTGCAACGAGGGGGTCACCAGGGTCGGATCGGTGATCTGGGTGAACGACGACGAACGGGTGGACCGCCTGCACCTGCCGCTCGACGGCCGGATACGCGTGGTCAACCACGACGCAGCCGTGTTCCAGGGCGGCGGCCAGACCTTGCCACTCGAGGCGGCCAAGCCCTGCGCCTCGCACTGATCGGCGGCGGTCGGGCGTCAGCCACCAGTCGCCTCAGTCGAAGACCACCGTGCGACCCGCGTAGGCGACGACGCGGTGCTCGAGATGCGCGCGGACGGCTGTGGCCAGGACCAGGGACTCGAGATCACGTCCCCGCCTGGCCATCGTGGCCGGGGTGTCGCCGTGCGACACGCGCACGACGTCCTGGGCGATGATCGGGCCCTCGTCGAGGTCGGGAGTCACGTAGTGGGCCGTCGCGCCCACGAGCTTGACCCCGCGCTCCCAGGCCTGCCGGTAGGCGTTGGCACCGACGAAGGCCGGCAGGAACGAGTGGTGGATGTTGATCGTGCGGGCTCCGAACTCGCTGCAGAACCCGGAGGACAGCACGCGCATGTAGCGCGCCAGGACGACGAGATCGGCGTCGGTCGAGCGGAGGCGCTCGCCGATCGCATCCTCGTGCGCCAGGCGTCCCTCGGGGCCGGGACCGTCGATCGGGACGTGGTCGAAGTCCACCCCGAAGCGGGCCGCCGCATCGGCGAGGTCGGGGCGGTCGGACATCACCACCGCCACCCGAGCCGACAGGTCGCCCGTGGCGCAACGGGCGAGCAGGTCGTAGAGGCAATGGGCCTGCCGCGACACGAGCACGGCCACGCGAGCCTCGGGACTGGGCACGCGGAGCTCCCAGGTCATCGCCCAACGTCGGGCCACGGCTTCGAAGCTCTGCCTGAGGTCGGCCGGATCGCGTTCATGGTCGAACTCGACACGTTGCACGAACACCCCGTGGGTCACGTCGGTGGTCTGGCCGGCATCGACGATGTTGCCGCCCTGGGCCGCCACCCAGGCCGAGACGTCGGCCACGATGCCCGGCCCGTCGGGGCACACCAGCAACAAGACCGCCCGTCGCTCCATCCCGCCCTCGCCTCCTCGCGCCGTGGAGATCGGCACCCTACCGTGTCACCATCAGCTCGGCTTCCTCTCCGAACGGCGGGTGGCACGGGCGATCTGTTCGGTGAGGGCGCGCATGTCGATCTTGCCGGTCGGCAGCACCGGGACCTCGTCGGGAGCGAGGACCACGACGTGGCGCGGGACCTTGAACGACGACAGCTGGCCACGCGCGTGGTCGAGCAGGTCGTCGGTCGAGAGCTCGGCACCCCGGGGGACCACCACAGCGGCGGCCACGTCCTGGCCCCGGTCCGGATGCGGCAGCCCGACCACCAGCGCCGTGGTGACGGGCGGGTAGGCGGCCAGCACGGCTTCGACCTCGCTCGGGGCCACGTTGGCGCCGTTCGTCTTGATCATGGCGCTGCGCCGACCCGTGAAGTGCAGGTACCGCTCCTCGTCGAACCAACCGAGGTCGGCGGTGCGGTACCAGCCGTCGGGGGTGAACGTGTCGGCTCGCTCGCGCTTGTAGATCGCGTCCATCACGAAGGGACCCCGGACGCAGAGCTCGCCCTCGCCATCGGTCGGCCGGCCGTCGGGGTCGACCACCTGGTGCTCGAACCCCGGCAACGGCTGGCCATAGGTGCCGTCGAGACGCTCGGGGTGAGGATCGTCGCTGTCAGCCATCGTGTGCGGGCCGCCGGTCTCGGTCATGCCGAGTGCCGAGAACAGCGGCGACAGCCCAGGTTGCTCCTGCTCGGCGACGGCATCGACCAGGGTCCCGGTCCGGAGGGCCGACAGATCGCGGGTCGGGAACGACGGATGCTCGATCATCGCCCGGGTCGCGGTCGGCCACGCCGACACGCGCGTCACGCGCTCGGACTCGATCATGTCCAGCGCCTCGCCCGGGTCGAAGCGCTCGAGCAGGACGCTGCAGGCGCCGGTCGTGAGCGCGAACAGCAACGACATGGTGAGCCCGCCCACCCAGAACAGCGGCATGGGTGAGTAGATGCGGTCGGTGGGTGCGATCTCGTAGCGGCGAGCCAGCAGCGCGGCGTGTCGGATGAGCGAGCCGTGCGTGTGGACCACGGCCTTGGGCGCCGCCGTCGCGCCCGACGTGCTCACGATCACCAGCTGGTCGGCCGGTGTGACCTGCTGCTCGGCCGCGGTGACGAGCGAGGTGTCGCTCGACGAAGGGAGCGCCGACGCCCATCGCGGCACCTCGGGTCCCGTCACGTGGATCGACCGGAGGTACGGCGCCGAATCGAGGCGCAGCCTCGTGTGCGACGCATCACCGAGACCGAGCCCCTCCGCCACGCGCCGGCCGCAGGTCGTCGGCCGCGAACGATGGCCCCATCAGCAGCACCTGGACGTCGGTGTGGCGGATCACACCGGCCAGCTCGGGCGCGGGTGCGAAGGTCGACAACGGGACGCTCAGCGCGCCTATCCGTGTCGTCGCCAGCCAGGCCACCACCCAGTCGATCCCGTTGGGGTGCAGCACGGCCACCCGGCTCCCCTTGCCCACCCCCGCCTCCATCAGGCCCGCCGCCAGCTCGGCGCTGCGCACGTCGGCCTCGCCGTAGGTGAGCCGACCGGCGTCGCCCACCGCGAGGTCGCGGGAGGGATCGGCGGCCGCCAGCAGCTCGGGCACGGTGGCGGGAAGGCCGTCGAGCTCGGACGGGGGGGCCGTCACGGGAGCCGTCGATGATGGTCGTCGGGGTGCATCGCGCCCGGAGTCTACGAGCGAGCCGGCTCACGACACCTGCTAGACAGGTGGGTAGACGTATGCGGCGTCGATACGGGAACGATGTAGCTCAGAGAGGGTTCCAGATGGATGACGTGTTGAGGTATGCGGACAAACGGGTGGTCGTGACCGGGTGCTCGTCGGGCATGGGCGCGGCCACGGCCGCGATCCTGGCCGAGCTGGGCGCCGACGTCGTCGGCCTCGACGTCCGCCAGACCGACGACGTCGCCACGTTCATCCCGGTCGATCTGCGCGCCAAGTCGTCCATCGACGACGCCGTGGCTGCCATCGGCCGGCCGGTCGACGCCGTGTTCAGCGTGGCCGGTCTGCCGGGTCCGCCCTTCTCCGACCTCGACACCGTGCTGGTCAACTTCGTCGGCGCCCGCCACCTCATCGAATCGCTGATCCCTGTGATGCCGGCGGGCTCCGCCGTCGCCTGCGTGGCTTCGAACGCCGGGCTCGGATGGCAGCAGGTCGTCACCGAGCTGCTCGAGGTCACCTCGACCGACACCTTCGAAGAGGCGGCCGCCTGGTGCGAGGCCCATCCCGAACGGATCCTCGGCGGCTACCCGATCTCCAAGCAGCTGATCAACGCGTGGGTGGCGTCGCGCGCCGTCGACCTGATCAAGCTGGGCATCCGGCTCAACTGCACCAACCCCGGACCCACCGACACCGCCATGATGCCGTCGTTCGAACAGCAGGCGGGCAAGGAGATCATCGACGCGTTCGTCGGCCCGTCCGGCAGGCGCTCGACCGCCGAGGAGCAGGCCTGGCCGCTGGTGTTCCTCAACAGCCCGCGGTGCTCGTATGTCACCGGCGAAGCGCTGCACACCGATGCCGGCTTCCTCGGCGCCATGGTCACCGGCCGGCTCGAGGTCAACCTGCCCGGTCAGTAGCCATTCGGCCCCGCAACCACGACTCGGCTTCGGCCACCGCCGCACGCGCCACGGCCGAGTCCGGCGCCATCAGATCGAAGCCGTGGGGCGCGCCCGCGAATATCCGGACGTCGGTGGCGACGCCGGCCCGGGTGAGGCGCACGGCGTAGTCGACGTCCTCGTCGAAGAAGCCGTCTGCCCCACCGACGAGCAACAGCGTCGGAGCCAGACCGGCCAGGTCGTCGGCCCGCGCCGGCGCCGCGTACGCCGAGACCACGCCTCCGTACTGCGCGCCGAGATAGGCCCGCCACCCGAACTCGTTGGCCGCCGGGGGCCACACGGCGGCATCCCACCGGCTCGAAGGCGTCTGCTGACGGTCGTCGAGCATCGGGTAGAAGAGCAGCTGGCCGGCGAGCGGGACGCCACGGTCGCGGGCGGCCAGACCGAGCGAGGCGCACAGGCCGCCTCCCGCGCTGGCGCCCCCGATGACGATCCGGTCCGGGTCGACGCCGAGCGCACCGGCCGACTCGATCATCCACTCGAGCGCCGCGACCGCGTCGTCGTGGGCGGCGGGGAACGGCGCCTCGGGGGCCAGCCGGTAGTCGACCGAGACGACCACGCAGCCGAGCAGCTCGCTCCACTGCTGCAGCCGCGGGGCATCCATCGCGGCGGAGCCGATGACGTAGCCGCCGCCGTGGAACCAGATCAGCCCCGGCAATCCACCCACGGTGGCCGGCGATCCCGCGGGCACATACGTCTCCACCGCCAGCTCCGGGTCGTCGCGCACGATGACGCGACCCGTGACCACCTCGGCGACGGGCGGCGGTGCCAGCTCGAGGCCGGCCAGCAGCGAGCGGATCCCGGCGAGATCGATGGCGCCCGATCCGAAGCCGACATCGAGGTCGGCGAGATGGGCGAGCTCGGGTGTGAGGGGCGGTGACGACATCGGGACTCCATGGGTGATCGGCGGCAGGCGCCGAATATTGCACCCCAGCCCGGCCCGCGTCGCGATCCCAGGCCCGATCGACGCGGGTGACCGACGCCGGACGGGGTCAGTGCTGGATCCACAGCGTCGCCAACCAGGTCTTGGGCTGGTAGTTGCCGAACGCGATGTGGGCCGGACCGTCGGCGTCCTCGAGGCCCTGCACCGAGTGCTGAGCGATGAGCGAATAGGGCGTGTGGTACAGCCAGATGTTGGTCACGGCCGCGTTGAGCTGGCGGACCAGGTCGTCGTAGGCGGCCTTGCGGATCTTGGGATAGCCGCTCTCGCGCCCCGTGCGGAGGTCGGCGTCGATCCGGGTCGAGGCGTACTGGCTCACGTTGATGCTGACGTTGCCCGGACCCTTGGCGGTGTTCGACGACCAGAACGGGAAGTTGCTGTCCGGGTCGGGGAAGCCGTAGTTGTGGGAGAAGGCGGCCTCGAAGTCGCCGAGCACGACCTTGGTCAGGTACGCCGTGGCGCCGATCGTCTGGATGTTGGTCGTGATGCCGGCGCGCTTCCACTGGCTCTGCAGCAGTTGCAGCAGACGTTGCTCGTTGCTGCTCGGCTGGCCCAGCAAGGTGATGACCAACGACGACCGGCCGGTGTCCTTCTCGTACTGGGCCACCTCGGCTTTCGCCTTGGCGAGGTCGTCGTGGCCGTAGCCGTTGGCCGCGTCGGGCATGCCCCACGGGTTGTCGGGCGACCAGGGCGAGGTCGGGGCCTGCACCCCGGCGCCGATCAGGGCCACGATGACCCGGCTGTTCGTGGCGTACGCCAGGGCGCGGCGGGCATGGATGTCGTGCAGCGGATTGGGCTGGCCGTCGACGACGGGCGCCGTGTTCGGCAGGACGAACGCGTCCTCGCTCGTGCTCCAGTCCTTCACCACCGTGTAGCTCGACTGCATCGAGTTGGCCGCAGTGGCGTCGGTCGTCAGCAGCATGTTCACATCCCCGTCCTGCAGGGCGGCGGCCCGGGTGCCGTCGTCGGGTATGACGCGGAACTCGATCGAGTCGAGGTAGGGAAGCCCGCTGCGCCGCTTGCCCTTGGTGTCGAGGCCGCCCCAGTAGGTGGGGTTGCGATTGGCCCGGAAGAAGGCGTTCGGCTCCCAGCTCGCAAAGGTGAACGGGCCCGTGCCGATCGGATGCGAGACGCCGTTGTCAGGAGCCGCCAGCATCTTCGGCGCCATCATGAACGTGGCCCCGGAATCGAGGAAGCTGGTCGGCAGTGCGGCCCACGGCTGGTTCAGGTCGATGCGCACGCTGAGCGAGTCGACGACCACGACGTCCTTGATGATGGGCTTGAGCAGCAGGCCGGTCACCGGTCCGTCGACGTAGGCGTCGAGGTTGAGCTTCACGGCCGCCGCGTCGAACGGCTCGCCGTCCTGGAACGTCACCCCGGACTGCAGCGAGATGAGCCAGCTGTCGAAGGTCGCGTTGGCGATCCATGACCTGGCCAGCCACGGCTGCGCGCCGCTGTCTGCGCCCTGGGCCGCCAACGGCTCGAGCACGCTCGACCCGACCAGGCTGCCCACATCGGTCCACTCGCTGCGGGTCGGGTTCCAGCCCCCCGTCTCGGCCGCGACACCGACCACCATGCTGCCGCCGTGCTGCGGGTGCAACGCCGTCGCCCGCGTGGTGGGCGGGGCCGCCGAGCCCGAACTGCCACAGGCGGCAGCCAGCAGGACCACGGCCAGCGCCACCACCGTGGATCGGAACACGGCCGTCGCCTGGCGGTACCGGTCACCCGTGTCGTCGTTCACCGTGATCTCCCTCAGCCCGTGTCAATCGTCACGCTTCCCATCGGTCCTCGAACGTAATCATCAAGTGTTCACATCGTGATTTCTCGACATATCTCTCTGATTCTCTTCTCCTTCTGCAACCTCATCAGCTAGGTTGATCGGGTCGTGTTCCTGTACCCGACGGCGGCGAACGGAAGTCGAGCATTGACGAACCAGCGAGGAGGAGGCGGCCTCGGGTCGCGCCTCAAGCGAGCCGCCGGCTGGCCGGCGGGCCGGGCCCTCGAGGCGATCGCCGCGGCCGGGCTCCGGCGTCGGACCCGCCGCGCCCGGCCCACGCCGCCGATGTTCCGCGTCATCACGGCCCGCCCACCGGCGACGATCACGGCCGCCGACGAGCCCACCGGCGCGCCCACCGGTCGAGCACACCCGCGGCGACGTCAGCCCCGGATCACGCCGGGAACGCGAGGGTCTTGGTCTCGAGGTACTGCTCGAAGCCCTCGAGGCCGCCCTGGCGACCCACACCGCTGGCCTTGTATCCGCCGAACGGCGAATCGGCTGCGTACCAGTTGCCGCCGTTGACCGACATCGTGCCGGTGCGCACGCGCCGGGCGACGGCCATGGCCCGGTCGTCCGACGCCGAGGTGACCATCCCCGACAGCCCGTAGGCCGACTCGTTGGCGATGCGCACGGCGTCGTCGTCGTCGTCGAACGCGATGACGACGAGCACGGGCCCGAAGATCTCCTCCTGGGCGATGGCCATGCGATTGTCGACGTCCGCGAACAGCGTCGGGGTCACGAAGTAGCCGCGGTCGTGACCCTCGAGCGGACCGCCGCCGCGCACGAGTCGTGCGCCCTCGGCGACGCCCTGCTGGATGTGGCCCAGGACGCGCGCACGCTGGCGGGCGTTGATCAGCGGACCGGCCAGCACCTCGATGTCGTCGGGGTCGCCCGCCTTGAGCGTGGCGAAGGCTTCGGCGACGATCTCGACCGCTTCGTCGTAGCGCGAGCGGGCCACCAGCAGCCGCGTGGGAAGGGCGCAGCCCTGGCCGGCGTGGGCACAGGCGAACGGGGCCATGGCCAGGGCGGCTGGTGAGATCGGCGTCGTCGAGCACGATGTTGGCCGACTTGCCGCCCAGCTCGAGGAAGAGGCGCTTGAGGCTCGAGGCGCCCCGCTCCATGATCCGACGGCCGGTCGCGGTCGATCCGGTGAACGAGATGAGATCGACGCGCGGGTCGTCGACGAGCTGCTCGCCGCGTTGGTGATCGGCGGAGGTGACGATGTTGACGACGCCGGCGGGGATCTCGGTCTGCTCGGCGATCAGCCGGCCGACGCGCGTCGCGTTCCAGGGCGTGTCGGGCGCGGGCTTGAGCACCACGGTGTTGCCGGTCGCCAACGCCTGGGCGAGCTTGTGCAGGGTGATCTCGACCGGGAAGTTCCAGGGCACGATGGCGCCGACGACGCCAGCCGGCTCTTTGACGACCAGGCGCCGGCTGATGTTCGGCGCGTCGCCGGTGAGCGGCAGCTCGCGCTCCCAGGCGAACGTGTCGATCGCCTGGGTCGGCCACGTCAGCGCCTCGGCCAGCGGCATGTCGAGCTGCGGCCCGTAGGTCAGCAGCAGCGGCGCACCCACCTCGGCGACGAGCTCGCGGCGCAACGCCTCGCGCTCGCTCTCGAGGGCCACCTGCAGCTGCTCGAGGCACCGCTTGCGCAGGGCCCGGTCGGTCGACCAGGAAGTGGTGTCGAACGCACGCCGGGCCGCCCCGATGGCCCGGTCGACGTCGGCGGCGGACGCGTCGGCCACCTCGCCGATGATCTCCTCGGTGGCCGGGTTGACGTTCGAGAAGCGCCTCGCGCCCTCGGCGTCGACCAGTCGGCCGTCGACCAACATCCGCACCTCACCCTGCTCGGTCACCGTCATCGAAGGCTCGTTTCGTGTCTCAGGGCCGACGCCGGCCGCGGCTCGGCGCGCCAGCGGGATCTGGCCGGCGCGCGGACAACGCTAGAGCTTCCACGTTGCGGAGGGCATCCTAGTTGACTATCTTGGCGACCCGTTGATGGGGGCAGGCCGCACCAGGCCGGCCACACCAGGCCGGCCGGACCAGGCACGCCGGACAAGCACGCCGGACAAGCACGCCGGACAAGGAGGGGTGAGTCGACGGTGACCGATCACATCGTGTTCGTCCTCCTCGGCCTGGGCAACGGTGCCGTCTTCGCCGCACTCGGCATCGCGCTCGTCGTCACCTACCGCAGCTCGGGCGTGGTCAACTTCGCCACCGGGGCCATGGCGCTGTTCAGCGCCTACTTCTACGCCTTCCTGCGCCAGGGCCGGCTCTTCGTCCCGATACCCGGCCTGCCCACGTCGGTCTCGCTGGGTGGCGTCCCGCCGGTGCCCCTCGCCATGGCCATCGCGCTGGTCGCCTCGGCGCTGCTCGGGATGCTCGTGTACGCCACGGTGTTCCGACCGCTCCGCAACTCGACCCCGCTGGCCAAGGTCGTGGCCTCGGTCGGGCTGATGCTGCTGTTGCAGGCGCTGTTGGCGCAGCGGATCGGCACCGCGCCCGTCGAGGTGCGCAACATCTTCCCGGCCGCCGCGCTGCGGTTCGGTTCGATCCGGGTGCCTCAGGATCGCCTGTGGTTCGCGGCGACCATCGCCGCGCTCGGCCTCGCGCTCTGGGCGGCCTACCGCTTCACGCGGTTCGGTCTCAACACCCGGGCGGTGGCCGAGACCGAGAAGGGTGCGATCGTCTCGGGCGTCGATCCGCAGCGCGTGGCCCTGGCGAACTGGGCGATCAGCGGTGCGGTCGGCGGCCTGAGCGGGATCCTCATCGCGCCGATCGTGCCGCTCGTGCCCGTCTCGTACACCCTGTTCATCGTGCCCGCGCTGGCCGCAGCGCTCTTCGGCCGCTTCGTGCGCGTCGGGCCGGCGATCCTGGGCGGCCTGGCCATCGGCATGATCCAGTCCGAGCTCACCTACCTGCGGAGCCAGCACGCGTGGCTGCCGAGCGCCGGGTTGCCCGAGCTGGTGCCGCTGATCCTGATCCTCGTGTTCCTCGGCGTGCGGGGTCGCCCGCTCCCCTCGCGGGGCGAGCTGATCGAGCGGAACCTGGGTCGCACCTTCGCGCCGCGGCGGCGCCTGGTGCCCGCCCTCGTGGGCACCGCCGTCGTCGCCATGGCGTTCGTGGTCCTGCAGCACGACTGGCGGGCGGGACTGCTCACGAGCGTGCTCATGGCGCTCGTCGCGCTCTCGTGGGTCGTCATCACCGGCTTCGTGGGCCAGGTGTCGCTGGCCCAGATGACCCTGGCCGGCGTCGGTGCGTTCGGACTGACGACGGTCGCCACCCGGTGGGGCGTGCCCTTCCCGTTGGCCCCGCTGCTCGCCGCGCTGATCGCCACCGCGATCGGTGTCGCGGTCGGCCTTCCCGCGCTGCGCATCCGCGGCATCAGCTTCGCCATCGTCACCCTGGCCCTGGGGGTGGCCATCGAGAACCTCTGGTTCGAGAGCGTGAGCCTCACCGGCGGGATCAGCGGTCCGACCGTGACGGGGCCGACGTTCCTCGGCTTCGACCTCTCGGTCGGAGTGGGCACGGCCTATCCGCGGATCGGCTTCTGCCTGCTCAGCCTGGGGGTGCTGGCGCTCGTCGCCTCGGGGGTGGCGTGGCTGCGGCTGAGCCGGCTCGGCGGACGCATGTTGGCCGTGCGTGACAACGAGCGCTCGGCCGCGGCCGCGGGCATCAGCGTGGCCCGCACCAAGCTGACCGCCTTCGCCATCAGCTCGTTCATCGCCGGGCTCGGCGGCGCGCTGCTCGCCTACCAGCAGACCGAGATCTCGCCGCAGACCTTCAGCGTGTTCACCGGGCTCGGTGTCCTGGCCGTCACCTTCCTGGCCGGGATCACCTCGGTTCCCGGCGCCCTGCTGGCCGGGTTGCTGGCCGCGGGCGGGCTGGTGTTCGTGGCCATCAGCCACCTCGTCGACCTGGGCCAGTGGTACGGGATCGTGGCCGGCCTCATGCTCATCGTGGCCACGATCAGCTATCCCGACGGCATCGCAGGATCGATCCAGGCGCGGCTCGAACGACGGCACCGCCGCGCGACCGCCCCGGCCCGAGCGCCGCACCCCGTGGTCCGCCTCGACACCGTCGGCGTGACCGCCCTCCGGCCGGGGCGCCCCCTCGATCGCGAGCCGTCCGACCTGTTCTCGGTCCGCGGGCTGACCGTCCGCTACGGCGGCGTCACCGCCGTGTCCGACGTCTCGTTCGACCTCGAGCCGGGCCGCATCACCGGGCTCATCGGCCCCAACGGCGCGGGCAAGACGAGCCTCATCGACGCGGTCAGCGGCTTCGCCCCGGCCAGCGGCCGGGTGGTGCTCAACGGCGCGTCCCTCGATGGCATGGCCCCTGACCGACGCGCCCGGGTCGGGCTGAGCCGCACCTTCCAGGGCGCCGAGCTGTGGGACGACCTGACCGTGCTCGAGAACATCCGCGTCGGCGAGTCCGCGGCCGGCCGCGGCCGACGCCGGCCCGACCTCGCACGCCCCTCCACCCCGGCCCCTGACCACGTGGCCGACACCATGGCGCTGCTCGGTCTGGCCGCTCTGGCCGACCGCCCGATCCGCGAGCTCTCCCAGGGCCAACGCAAGCTGGTGTCGGTGGCCCGGGCCCTGGCCGGACGCCCCGACGTGCTGCTGCTCGACGAGCCGGCGGCCGGCCTCGACAGCAGCGAGAGCCGATGGCTGGGCGAACGGCTCCGCACCGTGCTGCAGGCCGGGGTCACCATGCTGCTCGTCGACCACGACATGGCGCTGGTGCTGGGTACGTGCGACACGGTCCACGTCCTCGACTTCGGTCAGATCATCGCCTCGGGCTCGCCCAGCCAGATCCAGGCCGACGCCGGGGTCACTGCCGCCTACCTCGGTGCGACCCACTCGACCGTCACCGAGCCCGCGCGGGCCGACCCGGCTGACGGCCTCGGCGGCGGCCCGAGCCTCGGGCTGGTGGCCGGCGCATGAGCGCGCTCCTGGCCTGTCACGGCTTGAGCGCCGGCCATGCCGGTCAGGCGGTGGTGCGCGACCTCGACCTCGCGCTCGACCAAGGCGAGATCCTGGCCGTGCTCGGCCCCAACGGCGCGGGCAAGACCACGCTGCTGTCGACCATGGCCGGTCTGCTCCCGGCGATCTCCGGCTCGGTCGAGTTCGCCGGCCAGACGGTGCGGGCCCAGCACCCGCACCGCGTCGCCCGGCGCGGGCTCGCCCTCGTCCCCGACGACCGGTCGCTCTTCACCGACCTGACCGTGCGCGAGAACCTGCTCGTGGGCCAGCGACGTTCCGGACTGCCCCTCGACGAGGTCCTCGCGCTGTTCCCCGCCCTCACCTCGCGCATCGACGTCCGCGCCGGCGCCCTGTCGGGGGGCGAGCAGCAGATGCTGGCGCTCGGACACGCGTTGATCCAACGGCCCCGGGTGCTGCTGCTCGACGAGATGAGCCTCGGCCTGGCCCCGACGGTGGTCGAGGCCCTGCTGCCGGTCCTCACCCAAGTGGCAGACACGACCGGCTGCGGCATCGTGCTGGTCGAACAGCACATCGCGCTCGCCCTCGAGGTGGCCACCACGGCACTCGTGCTCGTGCACGGCGAGGTGGTGCTGCGGGGCGCCGCGGCTGCCATCGCCGCCGACCGCGGCGCGCTCGAGGCCGCCTACCTGGGACAGGTCGAGGCCGGCTCGCGCTGACCGCGCCAACTGGGCCGCCCGACCCGTGCGCGTCCCCGCCGAGCGGGGGTGGACTCAGTCGAGCAGGTCGAGCACGGTGAGCGCCCCGTCGGCGCCGAGGGTCATGGTCTTGACGGCGTCGATGTGGGTCTCCCAGAACGCCCGCGCCTCGGCCACGTCGCCCGCCTCGATCAGCTCGATCAGGCGATCGTGCGAGGCCAGGGCCTTCCATCGCGGCTGCGGCCGTTCGGTCGGTTGCGTGCGGCGGGTGAGCAGCGCCATGTGACGTTCGATGATGTCGTTCAACATGGCGGCGAACAGCGCCAGGGTCTGCTGGCCCGACGCGGCCACCAGCTCGACGTGGAACTGCTGCGAGAGCCGGACGAACTCCTCGGGATCGGGGATCGCCTGCTCTTCGCGAGCGAGGAACTCGCGCAGGCGCGCCACGTCGGCCTGGTCGGCGCGCCTCGCCAGCACCTCGACCGCGAACGGCTCGATCAGGCGCCGGGCCTGGTAGACGTCCTCGAGCGGCGTCTCCTGGGTCTGCAGGACGGCTCCGGCATACCGCGCCGCGGTGCCGATCGACGGAGCGTGCACCCGGGCGCCGCCGCGCGCCCCTCGCTGCAGCGTGATCAACGACTCGGACTCGAGGATGCGCAGCGCCTCACGGATGCTCGGCCGAGAGATGCCGAACTGGGCGATGAGCTCGTTCTCGGCCGGAAGCGCGTCGCCTTCGCGCAGCTCGCCGCGGATGATCCGGTTGCGCACCGTGGCGGCCACCACCGACGCCGCCTTGGGCGGAGCCCCTCCGTCTGTCCCTGCGGCCTTGGCCACGTGCCACCCCCCCCGTCGGTCGGACGCTGATCTCTGTCGTGATGTTGCTCGCCGTGCACGAGAACTCGAACGGAACGACCCGACGAGCTGCACAACACTAGCTAGGTGATCACGGGCTCCCGCGATGCGACGGGAGTGCGAGGGGGTGGCTCCGGGGCGGGCGACGATGCGCCCACCCCGGAGCCTGACGGCGGTTTGGACGGGGGGAGCGCCCGCTTCCGCCGATCGTGACCGTCCCCGACGACGTGGCGTCGGGACGGTGCGGATGTGAGGGGTGGCCGTCAGCCGACGACATCGGCGATCTTCAGCTCGAGGATCTGGTCCCAGTCGAGCCCGAGCTCGAGCAGGATCTGGTCGCTGTGCTCGCCCGCGTCGGGTGCGGCCCGCAGCGGGCCCACGTCGGCGTCGCCGAAGCGGACGGGACTGGCCACCACCTTGATGGTGTCGTCGCCTCTGGTGGCGAAGGGGAACACGCCGTTGGGCTCGGCCTGCACGTCGCCGGGGATCTCGCGGGGGTCCTGCATCGGCGCCCACACACCCGCCAGCGTGTCGAGGACGGCCCGCCACTCGTCGAGCGGTCGCGAACGCGAAGATCTCGCTGAGCACCTGGACGCACTCGTCGCGGTTGGCCAGGCGGGCCGCCGCGTCGCGGAAGCGGTCGTCGTCGATCAGCTCGGGATGCCCCAGGTGCTGGCACAGGTCGGGCCAGAACCGGTCGGCCTGCAGCATCACGAGCACCAGCCAGCGACCGTCCTGGGTGAGGTACGAGTTGACCAGCGGGTTGGGCGGCGAGGTGCGATCGGGGGTCGGCAGGGACTGCCCGAGGTAGTGGCTGGTCAGGATGTCGGGCGACATGATCCAGGCGCCGACGGAGAACAACGACACGTCGACGACGGGATTGGCCCCGGTGCGCTCACGCTGGAAGAGGGCTGCCGCGATGCCCGCCGCGATCGTCATGCCTCCCATCAGGTCGACGAAGGCGGCCGGTTGGCCGACAGGGGCGTCGGCGCCCGGTGGGGTGAGCTTGTAGCCGATCCCCGCGTGGTACCACGCCGAGGCCATGTCGAAGCCGCCCTTGTCGGCGTCGGGCCCGTTGACCCCCTGGCCGGTGCCGCGCACGTAGATCAGCCTCGGGTTGACCGCCAGCAGGTCGTCGACGTCGATGCGCAGGCGCTGGCGGACAGGTCCCAGGAAGTTGGTCAGGAACACGTCGGCCGACGCGACGAGCTGGTAGAGCAGGTCGCGGCCGGCGTCGGTGGCGATGTCGATCGCGATGCTCCGCTTGCCCCGGTTGGGCTGCTCGACGAAGACGTTGGGCGCGCCGGCCCCGGTCGACATCGCGACGAGCCCCCGCTGGGGATCGCCGGTGACGGGATGCTCGACCTTGATGACGTCGGCGCCCCAGTCCGCGAACACCGCGCCGGCCGCCGGGACGAAGGTCCACGCGGCGACCTCGACGATCCGGACGCCCTCCATGATGTCGTACACGCTCTCCCCCAACTCGCTAGCTACGTCGTGACTGCTGAGTCAATCATATAGTTGATTGCAGCGCAATCCCGAGGACGACGGAGGCAGCCGTGACCGACAGTGAACTACGAGGCCGGGTGGTGGTGGTCACGGGTGCGTCGAGGGGGATCGGAGCGGCCGCCGCCCGGGCGTTCTGCGAGGCCGGCGCGCACGTCGCCATGTTGGCGAGGTCGGGCGACCAGCTCGCGGCCGAGGCGGCCGCCATCGGCGAGCTCGCGGTGCCCATCGTCGCGGACGTCAGCGACCCGGACGACGTCCGCCGCGCCTTCGCTCGCATCGACGACGAGCTCGGCGGCGTCGACGTCCTGGTGAACAACGCCGGCGTCACCCCCCTCTCGCCGATCGACGAGCTCACCGACGCCCAGATCGCCGAGACCGTCGGCACGAACCTGCTCGGCCCGATCTACACCACCCGGGCCGCCATCCCGCTGCTGCGCCGCCACGGTCGCGGCGACATCATCAACATCTCCAGCGAGTCGACCGCGCTCCCCTTCCCGTACCTCGGGCTCTACGCCGCCAGCAAGGCCGGGCTCGAGACCTTCAGCGAAGCCACCACCGCCGAGCTGAAGGGCAGCGGCATCCGCGTGACCGTCGTGGTGTGCGGCACGACGATGACCGAGTTCGGCCGCGACTGGCACCCCGACGTGGTCGCGCGGTTCCTGCAGGCGGCCAGCGAGAGCGGCCATCTCGCCTTTGCGTCGGCGGGCCAGCCGATGGACCCGGCCGATGTCGCCCGCACCCTGGTGTTCGTGGCCACGCGACCCCGGTCCCAGGTCGTCGACCACGTTCGGGTCCGCGCCCACAACGCGGTCGATGTCGCCGCCACCTTCGACCTGGCCGCGCCGCGACGCGACTGATCGCGGTCAGCGGTCGAAGTGGAAGAGCTGGCGGGCGTTCAGCTCGCCGATGGCCCGCGCCTGGTCGTCGGGGACCGACGCCAGCATCTCGACGGCCCGCTTGCGGGCGTGGGGCCACGCCGAGTCGGAGTGCGGGTAGTCGCACTCCCACATGATGCGGTCGACACCGATGTGCTCGCGCTCGCGGATACCGACCTCGTCGTCGATGAAGCAACCCCAGAAGTGCCGACGGAACAGGTCGGACGGACGTGAGCTCTGGTCGACGCCCGTGTAGTACATGTGCCGCTCCCAGGCGTAGTCGGCCCGCTCGAGCAGGTACGGGATCCAGCCGATGCCCCCCTCGGAGAGCGCGATCTTGAGGCGCTCGAAGCGCTGGAAGATGCCCGAGAACAGCAGGTCGCTGGTGGCGAACATCGAGTTGCACCCCATGAGCGTGATCATCACGAGGAACGGGGCGTCGGGGGCGGTCATGGGGACCTTGCCCGAGGTGCCGAAGTGCACGCACAGCGGGAGGTCGGCCGCCTGCGCGGCTGCGAACACCGGGTCCCAGTGCGTGGTGTGGAACGACGGCAGCCCGAGCGGCACGGGGTTCTCGGGGAACGTGATGGCCTTGGCCCCTTTGGCCGCCGACCGCTCGATCTCACGCGCCGCCAGCGCCGGATCCCACAGCGGCAGGATGATCATCGGGATGAAGCGGTCGGGAGCGCTGCCGCACCACTCGTCGATCATGAAGTCGTTGTAGGCCTGCACGCAGGCGAGCGCGAGCTCGCGATCCTCGCCCTCGAGGAAGGTCGTGCCGGCGAACCGCGGGAACGTCGGGAAGCAGAGCTGCGCGTGGATGCCGTCGAGGTCCATGTCGGCGACCCGCTCGACCGGGTCGTAGCAGCCGGGGATGATCTGATCGAAGCGGTAGGGATCGAGGCCGTACTCGCGTCGCTCCTTGCCGGCCACCGCGTCGAGCGCGATGCGGTTGTAGGTGCGCCCCTCGTAGGTCCACACCTCGGCTCCGGCCGGCACGGCCATGCCGAGGGCGTCGACCTCGCCCGGGCCGACCTCGATGATCCTCGGGCCGCGGTCACGGAACTTGGCGGCCAGCCGGTCCTGCCACACACGCGGGTGCTCGATCACGTGGTCGTCGACCGAGATGAGCTGGACGTCGTCCTGAAGTGGCATGGAGCTGCCTCCGGTCTGGGGAGCGCACCCGGGCCCCCGAATGGTGTGACGGATTTTGAGCGCTCGAAGACGTAGGTATACTCACCCGTCGTCGTGCTCGCAATCCTCTAGTCATCTTATCCGAAGGCGCCCCTCCGTTGCAGCCTCCCGCCGGCCAACCGAACGAGCGAGCAGTCCGCCCCGCGGGCGCCGGAGGGTTCTGGAACCTGGCCGACCGCGAGCCCGAGAGCGAGGCCGTGATCGATCCCGACGGCACGACGCTCTCGTTCGGCGAGCTCGCCCGGCTGGCCAACCGCATCAGCAACGGCCTGCGCACGGCCGGGGTGTCCGAGGGCGACACCGTGGCGGTCGCGCTGGCCAACTCGCACCGCTTCTTCGCGGCGCTGCTCGCCTGCCAGCAGATCGGGGTGTACTTCACGCCGCTCAACTGGCACCTGCAGCCCCACGAGAGCGCGTACGTCCTCGCCGACAGCGACGCCCGCGTCCTGCTCGTCGATCCGCGCTTCGCCGCGTCCTTCGAGGGCCTCGACCCGTTGCGACCCGCGCACCGCTACTGCTGGGACGACGTGACCTCCGTCGACGGTCTCGAGCCGATCGCCCGGCTGCTCGACGGCCAGCCCGACACGCCGCCGGCGGCGCGCAGCACGGGCGAGATCGCGCTCTACACGTCTGGGACGACGGGCCGACCGAAGGGCGTCCGGCGCCCGTTGCGAGGCGGCGATCCGACCGAGGCGACCGAGCGGTCGACCGCCTTCGCCCGCGCCTTCGGGCTCGACCCGGTCGGGGGCTCGCACCTGGTGACCGGACCGCTCTACCACGCCGGGCCGATGTCGTTCTCGCTCGGCTCGCTGCACGTCGGCCACCGACAGGTGCTGATGGACAAGTGGGACGCGGAGGACACGCTCCGCCTCGTCCAGCACCACCGCGTGACCGATTCGCACCTGGTGGCGACGATGTTCAACCGCCTCCTGGACCTGCCCGGGCCAGTTCGCGCGCGCTACGACGTGTCGTCGCTGCGCATGATCGTGCACTCGGCTGCCCCGACCGCGCCCACCGTCAAGCTGGCCATGATGCGCTGGTTCGGGCCGGTCATCTGGGAGACCTACGGCGGCACCGAGGGGGCCGCGACCATCGCCACACCCGAGCAGTGGCTGGCTCACCCGGGCACGGTCGGTCGCGCCGTGCGCGGCGTCTCGCTGGCCATCCTCGACGACGACGGCCACGAGTGCCCGACCGGCGTCGACGGCGCCATCTACCTGCGCACGCGCAGCGGGTTCGCGTATCACGGCGATCCCGACCAGACCCGCGAAGCACACCGGGGCGACTACTTCACGCTGGGCGACATCGGCCACCTCGATGCCGACGGGTTCCTCTTCCTCACCGACCGGCAGAAGGACCTCATCATCTCCGGTGGCGTCAACATCTCGCCCGCCGAGGTCGAGGCGGTCCTGCAGGCCCACGGCGCGGTGGCCGACGTGGCCGTCATCGGGGTCCCGAACGCGGAGTGGGGCGAAGAGGTGAAGGCCGTGGTCGAGCTCGCCCCCGGGTTCGCGCCGAGCCCCGAGCTCGGGCGCGAGATCGTCGAGTTCGCCCGCGGGCACCTGGCCCACTTCAAGTGCCCGCGCTCGGTCGACTTCGACGATCACCTGCCCCGGACCGACGCCGGCAAGCTCTACAAGCGGCGCCTGCGCGAGCGCTACTGGGTCGACGCACCGGGGCGGATCTGACGCGGAGGCGCCACCAGGGCCCGGCTCACACCTCGTGCCATGTTTCGGGCGTGATGCCAGCACATAGCTAGATGATCTCTTGACTATTGCGGAAAGATTTAGCAAGATTCGCCCGTGACTCGGGCCGCAGGCCCAGGCAGGGGCGGAGACCCGGGCCAGTCGAGGGAAGGGTTGGGGTGGCATGCAGCAGTTCGATCGCTGTCGATCTCACGCACCCGCGCCCTCGCTCCCATGAGTGCTCGACGAAGGAGCGATGTGAGGCGATCGGCCAACGACAACAGGGTCCGGCGGCTCGCCGGACTGGTCTCGATCATCGGCGGCACCCTCTTCGCGCTGGCCGCCATGGCGGCCGCCACCACCAGCCCGACCCGCCCTGCCGCGCCACCGCCCGCGCCCCTGGTCCCGGGCCCGACGATCGCGGTCACCCCGGCCACGGGCCTGACCGACGGTCAGACGGTCTCGATCACCGGGGCCGGGTTCCCGCCTGGCGACGCCCTCATCGCGAGCCAGTGCGGACCGTCGGGCGCCCAGCCCCACTGCCGCCTCGGCGCCGGCGGGCCCGCCACGGCTGACGCCTCCGGGTCGGTGCACACGACCCTCGTGGTCCACGAGGGTCGTGTCGGCGCGGACGGGATGCCGCGCTGCTCGGCGACGGGCGGCACCTGCACGGTGACGGTCGGCGAACCTGCCGTCGACGCCGTGGTGCAGGCCACCGCGGCGATCTCGTTCGGCCACCGCGAGAGCTCGACCGCGCCGTCGGCGGGCGACACGACCACATCGACCGTCGCCTCCGCGCCGACCACCGCGCCGTCCCCCACCTCGACGGCCCCGACCACGTCGACGGTGGTCGCGCCGGCCACGTCGACGACCACCGACCCGACAGCTGGCACCGGGCCCGCCACTGCGCCGGGCGCCACCACCGCCCAGGCCACTCCCTCGATCACGGTCACGCCGAACACGGGCCTCAAGGACGGCCAGACCGTCTCGATCAAGGGCACGGGCTTTCCCGCCAACGACTCGCTGGCCGCCATCCAGTGCGCGCCGCCGTCGATCGTGACCACCTGTGACACCACCGCCGCCGTCTTCGTGGCCGGCGACGCCCAGGGCAACGTGACCGCGTCGCTCGTCGTGCACACCGGCAAGATCGGCGCCCTCGACACCGCGGTGTGCCCGCCGCCGACCGGCACCTGCGTCATCCAGGTCGGCGAGCCCTCGGCCACGACCCAGGTCCACGCCGCGGCCGACATCAGCTTCGGCACGGCCGGCACCACGACCACCACCGCCAAGGGATCGACGACCACCACCGCGACCGGCGGCGGCTCCGAGTCGGGCGGGGTCTCGGTGGGGGCGGCCTCGGGCAGCGGGTCCGCGAGCGGGTCGGGGTCCAGCGGCACCTCGGGCACGCCGTCGGGAAGCCTGCCCCACACCGGTGTCGGCACCACCACCTGGGTCCTGGCGCTGCTGGGCCTGGCGCTGATCGACCTCGGCTACCTCATGGTCTCGGCCACCCGTCCCAGTCGACGCATGCGCCGGGCCTGGGAGACGCCTATGGGGTGATCTCGATCGGTGGGGCCATCCAGGGGGGAAAGCCCGAGACAGGGGGGTGCCCGCGCCGCCGGCGCGGCACCGACGATCACCGGAGATTCCAACCCGCACGAGCGGATCTGATCCGCCCGGCAAAGGAGCATTCCTTGAGAGAACGATCCAGGCTTCACACGCGGAAGCTGACAGCCCTCGGAGGGATCGTCGCGCTGCTCGCGGCGACCGTCGGCTTCATCTTCGCCTCGGCCGCACCGGCGTTCGCCGGTACCAACGGCAACACCGCCTACGAGCTCGACTGCAACAGCTCGAACGCGCTGCTGGGGACGACCGGATGGGTGGTCGGCCTCAACATGAACGGCAGTCCGGACCCCGTCGCTCCCGGCGGCCACTTCGGTGGCAGCGGTGCGGCGGCGGTCGTGCTGCCCGGCTACTTCATCGCCGGCGCGGTCGCCGGCGGCGTGCAGACGGTCGGCGGCACCATCTCGGCCACCCTGCACAACGCCGTCATCGGCACCACCGACGGCTCGGCCACGGGCACCTTCACCACCGACCTCAGCGGGTCGGGCACGGTGACCAGCCACGTCGTCACCACGACCTACGCCAGCGGGGCCACCACCCTGACCGGCGGCGGCTTCTCCGCCAGCGACGTCGGTGACGGCGTGGGCGGCGCGGGCATGCACCAGGGCACCTACATCGCCTCGGTCGACGGCTCGGGCAACGCCACACTGGCCGTCGTGGCCGGCGCTGCGGCGGCGACCACCGCCGGCGGCACGAGCGTGACCCTCTACCCGGGCGTCTCGCTGGTCGACCTCACCCATCTGGCCTCCATCCCCGCGACCACCTTCACGGCCACTGCGCCGAACGGCTCGCACGCCAACATCGGCCTCACCGGCGCCGCGTCGATCAACGTGGTGACCAGCAGCACGATCGCCGAGACCTGGGGTGGGACGTCCGGCACGGGCGCCGACACCTGCCTCCTGACCGGCTACGGCACGATCACGGGCTCGCCCGGTCCGGCTCAGACGCCGAACTCGGTCCCCGTCCTCGGGGCCCCGGCCCTCGGTGGTCTCACCACCCCGCTGGTGGCAGCCACCGGCGGGTTCCTCAGCACCGGCGTCACGCCTCCGGCGGCCGCCTTCTCGCTGGTGTCCACGGCTCCGCCGACCACCAGCAACGGCTCGGCCAACATGGGCATCGGCGGCACCGCTGATCTGACGCTGCCGCAGGCCGGCGGCACCACCTGCACGGTGAGCGCCGTGTCCGACCCGCGGCTCACGGTCACCGAGAGCGACAGCCCGACCATCTGCGCCGTGCACCTCGTCGACTCGGGGAGCACCACCGGATCGGTGACCTTCCAGTTCACCGCCACCAACCCGGGCGGCACCTCGTCGCCTGCGTCGACGATCACCGTCAGCATCGGCACCGCTCCGGTGCAAGAGCCCCTGACCCAGAACGTCATCGGTGGCGCCCTGGTCCTCAGCTGCTCCGCGCCTGGCGCGGTGGTCTACCCGCTGCTGACCTGCCCCGAGTTCCAGTTCCCGAACGTCACGCTCGACGGCGTGGCCCACACCGTCTCGGGTGCCGGCAACACGCTGTACGTGTCCGACAACCGTGGGAACCCGGCCGTCGGCTGGACGCTCACCGCTTCGGTGGTCGCCACGCCGATCGGTGTCGGCAGCAACACCAACGCCAGCTGCACCGGCATCGTGGCCTTCTGCAACGCCGACGTCGGGACGCATGCCCTCGACGCCAGCGGCAACGGCCAGATCGACAAGGGCAACCTGTCGATCGCTGCGATCTCGTGCACCCCGCACGCCGGCAACCTCAACCCGGCGGCCACGCCGGCGCCTGGTTCGCAGAGCTTCACCGGCACGGTGGGGATCTGCGGTGCGACCGCGGGCTCGAGTGGCGGCACGTTCGACGTGAACAAGACCTACTCGCTGGTGGTTCCGCCGTCGGTGTACGCCGGCAACTACTGGGGCACGGTCGAGTACGTCGTCTCCTAGCAGTCGGCTCCTGAGCCATTGACGTCCGAGGAGGGGCGGTCATCGCGAGAGCGGTGGCCGCCCCTCCTCATCTGCATCGCCATCTGCATCGCAATCTCCAGCCTCCGCTGCACCTCGCATCCCAGGTCCCATCGCCCACGAAGGTGAACACCCATGCCGGTCGGTTCGCTCCGCACATCCAAGATCGTCGCCGTCACCGCGGTGGCGGTCGTCGTGGCGTTGGTGACCACGATCGGGCTGAGCCTGCTCTCCCCCACCCCGGCGGGGGCGGCCGACAACGGCCAGTGGTCGATCTTCCCGACCACCGCGCCCAAACAGCTCGTGCACCGGCCCTACTTCGCGCCCCTGATGACACCAGGGGTGGCAGTCCACGATTCGATCACCGTCACCAACGAGACCAAGGCGTCGCTCACCTTCCAGCTCTACGCCGCGGACGCGTTCAACACCAACGACGGCGGCCTCTTCGCACTGCACACCCTCGACCAGCCCAACCACGACATGGGTCGGTGGATCCACCTACCCGTCCGCCGGCTGACCGTCGCCCCCCGCTCGCAGGCCATCGTTGCGTTCACGATCGATCCGCCCGCCAACGCCTCGCCGGGCGATCATCCGGGTGGGATCGTGGCGGTGAGCACCCAGGCGGCGGTCACCAACCGCGGGAGCCTGCACACCCGCGCCCTCGAGGGCGTGGCGGTGCGGGTCTACGGACGCGTGCGGGGACCGATCCACCCGGGCCTGGCCGTCACCAACTTCCACATCACCGCCCACGGGGGGCTGGCCGGCCTGGTGGGCGGCGGCGTCGACACCGACGTCAGCTACACGATCGTCAACACCGGCAACGTGATCCTGCAGTCGTCGTTGGCGCAGTTGAGCCTCGAGCCGCTGATCGGCAGCGCCGCGCACCGGTCGTACAAGATCGGTCAACTGCTCCCCGGCGGCGCCGTCACCCGACACGAGCGCATCTCGGGCGTGGTACCGGTGCTGTACCTGCGCGGCGAGGTGACCGCACGTTCGGCTGCGGTGGTGGCGCACGGCTCGACCTGGACGCTGGTCGTCCCCTGGCTGCTCCTCGCGGTGATCGCCGTCCTGGCACTGGCACGCTGGTACCGGAGGCGGCGTCGGCGCCGCGCCGTCGAGCCGACGAGCTATGTGCCGCGGCACGCGCCGGCCGACGCCGTCCCGTCGGCGTAGGCCACCCGTTCGTGATCCTTGCCCGAGGCACGGCGACCAGGCCGCGTCGCACCGCGACCTGCGCCACCGCGCTCGTCGGGTTGATCGTGCTGATCGTCGCCCGTGCGGCCGTCTCGGCCGGGCCCGTGCGCGCCGCCGCGCCACCCACCCTGTCGCTGAGCACGTCGGCGCTGGTGCCGGGCCACGAGGTGACGATCGTCGGCACCGGCTGGGCCGCTGGGACGAACCTGCAGTTCGAGGTGTGCGGCGCGGCCGCCGTCGACGGTGCCACCGACTGCGCGGCGGCCAGCGCAGTGGTCGCCTCGCCGGGCCCCGACGGCTCGATCCAGGCCCAGATGGCGGTGCTCGCTCCCCCGCGGCCGTGCCCGTGCGTGGTGCTGGTGACCTCGGCCTACACGACCTTCACGCAGCGGATCCCGGTGACCGTGACGGGCGTGGCCGTGACACCCGTGCGGCCGATCCCGGCGGCCGGACCGGTCGCCGTCACGGCCTGGGTGACCAGCGATCCCTCGGTGGCGTCGTGGTTCGGCGCCCCCGCACCCCGTCGGCTGAACCTCATCCTCGTCAACGAGGGCAGCCAGACGATCGAGCATCCCGTCGTCACGGCCCGGTACCGGAGAGGTTCGGGCGCGTCGGACACGATCGACACGCCGGCCCTTCCACCGATCGGCCCACGCCAGAGCCGCCGGATCGTGCTGGCGTTCGACCTCGACGTCCTCGCCCACGGCGACGTCGTCGTCACCGGGATCGTCGAGGGAGCCGGTCCCCCGGCCCCCTTCGCCACCCGCACGTCGACCCAGCCCTTCGGGCTGCTGGTGGTGGCGATAGTGCTGGTGCAGCTCGTCCTGCTGGCGGTGCGCAACCGGGCGCGGGCTCGCATGAGCCGCGGCGACCGGTCCGCGTCGCCGCCGACCCGGCTTGTCCCGCCCGAATCAGTCAACTAGGTTCACCTTCTGATCAGAGTTCGTTACCTTTCGTCCACCCAGGGGGCCAAGCCGGGTGACGATCGGGTGATCCCACGAGGGGTGGTACCAGCACCATGAAGCCAGCCAAGGTCGTCGTCTCATTGCTGGCGGTGTGCACGCTCGCCGCCGCCGCGTGCAGCTCCTCCGGCTCGTCGACCGCCACCTCGGCGAGCTCGACGTCGACCGTGTCGCTCGGGACGCCCGACAAGGCGACCGGCACGCCGGTCAAGGTCGGGTTCGTCAACCTCGAGGGCGGCCAGTACGTGAGCAACAGCGACGTGGGCAAGGGGGCCGACGCGGCCTACCAGTACGCCAACGCCTACCTCGGCGGCATCGCCGGCCGACCGATCCAGCTCGACTCGTGCAAGACCGACGGCACGCCGGCCTCGTCGCGGACCTGCGCCGACCAGATGGTCAACGACCACGTGCAGGTCGTCGTCATGGGTGAGGACGCCAACGCCGGCGTCGTCGTCCCGGTGGTGCGGGCCGCCGGCATCCCCTACGTCACCGGTGGGGGCGTCGATCCCGCCGAGATGCTCTCGCCGGGCTCCTACACCTGGTCCGGCGGCGCGGCGGCCGGCTTCGGTGCGATGGCCGAGTTCGCGAAGCAGAAGGGCTGGAAGTCGTTCACCATGCTGCTCATCAACGTGGCCGAGGCCACTGCGGGCAGCGAGACCTATGCCGTCCCGGCCTTCAAGGCCGCGGGCGTCAAGCTCACGGTCGTTCCCATCGCCCCCGGCACCGCCGACATGACCCCGATGATCGCGGCGGCCGAGCAGCAGCACCCCGGTGCCTACGGCATCGTCGGCGACGCCGCTTTCTGCCTGAGTGCCCTCAAGGCGATGCAGACCAGCGCGGTGACCGCCCCCAAGATGCTCCTGTCGACCTGCACGGGCAAGGACGTCACCGGCGCCCTCGGGCAGAGCGCCATCGACGGCTCGTACGGCGTGGTCGGCACCGAGACGACCGGCAGCGATCCCGAGGCCGCCCTGTTCCGCCAGGTCATGGCCACCTACGCGCCCAAGGTCGACACGACCGGGTTCGCGGCCGTCGGGTACCTGTCGATGCTCGGCCTGGTCCGGGCGGTGAAGGGCCTGACCGGCACGGTGTCGCCCGCCTCGATCCTGGCCGCCATCGAGAAGACCCACCAGGTGCCGCTGCCGGCCGGCGACGGCATCACCTACACCTGTGACGGCCAGCAGATGCCGGGCCTGCGGGCGGTGTGCTCCTCGGCGCTCATCGTGGTGCAGTTCGACAAGGGCACGACCACCGTCATCGGCCGGGTCGATCCCGCCAGCCTCTACGCCTCCTGACGTCGAGACACGCGGACCGGGCCAGACTGTGCCGAGACGAGAGGACGGACCCGCCGTGTCCGACATCAACTACGACCCGTACGACTTCGAGATCGACGCCGACCCGTACCCGGTCTTCCGGCGCATGCGCGACGAGATGCCGCTGTACCGCAACGAGCACTACGGCTTCTACGCGGTCAGCCGGTTCGCCGACGTCGAGTCCTGCTCGATCGACTGGCGCACGTTCAGCTCGGCGCGAGGCTCGGTGCTCGAGATGATCCAGGCCGAGATGGAGATCCCGCGGGGGATGTTCATCTTCGAGGACCCGCCGGTGCACGACCTGCACCGCGGGCTGATGAGCCGCGTGTTCACGCCGCGACGCGTCGCCGCGCTCGAGGGCCGGATGCGCGACTACTGCGCCCGGTCGCTCGATCGCTTCGTCGGCACCGACGGCTTCGACTTCGTCCGGGACCTCGGCGCGGACATGCCGATGCGCGTGATCAGCGAGATGCTCGGCATCCCCGAAGAGGACCAAGAGGCGGTGCGCGACCGCGTCGACGCCAGCCTGCGCATCGGCGAGGGCGAGAAGCCCGACGTGGCCAGCGTGCTCACCGACCCCACGCAGTTCACCGAGTACATCGACTACCGCCGCGAGCACCCGTCCGACGACCTGCTCACGGCCCTGCTCGAGGTCTCGTTCGTGGACGAGACGGGGGTCGAGCGCAACCTCGACCTCGAAGAGATCATCAACTACTCGGGGCTGTTGGCGGCCGCCGGCAACGAGACCACCACCCGCCTCATCGGCTGGACCGGCTACCTGCTCGGGCGTCACCCCGACCAACGCACGCTGCTGGTCGACCAGCCCGAGCTCATCCCGGGGGCCATCGAGGAGATCCTGCGCTACGAGGCGCCGTCGCCGGTCCAGGCCCGCTACGTCACCCACGACGTCGAGTTGCACGACACGCTCGTGCCCGAGGGATCGGTGCTGCTGCTGCTCACGGCCGCGGCCAACCGCGACGAGCGCAAGTTCGACGACCCCGACGTCCTCGACGTGCGCCGCAAGATCGACCACCACGTCACCTTCGGCTTCGGCCTGCACTTCTGCCTCGGCGCCGCGCTGGCCCGCCTCGAGGGCCGCATCGCGCTCGAAGAGGTCCTGGCCCGCTTCCCCAGCTGGCAGGTCGACGACGAGCGGGCCGAACGCGTGCACACCAGCACCGTCCGCGGCTGGGACCGCCTGCCCGTGCTGCTCGGGTCCTGAGCTCGGCTCGCGGCCCGCGGCGCTGACGGCGCGGCGGGGCCACGAGGTTGCGTAGGTTACGGCCATGACGACCTACGAGACCGTGCTCTGCGACATCGACGACGGCGTTGCCTGGGTGACCCTCAACCGACCCGAGGTCCTCAACGCGTTCAACCCGCAGATGGAAGACGAGATCTCGTCGTTGTGGCGCGAGCTCCAGCGCGACGACGCGGTCCGCTGCATCGTGCTCACCGGCGCAGGCGACCGTGCGTTCTGCGTCGGTCTCGATCGCAGCGCCACCATCGGCGAGGCCGACGCGAGCGACGGTCGACTCGGCTACTCGACGCCGTGGGTCTACGACGATCCCGGACGACGTCTCGGCCCCAAGGCCAACGACCTGTGGAAGCCGGTCATCGCCGCGGTGCAGGGGATGGCCTGCGGAGGCGCCTTCTACCTCCTGGGCGAGGTCGACTTCGTGATCGCCGGCCGCGGCGCCACCTTCTTCGACCCGCACGTGACCTACCAGATGACGGCCGCCTTCGAGCCGGTGCAGCTCCTGCAGAAGATGCCGCTGCAGGAGGTGCTGCGCATGGCGCTGCTCGGGGCCCACGAGCGCATGACTGCCCAGCGCGCCTACGAGGTCGGGCTCGTATCACAGGTCGTGGACGACGCCGACCTCGTCGAGACCGCTCGCTGGGCGGCATCGGTCATCGCCTCGGCCCCGCCGCTCAACATCCAGGGGACCCTCCGCGCCATCTGGATGGGCAACGAGGTGCCGCGCTCGCAGGCGCTCGAGCTCTGCTCGCTGTACACCTGGATCGGCACCGATCCCGAGGCCCTGCAGGCCGGCCAACGCGACTTCGCCACCAAACCGCGGGTCGAGTGGCGGGCCCGTTAGGCGGAGCCCGAAGGCTCAGCTGAGCACGATTGCACCCGGCGAGGGACACTGCTGTCGTCGGTCCGTGTGGACCGAACCGGCCGTGCGGCCGCAGCTACCGATTCTGGGGAGAGAAAAGTGCTCGCTTACGACTATCCGCTGTTGGGTGTGTTCTGGAGTCTGTTCATCTTCTCGATGTTCGTCCTCTGGATCTTCATCGTCGTGTGGGTGTTCATCGACAACTTCCGGCGCCATGACCACCACGGCGTGGCCAAGGGGCTGTGGTTCCTGTTCATCGTCTTCGTCCCGGTGATCGGCGTGCTCGCCTACATCATCACCCGCCCTTCCGAGATGGAGATCGTGCAGGGCGCGTCCTGACCACCACCGCCTGATCCGCCGCGGACCACGGCCAGCTGGTCGAGGTCCGCGGCGGGTCGGCGCGGGGTAGGTAGCCGATGCACCCGAAGGAGATGTCATGCCCCTCGACCTGCTGGACTCCTATGACCTCGCCAGCGACTGGGCCTTGCAGAAGGTCACGGTGGCCGCGAAGGACCTCGATGCACCAACACCGTGTGACGGCTGGGATGTGCGAACGCTGCTCAACCACATGCTCGACACGCAGCGGTACTTCCTGGGCGCGGCGCGAGGTGAGGCCGGTTCGCCTCCGTCGCCCACGCCACCCGAGGTGATTTCGGACGATCCGGTCGCCGATTTCGATCGCACCCGCCAGGAGATGATCCGTTCGTACGGCGAGCCCGGCGTGGTGGCCCGGACGGGACCGTCACTCGGCATCGCGTTCGCCGACCAGCTGCTCCACGGCTGGGACGTGGCCCGCGCCACGGGCCAGGACGCCACGATGCCCGACGGGTTGGCCGCCGCCGCCTACGAGACCATCCACGGACGCTTCACCGACGAACAGCGCCCGGGCATCTTCAAGCCCGAGATCCCCGTCGCCGCCGGCGCCTCACCTCAAGACAGGCTGCTCGCCTACACGGGTCGAGACCCGAGCTGACAGCAGAGCTGGCCTGACCTGGGACTTCGTGGAGCGGACGACGAGATTCGAACTCGCGACCCTCACCTTGGCAAGGTGATGCTCTACCAACTGAGCCACGTCCGCGTGGGCCGTTCACCATACCAAGTCCGGGGCCCGGGGCGAAAAGGGCTTCGAAGACCCGCCCCCCGCTCGCGTGCGTGTTCGTCGACCCACTCCGGCGGGCACATCGCGGGCCGGGTCAGGAGTCGAGCGATGCCACCCGGGCCCGGACCAGCTGGGCCATCTCCTGGGCCAGCGGGCGATCGATGATGAAGCTGAAGGTCACGCTCTGACCCTCGGTGATGAATATCAGCGAGGCGGTGCGATCGTCCTGCCAGCCCTGGACGACCAGATCCGCCGTGATCGCCACGCTGCGCACATCGGGCACCCACTCGTGCTCGTTGACCAGCACCAGTCGCTTGCTCGTCAGCGCGGCCACGCCGGCCTGGTTCTGGTACCGCCCGCCGACCAGCGACTCGATGGTCTCGTCCTCGTCGAGCACGATCGACAGGATGCCGATCGCCACCCGACCGGTGCGCAGGGCGGCAGCCGACAGGCGCTGGGAGGCGGCGCCGAGCTCGAACGGGTCGACGATGCCTTCGGGCGCGGCTGGTTCGGGCGGAGCCATGGGAACCGGTGGCGGGACCTCGGCCTCGACCGGCGCGACGACCGTCGGGGGCGGCGGCGGCAGGGTGCCGTTGACCCCGACGGGCGGCCCCGACGGCGCCGGCCACGACGAGCCCGAGGCCGAAGCCGAGGCCGCACCGACGGTGGCGGCGGCGGCCAGTTGCGGCGCGTCGATCGGCGGGGGCGGCGGCGGGGCGGTCACCGGCGCCGGATGCATGCGAGCGGGCGGAGGCGGGGGCGGCGCCAGCAGGGCCTGCTCGTCGCCGGCCACGGCGGCCATGACGAACTCGCCCTCGGCGTCACCGTCCACGTCTGCGTCGGGCTCGATGGCGTGGGCGGCCGACTCGAGGAGCGTGGCGATCCCGGTGTCGAGCACAGCCGGCTCGACCAGCTCGTCGTCGTCCGCGAGCTCGTCGTCGGCCGCGAGCTCGTCGTCGGCCGCGAGCTCGCTGTCGTCCGCACGCTCGACGGGAGGCGGCGGGGGCGGGGGCGGCGGCGGAGGCGCGACGGCCTCGACCTCGGGCTCCGGCTCCGGCTCGACCTCGGGCTCCGGCTCGGGCTCGACCTCGTCGACCACAGCCACCTCGGGCTCCGGCTCCGGCTCCGGCTCGACCTCGTCGACCACAGCCACCTCGGGCTCCGGCTCGGGCTCCGGCTCCACCTCGGGCTCGCGGCTCGACCTCGTCGACCACAGCCACCTCGGGCTCCGGCTCGACCTCGGCTCGGGCTCGGCTCGGCTCGTCGACCACAGCCACCGGCTCGGGCTCGGCGCTCGGGCTCGACCTCGTCGACCACAGCCACCTCGGGCTCCGGCTCGACCTCGTCGACGTCGTCGACCTCGGCATCGGCCGGCGCGTCAGGCGGGGGCGGCGGCGGAGGAGGTGGCGGCGGCGGAGGCGCGGCGGCCTCGACGGGCGCCATGCGGGTGCCGCACATCACGCAGAACTTCGATGTCTCCGGGTTCTCACCACCGCAGGCATCACACTTCATGCTCGACCCTTCTGCTGATCACGGCCCACCCGATGGTGGGGTACGACGGTACATCTCCGCCCGTCCTCCATCGGCCGAGATCGCCCCAGGATTAGCCCTCGGATCGTGCCCGTTCGAGCACGTCCCGCTCGGCGGGGCCGAGATCCAGTGCCAGGGCCTCCCGTTGGCCCCGATCGCTCATCTTGGCCCACGTCTTGCGGACCACGTCGATCGTCTTGTCCGCCCCGAGCTGCTCGCCCACGCCGGCCAGCTGGGTCTGCAGGAAGGTCAGGCAGAGGGCGTCCTCGTGGGTCTGGGTGGCCGGATCGGTGCGCAGATGGTCCTTGCGGATGATCTGCTGCACCCGTTCGACGGTCTCGGGCGGATAGCCGCTCGTCACGAGCAGGGTCGCCACCTCGTCGGCGTGCCGGGCCTTGAGCGCGGTCCGCCAGCGCAGGTAGCCGGCCCGACCCTCGGGGTAGTCCGAGCGGGGCGAGCTCCAGCGGCGGAGGTGGTGGGCGCGGGCCGCCAACAGCTGGGCCTCGTCGGCTTCGGGGTCGAGCCGGGTCACCCAGGCCGTCATCATCTCGGCGTGGGCCTGCTCCTTGGGACGCAGGACACCCGCCACCTCGATCGTGTTCGGATCGTCGGCGTTGGCACGGTCGATGGCCTCGATCGCCGCGGCGAACCGTGGCGATGCAGCGGCGGTGGGCCCGTGGGGCATCACCGGCGCGGCTTCACTCGGCCTGCGGAGCCTCGGCGGGGCGCAGGTCGACGCGCAGCGTCAGGATGCCGTCGTCGATCGAACCCTCGGCGTCGCCGACGATGGCGAAGTCCTGATAGTCGAGCTGGGCCTGGCGGATGAACTTGGTCCGCTCCTCGCCCGCGATGGGCGGCAGCGGCCGGCTCTTCACGGCGTGGGCGCGATCGCGGAACCGCTCGAGCATCGCGTCGAGATCGAGACCGTCAGCCATGTCCACCCCCCGGTGTGTCCTCGGTGCCATTGGACGTGCCGTCGGGCTCGGCGCCATCCGGCGCCGGCTGGGCGGCGGCCCGTTCGAGCTCTTCGAGCGTCACGATCTTGAGCGGACCGTCGGTGGGACCCGGCATCGGTCCGCCGACGGCCGGCCCCACGTCGGGCCCGGCGGTGTCGGGTGTGGCCGAACCAGGCGTCGCACCCGCGGTCGCCTTGCTCGCCACCGAGGCGGCCGCCGCGCCGGCGGCGACAGGTCCGATGATGCGCATCCCCGACTGGGGGGCGAACGGGGGCGCCCCGCCGGGCGTCGAGGGAACCGGCGGGACCAGCGCGTTGAGACCCGAGGTGGGCTTGGCCACCGGCGTCGCGGCGGTTGCGCCGGCCATGCCCGCCACGGCGGCGGTCGCGGTTTCGGGGACGAGCGGCGACGCCGTCGACCCGTCGAGTCCGCCCAACGCGGCGGTCGCGGCCGGCGTCAGGACGGGCGCGGTAACCGGCGACGCGCCGGGTCGCGTGCGACGCCAGTAGAAGAAGGTGAGCACCGCGATCAGTGCGCCGACGCCCAGGAGCCCGGCCACGACCAGCCACAGCTTGGCCGAGTCGCTGAGCCCGCCGGATCCGCTGGACTTGTGCTTGGTCGAGGTCGATCCGCCGCTGCTCAGGCCCGGCGCCGTGACCGTCGAGGTCGGGAGCGAGAAGGTGGTGGTCGACTGGATGCTCGACGACGTGGTGCTGGCGCTCGTGGTCGGGGTGGTCGAGGTCGACACGTGGTGGAACGTCGTCGTGGTCTGCGGCAGCGTCGTCGTGGGCGGCAGGGTCGTGGTAGTCGTCGGGGCGGCCGTGGTCGTGGTGGTCGGCTTGACCGTCGTCGTCGTGGAGGAGGGGGCGGTGGTCGTCGACGCGGTCGTGGTGGTCGTGGCCGCGCCGACGCGATGCCCGGAGGCGAGCACGAGGGCGAGCGCGCCCGCCAGCGCCGCGACGACGATGACGAGGCGCACCTCGGGACGACTGGCTCTCACCGACGCAATCTAACCCTCGTCACCGCTGGTGGTGGGGGCACGAGTAGGTGGTGCGCCCACCCACGGTCCGACGCTCGAGGGGGGTCCCGTCGCGTGGGCAGATCCCGTCCCGCGTCCGCATGACCTGCAGATCGCCCATGTGCGATCCGCCGCGGGCCTGAAGCTCACGCAACGTGGCCCGGACGTGCCGCTGCAGCCGTCGGAGCTCGGCGGGGGTGAGCGAGCCGGCGGCTCGGACCGGATCGAGTCCGGCCCGCCACAGGATCTCGTCGGCCAGCAGGTTGCCGATGCCCGCCACGTGCGCCTGGTCGAGCAGGCGGGCCTTGAGCGGGGCCGAGCTGTGGCCGAGGGCGCGGCGGAGCTGCGCCACCGTGACGTCCATGGCGTCGACCCCGAGCCGTGACTCGTCGGGGTCGAGCTCGACGCCGCCGAGCCGGCGGGGGTCGCGCACGATCAGGTCGCCACCGCCGACGAAGCGGAAGGCGACCCGGTCCCACCGGGGGTCGCTGAGATCACGGGTGTACTCGAGGCGGGCGATGGCCGGGACGCCGTCGACGAACACGGCTCCCGTCATGCCGAACCGCACACCGACGGTCGGTCCGCCGTCCACGTCGAGCAGCAGCAGCTTGCCGATCCGGCGATCGGCCACGAACGCGCCGTCCCGACCACCGCGTCGTGCAGGGCGGCGGCGTCGAGGCCGTGCTTGAGGAACCAGGGGTCGGGCGCGTCGACGTCGGCGACGATCCGGCCGAGTGTGGTGGCGGCCAGCTGTCGGTACTGCTCGACCTCGAGGATCTCGGGCACTCAGCGGGCCGCCCGATCGACCAGAGGGGTCGATCCGCCGCCGGGGCTCAGTACCGGCCGATGCGCTCGGAATCGACGGCCCGGACCAGCACCGGCTCGACCATCGCGGGAACCGGCGCCGGAACCTCGACGGCCACCGCCGGCACCAGGGGCAGGGCGGGACCGAGCACCAGTGCCCGTTCGTGCTGGCGATCGTCGATGGTGCCGACCACGCGCGCCGATCAACGCGGCACGCCAGCACCAGCAGGATCTCGGCCACGGCCAGGAGCAGGTACAGGGTCTGCGCCGAGTGCACCGCGGCCCGGTCGACAGGCGGGAGCGTGCCGAAGATCGACAGCTGCAGCTGCACCAGCACCACCACCGGGAGCGCCACCACGCCGCACACCAGCCAGAGGTGGTTGGCCGTCGGGACCGACGCGCGCTGCCAACCGTCCGACCAGGGCAGGGCGGCCGGGTCCGAGGCCCGCCAGGTGTCGTCGAGGATGCGCTTGGGCACGATCAGGTTGACGCCGGGGATGAGCCAGCCGAGCACCGGCCCAGCGCGGCGACAGACGACAGTCCCGTGACGTCGAGGGCCGGAAGGTTGCGGTAGGCCCGCCGGGTCCAGGCGACGAGCAGCAACGTGGCCAGCGCGATGAGGGCCAGCTGCGCCACCGCCAGGGTGCCCGACCAGCTCTGGAGCGATGCCCAGTCGGTGGTGCCGTGCGTGCCGGTCGGCCAGGGCATGTGTCCGGTCAGGTCGTCGCTCACCATGGCCGAGACCGCTGCGATCGCGACGGCGCAGACGGCGATCAGGGTGAGCACGCCCCGCAGCGCGACGGTCAGGACCGACAGCGACCGGTACCAGTCGCTGCCCTGGGGGCCCGGGCTCGTCCACACCCCGACCGTACGCCCCTCGGGGGGCGGCGGGGCCAGGCCCGACACGTCGAACCCGCACGACCGGCAGTAGTGGTCCCGCGAACGGAAGCCGTCGGCACAGCGGGGGCAGGGCCGGTGACCGGGGGCGAGCACGCGGGGCGCCACGATCGGCAGGGGCTCGCGGTCGGGCGGGCCGAACCGGGGATGGTGGATGCCACCCAGGTTGGGCATGCGGCAGGCGGGACAGAAACGGTCGCCGGGTTCGATCCTGGCGCTGCAGCTCGCGCAGTTCATGTGACCGATATCGGCCCGACCAACCTCGACCATGAGAGAAAAGGGGGCCGGACGACCTACATGTTCAGCCCAACCCGGACCCAACCCGAGCAGCGCTCAACGAAGGTTCGGATCGATCGTGGCCAGCGCCTGGGCGAAGTCGGCGACACGTCGTCGGCGTGCTCGAGGCCCACCGACACCCGGACCGTGCCCGGACCGATGCCGTTGGCGGCGAGCTCGTCGGGGGTCAGGCTGACATGGGTGGTCGAGGCCGGGTGGGTGACGAGCGTCTCGGGTCCCCCGAGTGAGGTGGCCAGCTGCGCCACGCGGGTCGCCTCGACGAACTGGCGGCCCGCCTCGAGCCCGCCCCGGAGGTCGACGGTGAGCAGGCCCCCGGTCTGCGCCATCTGGCGCTTGGCCAGGTCGCGCTGCGGGTGCGAGTCGAGGCCGGGATAGCAGACGGTCTCGACGCGCGGATGGGCTTCGAGGTACTCGGCCAGCCTGCTGCGCGCTCTCGGTCTGCTGGCGCAGCCGCACACCGAGGGTGCGCAGGCCGCGCAATCCGTTCATGGCGTCGAACGGTGAGGCGTTGGCGCCCTGCAGCACGGCGAAGCTCCAGAGCCAGTCCACCAGCTCGTCGCTGCCGGCCACCACCCCGAGCGTCGCGTCGTTGTGCCCGGCGATGGCCTTGGTGGCCGAGTGCACGACGAGATCGACGCCATGGTCGAGCGGTCGCTGCACCAGCGGGGTGGCGAACGTCGAGTCGACCACGGTGATCGGCCCTGCGATGGCGCCGAGCTCGTCGAGGTCGACCAGCTCGAGGCGCGGGTTGGCCGGCGTCTCCGCGAACACGAGGGTCGTCTTGCCCGGGCGCACGGCAGCCGCGAACGCGCCGGGCTCGGTGCCGTCGACGAAGGTCACGTCGATGCCGAAGCGCGGACAGGCGGTCTGCAGGAGCAGCTGCGTCCCGGCGTACAGCTGGCGCTGGGCGACGATGTGGTCGCCCTTCGAGCACAAGCCCAGCACGACGGCGGAGATCGCACCCATCCCCGACGCGAAGGCCCGTGCGCTCTCGGCGCCCTCGAGCTCGGCGATGGCGTGCTCGAAGCCGCGCACCGTCGGGTTGCCGTACCGGCTGTAGAAGCGGTGCGGCCCCGCCATGGTGGCGAAGCGGCGGCCCTCTTCGACGGTCGGGGTCACGAAGGTCGTCGTGGCCCAGAGGATCGGGGCCAGCGCGGTGTCGTTGTCGGCCCGCCCGGCCCGGATCGCCCGGGTCTCGGGGTGCAGCGGCGGGGGTCCGGGATCGGACGGGGTCTGGTCAGTCATGGTCGGTCATGGTCCTTCTGCACCTCGGCGAGGAATGCGGCGAGCGGGATGCCCACCTGGTCGGCTTCGAGCAGGAACCCGTCGTGGCCGTCGGGGCTGTCGATCATCTGGTAGTGGCACGGCGTGCCCTGCGCGGCGAGCAGGTCGCGCAGGTGCTGCTGCTGGTGCGGCGGGTAGAGCCCGTCCGAGCTGATGCTGACGACCAGGCAGGGCACGCGCACGCGGCGCAGGGCGAGGTCGACGCCTCCGCGCCCGCGCCCGAGGTCGTGCAGGTCCATCGCCCGGTTGATGACGAGGTAGGAGTTGGCGTCGAAGCGACGGGTCAGGTTGGCGCCGTGGTAGTCGAGGTAGCCCTCGACGTCGAAGCGCTGCCACAGCGTGAACTGGTCGTCCATCGGGTCGAGCCACCGGCGACCGAACTTCTCGTCGAACACCTCGCTCGTGCGATAGGTGACCTGCGCCAGCTCGCGGGCCAGCGCCAGGCCGGCGTGCGGGCCGTCACCGGGCTCGGCGTCGTAGTACTCGCCCGCCCCGCCACCGCGGATCGAGCACGATGGCGCGAACGCCCGACCGAGCTCCACGCGATCTGCTGGGCCGACGCGGCCGTGGTGGTGGCGATGGCGACGAGCGATCGCGCCCGATCCGGATACATGACGCCCCACTCGAGCGCCTGCATGCCGCCCATCGATCCGCCGACCACCGCCAACCACCGATCGATCCCCGAGGTGATCGGCCACGGCCGCCTGCGTGCGGACCATGTCGCGGATCGTGACGACCGGGAAGCTCGACGCATACGGCCGTCCGGTGGCCGGATCGATCGACGACGGGACCGGTCGTGCCCTGACACCCACCGAGCACGTTGACGCACACGACGAAGTAACGCATCGGTGTCGAGGCCGCGTCCGGGCCCGATGAGCGTCGTCCCACCATCCCGCGGTGGGCTGGCCCGGGCCGCAGGGCCCGGCCGCGTGGGCGTCGCCGGTGAGCGCGTGGCACACGAGCACGGCGTTGCCCCCATCGGCGTCGAGGCTGCCCCACGTCTCGTACGCGACGGTGATGTCGCGCAGGGTGCCGCCACCGTCGAGCACGAAGGGCCGCTCGGTCGCCAACGAGAGGAAGCGACGGCGGCCGACGGGATCGCCAGGACGCCAGGCGCCGCTCGCCGGGAGCAGGTCGGCGCTCAGCGATGCTCGCTCGTCGGGTGGGTCCATCGTCGTCTCCCTGCCACAGCAGGTTCGTGGGGGACGGACCGGGGTGTCGGGGTGGCGGGCACGGAGCCCGGACACTTCGTTGCCTCGACCGGCGAGCCGGTGTCTGGCCACATCCCCACCCCCGGAGAGGGCGGGATGGCACCTTGGGTGTCCGTCCCAGGTTGCCGGACCCGGTCACCCGGGCCACTCGTGATGTCGTCCACAAGGAAACTCGGTGCGACCCTCCCCCGTCAAGCGTTCATGGTTCGCGCCGCGTCGTTCCAGAGCTGGTGACGGCGCCGGAGGTGCCGGACGTACCAGATGAGCAGCGCCGCGCACACGATGGAGAAGGCCAGTCCGAGGGCCGACCTTCGCAAGGCGTCACGGCCGTCTCGACGACAGATCGGGTCGGAGGCGAAGGCACTCGTCACCGGGCGAGGGCAGTCGACCCAGTATCCCGTCCCTCCCTGCGGGGTCGGCTCGCCGTAGTAGACGCGGCCGGCCGCCAGTCGCGTCGGGTCGACATCGGCGGTCGACCCGACGAAGGGCACGACCACCATCGCCACGGCGAGTGCGACGACGAAGAACCCCAGGCAGGCGACCAGGGGACCGACGACCCAGGCCCGTGGTGGCGGGGACAGGCCGGGTCCGGTGGCGGTCGCCTCCAGCTCGTCCGAGCCGTCGGTCCGCAGGGTCACCGCCTCGACGAGCGCCCGTCCCCCGGGCGACACGGACACGCCGGAGAGGGGGACCCAGAGCGGCGCCTTGAGCTCGACGAGCTCGATCCGCTTCCCGGACGGGAGGACGAGCACGGGAGCCGGCCGTGGGTTCAGGTACCGGTGACCAGGGCCGATCACCACCTTCGCGATGTCTCCCCACGCGTACCGGTAGGTACGAAATCGATACCGGCGGACGAGTCCGGCGCGGTGGATCTCGATCCGGGTGCGCAACGTGGCGATCAGCCACGCGGCACTCAATCCGAGGAACGCGACGGCGAACCCGACGAACCAGCCCCCGCTCTCGTTCGCAGGCAGGCCCGCGACCAGGAAGACCGCGAACGTGAAGTAGATCACCACGTTGAAGAGGCTGCTCGCCTGCAGGCTGCCGCGGATGACCTCGATCGGCTCGTCGTCGAAGACGTCCATCCCTCGCCTGCCCGCCTCAGTCTTCGTAGCGGGCATCGAGGTCCCGGATGGCCCCGAGACCCACGATCTCGGTGAACTCGTCGAACGACGTGAGCTCGTCGAGGTGGTCGCGCAACGTGCCTCGGTCGGCGAGGCGACGGTAGGCCGTGTCGAGGGCGGAGGTGGCCGCCAGCAGGCCCGAGAGCGGCGACACGACCAGGTCGAAGCCGAGATCGTGGAGCTCAGCCGGGGTGAGCAGCGGCGTGCGACCCGACTCGACCATGTTGGCCACGAGCGTGACGTCGGGCAGCGCCGCCGCGATCTGCTCGAGCTCGGCGAGCGACTCGGGCGCCTCGACGAACACGGCGTCGACGCCGAGATCGGCGGCGCGGCGACCCCGGTCGATCGCCTCGGACAGGCCGAGCGGGGCCCGGGCGTCGGTCCGGGCCGTGACGAAGAGCTGGGTCCGCCGCTCGAGCACGGCCCGCAGCTTGGCCAGCCACTCGTCGGCCTCGACGACCTGCTTGCCCGCCATGTGGCCACAGCGCTTGGGCCAGATCTGGTCCTCGAGGAACAGACCCGTGGCTCCGGCCGCCTCCCACAGCTCGACGGTGCGCACCGCGTTGACCGCGTTGCCGTACCCGGTGTCGGCGTCGACCACCACCATCGTGTCGGGCACCGCGGCGCAGACCCGCTGTGCGGCGTCGGCCATCTCGACCTGGGTCAGCAGCCCGACGTCCGGGCGCCCGAGGAGCGTGCCCGCCAGCGCGAAGCCCGAGAGGAACAGCACCTCGAAGCCGGCCCGGGCGGCAAGGAGGGCCGACAACGGGTCCCACACCCCGGGCATCAGTACCCCTGGTGCAGCGTCGGAGCCACCACCCGACGCCGCGAGGAGGCGGGCGCGGAGCAGGTCGCCGGTCACGGCACGACCGTAGCCTCGGACCCGTGGGCCTCGGCCCGCCTCATCTCCACCGGGGCAGGCGTGGGATCCACCAGTCGAGCACCGAGCGCGGAGCGCCGTAGGCCTCGGTCATGGCCGAGCCGAGGGACTCGAGCCCGGCTCGCCACCCCTCGGCGTCGCCCCGCTCGGCCGCCTGCTGCGCCCGACGTGCCGCCGTCGCCCCGGCGGCCCATGCACCGGCGTCGGGAGGCAGCGGGATGTCGAGCACCTGCGTGGCCGAGAGCTTGATGGCGTCGCGGGCCAGCGCGCTCCCTCGGAACTGGCGGAGCGCCCACGCGGTCACGGGTGGGGCGGCCAGCACCGCGGCGATGGCCCAGAGGTCGCCACGTTCGTCGACCTCGCCGTCGACCCGGACCTCGCCCGATGGGACGACGGCGATGGTCGGCACCGACGGCCACCATCGACCGTCGAGGTCGACGACCGGTTCGAGGACCCGCGTCTGGGTGGCCAGCACGATCTTCGGGACCAGGCGGTCGCTCCCCCAACGGCCCAACTTCGGATCCCGGCGCCCGAGCTCGACGAGATCGACCACCGGTGCCCGCCAGGCCCGCCCTGCGAAGCGCGCGGGCGCGCTTCCCCATCTGCATCGGAACGGGTCGATCAGCCCGGACGTCACGAGCCGCGCCCAGCCGCCGGGCTCGGCGCCCGCGCCGTCCGCGTCGCCCCCGTCGTCCGCGTCGTCCGCTTCGTGCACGTCGGCCGCGATCCCGTAGAACTGGTCGCGGAAACCGGCGGTGGCCGTCGCGATCGACGCCAGCGTGGCGGTGCCGTCGACCCGAGCGAGCACGGGGAACGCCGGCTCGGCCGCCGGCGCGAGCAGCACGGCCCACGAACCACCGGCCGCCAGCGCGACCGTGTCGACCTCGACCGGCGCGGCGGGCGTGACGAGCGGGCCGCTCCACCGGTCGATCGATCTGAAGATCGACCTGCCGCTGGGCCGGTCGTTGCGCCGCCCGGCTCGATCCGCGCGGACGAGGATCGGCGCGCAGACATCGACCACGGCGTCGAACAGGCGGGCGCCGGCCCACCAGAACCCCGCGACGTCGCAGCGTTCGAGGGCGGCGGACCGGGCGAGGCCGGCGTCGCGGGCGGCCAGCACCGACTCGGGGACCACCAGGGCGACGCGACCACCGGGGGCCACTGATCGGCACGCCTCGACCAGGAACAGGGCGGCAGAGTCGGCGTAGGGGGTCACCACCGCGCCCAGACGATCGCGGAGCTCGGTCAAGCGGGCGGGCGAACGGGCTGTGCGCCGACCCAACTGGCTCTGGAACGGAGGGTTGCCGACCACCAGATCGAAGCCGTCGAGGGGTGCATCGGACCACGCGGTCCGGCCCGTGGTCAGGCTGTCGGCCACGACCACGTGGCGGGCGTCAGGCCCGGCACCCGGACCGTCCAGCGAGCCGCGCTCGAGCCAGCGGTCGGTGGCCCACGTCCGCAACGCCTTGCGAGTCGCCGCGACCGCCTCGGCGTCGATGTCGCTCCCCCACAACAGGTCCTCGACGATCGTCCGGGGATCGTGTCCGGCGTCGGCCAGCAGGTCCGCGGCCGCCAGCAGGAACACGCCCCCGCCCACCGCTGGATCCCACACCGTGGGTCGGCGACCGGGTCCGAGGTCGAGGCCGCGCGCCGCCACCCGCACCAGTCCCGCGGCCACCGCGGCGGGCGTGTAGAACACGCCGTCGCGGTGGCGCTGCACCCGGTCGAGGCCGCGCTCGTAGGCGTGCGCGGCCGAGGCGGCGGATGCGGTCGTCATGGCGCGCCCAGTCTCGTGCACGCCAGGGCGGTCCGGGGCGATCGCGGCCGACGACGGGGCGCGGCCGGGCGATCAGGCGGGATCAGTCCGGCAACCGAGGATCAGATCGGCATCGAGCAGATCGGGGGGCTGGTCGGGACCAGGATGATCTTGATCCGCAGGGGTCCGTCCCAACCGTTGCCGGCCACCGTGATGGTGATCGTCTGGTGTGCCCCGAGCGACCCGCTGGCCGACGAGCCACCGTTGAAGGTGACCTTGGGGCTGACCGGGCCGTAGCCCGACACGAAGTAGCTGCCGGGCTGGCCGCCCGAGTTGGCGATCTTGATCGTGCCGGTGTGCGTGCCGTGGCCGTTGGTCTTGCACGAGACGAGGTACAGGTTGGCCGGCGGCGCAGCCACCGTCGTGGTCGGGCCCTGGGTCGTCGTCGTGGCGTGCGAGCTCGGGGCGGCGTTGACCAGGGTGCCCGGCGGGTTGCCCTGGGTGGTGGTCGTGCCCTTGGCCGTGGTCGTCGTCGTGCCCTTGACCGTCGTGGTGGTCGTGCCCTTGGCCGTCGTCGAGGTGGACCGAACGGTCGTGGACGACGAGTCGGCCGAGGACGAGGTGGTCGCCTCGGTCGTGGTGGTCGACTCGGAGGCGGCGGTGTTGACCTTGTTGCTCTTGCCGCCCGACAGGGCGATGACCCCGACGATGAGCGCGACGATCACCGCCGCCGCGCCGACCAGGATCAGCGCCGCGCGCTTGCCCCCGCCGCCCGAACCCGTCCCGTCGCTCGAGCCGGCCTGCACGCCGTAGGCCATGCCGCCTCCGACGGCCGCCGCCGCCGCCAGACCGTCGTGATCGTCCTGGTCGTCGACGGCCTCGCCGTCGTCGTAGGAGGCGGCGTCGTCGGCACCCGCGCCATCGACATCGGTGTCGACGGCATCGGCGCCGACCGCGGCCATCACGACGGTGTCGTCGGTGGAGGCGGCCACGTCGTGGCTGTCGTCGTCGGCTCCGGTGTCGTCGGAGTCGGTGGACCCGTCGATCCCCTCGGAGGCGTCCGCACCATGGGCGACGGCCGCTCCGGCCACGCCCGCTCCGGCGAAGGCCGCGAAGGCCCCGATGCCGCTCGAGTCGTGATCGTCGTCGTCCTGAACGCTGTCTTCGTGGTCGCCGTCGTCCGCGTAGGCGGAGCCGGCCCCGGCGCCTTCCTCGGAGAAGTCGTCGGCGTCGACGAGGTCGTCGGCCCCGAGCGCGACCGCACCGGCGGCTCCGGCGGCCACCAGCCCGTCGTGGTCGTCGGACTCGTCCTCGACCGGCTCGTCCTCCACCGGCTCATCCGCCACAGCCGCAGCCTCGACCTCGGACTCATCCTCGACCGGCTCATCCTCCACCGGCTCATCCGCCACAGCCGCAGCCTCGACCTCGGACTCATCCTCGACCGGCTCATCCTCCACCGGCTCATCCGCCACAGCCGCAGCCTCGACCTCGGACTCATCCTCGACCGGCTCATCCTCCACCGGCTCATCCGCCACAGCCGCAGCCTCGACCTCGGACTCATCCTCGACCGGCTCATCCACGACCGGCTCGTCGACGAGGTCGTCGGCGTGGGCGGGGACATAGCCGGCGGCCATCTCGGCCGGTTCGCTCTCGTCGGACGCGTCGGCGGCCGCGCCGGCCTCGACGCGGGTGCCGCACTCGCCGCAGAACATCGCCCCTGCCACCAACGGCAACGCGCACGACTCGCAGAGGTCGGGGCCCGCCGCGTCGTCGACCGCGACGGCGGTCACCGTGTCGGGATCGACCGGTGGATAGCTCTCGAGCGGCGAGGCCACCGGCTCGCGGTCCTTGCCTCGCTTGGATCGCCCGAGCGAGAAGAGGGTGCGGGGCGCCTTGCCCCCCTTGCCGTTCGCGGTGTCTGCCATGGCTCCTGTCCGATCCCGGGCGGTCTGGTCGCGGGGCGACCCGTTCGGGTGACCTGTCGGCAGGTGACCCGTGGGTCTAGAGGACTATGACGCAAATTTCATGGAGGTGACTCCGCGGCCCGAGATCGGCAACGGTCCTGGTCAGAGGCTCATGGGGGCGGGATCGCGAGGCTCTGGGCCACCGACGGGCGCCGGAGCTTCCAGATGAACCCGTCGTAGAACACGTGGAGCCCACCGAGGGTGAAGAACACCACCAGGTAGGCGTCGCGAGATCCCCGCCAGGCCAGCAACGACACGATGCCCACGATCACGGCCAGGTACGCCGCCAGGAACCCCACCCGCCCGGTGCGGGCCTGCACGGCCCGGGCCAGCGGCGGCACGGGGCCCGAGCGGCCCGACGCGGTTCCGTACCGGAGCCCGAGGCTCTGGTGCACGATCACGAAGTACTCGATGGCGTGCGCCCCGACGAAGCCCATGAGTCCGGCGATCGGATCGATCAGGATGACGGCGAACAGCGCCGCGGTCGAGGCCAGGTAGACCCACTTGGCCGGGTTGGCCCGATCGCCGCGTGCGCGCTCGACCGCCACCCACGCCACCATAAGTCCGGCGACCACGAGGGCGATCGGGACGACGACCGTGCCGGCCACCGAGCGGAACTGGGTGAGCGTCCGCACCGCCATCTCGTTGGTGCCGCCGAGCGCCGAGCTCGTGCAACCGGCTCGGCGTGGCCCGGTCGGCGGCCACCCACACCACCGCCAGCACGAGCCAGGACACGAGCACGGCCCGCTCGAGCCCGCCCTTCTGCTGACCGCCCTTGCGTCCGTAGATGCGCGTGATGCCGTAGCGCTGCATGAGCGTGTGCTCGGCGTTCCACAGGCCGGCCAGGATGGCCAGGGCCAGCACGCTCACGTGCAACGCCACCACGATGGCGACGGCGAACACGATCGGGCTCAAGATGAAGACAGCCCGCCGCAGGGCGAACTGCTGGCCGTCGCCGTAGACCAGTGCGAGGGTCAGCGGCTGATGGGAGAACGACAGCAGGAACACGCCGGACACGAACGTGGCCAGCACGGCCGGCGAGGCCTCGAAGGCGTGCGCGGCGAGGGCGAAGGGGATCCAGCAGCCGGCGACCAGGCCAGGTCGACCGAGGCGCGGTGGATCCACCGGGGCTGGGGCCGCGACACGGCTCGTCGCGTCCGGGGCCTCGCATCCCAGCGTGACGGCCATGGGGCGAACTCTACGCGCCGCCCCGTCACCTCGCACCCGCCACCCGGCCGGCACGAACCGTCAGGCGTCAGGTGTGCGGGGTCAGGCGAGGGCGCCCTCGTCGGAGGGATCCCAGGCCGCCAGGTCGGCCAGGCGCGTGTCGTTCGAGAAGACCTCGACGATCGGCTGCTCGACGCCGATGCGCTTCATCAGCGCGCTTGACCTCGAGCTCCTGGTCCCACAGCACGAGCGTGACGACGACGCCGGACTCGCCGGCCCGGGCGGTGCGGCCCGAGCGGTGCAGGTAGGCCTTGTGGTCTTCGGGCGGGTCGTAGTGCACGACGATGTCGACGTCGTCGACGTGGATGCCGCGGGCGGCCACGTCGGTGGCGACCAGCACGGGCAGCTTTCCGGCCGAGAAGTCGGACAGCGCCTTCTCGCGCGCGGTCTGGCGCAGGTCGCCGTGGATGGCGAGGGCCCGGACGCCTTCGCGCTCGAGCTGCTCGGCCAGGCGGTCGGCGCCGCGCTTGGTGCGCACGAAGACCATGGTGCGACTGACGCCGCGGGCGATGGCGGCGGTGACCTTGACCTTGTCCATCTGGTGCACGTGCAGGAAGCGGTGCTCCATCTCCTCGACGGTCACCGAGCTGGACTCGATCTCGTGCATCACCGGATCGTGCTGGTAGCGCTTGATCAGCGTGTCGACCACGCCGTCGAGGGTGGCCGAGAACAGCAGCGTCTGTTGGACGTCCTTGGCCTGGCGCAGGATCCACTCGACCTGAGGCAGGAACCCCATGTCGGCCATGCGGTCGGCCTCGTCGACCACCACGATCTGCAGGTCGGCGACCGAGACCTCTTTGCGCTCGATGAGGTCGATCATCCGGCCGGGGGTGGCCACGACGACCTCGACGCCCTTGACGAACGCCTTGATCTGGCGCTCCATGTTGGCGCCGCCGTACACGGCGACGAACCGGACGCCCCGCACCTGGCCGAGCGGGCTCAGCTCGTCGTGGACCTGCAGCGCCAGCTCCCGGGTCGGCACGAGCACGAGTGCGGTCGGGCGGCGGCGACTCGGCCGGCCTTGACCCGCTCGATGATGGGCAGGCCGAAGGCGAGGGTCTTGCCCGAGCCGGTCTTGGCCTTGCCGCAGACGTCGTGGCCGTCGAGGGCGTCGGGCACGGTGAGGGCCTGGATGGGGAACGGCTCGGTGATGCCGCGCTCGGCCAGGGCGGCCACGAGGTCGCCCGACACGCCGAGCGCGTCGAAGGTGGTGGTCATTGTCGGGGGGTCTGCTTTCGTCGTTTGGTTCACGGGGTGGGTCGGCCTCGGCGACCGCGCCCCGCTCCGAGCGACGAACAGTGAGGTGGACCCGCAGGAGGCCGGGTGCGGATGATCTGAGGATCCGAGGATCTGAACTCGACCACTCCTGACGGCATCCATCTTAGCTGGTGAGCGGGCCAATCCGGGGGTCACCCGGTAGCTTGAGCCCCACATCGGCGACCGAAGCCGGGCTCGGAGGGGGCATCGAGATGGAATTTCGGGGCGTGGGCGGTTCGGGGCTCGAGGTGTCGGTGGCCGGACTGGGCTGCAACAACTTCGGCATGCGCGTCGACGCCGAGGGGACCGATGCCGTGGTGCACACGGCGCTCGACCTCGGCATCACCCTGTTCGACACCGCCGACATCTACGGCAAACGCGGTCAATCCGAGGAGCTGCTCGGGCGGGCGCTCGGGTCACCGGCGCGACGAGGTCGTCCTGGCCACCAAGTTCGGCAACCCCATGGGCGACGGTCCGTACCGGAAGGGGGCGTCGCGTCGCTACATCATGACGGCCGTCGAGCACAGCCTGCGCCGCCTGGACACCGACTACATCGATCTCTACCAGTTGCACGTGCCCGACCCGACCACCCCGATCGACGAGACGCTCGAGGCGCTCGGCGACCTCGTCCGGTCCGGCAAGGTGCGCTACGTCGGCTCGTCCAACTTCGCCGGTTGGCAGGTCGCCGAGGCCGACGCGGTCGGCCGGTCCCCTGGCGCGGCGCGCTTCGTGACCGCGCAGAACGAGTGGAGCCTGCTGCGGCGGGGCGTCGAGCGCGAGGTCGTGCCCGCCTGCCGGCGGTTCGGCGTCAGCGTGCTGCCCTACTTCCCGTTGGCCAGCGGGCTGCTCACCGGCAAGTACCGCCGGGGCGAGCAGCCGGCCGAGGGCACCCGCCTGGCCGCCTGGGGAGGCGGAGGCGGCTGGACCACGGACAAGAACTTCGACCGCGTCGAGGCGCTCGAGGCCGTGGCGTCGGCGCGTGACCACACGGTGGGCGAGCTCGCCCTGGCGTGGCTGGCGGCGCAGCCGGTGGTCTGCTCGGTCATCGCCGGTGCGACGAGTCCCGAGCAGGTCAAGGCCAACGTGGCCGGTCTCGAGTGGACGCTCGACGCCGACGATCTGGCCGCCGTCGACGACGCCTTGGCGGGCTCGGCCTGATCACAGCGGCGGTCGGCGCTAGGGCCTGATCTGCGCCGCCGTCGGCGCCACGGCCTGATCTGCGCCGCCGTCGGCGCCAGGCCGAACCGTTCGAGCGCGACGTCCGTACCAACGCCATGGCGGCGCGGAGGCCGCCCAGGCGAGGAGGACAACGAAATGCATGTACGCACAAGAGCAGGACGCGCGCGTCTCGGCACCTGGTCGATGGCGCTCGGCGCGGCCACGCTGCTGGTGGCCACGCTCGTCGTCAGCGGACCCGTCGATGCCACGGTGAGCCCCACCTACCGCCAGACGAACCTGGTGTCCGACATCGCGGGCGTGGCCCGCACCACCGACCCGAACCTCGTGAACGCATGGGGGATGTCCGAGTTCCCCGGGGGCCCGCTGTGGGTGTCCGACAACGGCACGAACGTCTCCACCCTGTACACGGGAGACCAGCACGGGTCACCGTTGACGCCGGTGCCGCTGGTGGTCCCGCTGCCGGGTGAAGGTCCGACCGGGCAGGTGTTCAACCCCACCACCCAGTTCGTCGTCCACGAGGGCGCCGACAGCGCCTCGGCGCTGTTCATCTTCGACTCGGAGAGCGGCGACATCACCGCCTGGTCGCCGACGGTGCTGCCCACCACCCCGGTGGTCCACACCCCGAACGCGGTCTACAAGGGGCTGGCCATGGCGATGATCGGCTCGTCACCGTTCCTGTACGCCACCAACTTCCATTCCGGAGCCATCGACATGTTCGACGGCTCGTTCGCCCCGGTGGCCCACCCCGGCCGCTTCGTGGATCCGGCGCTGCCGGCCCACTTCGCGCCGTTCGGGATCGCCAACATCGGCAACAAGCTGTACGTGAGCTACGCGTTGCAGGACAAGGCCCGCCACGACGACGTGAAGGGTCTGGGCAACGGCTACATCGACGTGTACTCGCTGGACGGTGAGCTGCTGCAGCGGTTGGTGCAGGGCGGCGACCTGAACTCCCCGTGGGGCATGGTCCTGGCCACCCGTCATTTCGGGGCCTTCAGCAACGACCTGCTCGTGGGCAACTTCGGGGACGGCTTCATCCACGCCTACGACCCGACCACGGGTGCAATGGTCGGGACCCTCACCAACCCCGACGGCAACGCCGTGCAGATCAACGGGCTGTGGGGCCTCATCTACGGCGACGCCTCAGCCGGCACGCCGAACACGCTCTTCTTCTCTGCGGGGATCGGCGACGAGTCCCACGGGCTGCTGGGCACCCTGACGCCCGGCGGCTGATCGATCACCGCCCCGGCCCGGTCGACCTCGTACTCCCTGGGTCGGTCGGACCGGGGCGGGATCAACAACCCGCGGTCAGCGCATCGCGGTGAGATCGTGCAGCAGCTCACCCGGGAGGTGGGTGCCTGCACGATCCAGCCGCACGGCCGCGATGTCACACCCCATGGCCAGCATGGCCAGCCATGCGGACACGAGATCTCCAACGCGCGCTCGAAGCGGTGTGCCGTCGTCAGCACGGCGTGTTCCGGCGCCAGCAAGCCTTGGCGCTGGGGTTCACCGAGCGCATGGTCGAACAGCGGCTCAGAGCGGGCGACTGGATCCGGCTGGCACCGGGGCTCTATGCCTCATCGGCGGCTCCGGCCACCTGGCGGCGCCAGGCGAAAGCCGCCGAGCTGAGCGTGGCCGGATCCGTGGTGTCCCACCGGGGCGCCGCGGTCCTCCACGGCATCCCGGGCTTCCGCCCGGGCGCGATCGAGCTCACCGCACCGCCCACGGCCACTGCACGTAGCCCGTTCGCGGTGGTGCACCGGCGAGCCCTCGTCGCGGCCACCGACGTCGACGGCATCTCGACCACGACACTCGCGAGGACGGTTGCCGACCTTGCCGGCCGCATTCCCCCGTCGACGCTCGGGGCGGTGTTCGACGACCTGGTGGTGCGCCGCCAGCTCTCCGTCGACGAGCTTCGACGCGAGCACGATCGGCTGGCGCCGACGCGTTGTCGAGGCATCGGCGCCGTCGGCCGGCTGCTCGACCAACGGGTCGACGGCGAGGTGCCGCCGGCCACCGCCCTCGAGCGAGCGCTGCAGCACGTGCTCGACGACCCTCGTCTCCCGAGTGTGCGTCATCAGGCCGCCTTCCCGTGGTGGCCCGACGCGCCGTATCGCGTCGACGCCTTCCTGCCGGCTTGGCGCCGAATCGTCGAGGCCGATGGACGCCTTTGGCACACCCGCGAGGCCGACTTCGAGCGCGACCGGTGGCGCGACCACCTGGCCCAGCGCAACGGGTTCGAGGTCACCCGCTTCACCTACCGGCAGCTCGTCGACGCGCCCGGGTACGCGCTCGAGGTGTTGCTCGACATCGGCCGACGCGCGGCGGCATGACCAGATCGTGCAGCAGCTCACCCGGGAGGTGGGTGCCTGCACGATCCAGCCGGCCGAGATGTCGGAGACGCCGTGCGTGGCTGGATCAGCCGGGGAGGTTGGCCTCGATGGCCTCGATCACCTCGGGGGCGTCGGGCAGCACCAGCGGGCGGAAGCGGGCCACGACGTCGCCCGAGGGCGAGACGAGGAACTTCTCGAAGTTCCACTGGATGTCGCCGGCCTGGCCCTCGCTGTCGGCCTGGGCGGTGAGCTCGTCGTAGATGGCGTGACGGCCATCGCCGTTGACGTCGATCTTCTCGAACATCGGGAAGGTGACGCCATAGGTGGTCGAGCAGAACGTGGCGATCTCGTCCGGGGTGCCGGGCTCCTGCTCGCCGAACTGGTTGCAGGGGAAGCCGACGACGGCGAAGCCGCGCTCGGCGTACTCCTCGTGGATCTTCTCGAGCTGCTCGTACTGCGGCGTCAGCCCGCACTTCGAGGCGACGTTGACCACCAGCGTGGTCTTCCCCTCGAAGTCGCCCAGTGACGACGGCGTGCCGTCGAGGCGATTGACCGGGATCTCGTAGAGCGTCACCGCTCCCCCTCTTTCTCGGGCGGTCCTGGTGTGGACGGCCCTGCTCGGATTGGAGTCTAAACGGGCCTGGCAGAGGTCCGACCTCGTACCATCTGATCCGTGCAGGCATCCGATCACATCGAGGCCATCGCCGAGCACGGCTACACCATCGTGCCCGATGCCATCGAGCCCGACCTGGTCGAGGCCCTGATCGACGACCTCGACCGTCTCGAGCACGAGCTCGGGGCGCGGCCGGCCGCCAACAGCTTCGAGGGCGACCACACCGTGCGGATCTACAACCTGCTCGCCCGCGGCCCGCTGTACCGATCGGTCCCGGTGCACCCGTCGGTGCTGCCGATCGTCGAGGGGGTGCTCGACCCCGGCTGCCTGGTGTCGTCGCTGTCGTCGATCGCCATCGACCCGGGCGAGACGGCGCAGCCGATCCACGCCGACGATCAGCTGATCCCGCTGCCCAAGCCCCACCCGCCGCTCGTCTGCAACTCGATGTGGGCCCTGACCGACTTCACCGAGGCCAACGGTGCCACCCGCGTCGTGCCCGGGACCCACCTGGCCGACGCCTCGCCCGACTACGGCCACCCCTACGAATCGGTGCCGGCCGAGATGGCCCGCGGGCAGCGTCCTGGTGTGGCACGGCAGCCTGTGGCACGGCGGCGGCGCCAACGCGACCGGCGAGCGGCGCATCGGCCTGGCCATGAACTACTGCGCCGGCTTCATCCGCCAGCAGGAGAACCAGCAGCTCGGCATCCCCGCCGACATCGTGGCCACCTTCGAGCCCCGGCTGCTCGAGCTGGTCGGCTACGGCATGTACAACGGCCTGATCGGCCACATCGACAAGCGGCTCCCGTCCGAGCTGCTCGGCCACGCGTCCCCGAGCGCCATGGTGTGGGATGCGATCTGACTCACGGAGCCAGGCACCGGCTCGGAGGGCATGGGCCGTTCGACCCGTCTGGGTCAAGGTACCCATGACCCGGGTCGTTGATGAGGGCGCCATGAAGCTGAGACAGGCAGCCGCATGAGCGGCTCCTTCGCGCTCGCCCGCGCCCGACGGGCACTCGAGGAGGCCGGCCTCCCGGTCGACCTCCCGCTCGAGCGCGCGTCCAGCGTCACCAACGAGGTGTGGCTCTCGGACCGCTACGTGGTGCGGGTCAACCGCCAACCCAACCAGCGACTCCGCCGCGAGGCCGCGCTCGGCCCGCTCCTGCCGGCCGAGGTCGGGTACCCGGCGATCGAGGCCTATGGCGGGCAGCTCGGCGCCGACTGGCTGATCGTGCACCGGGTGCCGGGTCGGCCCCTCAGCCGCTGCTGGCCCGGCATGACCCGCGACGAGCGGCGCCGCGCCATCAGCCAGATCGCCGACAAGCTGCGCGCCCTGCACGCGTTCGACTGCCCCACCGACGTCCCCGACATCGACTCGCCCCAACTGCTGCGGGCCCACACCTTCCGCGCCGTCGACCCGCTGCTCGGCGCGCTCGATCAGGCGAGCGGGCTCGCGCACGTCGATCCCGCCTTCATCGCCGATGTGCGCGAACTGGTGCTCGGCACGTGCTCGGTGATCGAGCCGTTCGACCAGACCAGCTTCGTGCACGGCGACCTGACCTTCGAGAACGTGCTCTGGGACGGCCATGTGGTGACCGCGCTGCTCGACCTCGAGTGGTCGCGTCCGGCCCCGGCTGACATCGAGCTCGACGTCTTCCTGCGCTTCGCCTGCTTCCCGTACCTGCACGTCGCCGAGGACTACGAGTCCGAGACCCGCGCCATCGACTACGCCGAGATCCCGTTCTGGATGGCCGAGGACTACCCCGAGCTGTTCGGCTTCCCCCACGAGTTCGCCCGGCTCCGCCTCTACTCGATCGCCTACGACGTGCGCGAGCTGGTCGCCATGCCACCAACGCGACCGGTCCGCGAGCTCTCGCCGCACCACCCCTACCGGCGCCTCGAGCGCACCGTGCGGGGCCTCGGCCACCTCGACCGGCTGGCGGGCAGCGTCGAGGCCGACACCATGGCGCTCGACCCGGCCGGCACGATCATCGCCGGGTTCGACACGCCCGTGCCGTCAGCTCCCCTGCTCGCCCGCTGACGCGCCGGCCTCGTCGCTCTCGTCCGATCCCGCAGACGCCTCGGCCTCGTCGGCGTCGTCTGGTCCCTCGGACGCCTCGACCTCGTCGGTGTCGTCGGATCCATCGGCTTCGGTGAAGGCGTGCCCGTCGACGTACGGGGCGTCCGAGTCGCCGGGCCGGCGCCGCAGCCCGCGCAGCAACAGGAAGATGACGACACCGATCATGGTGAGCCCGGCCACCCAGATGTTGACCCGGATCCCGAGGATCAGGCTGGCGTGGTCGACGCGCAGCGCCTCGACGAAGAACCGACCGAAGGCGTACCCGCCGATGTAGAGGGCGAAGATGCGACCGGGCCGCACGACCCGCCGCCGGTCGAGCAGGACAAGCGCGCCGGCCAAGGCCAGGTTCCACAGGCTCTCGTAGAGGAAGGTCGGGTGGAAGGTGGCGTACTGCAGGTAGCCCGCCGGGCGATGCGCGAGATCGATCTGCAGCCCCCACGGCAGGCTGGTCGGCCGCCCGAAGAGCTCCTGGTTGAACCAGTTGCCCCATCGGCCGATGGCCTGGGCCACGAGCATGGCCGGCGCCACCACGTCGAGCGCCGGGGGCAGGCGCATCCCGCGGCGGTGCGCGACCCATACGCCCACCCCGACACCGGCGATGATCCCGCCGGGGATGCCGAGCCCGCCGTCCCAGATCTTGACCATCCCCGACACGTTGTTCGGGATGTAGGTCTTCCAGTCGGTGATGAGGTGGTAGATCCGGGCCCCGATCAGCCCGGCCGGCACGGCCCAGATGGCGATGGCCCAGATGTCGTCGGGGTCGCCGCCCCGGGCCCGCCACCGTCGGGTGGCGATCTCGACGGCCGCGAACACGCCGAGCGCGATGCACAGGCCGTAGAAGTGGAACGGTCCCCAGTGGTTCGAGCTCGGGCTGGGCAGGAACGCGAGCACCGGCGTCAGCCCGCCAGCTGGGCGGGGTCGACCGCGAACAGGTCCTCGAACCCGGCGGTGACGGGGCCGGCCAGCCCTTTGACGGCCGGCAGGAGCTGCTCGGCGTAGAAGCGGGCCGTCGTGACCTTGGCGGCCAGGTGGGCGGCGTCGCGCTCGGCCGGCGTGGCGTCGAGCGCGGCGCTGGCGGCGAGGGCCTGGCGGGCCATCAGCCAGCCGCCGGCCACCAGGGCGAACATGCGCAGGTAGGGCGTGGCGCCGGCCAGGGCGTGGCGGACGTCGTCGAGCCCGTGCTTCATCATCCAGGCCGTCGTGTCGGACAGGACGTCGACGGCCTCGGCCAGGTTCGAGCGGATCGAGGCGAGCTCGTCGCCGGCCGCCGCCAGGTCGGCGTCGAGCGCGCGCATCGTCGGCCAGGAAGTCGTCCACCACCCCGCCGCCGCGCATCGGGAGCTTGCGGCCGACGAGGTCCATGGCCTGGATGCCGTTGGTGCCCTCGTAGATCGGGGTGATGCGGGCGTCGCGGAAGTGCTGGGCCACGCCCGACTCCTCGATGTAGCCCATGCCGCCGTAGATCTGGATGGCCAGGGAGGTGATCTCGACGCCCAGGTCGGTCGACCACGCCTTGCACAGCGGGATCAGCAGGTCGACGCGCTCCTGGTCGGCCTGCGCGTTCGCCGGCATCGGGCTCGGCCAGCGCCAGGTCGAGGCCCTCGGCGGTCACGTAGATCAACGAGCGCATCGCCTCGATGTAGGACCGCATGGTCAGCAGCATGCGGCGCACGTCGGGGTGCTCGATGATCAGCGAGCTCTCGCCGGCCGGCGCGCCCGGGGCTCGGCCCTGGCGGCGCTCCTGGGCGTAGGCCAGCGCGTCCTGGTAGGCGCGCTCGGCCAGGGCCAGACCCTCGAGCCCGACCGACAGGCGGGCGTTGTTCATCATCGTGAACATGTAGCGCATGCCCTGGTTCTCCTCGCCGATCAGGTAGCCGACCGCGCCGCCGGCCTCGCCGTAGCTCATGACGCACGTCGGGCTGGCCTTGATGCCCATCTTGTGCTCGATCGACACGCAGGTGACGTCGTTGCGCTCGCCGAGCGAGCCGTCGCGGCTCGACCAGGAACTTGGGCACGATGAAGCAGCGAGATGCCCTTGGTGCCCGGCGGCGCATCGGGGGTCCGGGCCAGCACGAGGTGGATCGATGTTGTCGGCCATGTCGTGCTCGCCGAACGAGATGAAGATCTTGGTGCCGGTGATGCGCCAGGTGCCGTCGTCGGCGGGCACCGCCCGCGTGCGCAGCGGCACCGACGTCCGAGCCCGGCCTCGGGCTCGGTCAGGTTCATGGTGCCGGTCCACTCGCCCGAGACCATCCGCGGCAGGTAGGTCTGCTGCTGGATCTCGTCGCCGTGGTGGCGCAGCATGTCGATGGCGCCCTGGGTGAGCAGCGGGCACATCGAGAAGGCCATGTTGGCGCTCGAGATGAACTCCTGCATCACGATGCCGACCACCCACGGGAACCCGCCGCCGCCGTAGCCGGTCTCGAAGGGCACCGATCCCCAGCCGGCCTCGACGTAGGCGTGGTACGCCTCGTTGAACCCGTCGGGGGTCGTGACCGTGTTGTCGGCTCTGGTGCTGGCTCCCCTGCGGGTCGCCGACCCGGTTCAGCGGGGCGATGACCTCGCCCACGAAGCGGGCGTTCTCCTCGAGGACGCCGCTGATGGTCGCGGCGTCGATGTGGGCGAAGGGCTCGAGCCGGCACAGCCGCTCGAGGTCGACCAGGTGGTCGAGCACGAAGGCGACGTCACGCAGCGGGGGACGGTAGTCGGCCACCCCCAGACGCTAGACCGGCACGGTCGGATCCGGGGCACCGCCGGCCCGCCGTCGAGCGGCTCGGGTGTGAGAGGGTGCGACCATGATCGAGCTCGAGGTGCGGGGAGCCGTGCGGATCCTGCACATGGACGACGGCGAGAACCGGTTCAACCGCCAGTCGGTCGACGCCCTGCATGCGGCCCTCGACGAGGTCGAGGCGGTCGACGGTCCGGTGGCGCTGGTCACCACGGGCGCGGGCAAGTTCTATTCGAACGGGCTCGACCTCGACTGGCTCATGGGCGCCGGCGACGACGCCGCCGGCTTCATCGACGACGTGCACCGTCTGCTCGGGCGCGTGCTCGGGCTTCCCGCGCCATCACCGTGGCGGCGGTCAACGGCCACGCGTTCGCCGCCGGCGCCATGCTGGCCACCGCCCACGACCACGTGGTCATGCGCGAGGACCGGGGCTACTGGTGCCTGCCCGAGGTCGACCTCGGCCTGCCGCTCACCGCCGCCATGTACGCGGTCGTGGCGGCCCACCTGCCCGCGCCCGACGCTGCACGACGCGGCGCTCACCGGCCGCCGCTACTCCGGACCCGAGGCGGTCGAGGCCGGAATCGCCGACGGAGGTCGCGGCCGAGAGCGAGGTGGTCGACCGGGCCGTGTCCATCGCCGCCGCCCTGGCCGACAAGAACCGTGAGGTCATCGCCGCCCACAAGCGCCTCCTGTACGCGCGACGCGCTCACCCTCTGCGGCGCCTGAACCAGCGCTCAGGGCTCAGACGATCAGGCGTGGGCGAGGCCGTCGGGGCCGACGAACTCGTAGCGACCTCGACCGGCCGCCTTGGCCCGGTACATCGCCGCGTCGGCGGCTGCCATCAACGCGTCGCTGGCGTCGAGCTCTCCCCCGGCCAGCACCAGCCCGATCGACACGCCGACCTGCGCGGTGCAGTCCGCCACCGTGACCGGCCGGCTCATGACGTCGATGAGCCGGTCGGCGACCAGCCGCAGCAGGCCCGGGTTCTCGACGCCCTCGATCAGCACCGCGAACTCGTCGCCGCCGATGCGCGCCGCGGTGTCGGTGTCGCGGATGACGGTGTGGATGCGGTCGGCGATCTCGATGAGCACCGCGTCGCCGACCTGGTGGCCGAACTCGTCGTTGACCGGCTTGAAGCGGTCGAGGTCGAGGTACAGCAGGGCGACCGCCTGGCCGTGGCGCTGGAAGCGGGCCAGCGCCTGCTCGAGCCGGTCGTAGAGCAGCACCCGGTTGGGCAGCCCCGTCAGGTAGTCGTGGGTGGCCAGCTCGCGCAGGCGGCGCTCGGCGTCCTTCAGGTCGGTGATGTCGCGGGCCACCGCGGAGATCGACTCGATCTCGCCCAGCTGGGTCTCGTGGGCCAGGAACAGCGCCGACACGGGGATGACCGACGCCCGACCAGCTGTGGAAGTTGAGCTCGCCCCGCCAGATCTGCTCGCGGGCCAGCGTGGGCTCGACGACCTCGCGGAAGATCTCGTAGGACTCGGGCTGCAGCACGTCCATCAGGAAGCTCGGCGACTCGCCGGCCGACTCGGCCTTGACGCCGAGCGTCTGCTGCGCGGCGTCGTTGACATAGGAGATGGCGCCGTTGCGCTCGGCCACCATCAGGAAGTCGGAGCCGGCGTCGAGCACACGAGCCAGCAGGTCGGCGCGGCGACCGGCGGCGACCTCGGCCGACACGTCGGCCAGCGTGGCCACGAACCCGTCGTGCTCGCCGTCGTCGGTGAACACCGGGGCGACCCGCAGCTCGCCCCACACCTCGCCGTTGCCCGCGTGCGAGCAGGTCTTCGATGCCGGCGTCGGGATGGTCGCCCCGCACGCGCACCGTGTAGGGCTCACGCGTCCCGATCGACGCTCGGCCTCTGGTCACGATCTCGTCGACCTGCTCGGCGGCCAGCAGGTCCGCCAGTTGCGGCCCGACCAACTCGACGTCGGCCAGGATCGCGGGCCAGCTGCCGTGCGCGTAGACGATCTTGCCCTCGACGTCGGTGCGCAGCACCACGAACGGCCCGGCCTCGGTCACCGTGGCGAACAGCTCGCGCACGTCGTCGAGCTCGCGACGCAGCTCTTCGGCGTCGGTCACGTCGAGGCTGGCACCGGCGTAGCCCTCGAAGTCGCCCTCCGCGTCGTAGAACGGCAGCGCACGGTGGTGCAGCCACCGGTACTCGCCGTCGGCCCGCCTGACCCGCGCCGTGAACTCGAACGGCTCGTGGTCGGCGATCGTCAGCCGGATGCCGGTCGGCCAGCTCGGTCAGGTCGTCGGGATGCATGCGCTCGACCAACGCGGCGCGCAGATCGTCCTCTTCGGGCGAGAGCCCGACGAACTCGAAGCTGGTGCGGTTGCCGATGCGCGGGCTCCCGTTGCGGTCGGTGAGCCACAGCAGGACGGGCGTCTCGTTGACCAACCGGTGCGCACGGGCCTCGACGGGTGCGCGGGTTCGAGAAGTCGAAGATCTGGGACACCAGGTAGTCGGGCCGACCCGTCGATCCGTAGACCGCGGTCAGCATGTTGGTCACCCAGTGATCGACGCCGTCGGGGCGTCGGCAGCGCGAACTCGCACTCGACGTAGTTGCGCGTGCCGTCGAGCAGCTCGGCCAGCTGGACGCGGATCCGTTCGCGCGTCGCTCGGGTCGACGAACGACTCGAAGCGCCGGCCGCGAAGGTCGTCGAGCGACGTGTCGACGAGGTCGCAGAACACGGGGTTGGCCCGCACCAGGTCGCCGTCGACCGACCACAGCGCCATGCCCACGGGCATGGCGTCGTAGACCGCGGCGAGGGTCTCGAGCTGCCGCAACGCGGCCGGCGCACCCTCACTCGGCGTCGTGCCCCCGGACGTCGTGCTGTGCCAACGGCTCTTCAGCCATGCAACGCCGAGCCTGCCCTTCCCGCCAGCACCCGCGACGCGCGGCGCGCCCACGAGGATCCCGGCCCTCTACTCCGCCGAGAAGGGTACCCGCGACGCTAGCGTTCTGCCGAGAGAAGCTGACACGGGCGTCAGAGGCCCACGGGGGCAAAGGGAGCCATGAACGATCTGTTCTCCATCGAGGGCAAGACCGCGCTGGTCACCGGCGGCAGCCGCGGGCATCGGGCTGATGATCGCCCGGGGATTCGTCGAGGCCGGCGCCCAGCGTCTACATCTCGTCGCGCAAGGCCGACGTGTGCGACGAGGTCGCGGCCGAGCTGTCCGAGGTGGGCACGTGCATCCCGATCGCCGCCGATCTGAGCCAGCACGACGAGTGCGCGCGCCTGGCCGGCGAGATCGCCGAGCGCGAGCCTCACCTGCACATCCTGGTCAACAACGCCGGCGCCACCTGGGGTGCTCCGCTGGCCGAGTTCCCCGACTCGGCCTGGGACCGCGTGCTCGACCTCAACCTCAAGGGGGTGTTCCACCTGACCCGCGACCTGGTTCCGACCCTCGCCGCCGCCGCCGCCCCGGGCGATCCCGCCCGCGTCATCAACATCGGCTCCATCGACGGGCTGCACGCGCCCGACCTCGAGACCTACTCGTACTCGACCAGCAAGGCCGCCGTGCACCACCTGACCCGGGTGATGGCCAAGCGCCTGGCCCGAGAGCGCATCACGGTCAACGCCATCGCGCCGGGCCCGTTCGAGAGCAAGATGATGGCGGCCACGCTCGAGGCCTTCGGCGAGGGCATCGTCGCCACCAACCCGATGCGCCGCATCGGCGAGCCCGAGGACATGGCGGGCACCGCCATCTTCCTGTCGAGCCGAGCCGGGGCCTATGTCACCGGCGCAGTGATCCCGGTCGACGGCGGCATCTCGACCACGCTCTGAGCGCGGCGCTACGCGCTGGTCAGGAAGAGGAAGGCCGAGCAGGGCCAGGCCCGAGCAGCAGCAGGATGCCGACGACGAGCACGCCGTTGAGGGCGCCGCGCTTGCGGGGCATGAGGCCGAAGTCGACCAGTCGTCGCGACTGTGCTCGAGGACGTAGGCGTTGTCGGCGGGCGTGCCGACCTTGGGCAGGTGCGTGTGCGGCTTGCGTGCCCGCTTCTTGTTCCGGTTGGCCTTCTTCGAGCCGCTTGCCATCGTCCGAACTCTACGGCACGCGTCGGGCGCAGCGACGTGCACGCGCGTTGATCAGCGCGGCCGCGAACCGGACGGCTGCCGCCGCCGACCCTTGTCCACGCCGGAGGCCGAGCGCTTGCGCCCACCGCGGGTGCGGAGCGCGTGCCGCCGGTGCCGGCCTGGGCGCCGCCTGCGCCGGGCTGGAGGTGGGCACGACGAGCCTTGCGATTGTCGGCGGACGAGCCCTTGGCGGGACGCCCCGAACGAGTCGACGGACCCGAGCGAGACGGGCCCGAGCGGGTCGACGGACCCGAACGAGTCGACGGACCCGAGCGAGCGACGGACCCGAGCGGGACGGGCCCGAGCGGGTCGAGGATGCCCCGCCGGCCGAGGCCGGCTTGGCGCGACGGCTGCCGGCCGCCGGCGGGCGCGAGCGGGCGGGGCCGCCCGAGGGCCGCGGGGAGCGCCTCGCCGCAGGAGCGGAGGTCTCGGGGCGCGGGCGGGGCCGCGGCCGCGGGGCGGGCCGGTCGATCTGGGGCAGGCCGGTGGCATCGGGGCTGGTCAGCCCGGTGGCCAGGCCCAGGGTCCGCTGCATCTTGGCCACGTCGCGACGCTGCTCGGGAGCGACGAACGAGATGACGACGCCCTGGCCCCCGGCCCGGCCGGTGCGGCCGGAGCGGTGGATGTAGTCCTTCTCGTCGGCCGGCGGATCGAGGTGGACGACACCGGCGACGTCGTCGACGTGGATGCCGCGGGCGGCCACGTCGGTGGCCACGAGCGCCTCGACCTGTCCGACGCTGGAACGAGGCGAGCGCACGTTCGCGCTGGCCCTGCGACCGGTCGCCGTGGATGGCCGCGGCGCGCACGCCGGCCGCCTCGAGCTGGCGGGCCACCCGGTCGGCGCCCCGCTTGGTGCGGCAGAAGACGATGGTCGGGCCGATCGAGCGATACGACCTTGGCGCAGAGCGCGATGCGCTGGTCGCGCGAGCACCTGCCAGAAGAGGTGCTCGACCGGGCGCCGTCGCGCGGATCGGCGGCGAGCTCGATGGCGGGCCGGATCATGCTGGTATCGACGGATGAGCTCGTCGACCGCGCCGTCGAGGGTGGCGGAGAACAGCAGCGTCTGGCGATCGCTCGGCACCTGGTCGAGCAGGCGCTTGACCTCGGGCAGGAAGCCCATGTCGGCCATGCGGTCGGCCTCGTCGATCACGACGACCTCGACGGAGTCGAGGCGGATGTCACCGCGACCGATGAGATCGGCGAGGCGACCGGGGCACGCCACGGCGATGTCGACGCCGCGCCGGAGCGCCTTGAGCTGGCGATCGAAGCCGTTGCCGCCGTAGAACGCCTCGACGCGGGCGCCCCTCGGACCCGCCAGCATGACGAGCTCTTCGCGGACCTGGGCGGCCAGCTCACGGGTGGGCACGAGCACGAGGCCGCGCGGGCGGCGGGGCTCGGCCGGCTTCACGTGGGCGATCAGCGGGATGCCGAAGGCGATGGTCTTGCCCGAACCCGTGGGGGCGCGGCCGCAGAGGTCGCGGCCCGCGAGTGCATCGGGCAGGGTGGCGGACTGGATGGGGAAGGGCTCGGCGATGCCGTGATCGGCGAGGACCCGGCACATGGGCGCGGGCACGCCGAGGTCGGCGAAGGTGGTGGTCAAGGGGAACTCCTGGTGCGGCCGGGCGCGATCGCCCGGGTGGGGGGGGCAGCGGACGAGGCGGGGCCGCAGGCCAGGGGGCTGATCGGGCGCCGGCACCGGCCACTCGGAGAGGGCCCACGCATGCCTCTGCGCGCAGGTGACGATCAGTCGTACGCCGTCAGGCTAGCAGCCGGAGCCCCGGCTCCCGTACCCTTCGCACGGAATGAGAACACGTTCTCATCCTGGCCGGCCCGCCGCACACCGAGGAGAACCCCCCATGACCGAGCTGCACGGGAAGCGCATCCTGGTCACGGGACCGGCCGGGCAGGTGGCCCTGCCCCTCGTCCGGGCCCTCGCCCCGCGCAACCAGGTGATCGGCGTGGCCCGCTTCGGCGACCCCGACATCCGCCGCGGTCTCGAGTCGATCGGCGTCGACGTGCATCCCGGTCGACCTGGCCCGCGATGGGCTCGACGATGTGCCCGACGACGTCGACTACGTGCTCAACCTGGCCGTGGTGAAGTCGAACCGGTGGGACGTCGACCTGCGCGGCAACGCCGAGGCGGCCGGGCTCCTGATGGCGCACTGCCGCACGGCCACCGCCTTCCTGCACTGCTCGTCGACCGCCGTCTACGAGCCCGCCGGCGCCCACCAGGTGACCGAGGGCGATCCGCTCGGCGACAACCACCGCGTCATGATGCCGACCTACTCGATCGCCAAGATCTCGGCCGAGGCCGTCGTGCGCACCGAAGCCCGCCAGCTCGGTCTCCCCACCACGATCGCCCGCCTCAACGTGCCGTACGGCGACAACGGCGGCTGGCCCGCGTTCCACCTCGAGTGCATGCTGGCCGGCGCGCCGATCCAGGTGCACCCCGATCGACCCAACCTCTTCAACCCGATCCACGAGGACGACCTCATCGCCGAGCTCCCGGCGATGCTCGACGCCGCCGCGGTGCCGGCCACGATCGTCAACTGGGGCGGCGACCAGCAGGTCGCGCTGGAGGACTGGGTGATCGAGCTCGGCCGACTGGTCGGCCGTGAGCCCGTCCTGGTCGAGACCGAATCGACCATCGGCGGCGTCACGACCGACAACACGCGCGGTTCGAGTTGACCGGACCGACCACCGTCGACTGGCACGACGGCCTGGCCCGGATGGTGGCCGCGCTGCACCCCGAGGCCCTCGCCTCGTAGGTCAGCCAGTCACCCGCGCCGACGGGATGGCGTAGGTGACGACCGCCTGGGCCACGAGGTCCGCGCTGCCCTCGGACCGCATGCGCACCTCGACGACGGCCAGCTTGCGCCCCAGCTTGAGGAAGGTGGCCTCGGCCTCGACGCCGGTGGGCTGGGGCTTGCGCAGGAAGCTGATGTTGAGGCTGCTGGTCACCGCCAGGGCGACCGGCCCGATGTGGGCCAGGATCAGGCAGTAGGCCGCGCCGTCGGCCAGGCCCATCAGCGTCGGGCCCGACACCGTGCCGCCGGGACGCAGCTGCACGACCTCGGCCGGCACCTTGGCCAGCAGCCGCCCCTCGTCCACCTCGGCGACGAAGTAGCCGCGCTCGCCCTCGAACGCCTCGGCGAGGAAGCGGTTGAGCGCGTCGGCGTCCATCTCGAGGGTGGGCATCGAGCCAGCATGGCACGCGCCCGGAGCGGCTCGTCCCGATCGGTAGCCTGACCGCATGTCCGAACCCGACGCCGGCCTCGAGCCCCTCGGCGACGGCGTGTCGGTGTGGCGGCAACGTCCCAGCGGGCACGGGCGGGCCAACGCCGGGGTGATCGTCGAGGCCGACGGCGCCACCGTGGTCGACACGCTGCTGACCCCGTCGCAGGCGGCGCCGCTGGCCTCGGCCATCGAGGCCATGGGTGCGCCCGTGCGGCGGGCGGTGCTGTCGAGCAGCCACATCGAGTTCGTGGGCGGATCGTCGGTGTTCTGGATGGCCGCCCGGTACGGACGGTCGCAGACGAGCGCGCTCCTCGACCAGTCGCCCAACGTCGACGGCTACCGGCGGCTCTTCCCCGAGTGGGCCGACGAGTTCGACGACGACTTCGCCACGCGTCCCATCTCGCACACCGTCGACACCGCCGCCTGGCTGACCCCGGTGGTGTGCGCCGTGCCCATCGTCGGGCCAGATGGCCGAGAACCTGATGGTGCTGGTCCCGTCGGCCGACGTGGTGTTCGCGGGCGCCATGTGCGCGTTCGGCGTCACCCCCAACGCGTTCGACGGCGACCCGGGCGGGTGGGCCGACTCGCTGGCCGAGGTGGGCGAGCTGGCCTCGACCATCGTGCCCGGCATCGGTCCCGTCGGCGGGCCCGACGACGTGCTCGCCCTGCAGGCCTACCTGTACGCGTGCGTCGAGGCCGAGGGCGACCCGAGCGGCATCCCCGACGGCCCGTGGGAACGTTGGACCGATCGGCACCTCGACGAGGTCAACATCGAACGGGCCGCCATGCTCGCCGCCGGCGACCTCTCGGTGCCGCCGTCCATGCTGCGGGCCATGGGCCTGGCCTGAGGCCAGGTCAGCCCCGGGCCGCAGCTCAGGCCGGGACGGAGGCGACGAGCTGCTCGCTCGCCTCCCAGAGTCGACGAGCCGCCTCGGGATCGCGGGCCGCCTTCGAGGGACGGTGCTCGCGGCACTTCGCGTAGTAGCCCCCGGTGCGCCCCTCGACCTCGGGTGACGACGCCAGGTACACCGTCGTCCGCGCCCCACGGGCCGCGTTGACGTAGAAGGGCGAGCCGATCGCGACGGTCAGGCGCTCGACCCCGGTCATGTCGTCGGCACTGCCGAAACCGGTGCGCACGACGCCCGGATGCAGGCACGTGGCAGTCACGCCCGAGCCTTCGAGCCGTCGCGCCAGCTCGCGGGTGAACAAGATGTTGGCCAACTTGGACTTGGCGTACGCGTCCATCGACCAGTAGTGGCGTTCGCTCTGGAGGTCGCCGAAGGACAGGCCGGTCACGGCGAACCGGTGGCCGAACGACGACACGGTCACGACGCGCCCGGGGGCGCTGGCCTTCAGGCGGTCGGTGAACAGGTCGGTGAGCAGGAAGTGGCCCAGATGGTTGACCCCGAAGGTCATCTCGAAGCCCTGTGCCGTCTCGACGCGATCGCTGAGGATGCCGCCCGCGTTGTTGACGAGCACGTCGAGGCGGTCGTGGCGGTCGAGCAACTCGGCCGCGAACGAGCGGATCGAGGCGAAGTCGGCCAGGTCGAGCGCCATGACCTCGACGTGCTCGCGGCCGGAGCGCCGTCGGATCTCGTCCAGCGCGTCGGCGCCCTTGGCCTGGTTGCGGGCCGTGATGACGACCGTGGCGCCGGCGGTGGCCAGCGACACGGCCGCCTCCTTGCCGATGCCCGAGTTGCCGCCGGTGATCACGATCACCTGGTCTCGCAGATCGGGGACCGAGCCGTTGGATGAGGAGGCCATCCGGCCAGGCTAACGGCGGGCCTGCGGAGCACCCCGGCCCAGGGGGAGCGGGGCCTCGTAGGCTCGGAGGCGATGGATGCCAACCCTGCGATACCCGCGGCCACGGTCGTGCCGCTGCGCGACGGGCCGCAGGGGCTCGAGACGCTCATGCTCAAGCGCAACTCGAAGCTGGCCTTCGCCGGCGGGATGTGGGTGTGGCCTGGTGGGCGCATCGACCCGGTCGACTTCCCCGGCGCCACGCCCGTGGACGACCCCGACACGTTGACGGGCGCGGCGCGGCAGGCCGCGGTGCGCGAGGCGGCCGAGGAGGCGGGCATCGTCGTCGACGCGGCGTCGCTCGTGTGGTTCGCGCACTGGACCCCACCCGAGCAGAGCCCGAAGCGCTTCTCGACCTGGTTCTTCGTCGCGCCCGCGCCCGAGGGGACCGTCGAGATCGATGGCGGCGAGATCCACGACCACGCGTGGTGGTCGCCCCGCGAGGCCATGCGCCTGCGCGATGCGCTCGAGATCGAGCTCTCGCCACCCACCTGGATCACCCTCGAGCAGCTGGCGCCGTTCGCGTCGGTGGCCGACGCGATGGCGGGGTTGGCGGCGCGACCGCCCGAGTACTTCTCGACGCGCATCGCCTCGGCCGGCGACGACCTCGTCGCGCTGTACCACGGCGACGCCGGCTACGAGGACGGCCAGGCCGACCGGCCCGGTGGGCGCCACCGGCTCTGGATGTCGAACGGCGGCTGGCGCTACGAACGCTCGGTCCCCCGCCCCGACTGACCGGGCTCGCGCCGACTGCCCCGGCTCGCGCCGATCGGGACGTTCAGCTGGTGGAGCACCTCGACCACCGCACCCTGCTGGGTGCGCCGGACCGTGCCGGTCGTCTGCACCACCCCGAGGTCGTCGGCGGACGAGTCGGTGGTCGCGCAACCTCCGTCCGAGATGGCCTGGTAGTTCACCCGCACGCGCCGGGCGTCGCTGCGTCGGCCGGCCTCGTCGATCATGCAGAGCCGGCTCCATCGCACCGACGCGGGAGGATCGTCGCAACGGGCGAAGACCTCGGACCACACCAGCGGGCCGTCGAGCGACGATCCGTCGGCCCACAGGTGGCGCACGACGGTGGTCACGCCCGACGCCAGGTCGACGACCTCTCCACGCCAGGCGACCTTCCCGACCGGCGCGCCGCCGGACACCGCGCCGGCTGGATCAGCTTCTCCAGCTGGATCGGCTTCGCCGGCGGACGGCTGGTCCGACCGACAGATGCGCAGCCGGTAGGCGACGCCGGGCATCCACGCCAGATCGCGGGTGTTCACGTTGCCGGTGGCGCTCGGGAGAAGCGACGACGAGCCGTCGAGCTCGCGCCCGTCGGCCGCGTAGCCGCCCCAGTTGACCGCCGTCGAGCCGGGATGCCCGCTGTGCCATTGCAGGCCCAGGTGGCCGGCTCCACCGTGCCGCCCGTTCTCGCCGAACGACGCCTGCAGGGCCCAGAACGACAGCGCGGGGACCTGGGGTGCGAGCACGACCTCGAGCACGGCTTCGGCCGCCACCCACGCCCCCGAGCCTTCGACCGGCTCGACCTCCCATTGCAGGTGCAGCGACGACGCGCCGTTGCCCGAGGTCGGCGTCCCCGTCGTGCCGTCCCAGCGCATCCGCTGGCGGAATCGCTCGAAGACCACGACGCCACCCTACGGGCGGCGAGCGGCTAGACCCGTCCCGTGGATCTCGACCAGCGCATCCCCGAGCCCGAGCTCATGATCGACCCCGACCAGGCCGCGGCCTACGCGGCTGCGGACTTCGCAGCCGCCCACCAGGGGATCGTCGACGGCTTCACGGCCCGCTTCGGCGAGCTGGCGGCCCGTGCTCCGCTCGAGGTCCTCGACCTCGGCTGCGGGCCCGCGGACGTGACCGTGCGGTTCGCGGTCGCTCTGCCCGGCGCCACGATCACCGGCGTCGACGGCTCGGCGGCCATGCTCGCCCCCGGCCACGCGCGGGTGCGCGACGTCGGCCTCGCGGCGCGTGTGCACCTCGAACAGGTCCTGCTCCCCGACGTCCGACCTCGAGCGGCGCCGGTTCGATGCCGTCGTGTCGAACAGCCTGCTCCACCACCTGGCCGATCCCGCCGTGCTGTGGCGCACCGTCGTCGCCTGCGCGGCGCCGGGTGCGGCGGTCTACGTGGCCGACCTCATGCGACCGGCCGACCGGGCCACCGTCGACGACTTCGTGTCCCGCTACACCGCGGGCGAGCCCGACGTCCTCGTCGACGACTTCCGCAACTCGCTGTGCGCGGCCTACCGACTCGACGAGGTCCGTGAGCAGGTTCGAGCCGCCGGACTCGATCTGGTCGTCGAGGCGGTGAGCGACCGCCACCTCGTCGCGTGGGGCCACGCGCCGGGCGGGATCAGCCCCGCGGCACCTCGACGATGACCGACGTCGACTTGACGACGGCCACCGCGATGTCGCCCGGCTGGAGCTCGAGCTCGTCGGCCGCCTCGCGCGTCATCAGCGACACCAGGCGGTGGGAGCCGGCCCGGATCTCGACGACGGCGATGAGCTTGTCGCGGTCGACGGCGGTGACGATGCCGGTGAAGCGGTTGCGCGCCGACTGACCCACGGTGCTGTCGGGCTCGTAGGCCTGCTGCGACTCGCGCAGGTAGGTGGCCAGCGCGGCGCCGTCGATCGTGCGATGACCGCTCGCGCTGCGCTCGGTGACCAAACGGCCCTCGTCGCACCAACGGCGCACGGTGTCGACGCTGACTCCCAGCAGCTCGGCCACCTGGCCGGGTCGGTACGAGGTCACGTCAGATCTGGTTCGCCGCGACGAAGCGATCGAGGACGGAGCGGTCGCCGTGCAGCTCGAGCTGACCCGGATCGCACCGTTGCCACAGCATCAGCACCAGATCGGAGGCCGAGCCGCGCACCGCGACGTCGCCTTTGGCATGCACGTGGTCGACGACGAGGACGTCCGGCGCGGTCGAGATGAACCATTCGCCGTCCGCGTCGGTGGCGTGCAGGTGCAGCGTCGAGCCGGGCGCCTCGTAGCCGGCCGACCGCAGGCGGGCGAACACGTCGAGGAACTCGTCGACGCCGTCGACGGCCATGGCAGCCGGAATGGGCTCGGGCGGCCCCACGGCGGCGATCCCGTCCCAGGCGTGCACGGCGGTCTCGTGGCCCATGCGGCGGATGATCCAGCCCGCCGTCTGGTCCGAGCCGCTCCAGTTCCAGCGTTCGGTGGCCGGATCGATCGACCCCAACGTCGAGGCCGACGCGTCGACGCCGGCGCGGAACCAGTCGACCAGCTCGTCGGGTCCGGGGACGTCGGACCAGTCGTAGTCGTCGAAGTCCGTGGCCCGGCCGGCCGCCACCGCCGTCCAGAACCCCTGCACCTGGCCGAGGTGGGTCAGCAGGTCCGCAACCGTCCAGTCGGGACAGCTCGGCACGGGCGCGTCGAGGTGCCCATCGACGGCGTCGGCCAGGCGGTGGCCGGCCCGTCGCAACTCGTCGACGTGGCCAGTGGCGTCCATGGTTGCGGACCGTACTCGGCACGGCGTCGACCCGGCGCGGTCGTCCGGTCCGCAACTAGTTCAATCCTGAACGATCCCTGGTATCGTGAGCAGACGCCACCATCGCGATCGGGAGGACGTCATGGAGATCAAGGAGCTCGGCCATCTGGTGCTCTACGTGCGTGACCTGTCGCGCTCGGCCGCCTTCTACCGCGACGTGCTCGGGTGGCGCGAGGTGGTGCACGAGGTGCCGGGCATGCCGGCGGTCGCGTTCTCGAGCGGACGGACCCACCACGAGCTGCTGCTCATCGAGGTCGGCCCCGATGCCGCCGCCATCCCGGCCGGTCGCCGCATCGGCCTCTACCACTTCGGGCTCAAGGTCGGCGATACCGACGACGAGCTGCGAGCGGCGCTCAGCACGACTCGAGCAGTCGGGTGTCACCGTCGTGGGCGCCAGCGACCACACCGTCACCCACAGCCTCTACATCCTCGATCCCGACGGCAACGAGATCGAGCTGTACGTCGACACCGGCGTCGACTGGGCGGCCAACCCCGAGCTCATCATGGCGCCCATCCGGCCGCTCGTCCTCTGATCGATCCCCCGGCCGGCCGGGCCGGCCCCGGCGCTACCTGGCCTGTTCCGAGTTGGGGTCGACCATGAGCGACGACGCGTCGACGACCTTGAAGTCGTTGCCGGTGATCGAGCCGAGCGCGTGGAGGTCGTCGTTGTTCCAGCGGCTGTCGGGCACGCCGCTGATGTACCAGGCCGAGCCGTTGTCGGCCACGATCGCCCCGTAGGTCTGCAGGGCGACGATGATCGGGCGCACCGACACCGGGAACGTGGTGGGATCGATCGAGCTGTCGAGGCGCAGCCAGGTGCCCATCGGCGGCGCGTTGGTGCTGGTGGTCGAGCCGGCCTCGTGGCGGGCCGGCCAGATGTAGGACTCGCGGGTCGTCGGAACCGTGATGCGGATGGCGTGGTCGATGTGCCCCGCGGCCACCTCTTCGTAGCGGACCAGGCCAGGCAGGATGGGCAGACCGGCGGCGTCGGCCGAGGTCCAGCCGGCGGGTCGCATGGCATCCGACGTCAGGCTCCAGGTCGCGCCCGAGCCGGCCGTCCACGAGCCGTCCTTCTGGGGCGTCGCGTCCCACATCTCGTAGAGCTGGCAGTGGTCGCTGTCGACGACGATCACGTGGCGGTCGCCGGTCGATGCCGAGCCGCCCTCGATCGGCGCGTCGGCCGGGATCGGATACGGACCCGGGTCGCTCTCGCTCACCGATCGAGAACGTGACATCGACCTTGGGTTGGGTCCCCGGCACGGTCGTGTAGGGGATGCCGATCGGTCCGCCGTCCCAGGTGCCCGAGCCGAAGTCCGCGTGCAGAGGGCTGGTCGCGCCCTCGGTCGCGACGTAGGTGGCCGACTGCGACGACGACCGGCAGGCTGGTCACCTTGGCGTGCCAGTAGCTGTTGTTCGGCGTGACGGTGCACTTCGGCGCGCCCGGCAGCGGCACCTCGCACGCCGTCACGACGCAGAGCAGGGCGGCCGCACCGAAGCCGGCCGCCCAGCGGCGTCCGCGGGCGCGGCGTCCCGGCCGATCGGCGGGGACGCGCTGGCCTGGACCCACACCAGAGCATCGACTCCCCGGACGACGATCTTGAACGGGGCGACACCTACACCTGCACGTCGACCACCACGCCGAGATCGCGCTCGAGGTAGGCGATCTCGTTGTCGTTGGCGACGTCGCGGGCCTGGAAGTTGGCCAGATGCACCTCGGGGCCGAGCGGATAGGGACCCCAGTGCCAGGTGCCGATGGCCAGGTTGATCCCCTGGCTGCCCGAGATCGTGAAGGCGCGGATCGTGTCGAGGTGGGAGGGCTCGGAGAAGTCGACCTGGCTCGGTGCGACCACGATGAGGGTCGGCGCGCCGCCGAGCGGGATCAGTGCCTGGGTCGCGGTGTGGTGCCGGTTGAGCAGGTCGCAGCGCAACGGATGCCACGTGTAGGTCAGGACGTCGAGGTGGAACACGGCGGCGTCGCGCAGCTCGAGCACGCACTCGACCGACCGCTGATCGGGTCCACCGATGAGCTGACCGAACGGCTGCCAGGCCACGGCGGACAACGGCTCGGCCTTGACCATGAGAACCCGCTGCTCGACCATCGTGACTCCCCTGTCGCCTCGGCTCGCGTCACCCGACTCGTCGCTCGGCTCGTCGCCCTGTCCTATCCTGACACCGACGTCATGTTAGGAGGCACGATGGACGTGCGGTCGATCGAAGACGTGGCCCCGGTGGTCGAGCACAACGGCACGGTCCCGGTGTGGTGGCTGGTGAGCCCGCGGGAGATGAAGGACATCACCGACGGCGGCTTCCTCGAGCTCGTGAGCGAGTTCGAGGTGGCAGGCGGTGGACTCGTCGACCCGCATCAGCACCCGACCCACGAGTTCTACTACGTGACCTCGGGCCGCGGCCTCATGACGATCGCCGGCGAGGAGCGCGAGATCGGCCAGGGCGACCTGGTCCACATCCCACCGGACACGATCCACAGCCTGCGTCCGACGTCGGACCACGCGCCCATCCACTGCTTCTGCTTCGCGGTGGGCGTCAAGGACAGCGGCCCGGTCGACTACGGGTGACGAACCGCTCCGACGCGTCGTCGCGACGGGCTAGAGCGCGGCCTCGGGAAGGATCGGTTCGAACAGCTCGATCGGGTTCCCGGACGGGTCCTCCAGCAGGATCTGCTTTCCGCCTACTCCTGTCACCAGGTCACCGCGGAAATGGGCGCCCGCGCCACGCAGGTCGTCGACGAGCGCCTCCAGGTCAGGCACCTGAAGGGAGAACCGGTTCCATCCTCCGGGGTGGGGCAGAGTCCCGTCCGCCATGGCCTGACCACCCCCCGGTCCGCCTCCGGGGGCGCTGAGCAGTAGGCGTAGATCGTCTCGCGACAGCATGGCGAACGCCGGCGCGGGGTGCATGTCCTCATGGAAGCCGAGGAGCTCGCAATAGAAGGCGATCGCCTCATCCACATCGCTCACGATGTAGCGGACGCTCACGGTTGCCATGGCATCGACCTCCGTCGTTCCGGGCTGCGCCAGACGCTACCGCGCAGGGCCGCTCGACCACCGGTGACATCGCCATACGGGATCGATGCGGATCCTCTCGTGCGGGTGGAACGGTTCTGGGCGCGACGAGTCGCGGGTACACGTCGGTCATGTACATCGGCGCAGGCACTCTGGTCGTCATCCTCATCGTCGTCATCATCGTGATGTTGCTCCGGCGCGCCTGACGAGCCTCGACAGCATGCGCTCGTACCTTCGGGCTGGGGTCGAACCGGGAGGGACCACCATGACGGCAGCCATCGCCGCCCGTGACCAGACCGCGACGCTTCACGCCAGCGACCAGCGCGGAACCACCACCACCCGCGCCATCTCGAAGCTGACCTCGGCGTTGGGATCGACACCGGCCATCATCGGCTCGGTCGTGGTCATCGTGGTGTGGGCTCTCTGCGGACCGTTCGCCGGCTTCTCCAACACCTGGCAGCTGGTGATCAACACCGGCACCACCATCCTCACGTTCAACATGGTGTTCGTGATCCAGAACACCCAGAACCGTGACGGCCTCGCCGTGCAGGTGAAGCTGGACGCCATCCTCCACGCCCTCGAAGGCGCAGACGACAAGCACATCGGCATCGAGGAGCTCACCGAGAAGCAGATCCTCGAACACCGAGCCGAAGTCCGCCGCGACAGCGACGCCCAACCGACGTCTTCGTCGGCACCGATCATGTGAGCACGGAACGTGCCCGTTCGGGTAGGTGTCAAACGTGTCCATCCGAGGCAGGGGTCCCATGAGCGGCGAGCGGCCGATCGAGAGCGACCGAACGGTGCTGATCGAGTGGGAGGTTCCGGTCGGATCCGGTCCCGAGACAGCCGCTCGTCAGCTGGCGGCTGCGGCGGTCGGCGCAGAGTTCCCCGACGAGCCGAGACTCCGCGAGGACGTCGAGCTGGTCACCTCCGAGTTGGTGACCAACGCCTGTCGGGTCGCCCTCGACTCCGTGGGGATACGGGTCACCGCCGAACGCGACATGGTGACCGTGTCGGTGACCGACGACGGCCCGGGTGAGCCGCAGCCGCTCCACCCGGATCCGGACGATCCGGTGGGACGGGGCCTCCTCGTGGTCGGGGCCGTGGCCCAGGACTGGGGGCTGCTCCGGGCCGACGCGATCAGCAAGACCGTTTGGGCCCGCTGCGCGCGGAGTGCGCCAGGCTGAAGGGGATGCGGTCAGAGGTTCGGGGCGGACACCGCGACCGGGTGGGTGCTGGGGACGCACGGGCCGGTTCCGGTTCCGTGGTAGATCGTGACCTGCGCAATGGTGGGACCGGTGATCAGCAAGGCATCGAGATCCGAAGCGTTCGCCGGCACGGGCGGGGTGCCCGTCATCATCGGGCAGTTGGAGAGGATCTGGCTCCGGTAGGCGACCACCCAGGCGGGCTGACGGATGAGCGTGGGCACTCGGGAACCGATCTGCACCTTCGCCGCCGAAAGGCTGACCTCGCCCGTGAGGGTCTGGATCGTCGTGCGGGACGACGCGAGATCGCCGAGCACATGGACAGCCAGGGCCACGGCCTGATCGCGACTGACGCCGACCGGCCCGCTCCCGGGCGTGACCACGAGCGCGCCGTCGTCAGCCTCGATCGGGGCGACGAGGGGTCCCCCGTTCCAGGCCACCACCGAGTGGACCAACAGCGTGGTCGAGGTCGACGACGGTGGCGTGGTCGTGGGCGGAGAGGATCGATGCACGGTCGCGCAGCTGGACAGGACGAGCGTGGCCGCCGCCGTCGCCGCCAGGACCCGTTCTCGCACGCGAAGCTCACCCTCTCTCGGCCGAGGCACCGAAGACCTGCGCACTTCAGACGAGCGCTCCCACCATCCGGTTCCCGCCCGGTGTCGAGGCTCGAGCTCTGGCGCCGACCGGCTGAGCTCGGTCGGCCCAGCTAGATCCAGCCGTGGTCGGTGGCCGCCCGGCGGGCCTCGGCCCGGTTGCGGGTGCCGGTCTTGGCGATGGCCGACGACAGGTAGTTGCGCACCGTGCCCTCGCTCAGGAAGAGGCGGGCCGCGATGTCGTGGACCGTGGCGCCGTCGCCGGCCGCCACCAGCACGTCGCGTTCGCGCCCGGTCAGAGGGTTGATGCCGTGGGCGAGGGATTCGGCGGCCAGGGCCGGGTCGACGACCCGCTCGCCTCGGGCCACCCGCCGCACGGCGTCGACCAGCTGATCGGCCGGGGCGTCCTTGACGACGAAACCGAGTGCCCCCGCCTCCATGGCGCGACGCAGGTAGCCGGGCCGCCCGAACGTGGTGAGCATCAGGAGACGGGTGGCCGGCACCTGTTCGGTCAGCACCGCCGCGGCGGACAGGCCGTCGCAGCGCCGGCATCTCGATGTCGACCAGGGCCACGTCGGGCTCGAGTCGACGTACCACCTCGATCAGCTCGTCGCCGTGCCCGGCTTGGCCCACCACCTCGAGGTCGTCCTCGAGGTCGAGGAGGGCGGCCAGGGCGACGCGCACGAGTTGTTGGTCGTCGGCCAGGACGAGCCGGATCAACCCGCCACCTCGACCCGTAGGAGGTAGCGGTCCGGTGGCGTCGGTCCGGCCTCCACCCGGGCCCCGGCCAGAGCGGCCCGCTCGCGCAGACCGGCCAGCCCGTGGCCCGTGCCGCCCGGCTCGGCGTTGGACGAGCCGACCACCACCCCGTCGTTGACCACGGCGATGGCGTGCGCCTCGAAGCGCACCTCCACGTGGCGGGCCCGGCTGTGGCGGACGGCGTTGGTCACGCCCTCGCGCAGGGTCCAGCCGAACAGCTCGCGCAGCTCGCCGGGCACCCCCTCGGTGCTGGCCGGCAGGTCGGCCTCGATCCCCGCCGCGGTCAGGATCTCCCGCGCCGTGACCAGCTCGGTGGCCAGGCTCATCTCGCGGTATCCGGCCACCGTGGCCCGCACGTCGGCCAGGCTGCCGCGGCTGAGCGCGGCCACCTCGCGCATCTCGTTCGCCGCCCGTTCGGGATCCACCTCCACCAGGCGGGCGGCCAGCTCGGCCTTCACCGTCACCGTGGTCAGGGCGTGGCCGAGCAGGTCGTGCAGGTCGCGGGCAATGCGCAGCCGCTCCTGTTCGGCGCCGAGCTCGGCCAGCTCCTCGCGGGCCAGGTCGAGCTGGTCGGTCTGGCCGGCGGTGAAGCGCATGATGACGGCCACCGCGCCGGCGATCAGCACGCCGGCGCCCACCCCCCACAAGGGCTGGTCGATGTCCCAGCCGGCCACGTGCTGGGGCAGCCAGGTGCCGGCCGCGGCCAGCGCCACCACCGACACCGGCCCGATCACCCGGGGCAGGAGCATGGCGCCCACCACGGCCACGTAGGGGAGCATGGTCAGGCCGTCCGCGCCGATGGCCACCAGGTAGAGGGCCGACAGCCCGGCCATGCCCCCGAGGGCGATCACCGCGTCGCGCCGGGCGCCCCCGAACACGGCCTTGGGCGCCTCGACCAGGTAGAGCCAGATGAAGGCGGCCAGCAGGGCCAGCCCCACCGCTCGGCCGGGCCAACCGTGCTGCCACAGCCCGACCAGGGGCTGGACCAGGAAGGCCAGGAACACGCCGGCGAAGCGGCGCCAGGTGCGGGTGAAGTCCCGCCGGGCCGCTTCGTTCAGGTAGGGCTCGCGGGGCCGATGGGACAGCCGCAGTCCCCGAGGTCCGCCTCGGGTCGGCGGGCAGTTCTCGCCGTCCGCCGGCGGAACCTCGGCCTGCGGGCGGTCCACGCTGGTCATGGGTGGTCCACGGTAGTGCCCGACCTGCTCACGACCGGTCGGTCGTGGTGAGGTAGGCCCGAGCGGCCAGCACGCCGAGGCCGGCGGTCCAGGTCGCCAGCACGGCCAGCCCGCCCCACCCGATCCACGAGCCGATCAGGGCCTGGCGTCCGGACTGGGCGATCCAGTAGACGGGCAGGGCCTTGCACACCAGCTGCAGCCAATGGGGGAAGAGGGTGAGCGGGATCCACAACCCGCCGAACAACGAGAGCAGCGAGTACACGCCACCCGAGATGGCCTGCAGGCTGTCGCCGCGGGCCACGTACCCGATCCAGATGCCGAGGGCGGCGATGGGCAGCAGGGCCAGCAGGATCGAGACGGTGACCAGCAGCCAGCGGCCGGGGGTGAGGTGCACGTGCTGGAACAGGGCGGCCGCCGCGAACACGCAGGCCATGGCGGGCACGGCCACCGCGAAGCCCGACAGGGCCTTGCCGCTCACGTAGGCCCGGCCGGACAGGCCGGTGAGGCGGAGTTGGCGGTTCCAGTTGAGCTCGCGCTCGAGGGCGATGCGCCCGCCGGTGGAGAAGACAGCCGACAGCGAGGCGAAGGTCGCCATCGACACCATGAGGTAGGCGGCCACCGCAATGCCGCTGAGCTTGCCCTTGCCGTAGGTGGACTGGAAGACCAGGAACAGCACCAGCGGGAAGCCGAAGGTGAAGATGAGGTAGCGCGGGTTGCGGAAGCTGCGGCGGATCTCGCTGCGCGTGTAGACGACGTTCATCGGATGTCCTCCTGGCGGTCGGTGTCAGTCGGACGTGAGGGCCACGAAGGCGTCGTCGAGGCGGGGGGCACTGACCTCGATGTCGCGGAGGTCGGGCCAGGCGGCCAGCAGGGCGCGCAGCGCGGCGTCGCTGTCGGTGCAGTGCAGGGTCAGGGCCGCACCGGCCCTCTCGACCCGGCGCACGCCCGCCACGGCCTCCAGCTCGCCCACGCTCGGGACCCGGGCGGGCGCGATGGCGTCCACCAGGGCCCGGATCGTGCGCCCGCCCGCCTGGGCCCGAAGCTCGGCAGGCGGGGCGTCGGCCACCACCCGGCCGTGGCGTAGGAGGACGACCCGGTCGGCGAACCCGTCGGCCTCCTCGAGGTAGTGGGTGGCGAACAGGACCGTGCGGCCCTCGGCCGCCCACTCGCGCATCGCTGCCCAGAAGGCCTGACGGGACTCGACATCCATGGCCGCAGTCGGCTCGTCGAGGACCAGCAGGTCGGGGTCGGGCACCAGGGCCAGCGCGAAGCGGACCCGCTGAGACTCCCCGCCGGACAGGTCGGTGGTGCGCTTGTCGGCCAGCTCGCTCACACGAGCCCGGTCGAGCACGTCCACGACGGAGCGGGCCCGACCCCTGGGGTACAGGGCCCGGAGCAGCTCGACCAACTCCCGGACGGTGGTCTCCGGCGGCAGCTTGCCCGACTGGAGCATGGCGCCCACCCGCCCCGCGGCGCAGGCCCGGCTGGGCGCCTCGCCGAACAGCGCGACGGTGCCGCCATCAGGGCGAGCCAGGCCCAGGAGCAGGTCGACGGTGGTGGACTTCCCGGCCCCGTTCGGCCCGAGCAGAGCCACGATCTCGCCCGGGGCGATGGTCAGGTCGAGGGCGTCGACGGCCAGCGTGTCCCCGTAGCGCTTGGACACGCCGCGCAGCTCGACCGCACCACCGGCGGCGCCGGTTGCGGCGACGGGACGGGCGGCCGAGGAGCGAGCGAAGCGGGAAGTCGATGCCATGGCTCACACTGTCGACCCATCCCGCCGGCGCCGGTACCGCCGACGCTCACCTTCCCGCCATGACAACTGTCATGACGCGGTGAGCGGGGAGGAGACCAGGCGACCCGTTCAACGACTCGGCCCGCGCCCGAACCCCGCGTGTCGTCCGTCGAGGCGTCACACTGTCCGGATGCGCGAGCTGGGTGGCGGTGGATGCTGGCGCGACTGAGGGGTGTGGGGTTCTTCTGGTGGTTGGTGGCGATCATGGTGATCGGGCTGATGGCCCGGGTCGGCTACCTGTGGATCGTCGGTCCGCATCTGAAGCTCGGACTCGACTCGACCTGGTACGACCTCCAGGCGGGCACGCTGGCGAGCGGAAAGGGCTACGTCGACCCGGACTCCTACTATCGGCTGGGTCGGTTGGTGCCGACCGCCGTGTTCCCGCCCCTCTGGCCGATCCTGCTGGCGATCGCCAACCGCCTCGGGCTCGACACCCAAACCGGATATCAAGTGGTCGGCGGGCTGCTCGGCACGGCGACGGTGGGCCTGACCGGGCTGCTGGGCCGTCGCGTCGCCGGGCCCGCGGTCGGGCTGGCGGCTGCGCTGCTGGTGGCGTGCTGTCCGATGTTGATCGCGGCGGACGGTTCGCTCATGTCCGAGTCGCTCTATGTCCTGTTGGTCCTGTTGGTCGTGCTCGGCGCCTACCGGGCCCTGGACCGCCCGACGCCGACGCGGTTCGCCGTCGTGGGACTCACGCTCGGGCTGGCTGCGCTCGCGAGATCCGACGCCCTGTTCCTGACCCTGATCCTCGCCGGGGTCCTTGCCTGGCGGGTGCGCGGCCCGTCGACCGGCCGGCGGGTCGTGCTCGTCGGATGCCTGCTCGGGGTCGCGGCGATCGTCGTCGCCCCGTGGATCGCCTACAGCAGCTCGCGGATGGGCGGCGTCGTGCTCCTGACGACCAACTCGGGCAACGAGTTGGTGGGCGCGAACTGTCCCTCGACCTACGACGGCGAGTTCCTGGGGGCCTGGGATCCCGCCTGCGTCCCTCCGACGCCCCGAGGCGTGTCCGAACTGAGCTTCGCCAACACCTCACGGCGGATCGGCCTCGACTACGCCAGGAGCCATCCCGGCAGGCTGCCGGTGGTCGCCACGGCCCGCGTGCTGCGCGCCTGGGGCTTCTGGTCGCCCTTCGACCACGAGGACCTCGAGGTCCTCCAGACCCGCAACCCTCGCTGGCAGGTCTTCGGGTGGGGGTACGACCTGGTCATGCTGATCCTGGCGGTACCGGGAACGGTGCTGCTGGTCCGCAGACGGGCCCGGATCGCCCCCCTCATCGCCGTGGTGAGCGCCGTGACCGTCACCGCCGCCTTCTCCCACGGCAACCAGCGATTCCGACTCGCGGCCGACCCCATCATCGCCGTCGCGGCCGCCACGTTCCTGATCGCCGCGTGGCAACACGTCACCGCCGGATCGAGGCGCCAACCCGCCGACACGCCCTCGCTGTAGGTCTCGCGGTGGGTGTCCACTCGGTTGGCGACCCAAGGGATCGGTGCTCGCGAGACTCTGTATCGCGGTGGACCGTGACGATCTGGACGAGTTCGAGGGCTGGTATCGGGACGCATACAAGCGCGTGTTCGCGTCGGTGCTGGTCGTGTGCGGAGATCGGGGCCTCGCCGCGGAGGCCACCGATGAGGCCTTCGTCCGGTCGCTGGAGAGATGGCCGAAGGTCCGGTCCATGCGCTCGCCCGCGGGTTGGACGTTCACGGTCGCACGAAACCTGCTGCGCCGCGGGGCTCGACGAGCCGCTCGTGATCGTGCCCTGGCCCCATCGCCCGCCGTCGTGGTCGTGCCCGAAGTCGACGTGGACCTCTGGGCTGCAGTACGTGGTTTGCCGCCGCGGGAACGTGAGCTCGTGGCGTTGCGGTATGTGGGCGGACTGACCGAACCAGAGATCGCGGCGACCCTGGGCATCGCGGCGGGCACGGTGGCTCGCGGCCTGCACGACGCACGAGCCCGGCTGCATCTCACCCTTGCACCCGAGGAGGACAAGACATGATGGACCTCGATCACGACCTCGCCGCCATCGTCGAGCATGCACCCGACCCACCACCGTTCGCCCGCGTCCAGGCACGTCGTCGAACCCGGCGCTGGAGACGAGCCGGCATCGCCGCGTTCGTCGTCCTGGTCCCGGTCATGGCCGGTGTGGCGTTGCTCACGTTGCCGCGTACGGGCACGTCGACGGTGTCCACCAACCCGAGCGTCCATCCGTCATCGACGGTGGTGACATCCCTGTACGGAACGACGATCAAGGTCGACGCGAACGGCTTCGCGCTCGACTCGCCCCGCTTCGATGCGACCGTTCAAGCTGACCGCGCACCCTTTGCCGGTCCGCCATCAGTCGTGTTGTCAAAGGGTCCGCCACCGGCCATCCCCCGCGGTGCGGCGACCTACGTCACCGGTGACGGCCACGAGCTCTCATCGGTGCACACCGAGGCGGGCGGTGACCAGCTCGTCGGGACCAGGGATGGATGGTCCATCGCGGTGACCGTCGACGGGATACCCCCTGCGGGACGAGCGCGCCTCGCATCACTTCTGTCCTTTCGGGACCGAGGCAGGTTCCTCGTCCTGGACCCCATCGCACCCTTGCACCTCACGCCCTCGATCGGCACCGAGATCGTCTTCAGCGGCATCGAGATCGACGCCAGCAGCTACCCGAGTGGCTGCCCGACCTCGACCGAGTCGAGCGGGCGCACCGGCTCCGGCTTCCCGGTCCAGCGCATCGGCACCATCGCCATCTGGTGCGACACCACCCAACGGGTCCGCATCCAGGTCCAGGCCCCGGCGCCGGTCGATGCGATGATCGCGAACCTCCGCGTCACCCGGATCGGCTGAGCCCCCGACCAGCTTCCGCCCATGGAGGCATATGGCCGCGTAGCCTCCAGGGCCGTGCCCGACGACGCGAGCACATCCCTCGATCTCGGGCGGGTGGTGTTCTTCAGCGACTGCGTCTTCGCCATCGCGATGACGATCCTGGCTCTCACCATCCGCGTGCCACCGGTGCCGGAGGACGAGGTCGCCCGGGCCATCCGCAAGCTCGTGCCGGTGCTGTTCAGCTACTTCCTCAGCTTCGCGGTCATCAGCCTGTTCTGGCTCGCCCACCATCGGATGTTCTCGAGGATCCGCCGTCTCGACACCACCCTCATCGTGATGAACCTGGTCCTGCTGTCCCTCGTCGCTCTCATGCCGTTCCCCACGGACCTTCTCGGTCGATACGGCGACTCGGTCGCCGCGGTCGTGCTCTACGCCACGACCACCGCCGCTCTCGGCACCGCATCAGCCGCAATATGGCTGTGGGCCTCGTCGGGTCAGCGACTCATCGACCCCGCCACTCCCCGTGACGTCGTGAACCACTACACGGCGCGTGTTCTCAGCGTGCCCATCGTGTTCGCCCTGTCGATTCCGATCGCGCTGGTCAGCACCAGCGCCGCCCAGTACTTCTGGCTGCTCGTGATCGTGCTGCGGATCATCTTCCGCCGCCGATTCGGCCCGCTCATGACCCAACCCACCTGACCGCCGGAGCGGCGCCCAACAGGTCGAGAGCGCCGTCACTTGCGGATGGCCTCACGCCTCTCGACTCAGTGGCTGGGGCTGGAGGTGCAGGTCAGGGGTGCACCGGCGGTGGCGAGCGTCCACACCTTGTGCGTGGGGAACACGCCGATGCTCAGCTCCGATCCCGCCGGCATGGCGGAGGGGGTGATCACCAGGACCACGGTTCCGTCTGTCCGCCGTTGGACCGAGACGACCCGGTCGAGGGCGCCGCTGTCGGCGACCTGGTTGGAACAGGAGCGATCGAGGGTCACGACGGCAGGGACCCCGGCCTGCTCCAACTTCTGACGGAGGGCATTCGGGTCGAGGGGTACCCCCTTGACCAACGTCAGCGTGGCGGTGCCGTCCGTGTTGGTGACCACCGTGAACGCGGCCAGGTGGATGCCGCTCCCGGTCGACCCCCGTGGCGTGGACCCGGAGTGATCGACCGTCACCACGACGAGCACCAGGGCCAGAGCCACGGCCACGCCGGACAGCATCCGTCGCGAACGCTGGCGGCGCTGGTGGGACCGGCCTCGGGCCACGATCGCCTCGACTGGCCTGTCCATGTGCACACCGGAGAGCGATTCCTTCAGCTCGTCGAGCACGTCGGTCTCATGCATTTGGTCACCTCGTCGTCGTCGGTCGTGGTTCGATGAGTGCGGTCTCGGTGGAGACCAGTTGGCTGCGCAGGGTCGCGACTGCTCGCGACAGGTGGGCGGTGACGGTGCCGGGCGCGATACCCAGCGCGTCTGCGGTGGTCACGGTGTCGAGGTCGAGGAAGACGCGCAGTGCGACCACCTCGCGCTCGGCGCGCCGGCAGCTGCCTCAGCGCCGCGAGCAACGTGGCGTCCACGCCGACGGAGCCGTCGGGAAGCGAACGTCGCCTCTTGGTCGAGCAACGGCCGCTCACGGCGATGCTTCCGCCACCGCGACACACGGGCATTGAGCGCCGTGCGCACCACCCAGGCCTTCGGAGCCGGGTGCTGACGCACCTTCGACCACGACATCCAGGCCCGGGTGAACGCCTCGGCGACCAGATCCTCGGCGAGCTGGCGATCGCCCCCGCTGGCCAGCACCGCACGGAGACATGCGTCTCGGCTGGACTCGTAGAAACGAGCGAACTCAGCGGTCGGATCCTCATCCACTCCCCTCTTACGCACCAGCGCTCCGATCCACTTACCTGGAACGAGCTGCCGGGTCAGGGCGTGCGGCGGATGGGTGAGGCGTCGAGGCCCAGCAGGTCGAGCGTGGTGGCCCCGCCGCGAAGCTGCTCGAACATGGCCTTCTCCTTGGCTTCGCGCGCCTCGCCGGCGGCCAGCACCGCGGCGAGCTGATCGCCCGGGATCACGGTGACGCCGTCCGCATCGCCGACGATGACGTCGCCGGATGCCACATCGACGTCGCCGACGTTCACCGGTTCGCCCACGCTGCCCTCGGCCACCTTGGCCGCGCCACGCAACGCCAGCATCGTGGCGAACACGGGGAAGCGCAGTGACTCGAGGGCGGCGACGTCGCGCACGCCCCCGTCGATCACGAGCCCGGCGATGCCGCGGGCCTGGGCCTGGGTGGTCAACACCTCGCCCCAGTGACCGAGCTCGGGCTGCCCCTCGATCTGCACGACGAGCACCGTCCCGGGCGCGGCGGTGGCGGTGGCCACGTGGATGGCGAGGTTGTCCCCGGGCGAGCACCGCACGGGCACCGCCTCGCCCACCACGGCCGCCCCGGCCCAGACGGCGTGCAGGCGGGCGCGCATGGCCCGTCCGCCCGATTCGCCGAGGGTGGCCGCGCCCAGCCGGGCCAGCCCGGCCCGTTGATCGTCGGTCAGGGTCATCTCATCCTCCATCGGACGGATCGGATCGGCGCCGCTCGAGCACCTCGGCGTTGAGCGGGGTCGGAGGCGGCTCGCCGTGAAGCACGGCGACGATGTTGCGGCTGCAGAGCTCGACCATGGCGCCACGGGCGGCGGTGGTGGCCGACCCGATGTGCGGGAGCACCACGACGTTCTCGAGCTCGGCCAGACCCGGCGCCAGGCGGGGCTCGTCCTCGAACACGTCGAGCCCTGCGGCGGCGATGGCGCCCGACCGAAGGGCGTCGACCAGCGCCGACTCGTCGACCAGCGCACCGCGCGCGGTGTTGACCAGCACCGCTGTCGGCTTCATGCGCGCCAGCGCGGCGCCGTCGATCACGTGGCGGCTCTCGTCGTTGAGCGGGGCGTGGAGGCTGACGAAGTCGGACGAGGCCAGCAGCTCGTCGAGGTCGACCAGGCGGGCCCCCGTCAGCTGTTCCGCGTCTGGATCACGATGACGGTTGAAGTAGACGACCTGCATCTCGAACCCCTTCGCCCGTCGCGCGACGGCGGAGCCGATCTGGCCCATCCCGACGATCCCGAGGGTCTGCCCGGCCACCGGGCGACCGAGCAGCTGGTTGGGACCCCACACCCGCCAGTCGCCGCGGCGCACCAGGCGCTCGCCCTCACCGGCCCGGCGGGCGGCGGCCAGCAGCAGCGTGAATGCCAGGTCGGCGGTGGCGTCGGTGAGCACGCCCGGCGTGTTGGTCACCACCACGCCCCGCTCGGTCGCGGCGGCGACATCGATGTTGTCGAACCCCACGGCCAGGTTGGCGACGACGCGCAACCGGGGCGCGGCGTCGAGCACCTCGCCGTCGATGCGCTCGGTCAGCATCGACAGCAGCGCATCGACGCCGACCACGTGCTCGAGCAGCTCGTCACGCGTCGCCGGCCGGTCCTCGTCCTGCTGGTCGACAGCCACTCCGGCCTCGGCGAGCAACGACGTCCCCGGCGACGGGAGCGGTCGTGTCACATAGACCGAAGGCGCGCTCATGGCGCCGTGGTCCCGGTCACCGGTGGCTGGCGGACGAACCGACGTCGACGGTGTCGGTGTCGTGGCCCGAGCGCAGCAGCTGGCCGGCCAGGACCCCGGTCGCCTGGCCCCCGTCGACGGCGAGGCGGCCGTTCACGAACACCTTCTCGATGCCGACGGCGTCGGCGTAGAGCCGGCCCGCGCCCCCGGGCAGGTCGTTGACCATCATCACCTCGCCGGCCTCGATCCGTCTCGGGATCGAGCACGACGACGTCCGCGATCGCGCCCTCGACCAGCCGGCCGCGGTCACGCAGGCCGAACAGGCGGGCGGGCACGTCGGTCAGGTTGTGGATCGCCTCTTCGAGGCCGATGAGCTGCTTGCCCCGCAGGCAGTCGCCCAGGAACTCGGTGGTGTAGGGCGCGCCGCACATGCGGTCGAGATGGGCACCGGCGTCGGACCCGCCGAGCATGGCGTGCGGGGAGCGCCAGGCGTCGACGCGCAGCCGCCAGCTCTCGGCATCGTCGTCGGTCGGACCCGGCCAGAGCACGGTGCGCAGATCGTCGGCGATGACGATGTCGAGCAGGGCGAAGAAGTCACGCACGCCGCGCTCGCGGGCGATGTCGGCCACCAGCCGACCCTTGAGGCCCTCGTTGGCCGGGCTGAAGGTGTCGCCGATGCGGTAGCGGCCCCAGCCGGTCAGGCGGGCGAAGACCCCGGCTTCGGGCGAGTCGGCCCGGTTCTCCATCATGATCCGCGTGTCGATGTCGCGCAGCCGCTCGCATGCGCTCGGCCACCGGCAGCGACAGGATCGGGTTCCAGTCCGGCAGCTGGAAGAGCGCGCAGTAGGTGAGGAAGCTCATGTTCATGCCGACGAGGGTCGGCATGGTCAGCGCCACGACGCTTGCCGCCCCGCCGCTCGGCCTCGGCCCCCACCTCGAGCTGGGCGCGGTAGCGCTCGGGCTCGGCCGAGTCGATGACCAACACGTTCCAGTTGATCGGCCGTCCCGCCCGGCGGCTCATCTCGATCATCAGGTCGATCTCGTCGGGCGAGAAGCCCTTGAGGCACCCGTCGGTCACCCACTCGAGCGTCGTGCCCGGATGGGCGCCCACCTCGTCGCACAGGGCCAGCAGCTCGTCGGCGTCGGCCCACCGCGAGGGCACCGGCTCGCCGTCGCCGTCGGAGTGGGTGAACGACTGGGTGGTCGAGAAGCCGAGGCCGCCGGCCTCGATGGCGTCGGCCAGCAGGGCACGCATGGTGTCGACCTGCTCGGGCGTCGCCACCTGGCCGACCGAGTCGGCCCCCATCACCTGGCGGCGCAGCGCGCAGTGCCCGACCATGAACGCGGCGTTGACGCCCAGGTGGCCGTCGAGGCGGAGAGGTAGTCGCCGAAGCTGCTCCAGTTCCACGGCACGCCCTGCTCGAGCGCGGTCTTGGCCATGCCCTCGACCCGAACCATCATGTCGAGCAGGTAGGACGAGTTGTCGGCCGACACCGGGGCGAGGGTGAAGCCGCAGTTGCCCGCCACGATCGAGGTCACGCCGTGCAGGTTGCTGGGCGTCGCCATCGGGTCCCAGAAGAGCTGGGCGTCGTAGTGGGTGTGCGGATCGACGAAGCCCGGGCACACCACCAGCCCCGTCGCGTCGACCGTCTCGGTGGCGTCCTCGTCGACCGCGCCGATGGACACGATCCGCCCGTCACGGATGCCGACGTCGGCGACCCGACCCGGCTGCGCCGGTTCCGTCGACGACGGTCCCGCCCTTGATCAGGTAGTCGAGCACGGCCGGCGCACCTCCTGGGTGGTGGAGCTGGATCCGGTCGGCCGCGTCGGCCTCGGGATCGATCAAATCTGACGGGTCGTCAGGATAGCGGTGATCAGCGTGATCAGAACGAGCAGGTGTCGGCGATGGCCGCGGCGACGTCGTCGACCTGCGGCAGGATGGCGTCCTCGAGGGTCGGCTCGTAGGCCACGGGCGTGTCGAGCGCACCCACCCGGCCGACGGGGGCGTCGAGATCGGCGAAGCAGTGCTCCCCGGCCCAGGCCGCCACCTCGGCCCCGAACCCGCGCGGTCAGCGTGTCCTCGTGCACGACGAGCAGGCGGTGCGTCGACGCCACCGAGTCGGCCACGATCTCGTGGTCCCACGGCGAGATCGTGCGGAGGTCGATCACCTCGACCTCGAGCCCCAGCTCGTCGGCCACCCGCTCCGCGGCCAGGATCGACTTCTGGACGGTGGCGCCCCAGGTGACGACGGTGAGGTCGTCGCCGGATCGGCGGACCGCGCCCTCGCCCGAACGGGATGACGTGGTCGGGCCCGGGGAACGGGTCGGCGGCGTAGGGCTGGCGCAGCAGGTGCTTGTGCTCGCAGAACAGCACCGGGTCCTCGCAGCGGAACGCGTAGCGCAGCAGGCCGGCGGCGTCGGCGGCGCGCGACGGGAAGGCGATGAGCAGCCCGGGGATGTGGGCGAAGATGCTCTCGCCGCACTGGCTGTGCCAGATGGCGCCGCCGGTGAGGTAGCCACCGATCGGCACCCGCACCACCATCGGGCAGCGTGAAGGTGCCGTTCGACCGCCAGCGGATGGTGGCCGCCTCGCTGCGCAGCTGGGTCATGGCCGGCCAGATGTAGTCGAAGAACTGGATCTCGGGCGCGGGCCGCAGGCCCCGCAGGCCCTGGCCGACGGCGCGACCGATGATGTTGGCCTCCGACAGCGGCGTGTTGTAGCAGCGGGCCTGGCCGAAGTCGCGCTGCAGCCCGTGGGTGGTGCCGAACACGCCGCCCTTGCCCTCGACCTGGGCCAGGACGGCCTCCCGCGCGTCGGCCACGTCCTCGCCGAACACGCGGATCCGCTCGTCGGCCGCCAGCTGCTCGTGCAGCGTGCGGCGGATGGCATCACCCATCGACACGGGCTCGCCGTCGTCATCCTCACCGTCGTCCGGTCGTCACCGCGCTCGAGCTGCGAGCCGGCGGCCACCACCAGCTCGGGCATCGCCACGATGTGTCGCGTCACCTGCTCGGGGTCGGGACGCGCCCCGGCCAACGCCTCGGCCGATGCCTTGGCCACGTGCTCGATGGCCTCGGCGCGGATGGCCACGGCCTCGTCCGGGCTCAGGACCCCGGCGTCGACCAGCGCCGCCTCGAGCCGGTCGATCGGGTCGTGGGTCGCCTCCTCGACGAGCTCGGCGGCCGGGCGGTACTTGCTCTGGGTGTCGGCCGCGGAGTGCGAGTACGGGCCGCGACGACCGTCGGCGTGCAGCAGCGCGGGGCCGACGCCGGCGCGGACGTGCTCGATCAACGAGCGGGCCCGCTCGCCGCACGGCCAGGTAGTCGGTGCCGTCGACGCGGGCGATCTCGAGGCCACGGAAGCCACGGACCAGCTCGGACACCGGCGCCGGATGCTGGTCGACGGCCGGGCACCGAGATGGCGTAGCCGTTGTCGGCCACCACGTAGAGCACCGGGAGGTGCAGCGTGCACGCGGTGTTGAGGCTCTCCCAGAACTCGCCTTCGCTGCACGCGCCCTCGCCGAGGCTGACGTAGGTGAGCTCGTCGCCGTAGGCGGTGCAGCCGGGCAGGTCGGGGCGGCGGACGATGTAGCGGCTCGCCTCGGCGCAGCCGACCGCGGGGATGCACTGGCTGCCGGTCGGGCTCGACTGCGTGACGATGTTGAGCGCCGCGTTCCCCCAGTGCGACGGCATCTGGCGTCCGCCCGAGCTGGGGTCGTCGGCCGAGCCGACCGCCTGCAGCAGCACCTCGGTGGCGGTCACGCCGAGGCCGAGGCACGAGCGCCTGGTCGCGGTAGTAGGGGAAGAACCAGTCGTAGGCCGGGGCGGAGGTGGCGGGCCAGCGCCAGGCCCAGCGCCTCGTGGCCGGCGCCCGGAGATCTGGAAGAACACCCGGCTCTGCTTCTGCATCCGGATCTCGCCGTCGTCGATGGCGCGGGACACGCAGGCCGTGCGGAAGTCGTCCACCACCTCGTCGCCGTCCAGGCCCTCGAGGTCGGGGCGGTTCGACACCGGATCGGGCGCGGCGGCGGTCATGATCCGAGCTCCTCGGCTCCAGTCGCGCGTCTCGAGGATCTCGCGGACGGCGGCCAGGAACGCCGCCGCGTAGGCGCCGTCGACGGCTCGATGGTCGAAGCTCAGGGAGAGGTTGCCGACGGGGTGGACGGCGATGGCCCACTCGCCGGACGGACCAGGTCGCGCCACGGGCCGCATCCGCACGCCGTCGCGTCGACAGGATCGCGACCTGCGGGCAGCTTGATGATCGGCGCGGAGGTGACCGTCCCGTACGCACCGACGTTGGTCAGCGTGATCGTGGCACCGTCGATCTCGGTCAGGGTCAGCCGGTTGCGCACGCGCCCGCTCGGCCAGGTCGGCGAACGTCGACGGCCAGCGCGGTCAGGCGCCGGTCGCCCGCGTCGCGGACCACGGGCACGACCAGCACCTCGTGGTCGAGGTCGACGGCCAGGCCGAGGTGGATCGAGCGGTGCACGATCGAGGCAGTCGTCGCCGATCGACGCGTTGAGGTTCGGGAACGCAGCGCAGCGCGTCGATCATCGAGCGGGCCACGAACGGCAGGTAGGTGAGCCCGGCGCCGCGGCGCACCGCGTCGACGCCGACGTAGTCGACCTCGGTGGTGACCAGCGCATGCGCCGCCGTCGCCTTGGACGCCGACATCGCGACGGCGGTGTTGCGGCGGGAGCGGCTGAAGGGCACGACGTCGTCGTCCGGGCCGGCTACCGCCACCGTCACCGGAGGGGGCGACGTACCCGCCGCGGGGCGCGCGCCGGGCCCGCGATCTCGGTAGGCGGCGGCCGCCAGCACGTCGGCGCGCGTGACCCGGCCGTCGCGGCCCGAGCCGACCACGTCGCCGGGAGTCAGCGCGTGCTCGTCGAGCAGGCTCTTCACGACAGGGCTGAGGGAACGCTCGCTCCCGTCCGCGACCGCCCCGTCCGACGGCCCCGGCGCCGATCCATTGCCTCGCTCCCGGGCGGGTCGACCCGGACGACCCGGACGACCCGGACGAGGCTGGCGGTCGGCCTCGCTCGTCGACGTCGCCTCTTGGCCTGCCGGACCGGCGCCGACCTCGTCGGGCAAGGGCTCGTCGGCTGACTGGCCGATGAGGGCCACCGCCGTTCCGATCGGCACGGTTTCGCCCTCGGCCACCAGGAGCGCACGCACCACGCCGGCATAGGCCGACGGGACCTCGGCGTCGACCTTGTCGGTCGACACGTCGAAGAGCGCCTCGTCGGCGCCGATGTCGTCGCCCTCCTGCTTGAGCCAGCGCACGATCGTGCCCTCGGTGACCGTCTCCCCCAGCTGCGGCATGGTCACTCGCTCCACACACGACCCCCCGGTCGTCATGGCGACGCTCTCGTCGACCTCCCCAGTGAACACCCGCCGGACGGTCGGCGCGGTTGACCCAGCGTCGGACCCCTCGTCGCCGCGTCAGTCCTCGACGGTCAGGGCCTGCTCGGGGCAGTTGGCCGCACCGGTACGGGCCCGGTCGGCCAGCTCGGCGGGCACGGCACCCTCGAAGAGCACGACGCAGTGGCCCTCGTCGTCGGCGTCGAACACCTCGGGAGCGATCGCGTAGCAGCGGCCGTGGCCCGTGCAGCGCTCGGCGTCGAGGACGATCCTCACGACACGACCTCGGGCACCCCGAACGGCGACTCGACGGGTTGCGGGGTGAACTCGAGCGGCAGCGACGCGACCTCGCGGATGCCGGGCGAGTAGCTGAGCACGGCGCCGTCGACGACGTGGAAGTCGGGCAGCCGGCGGTGCAGCTCGTCGAGGGCCACGTTGAGCTCGAAGCGGGCCAGGTGCGAACCCAGGCACCGGTGCGGGCCCCCACCGAAGGCGAGGTGGCGGTTGACGGGGCGGTCGAAGTCGACGTCCCGGCGGTGGGTCCGAACTCGTCGGGGTCGGTGTCGGCCGCGCCCAGCATCACCATCACGGTGTCACCGGGCTCGAGCTCGATGCCGTGCATCTCGTGACGCTGCTTGACCACCCGGAGCACCTGCATGACGGGCGTGTGGACCCGCAACAGCTCCTCGACCGCGGCGGGGATCTTCGACCGGTCGGCCACCAGCTCGTCACGCCGGGCCAGGTCGCGTCCGAGCTCGGCCACCGAGCAGTCGAGCGTCGAGGTCACCGTGTCGAGTCCCCCGAGCAGGAAGAGGAAGCCGAGGTCGAGCATCTGGTCGTCGGTCATCCGCTCGCCGTCGATCTCGCCGGTGGCGAACCGGCTGAACAGGTCGTCGCCCGGATCGGCGCGGCGGTCGGCGATCACCTCGCGGAAGAACTCGTAGATCGCCCGCGCCGTCTGGCGACGGATCTGCGCGGCCACCTGCGGGTCGTGCGCCTCGGGATGGTGGACCTGGGGCCGGATGATGTCGTCCTTCCACTGCAGGAAGGTGTCGATGCGGTCGAGAGGCAGGCCGCACAGCTGCAGGAAGACGGTGCACGGCAACGGCACCGTGAACTCGGCGTGGAAGTCGCAGCTGCCCCGCTCGACGAACGCGTCGATCAGCGTCGTTGACGAGTCGCCGCACCTCCTCGTCGAGGGGGACGAAGTGGCGTGCGCTCAGCTGCGGATCCATGACCCGGCGGTACTTGGCGTGGTCGGGCGGGTCGATCTGCAGCGGGATCAGCGGGCGGTCCTGGCCGATGTCGATGGCCCGAGATGTCCGAGCTGAAGATCTCGGGGTGCTGCAGCGCGAACTTCACGTCCTCGTAGCGGCTGATGACGTGGGTGCCCGGCATCTCGACCATCGACGCGATCGGGGCTGGTCGCCGGAGCGCCTCGTAGAACGGGATCGGGTCCGCGGCCACCTCGTTCGAGTACGGGTTGGCCGAACGCCGATCGGCCCGCACGAAGCGGGCCGGTCCCGACCGATCGCCGGCCGTCCCGGCGTCGAGGTCGATGGGGCTGGTCATGAGGTCTCCCTGGATGCGGTGGCGCGCGGGTCGGGCACCGCGAAGTCGAACAGGCTCGGACGCGTTGCGCCAGCGAGATGGCGTCGGCCTCGTCGGGCGGGAGTCGAGCGAGGGCGGCCGCGGCACGCGACGACGTGTCGGGCCAGGTCGAGTCGGCGTGGGGGTAGTCGCTCTCGAGCACGATGTGGTCGACGCCGATGTGGTCGCGCAGCACCAGCGACGAGGTCAGGTCGATGACGCCGAACCAGAAGGCCCGGCGCAGGCACTCGGTGGGATGGGGCGCGTCCGCCGGCCATGCCGACGATCCGCCGGATCCGGGCGTGGCCGAGTGGTCCATCACGTAGTCGATGCGGTTGATCAGCATCGGCACCCAGTCGATGCCCGACTCGGCCAGGCAGATCCGCAGCTCCGGGAACCGCACCGGCACGCCCGACCAGAGCCAGTCGGCGCAGGTCACCAGCGCGTTGACGGGGAAGAGCGTCGTCAGCAGCTCGAGCGGCGCGTACGGCGAGCGAGACGCCGACCATCCCGACGAGGCGCAGTGCAGGCACACGACGGTGCCCGTCTCCTCGCAGGCACGCAGGAACGGGTCCCAGTGGTCGGTGTGCAACGACGGCAGCCCCATGTCGACGGGCTGCTCGAGGAAGCTCACGGCCCGGAAGCCGCGCTCGGCGTTGCGCCGCACCTCGGCCGCGGCCATCTCGGGATCGGACAACCACGGCAGCTGGAGCGGGATGAACCGGTCGGTCCGCGGGCCGACCCACTCGTCGAGGTGCCAGTCGTTCCACGCCCGCACGCAGGCCAGGCCGAGCGTCGGGATCCGAGCAGCGGGAGAAGGTCGTGCCCGCAGAACCCGGCGATGAGCGACGGGTAGTGCAGCGAGGCCCACACGCCGTCGACGTCCATGTCGGCGAGCCGGGCCACCGGGTCCCAGCAGCCCTCGGCGCATGTCGTCGAAGTTGGCCGGCTCCATCGACCACTCGTCCTTGGGCCGCCCGACCACGGCGTTGAGCCCGATCTGGGGATGCCGGTGGCCGTCGAAGACCCACGCCTCGGTGCCGTCGTCGGCGGACCTCGACACGGGGGGCGCCGTCGGCCAACGCAGCCGGCATCCGACCCTCGAACAGGTGGGCCGGCTCGACCAGGTGGTCGTCGACCGAGACGATCACGACGCCGGCCCGCACACGGCGCGGCCGTGTCGCGACCGGCGCGCAGCACCGTGCCCGGCCGCTCGTCGCCGATCACGCCGTCGGTGACCACCTCGACCCCGTTGACCAGCACGTGGTCGATGCCGGTGGCGCCGCCGTAGAGCCGCCAACCTCCGGCCGGCAGGTCGATGCGGCTGACCACGGGCTCGGGACCGACGCGCTCGGGGTCGATGCACGACCACGTCGGCGTGCGCGCCCGTCGATCAGACGGCCCCGGTCGACCAGGCCGTACAGCCGGGCCGGCGCGTCGGTCATGAGCGAGATCGCCTCTTCCCACGACAGCAGGCCGAGGTCGGCGACGGCCCGGCGCAGCAGGACGGTCGGGTAGTTGAAGGTGGCCAGGAAGTCGAGGTGGGCGCCGGCGTCGGAGGCGCCGATGATGGCCCGCGGGTCGCGCCACACCCCGACCCGCGCCTGCCAGTCGGCCTCGGTGTCGCCGTAGGCGCGGGAACGAGAAGCCGGTGCGCAGGTCGTTGTCGACGGCGATGTCGCAGAGCGCGTCGAACGGGTCGAGGCCCAGCTCGGCCGCCACGTCGGCCACCGTCCGACCCTCGTAGCGCTTGGTCGTCGGGCTGGTGCACTCGGTCAGCACGTACTGGCCGAAGTTGGCCAGGCCCAGCTGGGCGTCACCCGCCTGGTCCAGCAGGGCCCGGCGCGCCTCGGGCGAGCGCAGGCGGGCCAGCCGCTCGGCGTGGTGGCGCCGGTCATCGGCCCCTGCCAACCGGGGATGGTGTCGAGCAGGAAGCCCGAGGCGAAGCTGAGCCGCGGCCGCACCGACATCGGGATGGTCAGGCCGAGCACCCGGCCCCCGAGCTCGGCGGCACGATCCGACGCGCCGAGCTGGGTGGCGACCTTGTCGGCCAGGCCGGCGATCACGACCAGCACGTTCCAGTTGAGCGGTCGGTCGGCCGCCGCCGACATGCGTCCCATGAGCTCGCCCTCGGCGCTCGGTGAAGTCGCCGAGGCCGGGGATGAACTCGAGCGCCGAGCTGGCGTGGCGGCCGACCTCGTCGCACAGCTCGAGCAGCTCGTGCTCGTCGGCGAAGCGCGACGGCACCGGCTGCCCGTCGCCGTCGAGGTGGGTGGCGGCCCACGACGACGAGAAGCCCGAGCGCGCCCTCGTCGAGGCTCTCGCCCAGCAGCGGCGCGCATGGCGGCCACCTCGTCGTCGGTGGCCACGCGCTCGCTGGCGGCCGCGCCCATCACCACGCGGCGGATGGCCGAGTGCCCGACGAGGAAGCCCAGGTTGGGCATGACCTGGCCGTCGAGCCGGGCCAGGTACGAGCCGAACGACGTCCAGCCCCAGTCGGTGGCGGCGGCCAGCGAGTCGAGGGGCATGCCCTCGACCCGGGCCAGCATCCGCATCAGGTACTCGGCCTCGGACGCGGCCAGCGGCGCCACCGAGAAGCCGCAGTTGCCGGCGATGGCCGTGGTGACGCCGTGCAGGGGCGACGGCGACAGGGTCGGGTCCCAGAACGCCTGGATGTCGTAGTGCGTGTGCAGGTCGACGAAGCCGGGGCACACGATGCGACCGTCGGCGTCGATGGTTCGGGCCGCCGGTCTCGCTCGAGGCGCTCGGCCACCTCGACCACCCGGCCGCCCGTCGATGGCGACGTCGGCCGTGCGGCCCGGCGCGCCGGTCCCGTCGATGACCAGCCCTCCCCGGATGTGCACGTCGTGGCTCATCTGGACCTCCCCCGCCGGCTCGACAGCCGGCGCACGAACAGGGACGGGAGGCGGGACGGGTCCCGCGACACCTGACGCTCGTGTCAGGTCGAGGCTAGCGCGCGGTGGTTCACGGCGGCAGGGGCGATCGGGACCGGGCGGGAGCAGCCGCCGACGACCGGTCCCGGGCTCGAGTCGGTCCCGCGGCTCGCTACCGTCATCGGATGCCGGACCAGGGACCGATCTCGCTCGACGACCCTCGCGCCGACGACGTGCGGGCCCTGCTCGAACGTCACCTCGCCTTCGCCAACGAGCACAGCCCACCGGAGGACGTCCACGCGCTCGACCTCGACGGTCTGTTGCAACCCGACATCTCGTTCTACAGCTACCGGGTCGACGGCGAGCTGCTCGGCATCGGCGCGCTCAAGTCGCTCGATGCCGACCACGCCGAGCTCAAGTCGATGCACACCGCCGCCGCGGCGCGGGGCCGCGGCGTGGGTCGGGCGATGGTCGAGCACCTGCTCGCCGTCGCCCGCGAGCGCGGCATCCGCCGGGTGAGCCTCGAGACAGGCACGCCGGCTGCGTTCGTCCCGGCCCGGTCTCTCTATGCCCGCGCGGGCTTCGAGGAGTGCGAGCCCTTCGGCTCCTACTTCGACAGCCCGTGGAGCGTGTGCATGACCCTGCACCTCGACGACGGTGATGCGTCCGGTTGAGCGACGGTCACCCCGTGGCGCCGTCGGAGGCGCGCCATCGGGGCGGCAACGCCATCGGGGCGGCAAACGCCATCGGGGCGGCACCTGTGTACCGAAACGGTACGCAGGTGCCGCCTCGTCGGATGAGGGTCCGGCGGACAGGCTTCGGCGGGCGGGGTCGGCAGGCGGGGGTCGTCAGGGGAGGATCGGGAGTCCGTCCTCGTCGAGGGGCCAGTACGGGTTGTGCGCGACCTCCCAGAGGTGGCCGTCGGGATCGGCGAAGTAGCCCGAGTAGCCACCCCACTCGGCGCGCTGGCCGGGCTTGGCGATCGTCGCGCCGGCCTCTGCAGCCGCGGTCGAGCGCGGCGTCGACCTCGTCGGCGCTGGCCACGTTGATGGCGACCGTGACCCCGCGAAACGCCGGCGCCGGCGACGACGGGAGGAGCGCGTCGGCGGCCAGATCGTCGTGGCCGAAGACGGCGAGCGCAGCTCCACCCAGCCGGAAGAAGCTGACCTCGCCCGGCACCGACGACGACGAGAGGCTCCACCCCAGCGCGGCGTAGAACGCCGTGGACCGCTCCACGTCGGCCACTCCCAGCGTCACGAGGCTGATGCGAGGTGGTACGGACATGGGCTCGAGGTTAGGCGCCCGGTACTGTGGGCCGACAGGGAAGGGGGAACCATGCCCTACAACGACGGCCGCATCATCCACGACGCCGACGCCCACCTGATGGAGACGCCCACCTGGCTGCGCGACCACGCCGACCCCGGCGTCCGCGATCGCATCGAGCCGCTCCGCTACCCGGGCGGCAACGAGCTGCGCCAGACGGGCGAGGTCAGCGAGCAGCAGCGCGACCTCGACGCCGCCTTCGAGCGCCTGCGCGAGCGCCACGCCTCCGACGAGTACCGGGCGGACGAGGAGGCCGAGATCATGGCGCGCAAGAACTTCGCCGCCACCGGCGGGTTCGTGGCCGAGGACCGCCCGCGCGCCCTCGATCTGCTCGGGTTCTCGAGCCAGCTCGTCTTCAACACCTTCCACAACCGCCGCCTGCGCGACTGGGAGCACGGCGACGACGCCGAGCTCGCGGTCGGCGCGGCCCGCGCCCACAACCGCGGCATGGTGGAGTTCTGCTCGGTCGATCCCCGTCTCCTGCCGAGCTGCTACGTGCCGCTGTTCGACTTCGAGGTGGCCGCGGCCATGGCCGACGAAGCCATCGCCATGGGTGCGGCCGCGCTGCTGGTGGCGTCGGGCTGCCCCCCGGGCACTCGCCGAGCCACATCGGCACTCGACCCGGTGTGGGCGCGGGCCCAGGAGGCCGGCATCCCGATCGTCTTCCACGTCGGTGGCACCGGCGACCTGATCGACCCCGCCTACTTCCGCAACGGACTGCCGGTCCCGCCCGACTTCCACGGCGGCGAGGAGAACTTCCGCGTCGGTCGACTACATGGGGATCCCCGTGCCACCGGCCCAGACGCTGGCGACGATGATCTTCGACGGCGTGCTCGATCGCTTCCCCGGTCTGCGCATCGGCGTCATCGAGCAGGGCGCCATCTGGGTGCCGTCGTGGACGCGCCAGATCGAGGCCGCCTTCGAGGCCTTCGTCCGCCATGAGGACCGGCTGCGCGCGCTGTCGCTGCGGCCCACCGAGTACGTCCAGCGCCAGATCCGGTTCACGCCCTACCCCACCGAGGACGTGGGCTGGATCATCGAGCAGTCCGGACCCGACGTGTGCATGTTCTCGTCGGACTACCCGCACGTCGAGGGCGGCCGCCGACCCCTCGAGCGCTTCGAGGCGTCGCTCGAGGACACCGACGCCGATGCCTGTGAGCGCTTCTACACGAGCAACTTCCTCGACCTCATGGGCTCGGCCGCCGCGGCGCTCGCCGCTTGATGGGACAACCCGAGGCAGACCCGCCGGCCTTCGAGGCGCTGATGGGCGCGATCGACCACACCATGGTCATCCTCACGACCGCGACCGACGACGCCCGGGCGGGCTGCCTGGTCGGCTTCCATTCGCAGTGCGGGATCGACCCGCCGCGCTACGCCGTCTGGGTCTCGAAGGCGAACCACACCTACCGGGTCGCTGCCGCCGCCGAGACCTTCGCCGTGCACGTGCTGCGATCCGACCACCTCGCGTTGGCCGAGCTCTTCGGCGGCGAGAGCGGTGACGACGTCGACAAGTTCGCGCAGTGCTCCTGGACCGCCGGTCCCGACGGCGTGCCGCTGCTCGATGCGTGCGGAGACCGGTTCGTCGGCCGTCGCGTCGAGCTCGTCGACGTCGGCGCGGACCACGTCTGCCTCGTGCTGGCCCCGACCGCACGCCTGGCGGGACGGCGGCGACGACTGGCTCAGCTCCGCGCAGGCCGGCCACATCCGAGCCGCGCACTGACACGCGCTCAGCAGATCAGGCGGAGGGTTCGAGCACGATGACCGGGATCTGACGCGGTCGGTCGAGGCCTGGTAGGTGTCGTACGCGGGCCACACCTCGGTGGCGCGCTTCCACCACGTCGCCTTCTCGTCACCGGTGACGACGCGGGCCTCGAGGTCGTGCACGGCCGGACCGTCCTGGATGGTCACGTCGGGGTTCACCTCGAGGTTGAGGTACCAGACGGGATGTTGCGGCGCGCCGCCCATCGACGCCACCACCGCGTAGGCCCGTCGTGCTCGACGCGCATGAGCGGCGACTTGCGGATCTTGCCGGACTTGCGACCGCTGGGTCCACAGGATCACGCACGGCTGGCCCTCGAGCTCGAGTCCGTCGGTGCCACCGGAGCTCTCGTAGAGCGTCGACCTGATCGGCGACGGGCCCCCACGGACTCGGTTCGTACTCACCTTCGAGCGGCATGGCAGTCGTCCCTTCGATCGCGGTTCGGAGACGCGGTCAGGCTACCGACGGGATCCTCAGGCGCGACCGCGCGGCCGGCGCCGGGCGATCACGCGTCGTCGCAGTCGGGTGCGGGTGCACCGGCGCGACGCGCCACGTCGGCTTCGAGATAGGCCTCGAGCGCCTGCCGCACGACGTCCAGCTGCGGCCGGCCCGACGATCTCGGCCCACTCGTCCTCGATCTCGCACCAACGACGCCGGCCGTCGGCGAGCTGGCCACGCCCTCGTCGGTGAGCAGCAGCACGCGGGCGCGGCCGTCGCTCGGGTGCGGGGCGCGGCGCACCAGTGCCCGCCCGCTCGAGCACGCCCACGACCTCGGACGTCGACTGCTTGGTGACCCCCAGGTAGCGCGCCAGCTCGACGGTGGTGACGTCGTCGCGGCCGACCAGGTAGCGGGCGGCCAGGCCGTGCACGACGGTCAGGGCGACGGACGTGGTGGCCTCGCTTCTCGGCCCGCAGCCGGTCGACGATCGCCTTGCCCGTGCGCACCAGCAGGATCGGCCAGCTCCTCGGTCCGCGCCTCGACCGACCCGCCCGTGCGGCCCGCCGTGGAACCCTGCTCGCCCGTGTTGCCTGGTGCCTGCACGACCTGGCAGGATAGTCAGGCTTCCTTACCATCACAAGAGCACGCCTCGGCCCGCTCCGACGTTCCGGAGAACCGCCCTTCCATGTCCCTCCGCTCCCACGCCCGCTTCTGCTACACCCACCGCAGGTGGGTGGTGGCGGCCTGGTTCGTCGTCTTCGTCGCCCTCCAGGTGATCGTGAGCGCGGCGGGCACCAACTTCACCACCAGCTTCAGCGCCCCCAACACCGAGTCCACGCGGGCGCAGAACCTGCTGCTGGCCAACTTCAAGGCCCAGTCGGGCGACAGCGTGCAGGTGGTCATGAAGGGCACCCCGTCCATGACCGACCCCAAGGTCAAGGCCCAGGTGGAGTCGCTGCTGGCCGACCTGGCCAAGATCGACCACGTCACCAGCGTCAGCGATCCCTACACCCAGCCGGGTGGCATCTCGAAGTCCGGTGAGGTGGCCCTGGCCAACCTCCAGCTCGACGAGCAGTCGAACGACATCGACACGTCGGTGGGCAAGCAGATGATCGCGGTGGGCGAGCAGCACTCCACCGACGGGCTCCAGGTCTACCTGGGCGGTCAGCTCATCCAGCAGGCCGAGCGCCAACCGCTGCCCTCCAGCGAGCTGATCGGCATCGTGGCCGCCATCATCATCCTGCTCATCGCCTTCGGATCCGTCCTGGCCATGGCCCTGCCCATCGTGGTCGCGCTGAGCGGTCTGGCCGTCGGGCTCCCGATCGTCGAGCTGCTCACCCACGTGTACCCGCTCCAGTCCTTCACCACGATCCTGGCCACCATGATCGGCATCGGCGTGGGCATCGACTACGCCCTGTTCGTCGTCACGCGCTACCGCCAGGCGCTCCAATCCGGCCTCGACCCCGAGGAGGCGGTGGTCACCGCCATCGACACCTCCGGGCGGGCCGTGCTCTTCGCCGGCCTCACCGTGATCATCGCCCTGGTCGGCATGCTGGCCATGCGCCTGTCGTTCATCAGCGGCCTGGGCATCGGTTCCGCGGCGGTGGTGGCGTGCACGGTGCTGGCCGCGGTCACCCTGCTCCCGGCCGTGCTGGGCTTCGTGGGCACCAACATCGACCGGCTCAGCCTGCCGTGGGTCCACAAGGAGGCGGCGCCCGGATCACGAGACCATGTGGCACCGCTGGAGCCGGTTCGTGCAGCGCCACCCGTGGTGGCTCACGCTGGCCGGGCTGACCGTGGTGCTCGCTCTGGCCCTGCCCGTGCTGTCGCTGCGCCTCGGGCTTCGTCGACGCCGGCAACGACCCGGCCGGCACCCAGACCCGCCAGGCCTACGACACGCTGGCCGACGGGTTCGGCCCCGGCTTCAACGGCCCGTTCCTGCTGGCCATCCAGGTGCCGCCCGGCGACCGACCACACGGCGGACCTGGCCAAGCTCGAACACGGCCATCGAGGCCACGCCGGGCGTGGCCTCGGCGACGCCCGCCATCGTGAACCCGGCCGGGACCACCGCGGTCATGCGCGTCTACCCGACCACCGCGCCCCAGGACGAGGCCACCTCGCACCTGCTGCACGAACTGCGCGGCCACGTGATCCCGCAGGCCACCGCCGACACCGGGCTCAAGGTCTACGTGGGCGGGTTCGCGGCGGTGACCGACGACTTCGCCAACGTGTTGAGCCAACGGCTGCCGTTCTTCATCGCCGTGGTCATCGGGCTGAGCTTCCTGCTGCTGATGGCCGTGTTCCGGTCGATCCTGGTGCCGCTCAAGGCGGCGATCATGAACCTGCTGTCCATCGGCGCCGCCTACGGCGTGGTGGTGATGATCTTCCAGTACGGCTGGGGCAAGGATCTGGTCGGCGTGGGGAAGGGAGGTCCGATCGAGGCCTTCATACCCATCATGATGTTCGCCATCCTGTTCGGCCTGTCGATGGACTACGAGGTGTTCCTGCTCTCGCGGATCCGTGAGGAGTACCTGAAGACCGGCGACAACGGACAGGCCGTCGCCGACGGGCTGTCGGCCACCGCCCGGGTCATCACCGCGGCGGCCGCCATCATGTGCACGTTCTTCCTGTCGTTCGTGCTCGGCGACAACATCATCATCAAGCTGTTCGGCATCGGCTTCGCCGAGCGCCATCTTCATCGACGCCACCCTCATCCGCATGGTGATCGTGCCGTCGACGATGGAGCTGCTCGGCGACGCCAACTGGTGGCTGCCGGGCTGGCTCGACCGGATCCTCCCCCACCTCGACGTCGAGGGGCTGTCCGCACCCACCCACGACGACGGGCCCACCGCCCGCGACCATCCCGACTCTCCCGACGGTCCCGACTCTCCCGACGGCACGGGTGACCAGGGCGCAGTGGTCGGAGCCGACTCGCTCGACGTGACCGGCGTCGGGGGGCGCGTCGCACGATGAGCGACCATCCCACGAACACCCTCAGTGAGAAGGCCTTCGCCCGGCGCTGGTGGACGCTCGCCGTGCTGTGCCTCAGCCTGCTGATCGTCTTCGTCGGCAACTCGAGCCTCAACGTCACCATCCCGACGTTGTCGCGGGTGCTCGGCGCCTCGACGTCACAGCTGCAGTGGGTCATCGCCGCCTACTCGCTGGTGTTCGCCGGCCTGCTCTTCTCGACCGGCGCGCTGGGCGACCGGTACGGACGCAAGGGCGCGCTGCAGTTCGGACTGGCGCTGTACCTCGTCGCCTGCCTCTTCGCCTCGGCGTCGGACGCGATGTGGCAGCTGATCGCCTGCCGCGCCGTCATGGGCATCGCCGCCGCGTTCATCATGCCGTCGACCCTGTCCATCCTGGTCAACGTCTTCCCACCCGACGAGCGCACCAAGGCCATCGCCATCTGGGCCAGCGTCACCGGCGCGGCCGGCGCCATCGGCCCCGTGGCCAGCGGCTGGCTGCTCGGCCACTACTGGTACGGCTCGGTCTTCCTGGTCAACGTGCCGATCCTGCTCACCGCGCTGGTGGCCGGCTGGTTCCTCGTCCCCAAGTCCCAGCGATCCCGAACAGGGCCAGCTCGACCCCGTCGGCGCGCTGCTCTCGATCGTGGGCATCGTGTCGCTCGTGTACGGGCTCATCCAGGCCCCGCAGGACGGTTGGACCAGCCCGTCGACGCTGGTCGCCTTCCTGGTCGCGGCGATCGTGCTGGCCCTGTTCGTGTTCTGGGAGCTGCGGGTCGACGAGCCGATGCTCGACATCCGGTACTTCCGCAACCCCGCCTTCAGCATCGGCACCGGCGGGATGGTGCTCGTCTTCCTGTCGATGTTCGGCGTGATGTTCCTGCTGACGCAGTACTTCCAGCTGATCCTCGGCTACTCGCCGCTGAGCGCCGCGCTGCGCCTGCTGCCGATGGCGCCGATCATGATCATCGTGTCGCCGTTGACGCCACGCCTCAGCGAGCGGTTCGGCGCCAACCGAGTCGTGGCGTTCGGCATGTGCGGGGTCACGGCCGGGATGCTGATGTTCCGCCAGATCGGCCCGCACACGCCGTACTGGTACCTCCTCGTCTCGTTCGTGCCGCTGGTCTCGGGCATCGCGCTCTGCATGTCCCCGATGACGGCCTCGATCATGTCGGCGGTGCCGCAGCGGCGGGCGGGCGCCGGCTCGGCCATGAACGACGCCACCCGCGAGCTCGGCGCCGCCTTCGGCATCGCGCTCATGGGCAGCCTGGCTGCGTCGCGGTACACGGCCAGCCTGGCCAAGGTCACGTCGCACCTGCCGGTCGCGGTGCAGCACAAGGCCAACATCTCGCTGGCCGACGCCCTCGCGGCGGCCGGCAAGCTGGGCGGCCCGGCGGGGCGCGCCCTCACGATCGGGGCCCAGCACGCCTTCATCGACGGCATCCAGCTCGCCGTCACCGGCGGGCGCCATCCTGGCCGCGATCTCGGCCGTCATCGTGTACCGGCGCCTCCCGCCGCGAGGCGGCCCACAGCGCCGACGACGCGACCGACCCGACCCTCCTGGCCGAGGCCGAGGCGGAGGCGGCCGAGGCGCCGAGGCAGCCGAGGCGAAGGCCGAGCCCGGGCTGGCCGGGGTCGAACCCGCCTTCGCCGAGCAGGGCGACCCGGCCTGACACTCGCAGCGCAGATCGAGCCTGCGCGACGACAGCGGTAGCCTCGGGCCGATGGACTTCGTCGAGACCGAGGAGCAGACCATGCTCCGCGAGGCCGTCTCGAAGATCGCCAGGCGCTACGGCCCCGAGTACTTCGTCGAGCAGTCGAAGGCGGGGCTCAAGGTCCAGGATCTGTGGGACGAGCTGGCGGCGCACGGGTTCGTGGGGGTCAACATCCCGGCCGAGCACGAGGGCGGCGGCATGGGGATCGCCGAGCTGGCCATCGTCGAAGAGGAGTGCTCGGCCGCCGGGTGCCCGCTGCTGATCCTGCTGGTGTCGTCGGCCATCTGCGGCACGGTGATCGCCCGGTTCGGCTCGCTCGAGCAGCGCGAGCGCTGGCTACCCGACCTCGCCACCGGACGCACCAAGATGGCCTTCGCCATCACCGAGCCCGATGCGGGGTCGAACAGCCACCAGATCGCGACGGTCGCCACCCGCGACCGGCGACGGCTACCGGCTGAACGGCACGAAGTACTACATCTCGGGGGTCGACGAGTCCGCCGCGATGGTGGTGGTGGCTCGCACCGGCGTCAACGAGACCACCGGGCGCGCCGAGCTGTCGTTGTTCGTGGTCGACTGCGACGCGCCCGGCCTCGAGCGCCAGCCGCTGCCCGTCGAGATCGTCGCCCCCGAGAAGCAGTTCACGCTGTTCTTCACCGACGTCGAGCTCGGGCCCGACCGGCTCATCGGTGTCGAGGGCGGCGGCCTCGAGCCGCTGTTCGCCGGCCTCAACCCCGAGCGGATCCTGTCGGCTGCGTTGTCGAACGGGCTGGCACGCTTCGCCCTCGACCGGGCGGCGGACTACGCCAACGACCGCAGCGTGTGGGGCACACCGATCGGCGCCCATCAGGGCATCGCGCACCCGCTGGCCAAGGCCAAGGTCGACGTCGAGCTGGCCCGCCTGATGACAGCCAAGGCCGCGTGGTGCTTCGACCAGGGCCTCGACGCCGGTGAGGCGTCGAACATGGCCAAGTTCGCGGCCGCCGACGCCGCCGTGGCCGCCCTCGACCAGGCCATCCAGACCCACGGGGGCAACGGCATGGCCACCGAGTTCGGACTGGCTCCGCTGTGGGGTCTCGCCCGCCTGCTGCGGATCGCTCCGGTCAGCCGCGAGATGATCCTCAACTACGTGGCCCAGCACTCGCTCGGGCTCCCCCGCTCGTACTGACCGACCCGATCGCCGCCCGCCCGGTCGATCGCCGCCTTCCCAGGAGAAACGACGCCATGAACGCCGACGAGGTCGCCGAGTTCCAGTTCGCCGGACAGGACCTGCCCTGGCTGCTGGCCCACTGGGCCGAGGACAAGCCCGACCACCCGCTGCTCGTGTGGGAGCCCCGCCAGGGAGCCGGCCGCACCTGGACGTACCGCCAGTTCGACGACGACGTCCGGCGCCTCGCGGCCGGGCTGCACGGGCGCGGCATCGTCAAGGGCGACAAGGTGCTGATCCACTCGGACAACGCGCCCGAGATGGTCCTTTCCTGGTACGCCTGCGCCACGCTGGGCGCCGTCGCCGTCACCACCAACACGCGCAGCGTCGCCGCCGAGATCGACTACTTCATCGGCAAGGCCGGCTGCGTGGCCGCCATCACCCAGCCCCAGTACGCGGCGCTGGTGGCGGAGGCCGGGCCCGGCCTGTCGTGGATCGCGGTGACCGACGACAACGGCGGCGAGCCGCCGTCCGCAGAGCAGGCCGACCACGGATTCGACTCGTTCGGCGATCTCTTCGGCGATGCCGCTGACCTGCCCGAGCGCCCGGCCGAGCCGATGCTCCCGGCCGGCATCCAGTTCACCTCCGGCACCACGTCACGCCCCAAAGCGGTCGTGCACACCCACGCCAACGCGCTGTGGGCCGGGCGGGTCGGGCCCAACAACATCGCCATGACCGGCGACGACACCTACCTCATCTACCTGCCGTTCTTCCACGTCAACGCGCAGAGCTGGTCGCTCTGGACCGCGCTCGGGGTGGGCGCCACAGTGGTGCTGCAGCCCAAGTTCTCGTCCAGCCGGTTCTGGGAGGTGGTCGCCACCCACGGCGTGACGCACATCTCGCTGATCCCGTTCGTGTTCAAGGCGCTGGCCGGCCAGCCCGTCCCCGAGCACACCATCAAGGTGGGCGTGTTCGGGTTGATCATGCCCGAGCTCGACGCCTGGCTGAACATCAAGGTGATGCCGGCGTGGGGCATGACCGAGACGGTCATCCACGCCACGTCGATCAACCCCTCGCAGACCTACCCGCTGCGGTCGATGGGCAAGCCGACCCCCGGGTACGAGCTCATGGTCGTCGACCGCGAGACGGGCGAGGTCTGCTCGGACGGCAGGGTGGGCGAGCTGTGGGTGCGCGGAACCCGCGGCATCCAGCTCTTCCTCGAGTACCACGACAACCCCGAGGCGATGGCCAAGAGCTTCACCGACGACGGCTGGTTCAAGACCGGCGACATGGTGAGCATCGGCGAGGGCGGGAACTACTTCTACTCCGAGCGCGACGGCGACGTGTTGAAGGTCGGCGGCGAGAACGTGTCGGCCCGCGAGGTCGAGGACTTGTGCCGGCAGGTGCCCGGCATCGCCGAGATCGCCGTCGTCGGGCGGCACCACGAGATGCTCGACGTGGTGCCCGTGGCCTTCGTCATCACCGCGCCGGGGGCCGACGACGAGGCCGCGCTCGAGAAGGCCGTCATCGAGCTGTGCCAGGCCAACCTGGCCGACTTCAAGGTGCCGCGGGCCGTCTACGTGGTCGACGACTTCCCGCGTGCCACGCTCGACAAGGTGGCCAAGAACCAGCTCCGTGACATCGCCAACGCGATGGTCCCGCCGGCCTGAACGGGGTCAGCACGGACGTTCCCTGGGCGCGGCCTACCCCGAGTGATCCCGGATGGCGCGCCAGACCCGCTCTGGCGTGCACGGCATGTCGATGTGTGTCACACCCAGGTGGCTCAGCGCGTCGACGACGGCGTTGTGGATCGCGGGGGTGGAGCCGATCGTGCCGGACTCACCGATGCCCTTGGCGCCGAGAGGGTTTCGAGGGCTGTCGGTCTCGGTGTTGGAGACTTCGAAGCCGCAGAGCTCGGCTGCGGAGGGCATCGCGTACTCGAGGAGCGTCGCCGTCAGGGGGTTGCCGTCGGCGTCGTACTGCATGGACTCGTACAAGGCCTGTGCCGCTCCCTGGGCGATGCCTCCGTGCTGCTGGCCTCCGACGAGGAGCGGATTCAGGATGCGCCCGCAGTCGTCGACGGCCACGTGTCGAAGCATCGTGACCTGGCCGGTGTCGCGATCGATCTCGACCACCGAGACGTGCGCGCCGAACGGATAGGTCGAGTCGGTGCCGTCGAAGTCGAGCTCGTGGCGGAGCGGCGCCGCTTCGAGGTCTTCGGGGAGCTTGGAAGCATCTCCCGAGGCGGCTGCGAGCTCGGCCCAGGAGAGCGCCGCCGTCGGCACCCCGGCCACCTGCAGGCCGCCGTCTCCCACGACGATGTCGTCGGGAGATGCTTCGAGGAGGTGAGCCGCGACCCGCCGGGCGCGGTCGAGCACCTCGTTCGAGGCGACGTGGATGGCGCTCCCAGCGGTCTGCAGCGATCGAGAGCCCATGGTTCCCGCGCCACGAGGCACACGAGCGGTGTCGGAGTTGATGAGCGTGATTCGGTCCATGGGGATGCCGAGTACCTCGCTGGCCAGCATCGCGAATGCGGTGTGGTGACCCTGGCCGTGGGCGCTGGTCCCGGCGATCACGTTCGCGGATCCATCGTCGTTGATCTCGACGGCCCCGAACTCGATGTGGAGCCCGACGGGGGCCGTGACCTCGACGTAGGTCGACACGCCGATGCCGAGCAGGTGCCGGTCGTCGCGGGCACGGCGCTCGGCTTGCTCGGCCCGCAGCGCTGCGTAGCCGGATGCTGCGAGCGCGGCGTCGAGCGCGCGCTCGTATTCGCCCGAGTCGTAGTTCGCGCCGGTAGTCGTTGTCATCGGGAACCGTTCCGGCGGGATGAAGTTGCCGCGACGGATCTCTGTCGGATCCATGCCGAGCTGACCGGCGGCGACATCCATCACCCGCTCGATCAGTTGGGCCGCTTCCGGTCGCCCGGCTCCGCGATATGGACCGATGGTCGTGTTGTTCGTCGCCACCGCGGTGGTGGTGAACCGGACCTTGGGGATCTCGTACACCCCGCACGCCATCAACTGCGTGAGCGTCGGCAGGATCGCGCCGAGCGCCGGGTACGCACCGGCTGATGCCACCACTGACGCGTCGAGACCGACGATCTTTCCCGCGTTCGTCACACCGAGCTTGGCGGTCATGACGAAGTCGCGACCGTGGACGAGCGACACCATGTCCTCGGACCGCGTCGCGATCCACTTGACGGGTCGACCGAGGCGCAGCGCGGCCGCGGCGGTGGCGAGGTGCTCCACGTAGGGCGACGCCTTGGGGCCGAACCCGCCGCCGACCCACGGGCACACCACGCGCAGCTGGCCCGGTTCGAGGCCCAGCATCGGAGCGTAGGCACCGTGGATGGCATGGGGGGCCTGGTGGCTGACCCAGCACGTCAGCATCCCCTCGTCGGGCACGGCCAGTATGCCGTTCGTCTCCATCGGGACGCCGGCGAGGCGCTGGCTCACCATGGTCACCTCGGCGACGACGTCTGCCCCGACCAGTGGATCGGCGTCATCGCCCTCGGGGAAGGCGCTGCCGAAGCACACGTTCGAGCCCAGTTCGGCGAACAACAAGGGCGCCTCCGGCGACAACGCGTCGAGGGGCGCGGTTACCGACGGCAACACGTCGTAGTCGACCACCACGCACTCCGCGGCATCGACCGCCTGGGCGCGCGACTCGGCCACGACGGCCGCGACGATGTCGCCGACGAATCGGACCTTCTCCGTGGCGAACACGGGACGGTCGAGCATCTCGGGGAACGGCTCGAACTGGTGCAGCGGGGCGAGACCGAGATCGTCGCCCCGGGCGTGGTAGACGCCGACCACTCCCGGCATCGACGATGCCTCGCCGACGTCGACGGAGGACAGGGTCGCGTGCGCGACGGTCGACCGCACGAACGCGAGATGCAGCATGCCGGGATGGACGATGTCGTCGACGAACTTGCCCGCACCCCTGAGCAACGAGGGGTCCTCCAGACGGCGAACCGCGTTGCCGAGGATCGAACCCGACCCGGACATGACCACCCCCCCGAAGCGCCGACACAGACGTCAGCGGGAGGACGCTACCGGAGAGCCTGGGACGGCGCCTGCACAATGCGGCTTGGATCACGGCAGATGACCACTACCACTGGGTCCGTGCCCAATGCTTCGACGACTTCGCGATCGGTTCGGCTGGAAGGTCGCGCCCACCGTCTAACGGCACATCGGCGCACCTGACCGTTCTGCCGTGAGCAGATCCCTTGCCCAGTTCCCAAGCTCAGCCTCAGCGAGGGGCGGCTCCAGGAGTCGGCTGGCAAGCTGGAGCGGTGCAGGTAGTGCCCGTCGACCCACGCGACATCACATCGGAGGACACCTCCCCCGCATACCGCGTCTACTTCTGGCGACCGCTCGACGCGCCCGGTGCGTTCGAGTCGACCGAGTTCGAGTTGACGGACGCAGATGCCGAGGAGGTCATCGCCTGGGCTCGGACCACTGCTCGCATCGAGCAGACCTACACGGTCTACGCGGTCGTCCACCGCCCCGACGGCCGCGGCCTAGTAAGGCTTGCGGGCTCAGATCCCACGGCGCCATGACGGCACATCGGCGCTCGTCCGATCGCCGGTTCAGGACCGGGACGCGGCACCGCTCCCTCGAACAGAAAGGAATGCCCAGGCGACTGCGCCGACCAGGAGGGCGGCTGCGGTACCCGCAGTCATGAACGACACGCCTCCCCAGACTCCCCAGACCGTGATCACCCCCGTGAGCATCCCAATCATCCCCATGACAACGATGGCACCGACGGCCCACGCGACGACCGGGGCAGGCCTCATGTCGGAGTGCAGAATCAGGCCTCCGACGGCCCACACAACGAGCACGATCAGGCCTGAACTCAGCCGCTCCGCCACCGAGCCGTGCTGCAGCACGCCCGCCCAGACGCCCACAAGCGCGGCCGCCGCAACCACGATGAGTGGGCCGACTCGTCGCCGAGGCTTCGGCTGCCGAAGCCGATCCCACATCGGGATTGCCGTCACGGATACAGCGTAGTTTCACTGTGCCCAGCCCGCCGTGCCAAGCGCCCGAACGGCACACCGGCGCTCGAGGTGTCTGTCCTCGGCCGCGACGCGAATGTCGAAGGATGGCGGAGCTACATCGAGAGCTTCCCCGAGTACGCCATTCACCCCCATCGGTTCGCCGTCGACGACTCGCGTGTAGCGGTGCTCGGGCACACGACGGGATCCCATCTCGGCCTGTCCGAGGACGCAGAGACTCAGCTCACGCTGATCTGGGTCGCCGAGGTGAACGACGGGGCGGTTCGGTCCTGGACCCTGATCGAGGACACTGCCAGGAACCGGGCCGGCTTCGAACTGGACCGCCCGGACCCGCGGCCACCCCGCTAGGCGTCGAGCGGATCGTCTATGGCGCTGCCTCGAGGGCACCCTCATCCTTGAGCGCTTCGTGCGCGGCCAGGAACGCTTGCCGACCCGCCGGGGTGCCACAGTAAACGGTCGCGTGGAGCAGCACCTCCTGGATCTCAGCGACTGAGACCCCCGTCGAGAGCGCGCCCTTGACGTAGATGCCGAGTTCTTCCGGACGGCCGAGGGCCGTGAGGATCGCAAGGTTCAGCATGCTTCTCGTCTTGTGGTCCAGGCCTGGACGGCTCCATGCGTAGCCCCACGCCCATTCCGTCAGGAGGCGCTGAAAGCCCATCATGAACTCGTCAGCGCCGGCGAGGTTCGCGTCGACGTAGTCGGTGCCGAGGACCTCTCGTCGGATCTCCAGTCCCCGTTCGAACTGTTCGCTCTCTGCCATGTGTGCCGTCTCCTCTGGGCCAGTCGTCGGAAACCTGTCGCTCAAAGATCATCCATCGCGGCATGCGTGTGAGATAGATCTTCCACGGGGGACGCCGCGAACGTCACCTCGCGGCTTTCGGCGCCTGTCACTGCCGGGCGGTTCTCGCGTGCGGCGACCGCGGCATCCGCGTACCGTCGCCCCCGATGACACCCGAACCTTCAACGGACGACAGCCCGGACGATCCTGCAGACGAACTGGCCCGAGTTGAGGCCGACCTCGTCTCGGCCCGACGCGACCTCGAGGACCTCCGCGCTCAGCGTCAGGATCCCGACGCCTGGCCCGACACGGCAGACGACGCCGGGGCCATACGCGAGCTCGAGGATCGGGAGACCATCGTGGCCAGCCTCGAGGCTCGTCGAGTCGCCCTGGCCGCGCAGCTCGGCGACGGCTGAAAGGCCGGAGCGCCCGTTTCTCGCGTGGCTCCCGACCCCGGCGAGTGGCTGAGCCGGTAGGCCCACCCTGATCAGTCGAGGAAGGGCGTGATCAGCGCGAGGACCTCGCGGGTCCGTTGCGCCACACCGACGTGCGTGGTCCCGGGGAGCACGGCGAGCTGCGCGTCGGGCAGGAGGTCGAACAACTCCAACACGTCCGGCAGGGGTGAGAAGTCACGGTCGCCGAACAGCAGCATGGTCGGTGTGTGCAGCGAGCGCAGCTCGTCGGTCGATGCCGGGTGCTCGTGCACCATCGCCGAGGCCCTGGCGGCGAAGTCGTCCCAGTGCCCGGGATCGGGCGCGACGGCGACGTACGCGTCGCGCATCGCCTGGAAGTCGGCCGGCGTCGGCATGCGGTCGTCATCGATCGGGACGCTCTCCCGGCCCGGCGGGCGTCGGGCGTTCGCCGAGGCCACGACCATCCTGCCCACTCGGGTGGGCGCGCCGAGCGCAAGTTCACACGCGACGAGACCGCCCAGGCTGAACCCGAAGAGATCGGCCTCGTCGATTCCCAGATGGTCGAGCAACGCCTCGACGTCTCCGGCCAGGGCGTCGATCGTCATCGGACGGTCGGTGTCAGCGGTGTGCCCGTGCCCCTGGAGTTCCACGCCGATCACTTGCCGGCTCGCGGCCAGGGGTTCGAGCAGTGCCCCGAAGTTGAGGTCGATGGTCATCAGGCCACCGTGGAGCAGCAGGAGTGGGCGGCCTGAGCCGTGGATCTCGTAGTAGAGCTGCAGCCCGTTCAGCGGTGCATACGCCATGAGGAGAAGGACTGTACGGCCACCGGGCGAGCGACGGAGGGTGGTGCCAGCCCTACCGCTGGTCCACCGGCCGACAGGATGGCCCGAACCCCGATCGACCCGTAGCGTCGTCGTATGGCGTCAGTGACCCGAGCGATGCGCGATGTGGTGTCGCCGCGCACCTGGCGGGCCACCGCCCAGCTGGTGGTGGAGCTCCCCGCCGGCATCGCCAGCTTCGTCGCCATGGTGACGCTGATCTCGCTCACCTTCGGGCTGCTGGTCATCTTCCCGGTTGCGCTGGTGACCGCCGTCCTGGCCTTCGCCTCCGCCCGCCTGATCGGCTGGTTCGGCCGCTGGCGAGCCAAGGCCCTGCTCGACCTCGACATCGACGCGCCCCATCGACCGCTGCCCCACCAACGGCTGGTGGGCCCGGATCAAGTCGCAGCTCTTCGTGGCCTCCACCTGGCGCGAGGTCGGCTACTCGCTGCTCGCTCTTCCGGTCGGGGTGGCCACCTTCGTGGTGGCCGTGGCCAGTTGGAGCGTCCCGATCACGCTGCTGCTGCTGCCCGCCACCGTCTGGGCCATGCCCGACCACGCCGTCTACGTGTGGCCGGGTGTCCAGCTGCACGGCTGGTACGCGGCCGGGCCGGCCTTCGTGCTGGGGCTGGTGCTCTTGCCGCTGGCCGCGGTGGTGGTCCGCGGCGCGGCGGCGGCCGACGGGATGATGACGCGGGCCCTGCTCGGGCCGGGCCGGGCCGAGCGCCTGGACGAGCGGGTGGCCGAGCTGACCGACCGCCGAGCCCGGGTGGTCGACGCCGTGGAGATCGACCGTCGCCGCCTCGAGCGCGACCTGCACGACGGCGCCCAGCAGCGGCTGGTGGCCCTGGCCATGGACCTCGGCCGGGCCCAGGACAAGTTCGACACCGACCCGGACGCGGCCCGGGCCCTGGTGGCCGACGCCCATCGCGAGGCCAAGCAGGCCCTGGTGGAGCTGCGCGACCTGGCCCGGGGCCTCCATCCGGCGGTGCTCACCGACCGGGGGCTCGACGCTGCCCTTTCGGGGGTGGCCGCCCGCTCGCCGGTGCCCGTGAAGCTCGACGTCGACGTGGCCGAGCGGCCCTCCGCCACCATCGAGGGGATCGCCTACTTCGTGGTGTGCGAGGCGCTGACCAACGTGGCCAAGCACGCCTCGGCCCACCGGGCGGTCGTCACCGTGGCCCGGCGGGGCGAGCGGCTGCTGGTCGAGATCACCGACGACGGCCACGGTGGCGCCGACGCCTCGACCGGCACCGGCCTGGCCGGCCTGCGCGACCGGGTGGAAGGCGTCGACGGCTGGCTGCACGTGTCGAGCCCGAGCGGCGGGCCGACCACGATCCTGGTGGAGCTGCCGTGCGCATCGTGATCGCCGAGGACGCCGTGCTGCTGCGAGCCGGGCTCACCCGGCTCCTCGACGACGCCGGCGAGGAGGTGGTGGCGGCGGTGGGCGACGGCGAGGCACTCGTCGACGCGGTCGCCCGCCAGCACCCCGACCTGGCCATCGTCGACGTGCGCATGCCGCCCACGCTTCTCCGACGAGGGCATCCGCGCGGCAGTGCGCATCCGCGCACGACTTCCCGGACGTGGCCGTCCTGGTCCTCAGCCAGTACGTGGAGGAGGAGTACGCCTCGGAGCTGCTGGCCGACAACACCGATTCGGTCGGGTACCTGCTCAAGGACCGGGTCGCCGACGTCGGCGAGTTCATCGAGGCCGTGCGCCGCGTCGGCGCCGGTGGCACCGCCCTGGACCCCGAGGTCGTGGCCCAGCTCCTGGCCCGCAGCCGCCGGCAGGATCCGCTCGACCGCCTGACCGAGCGCGAGCGCGAGGTGCTCTCCCTCATGGCCGAGGGACGTTCGAACACCGCCATCGCCCAGCGCTGGTGGTCAGCGACGGGGCGGTCGAGAAGCACGTCCGCAACATCTTCACCAAGCTCGACCTCGCCCCCGACGCCGGCGACCACCGCCGGGTGCTCGCCGTGCTGCGCTACCTGGAGTCCTGACATGGACGCACCGACCTCCACCCTGAGCCCACCACCGCCGCCTCCGCCACCGCCGCCCGCGCCCGGACCGCGGTGGGGCCACGGCCAAGCGCCGAACGCCGATGATGCACGCGTTCGCCGTGCTGGCGGTGCTGTTCGCCGTGCTGGCCATCGCCTGGACGTGCTTCACGCTGGTCGACCTGCTGGCGCGCCGCACCTACCGCACCACCAACAGCTACCCCGTGGTCGGCGCGCTCGACCTCCAGACCGGCGACGCCGACGTCACCATCGTCCCCGATGCCACCGATCGGATCGTCGTCGACCGGACCGTCCGGCGCGGTCTGGTGCGCGTCGTCGACCACGACGTGGAACGGGACGGCACACTCGTGATCGACGACGGCTGCCATCGCATCTTCAGCTGGACCTGCTCCACGTCGATCACGATCCACACCCCGGTGCACCTCACCGTCCAGGGGCGCGTCGCCGACGGCAACTTCCACGACTTGGGGACCACCGGCGCACTCACGCTGTCGACCGGCGACGGCGACATCGATCTCACCCAGGTGACCGGCGCCGTCAGCCTGCACACCGGCGACGGGGACATCACCACCCACGCCCTCACCTCGCCGAGCCGTGTCCATCAGCTCCGGCGACGGAGACCTGTCCCTCGAGCTGGCCATCGCCCCCCAGCAGATCCACATCGACACCGGCGACGGGGACGTCGACGCCTGCCTGCCCCGTGACACGCCTCCGTACGCGGTGACCACCCACATCGGCAACGGCCAGCTCGACAACCAGCTCCCGACCAGCCCGACCGCGGACCACGTGCTGACCGTCTCCGCCGGCGACGGCGACATCCACCTCCACCTCTGCTGAGCCGGACGAGTCGGGCCCGGACGCGCGGCACCTGTCTCGAGCCGGTGCCGTGCCCTTGACGCGCCTGGCGCGCCGGCGCCAGAGCTGATCGCACGACCGACCCAGGGGGGACAGCCCTACCCCGAGGCTGCCCGGTAGCGGGATTGTCGGGTGATCGGGCGATTCGTACGGTCGCATAGGCCCTTCACGCGACCAACGGAGCATCCGACATGACCTCCTCCCGCACCAGTGCGGCCGTCACCCTCGCCCCACCGGAGACGCCCGTCCCACCCGCCGCCCAGGCCCTCGCCGCCACCAAGGTGTACGAGGGCGGCGGTCGCGGTGCGTGGCCCTCGACGCGGTCGACATCGACCTCGAGCGCGGCCGGTTCACCGCCATCATGGGACCGTCGGGCTCGGGCAAGTCGACCCTCATGCACTGCCTGGCCGGCCTCGACACACTGACCTCGGGGCAGGTCCTGCTCGGCGAGCTCGACCTGAGCACCCTGTCGGACCAGCAGCTCACCAAGGTGCGGCGCGACCGCATCGGGTTCGTGTTCCAGTCCTTCAACCTGGTGCCCGACGCTGACCGCGCTCGAGAACATCACGCTGCCGGCGGACCTGGCCCGCCGGACGCTCGACGCCGACTGGCTCGACCACGTGATCGCCACGGTCGGGCTGGCCGACCGGCTGCGGTCACCGGCCCTCCGAGCTCTCGGGCGGCCAGCAGCAGCGGGTGGCCGTCGCCCGGGCGCTGGCCGGACGACCCGAGCTGATCTTCGCCGACGAACCCACCGGCAACCTCGACTCGCGATCCGGGGCCGAGGTCCTCGGGCTTCCTTCGCCAGGCCGTCGAGCGAGCTCGGCCAGACCGTGGCGATGGTCACCCACGACCCGCTGGCCGCCGGCTACGCCGACCGGGTGGTCTTCCTGGCCGACGGCCGGGTGGTCGGACGAGCTGGTCGAGCCGACCGCCGGAGCGGGTGCTCGAGCGCATGAAGCGACTTGAGCGAGGCGGTGGCCTGACATGTTGCGCGCCACCCTCCGCAGCCTGCTGTCCCACAAGCTCCGCCTGCTGGCCAGCGCCCTGTCCGTCACCATCGGTGTCGCCTTCATGACCGGCACGCTGGTGCTCAGCGACACCATCCAGCAGACCTTCGACGACCTGTTCGCCAACGTCTACCAGGGCACCGACGCCGTGGTCCGGTCCTCGTCGACCGTCGGCGTGGACGGCGGCCCGTCGATGCGGGTCGAGGTGCCCGACTCGCTGGTGGCCACCATCGGCACCACGCCCGGCGTGGCCGCGGCGGCGGGCAGCACGCAGGGCTACGCCCAGCTCATCGGCCACGACGGCAAGGCCATCGGCGACCCCAACCGGGGGGCGCCCACCTTCGGGTTCGGCTGGGATGACCAACCCGACGCTCAACCCGTTCCACATCGCCGACGGGCGGGCGCCCGCAGCGGGCCGGTGAGGTGGCCATCGATCGGCAGTCGGCCGACCAGGACCGCTTCACACTCGGCCAGTCGATCGACGTGCTGACCAACGCCGGCCGTCGGAGCGAGCGCATCGTGGGCATCGCCACCTTCGGCAGGCAGGACAGCCTGCTCGGTGCCACCGTCGCCCTCTTCGACCCGGCCACCGCCGCCCAGCTCATGGGCCGGCCCGGCTACATCTCGGCGATCCGGGTGCAGGCCGCGCCGGGCGTGTCCCAGCAGAAGGTGGCGGCCGCCATCCGCCTCCGCCTGCCCGCCCACACCGAGGTCATCACCGGCGCGGCCGCCACCAAGGAGTCGCAGGACCAGATCCAGCAGGGCATCTCGTTCTTCACCGTCTTCCTGCTGGTGTTCGCGGTGATCGCCCTGTTCGTCGGCTCGTTCATCATCTACAACACGTTCAGCGATCGTGGTGGCCCAGCGGACCCGCGAGCTCGCCCTGCTGCGGGCGCTCGGAGCCAGCCGTCGCCAGGTGCTCGGGGCGGTCCTCGGCGAGGCCACCGTGGTCGGGCTGCTGTCGGCGGTCCTGGGCCTCGCCCTCGGGGTCGCGTTCGCCATGGGGCTCAAGAGCCTGCTGGGTGCGCTCGGCTTCGGTCTGCCAGCCAGCGGGATCGTGGTCGAACCGCGGGCGATCGTGGTGGCGCTGGTGGCGGGCGTGGGCGTGACCCTGGCGGTGGCCGCCGCCCCCGCCCGCCGGGCCGCGCGAGTCGCACCGATCGCGGCCCTCCGGGCCACCGGGGTCGACCGCTCGGGCCGGTCCACGACCCGCGTGGTGGTCGGCCTGGTCGTGCTCGCCCTCGGCGTGGCCGCGCTCTTCCGCGGCCTCTTCGGCGGTGGGATCGCCCTGGTGGGTGCGGGGGCGGCGCTGACCTTCCTCGGCGTGGCCGTGCTGGGCCCGATCATCGCCGGCCCGCTCAGCCGGCTCATCGGGGCCCCGGTGGTGGCCACCCGGGGGACACTCGGTCGGCTGGCCCGCGAGAACGCCATGCGCAACCCGCGGCGCACCTCGTCGACGGCGGCCGCCCTGATGATCGGCGTCGGGCTGATCGCCTTCTTCAGCATCTTCGCGGCCTCGGCCACCGCCTCGGTCAACCACATGATCGACACCGAGTTCCACGGCGACTTCTTCGTCGACTCGGGCCAGAGCAGCGACAACGGAGCCGGCCTGTCCGACGCGGTGGTCGACCAGATGCGCCACGTGCCCGGAGTCGTCGGCCACCCTGCCCGTGCAGCTCGGCGACGTCGAGCTCGACGGCCGCGCCATCCAGCTCCCGGGCATGGACGTGGTCACCCTGCCGCGGCTGGGTGACATCGCGGTGCGGCAGGGAGTCCTGGCCCGGCTCGGCGCCGGACAGCTGGCGATCAGCCAGCGGTACGCCGAGGACCACCACCTCCACCTGGGGTCCACGGTGCGCCTGCAGGTGGCCGACCGAGTCGGCACGGCGCCGCTGCAGGTGGCGGTGATCTACCACGTCGCCGACATGGTGGGCAACGCCTTCGTGAGCACCGCCGGCTTCGACAGCCACTTCCCCGAGCACCCCGTCAAGCAGGTGTACCTGCTGGCCGGCAGAGCCGATCACGCCCGCATCCAGGCGCGCCTCGACGCGACTGGTGGCGGCCTATCCCACGGCCAAGGTCGAGAACGTCGCGCAGTTCAAGGCGGACCAGACCTCCGGGATCGGCGGTCTGCTCGGCCTGATCGACGTGCTCCTGCTGCTGGCGGTCGTGATCGCCCTGCTGGGGATCGTGAACACGCTCGGCCTGTCCATCCTCGAGCGGACCCGCGAGCTGGGGCTGCTGCGAGCGGTCGGGATGACGAGGCGCCAGACCCGCACGGTCATCCGCTGGGAAGCGGTGATCACGGCCCTGCTGGGCACCGGGCTCGGGCTGGTCATCGGCCTGTTCTTCGGCTGGTCGGTGGTGCGGGCGCTGAGCAGCCAGGGGATCAACCAGCTCGCCGTCCCCGGTGGCCAGCTGGTAGTGGTCGTGGTGCTGGCCGCGCTGGCCGGCATCGCCGCCGCCATCCTCCCCGCTCGCCGTGCCGCCCGCCTCGACATCCTCGCCGCCATCGCCACCGACTGAGGTGGGGCCCGAACGTCAGCTGGCGACGGCGGGTCGTCAGGGACCCGGGCGGACCTCGACGACCGCGTCGGCCGGCATCGGTGCCTTGTACCACTGCCGCGAGGTGTCCTCGATGAACGCGATCAGGTTGGGCATGCCGAGGAACTCGGGCTCGATCCGGCTCACCTCGAGCTCGCGCCCGCTGGCCAGGCGGATGACCGCTCCCGGGCGGATGTCGCTGGCGGTCATCGACGTCCAGGCCTCGGCCATCGTCATCTCCCCGATCGTTCGCGCGGCCGGCTCCCTGCCGACGGATGGATCCTAGGCACCGACGTCGCTGCTCAGTCGAAGACGATCCCGACCGCCGACTGGCTGGCCACCGCGAGCTGGGTCCCGTCCTGCGACCACAGTCGCGCCGCGCCGTGGAGGTAGCCACCGGCCGCGAAGTAGGGGTCGAGGTCGATGAGAACCCAGTCGGTGTCGGGTGCCGGTCCGAAGCGGATCGCGTTGTCGAGGCTCATCCCTCCCCCGGCGCGACCGGCGGCCCGCACCACCGCGGACGGCACCATGTCGGCGACGAACCCCAGCGAGCTGTGGCTGTGGCGGGCGTCGCGCATCCGCCCCCAGAGGGCCATGGCCGGTCCCTCGCTCGGCACCTCGCGCACGTCGATCAGGTCGAGCCAGCCCCGTTCGCCCTCGATCAGGTCGAAGGGCACCCGCGGCAACCACGGCGGCGAGTCCTCGGGGGGCGCGACCTCGGGCATCGTGCGGATCTGGGCGTCGAGGCCGCCCGTGCGGGGGATGCCCGTCGCGCCGAGCGCCGCGAACACCAGCCGGTCGCCCACCGACGCGGTGAGCCGCATCTGCGAGGTGCGACGGCCCTGGGCCAGCACCTCGACCGCGCATTCGATCCGCTCGCCGATGTCCGCGCTGGCCACGAACTGCACGGTGGCCCAGAGCGCAGGCCGATCGGTCGCCGCCTCGATGAGCGCGGTCGCGACCGCGATGCCGGTTCCGCCGTAGAGCTTGTTGTCGAAGCGGCACAGCCCGCGGGTCAACTCGAAGCTCCACCGCCCGTCGTCGGTCGGCTCGAGCCCGAGCCACTCGTCTGGTTCGGTCATCGGGCGATCCTACCGATACCGCCAGCCGCCCGATCCCGACCGTGCGAGTCGCAGCGGGCCGGAGCCGCTACCCGCCGACGGCGCCGTCGACCATCTCGCGGATCAGGTCGGCGTGGCCGTTGTGGCGGGCGTACTCCTCGATCATGTGCGTGTAGATCCACCGCAACGAACACGGCTCGCCCCGGCGGATCCCGGTGTCGTCGAGCTGGCGGCCGGCCGCCGCGGCGCGGCTGGCGTCGCACTCGGCCTCCCAGGCGGAGAGGTCGGCCGGCCAGTCAGCATCGTCGAGGGGGACCAGCTCGCTGTCGTCGATGGCGACATCGAACCAGATGTAGGGCGCCTCGGGCTCCACGAGCAGCACCCGCCGGAACCAGTTGCGTTCGACCTCGGCCATGTGGCGCACGATCCCGTGCAACGACAACAGCGACGTGGCCACCGGCCGTTGCTTGCGGTCGTCGTCGCTGAGCCCCTCGCACTTCATGACCAACGTGATGCGGTGGTACTCGAGCCAGCCCTCGAGCATCGAGCGCTCGTCGAGGACGAAGGCGGGCTCGTGCCGGCGCGGATCGATGAGCTCGTCGACCATGTCGTTGTCTCCTCCGTCGGATCGGTGCCAGCAGTCTGGCCGGATCTCCCCACCGGCCGCTCGCCGCGCTCAGCCATGATGGGGACCGTGACCGATCAGATGGCCGAGCTGGCCGAGCTGTGGCGGTGGTTCGCCCGGACCCAGTGCCACGGCTACTCGCCGCTCTACGAGCAGATCTGCCTCGCCGTGGCCGACGAACCGTCGGTGCTCGAGCTGGTGTGCGAGTCGCCGCCGCCCGCCCACCTGCCGCCGAACCTGTTGGGCGCCGTGCACTACCTGCTGCTCGGTGGGCTCGACCACGCCCTCGACGAGGTCTACGCAGGCCGATCCGACGCCGACCCGGTGCCGCTGTTCATCGACCTGTGCCACGACCAGCGCGCCAGCATCCTCGAGGTGATGGCCACCCGCCGCGTGCAGACCAACGACTGCGGGCGCAGCGCACTGATCGGCCCCGCGCTCACGTGGGTGGCCAGCCAGTTCGACGCCCCCCTCAGCCTGGTCGACGTGGGCGCCGAGCGCGGGCCTCAACCTGCTGTGCGACCGCTACCGCCTCGACTACGGCGACGCGGGCGCCACGGGGCCGGCGGACTCACCGGTGCGCGTCAGCTGCGAGGTCGTGGGCGGCGCGCCCCCGGTGGCCGATCGCCTGCCGCTTCTCGCCACTCGCGTCGGCATCGACCACACGCCCATCGACGTCCGCGATCCGCACGACGCCCGTTGGCTGCTGGCCTGCGTGTGGCCCGACACCGGTCGCCTCGAGCGCACGGCCGCGTCCATCGAGCTGGCCCAGGTCGATCCACCGACGCTCGTGGCCGGCGACGCGGTCGAGACGCTCCCGCAGGTCCTGGCCGACACCGATCCCTCGACGGTGGTGGTGGTGACGACCACGTGGTTCTTCTCGTACCTGTCGGTGGAGGATCGGGCGCGCTACGTGGCCGAGCTCGAGGCCCGCGCGCTGAGCGGACCCGTCGTCTGGGTCATCGGCGACGCCGGTCCCGTCATCGACGAGCACGTCGAGGGCGCCATGCGCTCCGGCGACGATCCAGGCCTGCACCTGCTGGGTGCCCTCGTGTTCGAGTCGGGCCACCGACGGTCGGTACCGCTGGCCGCCGTCCAACAGCACGGCGGCTGGATCGACTGGCGAGCGGCCTGACCCGATCGCGATCTCGAGTCACCCTGATGCGTTCGTTCGTGCAAGTGTCTATGCGCCGCGACGCCGTCCGACGACGAGAGGCGCTCCCATGACGAACGACCAGCCGAACGACGACGAGCCGATCGTCAACCACGTGGGGCAGGCGACCGCCGACCTCGAGCGAGCCGTCGCGTTCTACACGGCTGTGCTCGGCTTCTCGCTCGATCGCCGGATCACCCTGCCCGACGAGCCCACCACCACCTTGCTCGGCGTCAACCCGCCGCTCGGTCTCGAGGCCGCGTACCTGTGCCTCGGCTCGTTCGTGCTCGAGCTCATGCAGTTCCATCGCGAGGGCAACCCCGAGTGGACCGAGCGGGTGTTCAACGAGCCGGGCCTGACGCACCTCTCGGTGTCGGTGGCCGACCTCGACGCCACCGTGGCGTTGGTCGAGGCCCACGGCGGTCGCGTCGTCACGAGGCTGCCGAACGCCGTCATGGTGCGTGACCCCGACGGCCAGCTCGTCGAGCTGCTCACCATGGGCTACCGCCGGTACGTCGAAGCCGAGCGGGCCGCCCGCTCCGACCGGTAGGACCGCCCCTGCGGATGCGCCTCGGCGCTAGACCCGATCGAGGTCGAGCATCTTGATGGCGTTGCCGCGCAGGATCTTGTACGCCAGGTCGTCGTCGAGCCCCTCGCACAGCTTCTCGACGTAGGCCTCGGAGTGCGGCCACGTCGTGTCGGTGTGGGGGTAGTCGGTCTCGAAGCAGATGTTGTCCTCGCCCACCTCTTCGAGGGACCGCAGGCCGTGCCGGTCGGCGGTGAAGCACCCGAAGACCCGGCCGTAGTACTGGCTCGACGGCAGCACGGGCATGGCTTCCTTGGCGCCGGTCCACGCGTCGTGGTTCTCCCACACCGTGTCGGCCCGTTCGAGGATGTAGGGGATCCACCCGATCTGGCCCTCCGAGTAGGCCAGCTTGAGCTTGGGGTAGCGCAGCAGGTTGCCCGAGAACAACCAGTCGGCCAGCGAGGCGATGGCGTTGTTGAACCCGAGGGTGACGCCCACCGCCTTGTTCGAGTCGGGTGACGCCACCGGGTTCGAGCTGCTCGAACCGACGTGCATGCACACGGTCACGCCGTAGTCGTTGCAGACCTCCCACAACGGATCCCAGTAGCCGCAGTTGATGCTGGGCAGCTTGAGGCGGGTGGGCATCTCGCTGAAGGCGATGGCGCGCACGCCGCGCTCGGCGTTGCGCTTGGTCTCGGCCGCGGCGAGCTCGGCATCCCACAGCGGGATGATGCAGAGCGGGATGTTCACGCCGCCGGAGGGCTCGCACCACTCCTCGACCATCCAGTCGTTGTTGGCCCGTACGCAGGCCAGGCCGAGCTCCTTGTCCTTGCCCTCGTGGAAGGTCTGGCCGCAGAAGCGCGGGAAGGTCGGGAACGGCAGCGAGCCGTCGGTGTGGTTGAGCGCGAGATCCTTGACCCGCTCGTCTCGATCCCAGCACCCCTTGCGCATGTCGTCGAAGGTGATGGCGGTCATCGTCATCTGGGTGCGGTCGAACACGATCTTGCCGTGCTCGTCGATCGTGGTCGATGCCTGCGGGATGGCGACGAACTTCTTCTGCACGTAGATCAGCTCGTCGTCGTAGTACCAGGCGTCGCCCCACTCGCCTTCGTCGTCCTGGACCATGTCGTACTTGGCGCCGGACAGGTGCTTGAAGCCACCCCACCGCGACCGCTCGACCCGCGGGCCCCGCTCGCGGTACTTCTCCGGCAGCCAGGTCTGCCACACGTGCGGCGGCTCGACGACGTGGTCGTCGACGCTGATGATCTTCGGCAGGGCCATGTCACGAGAATACCAGCGGACCTGACGCCCGTGTCAGGAAAGTCGGCGGGGTTCCGGAGGTCACATGCCGAGGCGACCGAGATCGCGGGCCAGGCTCAGCCCTGGATCACGGAAGGGTCGGCGAAGGCGAGCAGGGCGGCCCGATCCTGGGGCAGGGCGAAACCGGCCTTGATGGTTGCGTCGACGTCGGCCTGGTAGCGAGCGATGTAGGCCGAGCGCGACGGATACAGCTGCGCGAGCCGGGCCGCGGTGAACGGCCTGGTCGACCCGAGCAGCAGGCAGATGGTCCCGCCCTTCGGGCCGGGCTGACCGGACAGGGCGGCGACGGGCACGTCGACGGGCGGTGTCCGGATGCCGCCCAGCGCGATCCCGTCGGAGTTGCGAACGATCGTGTGCGTCGCACCGGACGTGACCTCGATCCGTGGCGCGGTGACAGGAGCTGTGCCGGTCGTGAGCCAGACGGTCAGGGCGCGCAGGGCGGCCTTGGCCACGATGTGCATGGGACCGTTGTTGATCGGGACCCCGCAATCGATGTACTTGGCGCTCGGCCCGACCAGGTGCGCGTCGGCGTGCGCGGTGCCGGCGACCTCCCAGAGTCGGAAGCGATCGCTGTCGGGCTGGCGGGCGGCGTACGAGTTGAGCACGCTCCCGACATCGGTCTCGGTCTGGATGTCGAGGATCGGAGCGGTCTGGTCGGTGCGGAAGATCGTCGGGGTGCCACCGATCGCATTGGCGATGCCGGCGTTCTGGGACTGTCCGACGAGTGGCAGCCCGGACGCGCCCCGGCTGTGCACGAAGAACCCGTCGAACGCGTGGCTGAGCGGCTGCACGCCGTTGTAGTAGGTGACGAGCGCGAACGCCGACTGCGACTCACCGGCTGCGATCAGATGCTTCGGCGCCAGCCCGTCGAGGCCGGCGCCCGTGCGCACCGCCCGGGCCACCTGCGTGTAGATGTCCAGCGAGTAGCCGTCGCCCGGATGCTTCAGCGTGCCGTAGCGCGCCGGATCGATCGCCCTCAGGCCCTTGCCGGCCTGGTTCGCGCCGGGAACCCCCGACACCTTCACGAGCACGGGCCCGCCCGTCCACCCCGATCCGCTGGGCGGACACACCCACCCACGCGTCACCGGCCCGCACGATCTCCTCCTGCAGGCTGGTCCACTCGGGATCGGCGTCCACTCCGCCGCTCACGTTGAGCCACTCGACGACGACCGTGCCACTGAACTTCGCCCGGTCCGTCGGCGCCCGCACCAGCACGCGGGTGCGGTACGCCGCGCTGGTGTCGGGCTCGAAGTTCCAGCGACCGTCGGGGGTCAGCGGACCGTTCGACTTGTAGTCCGTCGCCGTCCCCGCCGCGGCGTACTCACGCTGCACGTAGTGATCGCGCGAGAGATCGGGAGGGGACGGCTCTCCCATGAACACACCCTGGCCGCCGGTCAGCGCCGACAGCTCGGCCGTCGGCCCGGCCACCGGTGTCGTCGTGGGAGGCCCCGACGTCGATGACGACGTGGCGCGGGAACTGGTGCTCGAGCACGCGGCCACGCCCACCACGAGCCCCACGCAGAGCACCCCCGTGACCGTGCGCCACGGCGTGCGCAACGTGGCGGCGGCGCGCCCGACCGCTCTGATCGTCATCTCTCGACCATCCTGTGTCCCGCGTGTGCGACCTGCGATCGAGCGCTGTCCACCATCCACCCCCCGACGACGGCGCCGCATCGACGACGCACCCTCTGCCAAATGGCAGGACCTGCTGATCCTGGCACATCGTGTCGACCTCGTGGGCGCGGCTCTCGCAGGTCGTCGTCGGCCGATCAGTCGGCCGTGGCGCTCCAGGCGGCCGGATCGGCTCCGATCCCGCTCTCGAGCACCACGAGCCCCTCGGAGACCGTGGTCGCGAGATCCCCGCCGGCGACGAACCACTTGGTCTGGCCCGCCTGGATGACCCCACTCACGGCCGCCGCGAGCATCGTGGGCACCAGCCCGTCGCCAGGATGGCCGAGTCGCGACCCGATGAACCCGGCGATCACGGGTTGCGCCTTCAACTGGATCCCGCCCAGCACGCCCATCAGCACCGCGGGGTTCTCGGCCACGACCGCCGTCCACCGCCGGACGAGCTGCTCGTCCTCTGCTCGCAGCACCCCCTCGAGCGCGAGGCGCAACGAGTGCAGTGGTGCTTCCCCGGGCGGACGAAGCACGAGGGCCGCGCGGAGCGCCTCGCTGCGCCGATCGATCCGCACCTGCAGGACGTCTTCCTTGGTCGGGAAGTACCGGTAGAAGGTGCGGACCGACACGCCGGCCTCGGTCGCGAAGTCCTCGACCGTCACCTTGCCGTACCCGCGTTGTTCGAAGAGGCGCAGCGCAGCGGCCTCGACTTCGGAGACGATCATCTCTGATCGCGTGGCCTGCAGCTGGATGGCAAGCGATTCGTTCTTCATCGCCGCCCTCCCCGATCGTGCCGCGACCGAACGAATCCTATGCACCCTGCCGCGACGCTCCGGGCCGCCCGAGCGATTCGGTCGAGCGGTGGTCGGAGCGTCCAGGGTTCGGGGCCGCCCGAGCCGGCCCGCGTTCAGCTCAGCTGCAGCCGCTGGTGGTGCCGCAGCTGGGGCAGGCGTGGCAGGAGCCGGCCCGCTGCATCTGGACACCGCACTGCATGCACATCGGGGCGTCGTGGTTGACCCGCACCGCCGTGGTGGCGGCGGGTGCCGGCGCCAGGCTGGCGACCAGCTCGGAGGCCGACTCGACCGACGGCGGGTCGGCCGGCAGCTCGGAGCCCTGGCGGGTCTCGACGATCGTGTCCTCGACGCCCGGCAGGGTGGGCTGCATGCGCTCGGAGGTGCTGAAGATGTTGAGCTCGGCCCGCTCGTCGGGCGACAGGTACAGCAGCGCCAGCTTGCGGAACAGGTAGTCCATCAGCGAGTTGGCGATGCGCAGGTCGGGATCGTCGGTCATGCCGGCCGGCTCGAAGCGCATGCCGGTGAACGCCTCGACGAAGCTGCGCAGGGGCACGCCGTACTGCAGGCCGTGGCTGACCGAGATGGCGAAGGCGTCCATGATGCCGGCCAGGGTCGAGCCCTGCTTGGACACCCGCACGAAGATCTCGCCCGGGCTGCCGTCGTCGTACTCGCCGACGGTGACGAAGCCCTTGCAGTCGGCCACCCGGAACTCGAAGGTGCGCGACGTGCGGGTGCGGGGCAGGCGCTGGCGCACCGGCTGGTGCACGATCTTCTCGACCACCCGCTCGACCACCTGGCCGGCCGCGGCCGCGGCGACCGCCGCCCCCGACTCGGCGGTGTCGCCGTCCTTGGTGGCCATGGCCAGCGGCTGGGCCACCTTGCAGTTGTCGCGGTAGATGGCGACGGCCTTGATGCCGAGCTGCCAGGCGTCGATGTGGAGCTGCTCGACCTCTTCGACCGACACCTCTTCGGGCATGTTGACCGTCTTGGAGATGGCACCCGAGATGAACGGCTGCACCGCACCCATCATCTTGACGTGGCCGCTGTAGTGGATGGCGTTGTCGCCCATCGAGCAGGCGAACACCGGCGACGTGCTCGGCGGCGACGTGGGGCGCGCCCAGGATCGTCTTGTTCTCGTCGATGTAGGCGATGATCTCGTCGACCTGGTCGGGGTCGTAGCCGAGGCGACGCAGGGCGCGGGGCACGGTCTGGTTGACGATCGACATGTTGCCGCCGCCCACCAGCTTCTTCATCTTGCAGAGGCCGAGGTCGGGCTCGATGCCGGTGGTGTCGCAGTCCATCATCAGGCCGATGGTGCCGGTCGGGGCCAGCACCGAGGCCTGCGAGTTGCGCACGCCGACGTCGGCCGCGATGTCGCAGGCGTCGTCCCACGACGCGCTGGGCGGCGCTGAGCAGCTCGTGGGGCACGCAGCTCCTCGTCGATGTGCGACGCCGCCTCACGGTGCATGCCGAGCACCCGCAGCATCGGCTCGGTGTTCTCGGCGTAGCCGGCGAAGGGACCCATGCGGGCCGCGGTGCGGGCCGAGGTGGCGTAGGAGTGGCCGGTCATGAGGGCGGTGATGCCTGCCGCCCAGGCCCGACCCTCGTCGGAGTCGTAGGGCAGGCCGAGGGCCATGAGCATGGCGCCCAGGTTGGCGTAGCCGATGCCGAGCTGGCGGAACCGGCGGGACGTCTCGGCGATGGGCTCGGTCGGGTAGTCGGCGTTGCCGACCAGGATCTCCTGGGCGGTGAACACGCAGGCGACGGCGTGCCTCGAAGCCTCGACGTCGAAGGTGTCGTCGTCGCCGAGGAACTTCGAGCAGGTTGAGGCTGGCCAGGTTGCAGGCCGAGTTGTCGAGGTGCATGTACTCGGAGCACGGGTTCGAGCCGTTGATGCGCCCGGTGTTGGCCGCCGTGTGCCAGCGGTTGATGGTGGTGTCGAACTGCATGCCCGGATCGGCGCACTCCCAGGTGGCCTGCGGAGATCTGGCGCATGAGGTCGCGGGCCCGCACCGTCTTGACGATCGTCGCCGGTGGTGACCTCGCGCAGGTGCCAGTCGGCGTCGTCGACCACGGCCTGCATGAACTCGTCGGTGACCCGCACCGAGTTGTTGGCGTTCTGGTACTGGATCGACGTGATGTCCTTGCCGTCGAGGCTCATGTCGAACCCGGCGGCCTCGAGGGCGCGGGCCTTGCGCTCCTCGGTGGCCTTGCACCAGATGAACTCTTCGATGTCGGGGTGGTCGACGTTGAGGATGACCATCTTGGCGGCCCGGCGGGTCTTGCCGCCCGACTTGATGGTGCCGGCCGAGGCGTCGGCGCCGCGCATGAAGCTGACCGGACCCGAGGCGGTGCCGCCGCCGTTGAGCAGCTCGACGCTCGAGCGGATGCGGCTGAGGTTGATGCCCGAGCCCGAGCCGCCCTTGAAGATGGTGCCCTCCTCGACGTACCAGTTGAGGATCGAGTCGCATGTGGTCGTCGACGGCCAGGATGAAGCAGGCCGAGGCCTGCTGGGGCACGCCGGCCACGCCGATGTTGAACCACACCGGCGAGTTGAAGGCCGCCTTCTGGGTGACCACCAGGTGCTTGAGCTCGTCGCGGAAGGCCTCGGCCTCGCGGTCGTCGACGAAGTAGCCGCCGGCCGGCCCCACTCGGTGATGGTGTCGACCACCCGGTCGATCACCTGGCGCAGCGAGCGCTCGCGCTCGGGGGTGCCCATCGTGCCGCGGAAGTACTTCTGGGCGACGATGTTGGTGGCGTTGAGCGACCAGTCGGTGGGGAACTCGACGTCGAGCTGCTCGAAGGCGACCGAGCCGTCACGGAAGTTGGTGATGCGGGCGTCTCGCCGCTCCCACGTGACCTCGTCGTAGGGGTGCACGCCCTCGGTGGTGAAGTGACGGCGGATCCCGATGCCTGCCTGCTCCGGCGCCATAGCCATGTGGTCGGTCTCCCCTGCTCGGTTGGTGGTGGCCCGGAGGCCCATCTGTGCCCTACGTGCGTGCTGCCGTGCGGTGCTGCATGGCCGTTAGGGGGGTCTCAAGGCTATCGCCGCGCGGTGGACCTCAGCCCCCTGTCGGTCGTTCGGTGGCTCGACGTGGCCCAGCTGCGCCCCAGACACAAGATCTTGTGGTCGGGATCGGCCCCCCTTGGCGCCCAGCCACAAGATGTGCGGAGGGATTACACCACCGTAATTACCCGGCTGTCAACGGTATTCGGGAGAAGTTCCCGACGAAATCGCCGCCGCGGCCCAGCGAAGGCCACGGACAGCTGTGGCGCGAGACGAGCAGGTCAGAGGGAGCCCGCCGTGGCGGCGCCGCCGAAGCGGACCGCCGGGCGGGCGTTCAGGCCCCCCAAGGTGTCGTCCTGCCAGCAGAACCCTCAAGACGCCAGCCACCATTCCGATCGCCCACGCCACAGCTCCGTTGTGGATGCACCCTACGAAGGTTGGCCTGTGGGACAAAAGAGGAACAACCTGTGAATTGCCGGTGGATATCCAGGGCCTCCATCCACAGGCCCCGTTCACGGGGAGGGGCGGTTAGCGTCCGGAGGTGCGCCAGCTTCTGCCCGAGCCGCTCGACGAGGTCGACCCCGACGAGGTCTACCCCGCCGACGCCCGGCCGGCGCCGGCGGCTCGGCCGTGGGTGCTGTTGAACATGGTGGCCAGCGTCGACGGGGCCACCGCGGTCGACGGACGCTCGGGCGGGCTCGGCGGCGCGGCCGACCGGGCCGTGTTCACGGCTGCTGCGCAGCGTGCCCGACGTGATCCTGGTCGGCGCGGCCACGGTGCGGGCCGAGGGCTACGGCCCGCCGCGGACCAGCCCGGCCCACCAGGCTGCACGGGTGGCCCGGGGCCAGGCGCCGTTCCCGCGGCTGGCCATCGTGAGCGGCGCGGCTCGACCTCGACCTCGCCGCCGACCTGTTCACCGCCACGCCCGGTCCGCCCGATCGTGATCACCGGACGAGGCGACCCGCCGACCGTCGCGCCGAGGTGGCCGAGGTGGCCGACGTGGTGGTCGCGGGCGACCGACCGCGTCGACGCTGGACGTGGCCCTGCGCGCGCTGCGCGAGCTGGGGGCTGGCGACGGTGCTGTGCGAGGGCGGCCCGTCGCTCAACGCCCAGCTGCTGGCGGCCGATCTGGTCGACGAGGTGTGCGTCACCATCGGGCCGATGCTGGTCGGCGGCTCGTCGAAGCGGATGATCTCGGGCTCGGGGCGCCGACACCCCGCAGGGCCTGCGCCTGGACCGACTGATCGAGCAGGACGGGGTGCTGCTCGCCCGCTACGTGCGCGCCTGACCGACCCGTCGAGTGCTCAGTGCGACTTGGGCTCGGTGGCCTTGAGCAGCCGGACCTCGCGCTGGAAGTCGGCGGGGTCGTCGAAGCCCTTGTAGACGCTGGCGAAGCGCAGGTAGGCGACCTGGTCGAGCTCGACCAGGTGCTCGAGGACGGCCCGCCCGACCTGCTCGCTCGGGATCTCGCCGCCGACCAGGCGCAGCTCGTCTTCGACCGACGGCGGCCGAGCGCGGCGATCTGGTCGTCGTCGACCGGCCGGCCCTTGGCCGCGGCCCGGACGCCGGCCTCGACCTTGGCCCGGTCGAACGGCACCCGGTCGCCCGAACGCTTGACCACGACGAGCGGCACCTCTTCGTAGCGCTCGAAGGTGGTGAAGCGGAACCCGCAGGCCGAGGCACTCGCGACGGCGCCGGATGGCCGAGCCGTCGTCGTTGGCCCGCGAGTCGACGACCTTGTCGTCGAGGTGGGCAGCAGGCCGGGCAACGCACGGGGGCGACGCTACCCGGCCCACCACCCTTCCCGCCCGCGTCGGAGCGGGAGACGACGGCGCGGGCGAGGACGGGCCGGACGCTCGACCACGGGCGCCGGCGCCGGCTCCCGACGCGGGCCGCACCGGCCGGGGACGGTGGCGCGGCGGGGTGGCCGTCACCCGACCGAGGCCATCGACCCGCAGCCGCTGACCGGGGACCAGGGTCGGCCCCACCGGCGCGCGACTCGAGCGCGTCGACCACCGGGCGGAGGTCGCCGGAGGGGTGCAGGGACCGGGCGATCGACCACAGGGTGTCGCCGGGCTGCACGACGTGGAAGCGGGCCGACGACGAGGCGCCGGCCGAGGCGACGGCCAGCGACGAACGGCCGACGGCCGGCGGTGCCGCCAGCACCGACGCCCAGCCCGACGACGGCCAGGTAGCCGACCACGACGACCGTGGCGACGGCCAGCAGCAGGCGCCGAGGCGGCGACGGCGGTACACCCCGGCGGGGAGCCGGCGGGTGCCGGGGTTGGCCCGGGCATAGGCCCGGGCGGCCCGACGCCCACCGTCGATGAGCTGGAGGGTCGGGCGGATCGGCCGCTCGGCGGGCCCGTGGCCCGGGAGCGGACGAGCGGAGGTGACGATGACAGCAGCCATGGGTCCCAGTCTCCTCAGGGGGTGTGACAGTGAGCTGGGGTGGAGGCGGCGGCGGATCGAGCGCTCGGTCGGGCGCCGACCGGAGGACCGGCCTTTGCCACCACCTGCGCCCGCCGACGTGCTAGAACGCTCGTTCGGGAACCGATGTTCCCCGAACCGGGTCCTCAGCACACCACGAACACCAGTTCGCTGTCAAGAGGTCCGCCGAACAACTGTTTGCCAGACGAGGCCGCCGACCTGGTATCGTCACGAACATCAGTTCGAGACCGAACTCAGACCCCCCTGTCACGACCCCCGCCGTGACGACAAGGCGCCCCAAGGAGCCGACCATGGCCCGCAGCAAGCCCCTCACCGCTCGCCAGCGCGAGATCCTCGACTTCATCGAGCAGCAGATCAACGACCGCGGCTATCCCCCGTCGGTCCGCGAGATCGGCGAGGCGGTCGGGCTCACGTCGCCGTCCACCGTGCACACCCACCTGCTCACCCTCCAGCGGCTCGGCTACCTGCGCCGCGACCCGACCAAGCCCCGGGCCATCGAGGTCCGCTACGACCCGACCTCGGGGGCGGCCGGGCTCGACCGCCGGCCCGTCCGCCACGTGCCGCTCGTCGGCGACGTGGCCGCCGGCACCAACGTGCTCGCCCAGGAGAACGTCGAGGAGGTGCTGCCCCTCCCGGCCGACTTCACCGGCGACGGCGAGCTGTTCATGCTCCGGGTGCGCGGCGAGTCGATGATCGAGGCCGGCATCCTCGACGGCGACTTCATCGTGGCCCGCTCCCAGACCACCGCCGAGGTCGGCGAGATCGTGGTGGCCGGCATCCCCGGCGACGAGGCCACGGTCAAGACCTACAGCCGTCAGGGCGACCAGATCGTGCTGCTGCCGGCCAACGCCGCGCTCGAGCCGATGGTGTTCGACCCCGACGAGGTGTCGGTCTTCGGCAAGGTCGTCACGGTGATGCGCAAGCTCTGATCTGGCAACGGGCTCGCCCAGTGATGCGGCGCCCGTGCGGACTCACAGCTTGGCCAGCGCCTCTTCGTAGCGGCTCTTCTCACGGGCCGTGCCCAGATCGGGGCTCTGGAAGGTGTCGACCACGATGCCGTTCTTGTCGATCACGAACGTGGCCCGGTTGGCGCAGCCGAGATCCTCGTTGAACACGCCGTAGGCCTTGGCCACCTCGCCGTGGGGCCAGAAGTCGGACAGCACCGGGAACTGGTAGCCCTGCTGGGCGGCCCACTGCTTCTGGGCGAACGGGCTGTCGCACGAGCAGGCCAGCACCTGCACGCCGGCGTCGGTGAACTCGGAGAAGTCGTCGCGCAGCGGCACAGCTCGCCCTCGCACACCCCGGTGAAGGTGAACGGATAGAAGACCAGGGCGACCGCCTGCTTGCCGGCGAAGTCCGACAGGCTGACCATCGCCGCCGCTCTGGTCCTTCAGGGAGAACTCGGGTGCGGGCTGTCCGATCTCGATGGCCATCGATGCTCCTCGGCGTGGGTCGTGGGAGCCGGTGGCTCCCTGGTGGTCGCGGCGAGTCTACGGAGCCGGCACCCGATCGGCGCCCCGACGCACCAGATCGTCGAGCGCGCCGGTGCACCGCCTCGAGCTCGGCGCGGGTCACGAACTCGCCCGCGGTGTGGGCGATCGACGAGTCACCGGGCCCGAAGTTGGCGGCCGGGATGCCGAGCTCGGCGAAGCGGGCCACGTCGGTCCAGCCCAGCTTGGCGTCGACGCCGAGGTGGTTGCGGGCGACCAGGGTCGCGCACCAGCGGGTGGCTGGTCGCCGGCGGGGCGCCGGCGGCCACGTCGACCACCTCGAACGAGTCGCCGTCGTCGAGGTCGGTCGCGCGACCACGACCTCGCGACGTGGGCCTCGGCCTCGGCCGGCCGTGCGGTCGGGGGCGAAGCGGTGGTTGATGGTGATCTCGGCCCGGTCGGGCACGACGTTGGGCGCCACCCCGCCCTCGATGGCCACCACCTGCAGGGCCTCGCGGAACTGGCAGCCCGTCGATCAGGGGCTGGCGCTCGTCGCTGGCCGCGACCGCGTCGACCACCGCGGCGGCCCGGTGGATGGCGTTGCGCCCCATCCAGGGACGGGCGGTGTGGGCCCGCTGGCCGGCGAGGATCACCCGCATGCGCATCGTGCCCTGGCAGCCGGCCTCGATCTTGGCCGAGGTGGGCTCGCCGAGCAGGGCGACGTCGCCGACCAGCAGGTCGGGACGCAGGCCGATCAGCTCGAGCAGGCCGCTCTCGGCGGACGACGATCTCCTCGCGGGCGTAGAAGACGTAGGTCAGGTCGACGGCCGGCTCGGCCACCGTGCGGGCCAGCTCGACCATGACCGCCAGGCCGCCCTTCATGTCCGCGGCCCCGAGCCCGCTCAGCCGGTCGCCCTCGATCCGGGCCCCCTGGTTGCCGTTGGCCGGGCACGGTGTCGGTGTGGCCGGCCAGCACCAGTCGCTGCGGCCGGCCGAGGTGGGTCCGGGCCACCAGGTTGTCGCCCACCCGGGTGAGCTCGAGCCCGGCACGCCGGCCAGGGCGCCCTCGAGATGGGCCACCAGGTCGGCCTCGTGGCCGCTCTCGGAAGGGATGTCGACCAGCTCTGCGGCCAGCGCCAGCAGGTCGGTGGGGCCGGCCACGCTCAACCGGCCGCGCTGGGCGGGGTGGACCGCCGCTGGCCTGCGGTCGCATTCACGGGGCCACGCCGTGGTGCGCAGGATCGACGTTGAGCTGCGCCTTGTCGTGGCGCTCACCCTCGGTCAGCCGCTTGATCACCAGCACGCAGGGCAGGCCGAACTCGCCGCCCGGGTAGCTGCGCGGCCGGGTGGCCGACACGGCCACGCGACCACGGCGGCACCTGTCCCCGGCTCAGCTCGTCGCCGGTCTCGACGTCGATCACGGGATCGAGCCCGGTGAGGATGCAGCCGGCGCCGAGCACCGTGCCGGCGCCGACGCGGGCGCCCTCGACCACGATGCAGCGGCTGCCGATCGTGCAGTCGTCCTCGATGATCACCGGTGCGGCCTGCGGCGGCTCGAGCACGCCACCGATGCCGACGCCACCCGACGAGGTGCACGTTGGCGCCGATCTGGGCGCACGAGGCCACCGTGGCCCAGGTGTCGACCATCGTGTTGGCCCCGACCCGGGCCCCGATGTTGACGTAGCTCGGCATCATCACGACGCCCGCGGTCGAGGAACGAGCCGAACCGGGCCGACGCCCCGGGCACCACCCGCACGCCCGACGGCCTGGAAGTCGCTCTTGAGCGGGATCTTGTCGGCGTACTCGAAGGGGCCGAGCTCGATGGTGGCCATCTCGCTCTGGCGGAAGTACAGGAGGATGGCCAGCTTGAGCCACTCGTGCACGACGATCGATCCGTCGGACGCGATCTCGGCCACCCGTGCCTCACCCCGATCGAGCAGGGTGATCGCCTCGAGGATCTGACGGTTGACCTCGGCGTCGTCGACGGCCAGATCGTCGCGGTTGTCCCAGGCGGACTCGATGGAGGCTTGCAGGTCGGCCATGGCCGACCACGCTACCGGAGCGGCTCGCGACGCCGGCCCGTCACGAGCAGCGCCACCCCGGCCGCCGCCGGGACGAAGAACATGAGCAGACCGCACCATTGCGTCGTCGGCCAGCCCCGGCCGAGGCCACGCCCGACCGCGATGGTCCCCTCGGTCACGGGCAGCAGCAACGTCGGGTCGAACTGACCCTCGGCCTCGGGCGTCACCGACAACAGGAAGGCCCCCGAGTGGTGCACGGTCACGAGGGCCACCGCCCGCCCCTCGTAGTGGCCGACGTGGTAGGCGTCGGGAGCCCCGACGACGCCGGGCTTCCCGATGGCGCGGACATCGACGCGCTGGCCCGACAGCGGCGAGACCTCGACGTCGAGCGCGGGCGGCAGGGTCGGGTGGGTCTCGCCCGGGTACTCGAGGTACACGACGTAGGTGCCCGCCTGATGGGCGCTGAAGGTGCGGTACCGGGCCGCCAGCGGGAAGCGGCTGAAGCCGAAGGGCGAGAGGAAGATCCCCCACGCCACCGCCGCGAGGATCCCGATCGCGATCAGGGCGATGCCCGCGGTGACGCGCGTTCGGTGGGCCGCTTCGACGGTCTCGGCTTCGGTCCGCCACGACGGCTCGCCGGGGCCACCTGGGCCGGCATCAGAGGACCGGGGATCACGACTCGGCGTCGGTCTCCGACGAGTCCCGATCCTCGTCCGGGCGGGGGCTGGGCGACGGCGCGCCCCACCCGGGCGGCATGGCCCCCGGTGGGACCTTGGGCTCGGGAGCAGCGGGCGCCGCCATCCCGCCGCCGGGGATCGACGACCCACTCAGGCCGGCACCGCCGGGCGCGGACGGCGACGAGCCACCCCCGAGGCCCGCACCGCCGGGGGCGGCCGTGTCAGCCGGCCGTTCCTCGACCTCGTCGGACGGCGCGGCGGGCGCGGCCCAGCCGACCCCCTCGGAGGACGGATCGGGCGGGTCCCACGGGGCCGCGCCCGGCGCCGCCCGGCCCGGACGGGGGCGGAGCCCACGGCGGGGCGGCGGCCGGGCTCGGATCGGACGGCGGTGGGGACTCCCACGGCGGGGCACCCGAACCGGGCGCGGTCGGCCCGGTGGGATCGGGGGCACGGGTCGGCACCGGCCACGCCTGGGTCGGCTGCGGCGGTGGCGCCGGATCGCCCGGAGCCTGGTAGCCGGGCGCCTGGTACTCGGGCGGCTGGTAGCCGGCGGGCGGGGGCGGTCCCGGCGCATAGCCCTGGGGGCATACCCCTGGGCCGTACCCCTGCGGACCGTACCCCTGCGGGCCGTACCCCGCGGGCCGTAGCCCGGCGGCCCGTAGCCCTGGGGCCCGTAGCCCGGCGGCCCGTAGCCCGGCGGCCCGTACCCGGGCGGGGCGTAGCCCATGCCGGCCGGACCCCACACCGGGCGGGGGGCGTAGGCCCGACGCCACCGACTGCGACGCACCAGCGTCACGATCACCAGCACCAGCCCGACGAGGACCGCGACCGCGCCGATGGCCATCGACCCGAGGAACCCGGCCGCGATCGCTCCGGTGTCGATCAGGCCGTTGCGGGCGACCACCATGTCGATCTGGGTCAGACCCGCCCCGCCCTGCGCGCTCACCTTGTAGAAGCCGGCGTTGTCGACGGTGAACTGGCCCACCGACCGGCCGACGTGGCTGCCGAACGCTGTAGTCCTCGTTGTCGGTGGCCGACACCAGGATCTGCTCGCCCCCGCTGTCGGTGACGCTGATCGCTGCACGCCCGGATGCGGGGCCGGGATCGATGTTGGCGTCGGGGTACTCGAGCGTAGAGGTGGTAGGTCCCGGGGTCGAGGTCGATCACCGTGTCTCGCCGGGCACGGCGAACCGGGGCAGGTCGTCGATGCGGTTGGTCACCCACGATACCGGTGACGAACCAGATCCCGGCCCCGACGATGCCGACCACGATGATGACGATGCCCACGAACACAGCACCAGCGACGGCTCGCGGGGCGCGGTGGCCAGCCCGTCACCAGGTCCGCCGCGGTCAGGGCCCGCGCTCCACGCAGGGTTCGACGCCATCGTCACCGGCCCATTGTGACGCGAGCCTGCGCCGATGGCGACCGGCCAGCCCGTGTGTTGCCCGGGCGCTCGGGGTCCGCCGAGTCGGACGTCAGTCCACACCCAGCCGTCCGGGCCACCAGCTCGATGTCGTCGTCCGGGCTGCACCATGGCCAGCCGGACGTGGCCGGCCGCCGCCGGCGCCGTAGAACTCGCCGGGGCTGACCACCACCCCGCCCTCGGCGGCCAGCCGCTCGGTCAGCGCCCACTCGTCGCCGTCCGGGGCGGCGACCCAGAGGTAGAAGCCGCCCGTCGGGCAGCTCGACGCGTCGAGCCCCCAGCGGCCGAGGACCTCGGCCATGCGCTCGAGCCGGTGCCGGTAGCGCTGCCGCTGCGCCTCGACGTGGGCGTCGTCGGCCCACGCCGCCACCGCCGCCGCCTGGACCGGGCCGGCGACCATGAACCCGGCGTGCTTGCGCGTCTCGGCCAGGAAGTGCACCAGCTCGGGGTCGCCGGCGTAGAAGCCGACCCGGACGCCGGCCAGGTTCGAGCGCTTCGACAGCGAGTGGACGGCCAGGACGCCGTCGAGCGCCGTGCTCGAGGATCGTGCGCGGGCGGCCCGGTCCAGGTGAACTCGACGTAGCACTCGTCGCTGAGCACCGGCACGTCGTGGGCCCGACCCCAGGCCGCCGCCGCGCGCCAGGTCGTCGAGCCCGCCGGCCGGGTTGCCCGGGCGTGTTGACCCACAGGCACAGCGCCCGCGCCGCGTCGGCCGGAGTCGATGGTCGACAGGTCGAGGCGGAACCGGTCGTCGAGCGGCGACGGGCACGGCCCGGCAGCCGGCCAGCGTGGCCCCCATGGCGTAGGTCGGGTAGCTGACCGCCGGGTAGAGCACGGTGTCGCGCGACGGGCGTGCGCAGCCGCAGCCACTGGGGCACGCCGGCCACGAGCTCCTTGGTGCCGATGCAGGCGGCCACGCTGATCGGGATCGACGCGCCACGCCGAGCCGGCGGTGCATCCAGCCCGCCGCCGCCTCGCGGAACGTCGGCCGAGCCGATCGACGGCGGGTAGCCCGCGCTCGGTGGCCGACTCGGCCAGCGCCTCGACCACCGGCGGCGGGCGGCGGGTCGGTCGGCGTGCCGACCGACAGGTCGACGGCGCCGCCGTCGTGGCGCGCCGGCGAGCGCCTGGATCTCGGCCAGGCGGTCGTAGGGATAGGGCGGCGGGCGTCCATCCCTCGGCCGGGCTCGCGTCCCGAGGTCGACCGGCTGTCGGCCGCTGACGGCCCGACCACGAACTCGCGCAGGCGGGTGGCGGCCGCGCCGTCGAGCCGGGCCCGCAGGCGCATGCCGTCGGTCGTCGGCCTGCTCGACGAGCACCTCGCCCTCGCGGTGCACCGACGGCCAGGACGTCGCCCCGGTCGAAGGGCACCGCGCAGCTCGACGACCGGTCGGTCGCGGCCCGGAGCCGGTCGGCCGATGGCCACCAGCAGGTCGTCGATCCCCTCGCCGGTGCGGGCCGAGCACGGCGACCGAACCCGGGTGGGTGGCGACCAGCCGCGTCCGCCTCGGCGCCGGGGCGACGTCGGCCTTGTTGAACACGAGGAGCTCGGGCGACGCGCGGCGCCGATCTCGGCCAGCACCGTGCGCGGACCGCGTCGATCTGCTCGTCGGGATCGGGCGCCGACGCGTCGACGACGTGCACGAGCAGGTCGGCGTCGACGACGACGTCGAGCGTCGAGCGGAAGGCCTCGACCAGCTGGTGGGGCAGCTTGCGCACGAAGCCGACGGTGTCGGTCAGCGAGCACCGGCTCGCCGCCCGGGCAGGTCGAGCCGGCGGGTGGTGGCGTCGAGGGTGGCGAACAGCCGGTCCTCGACCAGCACGCCGGCGTCGGTGAGCCGGTTGAGCAGCGTCGACTTGCCGGCGTTGGTGTAGCCGACGATGGCCACGGCGGCGCAGCCGCGACTGCGCTGCGACTTGCGCTGGGTGTCGCGGTGGCGGGCGATGTCGCGCAGGTCGGCCTCGAGCTTGTGCACCCGGCGGACCAGGCGGCGCCGGTCGACCTCGAGCTGGGTCTCGCCCGGACCGCGGGTGCCGATGCCGCCACCCTGCTGGCTGAGGTCGCTGCCTCGGCCCCGCAGGCGGGGCAGGCGGTAGCGGAGCTGGGCCAGCTCGACCTGGGCCTTGCCCTCCTGGCTGTGGGCGTTCTGGGCGAAGATGTCGAGGATCACGGCGGTGCGGTCGAGGGCGCGTGCGGCCGAGCAGCTTCTCGAGGTTGAACTGCTGGGCCGGGGTGAGCTCGTTGTCGAACACCACCGTGTCGGCGTCGAGGTCGTCGGCCAGCTCGCGCAGCTCGGCCGCCTTGCCCTTGCCGATGAAGGTGGCCGGCTCGAGGGTGCGTGCGCCGCTGCACCACCCGGCCGACCTCGTCGGCGCCGGCGGTGTCGACCAGCAGGGCCAGCTCGTCGAGCGAGCGCTCGGTGTCCTCCTCGTGGTCGGGCGCCACGGTGACGCCGACCAGCACGATCCGCTCCCGGAAGGTGCGCTCGATCAGGCCGCTGGTGGCGCCACCGACGTCGCCGAAGCCGCCGCGGTGGCGTGCTCGTCGTCGCTCGTCGCGGCTCGCGCGTTCGCCGTCGGCTCGCCGGGTCGGATCGCGGCGCGCTCAGGCATCGGGGAGCTCGATCGTGGCCACGTGGTGGACCGGTCCGGCCAGCACGGCTTCGCCGTCGGCCTCGCAGGCGTGACCGTGGCCGTCGCCGCCGGGCATCTGCACCGTCGACGCCAGCGGATCGCCGCCGTCGCCGGCGGCGTGGCCGCCGTCGCGGTCGCCCAGGCCTGGAAGACCGAGGCCGCGGCGCAGGCGCCCGTGCCGCAGGCCTCGGTGATGCCGGCGCCGCGCTCCCACACCCGCAGGTCACGATCAGCGTCGTCGTCGTCGACCGACGCCGCCGGCGCGATGAACTCGACGTTGATGCCGTCGGCGAACTGGCGCTCGATCCAGGCCCCGTCGTCGGCCAGGTCGACCGCGGCGGGGTCGTCGACCTCGACGACGAGGTGCGGGTTGCCGACGTCGGCGGTGGCGAAGCGCCGGGCCCGAGCCTGACCGGCCTGGCTCAGGCGGTCGACGACGGCCGGCGGGCACCTCGGGACCGGGCCGGACCTTGCCCATGCGGGCCTCGACGTGGGCGGCCTGGTCGTCCGGATCGGTCGACGGCGACCACGACTTCGCGGACGCCCGGCGTCGGTGCCGACGTGGACCCGCAGCTCGGTGGCCTCGCGGGCGAGGGCCACGGCCTGGGCCAGGCAGCGGATGCCGTTGCCGCTCATCTCGGCCCGGCTGCCGTCGGCGTTGAACAGGTGCATGACCACGGTGACGTCCGAGCCCGGCCTCGGGGGTGGCGCCGTGGATCAGCCCGTCGGCGCCGATGCCCCGCCGGCGGTCGCACACCCGGCGGGCCAGCTCGCCGTCGACCTGCAGGCCGCGCCCGTTGACCTCGTCGAGGACGACGAGGAAGTCGTTGCCCAGGCCGTGGTGCTTGGTGAGCTGCACGCGGGTCAGTCTCCCAGGCCGGCCGAGGTCGGCCACGACTGCATTGTGCCCGGCGTCGACCCAGGTGATGCGTGGGTCGCGACGGAACCAGCGGTCCTGGCGGCGTTGGAAGCGCCGGGTGCGCGCGCACCGCCTGCTCGACGGCCTCGTCGAGCGCCGACCTCGCCTCGCAGGTGGCCGAGCAGCTCGCGGTAGCCGAGGGCCTGGGCCGCGGTGGCCGACAGGCCGCCCGGCCGAGCCGCCAGCGCCGCGACCTCGTCGAGCCAGCCCGCCGTCCAGCTGCGCCCGGAACGCGGGCCTCGATGCGCCGGTCGAGCGTCGTCGCGGTCGAGCCGCAGCCCGACCACCGGGATGCGGCAACGGGCGGGTAGACGTCGAGGCCCGGGCCGTACGACGAGAACGGCCGGCCGCTGCCGATCGTCACCTCGAGGGCGCGCACCACCCGGCGCCGGTTGGTGGGCTCCATGCGGGCGGCCGCCACCGGATCGAGGCGCGTCGAGCTCGGCGTGCAGCGCCACGGTGTCGGGCTCGGCCTCGAGCTCGGCACGCACCTCGGGGTAGCGGCCGGGGATCTCGAGGTCGTCGACGACGGCCCGGAGGTAGAGGCCGGTGCCGCCGACCAGGACGGCCCGGCGCCCGCGGGCGGCGATGTCGGCCAGCGACCCGGCGGCAGCTCGCGGGCGAAGCGCGGCGACGGTGAACTCGTCGCCGGGCTCGACCAGGTCGATCAGGTGGTGGCGGACCTCGGCCTGCTCGGCCGCCGATCGGCTTGGCCGTGCCGATGTCCATGCCCCGGTAGACCTGCATCGAGTCGACCGAGACCAGCTCGACGTCGCCGGCGGCGGCGGGCCAGATCGAGGGCCAGCGCCGACTTGCCCGACGCGGTCGGCCCGACGATGGCCAGCAGCGATGGCCGTGGCTCAGCCCGCCACCACCGGGATGCGGGTGCGATGGCGCGGCGCGGCGGTGACCTCGACGAGCTCGCCCATCAGGTGGTGCGGGCCGGCGGCGGTGATGCGGGCGTCGGCGAAGGTGCCGGGGCGCAGCGGGACGGCCGGGTCGGGGCACGTGGACCAGCTTGTTCTGGCCGGTGCGCCCGCTCAGCACCGCCGGGTCCTTCTTGCTCGGGCCCTCGATCAGCACCTCCTCGACCCGCCCGATCCGGGCCCGGTGCTTGGCCAGCGCCGGACCGCTCGACCACGACCCGCAGCCGCTCGAAGCGGTCGGCCACCACGTCGGGGGGCACGAACTGGTCGGTCGTGCTCGGCCGCCTCGGTGCCGGGCCGGGGCGAGTAGATGAACGTGTAGGCGCTGTCGTAGGCGGCCTCGGCCGCCACCTCGAGCGTGCGCTCGAAGTCGTCGTCGGTCTCGCCCGGGAAGCCCGACGATGAGGTCGGTCGTGACGGCCAGGTCGTCGATCGGCCGCCCGGGCCGCGCGCCAGGCGCTCGAGGTAGCGCTCGGCGGTGTAGCCGCGGTGCATGGCGGCCAGCACGGCGTCGCTGCCGGACTGCAGCGGGCAGGTGCAGGTGCGGGCACACCGCGGGATGCGGCGGCCATGGCCTCGATCGTCTCGGCGCCGCAGGTCCTTCGGGTGCGGGCTGGTGTAGCGCACCCGCCGGATGCCCTCGACGTCGGCCGACCGCCGCCAGCAGGTCGGCGAACAGCGGCCGCGCCCGCCGGCGGGGATCGCCCGCCCACGCCGGCCCGGCCACGTCGGCATCGCCGCGCTCCGACTGGCTCGGCCGCGCAGGCGCGTGGCCAGGTCGCGCCCGTAGGAGTTGACGTTCTGGCCGAGCAGGGTGATCTCGACCACGCCCGTCGCCGGCCAGCGCGCTCGACCTCGGCGACCAGCTCGCCGAACGGCCGGCTGATCTCGCGACCCCGCACCGCCGGGACGATGCAGAAGGCGCACGAGTTGTCGCAGCCGATCTGGATGGTGACCCAGGCCGCCGAAGTCGGTGGCGCGATGGGCGGGCAGGGCCGAGGGGAAGGCCTCGGCCTCGTCGAGCGACCGTCTCCTCCCAGATCTCGGTCAGCGGGCCGTCGGCTCGCGACGGCGTGCAGCAGCTCGACGGCCCGGTGCACGTTGTGGGTGCCGAACACGACGTCGACGTGGCCGGCCCGGGCCCGGATGAGGTCGCGGTCCTTCTGGGCCAGGCAGCCGCCCACCACGATCTCGAGACCGGGCCGGGCCGCCTTCAGCGACTTGAGGTGCCCGAGGGTGCCGTAGAGCTTGTTGTCGGCGTTCTCGCGGATGCAGCAGGTGTTGAGCACGACCACGTCGGCCTCGTCGAGCGACGTCGTCTCGCGCCATGCCGTCGGCCTCGAGCAGCCCGGCGATGCGCTCGGAGTCGTGCTCGTTCATCTGGCACCCGAAGGTGCGCACGAGATACTTCTTGGTGCTCACGGAGCAAGGCTAGGCGGCCCACCCCGCCGCGCCCACCCACGGGTGGCACCTGGCCGCCGGGCGGCGGCCGCCATCGGTGGCGGAGATCCGATGACGGTCGCCCCCACGGCGGGGAACCGGCGAGCGAGCGGGCTCAGTCGTCGAGGGTGATGGGCAGGTCGTCGGCCGGGGTCATCGTCTCGTCGAGCGATCTCGTCGAGCTCGGCGTCGTCGTCGGTCGGTCGACCGAGCGGCCGGCTCGTCGTCCTGGCCGATGCCCACCTCGGTGCGGATGCGCTCGGAGATCTCGACCATGATCTCGGCGTTCTCGATCAGGAACTGCTTGGCGTTCTCGCGGCCCTGGCCGAGCTGCTCGCCCTCGTAGGTGTACCAGGCACCCGACTTCTTGACGATGCCCATGTCGACGCCGACGTCGAGCAGCGAGCCCTCACGGCTGATGCCCTTGCCGTACATGATGTCGAACTCGGCCTGGCGGAACGGCGGGGCGACCTTGTTCTTGACGACCTTGACCCGGGTGCGGTTGCCCACCACCTCGACGCCGTCCTTGATGGACTCGATGCGGCGGATGTCGAGGCGGACCGACGAGTAGAACTTGAGCGCCCGACCGCCCGGGGTGGTCTCGGGCGAGCCGAACATCACGCCGATCTTCTCGCGCAGCTGGTTGATGAAGAGGCAGATGGTGTCGGTCTTGTTGAGGTTGGCCGTGAGCTTGCGCAGCGCCTGGGACATGAGGCGGGCCTGGAGGCCGACGTGGGTGTCGCCCATCTCGCCCTCGATCTCGGCCCGGGGCGTGAGCGCGGCCACCGAGTCGATGACCACGACGTCGAGCGCACCCGAGCGCACGAGCATGTCGGTGATCTCGAGCGCCTGCTCGCCGGTGTCGGGCTGGCTGATGAGCAGCTCGTCGACGTCGACGCCGATGGCCCGGGCGTAGATCGGGTCCATGGCGTGCTCGGCGTCGATGTAGGCGCAGATGCCGCCGTTGCGCTGGGCCTCGGCCACCACGTGCATGGCCAGGGTCGACTTGCCCGACGACTCGGGGCCGTAGATCTCGACCACCCGACCCCGGGGCAGGCCGCCGACGCCGAGGGCCAGATCGAGCGCCAGGGCCCCGGTGGGGATGGTCTCGATCGCCATCGTGGTCTTCTCGCCCATCTTCATGACCGAGCCCTTGCCGAACTGCTTCTCGATCTGCCCCATGGCCATCTCGAGTGCCTTGTCTCGCTCCACCGTCTGTCTCCTTGCTGCTGTTCTGTGCGGATGGTTCGTGTCGAACGACTGCCGGTCGGTGGCTGCGAGCAGGCGCCGCAGCGATGAGATCCACCCTACGAAGGGGGTGTGACACCTTCGGGACCGGTCTTCGGACCGTCCCCGAATGACAGGAGTGTAGTTGCGAACGACTGTTCGGGCAAGGATCCCGGACCCGAGCTCCCCGTAGCCAGGGAGACGTCCGAAAGAGGTCCGGGAGACGTCCGGGGACGTCTCGGGAGACGTAACGTCTGGCCGCCGGGCGAGACTGCAGGGAGAGTCCGAGAAGGAGCGATCCATGACCGACCACACCGTGCCGAGCGACGCCGAGCTGCGCGAGCGGCTCACCCCCGAGCAGTACGAGGTCACCCAGGGCAAGGGCACCGAGCGCGCCTTCACCGGCGTGTACTGGGACTGCCACGACGACGGCACCTACCGCTGCATCGTGTGCGACAGCCCGCTGTTCCGGTCGAACACCAAGTTCGAGTCCGGGCACCGGCTGGCCGAGCTTCTGGGAGCCCATCGAGGGCGCCGTCACCACCGAGTCCGACCGCAGCTTCGGCATGGTGCGCACCGAGGCGATGTGCGCCACCTGCGGCGCCCACCTGGGCCACGTCTTCGACGACGGACCCAACCCCACCGGCGAGCGCTACTGCATGAACTCGGCGTCGTTGCGCCTCGACCGGGACGACACCGACGGAGCGGCGGACGAGGCCGACGCCTGACGCGTCCAGCCGACGCCGCGACCGCGCTGGGCGCCTCCCTCGAGGAGGCGCCGCCGCAGCCAGTCGAGCACCGAGATGGTGGCGAACTGGCGCACCCGCGCCCGATCGCCGGGCAGGCGGATCATCGTGGCCTCGGCCTCGCCGTCGATGCACAGCCCCATGTAGACGGTGCCGACCGGCACGCCCTCCTGCGCGTCGGGTCCGGCCACCCCGGTGACCGCGACGGCCACGTCGCAGCCCAGCACCCGACAGGCGCCCTCGGCCATGGCCATCGCCGACTCGTCGGACACCACCGGGCCCGCCGGCACGCCCAGCACGTCGTACTTCACCTCGCTGGCGTAGGACACGATCGAGCCGCGGAACACGTCGCTGGCCCCGGCCACGTCGGTCAGGCGTGAGGCGATCAGGCCACCGGTCACCGACTCGGCGCTGCCGAGGGTCAGGCCGCGCGACGCGCAGCAGGTCGAGCACGACGACCTCCATCGACTCGTCGTCGCGGCTGAACACCACGTCGCCCAGGAGGTCGATCAGCACGTCGACCTCGCCGGCCAGGATCGGCGTCGACCTCGCCTCGGTGGCGCGCCTTGGCCGTGACGCGCACCTTGAGCCCCTCGATGCCGCTGGCCAGGAAGGCGAGCGTGGCGTGGCCCGGCGTGTCGAGCTCGACGATGCGGTCGGCCAGCACCTCGGCCAGGCCCGACTCGCTCATCCCCCACGTGCGCAGCGTGCGGCTGCGGATCACCGCCTGCACCCCCGCCCGCCGCTGCAGGTCGGGGATGCACGGTGCCCTCGACCATCTCCTTCATCTCGTAGGGCACGCCCGGCACGGCGTAGATGACCTGGCCCGTCTCGGGGTCGCCGATCGGGCAGACGAGGCCGGGGGCGGTGCCGGGCTGCTGGGCCATGGTGTGCGCGCCCTCGGGCACCTGGGCCTGGCGCAGGTTGTTGGCCGGCATGTCGCGGCCACGGGAGCCGAACATGGCCCGGATCCGCTCCTCGATCACGGGATCGTCCAGCAGCTCGACACCCATGACCTCGGCGATGACGTCGCGGGTGATGTCGTCCTGGGTCGGGCCCAGGCCGCCGCACACGAGCACGGCGTCGCTGCGGTCGAGGGCGGTGCGCAGCGCCGACGCGATCCGGTCGGCGTTGTCGCCCACCTTGACCTGGAAGTAGGAGTCGATCCCGGCCAGCGCCAGCTGCTCGCCGATCCACGACGAGTTGGTGTCGACGACCTGGCCGAGCAGCAGCTCGGTGCCGACGGCCACGACCTCACAACGCATGGGTCGATCGCTCAGCGGACACGCCGGTCGGTCGGAGGCTCGGCGTCCGGCCGGACAGCGGGTCGGCAGGCCGGAGCGGCCGGTCCACCGGGTCGACCGTCGTGCCATGGTCGGTGGCCGCCGTCGCGCCCGCCCAGCAGGTACTGCAGCCCGCTGATCACGGCCACCACGACCGACGCCCACAGCAGCGTGTTGCCGACCCACAGGTGCGCGGTGGCCAGCGGCGGCATGAGCGCGGCGCCGACGGCCAGGCCCTGCAGCAGCGTCTTGAGCTTGCCGCCCCGCGAGGCCGGCACGGCCAGGCCTCGGCGGCCCCAGTAGCACCCGGTACAGGCTGATGCGCCACCTCGCGCACCGCGATGATGACCACCGGCAGCCAGGCGAAGCGTCCGATCGAGGCCAGCGAGTAGAGCGCGCCGAGCACCAGCACCTTGTCGGCCAGCGGGTCGAGGAAGGCGCCCGAGCGGGTCGTGCCGTGACGCCGGGCGATCCAGCCGTCGACGCCGTCGGTGCAGGCCAGCGCGGTCCAGAGCACGAACACCGTCCACGACGAGTGCTGCGTGGTGATCATGGTGAACAGCAGCGGCGAGACCAGCAGCCGGATGACCGTCACGAAGTTGGCCGGGGTGGCCAGCGCCGACGGTCCGAAGGTCTGGGCGTCGCTCACGAGCCCACGCCGCCCGACACTCGATCGGCGGGCTCGCGATCACCGGGGACCTCGGCCTCGGCCACCAGATCGGGGCCGAGGGCGTCGACGATCACGAGCGTCGGCGAACGCGCCCGGGGCCAGATCGTCGGGGACCGCGATGACGCCGTCGATCTCGGGTGCCTCTCGGTACGACCTGGCGGTGCCCGGTTGGTCCACGAGCACTCGGACCTTCGAGCCGATCAGTTCGTCACGTTTCGCGGCGGTGATGGCGTCCTGGCAGCTCGCGCAGCTCGGCCAGGCGCTCGGCCACCAGCTCGGGGGCGACCTGGCCGTCGAGGCCGTCGGCGTAGGTGCCGTGCTCGCGGGAGAAGGCGAAGAACCCGCACCAGTCGAGCTGGGCCGACTCGACGAAGTCGAGCAGCAGGTCGTGGTCGTGCTCGGTCTCGCCCGGGTAGCCGACGATGAAGTTGGAGCGGAACACGGCGCCCGGCTCGACGGCGCGGATCGCCGTCATCCGCTCGAGGAACCGTCGCCGTCGCCCCACCGGCGCATGCGACGCAGCAGCGGCGCGCGACACGTGCTGCAGCGAGAGGTCGAAGTAGGGGATGCCGGTGGCCAGCACGGCATCGATGAGCGGGGCGTTGAGCTCGCTCGGATAGAGGTACAGCAGGCGCACCCAGTCGACCCGCTCGGCCACCGCCGCGACGAGCGGCACCAGGTCGCGCTGCCCGTGGCCCTGGTCGCGGCCGTAGGAGGCGAGGTCCTGGGCGACCAGCACGATCTCGCGGGCGCCGAGCTCGTCGACCTCGGCCAGCAGGTCCGTCGATCGACCGGCTGCGCTGCTTGCCCCGGAAGCTCGGGATGGCGCAGAACCCACAGGCCCGGTCGCACCCCTCGGCCACCTTGAGGTAGGCCCACGGCGCCGACGCGGGCGGCCGGGGCAGGTCCAGCAGGTCGAACGACGGCACGCGGTCGGGCTTGGCCGAGATCGACACGGCCACGCCGGTCGGACGGGACTCGGCCGGCTGAACGACCGGCGGCACGATGTCCACGCCGAAGCCGGCCACCAGGTCGACCTCGGGCAGGGCCTCGGCCAGCTCGTCGCCGTAGCGCTCGGCCAGGCATCCGGTCACCACGACCTGGGCGTCGTCGGCCCGGGCCCGGCTGAGCGTCAGGACCGTGTCGATCGACTCTTGGCGGGCCTCTTCGACGAAGGCGCAGGTGTTGACCACGACCAGGTCGGCCTGGTCGGGTGCGGTGGCGGGCACGAGGCCGTCGCGCGAGCATCGACCCGGCCAGCTTGTCCGAGTCGACCTGGTTCTTGGGGCAGCCGAGCGTCTCGAGCCAGAACGTGCGCGCCATCAGGGCCCGATCGTACCGGAGCCGCCGAAATCGGCGGCCACCGGGCTGTCTTCCGCGCTCAGGACGAGCCGTCGAGCTCCTCGGGAGTCATGAGCACCGCCCGGGCCTTCGATCCCTCACCCGGGCCGACCACGCCGCGCTGCTCGAGCAGGTCCATGAGCCGACCGGCGCGGGCGAAGCCGACGCGCAGCTTGCGCTGCAGCATCGAGGTCGAGCCGAGCTGCGACCGGACGACCAGCTCCATCGCCGGCGGCCAGCAGGTCGTCGTCGTCGTCGCCCGAGCTTCCGCCGACGGCCGAGCCCGAGCCGGACGTGTCGTCGCTGCCTTCGACCCCTTCGACGTAGTGCACGTCGGGGGCCTGGCGGATCCACGCGCCGACGATGCCCCGGACCTCCTTCTCGTCCACCCAGCACCCCTGGATCCGCTGGGGCACGCTCGACGCCGGACCGAGCAGGAGCATGTCGCCCTTGCCGACCAGGCGCTCGGCGCCCGACTGGTCGAGGATCACGCGGCTGTCGGCCAGGCTGGACACCGAGAAGGCCCAGCGGGCCGGGATGTTGGCCTTGATCACGCCGGTGATGACGTTGACCGACGGGCGCTGCGTGGCGATCACCAGGTGGATGCCGACGGCGCGGGCCATCTGGGCGATGCGGCAGATCGAGTCCTCGACGTCGCGTGCCGCCACCATCATCAGGTCGTTGAGCTCGTCGACCACGATCAGGATGAACGGGAGCCGCTGGTACTCGGCCGCCTCCTCGCCGTCCGGCGCCTTGAGGTCGCCGCGGTCGAAGGCCGCGTTGTAACCCGTGATGTCGCGCACGCCGACCTCGCTGAGCAGGTCGTAGCGGCGCTCCATCTCGCGCACCGCCCACGACAGCGCGTTGGCTGCCTTCTTGGGGTTGGTGACGACCTGGGTGAGCAGGTGCGGGAGCTTGTTGTACTGGCCGAGCTCGACGCGCTTGGGATCGACGAGGATCATGCGCACCTGGTCGGGGGTCGAGCGCATCAGCACCGAGGTGATCAGCGAGTTGATGCACGACGACTTGCCCGCGCCGGTCGCCCCGGCGATCAGGACGTGGGGCATGGTGGCGAGGTTGGCCAGCACGGCGCGGCCGTTGATGTCGCGGCCGATGGCGACCTCGAGGGGATGGGCGGCCCGGCGCGCCTCTTCGGAGGCGAGGATGTCGCCGAGGGCCACGATCTGGCGCGACGAGTTCGGCACCTCGACCCCGATGGCGTGGCGGCCGGGGATGGGGGCGAGGATGCGCACGTCGGGTGACGCCATCGCGTAGGCGATGTCCTTGTGCAGGCTGGTGACGCGGGCCACCTTGACGCCGGGACCGAGCTCGAGCTCGAAGCGGGTCACGGTCGGGCCGACCACCATGCCGACCAGGCGGGTCTCGACGCCGTGGTCCGCCAGCGCGGCCTCGAGGGCGCGGCCCCGGCTTTCCACGGCCTGGCGGTCGACCTCGTGGATCTTCGACCGCTGCAGCAGCTTGGCCGGCGGCAGCTTCCACTCGGACGTGCGGTTGGCCGGCCCGAGGTCGATCTCGAGCTGGCGGGCGCTGGTCGCGACCGCACCGCGGCGGCGGCCGGGTCCGTGGCGACCGGCGGCTCGGGATCCTCGACGGCCGCGTCGGCGTGGTCCTCGCCGGCGCCGGGATCGATCTCCGCGGTCGCCTCGGCGCCGGCCACCGTGACCGAGAAGCCGCCGGAGCCGTCGTCGGGGTCGGACATCGAGCCGTCGTCGGCCCGGCCGTCGCGCAGGTCGATGGCCGGGTCGATGTCCGCATCCGGGTCGGGCGCACCGACCTCGAACAACGGGCGCAGGAACCGACCGACCGCGCCGGTCAGCGGACGGACGCCGGCCGCGGTGTGGCCGGCCGCGGCGCGCATCGAGGTGCGGGTCACGAGCATGACGCCGATGAGGCAGAGGACCACGAGCACGAGGCCGGCGGCCCACGGACCGACCAGGCCCGCCAGTCCCCCGCCCGCGACGATGCCGACGGCTCCGCCGGCGCGGACCATGGTGCTGAGCCGGTCGCCGAGCTCGGGACGCCCGCGCACGAGGTCGAGCAGCCCGCAGGCGCCCACGACGACCAGGATCGAGCCGAGGACCGGGCGCACGATGGCGACCGGCTCGGCCTCGGGGCGCCGGCCCCGGATCACGACGATCCCGAGGGCCACCAGCGCAGGGGGGACCAGCCACGAGAGCAGGCCCGCCACCGCGCCGGTGCCGGTCGCCACGCCGCGGCCGAGGGGTCCGGCCACGTCGGCGTAGACGGCGAGGCCGATCACCACGCCGGCCACGATGGCCACGAGCCCGGCGATGTCGTGGCCGTGGCCGTCGAAGGACTGGCGGAGCGCCGAGCCCAACCAGGGCGTCGAGGCCGAGCGCCGGGCCGGGGCCCGCTTCGACGTGGACCGCGAGCCGGACTTGGCGCGGCTCGACCCGCGTCGCGTCGAGGATCCCGCCGATCGCGAGCGCTTGGAGGGCCGGTCGTGCTGCCTGGCTGCCTGCTTGGTTGCCACTTGTCCACCTGGGGTGCGCGGGATGACCATCGGGGGCCACCCCTCGGCCCCATACCCGCGCCGAGGTGACACGTCGGTTGTAGCACAGCAGACCGTCCGGCCAGGGTGGTGGACCCACCCCGACCGGACGCTGCCTTCGCCCCCGCGCTACCCCGCGTTCACGGCCGGCACCGCCTCAGCCCTTGGTGCGACGCTCGTAGGAAGCCCCGTACGCGGCGCCCCTGGCCATGAGAATAGGGTCATCCGAGCATTCGATGCCGTCCGTCACGTTGGTCGGATCGAAGATCAGCGGCTCGACGTCGGCCGGCTGGTCCAGCTCGAGCGTCCCTGCCGTCACCACCGGCCGGTCGCCGGGCCAGGGGGCGGTCGGATCGCCGACCGGGTCGCCGGACCGGCCCTCGATGACCTGCAGGTCGAAGCGGACCGATCCCGAGGCCAGATCCCCTGCCATCGCCCGGGCCAGGTAGTCGGGCGGCAACGCCATGGCCTGGTCGTCGGGAAGGCCCTCGTCGCCTGCGCCGTCGCCGACCCCGACGGGATCCCACCGGTACCGCACCGGGTGCCGCCCTCCGTGCGCATCGACCATCCAGAACACGTGCACGCTGTGGAAGGTCACCCGCGAGTAGCTGGCCGGGGCGAGCGCGGCGATCGAGAGCTCCGCGGCCAGCTGCGCCTCGGGATGGTCCGCGAGGAAGGCCAGCACCCGATCGAGGTCCATCTCGCCGGTGGCCGGATCGGGTTGGCGGGCGCGCACGAACTCGATGAAGTCGTCGGTCGTGCGGACGAAGAACACCGGCAGCGACAACGCCACGATGTCGGTGCTCGACCCGTCGGCCAGACGGAGCTTCGTCGCCATCCCGCGACCATCACGGGCACCGTCGTGCGCGTCGGGTTCGGCCGAGCCGTTCGAGAACCGCACCACCACCGGGGTCACGACGTCGGGTTGCAGATGGGCCGCGGTCGTCAACGACGCCGCAGCACCGCTCGAGACGAACCGTCCTGCGGCACCGACGCCTTTGGCGTGCAGCACGCGACGACCCGGATGCACGCCCGTCACGGCCTGCACCTCGTCGACCAGCCGTTCCCCGAGCTCTGTCATATTTCTGTGTCCTCCGGTCGGCCAGCCTCCCTGCGGACGGCTTCGCCATCAGGGTGCCACCTCACCAGCGGCTCCGCTCCCGCTCCGCCGCCACGAGGTCGGCCAGCCTCCCTGCGGACGGCTTCGCCATCAGGGTGCCACCTCACCAGCGGCTCCGCTCCTGTTCGCGCGAGACAGCGCTCCGCCATTCCGTCACACTTTCCAGAGAACGAGCGCTGAACGGCAGCGACGCGAGAGGAGGCGGTGTGCCCGAGGAGTTCGAGGGGGATCTGACCGGAGCCGTGTTCTGGGGCGCCGATCTCAGCGGCGCCCGCTTCCGCGACGTCGACCTCACTGACGCGACGATCAGCCACGCCTGGCTGGTCAACGTCGAGATCGACGCGTTCGTCGACACGGTCGTCATCAACGGCGTCGACGTCACGGCCTACGTCAACGAGCGTGACCCCTGGTACCCGCTGCGGGCGATGCTCCGAGCTCCCGATCCCGAGGGCATGCGCGCGACGTGGGCGGCCCTCGAAGCCGAGTGGGCGAAGACGATCAGGCTGGCCGAAGCCCTCCCCGAGGACAGGCTGCACGAGTCGGTCGACGGCGAGTGGTCCTTCGTCCAGACGCTGCGGCATCTCGTCTTCGCGATGGACAAGTGGTTCACCGCACCGATCCTCGGAGAAGGCTTCCACCCGATCGGGCTGCCGAACACCGGCTCGGTCGACTTTCCGTGGCCCGGGCTCGACCACGAGCTCGAGCCGTCCGTCGCGGACGCGCTCGCCGTGCGCGCGGACCGAGCCACGCGCTTCCGCAACCATCTCGAATCGGTTGCCACAACGGATCTCGTGCGACCCGTCGAGGTTCTGGAGAGCGGCACGCACCCCGTGCAGGAATGCATCTACACCGTCTTCGAGGAAGAGTTCTGGCACAACCGCTACGCGCAGCGCGACCTCGCCCAACTCGAAGCCGCGGACTGAAGCCGGCTCGTCAAAGGTCCTGGTGAACGGCTTCGGGCCGCCGACGTACAGGCGTGGCTCCTATCGGGTGCTCACCGTCTGGCCACGTCGGACAGTTGACGGGCTCGTCGCACGAGCGTCTCGTGGCTCGGCCGCTTCATCGCCAGGCGTTGCCAGGTGGCCGCGCCGATGGCGACCGCGACGAGGCCGGGGAGGGACACGCCTCCGATGGTCGGCGGCGCCTTCCGACTGATGAGCTGCGAGGCGCCGAGGATGGACGCCGCGGCCAGCAGGCCGTCGACCAGGCGGTCGATGCCCTGGTCGACGTCACGGACCCGGAAGTCCAACCCGACCTGGCCGGCGCTGAGGCGTTCGAGCGTGGTCAGCACCTGATCGGGCAGCGCCTCGACCAGGTGCTGCCAGCTTCGGGCCGTTCGGAGGGCGTGGGCGGCCACGCGCTTGGGATCGAATCGGTCGGCCATGATCCGGCCGACGTAGGGGTCGAGCAGATCCGTGACCCGCACATCGGTTCCCACGGCCTGACCAAGTCCTTGCAGGCGGAGCAGCACCCGGAAGAGAAGTGCGAGATCGGCGGGCAGCACGAGACCGCGGGCGCGCATGAGACTCATCCAGCTCTCGACGATGGCGGGTACGTCGAGGTGGGCGACATCAGCCAGGAAGTACTTCGTGACCCATGTGTCGATGTCGCCACGGAGTTGCAGCACGTCGACGGTGGGCGGCGGATCGGTCATCTGGATGATCACATCGGTGAGCTCGTCGACATCCCGGGTGCCGATGGCGATCACCAACTCCTCCATCTGGGTCTTGCGAGCGCCGGTCAGGTACCCGACGTCGCCGAAATCGAGGATTCCGAGACGGTGGTCCGCCAGCAGCAGGAAGTTCCCTGGATGCGGATCCGCGTGGTAGATGCCGTCGCGGAAGATCATCTCCAGGTAGAGGTTGGCAGCCCGACTGACGAGCTGGTCCACGTCCCAGCCTGCAGCCTCGATGCCCGCCCGGTCGAACGGTCTGCCTTCGAGCAGCCGCATCGTGAGGACTCGGGTGCTCGAGCGCTCCGGGAACGGCGCCGGGATCACCACGTCGGGCTCGTCCGCGAAGTTGCCGGTGAAGCGCTGGAGGTTGGCCAACTCCTGGGACAGGTTGATCGAGCCGTGCATCATCTTCTGGAACTCGTCGACCAGTGTGGTCGGTCGATACTGAGCCAACTCGGGATCGCGCCGCTCGAGGTACCGGGCGAGGGCCTGAAGCAGGTCGAGGTCAGCCAGGACCTTCCGGTCGACGCCGACGTGGAGCACCTTGACGGCCACCACTGTCCCGTCCGCCAGTGTCGCCCGATGCACCTGGGCGATCGACCCCGATCCCATGGCGTCGCCCTCGAAGGTCTGGAACAGCTCGTCGATCGGCTGCCCGAGCTCGTGTTCGATCACCGAACGGACCGCCTCAGGTGGATCTGGCGGTACGGATGTCTGCAGGCCCTCGAGCTCAGCGGCGATGTCAGGACCAACGAGATCGGGCCGCAGGCTGAGCATCTGACCGAACTTGACCCCGGTCGCGCCGAGCTCGGTCAGCGCGCCACGGACGCGCGCTCCGGGCGACAGGGCCGACAGTTCCGGGTCGGCGATCCGCCGGGCGACGCGGACACCCGGGATGGCATCGCCCCGACTGGCCCAGGTGGCGAACCCGTATCGGCTGAGGACGGTGACGATCTCGTCGAGACGGTCACGATGCTTGAGGAGTGTCTCGGTCAGATCGTCCATGCGGCGAGGCTCCTGGGGTCAGGGGCGGTTGGACACCAGCGTCGGCCTCCGCCCGGGTGGCCAAGTGCTGCTGGATCTCGACGAGCCGGCCGTGGATCGCGGCTTGCCGCTCGGCATTCTCACGGTGAAGCTTCACGATCAGCTCGTGGGTGGGCCTCTTGCCTTGGTAGTCCGGGTGATGGCGGTAGCAGAGCGCGAACTGACCGTCGGCGGCGAGATGGGTCCCGACCCGCCAACAGCCGGGCTCGTGGCAGTTGAACCTCTTGATCAGCTGGTACGCCGCGGTGGCGATCGCCCCGATGACGCCCAACTCGGCGATGTCGGAGCCGAAGCCCGACCAGAAGCCGTAGTAGGGACCCGGCTCGTTGACGGTGCCCGTGTGGACGGCCAACCAATGGTTCACGGCTCCGGCATCGAGGACCCACAGCACGATTGCCGCAACTGCGGCGACCAGGACGCCGACGAGGATGCTCAACCGCCACCTCATCGGACGTACCTCGCGAGGGTCTCCAAGACCGCAGGACACGGGAAAATGGGCGTCACGTCCCTCCGTTCCCGAGCGCGTGACCCACGGGCTGGTCGCCCAGCGGGGCACGGTGATGGTTGCTCAGACCGGCCGCGAATCCGACATGCCGATGTTAGGTCACTGGCCCAGGCGTCCGTCGATCCGTTCGCGCAGCAGATCGGCGTGGCCCATGTGGCGCGCGTACTCGCCGATCATCCCGACCAGCGCCTCCCGCAGCGACATCCCGCCTCCACCGCTGCCGTGCTGGTTGTCGGGATCGTCGCCGGTGATGTCGAGGCTCGGCGCGTCGGCCACGTACTGCGTCGCCCAGTCCACCTCGCTTCGCCATGTGTCCCATGCCTCCGCCACCACCTGCGGGTCGGCGACGGCGCCGTTGAAATCACCGTCACGGTCGGCGGGGGTCATGTAGAGCCGCGGCACGTCCTGGCCCGCCAGCATCTGGCGGAACGTCGCACGCTCCATCTCGGCCAGGTGCCGCACCAGCCCCAGCAGGGACAACGTGGACGGCTCGACGGAACGCCGAGCCATGGCGTCGGCGTCGAGTCCTTCGCACTTGATCTCGAGCGTGAGGCGTTCACAGCGCAGGGCTTCGACCAGCGTCGTGCGCTCGTCGCCCAGGTGTGGTCCGTGCTCACGCGGATCGTCGTCGGACGGCCTTCCGTCCGACGTGAACATGTCGGCTCGTCGAGTGGTTGCCATGCGTCGATACTCGGCCCGCCGCGGCCGGGCCGCCAGGGATTTATCGCCGTGGACGCCGAGGCCGTCGGCCGCGAGATGGCGTCAGTCGGAGAGCGGCCCGTGGGTGCGGCACTCGGCGGTGTACCCGGTCGGGGTGACCTGCACCCGCAATCTTCGACCGCAGGCGGGACAGAAGTGCGGCGGATCGAGCGCCCGCCGACACGACGAGCCGTCGCAGTCGGCCACCGCCCGGCCGCACCACCGGCAGTAGGCGGCGGCCACCGTCACCGGATCGCCGTTCACAGCACCTGTGACAGGGCGCCGATCGGCATGCGCAGGTCGTCGAGCATCTGCAGATCGTCCTCGGGCGAGCGGCCGAGGGTGGTGAGGTAGTTGCCGACGATCAGGGCGTTGATGCCCGAGGTCATGCCCATGGCCTGCAGTTCGCGCAGCGTGACCTCGCGGCCGCCGGCGTAGCGCAGGATCACCGAAGGCAGCGCGAGGCGGAAGAGCGCGATCCACCGCAACGCCTCGAGCGGCTCGACGACCAGCCGATCGGCCAGCGGCGTGCCGGGCCGCGGGTTCAGGAAGTTCAGCGGGACCTCGGCCGGGCCGACCTCACGCAGCTGGTCGATGAGCTCGAGCCGTTGCGCCACCGATTCGCCCATGCCGAGCAGGACGCCGCAGCACAGCTCCATCCCGTGATCGCGCACGAGCTCGCAGGTGTGGAACCGCTCCTCCCAGGTGTGGGTGGTGACGATCGACGGGAAGTACGAGCGGGCGGTCTCGAGGTTGTGGTTGTAGCGGTGGACGCCGCCGGCGGCCAGACGGACGGCCTGGTCGTCGGCCAGGATGCCGGCGCTGACGGCCACGTTGAGGCCGGTGCGATCGCGCACCAGCGGCACCAGCTCGAGGATGCGCTGCAGGGTGCGCTCGTCGGGTCCGCGCACGGCCAGCACGATGCAGAACTCGGACGCACCGAGGCGCGCCGTCTCGGCCGCGGCGGCCAGGACCTCGTCGGTGTCGAGGAAGGGCGTGGCCTGGATCTGGGTGTCGAACTTGGAGGACTGGCTGCAGAAGTGGCAATCCTCGGGACACCCGCCGGTCTTGGCCGAGAGGATGCCCTCGACCTCGACGGTGGGCCCGCACCAGGCCAGGCGGACCTCGTGGGCCAGGCTGGCCAGCGCGGGCACGTCGGCGTCGGGAAGGGCGGCGAGCTCCGCGAGCTCGGCGGCGGTCAGCTGGCGTCGCTCGTCGAGCAGAGCGTCGCCCGCCGCGCCGATGAGCGCCCGACTGGAGGTGGCGATCGTCGTCATGGCGGCGAGGGTACAGGGCCGACGGCAGCCGCTCGAATGGACGTCGCGACCGCGCGACCCCCACTACCATCCCGGCCGTGCACAGGCGGCTGGGACGCATCATCTCCACGTGCGCCGTCTCGACGGTCGTGCTGGCGGCGTGCTCGTCGACGACGACGTCTGCATCGCCCGACGCGCGGGGCGGTGCGACCACCACCTCGCTCGGTCCCCACGGCATCGCTGTGCTCCCCTCGGCCGACCAACCGCCGGACCCCTGCGACCTGCTGAGCACTGCGGCGGTGTCGCGCGCCTTTGGACGCACCCTGACGGCGTTTCCCGCCCACGCCCTCCCGGGTCACGCCCCCGACGGCGCCCGATCCTGCAGCTGGGTCACACCCGGAGCGGCCCACGCGGTGAGCAACTCGTCAGACCCTCTGAGCACCACCGCTCCTGGCTTCGGCGTGGTGACCATGTCGATCTACACCGATCGCGGATTGGTGGCAGGCGCCCAGCTCGAGAAGCAGAAGGACGGCGCGGGCTACGCGACGGTCCCATCGGGGATTCGCGCCATGTCTACTGCGGCTCAGCAGTACGGGTGGATGTCCGACGGAAGCGGAGGGCGCCCGATATCCGGCGTCGGCACAAGCGCGACCTATGTCGAACTGGGGTCGCAGCAGGTCAGCCTGCTGACGGTGAGCGGGCCGGTGATGATCGCGCTGAGCTTCCTCGGCGCCCCCCGCGGCGACCACCTCGCCGGCCTCGAGTCGCTCGCCCGCAACGCGCTCGCGGCCGCCCGCTCGTGACCAGCAGTCAGTCGGCCAACGCTTCGAGCTCGGGGAGCGTCATCCAGACGCCGAGGTAGCCGGCGGTGGGCTCGCCGGCGTCTATGTCGTCGATGTGGCTGTACTCGTGCTCTTTGACGTCGGCGTGGCGCTGCTCGTCGGTCGCCGGGACGACCTCCACCGGCTCGAGCCCGAGGCGTTCGCGCTCGTAGGCGACGCGAGCGTGCGCATCGGCAGAGGGGACGCTCGGGTCGACATACACGATGAGGCGCGTACCGGACTGGATGCGGTCCACACTACGCCTCCATCACCACGGGGACGATCATGGGCCGGCGCTTGGTCTGCTCGTTGACGAACTTGCCGGCGGCGCGGCGCACGTGGCGTTGCAGGCTCTCGATGTCGTGCGAGCTCTGGGCGAAGGCGCTCCTTGATGGCGTCGGTGACCGCCGCCTCGCACTGGTCGAGCAGCCCCTCGGCCTCGGCTTCGTAGACCCAGCCGCGGGTGATGACCTCGGGTCCGGTGATGATGGCACCGGTCGAGATGTCGACGGCCACCACGACCACGACGACGCCCTCCTCGGCCAGCACGCGACGGTCGCGCAGCACGCCGTTGCCGACGTCGCCCACGATGCCGTCGACGTAGAGGTAGCCGGCCGGCACCCGGGCGTGGGGCACCAGGCCCTCGTCGGTGAGCTGCAGCTGGTCGCCGTCCTCGCACACGAGCACGTGGTCGGCGGCCATGCCCATCTGATGCGCGATGCGGGCGTGGGCGACGAGGTGGCGGTACTCGCCGTGCACGGGCACGAACCAGTCGGGCCGGGCGATCGAGTGGAAGGTCTTGAGCTCCTCCTGCTTGGCGTGGCCGGTGGCGTGCACGTCCTCGATGCCCGAGTGCACGACCTCGGCGCCGATCCGCACCAGCCCGTCGATCACCTTGGAGACGTTCGACTCGTTGCCGGGGATCGGGTGCGAGCTCATGATCACGACGTCGCCGACGCCGAGCTTGATCCAACGGTTCTCGTTGGCGGCCATGAGCGCCAGCGCCGACATCGGCTCGCCCTGCGAACCGGTGCTGATGATGCAGACCTTCGCCGGGTCGCGCTCGCCGATGTCCTCGATGTCGACCAGGCGGTCGTCGGGGATGTGCAGCAGGCCCATCTGGCGGGCCAGTCGCACGTTCTTCTTCATCGACATGCCCATCGTGGCGATGGTGCGGTCGTGGCTGATGGCGGCGTCGGCGATCTGCTGCACCCGGTGGATGTGGCTGGCGAAGCAGGTGGTGATGATGCGCTTGCCGTCGAAGGTGGCGAACAGGTCGCGCAGCACACCGCCGACGGTGCGTCTCGGAGCGCGAGTAGCCCTTCTCGTCGGCGTTGGTCGAGTCGGCCAGCAGCAGCCGGATGCCGTCGCGGTCGCTGATCGAACCGACGCGGGCCAGGTCGGTCAGGCGGCCGTCGACGGGGGTGAGGTCGAGCTTGAAGTCGCCGGTGTGCAGGATCATGCCCTGCGGCGGTGTGGAAGGCGGTGGCGAACCCGTGGGGCACCGAGTGGGTGACGGGGATGAACTCGACGTCGAACGGCCCGATCTTGCGGCGCTCGCCGTCGGTCACCGCGATCAGCTCGGTGCGGTCGAGCAGGCCGGCCTCGTCGATGCGGTTGCGGGCCAGGCCGAGGGTGAGCGCCGAGCCGTAGATCGGGAAGGACAGCTCGCGCAGCAGGAACGAGAGGCCACCGTGGTGGTCCTCGTGGCCGTGGGTGACGATGCAGCCCTCGATGCGGTCGGCGTTCTCGCGCAGCCACGTGAAGTCGGGCAGCACCAGGTCGATGCCGAGCATGTCGACGTCGGGGAACATGAGCCCGCAGTCGAGCAGCACGATCCGACCGTCGAGCTCGAAGGCCGCGCAGTTGCGCCCGATCTCGCCGAGCCCGCCGAGGAAGGTGATCGTGACCGGCGCGGCAGCTCATGAGTTGCGCAGCCGGCCGTGGACCTCGAGGGCCCGCGCCTCGAGCCCCTCGGGTGCCGGGCCGAGCGGCAGGCGGCACTGCCCCGCGGGCTGACCGAGGGCACGCATCATGGCCTTGGCCGGGATCGGGTTGGGGGTGAGGTCGCCGGTCTCGAAGTCGTAGGACTCGATCAGCAGCGCGTTGAGCTCACGCGCCTTGACCGACGTCGCCGCGCTGGAAGGCGGACGACCATCTCGCCCATCTCGGGCGCGGCCCAGTGCGCCGCCACCGAGATGACGCCGACGGCGCCGACGGCCATCATCGGCAGCGTCATCGTGTCGTCGCCGGCCCACACCTCGAAGCCGTCGGGCGCCTCGGCCGACGACCCGGGCCGTCTCGGCCGGGTTGGCGGCGGCGTCCTTCAGCCCGACGATGTTGTCGACGTCGTGGGCCAGGCGCATCAGGACCTCGTGGCTGATCTTGCGGCCGAGCGGATGGGGATGTCGTAGAGCAGCACCGGCAGGTCGGTGGCGGCGGCCACGGCCCGGAAGTGCGCCTCGATGCCGGCCTGCGACGGCCGGTTGTAGTACGGCGTGACGACGAGCACGCCGTCCATGCCGGCGGCCGCGGCCGCGACCGGTCAGCGCCGACCGCGTGCGCGGTGTCGTTGGTGCCGGTGGCCGGCGACGAGCGGGACGTCGACCGCGGCGCGCACCGCCCGCCAGACCTCGACCTGCTCGTCGTCGCCGAGCACCGAGCCCTCGCCGGTCGAGCCGGTGAGCACGAGCCCGTCGTTGCCCTGCTCGACCAGCCACGCGGCCAGCGCCGCCGCGCCTTCGAGGTCGACGCGGCCCTCGTCGTCGAAGGGTGTGACCATGGCGGTGACGAGCGAACCGAACCGGGCCATCAGTGCGCCTCCGGCCAGGGTGATCGCCTGATCGCCACCGCTCTCGTGGCCGCGCTCGATCCCGAGCGTCGCCAGCAGGTTCTCGTGCAGCTCGAACCACACCGTGTGGTACGAGTCGACGGTCGACGCCGCACAACCAGTCGAGCTGGCCCGCCCGGCGTGCGGGCGAGGGCGCCGGCCAGACGCGGCCCGTACCCGGCGAACCGGGTCGAGCGCGGCCGCCAGCTCGTTGCACGCGAGCTGGCCGACCACGTCGATCTCGTCGACGCCGGCGAGCACGGCGCCATCGTGGTCGGCGTCGTCGTGCTCGTTGGGGACCGACTCGCCGTCGATCACCCGGAACTGCCACCGGTGCACTGCAGCATCAACGGTGGTTGACCATCAGGAACCGGTCGTACGCGGCGCGGCACGGCCGGGCGGGCGCCCGACTCGGCCAGCTCGGTGGCGAGCCGCTCGTCGAAGCTGCCTCGACCGGTGGGCGTCAGCATCCAGCCCGACAGCCGTCCCTCGCGGTGCCGGACCAGCCCGTCGGCCTCGAGCTCGGCCAGCTGCTCGTCGACCACCGCCCGTTCGAGTCCGGACGAGAGCGACACCGCATCTTCGTCGGCCAAGGTGCGCAGACGCAGCGCCAGCAGCACCACGAGGTCGGGAGTGGAGGCGGATGCCATCCCCATGACCCTACCCCGGCCGCCCGGGCCGACCCGGCGGCCGATCCGTCCCCGCTCGTCGCGCGGCTCGATCATCCGAGGCGGGCCGCGAGCGCGGCGCCGAGCTCGTCACGGGCCGCGGGGGGAGCCATCTCGAGGAACAGGAAGGGCTCGATCAGCTCGAGCTCCATGAGCTGGGGTCCGTCCGGGGTCGTCACGCAGTCGACCCTCGCGTAGAGCATTGGTTCGCCCACGGCAGCGAGGGCCGCCTCGGCCAGCGCCAACTCGGCCGCCGTCGGTGTGCACAGGGCCTCGCGCCCTCCGTACTGGACATGCACCCGGAAGTCGCCGGGGGCGGGCACCTTGCGCACGGCGTGGGTGACCACGCCCTCGACCGCGATCATCGAGGTCTCGCCCTCGACCACCTCGGCCACCATGGGCTGCACCAGCAGGTCGCCGGGCTCGGACGGCGACCGCCATCCGACGGGCTCGGGCGCGCTCGACGCGGTGGGTCCCGATGGCGCCGACCGACACGGCCGGCTTGACCACGACCTCGCTCCAGCCCCGTTCGTCCATGAGCCCTTCGAGCGTCGCGGTGTCGCCCCGAGGCACGAGCACGGTGGGCACGACCGCGACGTCGCGCGCCTGCCAGGTCGAGCAGGTACGACTTGTGGCTGTTCCACGTGACGATCTTCGGCGGGTTCCACAGCTCGGTGGCCGACGCCATCGCGTCGACCCAGGCGCAGGAACTCGGGATAGTGCGCGGTGTAGTTCCACGTCGAGCGGATCCAGGCCGCGCGGTAGGACGACCAGTCGACCGACGGATCGTCCCAGGCCACCCACTCGGCCGCGACACCGGCCGTGGCCACGATGGCGTCGAGCGTCGGCCGGTCGGGGTCGCCGAAGTGCAGCTCGGAACAGCTGACCAGCGCCAGCGTCTCTCCATCGGCCACCCCGCGATCCTACGCGGCGCTCCGTTGCGGCCCGGCGGGCGTTTCGGTCAGCCGAGGTCCTCGGCCAGCGCGAACGCCTCGTACTCCTCGCCGGTGTCGACCCAGTCCTCGAACTGGATGACGCCGAGCTCGCCGAACTTCTGGCGCAGCCACCCGGGCTGTCCGTTGTCCGCGCCCGCGTCGAGCAGGCCGAGCTTCTTGCAGTTGGGCACGATCTTCGAGAAGAGCAGCTGCTGGAACATCTGCTGCTCGGGCGACATCATCACGAGCGTCACGGCCTCCTTGACCGGGACACCCATGCGATCCCAGACCTCCTGCTGCAGGAAGCGGTCGCGCATGCGCACCGCGGCCTCGAAGGCGAACTCCTGGCGCTCGCGGATCTCGGCGCGCGTCAGCTGCGTCGTAGTACTCCTTCAGCGAGAGCACGCCGAAGGCCACGTGGCGGGCCTCGTCGCTCATCACGTAGCGCAGCAGCTTCTTGAGCAGCGGCTCGGTCGTGAGCTGGTGGATGAAGCCGAACGCGGCCAGGGCCAGGCCCTCGACCATGATCTGCATGCCGAGGTAGGTCATGTCCCAGCGGCTGTCGGTGACGATGTCGTCGAGCAGCAGCTTGAGGTGGGCGTTGATCGGGTAGTGGCCCGAGAGCTTGGTGTCGAGGTACTTGGCGAACACCTCGACGTGGCGGGCCTCGTCCATCACCTGGGTCGACGCGTAGTACTTGGCGTCGATCCACGGCACCGTCTCGACGATCTTGGCCGTGCACAGCAGCGCGCCCTGCTCGCCGTGCATGAACTGGCTGAGCACCCAGTTCTGCGACTCGACGCCGAGGCGCAGCCAGTCGGCCTCGTCCCACTTCTCGAACGACGTGCCGGCCAGGTCGAGCGCCATCGAGCTCGGGTTGGCGGCGGCGTTGGCCATGACCACCGCCTCCTGGTCGACCTCGGTGTCCCAGGGCAGGTCGGTCTCGCCGTTCCACTGCGAGGTCTTGGCCTTCTCGTACAGCTTGTTGAGCGCCGGCCGCGCGCCCTTCTCGTAGTCCCACGTGAAGATGGCGTCGGCGTTGTCGGTGACGGTGTGGATCACCTCGTCGAGGTCGGTGTTGGACACGGACAGGATGGCCTCGATGTCGTTGACGTCGCTGCGGCCGATGAGATCCTCGGTGGAAGACATGGGTGCTCCTGTGGGGTCGGGCCGGTTGTGGGGGACGGGGAGACGGGTGGACGGGTCGAGCAGATCAGACGGCGGTGCCGCTCAGGCGGTGGTCGGCCAGTCCGGGCAGGACGAAGGTCTCGACGATGCGAGCGGCGACGTCGGGGTCGCGCGAGGTCGATGTCGTCGGGCTCGAGCACGTAGGCGACGATCAGCCGGGTGACCCATTCGGCCGTCGTGGGCGCGGCCTCGGCGTCGAGGTGGCGCTCGAGGTACGGCTGACCGAAGGCGGTGGCCAGGGCGAGGAGCGGGTCGAGCGCGTCGAACGCCACGTGGGCCAGGACCTCGCCCGGCTCGTGGGCGATCAGGTACTGGAGGGCGGCGTGGCTGCGGATCGCCTCGACGGATCGACACGATGGCCACGACCATCAGCTGCGTCGAGCGAGTCGGCGCCGTCGAGCCCTTCGGCCAGCTCGCCGAGCACCCGATGCACCTCGGCGTCGGCACTGGCCAGCAGGACGGCGTGCTTGCCGCCCGGGAACAGGCCGGTAGATCGTGGCCCGGCTGCAGCCGGCCTCCCGGGCGATGTCGTCGAGGGTCGTCTTGGCCACGCCCCACCGGGCGACGCACCGCAGCGCGCCCGCCATGATGCGGTCGACCGCGGTTCCCCCGACCTGCTCCATGACGAGACAATAAGTCCGAAATTGTCTCATTGCCAAGGGTGGCGGCCTGTGACATCGGTCGCAGCGAGCCCACCGCTCCATCAGCCGGAGGGCCGGACAGCTCGATCAGGTGGCGACCACGCCGGCCAGCAGCTGGGTGCGCACCAGGCGCCGCACGTCGCCCTCGTCGGTCAGGTCCCAGCTGCCCTGGCTGCCCAGGTAGGAGAGGAACAGGCGGGCCAGGTAGTCAGCGGCCTCGCCGACGTCGACGCCCGGCCGCAGCTGCTCGTGGCCGAGCAGCTCGACGAAGTAGTCGCGGGCCAGCTCGCCGAGCACCGGGACGCTGTTGTGGAACTCGGTCAGGAAGAGCTCGGGCTCGGTGCTGAGGATGCGCTGCAGCAGCAGGTGGTCGCTGATGGCGCGGTGGCCGGACGATCAGGCCGCGCGACGAGCTTCGCCTCGAGGTCGGGCTCGGGATCGACAGCGTCGGCCAGATCGGTGAGGAAGCGCCCGATCTCCCAGGCGATCGTCTCGGTGATGCAGCTGGTCGCGCCCGCCGGCGAACCAGCGGTAGAGGGTCGCCCGCGACAGGCCGGCCTCGCTGGCGACGTCCTCGAGGCTGGTCTTGGCCAGACCCCATCGCTCGATGCAGGCCACCGCCGCCTCGAGGATGCGCGTGCGGGTGTCGCGTCGGCGCAGGCCGGCGCGCACGGACCGGTGCCCTCGTCGCGCCTCGTCGCGACCATGCGGTTGCGGGCGATCCGGCGCAGCAGCAGCGGGTACACGATCAGGGTCAGCGGGCGAAGATGGCCCACTGGCCGGCGTAGTTGAGGTGCGGCCCGTCGTCGAGCGGCGGCGGCGGCACGATCTCGGGGTAGTTGCCGTGCTGCGCGGGCTGCGACGTCACCAGGTTCACGTAGAGCGGATAGAGCTTGTACGGCAGCTGGCGCTGGCAGCGGATGAGGTCGACCCGCGACAGCAGGTGCAGGTGGCCCTTCGCCGGATCGTAGGGACCGCCGGTGCGGTTCTGGGTCGGGTAGAGCAACCCGGTCACCGTGACGGTCCCGCTGGGCGGCCGGTAGGCGAGCAGCGGTCCGCTCTCGTCGAGACCGAGGGGCACGAAGCCGCGGTTGATGGCGACCGCCTTGCCGTCGGGCAGGATCAGGGGCGTGACCAGCCAGTAGCCCGGGTCGTGCTCGGCGTCCTGCTCCATCTGGATCAGGATCTGGTTGCTGTTGTCGTAGTGGCCGGTGACGGTGACCTGGCGGTAGGCACGGTGGTTGGCGATGGCTTCTGGCTCGCCCGGCTTGATCACCTTCTGGATCGGCACGGGGACGACGGCCATGCGGGTGCTGGAGCATGGCGTTGACCGCCTCGCGGCCGTGGAGCCGGCTCAGCTGCCAGAGACCGAGGAAGATGAAGGCGACCACGCAGCCGAGCACGAACAGGTGCGACAGGATCCAGCCGGGGCGCCAGATGAAGCTCCAGTCCTCGGGCGGCTTGCCCCGCTTGGGTGGCGGCGGCGAGGCCACGATCTCGCCGTTGAAACGGCGGGTGCGCGCCGCCTCGATGGCCTCGTCGAGCTCGGCCTGGGTCGGGTCGCCGGTCGGTACGTCGGTCGGTGCGTCGGTCGCAGCGGCGGCGCCGGGCTCGGCGGCGACCGAGGTCTCGGAGGGGTCTGAGCCACGGCGCGAGGCTACCGCCGCGGGAGGGCCGCCCCGAATCGGGCCCCGTACCCAGGCGAGCCGGAGCCGGGTCCCGGCCGATCAGGCCGTGGGCAGGACGTAGTCCTCGAAGCGGTCACGCAGGTCCTTCTTCGAGAACTTGCCCACCGAGGTCTTCGGCACCTCGTCGATGAACACGACGTCGTCGGGCAGCCACCACTTGGCCACGCGCCCGTCGAGGTAGACGAGCAGCTCGTCCTTGGTCAGCGAGGCGTCGGGCTTGACGACGACGCAGGCCAGCGGGCGCTCGGACCACTTGGGGTGGCTCACGCCGATGACCGCGGCCTCGGCCACGTCGGGGTGGCCCATGATCTCGTTCTCGAGCTCGACCGAGCTGATCCACTCGCCGCCCGGACTTCACGACGTCCTTGGTGCGGTCGACGATCCGCAGGTATCCGTCGGCGTCGACGGTCACCACGTCACCGGTGCGCAGGTAGCCGTCCTCGGTGAAGGACTGCGGCGATCGGTCGTCGTTGTAGTACTCGCGGGCGACCCAGGGACCGGCGACCTGCAGCTCGCCCCGGCTCTCGCCGTCCCACGGCACCTCTTCGCCGGTGGCCTGGTCGACGACCCGGAAGTCGACGCCGATGGCGATGTTGCCGATGCTCGAGCGCAGCTCGGCCAGCCCGTCGTCGGAGAGGGACTCGGCCAGATCGCGGCTGCACGCTCCCGACCGACGCCACGGGACTGGTCTCGGTCATCCCCCACGCCTGCAGGATGGGCAGGCCCACCTGCTCGCGGTAGGCCTCGGACAGCGCACGAGGCACGGCCGAACCGCCGCACGGGATGACGCGCAGGTGCGAGGTGTCACGACCGGCCAGCTCGGGCAGCACGCCCATCCAGATGGTCGGCACGCCCGCGGCCACCGTGACCTGCTGCTCCTCGATGAGCGTGGCCAGGGCCGGGGCCGACAGGTCGGGGCCGGGCATCACGAGGTTGGCGCCCACGGCCACCCCGGCATGCGCCAGCCCCCAGGCGTTGGCGTGGAACATGGGCACGACCGGCAGGATCGTGTCGGACTCGCGCGCCCCGATGTTGTCGGCGGTGGTGACGCAGATCGTGTGCAGCCAGGTCGACCGGTGCGAGTACACGACGCCCTTGGGATTGCCCGTCGTCCCGCTCGTGTAGCACATCGACGCGGCCCGGTTCTCGTCCAGGCGGGGCCACTCGACGGGCTGGGCCGCGGCCAGCAGCTCCTCGTGGTCGTGCAGGTCGACCGAACCCGCGTCGGTCGGCTGCTCGCCCTTGCCGTCGTCGGCCACGACGATGTGGCGGACCGTCTCGAAGCTGTCGAGCAACGGCCACAGCAGCGCCACGAGCGACCGGTCGACGAAGATGATCTCGTCCTCGGCGTGGTTGACGATGTAGGTGAGCTGCTCGGGGAACAGGCGGATGTTCAGCGTGTGCAGGACCCGTCCGCTGCAGGGCGCGGCGAAGTACAGCCCGAGGTGGCGGGCCGTGTTCCATCCGAAGGTGGCCACCCGTCCCGTCGGGTGAGATGCCCAGGTCGTCGAGCACTCCCCCGAGGCGCCGGGTGCGTTCGGCCCACTCGCCGTAGGACTCGCGCTCGATGCCGCCGGCGGTGGCGGTGACGATGTGCTTGCTCGGGAACAGCGTCTCGGCCCGATTGAAGAAGTGATCGAGCGTGAGCGGACGATCCTGCATGAGCCCTTGCATGGCGACCCCCTGACGGCATGTGCCAACGAGAAGCGCAGCGTAGGTCGTCGCTCAGTCGGGCGACGGTCCGGGGGCGCGATGGCCGGCCGTGCGGCGCACGGTCTCGAGGCGGTCGATCAGGCCCAGGAAGAACTGCTTCGAGATCTCGGGACGGATGGCGAGGGACTTCGCGTCCTGGTGCGGGAGGTACACCCGCTCGCCATCGGTGGTGACGAGCACGATCTGAGGTCGGAGCAGGCGTCCGCGGTCGAGCAGCTCGAACCCTTCGATCTCGTCCCAGGCGAACGTGCGCTCGCGCACGGCCCCGCGGACGCGGACCCCGTCGGGGTTGGCCCAGGTCGAGCGGCGGCAGCGCCAGGAGACCCCCTCCCCCGACGATCACCGCGGCCACGAGCCCGATGGCGGCGACGCCCCAGTACCCGCTCGCCGCCGCGTCGACGCAGATGAACAGCCCCACTGCTGCCGCGACGACCTCGATCACGAACGAACCCGTGGTGTGGGGTCGCAGCGTCAGCTCGGGTCCCGGTGCCGGCAGCGCCGGCATCTTCATGTCGCGCATGCGTGCCGACATCGACGCCGTGCCGCGGGGATCGGGGCGGTCCGCCGGCATGGTCGGCTACAGCTCGAGAAGCGTGTCGAGGCCGACGGTCAGACCGGGCCGCGACTGCACCTGCTTGACCGCCAGCACCACACCAGGCATGAACGACGATCGGTCGTACGAGTCGTGCCGGATCGACAACGTCTGCCCGGTCGTGCCGAGCAGCACCTCCTGGTGGGCGACGAGGCCACGGAGGCGCACGGAGTGGATCGGGATGCCCCCGCCCGACCGCGCTCCCCGTGCGCCCTCGACCACGAGCTTCTGCGTCGGATCGTCGGCCCACTGCGACGAGGCGGCAGCCATCCGCTCGGCCGTCAGCATGGCGGTGCCCGAGGGCGCATCGATCTTCTGGTCGTGGTGCAGCTCGATGATCTCGGCCGTCTCGAAGTAGGGCGCAGCCAGCTCGGCGAACCGCATCATCAACACCGCGCCGATGGCGAAGTTGGGGGCGACCACGCAGTTGCTCGTGGTGAACGCGGCGCTGAAGCGCTCGAGGTCGTCGGCCGTGAACCCGGTGGTGCCGACGACGGCGTGCACGCCGTTGGCGGCCAGCCAGGCGATCGTGTCCCGGGCGGCGTCGATGACCGTGAAGTCGACGGCGACCTCGGCGCCGGCCTCGAGCAGCGCCTCGGGGCCGGCCGCGACCTGCAGGCGCGGTCGACGCCGGTGACCTGGCGCACGTCGAGCCCGATGTGGTGCGGGTCGACCGCCGCCACCAGCTCGAGCTCGGGATCGTCGGTCACGGCCTGGCACACCGCGGTGCCCATCCGACCGCCGGCGCCGAAGACCCCCGGACCATGCTCGACCACTTCGGTCACGCCGGACGACCGGCGTTCAGCTTCCCGGTCACGCCGGCACGACCGGCGTTCAGCTTCCCGGTCACGCCGGCACGACCGGCGTTCAGCTTCCCGGTCACGCCGGCACGACCGGCGTTCAGCTCCGGTGCGCTCAGGACCGCCGGGCGGCGCGGGCGACGGCGGACGCCAGCATCGGCTCGTCGTCGTCGAACGGGCCGACCGCGGACAGCACCGCCGGTCCGGCCAGCACGCGGCGCAGGACCCGGGCCACGTCGGGCGCGGTGACCGCCCGGGTGCGGGCCAGGTGCTCGGCGACGGGGATGATCTCGCCCCGCGAGGTCAGACCCGACCCGAGCCGCGCCATGCGGCTGCCGCTGTCCTCGAGGCCGAGCATCGTCGCGCCCTCGAGGTAGCCCTTGGCCACGTCGAGCTCGGCGTCGGTGATGCCGTCGGCGATGAGCCCGTCGATCACGTCGGCCACGACATCGAGCAGTTCGCCCAGTCGCGCCGGAGCAGTGCCCGCATAGAGCGTGAGCACCCCCGAGTCGGCGAAGCTCGAGGGCGAGCTGAAGACCGTGTAGGCCAGGCCGCGCTCCTCCCGGACCTCTTGGAACAGGCGACTCGACATCCCCCCACCGAGCACCTGGTTGGCCGACCGCCAGGGCGTAGCGATCGGGATCGAGGTGGTCGAGGCCGCGCCAGGCCATGGCCAGGTGGGCCTGCTCGGTCGGGCGGTTGACCACGACGAGCGGGTCGACGGTCCGGGTCGGCGCGGTGCGCTGGGGTCGGTCGCCGGCCTCGGACCCGCTCACGAACGAGGCGACGCGATCGACCACCTCCGCGTGCTCGAGAGCGCCAGCGGCCGCGATGACGAGGTTGGCCGGTCGGTACCAGCGAGCGTGGAACGCGGCGATGGCGTCGCGCTCCATCTCGTCGATCGTCGCTTCGGTGCCGAGGGTCTCGCGACCGAGCGGATGGTCGGGGAAGACCGACTCGAGAAGACGGGTGTGCACGACGTCGTCGGGCGTGTCCTCGTTCATGAGGATCTCTTCGAGGATCACTTCGCGCTCGGCGTCGACCTCGTGGGCTCGGAACGCCGGGGCGCCGACCACGTCGGCGAGCAGGTCGAGCCCGAAGCCGAGCTCGGCGACGGGCAGGCGCGTGTAGTACGCGGTGTGCTCGCGCGTGGTGAAGGCGTTCATCTCGCCGCCCACCGCGTCGACCGCCACCGCGATCTCGCGGGCGCTGCGTTGTTCGGTCCCCTTGAAGAGCAGGTGCTCGAGGAAGTGCGACGCGCCGGCCAGCTCGGGCTCGGCTCGTCGCGCGAGCCGACGCCGGCCCAGAAGCCGATGCGTCACCGACCGGGCCTCGGGCATGCGTTCGGTGACGACCCGGACACCGTTGTCGAGCGTCGTGAGCTCGACCCCGGCTCGGGGCTGACCGATCCAGCCGGATCAGCCAGCCCCGAGCTGGATGTCACCTCAGCGACGCCGCCCGCGGTCGCCGCTGCGACCACGACCACCGCCGCGGCCGCCACGATCGCCGCTGCGTCCTCCGCCACCATCGGTGGCCGGCGCGGCCGGACCGAGGTCGCCGAACTCGTTGCGGACCTCGTCGTCGAAGGCGTCTTCGAACGAGACGTACTCGCGGTCGCCGTTGGCGGCGGGAGCGGGGCTCTCGTCGCGCCCGCCACGATCGCCACGATCGCCACGGTCACCTCGGTCGCCACGGTCACGACCGCCGCCACCGGAGCCTTCGCGGGCCGCCGGAGCGGCGCCGGCCAGGGCGAGGGAGACCTTGCCGTTCGGGTCGACGTCTTCGACCACGACCTCGATCTCGTCGCCCAGGTCGACCACGTCCTCGACCCGGTCGATGCGCTTGCCGCCGCCGAGCTTGGAGATGTGGATGAGCCCGTCACGTCCCGGCAGGATGTTGACGAAGGCGCCGAACTTGGTGATGTTGACGACCTTGCCGTTGTAGACCTGGCCGACGTTGGCGGTGGGCGGGTTGAGGATGAGCTTGATCTGGCGCTCGGCCTCCTGCACCGCACCCGAGTCGGTCGAGCCGATGCTGACCCGACCCACGGTGCCGTCGTCGTCGACGGAGATGTCGGCGCCGGTCTCCTGCTGGATGGCGTTGATGACCTTGCCCTTGGGCCCGATGACCTCGCCGATCTTGTCGATCGGGATCTCGAAGCTGACGATCTTGGGGGCGGTGGGCCCGACCTCGGCCCGAGGCTCGGCGATGGCCTCGCCCATGACGGCGAGGATGGCGAGCCGGGCTTCCTTGGCCTGGTCGAGCGCCTGCGCCAGGACGTCGGCGGGGATGCCGTCGATCTTGGTGTCGAGCTGCAGGGCGGTGACGAACTCGGCGGTGCCGGCCACCTTGAAGTCCATGTCGCCGAACGCGTCCTCGGCGCCCAGGATGTCGGTGAGGGTCGTGTACTTGCCCTCGGCGAACACGAGGCCCATGGCGATGCCGGCCACCGGTGCCCTGAGGGGCACGCCGGCGTCCATCATCGACAGGCTCGAGCCGCAGACCGAACCCATCGAGGTCGAGCCGTTGGACGACAGCACGTCGGAGACGGTGCGGATCGTGTAGGCGAACTCTTCCTTGGAGGGCAGCACGGGCACGAGCGCACGCTCGGCCAGCATGCCGTGGCCGATCTCGCGGCGCTTGGGGCCACGCATGAAGCCGGTCTCACCCGTCGAGTAGGGCGGGAAGTTGTAGTGGTGCATGTAGCGCTTGCGGTCGACGTTGCCGAGCGCGTCGATCATCTGCTCCATGCGGGGCATGCCGAGGGTGGTCACGTTGAGCACCTGGGTCTCGCCCCGCTGGAACAGGCCCGAGCCGTGCACGCTCGGCAGCACGCCCACCTCGGCGGACAGCTCACGGATGTCCCGTGTGCCGCGACCGTCGATGCGCACGCCCTCTTCGACGATGCGCTTGCGCACCACCTGCTTGATGACGGACCGGAAGGCGGCCTTGATCTGCTTCTCGGCGTCGAGCACCTCGGCGAAACGGTCGGCCAGCTCGGCCACCACCGCGTCGCGAGCCTCGCCTTCCGCGGCGATGCGCTCGACCTTGTCGGGGATCGACTCGGCCTCGACCACCCGGTCGAACGCGACCTGGGCCACTGCTTCGAAGACCTCGGACGAGTAGTCGGTCGTGGTGGCGAACGCCATCTCGGGCTTGGTGCCACCCGCGGCCTCGATCAGCTCGAGCTGATCCTTGATCGACTCGCGGATCCAGGTCTTCGAGGCCTCGAGACCCGCGGCGATGACCTCTTCGGTCACCTTGGGGGCGCCGGCTTCGAACGCGGGCCAGGAGGCCTCGGTGCCGCCGGCCTCGACCATCATGATGGCCACGTCGTCGTCATCGAGCAGACGCCCGGCCACGACCAGCTCGAAGGTCGACGCGTCGCCCTCCTCGTAGGTCGGGAACGGGATCCACTCGCCGGTGGTGCTGTAGGCGACCCGCACGGCGCCGATGGGGCCGTCGAACGGGATGCCCGACAGGCTGAGGGCGGCCGAGGCGCCGTTGATGGCGACCACGTCGTGGGGATTGACGAGATCGGCGCCGAGGATGGTGCCGACCACGTGCACCTCGTTGCGGAACCCGTCGGGGAAGCACGGGCGCAGCGGGCGGTCGATCAGGCGACAGGTCAGGATGGCCTGGTCGCTGGCCTTGCCCTCACGACGGAAGAACGAGCCGGGGATCTTGCCGGCGGCGTACATGCGCTCTTCGATGTCGACGGTGAGCGGGAAGAAGTCGGCGCCGTCGCGGGCGGACTTCGACGCGGTGGCCGTGACCAGCACGACCGTGTTGCCGAGCTGCACGGTCACGGCGCCGTCGGCCTGGCCGGCCAGCTTGCCCGTCTCGAAGGTCAGGGTCTTGTCGGTGGTGCCGGTCACGGCACGGGATACGGAATGGGCTTCCGCCATGGGAAGGTCTCCTTTTCCGGCGAGCCGGTGGCTCGCTCGGTTGGAGGCCGGATGGCGCCAGTTCCCAGTGGTGAAGGGCGGATCGAACGGGACACCGTCCCTCGCCACTGGCAGCTGACGGGCACATCCGGCCCGGTTGGCGACGGTGACCGGATGGCCGCCGTCGCGATCGATGGATCTAGCGGCGCAGCCCCAGCTTGGCGATGATCGTCCGGTAGCGCTCGACGTCGTTCTTCTTGACGTAGTCGAGCAGGCGCCGGCGCCGACCCACCAGCATCAGCAGCCCTCGCCGGCTGTGATGGTCCTTCTTGTGGACCTTCAGGTGCTCGGTGAGGTGGTTGATGCGATCGGTCAGCAGAGCGATCTGGACCTCGGGCGAACCGGTGTCGGTGCCGTGGAGGCGATGCTCGGCGATGGTCCCCGCCTTGGGAGGCAGGTTGCTGGGATTGGAAGCCATGGAGTTCTTTCTGGTGGGTGTCGGACCCGGCTCCTCGGCCCGCTGCGGTGCACAGGGCACGGCTGGCGCGGCCAGGGGCGGTGGAATGCCGTCACGCTCGCCGCCAGGACAGGCCTGGACCGGAGCGCGGATCAGCGCCTGCCAGGGTAGCAGCCGCCCCCGGGAACCCGGTATTCGCCGCTCCGACAGCCAGGCGCCGCCCGCACGAGGCGGCAACCGTCCACCGAATCGGTACGCAGATGCCGCCTCGTCGAGGGATGGCGAGGAAGGTAGGTCCATCGGGCGACCTTCAGGCCGAAGGCCGACACGGCGAACTCGAAGCACGTGCCCGGTTCGCACCTCGTCACGACCACAGCCGTGGTCCACCGGCGACGCCCGTTGCGGTTCGACCCCCGGAAGTGGGCGCCGAGCGCCGGCCCGGTCGCGTTCCTGGTCCACGATCCCCCGGTGTTCTCGGGCGACCACTCCCCCATCCGGGGCAGGTCGGCGATGAGCGCCCACACCGTCTCGGCCGGTGCGGCGATGTCGCGGCTGACGGCGACGGTGGGGGCGGAGGTGGCGTTGGCGCCGGCCGAGGGCATGGCCCATTGTGGCCCAGCGCAGCCGGGCTGCGAGCATGGCCGGGATGCCCCGAGACGACGTCGCCCCCGACGGCAGCCCCGTCGAGCTGTACCTGCGGCTGACGCCCGAGCCCGAGGCCGGCCTGGTGGGCGACGCGCTCGAGCCGGGCGCCTCGGTGCTCGACCTGGGCTGCGGGACCGGCCGCGTCGGTGGCGTCCTGGTGGCCCGGGGTCACCGGGTGACCGGGGTGGACCAGTCCGACGAGATGCTGCGCCACGCCGCAGGGGTGGGCGTCGAGGTCGTCCGCGGCGACATCGAGGACCTCGACCTCGGCCGGCGGTTCGACGCGGTGCTCGTGCTCAGCCACCTGGTCAGCGAGGCGGACGACGTCCAGCGGGGTCGGTTCTGGGCCGCGGCCGCCCGCCACGTGTCGGCCACCGGCGTCGTCATCGCCCAGCGCAGCCATCCCGACTGGGTGCGCACCGCCGAGCCGTCGATCAGCCGGCGCGACGGGATCGAGATCGAGCTGCACGACGTCGACCACGTCGTCGCCCACGGCGTCGACGTCCTCGAGGCGGCGGTGACCTACCGCATCGACGGACGGTCCTGGCAGCAACGGTTCCGCGCCGTGGCCCTCGACGACGACGCGTTCGCGGCCGACGCAGCCGCTCACGGCCTCACCTTCCGCCGGTGGCTCGACGACGGCGACGAGATCGCCGTCCTGTCGGCGTCAGGACACGACGGCTGACGACGGACGGAGCCGCGGGAACCGCACGAGCGTGTACAGCACCGTGCTCATGCACGCGATGTAGACGGGGAACGAGGCCGTGGCGAAGTTCCACTCGGTGATCGTGAGCATCGTGATCGCCGCGGCGATGCCGCTGCAGAGGTACGCCATCGCGGTCTCGGTGTGCGGCACCCGGTACGCCTTGCGGATCGTCGGCACCGCCGCCAGCAGATCGGCGAGCAGGCTGAACGCGATGGCGACGTTCCCGTTGCCCGGTGATCTGCCAGGCCACCAGTGCGAAGATCGACAGCACGCCGCAGCTCAGGTCGAAGCGCGTGATGCGGGCGTAGGCGTGGCGGTCGACGAACGAGGCGAGGAGCACGAGCAGCGGCCCGAACCCGACCATGAAGGTCAGCAGCGACGTGAGCCCGACGCCCTTCTGGATCTGGGCCGCGAAGGCGATCAACGGAGCCACCGACCACAGGGCGAAGGTCACCCGGTTCGGGTGGCTGCGCCCGCGCAGGGTGTCGGCGATGTAGCTCGCCATGCCGATCACGTTGAACAGCGCTGCGACGAAGACGAACTGGATGGGGATCACGGCCCGCCGACGCTACCGCCGTCCCCCAGCTCGGCCGGGCCCATTCACCCCAGGGTCATCCCACGGTCACCCCACGCTCAGGTGATGGTCCAGCGGTAGCGGGGTGGGCGGTGCAGCGGCCGCTCGGTGGGCTGGTCGCCGCTCGGCGGCGAGAGCTCGTGGATGGCCGCGTCGGGCTCGTAGAAGATGGACTCGAGCTCGTCGGTCGAGTTGGCCCCGGCCGCCCCGATCGCCTCGCGGATGGCCGGCTCCCAGCCGGCCCTGCGAGCAGCTCGGCCACGATGGCCGGCAGGGTCTCGGGATCGCGGAGCATCCACGAGTGCGCGGCGCCCTTGACGGTGATGAGCTGGCCGTTCGCGCGCTTGGCCGCCGAGCGGGCCGTGGCGATCGGCACGATGAGGTCGCGGTCGCCGTGGAGCACGAAGGTCGGCACCTCGTCGAGGGCGAGCTCGTCGAGGATGCCGCGGCTGCCCCGTGGTCCGCAGGATGGACGACGCCGGACCGATCAGGCGCCACGGGTGCGTCGCGTGGTTGGCCATGACCGGAGCGAGCAGCTGCCCGAGCTTGGCCGCCTGGCGCGGGTCGCGCACCACCGGCAGCGTCGACACCGAGTCGAGCACGAGCGCGGCGCCGAGCGGAGCCAGCAGCAGCGGCTGCAGCCGGAAGAGGTTGACCATGAGGTCCCACTGGTCGCCCACGATGGCGTCGATCAGCATCACCGCGATCGTCTGCTCGGGTCGTTGGGCCGCGAGCTGGGCGACGACCCGGCCGCCCATCGAGTGGCCGGCGAGCACCGCCTTGCGGATGCCCAGCTCCTCGATGACCCGGCCCATGAGGGCGGCGTAGTCGCCGAGGTGCCCGCCCGACAGCGGCAGGCCCTGAGTGCCCGCCGTGGCCGGCCATGTCGATGGCCACCACCTTGAACCCTGTCGCCACCAGGCGCTGGAGGGTCTGCGCGTAGAGGAACCCCTCGGCGGTGAACCCGTGCACGACCACGAGCGGGACCCCGCGCCCGCTCACGCTGAGCCCCACCCGGTGGCCCGATCGAGAGGGTGAACGAATGCCGGGCCAGGCGGGGCGACGACCCGATCGGGTCCGCGGCCGCTGCCGTGGTGGGCCCGACGGCTCGTGGGTCACGACGCCATGGTGGTTTCATCGGCGCACAGAGTGGTGGATGAACGCTCGACAGGCAGGTTTCGGCGCGGCAGGTTCGGCAGGCGAGGCCGCCGCGGCCTCACCGGGCACGGGCGGTTCCGGGCTCGAGGGATGTGAGGAGGCGCTCGGCCTCGTCGCAGTCGCGACCCATCTGCTCGACGAGGGCCTCGACCGAGTCGAACTTGACCTCGTCGCGGAGGCGGGCCACGAAGCGCACCTTCGCCGGCTCGCCGTAGAGGTCGCCGTCGAAGTCGAGCAGGTGGGCCTCGAGCAGCGAGGTGTCGGCGTGCTCGTAGAAGGTCGGCCGGCGCCCGAGCGACAGCGCGGCGGGGTGGGCGACGCCGTCGGGACGCAGGTACCAGCCGGCGTAGATCCCGTCGGCCGGCAGGCAGATCTCGTCGGGGACCTCGACGTTGGCCGTGCGGAACCCGAGGTCGCGGGCGCGACCGTCGCCCCGCACCACGATCCCCCGCACCTCGTGGGGCCGCCCGAGCATCGCCGTCGCCGGTGTCGAGGTCACCGGCGGCGACCGCGGCGCGGATGGCGGTCGACGAGACCCGCGTCGGCCTCGTCGGCCGGTCGGTGGTCGGTCCCGACCAGGTCGAGGCCCACGACCTCGAAGCCGAGCTCGGCGCCCATGCGCTCGAGCAGGGCCACGTTGCCCTGGCGCTGGTGACCGAAGTGGAAGTCGTCGCCGACCACGACCACCCGGGCCGCCAGCGCCGCGACCAGCACCTCGCGCACGAAGTCGTCGGCCGGCTCCTTGGACCGGGCCTCGTCGAAGGCCACGACGAGCGTGTAGTCGATGCCCGTCTCGGCCAGCAGCTCGAGGCGCTGGTCGAGGTCGCACAGCAGCTTGGGCGCCGACTCGGGCCGCACCACGCGGCCGGATGGCGGTCGAAGGTGACCAGCGCCGTCTGCGAGCCCACGCTCGGCGGCCAGCTGCGGCCACGCGCGCGATCACCGCCCGATGCCCTTCGTGCACACCGTCGTAGGCGCCGATCGTGACCACGGCACCCGGCGGCGGCACCAGCCCCGGAACGGGGTCGCGGAAGCACCTTCATCGCCGCGGAGGCTAACCGTCGCCCTGCGCGGCCACGACCACCGCCGGCTTCACCGTCTGGCCGCGATGGGCCTCGTAGACGGCCAGCAGACGACCGTCGAGGTCGAAGACCGCCCACGGCCCGTCGGCCCGATCGGGCGCCGACGCCTCGGCGCCGAACAGCGCATCACGGCCGAGCACCTTGCCGTGCCCCACCGCCGCGGCCAGGTCCCGGTCGACGGTGACGCGGGGCAGGTCGCGCACCACCTCTGTCGATGGGGAGCACGACGAGCTCGTCGAGCGGGTGGGCGTCGGCCACGCGGGAGCGTGCCGATGGCCGTGCGGCGCAGGTGGCGCAGGTGGGCGCCGCCACCGAGGGCGTGGCCGAGGTCGTCGGCCAGCGTGCGGACGTAGGTGCCCGACGAGCAGTCGACCTCGGCGCGCAGCACGACCGGGCTCGCCCGGCACCGGACCGAGGTCGAAGCGGTGCACCGTGACCGGTCGGGCAGCCCGCTCGACCTCGATGCCCTCTCGGGCCAGCTCGTGCAGCCGCCGACCGTCGACCTTGACGGCCGACACCATCGGCGGCACCTGCAGGATCTCACCGGTCAGCGCGTCGGCCGCGGCCTGCGCCTGCTCGAGGGTCACTGCTGCCATGTCGTGGGTGGCCACCACCTCGCCGGCGGCGTCGAGGGTGGAGGTCTCGACGCCGAGCACGATCTCGCCCGACGTAGGACTTGGGCAGCGTCGTTGAGGAAGCGCAGCAGGCGCGTGGCCCGCCCGACGCCGAGCAGCAGCACCCCGGTGGCATCGGGGTCGAGCGTGCCCGAGTGCCCGATCTTGCTGTTGTGCAGGATGCCGCGGGCCTTGGCCACGACGTCGTGCGAGGTCCATCCGGCCTCCTTGTCCACGACGGCCAGGCCGTCGGCGGAGCTGCTCGACGGGCGCCGAGCTCATCTCAGCCCTCGTCCGGTCCGTCGGCGGGGCCACCGGCGCCGTCGCCCGGTTCGTCGCCGGGTGTGTCGCTGGCCTCGTCGTCGTCCTCGTCGTCGGGGAGCGGGCCGATGTCGCGGAGGATGGACTCGATGCGGTCGCCGCTCGCGGACGGCCACGTCGGGCCGGAAGGCCAGCTCGGGGGTCCGCTTGATCCGGGCCTGCGCGGCCGATGGCCGCCTGCAGGCGCATCCTGGCCTCGCCGAGCGCCTCGAGCACCTCGGCGTCGCCGGCCTCGCCCGGCCAGCGAGTCGAAGTACACGAGGGCGTGGCGCAGGTCGGGCTCGACCTCGACCGAGGTCACGGTGACGAGCTCGAGTCGCTCGTCGTCGATCTCGCGTCGAGCGCCTCGGCCACGATCTCGCGCACCAGCCGGTTGAGCCGCGCCGTGCGCGGGTACTGCCGGGTGGGCGTCGGCCGGCCTCGACCCCCGTCGCGTGCCGCCGACGTCCAGCCAGTTCCGCTCACGCTCGTCGACCTCCAGCCAGTTCCGGTCGGTGCCCACGACCTCGATCTCGGGGAACGACCACACGAAGCGCTCGACCGCGTCGATGACCTCGACGGTGTGGCCGGCCGATCCCGACACGGCCGCGAAGCTCAGCTCGGCCCGTTGGTGCGTCGTCCTGGCGGCCCGTCTCGGACGCGGCCACGTGGAAGCGGCGCCGGCTCCCTTCGAGGATCGTGGTCACGACAGCACGCTTCTCCTTCAGGGAGTCGGGCGTCGCCGATCCGGAGATCGACCGTCAGGGCGAGCACGTGCGCGGCCATCGACACCGACCGCGTCAGGTCCGCGGGATCTCGCGATCCTCGTAGGTCTCGATGATGTCGCCGGGCTTGAGGTCCTGGAAGTCGGAGAGCCCGATGCCGCACTCGAAGCCGGACTGCACCTCGCGGACGTCGTCCTTGAACCGGCGCAGCGAGCTGGATCGCGCCCTTCCAGATGATCGTGCCCTCGCGCAGGAAGCGGACCTTGGCGCCGCGGGTGATGGTGCCGTTGAGCACGTAGCAGCCGGCGATGGCACCGATCCGGGGGACCCGGAAGATCTCGCGGACCTCGGCTTCGCCGGTGACCACCTCTTCGAACTCGGGGGCGAGCAGGCCGAGCATGGCGTTCTCGATGTCCTCGAGCACCTGGTAGATGATCTCGTAGGTGCGGATCTCGACCCGCTCGGACTCGGCCAGCTCGCGGGCCTTGCGGTCGGGGCGCACGTTGAAGCCGATGATCGTGGCGTTCGATGCCGGCGGCGAGCTGGATGTCGTACTGGGTGATGGCGCCGACGCCGCGGTGCACGAACGCCAGCTTGACGTCGTCGCGCTCGAGCTTGCGGAGGCTCTCGGTGAGCGCCTCGAGCGAGCCGGTGACGTCGGCCTTGAGGATGAGGTTGAGCGTGGCGGTCTCGCCCAGCTGGATCTGCTGGAAGATGTCCTCGAGCTTGGCGCCGCCGCTCATGGCGTGGGCGTCACGGCCCAGGCTGGCCTGGCGCTGCCAGTGCTCACGGGTGGACGCCACCTTGGAGGCGGTCTTCTCGTCGGGGGCCACGACGAACCGGTCGCCGGCGTGGGCCACCTCGGACAGGCCGAGCACCTGCACCGGCGTGGACGGCCCGGCTTCCTTGATCTGCTCGCCCTGGTCGTTGATCAGCGCCCGGACGCGGCCCCAGGCCGCGCCGGCGACGAGCGGATCGCCGACCCGCAGCGTGCCCTGCTGCACCAGCACGGTGGCCACCGGGCCCCGACCGATGTCGAGGTTGGACTCGAGCACGACGCCGACGGCCCGCCCGTCGGTGTTGCCGCGCAGGTCTTCGAGCTCGGCCACCACCAGCAGGTTCTCGAGCAGGTCGTCGATGCCGATGTTCTGCAGGGCGGAGACCTCGACCATGACGGTGTCGCCCGACCACTGCTCGGGCTGCAGGCCGTGCTCGGCCAGCTGGGTCATCACCCGGGTGGGATCGGCGTTCTCGCGGTCGATCTTGTTGATGGCCACGATGATCGGGCACCTCGGCCGCGCGGGCGTGGTCGAGCGCCTCGAGGGTCTGGGGCATGACGCCGTCGTCGGCCGCCACGACCAGCACGACGATGTCGGTGGCCTCGGCGCCGCGGGCGCGCATGGCGGTGAACGCCTCGTGGCCCGGGGTGTCGATGAAGGTGATGGGCTTGTCGTTCTTGACCACCTGGTAGGCGCCGATGTGCTGGGTGATGCCGCCGGCCTCGCCGGCCACGACGTTGGCGTTGCGGATGCGGTCGAGCAGCTTGGTCTTGCCGTGGTCGACGTGGCCCATGACGGTGATCACCGGCGCGCGGGTGGGGGCGTCCTCGGCGTCTTCGAGGAAGTCGAGGTCGAGCAGCTTCTGCAGCTCGACCTCCTGCTCCTCGCCGGGATCGACCATGCGGATCTCGGCGCCGAGCTCGGCCACGAACAGCTCGATCATGTCGTCGGACAGCGACTGGGTGGCGGTGACCATCTCGCCCTGCTCCATGAGGAAGCGCACGACGTCGGCGGCGGTGCGGTTGAACTTGGGCCCGAGCTCCTGGGGCGTCGAGGCCCGCTCGACCACGACCTCGCCCGTGGGGACGGGGGCGCTGAGCGGCGTGTAGGACGGCGCCGACATCGGCTGCAGCTCGTCGCGGTTGCGACGGCGCCGCTTGCGGCGCGGGGCCCGACGGGGGCCACCCGGACCACCTCCGGGGCGACCACCGGGGCGTCCGCCACCGGGACCGCCACCAGGACCCCACCCGGGCCGCCACCTGGGCCGCCGCCCATCGGGCGCGACGGGAGCGCTGCCACCGGGACGCGAGCCACCGGGGCCGGAAGGCTGCACCGGCGCCGACGGGAGTGCGGCGGGCGCCGCCCGGGAGCCGCCCCGTGTTCTCGGGGGTCGGACGGCGGAGCTGGCCCGGCGGGGGCGGGATGGGCTTGCCCGTCGAGGAGATCGGCGGGCGCCGGCCCGGCGGGGGCGGGATGGATCGCCCGGTGCGGGCCGCGGGGCTGGCGGTCGGCGCAGCCGACGCCGCAGGACGCGGCCGGGGCGGCCGGCGCGGCAGCGGCGGCAGCCGCGGCGGGACGACGGACGTCGACCTCGTCGAGGCGCGGACGGGGTGGCGGGTGCTCGCTGCCGCTCGAGGTGACCACACGCCGCGGCGCGGGCGCCGGCGCGGGGGCCGCCTCGACGACGGGCGGGGCCGGCTCGACCTCGGCCTCGACGGGGGCAGGAGCCGGCTCGGGCGCAGCGGGAGGAGCCACGGGAGCGGTCTCGGCGGCCACCGCCGGTGGCTCGTCGGCCGGCGGGGCCTCGGCCTCGGGCGCAGGGATCTCGGCGGCGGGCTCGGCGACCGGGGCCGCCGTCTCGGCGACCGGCGCCGTCTCGGCGGTCGCCTTGGTGGCCTTGGTGGCCTTGGTCGCCTTCGTGCCTTCGTGGCCTTCGTGGCCTTGGCCGCCTTGGCCGGCTTCTCGGGCTCGGGTGGCTGCTCGTCGCGGATCAGGCCCTCGCGCGTCGGCCTTGCGGCGGACGCGGTCGGCCTGGGCGTCGACCACACTCGAGGAGTGCGACTTGACGCCGATGCCGAGCGCTTCGCAGAGGTCGAGCGTCTCCTTGTTCGTCAGCCCGAGCTCTCTCGCGAGCTCATACACGCGGATGTTTCCTGCCAAGAGCGGTTTCAGTTCCTTGTGGCAGGCGATCGGTCGGGCCCGGAGGCGCCACTGATCGGGTCGGATGTCGGTTGTCGGTCGGGCCTCGCCGGTTACGGGCCCTCTATCCTCGCACGCCCGTCAGGGGCGCACGAAGTGCGATGAGGGCTACGAGTCGGTCGCCGAGGCGTCAGGGGCCGATTCTCCGGCAGGAGCGTCGGCCACGGTAGCGAGCTCGGGCGCCGCTTCGACGGCCACGTCGGCGCCGTCGACAGCCTTCTCGTCGCCTTCGACAGCCTCGGCGGTGGCGCCGTCGTCGGCCTTCGTGCGTCGCCTTCGGCCGACCTTCTCGTCGCCGTCGGCGGCCTTCTCGTCGCCGTCGGCGACGGCGGCCTGGTTCCACTGCTCGGCGGACATGGCCTCGCCGCCCTCGGCCGGCTGCCAGACCTGCTCGCCCGACTCGGGATCGACGACCCACTCGCCCTCGGCCCAGTCCTGGTTGAAGTAGGCCTCCTCCTCGGCCAGCTGGGTCTCGCTCTTGATGTCGACGCGCCAGCCGGTCAGCCGGGCGGCCAGGCGGGCGTTCTGGCCCTCCTTGCCGATGGCCAGCGAGAGCTGGTAGTCGGGCACGATGACCTCGGCCACGCCGGTGTCCTCGTGGATGCGGACCTCTTTGACCTTGGCCGGCGACAGCGCCTTCATGACGAAGTCGGCCGGGTCGTCGCTGAAGGGGACGATGTCGATCTTCTCGCCCCGCAGCTCGTTGACGACCATGCGCACGCGGGCGCCCCGGGCGCCGACGCAGGCGCCGACCGGGTCGACGTTGTGGTCGTTGGACCACACGGCGATCTTGGTGCGGGCCCCGGGCTCGCGGGCGCAGGCCTTGATCTCGACGACGCCGTCGGCGATCTCGGGGACCTCGAGCTCGAACAGCCGCTTGATGAGGCCCGGATGGGTGCGGCTGACCACGATCTGCGGGCCCTTGGCCGTCTTGCGCACCTCGACGATGTAGGCCTTGACCCGCGCGTTCGGCTCGGGCCGCTCGTAGGGCACCTGCTCGGCCTGGGGCAGCAGCGCCTCGACCCGACCGAGGTCGAGCAGCGTGTAGCGGCTGTCGCTCTGCTGGATGATGCCGGTGACGATGTCGCCCTCGCGGCCGGCGTACTCCTCGTACTTCATCTCGCGCTCGGCCTCACGGATGCGCTGGTTCATCACCTGCTTCATGGTCTGCGCGGCGACGCGGCCCCAGACGTCCTTGGGCGGGGTGACCTCGAGCTCGGGCCCGGTCGGCTCGCCCTCTTCGTCGAGCTCCTGGGCCATGACCCGGAACATCTCGACATTGTCGGGATCGATGGCGACCCAGGCGTACTCGTAGGCGTTGGGGAGCCGCTTGTAGGCGGACTCGAGTGCGTCGGCCAGCGCTGCGAACAAGACGTCGACGGTGATGCCCTTGTCGACTGCGAGCGCCTGGAGCGCGTCGAGGATGTCGGGGTTGCTCATGACGCGATGACCTTCTTCTGTTGGCTGGACTGCTTGGGGCCGGCCTTGGCGGTGCCGGCCTTCGGAGTGCGCGATCGCTTGGTGCGGGTGTTCTTGGAGCCGCCCGGCTTGGGCGTCGGGCCCCACTCGAACACGGTGCGGGCCCGCTCGATCTGGTCGAAGGCCAGGCGGCGGGTGGCCGAGCCGGGGGTGACGGCCACGACGATGCCGTCGGCGTCGACCGACTCGAGCGTGCCGGTGAAGCGGCGGTCGCCCTCGAGGCCGGCCACCGCCTTGACCGATATCGCCGTGCCGAGGGCAGTCTCGAAGTGGGCCGGCGTGCGCAGCGGTCGCTCGAGTCCGGGGCTCGACACCTCGAGGGTGAAGCGGCTCGTCGATCGGATCGGCCTCGTCGAGCGCCCGGGAGATGGCGCGGGTCACGCGCGGCGATGGCATCCATGCCCACCCCGCCGGGCTGGTCGACGACCACCCGCAGGACGCCGCCGTTGAGCTCGAGGTCGTAGAGGTCGAGCCCGCTGCTGGCGACGATCGGCTCGACGAGCGTGCGGACGCGGTCGATGGCGCTCATGTCGGGCTCACCTCCTGTCGGGTGATGGTTGGTGGATGGGTCAGCTGAGTGGAGCGGCACCTTCCGGAACGGGCCGGAACTGGCCGAGTCAGTCAACGAAACGAAAGGCGTGGGCAAGGCCCACGCCTTTCGTCCAGAAATCGAACGGATTGCGCCAAGGATTATAGCGCGTGAAGCCCCTCGACGGGCCCGGCCGACTCAGTACGAACGACCGGTCAAGCGCCAGCAGACCGGGCTCGTCCTCGGATTCGGGCATGCGTGCTCGTCAGGCCGGACCAGGCAGCGGACGGTGATCGCGTCCTGGGCCAGCTCGGCCTCGCCCTCGGGGCCGATCCGGTCCCAGGGGACCCGTGCCCACCCGTCCTGGCTGGCTTCGCGGGCCTCGTCGAGGCTGGAGACGTCGACGATCCGGCGCTCGAGGGCGGCGGTCGCCTCGGCCAGCATCGTCTCCTGGGCCGATTCGAGCAGGGCGGGCACCTCGGCCGCCACGCCCGCCAGCGACGCCGATCGATCGGCCCCACCCAGCCGGTCGACCAGCGCGACGGAGCCCTCGGCCAGGTCGCGGGGCCCGAGCTCGAGCCGGACGGGCACGCCCTTGAGCTCCCAGTCGGTGCGGCGGCGCCCGACCGACAGCTCGACCCGGTCGTCCAGGCGGACCCGCACCCCGGCCGCGGCCAGCTCGTCGGCCAGCGCCCGACAGCGCTCGAGCACCTCGGCGTCGTCGCGCACCGCCATCACCACCACCTGGACCGGGGCGAGGCGGGGAGGCAGACGCAGGCCGCGATCGTCGCCGTGGCCCATGATCAGGCCACCCACCATGCGGGTCGACACCCCCCACGAGGTGGTCCAGGCGTGCTGCTGGACGCCGTCGGCGTCGAGGTACTGGATGTCGAAGGCCTTGGCGAAGTTCTGGCCCAGCTCGTGGCTGGTGCCCATCTGCAGGGCCTTGCCGTCGCGCATCATCGCCTCGCAGGTGAGGGTGTTGACCGCGCCGGCGAAGCGCTCCTTGGCCGTCTTGCGCCCCATGATCACCGGCATGGCCAGCACATCGGTCATGAAGCCGGCGTACACCTCGCGGTGGATGCGCTCCGCGTAGGCATGGGCGTCGGCGAACGAGACGTGGGCGGTGTGGCCCTCCTGCCACAGGAACTCCCGCGACCGCAGGAACAGGCGGGGACGCAGCTCCCACCGCACCACGTTGGCCCACTGGTTGAGCAGCAGGGGCAGGTCGCGGTAGCTCTGGATCCACTTGGCCATGTACTCGCCGATCACCGTCTCGCTGGTGGGTCGCACCACCACGGGCTCGTCGAGCTCCTTGCCGCCGGCGTGGGTCACGACGGCCAGCTCGGGGCTGAACCCCTCGACGTGGTCGGCCTCGCGGCGCAGGTAGCTCTCGGGGATGAAGAGCGGGAAGTAGGCGTTCTCGGCGCCGGCCGCCTTGATGCGGCGGTCGACCTCGGCCTGCATGCGCTCCCAGATGGCGTAGCCGTAGGGCCGGATGATCATGGTCCCGGCGACCGGGCCGTTCTCGGCGATCTCGGCCTTTGCGAGGACGTCCTGGAACCAGCGGGGGAAGTCCTCGGCCTGGGGGGTGAGGACGGGAGCTTTGGCCATAGGGCGCCGATGCTACGTGGCGGCACCTGCGCACCGAAACGGTATGGAGCTGCCGCCTCGACGAGTGGAGGTGGTCGCGACCGGGTCTGCGGCTCCGGATCGTCAGTGGCTGCGGATGCGCTCGATCCTGACCGCCGCCTGGTTGGCGTCGTCGCCCTGCTCGTCGAGCAGGGCGGCCCGATCGGCCTCGGCCTCGGCGGCCGCGCCGTCGTCGGCCAGCGCCTGCGCGCCCTCGATCCCGCCCTCGGCGATGATCTTGGCCCACTCGACCAGCGCGTCGACCATGTCGTCCTCGGGCACGACCTTGACCACCTTGCCCTTGACGAACAGGTGCCCACGGTGGCGACCGGCGGCGATGCCCAGGTCGGCCTCGCGGGCTTCGCCGGGCCCGTTGACGACGCATCCCATGACGGCCACCTGGATCGGGATCTTGAGGTCGCCGAGCGCCTGCTGGGCCGCGTTGGCCACCCCGATGACGTCGACCTCGGCCCGACCGCACGACGGGCAGGCGATGAGATCGAGGCCCTTGCGCTCGCGCAGCCCGAGCGCCTCGAGCAGCTGCCGACCCGCCCGCGCCTCCTCGACCGGATCGGCGGTGAGCGAGTAGCGGATGGTGTCGCCGATGCCCTCGCTCAGCAGCGTCGCCATCCCGGCGGTGGCCTTGACCAGACCGGCCGGCGGCGGGCCCGGCCTCGGTGACCCCGAGGTGCAGCGGGTGGTCGACGGCGTCGGCCAGCATCCGGTAGGCCTCGATCATGATCGGGACGTTCGACGCCTTCACCGAGATCTTGACGTCGTCGAAGTCGACCTCACGGAAGTAGTCGAGCTCGCGTTGGGCCGACTCGACCATGGCCTCGGGCGTGATGGTGTCGCCGTACTTCTCGTACAGCTCCTTGTCGAGCGAGCCGCCGTTGACCCCGATGCGGATCGGCACGCCGCGGTCCTTGCACTCGCGCGCCACCGTCTTGATGTGCTCGGGGTTGGTGATGTTGCCGGGGTTGAGCCGCAGGCACGCCACGCCGGCGTCGAGGGCCTCGAGCGCCGCGCAGGTACTGGTTGTGGATGTCGGCGATGATCGGCACCGGCGAGCGCGGCACGATCTGGGCCAGGCCCTCGGCCGCCTCGCGCTCGTTGCAGGTGCAGCGCACGATGTCGGCCCCGGCGCCGGCCAGGGCGTAGATCTGGGCGAGCGTGCCCTCGACGTCGGCCGTCTTGGTCGTCGTCATCGACTGGACGGTGATCGGCGCGCCGCCGCCCACCGGCACGTCGCCCACCATGATCTGACGGGTCTGGCGGCGCACGAAGCTCACGGCGCGGTCCTCAAGGGTTCTTGAAGGGGTTCTGCGCCGGATGCAGGATGTCGAGGTAGGTCGAGCTCAGGAAGATGAACCCCATCAGCACCAGCACGGCGTAGGTGACGGGGATCAGCTTGGCCATGTCGGCCCGGTACGGGCGACCGCTGAGCTTCTCGCGGATGGCCTCGTAGGTGGCCACCGCCGCGTGGCCGCCGTCGAAGGGCGGCAGCGGCACGAGGTTGAGCAGGCCGAGGAAGACGTTGATCAGCGCCAGCAGGAACAGCACGATCGCTGCGCCCTCGGCGCCGGCTTCGGACCCCAGCCGCAGCACGCCGACCACCGACAGGATGCGGTTGTTCTCGGGAGCGTTGGCCGACACCGGCTGGCTGGCCGAGGCCGCCGGGGCGCCCTTGTCGATCGGCACCAGCGCCGCCTGCCCGGCCGTCGACGACTGGCTCGGGGCACCCGAGCCGGTGATCACGTAGTGGGTCCAGTGCGAGAGGCCCGAGGGCGAGAAGAAGCGACCGAGGGCCTGCACCGAACCGCCGATCAGCGAGGCGAACTGGTGCCCCGCGGTGCCCACGGCCTGGATCGGCCCCTGGCGGGCGATCCGCGGGCTGGCCGAGATGCCGAGGAACCCGTGGGCGCCGTCGGCCGGCAGCGCGATCGGTGTGTGCAGCTGCGTGGTGTAGGCGTTGCCGTCGCGCTCGATCTGCACGGTGGTGAGGCCCTTGGGGGCATCCCCGAGCAGCTGGCGAGCCGCGGCGTAGGAGGCGACCGAGGTCTTGCCCACCTCGGTGATCTGATCGCCGGTGGCGAGCGGCGCCAACTTGGCCGCGCCGCTGTCGGCGAGGATCCAGCCGACCGTGGCGGTGAGGGCCACCTTCTTGCCGTCCCGCAGGACCACGAGGTGCACGGGGTCGCCGGCCCGGCGCTCGATCTCCTTGCCGAACGCCTCGAACCCGCTGACGGGTTTGCCGTCGAGGCTCAACAGCCGATCGCCGGAGCGGAGCCCTGCGGCCTTGGCGGCCGTCCCGGGCTGGGCCTGATCGACCTTCCAACCCGTGTTGGTGGCCTGGCCGAAGGTCATGAACAGGACGGTGAGCAGCACGAAGCCGATGGCGAAGTTCATGAACGGACCGGCGAGCACGACGCGCAGGCGCGCCCAGTAGCTCTTCTCGCGGTAGGTGCGGCCCTCGTCGGCGGGGTCGATGTCCTCGAGGTCGTTCATGCCGATGATCCGCACGTACGCGCCGAGGGGCAGCGCCTTGACGCCGTACTCGACCTCGCCCCGCTGCATCGACCAGAGCTTGGGCCCGAAGCCGACGAAGAACTCGGTGACCTTCATGCCGGCCTGCTTGGCCGTCAGGTAGTGCCCGAGCTCGTGCAGGACGACCGAGATCAGCAGGCCGACGATGATGAACAGGCCCCACGGCCCGAACAGGCGAACGATCAGCGCCGTGCCGGCCAGCAGCATCAGCGCCGGCACCACCTTGGACCGAGGGGGCTCGGCCTCGGCGTCAGCGGACGGCGTGGAGGCCGCGGTGTCGTGGCGGGCGAACGACGAGGCGCCGTGGGTCCAGAACCCGCCGGTGCCCGGCGAGGGCCGGGGGGTCGTCGCATCCGGGCCGACGGCCGGACCGGCGGGACCGGCCGGCTCGCCATCCGGCGGACGAGCCGACGGATCGGCCGGGCCGGCGGACGGATCGATGGTGTCGGTCACGAGGAGATCCTCTCGATGGCGCGGCCGGCAGCGGCGCGGGCCCGGTGGTCGACGTCGACCACAGTAGGTAGATCGGCAGCGGGGGTGCCGTCATGGAGCGCGAGCGTGGCGGCGAGCACCTCGGCGATCTGGGTCCAACGGATGCGGCCCTCGAGGAAGGCCGCCACGGCCACCTCGTTGGCCGCGTTGAGCCAGGCCGGAGCGGTACCGCCCGCCCGGCCGGCCTCGTAGGCCAGGCGCAGGCAGGCGAAGGCGTCGAGATCGGGGGCCTCGAAGTCGAGACGGCGCCCAGTCGGTCCAGTCGAGCCGCCCGAACGCGGTGGTGATGCGGTCGGGATAGGCCAGCGCGTACCCGATCGGGCAGGCGCATGTCGGGCTCGGAGAGCTGGGCGATGGTGGTGCCGTCGCGTGTAGTCGACCATCGAGTGCACGATCGACTGCGGGTGCACGACCACCTCGATCTGGTCGAACCCGATGCCGACCCCGGCGTCGCCGGCGGGCGCGCCGAACAGCTCGTGGGCCTCGATGACCTCGAGGCCCTTGTTCATCAGCGTCGACGAGTCGATCGTGATCTTGGGCCCCATCGACCACGTGGGATGGGCCAGGGCGTCGTCGATGCCGACCGACTCGAGCTCGGCTCGCGTGCGACCCCGGAAGGGTCCGCCGCTGGCGGTGAGCACCAGGCGCTCGACGCGGGCCGGATTGCTCGTTGGCCCGCAGGCACTGGTGGATGGCGCCGTGCTCGCTGTCGACCGGCACCAGCTCGGCGCCGGGCGTGCGCCGGGCGCGCTGCACGACCGGGCCGGCCGCGATCAGCGACTCCTTGTTGGCCAGCGCCAGGCGTCGTCCGGCTTCGAGGGTGGCCAGGGTGACGGGGAGCCCGGCGAAGCCGACCACCCCGTTGACGACGACGTCGGCCTCGGTGGCCAGGCTCTCGAGCGCGCCCTCGCCGGCCCGGATCTCGCACTCGGGCAGCGCGGCGGCCAGCTCGGCCGCGCGCTCGTCGGACGCGACGGCCACCACCTTCGGTCGCACGGCTCGCGCCTGGGCCACGAGCGCCTCGATGGAACGGCCGCTGGCCCCGAGCGCCCGCAGCTCGAACAGGTCGGGCTCGGCCGCGATGACCTCGAGCGTCTGGGTGCCGATCGAACCGGTGCTCCCGGCGATGGCGACGCGACAGCCGGTCATGTCCGCAGCCTACCGACGCCCGGCTGGCCCGACACGGCGGGTCGCACGACCCAGGCGGGCCACCAACGGTCGAGCGGGCCGGTGACCCGAACGCTCAGATGCCGGGGACGAGGTTGAGGGCCCGGGTCACGTAGTAGGCGGTCGGCAGCACGAACAGGAGCGCGTCGAACCGGTCGAGCACGCCCCCGTGGCCCGGCAGCACGCTGCCCATGTCCTTGAGCCCGAGGTCGCGCTTGAGCACCGACTCGGCCAGGTCGCCGATCGGCGCGGCGATGGCGCACAGCACGCCGAACACCAGCGCCTGACCCAGGTCGAAGGGCCCGAAGCCGAGGACGCACGGCCACGACGAGCACCGCGATCAGCGACGTGACGACCCCGGCCACGAGGCCCTCGAGCGTCTTGTTGGGGCTCACCGAGGTCAACGGCGTGCGCCCGAACTGGCGGCCGATGGCGAAGCCGCCCACGTCGTAGAACACCGCCGCCACCACGGCCACCAGCAGGATGCTGACGCCCTGGGACGGGATCTTGAGGATGCAGCGCGGCGAACGAGCCGAGCACGCCGACGTAGACCGCCCCGAGCAGCGTGACGCCCAGGTTGATGGTCGTGTCGGGCCCGAGCCCGAGGATGAACCACAGCAGGCCGAACACGACCGTGAGGAACAGCACGAGCGGGATCGCCGCCTCGCCCCGCCAGTAGGTGGCCAGCGGGAGGGCGGCGACCGCCGCGAGACCCGAGCAACGTGGCGGGTCGGAACCCAGCCCGGCGCGCCGCGGTGAAGAACTCGGCGCCGGCCAGGGCGAGGACGACGAACACGAGGACCATGGTGACCGCCGGCCCGAGCAGGAAGCAGCACAGCGGCCGCCGCCGCGATGGCGACCCCCACGAACACCGCGGTGGGGACATCACGACCGGCCGACGGGGGCGGACCGGCGGCATGGCGGGGACCAGGCGGCGGGTCGCCCGGACCGCGGCGCGGCGAACGGCGGCGGGCGCGCCCGGCGGTCACGGCACCGGCCTCGGCGGTCGGCGCGCCGGACCGGCTCGGGGGCTGGCGGGTCGGGTGCCCGCGTCGGCTCGCTCGAGATGCGGATCGGATCGTCGAACGAGCCGCGGGCCGGCGCGGTCGGCAGCGGCTGCTGAGGCACCTCGAGGTCGTCGAAGGTGAGGAACTCCTCGTCGCTCGGACGCTCGGTCGTGTCGAGGGCGCCGAGAGGCGAGTCGAAATCGTCGCCGGCGCCGAGTGGCGCGACGCCGTCGGCCTCGTCGCCGTCCCAGTCGCCCGACTGGTCGCGCCAGCGGGGACCCTGGTCGGCGAAGGCGGCCCAGCGGGCGGCCTCGTCGTCGTCGTCGCCGATCACGACCTTGGGCACCTCGCCGGTGGCCGGTCGGTCCAGTGCGGCAGCTCGACCGAGCCGCTGGTCGGCACCGAGAGCACGGGCTGGTCGCCCGTGGGCGGATCGGGGCGGGCGTCCTCGTCGGGCCTCGACGAGGCCACCGTCTCGCGCCGGGGCTCGACCGGGGCCACCCGGGGCCGGACGATGAGGCCCGGATCGCTCGAGTCGGCCAGGGGGAAGCGCAGGCTCGGCCGGGGACCGCCGGGGGTCTCCGGACGATCGCCGTACGCGGCTCGTCGCTCGCCCCGGCGCTTGACCGCGTCGCCCCGCTCGACCGCCTCGGCCGCCTCGTCGGGCTTGATGATGCGGACGCCCTCGGTCGGGTCGGCAGGAGCGGCCGCGCGCGGTTCGGCGTCATCTCGGGGATCGTCGGCCATCAGTCCTCCAGGAGCTCTTGTTCCTTGGCTGCCAGCGCGTGGTCGATCTCGGCCTCGTTGCGCGTGGATGATGCGATCGAGCTCCTTCTCGGCCCGGGCCAGCTCGTCGGACGACAGCTCGCCGTCCTTCTCGAGCGAGTCGAGCTCGTGGCGCACCGCCCGGCGGAGGTTGCGCAGCGTGACCTTGCCGTCCTCGGCCATGCCCCGCACCACCTTGACCAGCTCCTTGCGCCGCTCGGTGGTGAGCGGCGGGAAGCTGAGCCGGATCGAGACGCCGTCGTTGCTCGGGTTGAGGCCCAGGTCGGAGTGCTGGATCGCCTTCTCGATGGCCCCCATCGCGCCCTTGTCGTAGGGGGTGATCAGCAGCTGGCGGGCCTCGGGCACCTGGAACCCGGCGAGCTGCTGCAGCGGCACCTCGGAGCCGTAGTAGTCGACCATGATCTTCTCGACCAGCGACGGGGCGGCGCGCCCGGTGCGGATGCCGGCGAACTCGGCGCGGGTGTGGGTGACCGCCTTGCCCATCTTGTCGGTGGCCTCGTCGAGGCTCACCTGGGCCAGCTCAGCACTCACGGTCAGCTTCTCCTCATCGCTCTCGCTCGCCCGACGCGGCCGCTCGGGTCGGCTCGGTGTCATCGCCGAGCATCGGCCACCGGCCCCGAAGGGACCCCTGCCGACGCTACCCGCGATCCGCGGCCACGACTGTGACAGCTCAGCGGACGAGGGTGCCGATCGAGCGGCCCTCGAGGATGGCCCGGACGTTGCCCTCCCCCATCAGGTCGAACATCACGATCGGGCAGGTCGTTGTCCATGCAGAGGGTGATGGCGGTCGAGTCCATGGCCCGCAGGCCCTGGTTCAGCACGTCGAGGTAGGTGACCTCGTCGAGGCGCACGGCGTCGGGGTTGACCCTGCGGGTCGTCGGTGTAGATGCCGTCGGTCCCCGAGTGGGTGCCCTTCAGCAGCGCCCCGGCCTCGATCTCGACGGCCCGCAGCGCGGCGGTGGTGTCGGTGGTGAAGAACGGGTTGCCGGTGCCGCCGGCGAAGATCACGACCCGCCCCTTCTCGAGGTGGCGGATGGCCCGGCGCCGGATGTAGGGCTCGGCCACCTGCGCCATCTGGATGGCGGTCTGGACCCGGGTGGGCTGGCCGAGCTGCTCGAGGGTGTCCTGCAGGGCCAGGCCGTTGATGACGGTGGCCAGCATGCCCATGTAGTCGGCCTGGGCCCGGTCCATGCCCGGCGCCGGCACCGGACATGCCCCGCCAGATGTTGCCGCCGCCGACGACGATGGCCACGTCGATGTCGAGGTCCTGGCGGACCTCGACGATCTGGCGGGCCAGCTGGGCCACGACCAGGCCGTCGATGCCGTAGCCGCCCTCGCCGGCGAAGGCCTCGCCCGACAGCTTGAGCAGGACCCGCGACCACTTGGCCTCTGGCCCGCGCTCGGGCGCCGTGGGCCGCCGCTCGGGCATCCGCGCCGGTCGGTCACGCGCCGATGAAGACCTGGGCGAAGCGCACCAGCGTGGCGTCGCCGAGCAGCTGGGCGATGGTCGTCTTGTCGTCGCGGACGAAGCCCTGCTCGAGCAGCACCTGATCCTTGTACCAGGCATTGAGCCGGCCGTCGACGATCTTGGGCCACGCCTGCTCGGGCTTGCCCTCGGCCTTGGTGATCTCGAGCAGCGCCTGGCGCTCCTTCTCGACCGCGTCGGCCGGGCACCTCGTCGCGGGTGCAGGTACGGCGGCTTGGCGAAGGCGATGTGCACGGCGATGTCGTGGGCCAGCTCGCGGGTGCCGCCGGCCAGCTCGACCAGCACGGCGTTGACGCCACGACCGTCCTGGATGTGGAGGTAGGAGTCGAGCAGGTTGCCGTCGGCCGCCTCGAGGCGCACGACCGTGCCCAGCTCGATGTTCTCCTTCTTGGCGATCTTGAGGTCCTCGAGCTCGGTGGCCCGCTCGGAGACGGCGTCGGCGCCCTTGGCCACGCACCAGCTCGGCCAGGTCCTGCACGAGCGAGGTGAAGTCGTCGGCCTTGGCCGAGAAGTCGGTCTCGCTCTTGAGCTCGACGACCGCGCCGACGTTGCCGTCGACGACCGACGGCCACCGCGCCCTGCGTGTTCTCGCGGTCACCGAGCTTGTCGACCTTGGCCAGGCCCTTCTCGCGCAGCCACTGCGTGGCGGCCTCGAGGTCGCCGTCGTTCTCCTGCGAGGGCCTTCTTGGCGTCCATCATCCCGGCGCCGGTGGCCTGGCGGAGGCGCCTGGACGTCCTTGGCGGTGAACTCGGGCATGGCTCAGGACTCCTCGGTGGTCGCCGGCCGGCTCGGGGGCGGCTTCGGGCGGCGGGGGCGGACTCGGGCTCGGCGGCTCGGCGTCGGGCGCGGGCTCGGCGGCGGGTGCGGGCGTCGGCTCGGGAGCCGAGGCCGGCCGCGGCGAGCGGGATCGGTGGCAGCGGGCGCGGGCTCGGTGACGGCGGGCTGCGGCCGGCTCGGACCGGGCTGGCGGCGATGCGGGCCTCGCGCTCCTGGGCGGCGAGGGCGGCCTGGCGGCGGGCCTCGGCCTGCTGGGCGGCGATCGCGGCCTCCTCGTCGTCGCTGCGGGTCGGGCGCCGGACCGGCGCCGTTGCCGTGGCGGCGCGAGGCGATGAAGCGACCCTCCTCGACGGCGTCGGCGATCACGCGGCACATCAAGCGTGCCCGAGCGGATGGCGTCGTCGTTGCCCGGGATGACGTACTGGATGATGTCGGGATCGCAGTTGGTGTCGACCACGGCGACGATCGGGATGCCGAGCTTGTTGGCCTCGGTGACCGCGATGTCTTCCTTGTTGGTGTCGAGCACGAACACGGCGTCGGGCAGGCGCTCCATGCGGCGGATGCCGCCCAGGTTGCGCTCGAGCTTCTCGAGCTCGCGGCCGATGAGCAGGGCTTCCTTCTTGGGCATGGCCTCGAACTCACCCGAGTCGCGCATGCGCTGGTAGTCCTTCATCTTGGACACCCGCTTGGAGATGGTCTCGAAGTTGGTGAGCATGCCGCCCAGCCAACGCTCGTTGACGTACGGCATGCCGCACTTCTCGGCGTAGGACTGCACGGCGTCCTGGGCCTGCTTCTTGGTGCCGACGAACAGCACGGTGCCGCCGTCACCCACGAGATCGCGGATGAACGAGTACGAGGTCTCGATGCGACCCAGCGTCTGCTGGAGGTCGATGATGTAGATGCCGTTGCGCTCACCGTGGATGAATCGCTTCATCTTCGGGTTCCAGCGGCGGGTCTGGTGGCCGAAGTGGACACCGGCCTCGAGTAGCTGGCGCATGGTCACGACTGGTGCCATGGAGTGCTCCTTCCCAACGGTTCGGCGAAGCCCGGACCCAGCGCCCCGTGAGGGCGACCGTGGAGGGATCCGGGTGGAGATGACGTGAGGCTCGGGAGGCCCGAGCTCGGACGACCGGGGATTCCCGGCCGGTCGGTCAGTCTACGGACGCCCGGCGACCGCGAGCCAACCGCGCGTCGGGCGTAGCGGCCCGTCACGGGCCGACGGCCAGCGCCGTCGGCGAGGCCGAGCGCGTCCTCGGCCTGGGCGACCAGGTGGCTGGTCACGACGTCGGCGCACGCCGACGGCGACCAGGCCGACGCAGGCCGGCGGGCAGCCCGGCCCGGGCCAGGGCGATCGCCCGGGTGGTGGCCGGCGGTCGCCGGGCAGGGCGTCGTGGGCGCGCGGACCCGACCAGGTGCGACGAGGACCGTGGTCGCTCCCGGCGTCGGGGTCCGCACCCACGGGACGGTCAGGTCGCCGCTGGCCCCGATCGAGAGCAGGTGGATCCCGGCCGGGACCGGCCGACCCAGCTCGGCCACGATCGGCGAGGTCTCGGACAGCTGGGCCAGCGACGGTGCCGTGCGGGATCGAGGCCGACGCCCAGCTCGGCCGCCACCGGTCGGCCAGCACCTGGCCGGCCGGGGTGTCGGCGATCGCCGACGAGCGCGGTGGCCGCGTCGGCCCCCTGGTGCGGGGTGGCGATGGTGACGACGAGGCCGAGGCTGGCAGGCCCGGCCGTCGGCCGCCAGCCGCTCGATCGCCAGCCGGGCCACGACGCCGCCCTGGGAGTGGGCCATCACGTCGATCGGGACCCCGGGTGCGACCTGGGCGACCTGCTCGACCAGCTGCGCGAGCCGGGCGGCGGTCACCCGCAGGTCGGTCTCGGTGTCGGCCGGTCCGTAGGGCGTGGCGTCGAGCGCCGAGCCCGGCCCCGTGCGGCCGCTCCGACCGGGCACCCGACCGCCCGCGTAGGAGAACCGGAGCACGTCGCTCGGGGCGTAGCCGAGGGCCGCGGGTGTCGAGGCGGTCGATCGGCCGCGCTGCGGTCGGTCGAGCCGAGCCCGCCGACGAGGACGGCGATCCGTCGGCGGGAGCGGCGTGGGCGGCACCCGCACCGGCCCGGCGTGCACGATCGCTGCGACCGCGCGCAACTGCGTCGAGCTCGCGGGCCAGCCGGTAGGCCGACACCGCCGGGACGAGCGCGAGCGCCTCGTCGCGCCATCGCCCGGGAGCCCTGGGCGAATCGGCCCGACCGCGCCGGCGACCACCGCGGCCAGGGACCGCCGCTCGCCATCGACCCCCGAGCCGATCGGGTCGGCTCCCTCGTCGGGGCCGGGCACCAGATGGGCCCCGAGGTCGACCGGCGAACAGCGCCTCGGGGTCGAGGTAGTCGCCGGCGGGGTCGCGGACCCCGAAGTGGAAGATGGCGCCGGCGACGCCCGATCAGCTGGCCCTGGTCGACGTCGCTCGCCCACCGCGACCAGCGACGCGGGCCAGGAACGAGTAGCTGGTGCGCAGCCCGTCGGCATGGGCGATGGTGACGTGCAGCGTGCCGGCCACCGGCCCGGCGAAGATGACGCGGCCGGCCGCCGACGCCACGCACCGGCGAGCCGGGGACCGTGGCGTAGTCGATCCCGCGGTTGCCCGCCGCGTAGGGCGTCGGGCGGCGGCCGGAAGTGGTCGGTGATCACCGCCAGGGGTGGCGAGACCGGCGGGATGTAGGCGCCGACGACCGAGGCCGCCGCCGGCGGCGGGGCCGCCAGCGGCAAGGCCCCTGCCACCAGGACGAACGCGACCGGCACGAGTGCGAGCGAGACGACACGGCGTCGAGACATGGGACACCCCGGAGACGAGCGCGGGCCAGGACCGGGGAAGGTCGGGACGACGAGGTCCGAGATGGTCGACCAGCGGGCAGACCGTTGTGCCTGCCGGGGCGGTCACGGCGTCGGTCCGCCGGCGAAGGCAGGCCGAGCGTGGTCAGGCGGGTTCGCGCTCGGCGGCGAGGATGCGCGATCGCAGCTGGAGCACGGCCTTGGTGTGGATCTGGCACACCCGGCTCTCGGTCACGCCGAGCACCTCGCCGATCTCGGCCAGGGTGAGACCCTCGTAGTAGTAGAGGGTGAGGACGATCTTCTCGCGCTCGGGCATGCGGTTGATGGCCTCGGCGAGGATGTGGCGCATCTCCTCGACCTCGTAGGCCGCCGACCGGACCCTCGCCCGAGTCGGCGATGGTGTCGACCGAGGGTGAGCGACTCGCCGCGATCGCCACCGACCGACAGCATCTCGTCGAGGGCGACCAGACCGACGAACGAGATCTGGCCGAGCGTGGTCTGCAGCTGCTCGTCGGTGAGTGCCGAGCTCGGCGGCCAGCTCTTCGTCGGTCGGGGTGCGGTGCAGCTGGCCCTCGAGCTTGGCGTAGGCCTGTCTCGAGGGGCGGGCCTTGGCCCGCACCGAGCGGGGCACCCAGTCGATCGAGCGCAGCTCGTCGAGGATGGCACCCTTGATGCGGGCGATGGCGTAGGTCTCGAACTTGTAGCCCCGCGCCGGGTCGAACTTCTCGATGGCGTCGATGAGCCCGAAGATGCCGTAGCTGACCAGATCGCTCTGCTCGACGTTCTGGGGCAGGCCGACCGCGACGCGGCCGGCGACGTACTTGACCAGCGGCGAGTACTGGAGGATGAGCTGCTCGCGAACGGCCGGGTCGGCGGAGATCTTGTAGTCCGACCAGAGTCGTTCGGTGTGCTCAGCTGCGTCGTCGTCCAACGGGGGCTTCCTAGGCTCGGGGGTGGGTCGCGTGCAGGACGCTCCGCAGCCGTTCCTTGGACACGTGAGTGTAGTGCTGCGTGGTGGCCAGGTCGCTGTGGCCGAGCAGTTCCTGGACGGCCCGCAGGTCGGCACCGCCGTCGAGCAGGTGGGTGGCGTAGGTGTGGCGCAGGGCGTGGGGATGGGTGGGTGAGCTGGCCCGCCGGTCGAGGATGCGCCGGACGTCGCGGGGCGTGAGCCGCCGACCGGCCCGGTTGAGGAACACGGCGTCGGCGTGGGCTCTCGGGCCCGACCAGGTCGGCCCGGCCGTGGTCGAGCCAGGCGCCGAGGGCCGCCACGGCCGGGTCGCTGAGGGGAACCCGACGCTGCTTGGAGCCCTTGCCCCACACCCGGACCAGCCCGCTGTCGAGGGCCAGGTCGTCGGGACGCAGGCCGCACAGCTCGGCGACGCGCAGCCCGCTGCCGTAGAGCACCTCGAGCACGGCGTCGTCGCGCAGCCGGATGGCGGGCGGGTCGTCGGTCGACCGCCGGCGGGGATCGTCGAGCAGCGGACGGCGAGCTCGTCGTCGCGCAGCACGCGTGGCAGGCGACCCGTGCCCGAGGGCACCGACAGGCCCGACGGACGGGTCGGCGCGCGACGATCCCGGCGCGTCGCAGCCAGCCGAAGTAGCGCCGCAGCGCGGCCGCCTTGCGGGCCATCGTGCGCCGGGCGTAGCCGCGGGTGCTGAGGTAGGACACGTAGCGGCGCAGCACCTTGCGGTCGACCTGCGTCGGGACCGGCCGACCCCGAGACGCTCGGCCCACTCGACGAACGCCGGCCAGGTCACGCACGGTACGCGGCGACGGTGTTGGCCGACACCGCCGTGCAGCGACGCCACGAACTCGTGACGCTGCCAGGGGTCGGTCGCCATGGACGACCACGGTACCGGCCACCGCCCCGGGTCGGACGGGGACGCCACGACCCGTCGCGCTGGCCCGACCGCGCGTCACGCACCGGACTTGGCCACCCGCTCGTACCAACCACCGCGTTGGGCCACCCAGCCGTCGAGCTCGAGGCGGGTGAGCGCGCCGGCCACCTCGACGAGCGACGCTCCGGTGCGCAGGACCAGCTGCTCGAGGGTGACCGGCTGCCACGCCACCGCTTCGAGCAGCTCGCGCGTCGGCCGTCGGTCGGTGGCGGCCGGCGCTCGGCGGCGCTGCGGCGCGAGCCCGGCTCGAGGTGGAGCGCCACCAGCACGTCGGTCACGTCGCGGGCCACGCCGACGGGTCCCGCACTCGGCCAGCAGGCTGGTTGCACCCGACCGACGCCGGGCTGCGCACCGGGCCCGGCACGGCCAGCACCGGACGCTCGCGGTCGAGCGCCTCGTCGGCGGTGAGGAGCGCCCCGCCCGTGCCGTGGGACTCGACCACGACCACCACGTCGGCCAGGGCGGCGATCAGCCGGTTGCGGGCCGGGAAGTGCCAGGCCAGCGCCGGGGTGCCGAGCGGGTACTCGGACCAGACGACGCCCGCGCCGCGCCACCTGGCGCCACAGCGGGCGTTGCGTCGGGGGTAGACGACGTCGAGCCCCGACCCGACCACCGCGATCGGCGGCGCGCCGCCGACCTGCGAGCGCGCCGGCATGGGCGGCGCCGTCGATGCCGAGGGCCAGGCCCGACACGACCGACACCCCGGCCGCGGACAGCTCGGCGCCGAGCTCGAAGGCGATCTCGTGGCCGTAGCGGGTGCAGTCGCGGGTGCCGACGATGGCGACCCGGGTGCCGGCCACCACGTCGGGATCACCTCGGTGGAACAGGATCGATGGGCGGCTCGGGATCGTCGTCGAACGACGTCGGGGTAGCCGGGTGCCGCCGCGAGCACCACCCCGATGCCCGGCCTCGACGTGCCGGGCCCAGCAGGCTGCGGGATCGAGCGCGGCCGCCTGTCGGGCCCACGCTGGCCACGACCTGCAGCCGCGTCGGGAACCGAGGACCGCGGCCAGCCGCCGGTCGCGGCGCAGCCGCCCGGACGCAGACCGCCGCCCAGGCCGCGTGCGGGGCCGGGTGCGGCCCGAGCAGCGGCACGCAGGCGGGCAGGACCCATGCCGTCGAGCGACGCGAGCGCGGTGACCCACGCCTCGGGCGGGAGGAGCTCGGTCGTCATCAGTTGCGACCGTCGTCAGACCGCCAGCCGCTCGACGCAGGCACGCCGGCTGGGTGCGCAGCGAGTGCGCGGTCGCGACGTGCTCGGCGGTGAGCGGGGCGGTCGTCGCCGGCGAGATCGGCCAGCGTCAGCGCGACCCGGCGCACCCGCTGGAGCCCGCGCCCGCTCAGCCGACCCGCTCGCCACCAGGCGCTCGAGCAGGCTGGCGGCCGCGTCGGCGCAGCGGCGCGGCTCGTCGAGCGACGACGAGGCGCAGCTCGGCGTTGCAGCGCACGCCCCGCGCGCGCGCCCGCTCACGGGCCGCGGCGACCCGGTCGGCCACCACCGCGGTCGACTCGCCGGGCGGTCCCGCCGACCAGATCGTGCGGGTCGGGTCGGTTCACCGGGATGCGCAGGTCGAAGCGATCGACCAACGGACCGGACAGCCGGCGGGCGTACCGGGCCATCGACGCGTCGCTGCACCGGCAGCCCGCCGGCATGCCGCCCTCGCCGCACGGGCAGGGGTTCATGGCCCCGACGAGCAGGAAGCGAGCCGGCAGGGTGACCCGCAGGCTGGCACGGGCGACGCGCACGACCGCCCTCCTCGAGAGGTTGGCGGAGCGCGTCGAGCACATCGGCGTGGAACTCGGCCATCTCGTCGAGGAAGAGGACGCCGTTGGTGGCGATCGAGATCTCGCCGGGCTGCAGTCGGACTGCCACCGCCACCGACCATGGCCACCGCCGATGCGCCGTGGTGAGGAGCCCGGAACGGCGGGCGACGGACGAGCCCGCCCGGTGGCAGCGCGACACCGACGGCCGAGTGCACCCGGGTGGTCTCGAGGGCGTCGGGCAGGTCGAGGTCGGGCAGCAGGCCGACCAGGCGCTGCGCCAGCATCGTCTTGCCCGAGCCGGGCGCACCCGTCATCAGCAGGTGGTGTCCGCCGGCCGCCGCCACCTCGAGCGCGCGGCGGGCCAGCGGCTGGCCCCGCACGTCGGCCAGGTCGGGCGGTTCGGGCAGCGGCGGCAGGTCGTCGGGCGAGGGCAACGGCGGCCAGGGTTCGTCGCCGCACAGGCTGGCCAGCAGCTCGGCGAGGGTAGCCACCGCGCGCACGACGTGGCGGCCGACGAGCTGCGCCTCGACCGCCGAGCCCGGCGCCACCACCACCGTCTCGGTCGTCGAGGGCGTCGACCAGCGGGAGCGCGCCCGCCACGGGACGGATCGAGCCGTCGAGGCCGAGCTCGCCCACGAAGCCGACATCGTCGGCCGCGCTCGGCCGGGATCTGCTCGTCGGCCACGAGCAGGCCCGACGGCGATGGCGAGGTCGAGGCCGGCACCGGTCTTGCGCACACCGGTCGGCGCCAGGTTGACCGTGACCCGCTGCTGGGGCCAGCGCCGCCGGCTCGACAGCAGCGCGGCCCGTACCCGGTCGCGCGCCTCGCGACACGACGCGTCGGGCAAGCCCGACGATGGTGAAGCCGGGCAAGCCCGCTCGAGACGTGGACCTCGACGGTGACGGCGGTGCCGACGACCCCGAGCAGGGTGGCGGAGGCGATGGTGGCGAGCATGGCGGCGCTCCTCGTGCAGGGACTGCTCCGAGGAGGGCCGTACGCCGGCCTTCGAGCGTGGCGCAGACTCTAGCGAGGGGGTGTGACCGGCGACAGGGGCAGGTTCGGTTCTCCCCGTCGGACGCCCGCCGCTCCCACGATGAGGCGTATCAGCAGGACGGATGCCCGAGGCACTGGCGCGTGTACTCGGCGACGCGTGGATCTGCTGGGTGGACAGCGGCCCTTCCAGGCGGGCATGGCACCGCCGCCTTTGCCGTTCTCGATCACGACGATCTGGTCGCCGATGTTCGGGAAGTCGGCCACGACGGTGCCCGCCAGCTTCGGGCCGGCTCCGCCTTCGCCGCTTCGTGCCGTGGCAGGTCGCGCAGTGGTCCTTGAACACCTGCCAGCCGGACGCCAGAGCGGGGTCGGCCGGCTTGGGCGGTCCGCCACTCGTGGTGCACGCCGACACCGTGACACCCAGGGCCACGGCGACGACCGTCATGACGACGCGGAGCGGGAGGCTGAGACGTCTCACGGGCGAGCAGCATACGAGGTCGCGGTTCTCCGCCTGCACCTCGGGACGGCGATACTGGTCACGTGGGATTCAATCCGCATCGACAGCACCGACGCACCCCGCTCGACTACGTGCTCGTCGGCGCGGCACTGGCCATCTGCGTCGGTCTCGTCGTGTGGGCGGTCGTCGGCTGAGCGCCGTGCACGGCCCCACGCGCCGACCATGACCTGGTACGAGACCGGCCCGCACGGGCCTCGAGGTCGAGGTCCGCCGGATCCAGCCCTACCAGGCCACCAAGGCGTACATCTGCCCCGGGTGCGGCCGGGACATCCCATCGGGCACCTTCCACCTCGTCGTCGTTCCCGTCGAGGCGCCCGACCTGCGCCGGCACTGGCACCGCGGCTGTTGGGAGGCCCGCCACCACCGCACGCCGCGCGCCTGATCGCGGGCTCGGTGCCCGGTGCGTCGCCGACCGGTCGGGGCGGGGCGATAGGCTCGCCTCGCATGGAGGTCGTGCTCATCCGCCACGGCGAACCCGAGTGGGCCCGTGACGGCCTCACCGTCGACAACCCGCCGCTCACCGAGCGGGGGCGGCGCCAGGCTGAGGCGCTGGCCGACCGGATGGCCGATCTCGAGGTCGACGAGCTGTGGGTGTCGCCGCTGCGCCGGGCCCAGGAGACCGCCGCTCCCCTCGTCGAGCGGCTCGGCCGGCCGGCCACGACGTTCGACTGGCTGGCCGAGATCGGCGCGCCGGCGTGGGACGGCACGCCCACCGACGTCGTGGCGCGCATCTTCGCCGAGGAGTGGACCCGACCGCTCGACGAGCTGTGGGACGGCCTGCCCGGCGGCGAGAGCTTCCGCGCACTTCCACCAACGGGTGGTCACGGGCCTCGGCACGTGGATCGACCAGGCCGGCGCCGTCCGGATCTCCGACGAGCCGCCCGCTGTGGAAGCTGGTCGAGCCCGAGCGGCGCATCGTCGTCGTCGCCCACGCCGGCACCAACGCCGTGGCGCTCGGGTACCTGCTCGGCATCCCGCCGGTGCCGTGGGAGTGGGAGCGCTTCGTGTCCTACCACGCGTCGGTCAGCGTCGTCCGACCGCTCGCCATCAGCGGCGGCCACGCCTTCAGCCTGTTCCGCTTCAGCGACGTCGGCCACCTGCCCCCCGACCTCCAGACGCACTGAGCGCGACTACCGCGGCGGAACGGAGTGAAGCCGCTCGCCTGGTGACACCCGGATGGCGAAGCCGCTCGGAGGGAGGCCTGCCGACCGGAGAGCCAAGCCAACGGAGTGAAGCCGCTCGCCTGGTGACACCCGGATGGCGAAGCCGCTCGGAGGGAGGCCTGCCGACCGGAGAGCCAAGCCAACGGAGTGAAGCCGCTCGCCTGGTGACACCCGGATGGCGAAGCCGCTCGGAGGGAGGCTCTGCCGACCGGAGAGCCAGGCTAGAAAGCTCCCTCGATCACTTCGAGGTGGCCGTCGAGGATGGCGGCGACGTCGAAGCGGATGCGCAAGGGGCGCACGGGACTCTCGTCGAGCCACTTGGCCGCGAGGTGGCGCAGCCGCTCGCGCTTCGCACGCGTGACGGCCTCGGCGGGCAGGCCGAACGCGTCCGAGGTGCGCGTCTTGACCTCACAGAAGACGATCGTGCGCCGCTGCACGACGATGAGGTCGATCTCTCCCTCGCGGCAACGCCAGTTGCGGGCCAACACCTCGTAGCCGTGGTCGACGTACCAGTCGGCGGCCATCGCCTCACCCCGGGCTCCGAGCGCGCGCCGTTGCGTGGTCACGACGCGCGCCGCCGCGCGGCCACACAGCAGGACCGTGGGTGATGTGCATCGATCGCCTCGACGCGAAGGTGCCCGAACCGATCGCGCCCGGGCTCAGCCGGGCGCGCCAGAGGGTCGACTCAGTCGCGCTTCTCTTTGATCTTGGCCGCCTTGCCCGACGCGATCGCGCAGGTAGTACAGCTTCGCCCGACGGACGTCGCCACGGGTGACGACCTCGATCTTGGCCACGATCGGCGAGTGGACCGGGAAGGTGCGCTCGACGCCGACGCCGAAGCTCACCTTGCGGACGGTGAAGGTCTCGCGGACGCCGTCGCCCTGGCGGCGGATGACGACGCCCTGGAACAGCTGCACCCGCTCGCGGGAGCCCTCGACCACCCGGACGTGCACCTTGAGGGTGTCGCCGGGCGCGAAGTCGGGGATGTCGTCGCGGAGGCTCCGCTCGTCGATGAGATCGGTGGAGTTCATGGTGCGCACGCTCCGGCAGCGACCCGGCGGCCGGTGGACGGCGGCTGGGCGGGCATCGTGGGGGGACACAGCAGGATAGAGGGCGCGACGCCGAACCGGCAAAGCACCCCGCTCACTCCCCTGCGTCGGGCGGTCGCGGGCCCTCGCGGTCGACGGTCTCGTCGAGCAGGCGCCGGTCCTCGTCGGTCAGCCCGCCACGCGCCTCGATCAGGTCGGGACGACCCTCGATGGTGCGCCGCAGCGCCTGCGCTCGCCGCCAGCGCTCGACCCGGCCGTGGTCTCCCGAGGGCAGCACTTCGGGCACCGTCCAGCCCCGGAACTCGGCCGGCCGCGTGTAGTGCGGGTACTCGAGCAGACCGTCGGCGAAGGACTCGTCGTCGGCCGACGCGTCGTTGCCCATCACCCCGGGCACGAGCCGGCCGACGGCCTCGAGCACGACCATCGCCGCCACCTCGCCACCGGCCAGCACGTAGTCGCCGATCGACAGCTCGCCGTCGACCAGGTGGGTCCGCACCCGCTCGTCGACGCCCTCGTAGCGACCGCACAGCAGCGAGAACCCCTCGAGCTCGGCCAGCTCGCGGGCGCGGGCCTGGTCGAAGCGACGGCCGCCGGGGCCGAGCAGCAGCAGCGGCCGGGGCGGCGTCGACCCGCTCGACCGCCGCGAACATCGGCTCGGGCATCAGCACCATGCCCGCACCACCGCCGAAGGGGCTGTCGTCGACCGAGCGGTGCGGGTCGGCCGTCCCCGAGCGCAGGTCGTGCACGCGGACGTCGAGCAGCCCGCCGCGGCGGGCGCGGCCGAGCAGGCTGGCGTCGGCGAACCCGTCGACCAGGTCGGGGAAGATGGTGAAGACGTCGATGCGCACGGCTAGTCGAAGAGCCCGTCCGGCGCGTCGACCCGCACCATCGCGGCCCCCTCGGATCGGTCGATCCCGCCGACCACGAACCGCAGCGGCACGAGCGCGCCTGACGTCGAGCTCGAGCAGGTCGCTGGCCGGGATTGGCGACGACGGCCACGACCTCGCCGCGCTCGCACCCGTCACGCGTCGACCACCCGCGCCCCGATCAGCTCGTGGACCCACAGCACGCCCGGGTCGCCATCGTCGGCGTCGGCCTTGGGCGCGGCCGACAGGGCCACGCCGGTGAGCGCCTCGGCCTGCTCGCGGTGTCGACCCCGCCGAAGGTGACGATCCATCGGTGGTGGTGCGGATCCGAGGCGAGCACGACCAGCTCGCGGTCGCGCGTGTGCAGCACCGATCCGGGTTCGACGCGCGACGTCTCGGTGGTGGTCAGCGCCACCAGCACCTGCCCCCGAGCCCGTGGGGCTTGGCGATGTGGCCGATCTCGAGCAGGGGGCCCGGATCGGCGGTCATCGACTGGAGATCAGTCGAGGAACTCGATGTCGACCTCGACACCGTCTCGCACGGCCGCCGAGCGGGTGACGGTGCGGATCGAGGTGGCCACGCGGCCCCGCTTGCCGATGACGCGGCCCATGTCGCCGGGCGCGACGGTCACGTTGAGCGCCGGCCGGCGGCCGCCCTCCTCGAGGTCGACCTCGACCGAGTCGGGGTCGTCGACCACCGAGCGCACGAGGTAGTCGAGCACGGCGCGGGCGTTGGCCGCCGGGATCGTGTTGGCGTCGACATCGTCGCCGTCGTCGAGATCGTCATCGAGATCGTCGTCGAGGTCTTCGTCCAGATCGGCTTCGAGGTCGGCGTCGAGCGGTTCGTCGCTCACGAGGCGGCCGCGCCCTTGAACTGCGTCCCAGGCGCCGGAGATCTTGAGGAGCTTCTCGACCGTCTCGGTCGGCTGCGCGCCCTTGCGGAGCCAGGCCACGGCCTTGTCGTTGTCGATGAGTGATCGACCGACGGCTCGCGGCGGGGCTCGTAGGTGCCGACGATCTCGATGAACCGACCATTCCGCGGCGACCGGGCGTCGGCGGCGACGACCCGGTAGGTCGGCTGCTTCTTCTTGCCCATGCGCATCAGGCGGAGCTTGACCACGTTGCTTCTTCTCTCTTGGTGCTGTCATCCAGGCCGCAGGTGGCGCTGGGTTCGGTAGGGCCCGGGATCCGGGGCGACCAACCATGGTGGGCCGGGAAGGCCCTCGAGTTCAAGCCCGGGGGCCGGGGCCGCCGAGCTCGGACAGGTCGGGAAGGCCCGGGACCGCCCCGATGGCGGGGCCCCCGAGCGGGTCGGCTCCGAGCTCGGGGAGCTCGAGGTCGGGCAGTCGCAGCGGCGGCACGACCCTGGGTCACCCGTCCGCCTCCACTGCCCTTGCGGTTGTTCTTCTTGTCGTTCTTGCGGTTCTTCTTGGCCATGCGCTTGGAGCCGAACCCGCCCATCCGGTTCATCATCTTGCTCATCTCCTTGAACTGCTTGATGAGCCCGTCGACCTGCGCCGGGGCGGTGCCCGAGCCGGTGGCGATGCGGACCCGGCGGGAGGCGTCGATCAGCTCGGGCCGCACGCGCTCCTCGAGGGTCATCGAGCGGATGATGGCCTCGATGTGGTCGATCTCCTTGTCGTCGATCTCGACGTCGCGCATCTCCTTGGGCATGCCCGGCAGCAGCTTGAGCGTGTCCTTGAGCGAGCCCATCTTCTTGACCTGCTGCATCTGGTCGAGGAAGTCGTCGAGGGTGAACTTGCCCTCGAGCAGCTTGGCCGCGGCCGCCTCGGCCTCGTCCTTCTCGTAGACCTCCTCGGCCTTCTCGATCAGGGTGAGCATGTCGCCCATGCCGAGGATGCGTCCGGCCAGACGGTCGGGGTGGAAGAGGTCGAAGTCCTTCAGCTTCTCGCCGGTCGAGGCGAAGGCGATCGGGCGCCCGACGACCTCCTTGACCGACAGCGCGGCGCCGCCGCGCGCGTCGCCGTCGAGCTTGGTGAGGATGACGCCGTCGAGCTCGAGGGTCTGGTGGAAGGACTCGGCGACGGTGACCGCGTCCTGGCCGGTCATCGCGTCGACGACGAGGAACGTGTAGTCCGGCTCGACCGCCTCGGAGATGCGGCGCACCTCGTCCATCAGCTCGGCGTCGATGGCCAGGCGACCGGCGGTGTCGACGATGACGACGTCGCGACCCTTGCGCCGGGCCTCGGCCACGCCGGCCCGCGCGACCCGCACCGGGTCGGTGGCCTCGCTGAACACCGGCACCTCGATCTGGCTGGCCAGGCGTGCGCAGCTGCTCGACCGCGGCCGGACGCTGCAGGTCGGCTCCGACCAGCAGCGGGTTGCGGCCCTGGGACTTGAACCAGCGGGCGAGCTTGGCCGACGTGGTGGTCTTGCCCGAGCCCTGGAGGCCGGCCATCAGCACGACCGTCGGCGGCTTCGAGGCGTAGGTGATGCGGATCGTCTCGCCGCCGAGGGTCGCCGTCAGCTCCTCGTTGACGATCTTGACGACCTGCTGGGCCGGGCTGAGCGCCTTGCTCAGCTCCTCGCCGACGCACCGCTCACGGATGCGGGCGACCAGGTTCTTGACGACCTCGAGGTTGACGTCGGCCTCGAGCAGGGCGAGCCGGATCTCGCGCAGGACCTCGTCGACGTCGGCCTCGCTGAGCCGTCCGCGGCCCCGCAGGCGGGTGAAGATGCCGTCGAAACGGTCGGAGAGTGCGTCGAACATGGAGGTTCGAGACTACCGGACAATCACGGCGAGTCGGGCCCGGCCGGATCGGGCTCGCCGTCGGCCACGGCGATCAGGTTGTCCACCCGACCACGCCGGGAACCGCGGCAGCCACCCGTCCGAGCTCGTCGCGCGCCGGCTCGGCGTCGACGGCACCGGACAGGGAGACTCGGCCCTCGACCACGGTCACGACCGGCTGCGGCAGGTGCCAGGTCCGAGGCGCGTGCTCGAGCTCGAAGGCCACGCGCTCGGCCAGATCCCCGTCAGCGGAGGCCCCGCCGGCGGTCGCCAGGCGGCGCAGCCGGTCGCGCAGCTGCCGGCCCGGACCGGGCGCGAAGAGCAGCCCGAGCGCCAGTCCGGCGAACAGGGCGACCACGGCCCGGAACCCGAGCAGCCGGCCGAGACGGCCGCTCACCCGCATCGGGATCGCCACCCACCAGGCGACCGAGCCGGAACGACGCGGCGACCAGCGGCGACGGCCAGCCGGAACGGCAGCAGGACGAGACGGACCACGAACCTCAGCATGGGGAACCGCTCAGCTTGTCCCGCTCGTGCACTGGTGGAGGCGACATCCGCATTCGCAGCCCTTTCCGCGTCGATGGGTCAGGAGAACAGCGCGTCGACGAACTCGTCGGCATCGAAGGCTACGAGGTCGTCGGCCGTCTCGCCGAGGCCCACCAGCTTGACGGGGATGCCCAGCTCGGACTGGATGGCCACCACGATGCCCCCCTTGGCCGAGCCGTCGAGCTTGGTCAGCACGACGCCGGTCACCTCGACGGCCTCGGTGAACTGGCGGGCCTGCACCAGCCCGTTCTGTCCGGTGACGGCGTCGAGCACGAGGAGCACCTCGCTCACCGTGCCCGCGCCCTTCTCGGCCACCCGGCGCACCTTGCGCAGCTCTTCCATCAGGTTGACCTTGGTGTGCAGGCGCCCGGCCGTGTCGGCCAGCACGAGGTCGGCCCCGGTGGCGGCCGCCCGCTCGACGGCGTCGAAGATCACCGCGCTCGGATCACCACCCTCGGCGCCGCGCACGAAGTCGGCACCGCAGCGCTCGGCCCACATGCTCGAGCTGCTCGCCGGCCGCGGCCCGGAACGTGTCGCCGGCCGCCATGACGACCTGGTGGCCGGCGGCGATCTCGGCCTTGCCGAGCTTGCCGATCGTGGTCGTCTTGCCGACGCCGTTGACGCCGACGAACAGCCACACCGACGGAGCCTCGGCCGCGAAGTGCAGCTCGCGATCGAACCCGGACAGCCGCGACTTCAGCTCGACCTTGAGGGCGTCGAGCAGCTGCTCGCCCTCGGTCAGCCCGTCGGCCGCCACCTTGGCCCGTAGCGCGTCGAGCAGGTCGGTGGTCGCCTGCACGCCGACGTCGGCCCGGATCAGCGCCTCCTCGAGCTCGTCCCAGGTCTCCTGGTCGATCTTGCCCCGCGACAGGACCGACCCCATGTAGCCGGCCAGCAGGCCCCGGGCCTTGCCCAGGCGATCGCGGAACCGGGGGCGGGTCGGCGCCTCGACCGCCGGCTCCTCGATGACCTCGGTGATCTCGGTGACCGGGCCGGCGGCTCGTCGACGAGCGTGTCCTGGTCGGCCGGCGAATCGACGACGGCTGTCGCCCGATCTGAGGCGGGCGGCGGCTCGAGCAGGGTCGCGTCGCCCCGCCCGCGCCCGCGGACGAGGGCGAAGGTGACGATCGAGCGCGAGGACGAGCGCGACGACGATGATGACGATGACCGCGGCGATGCGCGCAGCCTACTCAGGCCGCTCCGGCCTCCCGGCCGGCCCGATCAGCGGGCGACGGAGGTGACGAGGTACCCGGCCGTCACCAGCGCCAGCGCGACGCTCAGCCCGGCCAGCACGAGCCAGCCCCGGCCGCTCGATCGCACCCGCGTGTTGGCGACGGGCCGATGAGGCGGGGGCGTGGGCGGATCGGCCCGAAGTCCCGGAGCCAACCGCTCGGGGGGGCCCACGGGTGGTGTCGGGCCCGGTTGGTTCTCCCAGGGGGTGGTCACAGGTCTGCTGTCCTCAGCTGGCGTGCACGATGCCGCTCGGACGCTAGGGCGAAGCCGGTAAAGCGAGGCTAAGAGTGGTCGACCGGCTCGGCCACCAGCGGCGCAGCGCCGTCGGTGACCGGCGCGTGCGCCGCCGGGAGCCAGATGGCGAAGGTCGAGCCGACGCCGAGCGCCGACACCAGCTTCACCTCTCCCCCATGGGCCTCGACGACCTGGCGCACGATGGCGAGGCCCAGACCGCTGCGGCGCTCGCTCGCGGGTTCGTGGTCCGAGGGGCCCCGCCAGAACCGCTGGAACACGGCCGGCTGGTCGGCCGCATCGATGCCGGGACCCTGGTCGTCGACGGCCATCCAGACCCAGGGCCCCTCGCGCCCGGCACGGACGGTGATGGTCGAACCGGTCGGCGCCAGGCGGGTCGCGTTGGCCAGCAGGTTGGCCAAGGCCTGGCGCAGCGCGTCGCGGTCGCCGATGGTCACCAGGCCCGGCACGGCGGACCACACCAGGTGGAGCCCCGCGCCTCGGCCGGCGCCTGGAACTCGTCGGCCGCCTCACGGACCAGCGAGGCGGCGTCGACCGGCTCGCGCTCGAGGGTCGGGACCTCGTTGCGGGCGTACAGCAGCAGGTCGTCGACCAGCCGGCTCATGCGCTCGGTCGAGCGCTCGACCACCTCGGCGGTGTGGCGGAGGTCGTCCACCGAGGCATCGGGATCGGCCAGCGTGACCTCGAGGTTGGTGCGGATGACGGCCAGCGGGTTGCGCAGCTCGTGCGAGGCCTCCTGGATGAACTGGCGCTGGTTGGCGAAGGCCTCGTCGAGGCGGCCGAGCATCTCGTCGAACGTGTCGGCCAGCTGGTGCAGCTCGTCCTCGGGGCCCTCGAGGTCGATGCGGCGCGACAGATCGGTCGCCGATATCTCACGGGCCACCCCGGTGATGCGGCGGATCGGCCGCAGCAGGTAGCCGGCCACCAGCCAGCCGACGCCGAAGCTGGCGGCGAACAGGATCAGCAGCGCGGAGAAGGAATAGGTGCGCAGCCGGTTGAGCGCGCTCTCGTTGGCGGCGCGCTGCGCCGATCTCGAGCTGCAGCGGGGTGACCAGCGTGCCTCCGGGCACCGGCTGGACCTGCTTGACCGACACCGCCGGCGCCTCGTTGTCGAGCGCGTGGGCGAGTGCGAGGTAGATGGTGCCGACCGCCAGCGCGGCGAGCAGGCAGAGCACCAGCGAGTAGATGAGCGCGAGCCGAAGGCGGATGCTCACGAGCGCGCACCACCCGAGGGGCCGGGCGCCGCCGCGTCGTCGTCGACCACATGGTCGATCAGCCGGTAGCCCCGGCCGACCACGGTGTCGATCAGCTGCGGCTCGTCGGCCACCGCCAGCTTGCGCCGGAGCGTCCCCACCGTGACCCGCACCGTGTTGGTGAACGGGTCGGCGTGCTCGTCCCACACGTGCTCGAGCAGCGTCTCCTGGGAGAGCACCTGGCCGGCGTGGGTCATGAAGTAGCGCAGCAGCGCGAACTCCTTGGCGGTGAGCTCGAGATCGCGACCCGATCGGTGGGCGAGGTGCCGGGCGGTGTCGAGCTCGATGTCGGCCACCCGCAAGGTCGCGGTGGTGGTCCCCGCGTCGCGTCGCAGCAACGAGCGGACCCGCGCCAGCAGCTCGGGGAAGGCGAAGGGCTTGACCAGGTAGTCGTCGGCGCCGTCGTCGAGCCCGGCGACCCGGTCCTCGAGCGAGTCGCGGGCGGTCAGCATGAGCACCCGAGGTCGCGGGTCACGCGTCGTGTCGGCTCGGATGTGGCGGCACACCTCGAGGCCGTCGACGCCTGGCATGGTGATGTCGAGGCACACGAGGTCGTACTCGTTGATGGCCAGCTTCTCGAGGGCCTCCGACGCCGTCCTCGGCCACGTCGACGGCATAGCCGTCGCGGCGCAGGCCCCGGGCCACCGCCTCGGCCAGATCGGCCTCGTCCTCGACCACCAGCAGCCGCATGGCGCCCAAGGTACCGCTGCGAGCTGGCGCGACGGTTGGCACCGGCCCACGACGACCCGCCCGGGCGCCGGTGGCTTTATCTTGGCCTTCGCCCGGTTGTGCGCATCTGCCGACCGTGACCCCCGCTCAGGAGCTTCGTCGATGACCGATCCCGACCTTCTCGCCTCGCCTTCGGTGTCCCCCGCCCGCCTCGAGCAGGCCCTCTTCGAGGTGAAGAAGGTCATCGTCGGGCAGGACCGCGCCATCGAACGTCTCATCGTCTGCCTGTTCGCCCGCGGCCACGCCCTGCTCGAGGGCGTTCCCGGCCTGGCCAAGACCCTGGCCGCCGAGACGCTGGCCACCGTCGTCGGTGGCAGCTACACCCGCCTGCAGTTCACCCCCGACCTGCTGCCGGCCGACATCACCGGCACGCGCATCTACCGCGCGTCGAGCGAGCGCTTCGACGTCGAGCTCGGCCCGATCTTCGCCAACTTCGTGCTGGCCGACGAGATCAACCGGGCCCCGGCCAAGGTGCAGTCGGCGCTGCTCGAGGTGATGGCCGAGCACCACGTGTCCATCGGCGGCCAGACCTTCGACGTGCCGTCGCCGTTCCTGGTGCTCGCCACGCAGAACCCGATCGAGAGCGAAGGCGTCTACCCCCTGCCCGAGGCCCAGCGCGACCGGTTCCTCATGAAGATCGTGATCGGCTACCCGAGCCCGGCCGAAGAGGTCGAGATCGTCCACCGGATGGGCGTGCACCCGCCGCACGCCATCCAGGTGCTCGGCCTGGCCGACCTGCTGGCGCTGCAGGACCTGGCCGACGAGGTCTACGTCGACCACGGCGTGGTCGAGTACGCCGTGAGCCTGGTGCTGGCCACCCGCAACCCCGCCCAGTTCCAGCTGCCCGAGCTCGAGGAGCTGCTGGCCTTCGGGGCCAGCCCCCGCGCCAGCCTCGGCCTGGTCGCCGCCGCCCGCGCCCTCGCGCTGCTGCGGGGCCGCAACTACGCCCTGCCCCAGGACGTCTACGACGTCGCCCCCGACATCCTGCGCCACCGCCTGGTGCCGAGCTACGAGGCGCTGGCCCAGGGGCTGACCGTCGAGCACCTGCTGACCCGGCTGCTGAGCACGGTTCCCGCCCCGCGGGTGTCGCCCTCGCAGGATCCCGCGGCCGGTCCGGCCCCGTCGTCCTTCGCGGCTCCCGGCCCGACCTCCTCGCCCACCGCGCCCCGACCCCCCCGCCGCCCGGACCTGCGCCGCAGGCCCCCGGTGCGCCGTTCGCCGCTCCGACCCCATGACCTGGTCGTCCTCGCCGCCTGCCTCGGGACCCCCGACCGGGCCGACCGCGAAGGCCCCGGCGTCGGCCAACGACCAGTTGCGCCTCACGTCGCAGGCCCATCGCCCGCCGAGCATCGCCACCGGACCGTCGTCCGAGGTGCTCCGCCGGCTCGAGCTGACGGTGACCCGTCGGCTCGACGGTCTGCTCCAAGGCGACTACCGCGGCCTGGTGCCCGGTCACGGCACCGAAGCCGGCGAGACGCGGCCCTACGCGCCCGGCGACGACGTGCGCCGCATCGACTGGAACGTCACGGCCCGCACGCTCGAGCCCCACATCCGCCAGACGATCGCCGACCGCGAGCTCGAGACCTGGGTGCTGGCCGACTTCTCGGCCAGCCTGGCCTTCGGCACCGCGGAGTGCGAGAAGCGCGACCTGGCCCTGGCGGCCATCGCCGCGGTCGGCTTCCTGACCCAGCGCACCGGCAACCGCATCGGTGCGGTCGTGCTCGAGGGTTCGAAGGCGACCACGGTGCCGGCCCGCACCGGGCGCGCCCACTTCCAGGCCGTGCTGCACCGCACGCTGCTGGCCGCCAAGGACGACCATCCCGGCGCCTCCGACCTGGCGCTGGCGCTGCGCCGCCTGTCGGTCGCGACACGCCGGCGCGGCATGATCGTCGTCGTGTCCGACTTCCTCGCCCCCGAGGGCTGGGACAAGCCGCTCCGGGCGCTGAGCGCCCGCCACGAGGTGCTGGCCATCGAGGTCGTGGATCCCCGCGAGCTGGCGCTCCCCGATGTCGGGGTGGTCGACCTCGTCGATCCCGAGACCGGCCAACGACCGCGAGGTCAACACCTCGAACGCCCACATGCGTGCCCGCTTCGCCGAGGCGGCCGGTGCGCAGCGGGCCGAGATCACCAAGCTCATCCGCGACGCAGGGGCCGATCACCTCGTGCTGCGCACCGACTCTGACTGGCTGCGCGATCTCGTGCGCTTCGTCACCTTCCGCCGCGAACGCATCGAGGCACTGTCGAGGGTGCCCTCATGACGTTTCTCTCCCCCGAACGACTCTGGCTCCTGCTCGGCGCGGCCGCGCTGGCCGTCGTCTACGTCCTCTCGCAGCTGCGCCGCCGCCACTACACGCTGCGCTTCACCAACCTGGCCCTGCTCGACCAGATCGCGCCGAAGCGGCCGGGCTGGCGGCGCCACGTCCCCGCCGCTGTTGTTCCTGCTCGCCCTGACGCACGCTCACCGTCGGCTTCGCCCAACCGGCCAAGAAGGTGCAGGTGGCACGCGAACGGGCCACGGTCTGCCTGGCCTCGACACCTCGCTGTCGATGGAGGCCACCGACGTGACCCCGACGCGCATCAAGGCCGCGCAGACCGCGGCCAAGGCGTTCGTCGACGAGCTGCCGGCCCGGATCAACGTGGGCCTCGTCACCTTCAACGGCAACGCGTCGCTCATCGTCTCGCCGACCACCGACCGCGACGCGGTCGAGCAGGGCATCGACAGCGCCCAGCTGGGTGAGCGCACCGCCATCGGCGAGGCCATCTACACGTGCCTCGACGCGCTCAAGCAGCTGCCCACCGCCAAGGGCGTGCAGGTGCCCGCCCGCATCGTGCTGATGACCGACGGCACCACCACCGACGGCCGACCCAACAGCCAGGCCGCCGCCGCGGCCGCCAAGGCCAAGGTGCCCGTGTCGACCATCGCCTTCGGCACCGACGCCGGCACCATCACGATCCCCCAGGAGCCGATGCCCATCCCGGTGCCCGTCGACAAGGCGGCCCTGCAGGACATCGCCAAGACGACCGGTGGCCACTTCTACTCGGCCGCCAGCGAGAGCGAGCTCAAGTCCGTCTACCAGAACATCGGGAGCTCGGTCGGCTTCGTCACCGAGCTCCGTGACATCTCGGTCTGGTTCACCGGGCTGGCCCTCGCCCTGCTCGCCATCACCGGCATCTTCAGCCTGCTCTGGTTCCAGCGCCTGCCGTAACACAACACTGGCTCTCCGGTCGGCAGAGCCTCCCTTCGAGCGCTTCGCCATCCGGGTCTCACCTCGCCAGCGGCTGCACTCCGTTCCGGCGCTCACGTCCCCATCCGGATTGTGCAGGAACCCACCTCCCGGGTGGGTTCCTGCACGATCTGCGGGATGTGCTCGTGGACGTCCCGCCTACGTCATCTCTCTCACGCCAGACGGCCGGATCCGACGCTCTACCACCGCCCGCCACGAAGTAGGCGTCCAGCGCGCCCCGCGGCGACGACGCTGGCGGGCCGAAGAGACCAATGCCCTCACAGAAGGTGAGGTGGGACGGCTGGCGCGACTTCCACGTCAGGTAGCCGAAGGTCGAGACTCCGAGCAGCGCGACGACAAGCACCGCGATCCGCATCCAGCGTGCGGCGCGGCGCGGCCGGATCGGCTCGCGAGTGTCGGGCCACGCCGGGTCTTCCGGGCCGGACACCCGCCGCGATCGGTCCACGACCTGCTATCGGCTGGAGCCGTGAGCGGTTGAGCGGCGCTACTGGCGGGCGAGGTTGTCGGCCCGCTCCGAGACGACCTTGGACGAGCCGCCGGGTTGCATCGTCACGCCGTAGAGGCAGTCGGCTGCCTCCATCGTGCGCTTCTGGTGGCTGACGATGATGAGCTGGGCGTCGTCGCGGAACTCGGCGACCAGCCCCAGGAACCGGTGCAGGTTGACGTCGTCGAGCGCGGCCTCGACCTCGTCCATCACGTAGAAGGGCGACGGGCGGCTGCGGAACACGGCGAACAGGAAGGCCAGCGCCGTGAGGGAGCGCTCGCCACCCGACAGCAGCGACAGCTTGCGCACGTTCTTGCCCGACGGCCGCGCCTCGAGCTCGATGCCGGTGTCGAGCAGGTTGTCGGGATCGGTCAGGCGCAGCCGACCGCGACCGCCGGGGAACAGCGTGTCGAAGAGCTGCTCGAAGTTGGCGGCCACGTCGCCGTAGGCCGAGGCGAACACGTTGACGATCTCGGCGTCGATGGCCTTGATGATCTTGCCGAGCTCGCGGCGTGACTCCTTGACGTCGTCGAGCTGGCCCTGCAGGAACTCGTGGCGCTCCTGGAGGGCCTCGAACTCCTCGAGGGCGAGCGGGTTGATCGGACCCATGATCCGCAGCTCGCGTTCGAGCTCGCGGACCCGTCCGGCCGGCGTGGTGCCCTCGGCGAGCGGCGGGCACTCGGTGGCCAGCGCCCGGTCGGGCTCGCAGTCGAGGTCGCGACGCAGGGCCTCGACGTTCGTCTCGATCCGCAGCTTGGTCTCGGCATCGCTGATCTCGAGGCGCTGCTGGCGCTCGCGCAGCTCGCCCAGCTGGCGCTCGGCGTCGGCGCGCTGGCGACGCAGGCCGTCGAGCTCGGCCGCCACCTGCCGGGCCGCCTCGCTCTGGCGTCGGCGTCGCTCGCGCAGGCCGCCGAGCTCGGTCTCGATGACGGCGTGTCGATCGGCCACCAGCGCGCTGAGGCGGTCGGTGGCCAGCTGGCGCTGGTCGAGCTCGGTGCGACGCTGCTCGGCCGCGGCCCGCTGCTCGGCCGCTCCGGCCAGCCGGGCGTCGACCTCGGTCAGCCGCCGTTGCAGGAACTCTCGGCGCTCGGCCACCCCCGCGCCCCGCACCTCGAGGTCGGTGCGCAGCGCGCCCACCTCGGCGGCCTGCTCGTCGAGCCGGGCCCGAGCCTCACCCATGGCCCGACCCCGCTGGGCCGTCTCGTCCTCGAGCGCCTCGAGCGTGGGCAGCTCGCCGGACAGGTCGACGACCCGCTCACGTTCGCGTTCGACTCGACCGGACAGGTCGGCCAGATGGGCCCGCAGCGCCTCGTCCTCGATCGTGACGTCTCGGCGCTCGGCTTCGACCCGCGTGAGGCTGTCGCCGGCCGCGCTCATGCGACCGTCGTTGGCGTCGAGCTGGCGGGACAGGTCGTCCTCGGCCCGGCGCGCCTGCTCCACGCTCTGGGTCGTTGCGGTCAGCCGGGCCGCGGCGTGATCGGCCTGGGCCTCGGCCGCGGCGGCCCGGACCTGGGCCTCGTCGAGGGCGGCGACCGTGGCGCCCGAGCCGGCCGCGCCGATCCGCCAGCCCGTCGATGCGAACCGGTCGCCCTTGTCGGTGACCACCGTGACCTCGGGATGGGCGAGCGCGACGTCGAGCGCCTGCACCCAACCGCCCGCGATCACCACGGTCGCGCCGACCAGCGCGTCGAGCAGGGCGTCGACGGCCGCCGGGTCGGCGTGGCCCGACGAGTCCGGGCTGCGGACGGCGCGGACGTGACGACGGAGCGCCTCGCCGACCTGCGGGGCGGGCGGCGCCGGGCGCCGGGTGCCGAGGGCCAGCACGGCGCCGGCCAGCGACGCCCCTTCGAGGGCGAGCAGCGAGCGACGGGCCGCGTCGACCTGGTCGACCACGACGGCGGCCAGCGCATCGCCGGCCGCCGCGTCGAACGACGCTTCCCAGCCGACGTCGATCTCGATCAGGTCGGCCAGCGTGCCGAGCACGCCCTCGGTCCCGGCCAGGCGGTCGGCGCCGGCGCGGCTGCGGGCCTCGTCGAGCGCCATGGCCAACGCCTCGGCCCGGGCGCGCCAGGCGTGGTGGTCGGACTCGGCGGTCCGGTGGGCCGACTCGGCCTCGACCCGGGCCCGCTCGGCCTCGGCCCGGACCTGCTCGGCGGCGTCGAGCGCTCCGACCAGTGGGAGCTCGGCCTGTTCGGCCGACGCGATCTCGGCGCGCAGCCGCTCGGCCTCGGCGCCGAGCCGACTGGACTTGTCGGCCAGGCCGTCGACCCTGGATCGCACCCGCGCCAGCTCGGATTCGCCCCGCTCGACGCTCGAGCGCAGCGCGCCGAGCTCGCCGCGCACCTCCGCGGCCCGACTGCTGGGCGGGGCCACGCCGTCGGCCCAGTCGTGCTCGTAGCGCTCACGTCCCTCGGACAGGGCCGCCTCGGCCTGGCTGAGCTCGGCGCGCCTGGGTTCGAGCGTGGTCGCCTCGAGGTCGACCTCGCGCAGCTCGGCGGTCAGGCGGGCCGCCTCGGCCTCGAGGGTGGCGATGACCCCCTGGTCGACGAAGGCGTTGCGATCGCGGTCGATCCCCCGGCGGCGCTCGGCCAACAACGACGCCAGGCCCCGGGCCCGCTCGTACAGCGACTCGAACTGGGCGAGCGAGTCGCCGAGGTCGTCGCCCCCCATGGCGGTGAGGCGCGACTCGGTCGCCATCACCGAGGTGTCGAGCCCGGCCAGGTGGCTCTTGAGCTCGCCGTCGGATCGGGTCAGCTCGACCCGCGTCGCCGCGGCGCGGTCGAGCTGGGATCGCAGCGCGGCGAGCTCACGGCCGGCGACGTGGATGCGGAGCGTCTCGAGCTCGGACACGACCGCTCCGTGACGGCGGGCCGCGTCGGCCTGTCGCTCGAGGGGCCGCAGCTGGCGCCGGACCTCACGCAGCAGGTCCTGGAGGCGGTTGAGGTTGCCCTCGGTGGCGACCAGCCGGCGCTCGCTCTTCTCCTTGCGGCGGCGGTACTTGAGCACGCCGGCCGCCTCTTCGATGATGCCGCGACGGTCCTCGGGGCGGGCGTTGAGCACGGCGTCGATCTGGCCCTGGCTGATGATGACGTGCTGCTGGCGGCCCACGCCGCTGTCGCTCAGCAGCTCCTGGATGTCGAGCAGCCGGCACGGCACGCCGTTGATGGCGTACTCGCTGTCGCCGCTGCGGAACAGCGTGCGGGTGAGGGTGACCTCGGTGAACTCGATCGGGCAGCATGCCCGAGGTGTTGTCGATCGTCAGCGACACCTCGGCCCGGCCGAGCGGGCTGCGCTTGGACGGTCCCGGCGAAGATGACGTCGTCCATCTTCTGTGAGCGGACCGCGCTCGGCGCCTGGGCCCCGAGCACCCAGCCGATGGCGTCGACGACGTTGGACTTGCCGCTGCCGTTGGGTCCCACCACCACCGTCACACCCGGTTCGAGGTCGAGCGACGTGGTGTCCGCGAACGACTTGAAACCCTTCAAGGTCAGGGTCTTGAGGAACAACGCGACTCCGCAGTGCGACGATGTCTGGCCGGGCGATCGGAGCCGACCCTAGCGGCTGCCGAGGACCGCTCAGAGCATCCTCGCGACCGCGGCGGAGCCGCTCGACTTTTGAAACCCGGATGGCGAAGCGCCCGAAGGGAGGCTCGCCGACCGGAGGGCCATCAGACCTGGCAGACGGAGCAGAAGAAGGTCGAGCGGCCACCGAACTTGGCCTTGGAGATGTTGGCCCGACGGCAGCGGAAGCAGGGCTGCTTCTCGCGGTTGTAGACCTTGTGGTGCTCCTGGAACTCGCCGGGCTTGCCGTTGAGGTCGACGTACTGCTCGTCGTCGAGCGTGGAGCCCCCGTACTTGATGGCCTCGTGCAGGGTCTCGACCACCGCCCGGTAGAGGCGGCGGATCTCCTGGGTGGACAGCGAGTCGGACTGTCGGTCGTAGCGCAGCCCGGCGGCGAACAGGATCTCGTCGGCATAGATGTTGCCGAGCCCGGCGATGATCGACTGGTCGGTCAGGAAGGTCTTGAGCTTCATCTGCCGCGACTTGAGCGCCTGGCCGAACACCGTCCACGAGATCGGGTCCTCGACCGGATCGAAGCCGAGCTCGGACAGCTCGGGCACGACGTCGGTGAGCTCGTCGGGCGAGGTGACGAACATCTCGCCGAACGTGCGGGGGTCGATGAAGCGCAGCTGGCCGCCCTGGGTGAACGAGATGATCACGTGGGTGTGCTTGGCCACCGGCTCGCTGGGGCGTGGCCCGGCGCAGCTGGCCGCTCATGCGCAGGTGGATCACGAGGACGTCACCCGAGTCGAGCTTGACCACCAGGTACTTGCCGCGACGGGAGACACCGGTGATCTTGGTGCCGTCGAGCTTGGCGATGAACGCCTTCTTGGTCTGCCGGCGCACGGTGCGGGTGCCGTGCACCTCGACCGACTTGATCCGCTTGCCGACGGCCTCGCGTTCGAGCTCACGTCGGATCGTCTCGACCTCGGGAAGTTCAGGCATCGTGGGACTCGCTCTCTGGTCCGGCGATCCCTGCGGGGACACCCACACCGTTGGCCGGATTGATCTGCGGACGGGGCGGGCCGGTCTCGGTGAGGTGACCCCACGCGCGACGGGCCGCCTCTTGCTCGGCCTGCTTCTTGCTGCGGCCCTCGCCCTGGCCCTGCTCGACGCCGTCGAGGAACACCACGGCGAAGAAGCGCTTGGCGTGATCGGGACCCTCGTCGCGCAGCTCGTAGACCGGCAGCTGCCTCGAAGTCGCGGGCGGCCAGCTCCTGCAGCTGGGTCTTGTAGTCGTGGCCACCGGGGCCCTCGGCCGCCGTGTCGATGCGATCGACCAGCAGGTCCAGGACCAGGCGCTCGGCCGCGTCGGCGCCGAGGTCGAGGTAGGCGGCACCGATCACCGCCTCGATGGCGTCGGCCAGGATCGACGACTTCTGCCGACCGCCGCTGCCGTCCTCGCCCTTGCCGAGCAGGAGCACCTCGCCCAGGTCGAGCTCGGCCGCCACCTCGGCCATGCGTCGCCGCGCTCACCACCGAGGCGCGCACCTTGGCCAGCTCGCCCTCGGGCAGTCGACGGGTGCTCGGGTAGACGTGGGCGGTCACGACGAGGCCGAGCACGGCGTCGCCGAGGAACTCGAGGCGCTCGTTGGACTCGCGTCCGGCGTGCTCGGCGCACCATGAACGGTGCGTGAGCGCCAGCTCGAGCAGATCGAGATCGGTGAAGGGGCAGCCCAGACGCTCGGCGAAGCGGCGGAGGGCGTCGGCATCCAGCGGAATCAGCCCAACCGGCCGACCACGTAGTCGACCGCGTCGCGCACCGTCTTCAGGTCCTCGAGGTCTTCGTCTTCGATGCGGAAGCCGACGCTGCGCTCGCCCAGCTCCTCTTCGAGGGCCTCGACCAGCTCGATCAGGGCCAGCGAGTCGGCCTCGAGGTCGTCGGCGAACGAATCGCCCTCGTGGATGGAGGACGGTTCGATCTCGAGGATGTCGGCCAGCCGGTCACGGATGAGGTCGACGACCTCTTGGCGGCCGATCGGCCCCTGCTCGACATGGGTCTCTGCGGGCACGGAACTCGGTCTCCTTCGTTGCCGGGGTGGATGCACCGGCGGAAACGGCGCTGACGGCCATGTTACCAGATCGCCGCCTTGTGCACTCGTGAAGAGGGGTAAAACCGCAGGTCAGAGCACATCTTTCTATGTCAAGGCAATCCTCGACGGCTCGGGATCAGGCCCCCGAGACGGCCGCCCGGAGGTGCTCGACCACCTCGCCCACCACCAGATCCCTGGCCACGCGGATGGCGTTGACCATGGCGGTGGCCGACGACGATCCGTGGCTGATGATGCAGACGCCGTCCACCCCGAGCAGCATGGCGCCACCCACGTTCTCGGGGTCGAGCTGGGCGTAGAGCGGAGCCAGGGCGGGCAGCAGGACCTGGGCGGCGTCGCGGGTGGCGTCGTCGGTGTCGAAGGCGGCCAGGACGCCACCGACGAGCGCCCGCATGCCACCCTCGAGCGTCTTGAGGGCCACGTTGCCGGTGAACCCGTCGGTGACCACGACGTCGGCCGCGTCGGTCATCAGGTCGCGGCCCTCGACGTTGCCCACGAAGATGGCGCCCGTGGCGCCGATCCAGTCGGCGTCGGCCAGCAGCTTGTGGGTCTCCTTGACCAGCGGGTTGCCCTTGGTGTCCTCTTCGCCGATCGACAGCAGCGCGACGCGGGGGTGCTCGATGGCGAACCGGTCGCGGGCGTACACGACGCCCATCTGCGCGAACTGGACCAGCCACTCGGGATTGCACTCGGCGTTGGCGCCGGCGTCGAGCATGACCGTCGGGGTCCCGCCCAGCACCGGGATGGGCGTGGCGATGGCGGGCCGGGCCACGCCCTTGATCCGCCCCATGCGCAGCAGCGCGCTGGCCATCGTGGCTCCGGTGTTGCCGGCGCTGACCATGGCCGACGCCCGGCCGTCGCGCACCGCCTCGGCGGCGCGCACGAGCGACGAGTCCTTCATGCGGCGCACGCTGGCGCCGGCATCCGCGTCCATCGGCGATCACCTCGGACGCTTCGATCACCTCGAGGTCGCCCGGATCGCCGATCTCGTCGGGTCGACCGACCAGCAGCACGGGGACACCGAGGGTGGCGGCCGCCTGCTTGGCCCCGGCGACGATCTGGCCGGCGCGTTGTCGCCGCCCATGGCGTCGACCGCGACGGGGAGCACCGTGTCAGTCGACGTCGATGGCCTGGCGGCCGTGGTACCAGCCGCAGTTGCCGCACACGACGTGGGGCAGCTTGGTGGCGCCGCAGCGCGGGCAGCTGCTGCGTGCGGGCGCCTTGAGGGTCCAGGCCGAGGCCCGGCGGCTGCGGCTCTTGGCCTTGGAGGTCTTCTTCTTGGGGACGGCCATGGTGGTGATGCCTCTGTCTGGTGATGCCGGGCGACTCGGATCGGACGACTCGGATCGAACGGATCCGCAGCGCCGGAGGCTCACGGACCGGATGGGTCGGCTGGCCGTCAGACGCGAGGGACGATCCTAGCGGGACCGGGCCCGACCAGTCGAAGCAGGCCTCGGACCGTCCTCGAGGTCGGGATCCGGCAGCCGCGGGCCGCCTATGACATGGGTCACCCTCACGGGTCGAACTCGAGCTGGCTCGAGCGCGGCCCAGCGGGGGTCGGCCGGCGCCCCGCTCGTCCTGGGCCGTGCCCGTGGGGTAGTCGTCGGGCGCCGGCCCGCGGCAGTCGTCGCCGCAGAGCGGCGCCAGCGGGAGCGCCAGCAGCACGGCGTCGCGCACCATCGGCTCGAGGTCGACCTGCTCGCCGCGCAACGGATAGGTCTCGCCTTCGGTCGGATGCGGCTCGAACACCTCGCGCACGTCGACCTCGGCCTCGCCCTCGACCGGATCGAGGCAGCGCCGACAGGTGCCCGACCACGCGACCGACACGGTGCCGGTCGCCGTGACCGATCCACCGCCGATGGCCTCGAGGATCAGGCCGATCGAGACGGGCGTCCCCTCGGGCACCGACGCCGACGAGGTCGCCAACCCGTCGAGCACGACGGCATCGACGAGCTGGCGCCGGGCGCCGGGATGGGCCAGCAGGTCGGCCACGCCCACCTGCAACGGCCGGGTGGCGCTCATGCCCCGGTCCCGTCGGACCCCGCGGTCGGGGTCGCCGCCCGAACCCACGGCATCGGTGGTGCGCTACGAGGCATCGTCCTGGTCGAAGAAGTCGCCGCCGGGCGCCTCGGCCTCGTCGTAGTCGAAGGCGGCGTCGTCGGACCCGTCGTCGTAGACCTCGGCCAGCGGCGGCGGCGGCAGGTCGAGCGGCAGGTCGTCGGTCTCGCCCAGCAGGTTGGTGCCCTGGAGCTTCTGGCGTCCGCTCGCCACCAGCTTGATGGTGCGCTCGAGCACGATCTCGAAGCTGGCCAGCTTCTGGTCGCAGAAGTCCTCGACCTCGTGGTGCAGCCGCCGGGCCTCGGCCTCGGCCGTGTCCATGATCTGGTAGGCGCGGGTCTCGGCGGCCTTGACCACCTCGGTGCGCTGCACCATGCGCTCGGCGCGGTTGCGAGCCTGGTCGAGGATCTCGTCGGCCTCGTGGCGCACGCGGGCGAGGTACTCCTCGCGCTCCTTGAGCAGCCACCGGGCGGCCCGCAGCTCCTCGGGCAGCTGGGTCAGCGCGTCGTCGACCAGCTCGAGGACCTCCTCCTTCGAGATCATCGACGACGCGGACAGCGGCACCGGCCGCGCCGCGTCGATGGTGTCGCGCAGCTGCAACAGGATCTCCTCGGTCTCGGCGCCGTGGAACGGCGTCGGGGTCGGGCGCGTCGGTGAGGTCGGCCAGCTCGTCGAGGTCGTCCTCGAAATCGCTCACGGTTGGTACTTCTCCTCGAGGCGTTTGGCGACCGGGGGCGGGACCATCGCCGACACGTCGCCGCCGAAGCGGGCGATCTCGCGGATCAGCTTCGAGGCGAGGAACGAGTGGGCCGACGCCGAGGGGATGAACAGCGTGTCGACACCCGACACCTTGTGGTTCATCTGCGCCATCTGCAGCTCGGACTCGAAGTCGGACACGGCGCGCAGCCCCTTGACGATGAAGTCGGCGCCGACGTTGCGGGCCAGGTCGACGACCAGGCTCGAGAACATGGTGACCTCGACGTTGTCGAGGTGGGCGACGCTCTCGAGCAGCATCTGCTCGCGCTCGGGATAGCTGAACAGCGGCTCGCCCTTCTGCGGGTTGCGCATGGCGGCCACGACCACGCCGTCGAACAGACGGGAGGCGGTCTCGATGATCTCGAGGTGCCCGTTGTGGATGGGGTCGAAGGACCCGGGGTACAGCACGAGTGCCACGGTCACTCCGAGGGTTCGGGCCCGTGTGGGGAGCCGGCTGGCGAGGGCGAACGAAGGATCGCGACGAGCGTAGCCCCGTAACGGCGCTCCCTGATCACGCCCCAGCCGTCGGGTGGCTCGACCTGGCGGCCGGACTCGACCACCACCAGATCGGCGGGTATCGAGACCAGCAACGTCGGCCACCCGTCGAAGGCGTAGGGCGGATCGAGCAGGGCCAGCGACCACCGCGCGCCCGTCCGCGCCGCCTCGGCCATGGCCCGCTCGGCCGGGACGGCCTGGACGTCGGCCCGGTCGGCCAGCCCGGTGGCGGCCAGGTTGGCCTCGATCGTGCGCACGGCTCGGCGGTCCTGCTCGACGAAGGTGGCGCGGGCGGCCCCACGCGAGAGCGCCTCGATCCCCAGGGCGCCGCTGCCGGCGAACAGGTCGAGCACCGTGGCGCCCTCCACGGCATCGAGGCTGACCAGCGCGTTGAAGGTGGCTTCGCGGACCCGGTCGGCGGTGGGCCGGGTGTCGGCACCGTCGGGCGCCGCCAACCGCCGCCCGCGCGCCGGTACCCGCGATCACGCGCACGGCGGTCTCGCCGGCCGGCTGCGCACCGGCCCGTCAGTAGCGATCGTCGTCCTCGTCGTCCTCGAGCACGATGTCCCACCGGTCGAGGCAGTCCTCGCACCGGTAGGCGGCGACGTCGCCGGGCTCCCACCCCTCGTGGGGCTCGTAGGACAGCAGGTGACAGCGACCGCCGCAGTCGACGCAGACGATGTTCTCGGCGACCAGCATCGTGATGGAGCGTAGCCATCGGGCGCCGACGCGAGGGTCAGAGCCCGGCGTCGCGGCGCAGCCGCTGCCACGATCGCCCGCGGCGCACGACCATCGCCACGTAGAACGCGCCGAGCCCTGTCAGCGCCACGCCCAGGGCCAGGTTCCACACGGCGATGGCCACCACGCCGGCCAGCGCCACGATCGCGCCCATGGCCCCGTCGATGATCAGCACCATCTTCCAGTTGACGGCGTAGGCAGCCCGGGACCCGGGCAGCTTCGGTTCGTCAGGTTCGTCCGGTTCGTCGGGTTCGTCAGGTTCGTCGGGTTCGTCGCTCACGTCGAGGTCGGCCAGCTCGTCCTCCCACTGGTCGAGCTCGTCGTCCCAACCCGGTTCCTCGTCGTCTCCGGGATGCTCGTCGTCGTGGGGCACCCGTCCATTGCCGTTCACGGCGCCTGCGCCGGGCCGATCTCCATCACATGGCGAGGCTAACGGCGCATGCGTGCGCGACGATGACGGACATGGGCAACGGCAAGTACCAGCTCGACGTGCGCCAGGTGGTCGGCGGGGGCCTCCTGATCGGGATCGGCGGCGTGATCGTGCTGGCCGGGGTGGCGCTCACCGGCGCGGCTCTGCTCGGCGCCGCCCGCTCACGACTGCGTCATGCGGACAACCCGTCGGCCGAGTTCGCCCGCCGCAACAGCCGACGCCTGGCCCACGCCGGTCGGGCGGCCGCCGGCGCCTGGCGCTACGGCGACGACCAGTAGGCGCTCAGGACTTCAGCAGGAAATCCGCGCTGTCGTCGTCGCCCAGGAGCAGGGCGATCTCCTCGGCGAGCAGGGGATGGCCCTCGAGCGTCGGATCGTCGCCGATCAGCTCGAAGGCGACGTCACGGGCGTGGCCGACCCAGTCGCGGTCGCGGCGCAACGACGCCAGCTTGAGGTCGTTGCGACCCTTCTGGCGCTCGCCCATGATCGTGCCCTCGCCGCGCAGGTCGAGGTCGACCTCGGCCAGCTCGAATCCGTCGGTCGAACGCACCAGGGCCTCGAGCCTGGCTTCGCCGTCGGCGGTGGTCGCCTCTCCCACGAGGTAGCAGTAGGACTGGTCGGCGCCGCGGCCGACCCGGCCGCGCAGCTGGTGGAGCTGGGCGATCCCGAAGCGGTCGGCGTCGAGCACGACCATGACCGTCGCGTTGGGGACGTCGACGCCGACCTCGATCACCGTCGTGGCCACCAGCACGTCGAGGCCACCCGAGCGGAACAGGGCCATCGCCTTCTCCTTCTCGCCCGGCGTGACCCGTCCGTGCAGCAGCCCGAGCCGGAGCCCCGACAGCTCGCCGGCCTGGAGGCGTTCGTAGGTCTCCTCGGCCGACCGCACCTCGAGCTTCTCGCTCTCGTCGATGAGCGGGCAGACGACGTACGCCTGGCGCCCCTCGGCCACCTGCGCGCGCACCTTGGCCCACACGTCCGGCTCGTCGGCCTCGGCCCGCGCCCACACCGTCGAGATCGGCACCCGACCCGGCGGCAGCTCGTCGAGGACCGAGACGTCGAGGTCGCCGTAGACCGTCATGGCCGCGGTGCGCGGGATGGGCGTGGCCGTCATGACGAGCACGTCGGGCACGGCCTCGCCCGAGCTCTTGTCGCGCAGGGCGGCCCGCTGCTCGACGCCGAAGCGGTGCTGCTCGTCGATCACCACGACGCCGAGCGAGCGGAACTCGATGGCGTCCTGGATCAGTGCGTGGGTACCGATGGCGATGTCGACCTGGCCGTCGGCCAGCCCGGCCAGGATGCGTCGGCGCTCGGCCGCCGGCGTGCGGTTGGTGAGCAGCTCGACCCGCAGCTCGCGCTCGAGCCCCGCCCCCGAGAACAGGCTCGACTCGTCGGTGTCGGCGACGGTGAAGCCGTCGAGCAGCTGGCGCACGCCCAGGTGGTGCTGCTCGGCCAGCACCTCGGTGGGCGCCATGAACGCCCCCTGGTGGCCGCCCTCGACCGCCACGAGCAGCGCGCTCACGGCCACCACCGTCTTGCCCGATCCGACGTCGCCCTGCAGCAGACGGTGCATCGGGTGGGGCCCGGCCAGATCGTGGTCGATCTCGGCGATGGCGCGCTGCTGGGCGGCGGTCAGGGCGAACCCGAGTCGACCGTGGAACCGGCGCACGAGATCGCCACCGATGTCGTGGCGGATCCCGGGCGTCGTCCGCTCGAGCTCGCGCTTGCGCTGCACGAGCTTGAGCTGGACGCGCAGCAGCTCGTCGAACACGAGCCGGCGCCGCGCCTCGAGCGCGGCCGCCATCGTCTCGGGGTCGTGGATGTCGTGGAAGGCCAGCGTCCGGTCGATCAGCCCCCAACGGTCGAGCACGGCGGCCGGCACCGGATCGGCGAAGTCGCCGGCCCGGGCGAGGACCTCGCCCATCCACCGGTCGACGTCCCAGCTCATGATCCCGGCCTTCTCGGACTGCGGGTACACGGGGACGATCCGCCCCGTCTTGTCCCCCACCAGATCGACGACCGGGTTGGTCATCTGGCGACGACCCCGATACAGGTCCACCTTGCCGAACAGCACGGCCTCGCTCCCGGCCTTGAGCTGGCGCTCGCGGAACGGCTGGTTGAAGAACGTCACCTTGAGGAACCCGGTGCCGTCGGTGACATCCGCGGTGACCATCGACTTGCGGGACCTCGTGCGCAGGGCGTGCACCGCCTTCACCGTCACCAGCACCATCGCCTCTTCGCCCAGGTCGAGCTCGTCGATGCGCCGCTCGTTGGTGCGGTCGATGTAGCGACGGGGGTAGTAGGTGAGCAGGTCGAGGACCGTGTGCAGGTCGAGCTTGGCCAGCGACTTGGCCCGCGCCTCGCCCACCCCTTTGAGCTCGGTCACGGGGACGGCTGCGAGCTGGGCGAGTCGGCGGGACATGTCGACTCGGTTCTACCCGCTGGCGGCCCGACCCGCGTCGACCGCTACTCGATGCCGAACAGGTAGGGGTAGAGCGGTTGGCCGCCGTGGTGGATCTCGACGCTCACGTCGGGACGGTGCTCCTCGAGCCAGACCGAGAGGTGACGGGTGGCGGCCGGCGACGATCCCTCGCCCTCGATCACCGTGACGATCTCGTGCTCGTCGGTGACGAGGACGTCGAGCAGCTGGGTGCAGACGAGATCGAGCCCGCTGCCCATGGCCCGGATGGTGTCGCGGGAGATGCCCAGGAAGTCGCCCTCGTGGATGGCGCCGAGGTCGCAGGTCGAGTCGCGCACCGCCCGCGTGACCTCGCCGGCCACCACCGCCGTCGCGGCCTCGGACATGGCTTTGGCGTTGTCGATCCCGCCGGCCTCGGGGTCGTAGGCCAGCAGCGAGGCGAAGCCCTCGGCCACGCCGCGGGTGGGCACCACCAGCACCGTCTTGTCGGTCTGGCCGTCGACCTGCTCGGCCACCGCGATGATGTTCTTGTTGTTCGGGAGGATCACCACCTGATCGGCCGGCGCCGACACCACCGCCTCGAGGAGCTGCGCGGTCGAGGGGTTCATGGTCTGGCCGCCTGTGACGATGCGCTGCACCCCGAGCGAGTGGAAGATCCGCCGGATGCCGTCGCCGGTGGCCACGGCCACGACGGCGGTCTCGACGGGGACGTTGAGCTCGGTGGCGTGCTCGTCGGGAACGGCCTCACGGACCCAGCGCTCCTCTTCGACCTGGTCGAGCAGGTCGGTGACCCGGATGTCGCGCGGACGCCCGCAGTCGATGGCCGCCTCGACGGCCGCGCCGATGTCGTCGGTGTGGATGTGGCAGTTCCACAACCCGTCGCCGCCCACGACGACGATCGAGTCGCCGATCCCGGCCCACACGTCCTTGAAGGCGGCGATCGTCTCGTCGGGCGCCTCGAGGAAGTACATGACCTCGTAGCGCAGGTCGGCCACGCCCCCTGTGCCGTGGGCGTCGCCGGCCGCGGCGTGGGCCGCCATCATCGCGGCCGCCAGGTCGCCGTCGAGCTCGCCCCGACCGACCTCGGGCTCGGGCACCGGACGGCCGTCGACCACCGCGAGGGCCGCATCGATGAACAGGAGCAGGCCCGCCCCGCCGGCGTCGACCACGCCCGCCTCGGCCAGCACGGGCAGCAGCTCGGGCGTGCGGGCCAGCGCGTCGGCCCCGGCGGTGCGAGCGCCGTCGAGCACGCCCACCAGCGGGTCACCCCGCTCGGCGGCGGCGGCGGCACCCGTCGACGCCTCGCGCACCACCGTGAGGATGGTGCCCTCGACCGGACGCATCACCGCGCTGTAGGCCGCGTCGCTGGCGGCGACCAGGGCGGCGGCCATGGACGCACCGTCGGCGGAGTCGGACTGGCGGAGGCGGTCGGTGACCCCTCGGAGGATCTGCGAGAGGATGACCCCCGAGTTCCCCCGGGCTCCCATGAGCGAGCCGTGGCTGATCGCCGTGCACGTCGCGGCCATGTCACCACCGGCGGTGGCCATCTCGGCCACCACCGATTCGAGGGTCAGCGCCATGTTGGTACCGGTGTCGCCGTCGGGCACGGGGTACACGTTGAGGCGGTTGATGGCCTCGCGGTGAGCGGCCAGGGCGACCGCGTAGGCCTGCACCACGGCACGGAGGTCGTCGGCCGTGAGGGCCTCGAGGGTCGGCACGGCCTGCGATCGTAGTGCGATTGTGAGTGGCCACCGGTGCCCGCTATCCTCTCCGGGCTGTTCCCTTTCGACTCCCGAACGAACTCCCGAGGTATCCCGTCATGGCAGCGGTCTGCGATGTGTGTGGCAAGCACCCGTCGTTCGGTATGGCGGTGAGCCACTCCCACCGGCGCACCAAGCGGCGTTGGAACCCCAACATCCAGCGGGTTCGGGCGGTGGTCGACGGGACGACGAAGCGGGTCAACGTGTGCACCTCGTGCATCAAGGCCGGCAAGATCACCAAGGCCGCCCACTAGGGCGAGACGCACCGACCCCGTGCAAGGCGTGATCAAGTCCTACGACCCGGCCTCCCGCATGGGCGTCGTCGTCTGCGACACCGATCTCGGCGAGTACGACCTGGCCGCCGACGCCCTCGAGGGCTCGGTCTTCCGGCTGCTGCGCCAGGGCCAGCGGGTCGTGTTCGACCTGTCCGACGCCCGGCTGGCCACCCGCCTGCGGCTCGGTTCCGAGGTCGACATGGGCACCCCCGGCTTCCCGGCCGAGAATCCGGGCAGCGACCAGCACCCCCAGGGCTGATCAGCCCCGGGTGGGCGATCTGCGGGCACCGGGTACGGCTCAGGCGGCCCCAGGGGGGCGAATGGACGACCCCCCCGACGGGGTAAGTAGGCTCGTTGACGCACCGTTCACGCGGTGTTGACACGGCGTTGCCCCCCACATCAGCCAACGGCCACGGAGGTCCGATGGGTGCACAGACCAGCAATCACGAGCTGATCGCCTGGGTCGACCACTGGGCCGAGATCCTCCAGCCGGCATCGATCCACTGGTGCGACGGCTCGGCGGACGAGTACGACCGGTTGTGCGGCGAGCTCGTCGCCGGCGGCACCTTCGAGCGTCTGAGCGACGCCAAGCGCCCCAACAGCTATCTCGCACTGTCCGATCCCGGCGACGTCGCCCGTGTCGAGGACCGCACCTTCATCTGCAGCCAGCAGCGAGCGCGACGCCGGCCCGACCAACAACTGGCGGCCGCCGGCCGAGATGAAGGCCGAGCTCACCGAGCTCTTCACCGGCGCCATGCGCGGCCGCACGATGTACGTGGTGCCCTTCAGCATGGGCCCGCTCGGCTCGCCCATCGCCCACATCGGCGTGCAGCTGAGCGACTCGGCCTACGTCGCGGTCAACATGCGGATCATGACCGCGCATGGGCCAGGGCGCGCTCGACGTGCTCGGCGCCGACGGCGACTTCGTGCCGTGCGTGCACTCGGTCGGCCACCCGCTGGCCGAGGGCGAGGCCGACGTGGCCTGGCCGTGTGACGCCGAGAACAAGTACATCGTGCACTTCCCCGAGACCCGCGAGATCTGGTCCTACGGCTCGGGCTACGGCGGCAACGCCCTGCTCGGCAAGAAGTGCTTCGCGCTGCGCATCGCGTCGACCATGGCCCGCGACGACGGCTGGATGGCCGAGCACATGCTCATCCTCGGCGTCACCCCTCCGGGCGGCGAGAAGACGTATGTGGCCGCGGCCTTCCCCTCCGCGTGCGGCAAGACCAACATGGCCATGCTGATCCCCACCCTGCCGGGCTGGACGGTCGAGACCGTGGGCGACGACATCGCCTGGATGAAGTTCGGCGCCGACGGGCGGCTGCGGGCCATCAACCCCGAAGCCGGGTTCTTCGGCGTGGCGCCGGGCACCTCCGACAAGACCAACCACAACGCCATGGCCACCGTCTACGGCAACTCGATCTTCACCAACTGCGCCCGCACCGACGACGGCGACATCTGGTGGGAGGAGATGACCGCGGAGCCGCCGGCCCACCTGATCGACTGGAAGGGCCAGGACTGGACGCCCGAGAGCGGCACGCCGGCCGCCCATCCGAACGCCCGCTTCACCACGCCCGCCTCGCAGTGCCCGTCGATCGCGGACGAGTGGCAGGACCCCGAGGGCGTGCCGATCTCGGCCATCCTCTTCGGCGGGCGACGGGCCACCAACGTGCCGCTGGTCACCGAGTCGATCGACTGGGCCCACGGCGTGTTCCTCGGCTCGATCATGTCGTCCGAGAAGACCGCGGCGGCCGCCGGCACCGTCGGCGAACTGCGCTTCGACCCCTTCGCCATGCTCCCGTTCTGTGGCTACAACATGGGCGACTACTTCGACCACTGGCTCGACATCGGCCGCACCGCGGTCGCCCGCGACGGCAACGCCGACAACCTGCCCAAGCTGTTCTGGGTCAACTGGTTCCGCAAGGACGACGACGGCCACTTCCTGTGGCCGGGCTACGGCGAGAACAGCCGCGTGCTCAAGTGGGTCGTCGAGCGGGTCAACGGGAGCGGTGCGACGGTCGAGACGCCGATCGGCCGGGTACCCGGCATCGACGCCATCGACCGCACCGGCCTCGACCTCGACGACGCCACGATGGGCCGGATCCTGTCGGTCGACGCCGAGGCCTGGCGCAGCGAGATCCCTCAGATCGAGGCCCACTTCGAGTTCATCGGCGAGCACCTGCCCGCCGAGCTGCGGGACGAGCTCAACAAGCTCGAGAAGCGCCTGTCCGACTGAGCTGAGGAGCGACCATGTCCGTGAGCGCCTACATCCTCATCCAGACCGAGGTCGGCAAGGCCGAGCACGTGGCCTCGGCCGTTCGCAAGATCGACGGCGTGCTGGCGGCCGACGACGTGACCGGTCCCTACGACGTGATCGTGCGGATCGAGGCGGCCACGATGGACGAGCTCGGGCGGATGGTGGTGCGCAACGTGCAGATGATCGACGGGCTGACCCACACCGTGACCTGCACGGTGGTCAACCTCGAGGTCACTTCACGCCCGCGAGCACGGCGCGGATGCCGAGCCCCATGAGGAAAAGCCCGCCGCCGCCGTAGAGCAGGTACCGGTACTTCTCCATCTGGGCGCGGTAGCTGTAGATCAGCCCCACGCTGATGATGGCCACGAAGCCGTAGAACATGTGGAACTGCGGCGCCTTGCAGCTTCTGGCCGGCCACCATGGCGACGCCCATCGCCACCTGCACGAAGATGGCGATCTCGACGATGATCGTGAACCACCACAGCGCCCGGCCGCGCAGCCACAGCCACCAGTTGGCGCCGAGCGACCACAGGCCGGCCAGCACCGTTGCCGATGATGACGAACCACGCGAACGAACGATGGATCTCGAGCAGCACCGTCAGGGGGTCAGTCGGAGGCTCGGGGCGTCAGTGGAGTCGGGAAGAGGATCAGGCGGGCTGCGCGCTGGCCCACTGGGCCTGCGCCTCGGCATAGGCCTCGGCGGCGGCATCGACCAGATCGGTGATCTCTTCCTCGTTGAACCCGGCCAGGGCCCGGAACTTGCGGGCCAGGTGGATCGGGTTCTCGTCCTCTTCGCCGCGGAACCCGCCGAAGCTGAACAGCTTGTCGACGGTGCGCTGGAAGTCGAGGGCCGCCTGGCGACGCTCGGGATCGTCGGCGGTGACGCGCCGCAGCCAGTCGGAGCCCATCTTCACGTGGGTGACCTCGTCGGCCAGCATCCAGTCCTCGCAGAAGTAGAGGACCGGGTCGGAGACGGCCCCGCCGAACTCGCGCATGGTGTTGAACACGTCGATGGCCAGCCCCTCGAGGGCGCGGTTCACGCCGGCCAGGCGCAGGATGGCGTCGCTGTTGCAGGCCGCTTCGAACAGCAGGGTCTGCTCGGCGAACTCGCCGATCTCGCGAGCCCATGTGCTCGGTGAGCTTGACCGAGATCTCGACGTGGCGGGCCTCGTCCCAGCACTGGCGGGCCATGTCGAGCTTGAGCTCGAAGGGCACGGCGTCGCCGCCGGTGCCGACCGGGAAGTCCCAGCAGGTGCGCCCGGCGCCTTCGAGCGCCTGGATCTCACCCACGAAGATGCCGTGCATGAGCGCACGGGCGGCGTCGGGTGCCTCGTAGTTCTCGGGCCGGAAGCCCTGGCCCTTGTCGTCGGCCGCCTGCACGGCATTGCGGGGATCGAAGACCACGTCTTCGATGCGCATCCGCTGGAAGCGCTCGTCGCGAGCGAGCTCGGTCACGGGCATGTGACGCTTCATGCCTTGCTCCTTTTGCGGCCGTCACGACGGATCGGGGCGACAGCTGAGGTGATGGGACTGCCCCGGAGGGGCGGGCCTGGCGTCGGCCAGCCTAGCCGCCCGACCCCAGCACGACCTCATAGGACCACAGCTCGCTGTGCACGGCGACAGGCGGCTTGGCCGCCCCGCCGTCGGCCGTCGAGGTCTCGGAGCGGTGCCCGTGGCCGAACGCGGGCGAGTTGACCCACGCGTCGAAGGCCGCCTCGTCGCGCCAGCGCGTGACCACCAGCCAGGTGGTGCGGTCGTCGCTCGGCTTGAGCAGCTCGAAGCCCTCGAACCCGTCCTGGTCGTCGACCGCGCCTGCGCGGGACGCGAAGCGATGGGCCAGCTCGTCGCCCGAGTCGTCGGGCACGGTGATGGCATTGATCTTGATCACGGACATGGACCGATCGTGGCCGGACCGACGGCGGCGCGCCAGTCGGTGCCCGGGAGGCCACGCTAGAGGTACTCGCGGCGACGCATCCAGACGAGGGTGGGATAGCCCCAGATCGGCGGCAGGTAGCACGTCATCAGCCGGGCGGTGAGGGTGGCGGCGACGGCGATCGTGTTGGGGATGCCGATGGCGGTGAAGCCGGCGATGAGCCCGGCCTCGATCACGCCCATGCCGCCCGGGACCGGGGCGATGCCCCCGAGCAGCGAGGCGAGCGTGTTGATCACGATCAGCTCACCGAGGCTGGCCGAGGCCCCGTAGGCGTGCAGCGAGGCGCCCAGCACCAGGGCGAACAGGACCTGTGACACGACGGCGCCCCCGAAGAGGCGCACCAGCTTGGACGGCTGCTCGGCCAGCTCGTGCAGGTTGGTCCTCGCCGCCGCGACCTGCGGTTTCAACTTGTCGATGGCGCGGTGGCGGAACCGCGGGATGGCGGTCACCGCGCCGACGGCGGCGAGTCCCACCACCAGCAGCACCAGCAACCACGTCTCGTTCGATCCCGACGAGCTGCTGCCGCTGCCCGAGGTCTGGTCGTAGGTGAAGGACGTCCGCGTGATCAGGAAGGCCACGATGAACAGGGTGGCTTGCACCGCCATGTTGGCCAGGCTGCAGAGCACGCCCGAGCTGACCGCCACCGAGACGGCCAGCCCCCGGCGCTGGAAGTATCGGATGATCGTGGCGGTGGTCCCGACCGTGCCGGCGACCAGGCCGGTGAACGCGTTGGCCAGCTCGAGGCCGATCGTGGGGCCGAACGGGAGCGGGGTCGACACCGAGCCGAGCACCGACACGGCCTGGGCGACGTTGGTGAGCTGGGCCAGCACGAACGCGACCCCGACCCACCACCAGTCGGCGGTCTTGAGGGTGGCGCCCAGGTCGTCGATGCCCGAGAACTCCTGCACGATCAGCACCAGGCCGACCACCGCGCCGAGCCCCATCAGCCACGAGCTGGTCGACACGCGGCGGGCCTCGGCCAGCTGCGGTGGGTCGACCCCGGCAGCCTTCGCGCCCGCCTCGCGCAGCTGGCCGAGCAGCTCCTTGTGGCCGCGCAGCTGCTCGCGCAGCACCTTGTCGAAGGCGGCCCGCTGCAGCCGGGCGATGATCGCCTCCATCCGCTCGGGTCCGGCCGACCGCATGGCCGCGGCGACGGCTCGATCGGGGCCGACCACCAGGGCAACGGCCACGATCGCGGCGGCCAGGTCGCGCTCGAGCCGGTCGTCGGGGGCGCCCGACGATGCCCGGCGCAGATCACGCAGGCCAGCCGACCCGTCGTCGCCGACGAGGATCGTGCGCCCGCTGATGGCGCCGTGGGCGATGCCCGCCGAGCGCAGGCCGGCCAGCGCACCGAACACGGCGTCGAGCGTGGCGTCGTCGACGTCGTCGGCCTCGAGGTCGGCCAGCGGACGGCCCGAGGGCGGTCTCGTCACGAGCACCGCCTCGCTGGTCTCGTCGCTCGTGCCCACGACGACCACGTCGGGTGTGGGCACGCCCGTCTGGCCGGCCAGCAGGGTCAGGTAGGCCTCGTGCTCGACCTGCTGCAACCGCGTGAGGGCAAGGGTCGGCCCCGAGTCGCGGTACCAGAGGAACCGCCAGAGCTTGGCCAGCACCTGCGCGTCGGACGCGTCGCGCCCGTAGATCGAGATCTCGAGACGATCGCCCGCCGGGTCGGCGGCCTCGAAGCGGGCCACCCCCCACTCACGGTCCGGGGCCGGCGCGACGTCGACGACGTCGACACCGAGATCGGCCACGGCGTCGGACACGTCGGCCGCGCTCGGAACGCCGGCCGGTGAGCCCAAGGCCAGGTGCACGACCGCGGCCACGCCCCAGCCCACGACGATGCTGGCCAGCACGTCGATCGGCAGCCCCGAACCGCGCCACACCGACGAGACCGCGGCGGCGGCGATCAGCACCCAGAAGACGCGACGGACCGGGCGGCTGAGGTACGGCAGGGCGATCGAGGCGACGGCCACGGCGGCCGCCAGGCGCGCCAGGGGGAACGACGTGTCGACCGAGGCCGGCGCCGCGCCGGCGGGATAGCCGCCGGTGGTGCCGGCCAGCGCGCCGAGCAGCCCGCACACGGCCCAGGCCCCGAACCCGGCCAGCGCCGTCTCGACGGCCATGCGCACCCGTCGCGACAGCAGGGCCAGGACCGCCAAGGCGGCGATGGCGCCGATCGAGCCGATGAACCACAGCGCGGTGAGGATCCAGTGCAGGCCCTCGGGCGGCGGCACCACGTCGTCCACCAGGTTGGCGGCGACCGCGAGATCGGCTCGGATGGCCGCGAGCAGGAGCCCCAGCAGCACGACGGCCGTGACCAGCCGGACCACGTCGGAGGGGCGGCGCCGGACCGATCCGTCGCCCGGGGCCGCGAACACGAGGGAACGCCACCGACGAGCCATGCCGTGACGGCGCAGCCTGCTGGCCGGGGCCGGCGTGGGCGCGGCGGTCCCCGCGTCCCCAGCGGCCCCGCCAGAGCCGGCCTGGGTCGGCGACGCGGGGCTCGGCATCCGCTCATCTGAGCACACCGCCCCTGACCGCCCGCGCACCGTGGCCCCGTGGTTGACATCTCTCGGTTGCCGTTTCGTTCGTACACGAATAGCTTTCCCGGCAATGGTTCGTCAACGATCGGAAATGCCGGAGGACCCGCCGGCGTCGAGGGACTCGGTCGGGCGCCTGCTGGCGCTCTCGGCCAAGTCGGTCCGCGAGTGGTTCGATGCGCGCCTCAGCGCCCACGGGGGCAGCCTGCCGACGTGGATCGTGCTGTCCCAGGCCATCGACCACGACGAGAGCCTGAGCCAGCGCGAGCTGGCCGCCCGGATGGGCATCGGCGGCGCCACCCTCGTCCGCCACCTCGATCGGCTCGAGCGCGACGGCCTCGTCGTGCGGCGCCGCGACGAGCACGACCGTCGCGTCACGCGCGTCGACATCACCCCGGCCGGTCGTCGACGCCACCGCGAGCTGGCCCACGTCGCGACGGACTTCGATCGTGAGGTCAAGGCCCTGATGAGCGATGAGGAGGAGCGGACCCTCCGCGCCCTGCTGCACCGCCTCGGTGACTACGCCGCCGCCGCCCCCCGAACCACCATCCCGCTGCACCCGACCGACCTGCCCGACGACGAAACGGATGTTGCATGACCAGTCCCACCCAGACCTCTGGTGCCCCCGCACCCGCTCTGCCGCCGCCCGAGGCCAACGAGGTGATCCGCACCGAGCAGCTCACCAAGGTCTACCCCGGCGACATCCGGGCGGTCGACGGCCTCGACCTCACCGTGTACCGCGGCGAGATCTTCGGCCTGCTCGGCCCCAACGGCGCCGGCAAGACGACCACCGCCGGCATGCTCACCACCCGCGTGATCCCCACCAGCGGCACGGCGTACGTGGGCGGCGTCGACGTCGTGGCCCACCCGGCGCTGACCAAGCGCCTCATCGGTGTGGTGGCCCAGACCAACACCCTCGACCGCTCGCTCAGCGTGTGGAACAACCTCTACTTCCACGGCCGTTTCTTCGGGATGTCAGCCAAGGACGCCAAGGCCAAGTCCGACCAGCTGCTCGAGCAGTTCCGCCTGAGCGAGCGGGCCAAGGCCCCGGTGCTGGCGCTGTCGGGCGGCATGGCCCAGCGGCTCATGGTGGCCCGGTCGGTGATGCACAACCCGTCGATCCTGTTCCTCGACGAGCCCACCGCCGGCCTCGATCCGCAGAGCCGCATCGCCCTGTGGGAGATCCTCGGCGAGCTGCACGGCGACGGCCAGACCATCCTGTTGACCACCCACTACATGGAAGAGGCCGACGAGCTCTGCAACCGGCTGGCCATCGTCGACCACGGCAAGATGCTCGCCCTCGGAACACCCCGGGAGCTCAAGGACTCGATGGGCATCGACACGTCGGTGGTCGTCACCGTGGCGGGCGATCCCGAGCCGGTGGCCGCCATGCTGCTGGCCGAGGTCGACGGGGCCACCGAGGCCCACGTCGTCGACGGCAAGATCAGCCTCGGCGTCAAGGGGGCCAAGGGCGTGCTGCCCGAGGTGGTCCAGCTGGCCGAGAAGCACGGCTACGTGGTCACCGACCTGTCCGCCACCGAGCCCACCCTCGAGACCGTCTTCATCAAGCTCACCGGGAAGGATCTGCGCGAATGACCACCCTCGATGTCCCCGCCCCCGAGGCCGGTGCGCCCGCCGAGCCCCTCACCCATGCCAGCGGCTGGTCGGCGTTCAAGGCGCTGCTGACCCGTGACGCCTACGTGCTGGCCCACAACCTCAAGGAGTTCCTGCCCCGCACGCTGATCCAGCCGTTCCTGCTGGTCTTCGTGTTCACCTACGTCCTGCCCAAGGTCGGGCTGGGCATCGGCTCGAGCTCGCTTCCGCCCGCCATCCTCCAGCTGATGCCGCCGGCCAAGCTGGCGGCGTACCACGCGACCGCCGCCGTGCAGGCCGCGGCCTACTCGGCGTCGCTGATCGCCGGTGTGATCGGTTCGGTCATCCTGTTCCAGGGCATCCAGGCCGTGGCCCTGCCCCTGGTGCAGGAGTTCGGCTACACCCGCGAGATCGAGGACCGCGTGCTGGCTCCCCTGCCGGTCGAGCTGGTGGCCCTCGAGAAGATCGTGGCCGGCGCCATCCAGTGCATGATCGCCGGTCTGCTGGTCTTCCCCATCGCCGCGATCGTGCCGGCCACGGCGGTCCACCTGCACATCCACTGGTGGATCCTGTTGACCATCATGCCGCTGGCCTGCCTGATGGCGTCGACGCTGGGCCTGACCTTCGGCACCATCTTCGATCCCGCGCACGGTGCCGATGCTGTTCGGCGTGATCGTCATCCCGATCACCTTCCTGGGCTGCATCTACTACCCGTGGTCGAAGCTGAGCGCCATCCCGTGGCTCAAGGTGGTGTCGCTGGCCAACCCGCTCGTGTACATCAGCGAAGGCTTCCGGGCCGCGCTGACCGACGCAGCCGCACATGATCGCTGCTTCGCCATCTACCCGGTGATGATCGGCTTCATGGTGGTGCTGACCTGGCGGGGCATCGCCGGCTTCAAGAAGCGCGTCATCGCCTAGCGGTCCCGCGCGCGACGTCCCGACGCTCGATCGTCGTCGAGGTCGGCCCGGCTCAGGCCGGGTCGGCCCCGGCGTCGACCAGCACGGTGGTCGGGGTCCACGCCAGCTCGCCCGCCACGGCCAGCTCGCGCACCGCCGGCACCGGATCGGCGTCGGTGAACAAGCCGTCGCTGCCGTCGTAGGACGGCGGCACGGCCGGTCGGGTCGATGACCCACCAGCTGGCCTCGAGGGCGATGCCGTTGGGATCGGTGAAGTAGATCGAGCGCAGGAACCCGTGGTCGACCAGCTCGGTGACCTCGACGTCGTGGGAGCGCAACCGGGCCTGCAGGTCGACCAGCGCCTGCTCGTCGGGCAGGTTGAACGACAGGTGGTCGAACTGGGCCGGGAAGGTCGGCGGGATGCCGGCCGGCTTGGCGATCGACTCGGTGTCGACGTCGCGAGTCGTCCCACTCGAAGAACGCGATCGTGTTCTGCGCGCCGATCTCGAAGAAGTAGTGCCGCATCGGTCCGGCCGACAAGGTGGCCACGACGCGCATGCCGAGGACGCCGTGGTAGAAGCGGACGGTGGCGTCCATGTCGGGGGTGACCATGGCGAGGTGGTTGACGCCCCGCCAACGCGGGCGGTCGTCGCCGAACCCCGGCAGGGGGAGATCGTCGTTGGTGGTCATGCCCCGAGGGTAACCCTGCCCGCCCGCGCCCGGTAGGGCCGGGTCAGCGCTGGGCGGGGATGACGCCCATGCGGCCGGCCTGGAAGTCGTCGAACGCCTGCTGCAGCTCGGCCTTGTTGTTCATCACGAACGGGCCGTAGGCGGCGACGGGCTCGCCGATGGGGCGACCTCCGAGCACGAGGACCTCGAGCTGCGGGGCGTTGCCGTCCTGCGTCTCGTCCGCGGTGATCACGAGGCTGTCGCCGGCACCGAACACAGCCAGCTGTCCCGACCGGATCGGCGCGTCGGCGGGCCCGACGGTGCCGTGCCCGGCCAGCACGTAGACGAGGGCGTTGAAGTCCGCCGGCCACGGCAGCTCGAAGCGGGCGCCGGGACTGACGGTGACGTGGGTCAGCGCGATCGGCGTGTAGGTGTCGCCGGGCCCCGAGTGGCCGGCGATGTCGCCGGCGATGACCCGGACCAGGGCGCCGCCGTCGGGCGAGCGCAGCAGGGTGACCTCGCCGGCGCGGATGTCCTGATAGCGCGGCTCGACCCACTTCTGGGCGGCCGGCAGGTTGACCCACAGCTGGATGCCGTGGAAGAGCCCGCCGGCGGCGACCATCTCTTCGGGCGGTCGCTCGATGTGCAGGATGCCTCCACCGGCGGTCATCCACTGGGTGTCGCCGTTGGTGATGAGGCCACCGCCGCCGGCCGAGTCACGGTGCTGGAAGGTGCCGTCGATGATGTAGGTGACGGTCTCGAACCCCCGGTGAGGATGCCAGGAGGTTCCCTTGGGCTCGCCGGGGGCGTATTCGACCTCGCCCATCTGGTCCATGTGGACGAAGGGGTCGAGGGCGGCCAGGTCGACGCCGGCGAAGGCCCGGCGGACGGGGAACCCCTCGCCTTCGAAGCCCGTCGGCGCGGTCGTGATCGACACGACCGGTCGCGGCACGGCGTCGACGGCGACCTCGACGGCGGGGAGGGTGAGGACGTTGTCGACGGTCACGGCGGGCATGGCGCACCTCCGGGTGCTGGGGTGGATCAGATCAGCCTCGTCAACGATAGTTGAGAGCGAAATTATTCCGTGCGGACCAGGCGGGACGGGCCCGACGACGCCGAGGAGCTCAGCTGGCCGCCTCGAGCACGGCTCGGGCGTCCTCCTCGGACACGGGGCGGGGGTTGGCCCGGACGCTCTGGTTGGACTGGGAAAGCCGGGCCACGGCGTCGAGGTCGTCGTCGGTGGCACCGCCCTCGGTGAGCGTGGTGGGCAGCCCGAGCTGGGCGACGAGCGCCCGCACGGCGCCGGCGGGGTCGTCGGGCGCGCCGATCGCCTCGCCGATGCGTCGCACCTCGGCCGGCACCGCCGGCGCGTTGAAGTCGATGGCGTGGCTGAGGATGATGGCGTTGGCCAGGCCGTGGGCCATGCCGGTGCGTCCGCCCACGAGCTGGGCCAGGCCGTGGTGGACGCCCATCGACGCGTTCTGCAGGCTCCGCCCGGCCAGGATCGACGCGGCCAGCATGTCGGCGCGGGCCGTGCGATCGGACGGCGCGGCCACGACGCGCGGCAGGGCGTCGAAGACGCGGGCCGCGCCGGCGAGCGCGACGGCCTCGGCTTCGGGGGTGCGGAACGGCGACCAGGCGGTCTCGACGCAGTGGGCCAGCGCGTTCATGCCCGTCTCGGCGCTGACCCGGGCCGGCATCGACAGGGTGAGGCTCGGGTCGTAGAGGGCGGCGATCGGGGCGATGGTGGGGCCCCCGGCGCCGCCCTTCTGGCGCGTGGTCAGGTCGGTCATGCCGAAGAAGCCGGTGAGCTCGGCACCCGAGTAGGTCGTGGCGATGGCCACGTGGGGCAGCACCGGACGATCGGCGAAGCTCGATCCCGGGGTGCCCTGCTCCTGCTCGGTGAAGAAGCACACGGCCTTGGCGGTGTCCGCGCAGGAGCCCCCGCCGAACGAGACGACGCCGTCGACGCCGTCGCGGCGAGCTTGGCGGACCGCGGCCTGCACGCTCGTGGTCGGGACGTGGGAGGCGACCTCGTCGAAGGTCGACCCGAGCGAGCGACCGAGGGCCCGGACGACCTGGCCGCCCTCGTCGGAGGCGGCCCGACCCGCCGTGGTGACGAGCATCACGCGTCGGGCGCCCACCGCCCGGAGCAGCTCGCCCAGCTGATGCAGGGCGCCGTCGCCGAAGACGATCTGCTGGGCCGGAGCCGTGTGGGTCCACGACCCGGCGCGTTGCTGGACGAGTCAGTCCCGGGAGCCATCCCCGGAGCCATCAGCGCACCTCGGTCACGGCCGTGGCGCCGATCTCGACCAGGGCGAGCCCCGTCGGCCCGGACTCGAGCGTGGTGACCGAGCAGTTGTCGATCGCGGCGCTCATCACCCGGTCGTCGCCGCGGACCTGCCCCACCACCGCGTTGATGGCGATGAAGTGGGTGACCACCACGGTGTCGACCGTGAAGGCACGGACCCGGTCGACCAACTCGTCACGCCAGGCCTCGCAGGCCGGCCCGAGGTCGGCCCACGTGCCGGCCATCGCGCCGCGCAGCCAGGTGCCGCGCGCCTGCAGGTCATCGGTCGGCGACGGGATCTCGGCCACCCGATCGTCGACCACCGCGGTCGTCGCCCAGAGCCGCTCGAGGGCCTCGGCCGTCTCGCGGGTCCGGCGCAGGGGGCTGACCACGATCGGCAGAGGGCCGAGCGGCGCCAGCGCGGCGGCCATGGCGTCGGCCTGGGCCCGACCGAGATCGTCGAGGCCGGGATCGTGATCGGCGCTGAACCCGGCGGCGGCGTGGCCGTGACGGACCAGCCGGACGACCGCCATCAGCGCCCGATCACCCGGCGTCGCCCACCGGTGCGGCCGCGGTGGCGTCGCTGAAGACGTCGTCGGCGAAGGGAGGGCCCGGCACCCGGCCGTTGTGCTCGTCGATGAACCACTCGGTGCCGAAGGCCGCCGCGAACCCCTCGATCGGCATGGCCAGGAAGAAGTCCTCGGGCGCGATCTGGCTCTCGTGGCACTGCATCGAGCGCCGCTTGGTGTCGACGTAGGCCGACACGTCGATGGCGTGGGTGATGATCCCCTCGGGCGACCCCATGTCGGTGTTCTCGTCGATCCCGGGGCCCTTGCCCTCGGCCTCGAGGGCGGCGAACTCGTCGGACCGCTCGCGGATCCCGCGCAGGATGGCATCGCGGTTCATCGTCGCCTCGAGCACGCGAGGCGTGCCGGCCAGCTCGCCGGCGCGCTTGCCGACCCGATGCACCTGGATGTGATCGGGATGGCCGTAGTTGCCGTGGTCGTCGTAGATGGTGAGCACGTCGCAGTCGACCTCGCGCGAGGATGGCGGCCAGTCGCTCGGCGGCCACGTCGACGTCGGCCTGCCAGAAGCACGCAGGGTCGTCGTTGGTCGGCTCGCCCATCATCCCCGAGTCGCGGTAGCCGAGGACCTCGACCCGCTCGACCCCGAGCACGTCGGCCGAGCGCTGCAGCTCGACCAGGCGTCGCTGCCAGAGCTCCTCACCCTCGGTCGAGCACGCCCTCGACGGGCTCGCCCAGCTCGCCGCGCGTGGCGGTGACCAGCACGACCCGGTGCCCGGCGGCCGCCGCCTTGGCCATCGTGCCGGCTGTGGCGATGGATTCGTCGTCGGGATGGGCGTGGAAGCAGACGAGCGTTGCCATCTGTCGAAGGCTAGCGACCTACTGTGTCCTTCGGTCGGGCGAGCCTCCCTCCGGACGGCTTCGCCATCCGACGTTCACCGCACCGCGGCTCCGCTCGCTCCGCCACGCTCACCCGCGGTCACGCGACGGCGCCGGTCTCGCGGAGCTTGGCGATGCGTGGCCGGCGTCGACGCCCCACTCGGCCAGCACCTCGTCGGTGTGCTGGCCCGGCGTGCGACGGAGGCCGCTGGATCTCGCCGGGCGTGCGACCGAACCGCGGCGCCGGCGACGGCTGCACGACGCCGTTGCGCTCGACGAAGGTGCCGCGGGCCTGGTTGTGCGGATGCTCGGGCGCCTCGGTCATCGACAGCACCGGGGCGAAGCAGACGTCGGAGCAGCTCCATGATCTCGCACCACTCGTCGCGGGTCTTGGTCTTGAACAGGTCGACGAACCGGTCCTTCATGGCCGGCCACTGGCTGCGATCGTGCTGGCGCGGGCAGCGAGTCGTCGTCCGCCAGTCCGGTGAGCGCGAGCAGCTCCGCGTAGAACTGCGGCTCGATCGAGCCGATCGAGACGAACTTGCCGTCCTTGGTCTCGTACACGTCGTAGAAGTGGGCGCCGGTGTCGAGCAGGTTGGTGCCGCGCTCGTCGCCCCAGATGCCCATGGCGCGGAACGCGTGGAACATCGTCATCAGCACGGCCGACCCGTCGACCATCGCCGCGTCGACGACCTGGCCCTGGCCCGACGACGCCCGCTCGACCAGCGCGCACACCACGCCGAAGGCGAGCAACATGCCGCCGCCGCCGAAGTCGCCGACCAGGTTGAGCGGCGGGATCGGACGCTCGCCCGCCCGCCCGATCGAGTCGAGCGCGCCGGCCAGCGCGATGTAGTTGATGTCGTGGCCGGCGGCCTGGGCGTACGGGCCCGTCCTGGCCCCAGCCCGTCATGCGGCCGAACACGAGGCGAGGGTTGCGGGCCAGGCACACGTCGGGGCCGAAACCCAGCCGCTCGGCCACGCCGGGGCGGAAGCCCTCGATCAGCGCGTCGGCCGACTCGACGAGCGAGAGCAGCGCCTCGACTCCGTCGGGGTTCTTGAGGTCGATGCCGATCGAGCGCCGGCCGCGGTTCAAGACGTCGGCCGGCGGGGCGGCCGGGTCGCCGCCCATGACCGATCCGGCCCGGTCGACGCGGACGACGTCGGCGCCCATGTCGGACAGCAGCATGGCCGCGAAGGGGCCAGGGCCGATGCCCGCGATCTCGAGGATCTTGATGCCGTCGAGGGGTCCCACGGCGATCAGGCGGCGGTGGCCGAGCGGGCGGCCAGGGCCGTGATGGCCTCGATCACCTGCGGCCAGTAGTACTGCGGCAGATCGTGGCCCATCCCGTCGAGCAGCAGCAGCTCGGCGTTGGGGACGACCGCGGCGGTGCGCTCGCCGCCCGAGGGGTTGACGAGCGGATCCTCGGTGCCGTGGATCACGAGCGTCGGGCGGTCGAAGTGGCGCAGACCGTCCGAGCGGCTCGGCGACGAGAGGATGGCGATCAGCTGGTTGCCCACGCCGCGCGGGTAGAAGCAACGGTCGAAGCCGCGCCCGGCCAGGTCGGCGGCACGCACCTCGTCGAAGTGCTCGGGACTGCCGATGGCCCGGCTTCCCTCGACCGCGTTGGCGATGTACGCCTCCCGCTCGGTCACGGGCGGGGCCATGAGCAGCGGCAGCACCTCGGGCGACGGCTGGCCGACGTCGGGATCGCCGGTGGTCGACATGATGGAGGTGAGGGTGATCACCCGCTCGGGCGCGGCCAGCGCCACGCTCTGGGCGATCATGCCGCCCATCGAAGCCCCCACCACGTGCGCCCGTTCGATGCCGAGCGCGTCGAGCAGGCCGAGCGCATCGGCGGCCATGTCGGCCAAGAGGTACGGAGCGTTCGGGCTGTCGCCACCGATGGCGGCGGTGACGGCCGCGGCGATGTCGAGCTCGCCCTCGACCGCGATCTTGGTGGACAGGCCGACATCGCGGTTGTCGAACCGGATCACGTAGAAGCCGCGGTCGACCAGGCTCTCGCACAGCTCGTCGGGCCACGAGATCATCTGGGCGCCGAGGCCCATGATGAGCAGCAGGGCCGGGTCGGAGGGATCGCCCATCGTCTCGTAGGCGATCTCGAGGCCGTTCGCGGTGGTGTGCATGGCGCCATGGTCGACCGTCTTGACCGTCCGGTCAAGACGTGGACGGCGGCCGGGTACCTTGAGCGACGTGTCGGAGACGCGCGTCGATCCACTCACCGGCGAAGTCGTGCGGGTGGTGGCTTCGCGGCAGGACCGACCCAACCTCCCGGCCGACGACTGCCCGTTCTGCCCGGGGGGCGTCGAGGCCCCCGATGCCTACCAGGTGCGCTGCCTTCCCGAACCGCTGGCCGGCCATGCCGGGCGGGGTGTGCGAGGTCGTGCTCTACTCCCCCGACCACGACGCCAGCCTGGCCACCCTCGACCACGAGCAGGCCCGGGCGATCGTGGACCTGTGGGCCGCGCGCTCGGCCGCGCTCGGCGCGCGGGCCGACATCGACTACGTGCTGGTCTTCGAGAACCGTGGCGCCGAGGTGGGGGCGACCATCAGCCACCCGCACGGGCAGATCTACGGCTTCGACCTCGTCCCGCCGCGCGCGCTCGCCGAGCTCGAGACCGGCGACGCACTCGCCGGGCTCGGGCCTGACGCGCCCGGCGACCGCCTGGTCGCCACGTCGGGCCACTGGCGCGCCTGGGTCCCCTCGCGGCTGCGTGGCCCTACGCACTCGTGATCGCACCCGATGCACCCGCGCCCGATCTCCCGTCACTCGACGACGACGGGCGCCAACAGCTCGCCGACACGCTCGTCGACGTGCTCGGGCGACTCGACCGCCTCTTCGACGCGCCGATGCCGTACATGATGTGGTTCCACCAACGCCCCTTCGACGGGCGCGAGTGGCCGCACGCGTGGGTGCACGCGCACGTCGCGCCGCTCCTGCGGTCGCCGGGAACGGCGCGCTTCGTGGCGGCCGGCGAGCTGGGCGGCGGGGTGCTCTTCAACCCGGTCGACCCCGCGGACGCGGCCCGCGCCCTGCGCGAGGCCTGATCGTGGGTGAGGGCTCGGCGACCGTCCGGGTGTGGGCGCCCGGACGCGTCAACCTGATCGGCGACCACACCGACTACGTCGGCGGCCTGGCGCTGCCGATGGCCATCGATCTCGGCACCACGATCGTGGGTCGACCGGTGGACGACCGGGTGCGGCTCGGATCGGCGGACGACGACGAGGCGGTCGACCTCGCGGTCGATGCGTTCGCGGATCCCGGCGCCGACCCCGCGCGGATCGACCCGGCCTGGGGGCGGTACGTCGCGGCGGTGATGGCCGAGGTGCGCCCGCCGACCGGGTTCGAGGGGAGGGTGTCCACCACGCTGCCGATCGGCGCCGGGCTGTCGTCGAGCGCCGCGCTCGAGGTCGCGGTGGCGTTGGCGCTCGGCGCCCGGTTGCCACCGTGTGGAGCTGGCCCTCGCCTGCCAGCGGGCCGAGCAACGGGCCTCGGGCGTTCCCTGTGGGGTCATGGACCAGCTGACCGCGATCTGCGGTGTGGCCGACCACGCCCTGCTGGTGGACTTCCGCACCCTGACCTTCGAGGTCGTGGCGGTCCCGTCCGACGTCGAGATCGTGGTCGTCCACTCGGGCCAGGCGCGGGTGCTGGCCGACTCGAAGTACGCCGAGCGGAGGGCGGAGCTGGCCGCGGCCGAGGACGAGATCGGCCCCTTGCGCGATGCCGCCATGGACGACGTGGCCACCATCCGCGATCCGGTCATCCGCCGGCGCGCCCGGTACGTCATCGGTGAGAACGACCGCGTCCGCGCGTTCGCCTCCGCACTCGGTTCGGGCGACGGGCGCGCGCTCGGATCGGTCCTGCGCGAGTCACAGATCAGCAGCCGCGACGAGTTCGAGTCGTCGACACCGCTCGTCGACGCGTTGGTCGAACGACTGGACGGATCGCCGGGAGTGTTCGGCGCGCGGATGGTCGGCGGCGGCTTCGGCGGGTGCGTCGTCGCGTTGACCGAGCCGGGCGCGCTGGCGGAGGGTTGGAAGGTGCACGCGTCGTCAGGGGCGTCGATCGAGGCGATCTGAATCAGTCACGCGAGCCACAGGGCTCGGGGTCAGCCAGCGTGCTGCGAGATCGACAACGTGTTGCCGTCGGGATCCTTGAACCAGGCGACGCGGTCGCCGCCGGGGGCGGTCCAGATGCCCCGGTCGTCCTGGTCCATGCCGTCGAAGCGCTCGAAGCTGACGCCGGCGGCGGCCAGCGCGGCGGCCATCGCTCCGATGTCGTCGACCATCCAGCCGAGCACGGTGTAGCCCGCCACCGCGACCTGCTCGACGAGCGTGACCCGCAGGACCGTCCCGCTGGCGTCGAGGACGACCGCGAACGGGTCCTGCGCCACCACGCGGAGGCCGAGCACGCCCTCGAAGAAGGCGCGGGCGCGGTCCAGGTCGGTGGTGGCGGCGAACGCCATCAGCGGGCTCGCCGAAAGACCGTCGCTCATGCATCCTCCTCGGGCGGCGCGCGCCGAGCCTAGGACACCAGCTGCTCGGCCAGCCGCTCGAAGGCGGCCGGCGAGCGGTGGCCCCACCAGAACAGGTCCTGGCCGTCGACGAGCACCACGGGCGCGACCCGCTCGAGCTCGGCGCGGTGCCGCTCACCGAAGGGGTAGGGCTCGCTCGGCGCGACCACGAGGTCGGGGTGTCGGGCCTCGGCATCGTCGAGGGTCACCGTCGGGTAGCGGTCGGCCGCGTCGGCGAACACGTTGTCGATGCCGAGCGCGGCGAGCATCGACGAGCCGTAGCAGCCGCCGCTCATGGTCATCCACGGTCGCCGCCAGATCGGCAGGAACGCCGAGCGCCGCGCCGCCGCGCGCACCTCGGGCGGGGTCCACTGCGGCGGAGCCGGCGCGCCGACGGCCTCGGCCAGCCCGGCCATCTGCGCGCCGACGTCGGACAGCGAGTCGATGCGCACCACGTGGAGCGCCAGGCCGGCCGCGGCCAGGGCCTCCGCGTCGGCTCGCGCGGTTCTCCTCGTCGCACATGACCACGAGGTCCGGCGCCAGCGCGACGATGGCGTCGAGGTCGGGATCCTTCGTGCCGCCGACCTGCGGGCAGCGCGGGTTGCTCGCAGAAGCGGGTCACGGCCACCGGCTCGACCCCCCAGGCGAGCAGCGTCTCGGTGACCGAGGGGACCAGGCTGACGACGCGCATCGGACACGTCGACCTACATCTGCTCGAGCAGCTCGGCCTTCTTGGCCTCGAACTCGGCGTCGGTGATCGCGCCCTGGGTGTGGAGCTGGTGCAGCTCGGCGATCCGCTCGGCCGCCGACGGAGCAGGCGCGGGCGCGGGCGCCGCGGCCGGTGCGGGGGCGGCGAGCCGGTGCCTGGGCCTGCGCCTGGGCTGAGGCGTGTCGGCCGAGCCGGTCGTAGCCGCGGTTCTCGATGGCCTCCATCTGCGCGTAGATCTCGTGCTGCACCCGGTCGGGGCTGCGGATGTCCTCGAACACCTCGGCCCCGGTACTTGCTGGCCGACTCGATCTTGAGGTCGCCGAGGCCGAGGATCCGCTCGAAGATGCGCTGGTTGAAGAAGATCGTGTTGATCCGCTGGAGCGGGATCTCCATGCCCTTCTTGGCCACGATCCCCCGGCGGTAGATGATCCGGTCGGTCGTGAGGATGAAGTAGGTGGTCACCCAGTGGACGTAGCGCTCAGCCAGCCAGACGAGCGCGCCGAGCACCAGCAGCGCCACCACGACGTTCACCCAGGTGGTGGTCCAGCCCTCGACGAGCACGACCATCCCGATCACGACGGCCACGACGGTGGCCAGCAGCGCCTTGGCGAAGTACCACCAGTGCGGGTGCAGATCGAGCACCAGCGTCTCGTCGTCACGCAGGATCAACTCGGAGTAGGCCACCCGGAAAGGCTAGCCAAGGTGCATATCGAGGCGGCGGAGAGACGCGTCATAGGTCATGGTTAGGGTGAGCAGGTGGACGCGGACCAGGTGCTCGACGGCCTGAACGACGAGCAGCGGCGGGCGGTCACCTGCCCGACCACGCCGCTGTGCATCCTGGCCGGGGCCGGCACGGGCAAGACCCGCGTGCTCACCCGCCGCATCGCCTACCGGGCGCTCACCGGGGCCCACGACCCCCGCCACGTGCTGGCGCTCACCTTCACCCGCAAGGCGGCCGGCGAGCTCACCGACCGGCTGCGGGCGCTCGGCCTGCGCGACCAGGTGGCGGCCGGCACGTTCCACGCGGTCGCCTACGCGCAGCTGCGCTCGCGGTGGGCCGACCGGGGCGTCCGGCCCCCCGAGCTGCTCGAGCGCAAGGTCGGGTTCGTGGCCCGGCTGCTCGCCGGCCGCCGCAGCGCAGCTCCGCGCTCGACGTCGTGACCGAGATCGAGTGGGCCAAGGCCCGCGACATCGACCCCGACGAGTACGGCGCCGAGGCCCACCGGCTCGGGCGGCGCGCCCCGCTCGCCTACCGCGACGATGGCCGCCGCCTACGAGCGCTACGAGCACGAGAAGCGCCAGCGTCGCATGATCGACTTCGACGACCTGCTGCGCCTGTGCCGGCGCGACCTGCGCGAAGACCGCGACTTCGCCCAGGCGCAGCACTGGCGCTACCAGCACCTGTTCGTCGACGAGTTCCAGGACGTCAACCCGCTGCAGCGCAGCCTGCTCGACGCCTGGATGGGCGGCCGCTCCGACCTCTGCGTGGTCGGCGACCCCAACCAGGCCATCTACGGCTGGAACGGGGCCGACCCCACTGCGCTGTCCGACTTCGGCGACGAGCACCCCGGCGCCGAGATCGTCCACCTGACCGACAACTACCGGTCGAGCCCCCAGATCCTGGCGGTGGCCAACGCCGTGCTGGCCGGTGGCGCGCTCGACGGCGAGTCACCCCGCGCCGCGATCGAGGGCGCGCTGCGAGCCAACCGCCGCGACGGCCCGATCCCCACCGTCACGGCCTACCCCGACGACACGAGCCGAGGCCCGCGCCATCGCCCGCGCCCTGCGCGACCACCACCGACCCGGCGGGTCGTGGTCGACCCAGGCGGTGCTGTGTCGCACCAACGCCCAGGTCGCCGTGATCGAACAGGCGCTGCACGGCTCGTCGATCCCGTTCCGGGTCCGGGGCGGAGGCGGCCTGCTCGACCAACCCGAGATCAAGGTGGCCCTGCGCGACCTGCAACGCCACCAGGGCGACCTGTCCGGCGCGCTGGCCGACCTGGCCGCGGGCACCGAGGCCGCGCTGAGCGACGAGGCGCCCGACCGGCAGGGCGACGACGATCCGGGCCCGGCCGGCGACGGCGCCGCCCTGGCCGCCGACGACGGTGCCGACGGCCGGCGGCCAACCTGGAGGCGCTGGCCCGCCTCGGCCACGACTACCTGGCCGTCGAGAGCCGCCCGACCACCGCCGGCTTCGTGGCGTGGCTGGGCGAGACGACCCGGTCCGACCAGCCCGATCGCGCAGGGCGACGCCGTCGAGCTGGCCACCTTCCACGCGGCCAAGGGCCTCGAGTGGCCGGTGGTGCACCTGGCCGGGCATCGAGCAGGGCCTCGTGCCGATCGGCCACGCCCGGCTCCGACGACGACCTGGCCGAGGAACGTCGCCTGTTCTACGTGGCGCTCACCCGCGCCGAGCACGAGGTGCACTGCACCTGGGCCGAGACCCGCACCTTCGGCGAGCGCGGCCGCCGCCGCGCACGCGCTCGCCCTACCTCGACGAGGTCGAGTCGGCGTCGCGGGCCCTGCAGGCCGGCGAGGTGCCCACCGACTGGGTGGCCCACCTCGCCGCGCAGCGGGCGTCGCTGCAGGCCGCGTCGGCGACCACCGGGCGCGCCAAGCGCGGCGGCCGCAAGGGGGGCGGGCGCACCAGCGCGGGGATCGACCCGGCCGATCTCGACGGACCGGCGACGGCCACCTTCGAGGCGCTCAAGGCGTGGCGCACCCGTCAGGCCAAGGCGGCCGCCGTCCCCGCCTACGTGATCTTCCAGGACCGCGTGCTGCTCGAGCTGGCGTCCACCCGGCCCGACGAGCCGAGCCGGGCTGCTGGCCGTGGCCGGCATCGGCGAGGTCAAGGTGCCGACGCTTCGGCGACGAGATCCTCGGCATCCTCGCCGACCACGCGGCATCCTGATCGGTGCGATTCCAGACCGAGCAGCACTTCGACGTTCCGCCCGACCAGCTGCTCGCGCTGTTCACCGACCCCGACTTCTACCCCACCCTCGTCGGGCCTGCCCGAAGATCAGCACACCCGAGGTCGTCGAGCACCGGCGTCGAGCGGCCTCACGGTGCACCTCGGCCTGCACCAGCGCTTCACCGGCGACCTGCCCGTCGGCCGCGCTGGCCGATGATCGACCCGACCAAGCTCAGCTGGGTCGAGCAGATCGACTTCGACCTCGACCGGGCCACGCGCCACCAGCGTGCTCGTCCCCGACCACTACGCCGACCGGTTCAGCTGCTCGGGCAGCTACACGTTCGTCGCCGACGGCGACCAGGCGAGCTGGCGCCGGCTCTCGCGGCGAGGTCAAGGTGCGGGTGCCGCTGGTCGGCGGCAAGGTCGAGCGGGCGCTCGTGTCGGGCCTGCGCGAGCACGCCGACGCCGAAGCCGCGCTCATCGCCTCACGGCTGACCGACTGACGCGCCCACCCGCATCCCCTCCGCACACTGGGCCTGAAAACGCGAAAACGCCACGCAAAGATGCCCAGTTTCCGGAGTCAGTGGCCGAGGCGGTCGCGCTCGGCGACCTCGCGCTGGGCCTTGAGGTCGGCGAAGCGCGCTGAAGTCGATCGCGATGAAGAGGCCCTCGGCCTCGGCGCAGAGCCGCTCGGATCCGTCGGGCTCGATGGCGAAGAGGCGACCCTCGGTGAAGATCTTGCGGCCCTCGACCTTGGTCAGCTCGCCCACGAGGTGCAGCTCGGCGTGCAGCGGGCGTCGGCGAGCGGTAGTTCACCGTCAGCCGGCCGGTCATGCCCGGGCTGCCCGACAGCGACTGGGTGGCACCGAGCAGCTCGTCGAAGGCGCCGGCGATGTAGCCGCCGTGCACGCAGCCCGGCGGGCCCTCGTAGGCCGAGCCGAAGACCACCTGGCCGTGCACCACGCCGTCGATCGTCGAGCAGGCGCATCGGGCGGAGCCAGCGGGTTGGCGCGTCCGATGAACGGGCTGTGCTCGAACATGGCGTGCGGATCGCCACCGGCGTTGGCCGCCTCGGCGAAGCCCTCGTACAGGGTGCCGTGGGGCCAGTGCGTCGAAGGCCAGCGCCGCCCGGGCCAGCTGGTCGGCCACCTCGATGATGGTCTCGGTGGGCGCGGCGGTGGCCACCAGGCGCTCCATGATGATGCGCATCGAGTCGGCCAGGCGTCGCATCTCGACGCGGCGCGAGGTCATCTGGTCGGGAGGCGGCTCCTGCCATCGCCCGTAGAGGGTCGAGCGCACGAGCGCCCGCCGGCCCTCGTCGCTCAGGTCGGACGCCTGCGCCGTTCGGTCGCGGCTCGGCATCGACGGGTTGCTCATCGCCCCATCATGGCGAACCGGCGTCGGCGAAGTCGACGACGACCGGCGCGTGGTCGCTCGGCGACTTGCCCTTGCGGGCGTTGCGGTCGATGAGCACGCTGGTCGACCGCTCGGCCAGCGCGGCGGTGGCCAGCACCAGATCGATGCGCATGCCCTTGCCCTTGTGGAAGTTGCCGGCGCGGTAGTCCCACCACGAGAACAGGCCCGGCCGCGTCGTAGTGGCGGCGGAAGACGTCGACGAGGCCCCACTCCTCGAGCCGTCGCCAGCGCCTCGCGCTCGGGCTCGCTGACGTGGGTGGCGTCGACGAACTCGGCCGGGTCCCACACGTCGCGATCGTCGGGGGCGATGTTGAAGTCGCCGCAGACGACCAGGTCGTCGGCCGGATCGGCCTGCAGGTCGAGCAGGGCGCGCAGCCGGGCCAGCCACGCCAGCTTGTACTGGTAGTGGTCGTCGGTCAGGGCTCGTCCGTTGGGCACGTAGGCGCTGCCCACCCGCACGCCTCCGCAGGTGGCCCACAGCAGGCGGGCGTCGACGTCGGGCGCATCGCCGTCGGCGAACCCGTCGACCACGTCGTCGATGCCGACCTTGCTCAGGATGGCCACGCCGTTCCACTGGCCCGAGCCGTGGTGGGCGGACTCGTAGCCGAGGGCCTGGAAGGTGAGGGCCGGGAAGGCGTCGTCGGCCAGCTTGGTCTCCTGCATGCAGAGCACGTCGGGCTGGACCTGCGCGACCCACTCCTCGACGCGGGTCAGCCGGGCGTTCAGCGAGTTCACGTTCCAGGTGGCGATGCCGCATCCGGCCGACCCTACCCGCCCCTGTCCGAGCCCAACGAGGGCCCCGGACCGGACCGGTACCATGACCCCCCGTGGCTGATGATCTCAACGCCGACCAGGTCGGGCCCAACGCCTGGCTCGTCGACGAGATGTACGAGCAGTATCGTGGCCGACCCCGTCGTCGGTGAGCGCGAGCTGGCAGCGAGTTCTTCGACGACTACCGCCCGGACGGCGCGCCGCCGGTGGTCCAGGCTCCTGTCGGCGGGCCACCCCCCGCCGCGGCGGCTCCCGCGACGGTCGCCCCACCCCCGATCGTCGGCCGACCCCCGGCCGCCGGCCACCGGCCGCTCCCGGCGCGGTCGCCCCGAAGCCCGCCGCCGACCCTGACGGCGAGCCGCTGCGGGGCGCGGCCGCGCTGATCGCCACCAACATGACCCGCAGCCTCGAGGTGCCCACGGCGACCAGCTTCCGCGAGGTCCCGGCCAAGCTGCTCGAGGTCAACCGCACGATCATCAACGGCTACCTGGGCCGCACGCGGGGCGGCAAGGTCAGCTTCACCCACCTCATCGGCTACGCCGTGGTGCGGGCCATCGCCGCAGACGATGCCGGCCATGAACTCGAGCTTCGTGGAGGGCGACGACGGCAAGCCGCGGGTGGTCCACCACGAGCACATCGGCCTCGGGCCTCGCCGTCGACGTCGAGAAGACCAGCGGGCGCACCCTGCTCGTGCCCTGCATCCGCGACGCCGACACGCTCGACTTCCGCGGCTTCTGGGCCGCGTACGAGGACCTGATCCGCAAGGTGCGCAGCAACAAGCTGACCGCCGACGACTTCGCCGGGGTCACCGTCAGCCTCACCAACCCGGGCACGATCGGCACCGTGCAGTCGGTGCCGCGGCTGATGCCGGGCCAGGGCACGATCGTCGGCGTCGGCACGCTCGGCTTCCCCACCGAGTTCGAGGGTGCCGACCCCGCCACGCTGGCCACCCTCGGCGTGTCGAAGATCATCACCATCTCGTCGACCTACGACCACCGCATCATCCAGGGCGCCGAGTCGGGCCTGTTCCTCAAGCGGGTGCACGAGCTGCTGATGGGCGCGGACGACTTCTACGCCGACGTCTTCCGCTCGATCGGCGTGCCCTACGAGTCGGTGCAGTGGCGACGCGACGTCAACCCGGTCGACCACGCCGCGGCGATGCTCGAGAAGCAGATGCGCGTCGACCAGCTCGTCAACGCCCACCGCGTCCGCGGCCACCTGATCGCCGATCTCGACCCGCTGGCCGCCAAGGACCCGGTCATGCACCCCGAGCTGGCGCCCGAGACCTACGGGCTGACCATCTGGGACCTCGACCGCGAGTTCCTGACCAACGGCATCGGCGGGCGCGACCGCATGCCGCTCGGCGACCTGCTGCACCTGCTGCGCGACGCCTACTGCCGCACGATCGGCATCGAGTACATGCACATCCAGGAGCCGGCCGAGAAGGCGTGGATCCAGCGCCAGGTCGAAGGGGCCAGCGATCGCGCTCGAGCCCGACGAGCAGCGCCACATCCTCGAGTCGGCTCAACGCGGCCGAGGCGCTCGAGAAGTTCCTGGCCACCAAGTACCTCGGCCAGAAGCGCTTCGGCATCGACGGCGCCGAGAGCGCCATCCCGATCCTCGACGCCGTGCTCGGCCGCGGCGGCCGACGCAGCACCTCGACTCGGCGGTCATGGGCATGGCGCACCGGGGCCGGCTCAACGTGCTCGTCAACATCGTCGGCAAGTCCTACGAGCAGCTGTTCAAGGAGTTCGAGGGCAACGTCGACCCCGAGTCGACGCAGGGCTCGGGCGACGTCAAGTACCACCTCGGCCAGACCGGCAAGTTCGTCAGCCGCGCCGGCAACACCATCGAGGTCGAGCTGGCCGCCAACCCGTCGCACCTCGAGACGGTCGACCCGGTGGTCGAGGGCATGGCCCGGGCCAAGATGGACCTGATCGCGCCCGGCCGGCCGCTACCCGGTGCTGCCCGATCCTCATCCACGGCGACGCCGCCTTCGCCGGCCAGGGCGTGGTGGCCGAGACGCTGAACCTGTCGCTGATCAAGGGCTACCGCGTCGGCGGCACCGTCCACCTGATCATCAACAACCAGCTCGGCTTCACCACCCCGCCCGACTCGGCCCGCTCGTCGGAGTACCCGACCGACATCGCCAAGATGGTCCAGGCCCCGATCTTCCACGTGAACGGCGACGACCCCGAGGCGTGCGTGCGCGTGGCCCGGCTGGCCTTCGACTACCGCCAGGAGTTCAACAAGGACGTCGTCATCGACATGGTCTGCTACCGGCGCCACGGCCACAACGAGGGCGACGACCCGAGCTACACCCAGCCGCTGATGTACAAGCGCATCGACGCCCGCCGCTCGGTGCGCAAGCTCTACACCGAGGCGCTCGTCAAGCGGGGCGACATCAGCCTCGAGGAGGCCGAGGCCGCCCTCGACGACTTCCAGGCACCGCCTGCAGAGCGCCCTCGAGGAGACCCGCCAGCACGCGCCGCCCGCCGGCACCCGGGCCAAGCCCGCGCCGCCGGCGCTCGGCGTGCTGCCCCACGTCGACACCGGCATCGCCCGCGACGAGATCGACGCGATCTTCGCCGCGCTCGAGACCGTGCCCGAGGGCTTCACGGTCCACCCCAAGCTGGCCAAGCAGTTCGAGACGCGGCGCGCCGATGTTCGCAGGCGGCGAGGTCGACTGGGCGCTCGGCGAGGCGATGGCCTTCGGCTCGCTGCTCTACGAGGGCACCTCGGTGCGCCTCGCCGGCCAGGACACGCGCCGCGGCACGTTCTCGCACCGCCACGGCGTGCTCGTCGACTACGAGACCGGCGCCGAGTACACCCCGCTCGGCGCCGCTGGCCACACGACGGCGCCCAGTTCTGGCTCTACGACTCGCTGCTGTCCGAGTACGCCGCGCTCGGCTTCGAGTACGGCTACTCGGTGGTCAACAAGGACGCGCTGGTCATCTGGGAGGCGCAGTTCGGCGACTTCTTCAACGGCGCCCAGATCATCATCGACCAGTACCTCGTGGCCGCCGAGGACAAGTGGGGCCAGACCTCGGGGCTCGTGCTGCTGCTCCCCCACGGCTACGAGGGCCAGGGCCCCGAGCACTCCTCGGCGCGCATCGAGCGCTTCCTCACGCTGGCCGCCGAGGACAACATCCAGGTCTGCAACGCCACGACCGCCGCCCAGTTCTTCCACCTGCTGCGCCGCCAGATGCGCCGCACCGTGCGCAAGCCGCTCGATCGTGTTCACGCCCAAGTCGCTGCTGCGGGCCAAGGCCTCGCGCTCGCCGATCGAGGCGCTGGTCGACGGCTCGTTCGAGGAGGTGCTCGACGACCCGGGCGTGACCGACCCCGACGCCGTGCAGGCGCGTCGTGTTCTGCTCGGGCAAGGTCGCCTACGACGCCATCGCCGCCCGCGACCAGCTCGGCGCGCCGGTCGCGGTCGCCCGCGTCGAGCAGCTCTTCCCGTGGCCGTTCGAGGCGGTGGCCGCAGGTGCTCGAGCGCTACCCGAACGCCGACGAGATCGTTCTGGCTGCAGGAGGAGCCCGAGAACATGGGCCCCTGGAACGCCATCAAGGGCCGCCTGTTCGAGGCCCACGGCGACGACCCACTCGATCCACCGCGAGAGCCGCGCCGAGTCGGGCTCGCCCGCCACCGGCTCCCACGCCATCCACCTGCAGGAGCAGGAGGACCTCGTCCAGCCGCGCCTTCGCCGCGCCTCGACTGACCCTCAGGCGAGCGCGAAGCCGACGACCTGCTCGAGCTCGGCGATGGCGACGGTCGGGTCGCCGACCTTGATCGTCGTCATGCCCATGGCCCGGGCCGGCTTGAGGTTGATGCCGAGGTCGTCGAGGAACACCGCCTCGGTCGGCTCGATGCCGAGCGGCTGGCGCACGCCATCTCGTAGAAGCGGGGATCGGGCTTGCGCACGCCGACCTGGCTCGACTCGACGACCGCGTCGAACAGCGCCAGCACCTCGGCGAACATGTCCGGTCTGCATCCCCTCGCCACCGCCGGTCACGAAGTTGTTGGTCAGCAGCCCGGTGGTCAGGTGCTCGCCGCACCGGCGAACGGCCTCGACCATCGCGGGTCGCAGCCCCGACGGGCCCGCGGCACCGGCCAGCAGACCGAGCACCTGGCCGCCGTCGACCGGGTGGCCGAGCGCGGCCGCCTCGGCCTCGAAGAGCGGACCGAACCCGTCGACATCGACCTCGCCCCGCTCGAGCCGGGCCCAGGCGTTGGTGTCGGGATCGGTGGCGTTGACGCGACGAAGGAAGCCGTCGGGCAGGTCGTGGTCGCGCTCGTAGGTCGAGCGAAGGCCTCGAAGGGGCCGGCCGACGATCACGCCCCCGAAGTCGAAGAGCGCGGCCCGGATCACGAGCGGTCGATCAGTCGAGCAGGTCGCGCGCCACGCGGTCCCAGAGGGCCACCGAGAGCCCGAGCGAGTCGGTGTCGACCCGCTCGTTGTCGCCGTGGAACATCGACCCGTAGTCCTCGAACGACATCTTCTCGCTGAACATGCCGTAGCCGTACGAGGTGATGCCCTTGCGCCGGAAGAACCGGGCATCGGTGCGCACCGACGGTCAGGTACGGCACGGTCGCGCTGCCCTCGTAGAACGCCCTGCGACACCCGGCTGAGCGAGTCCCACAACGGCGTGTCGAGCGGGCGAGGCGCTCGACGTCGTCGTTGACGATGAGCTCGATGTCGACCTTGGGCGGCCAGGTCGCCGAGCGCCTCGCCGAGCAGCGCCTCGATGTCCTCGTCGGTCTGGCCGGGCAGCGTGCGGATGTCGACCTCGAGCTCGATCGTGTCGGGGATGACGTTGATCTTGCGTGCCCCCGTGCACGACGGTCGGCGCGATGGTCGTGTGCGTGCAGGCGTGGAACTGGCGGGCCATGCCGAGCGGCAGGCCTTCGAGCACCTCGATCAGCCCGTCGGCCGACAGCAGCGGGTCGGTGATCTCGGCCGGGTAGCCCATGCACGAGATGAAGCGACGCCAGACGTCGTGGATCTGCGGTCTCGGGCTGGTACTCGGCCAGCCGGCGCACGACCTCGGCCGCGGTGACCAGCGCGTTGTCGGTCCGGTAGGGCTGCGAGCCGTGCCCGGGCGTCCCGTGCACGCGCAGGCGGCACCAGTACGTGCCCTTCTCGCCGACGATCACCGGGAGCTTGAGCCCGGTCGGCGACGGGATCGGGATGCCGCCCGACTCGGTGATCACGTAGTCGGCGCCGACCGCGTCGGCGGCGTGGTCGGCCAGCCACTCGGCGCCGTGGCTGCCGAGCGCCTCCTCGTCGGCGACGGCCAGGTAGACGAGCGTGCCCTCGGGCGCGAAGCCCGACTCGGCGAGGTGCGCGCGTCGCCACCGCCATCGACGCGGTGAGGTTCAGCATGTCGACCGCACCGCGACCCCACACCTCGCCGTCGACGAGCTCGCCGCCGAAGGGATCGCGCTCCCAACCGTCGGGGTTGACCGGGCACGACGTCGGTGTGGCCCATCAGCAGCAGCGTGGGCGCCTCGGGATCGCGCCCCTCGAGCCGCGCGACGAGGCTCGTGCGCCCCGGCTCGGGCTCGAAGGTCTCGAGGTCGAGCGAGGTCCCCTCGAGGTAGCTGGCCAGCAGATCGGCGCTGCGCTCCTCGTGGCCGGACTCGACCGTCCCGTCGTTCACACAGGCGTTGCGGATCAGGTGCTGCAGGAGATCGGTGACCTCTGCGGTGCGATCATCGTCGTCGATGCGCATGTGTGCCATGAACGGAGCGTAGGCTGATCCAGACATCTCCGGCGGCTCCAGCCGCCGCTGGTCGCCACCCGGATCCCTACCGGCACCAACCGACGTGATCGGTGTGGCGCGCGGACGATCGGGTCGCACCGGCGAACACCCGAACAGAACGGTTCACAATCCAACATGAGCACCCACTACGTCGTGGTCGACGGTTCGAACATCGCGACCGAAGGACGATCACTCCCCAGCCTCCGCCAGCTCGACGAGGCCGTCCGGGCCTTCCTCACCGAGCACCCCGCCGATCAGCTCACCGTCGTCGTCGACGCCACCTTCGGCCATCGCATCGACAACGCCGAGCACGACGCGTACGAAGAGGCGGTGCTGGCCGGCGAGCTCGTCAGCCCGCCCGCCGGCGCGATCGGCCGAGGCGACGCCTTCGTCCTGCAGATCGCCGACAAGGTCGACGCGGTCATCCTGTCGAACGACTCGTTCCAGGAGTTCCACGGGCAGTACCCCTGGCTGTTCGACGAAGGCCGGCTGATCGGCGGCAAGCCGGTCCCCGGCCTCGGTTGGGTGTTCGTGCCCCGCACCCCGGTCCGCGGTCCCGCCAGCCGGCGCTCGGTCAAGGACGCCAAGGAGCCCCGGTCGGCCGGCGGCACGAAGCGGGCCTCCGGCGGGCGCACCTCAACCCGTGGCCAGGGCGGCCGCACCACCCCGTCCAAGAAGGCGGGCGGGCGGGCCTCCTCGGGGGGGTCGGCCCCGGCCCAGAGCCAGTCCCGGCGCCGCCGGGGCCCGGCCAAGCCGGGCGAACAGCTCAACGAGCTGCTGCCGTTCGTCGACTTCGTGGCCGCCCACCCGGTCGGCAGCAAGGTCGAGGCCGAGGTCGAGAGCTTCAGCTCGCATGGCGCCTACGCGATCGTCGGCGACGTCCGCTGCTACATCCCGTTCAAGGCGATGGGCGATCCTCCACCCGCTGCGCGCGCGCGACGTGTTGTCGGTCGGCGAGACGCGAACGTTCGTCGTCGAGTCGATCGATGCACCGCGTCGCGGCATCGATCTGTCGCTCACCCCGGGCGCGCAACCGACGCAAGTCGTGTCGCATCCACTGCCACTCGGCGTTCCGATCGGCACGATCCGCGCGTGTCGTCGATACCCGCGCGCGCGCGAAAGCCTCCACTCGCGCGCGCTGTCACTGCTACACATTTACCAGCAGACCATCACGCCGAGGAGGCGCCGGTGACACCAGTAAAGAAGGCTGCGGCCAAAAAGGCGGCAAAGAAAGCACCCGCACGCAAGCGGCGTGCCAAGAAGGCACCCGCTCGCAAGACCGCAGCGAAGAAGGCTCCGGCACGCAAGCGCGTTGCCAAGAAGGCACCCGCTCGCAAGACCGCGGCCCGCAAGGCTCCGGCACGCAAGCGCGTCGCCAAGAAGGCACCCGCTCGCAAGACCGCGGCCCAGAAGGCTCCGGCCCGCAAGCGCGTCGCCAAGAAGGCACCCGCTCGCAAGACCGCGGCCCGCAAGGCTCCGGCCCGCAAGCGCGTCGCCAAGAAGGCACCCGCTCGCAAGACCGCCGCCACGCAAGGCACCCGCACGCAAGACCGCAGCCCGCAAGGCTCCGGCCCGCAAGCGTGTGACCAAGAAGGCTCCGGCTCGCAAGACCGCCGCCCGCAGGGCTCCGGCTCGCAAGCGCTGAACACCTGACCAGCTTCGGTCAGCAACCGACTGCCCCGCCTGCCGGATCGCCCGGACGGGTGGGGCAGTCGCCGTTTTGGGCCCTGGCGGTGCGTCGGTAACCTCGGCCGCCATGAGCGCCCAGTTCATCTTCACCATGCACAGGGTCGGGCGGTACTACCCGCCCGACCGCGATGTGCTCAAGGACATCACCCTCTCCTTCTATCCCGGCGCCAAGATCGGCGTCATCGGGGCCAACGGCTCGGGCAAGTCGTCGCTGCTGCGGATCATGGCCGGGGCTCGACCACGGACTTCACCGGCGAGGCGCGGCTCACGCCCGGCTTCACCGTCGGGCTGCTCGAGCAGGAGCCTCAGCTCGACGCGACCAAGGACGTGATCGGCAACGTGATGGACGGGCTGGGCGAGACGGCGTCGCTGCTCAGCCGCTACGACGAGGTGCTGGCCAAGTGGGCCGATCCCGACGCCGACTACGACAAGCTCGGCGAGGAGCAGGCCGAGCTCGAGCGCAAGATCGAAGCGGCGGGCGCCTGGGACCTCAAGCGCACGATCGAGATCGCCATGGACGCGCTGCGCCTGCCGCCGCGGCGACGCCGACGTCGACCACGCTCTCGGGCGGCGAGCGACGACGCGTGGCGCTGTGCCGGCTGCTGCTCAGCCGACCCGATCTGCTGCTGCTCGACGAGCCCACCAACCACCTCGACGCCGAGTCGGTCGGCGTGGCTCGAGCGGTTCCTCGGCGACTACCACGGCACGGTCGTCGCCATCACCCACGACCGCTACTTCCTCGACAACGTCGCCCGCTGGATCCTCGAGCTCGACCACGGCAAGGGCATCCCCTTCGAGGGCAACTACAGCTCGTGGCTCGAGCAGAAGCAGGAACGGCTCCGCCAGCAGGACAAGAGCGACTCGAGCCGTCAGCGCACGCTCGAGCGCGAGCTCGAGTGGGTGCGCATGGCACCCAAGGCGCGCCAGGCCAAGGGCAAGGCCCGCCTGGCGGCCTACGAGAAGCTGCTGGCCGAGTCCCAGGCCGCCGACCGCCGGCGCCGACGGACTCGAGATCACCATCCCGTCGGGTCCGCGCCTCGGCGATGTGGTGATCGAGGCCGACCACCTGTCCAAGGGATTCGGCGACCGGCTGCTCATCGACGACCTGAGCTTCACCCTCCCCCGCGCCGGCATCGTCGGGGTGATCGGCGCCAACGGCGCCGGCAAGACCACCCTGTTCCGCATGATCACCGGCGCCGAGACACGCCCGACGACGGCGAGCTGCGGGTCGGCCCCACCGTCGAGCTGGCCTACGTCGACCAGTCGCGCGACAGCCTCGACGCCGAGCACACGGTCTACGAGGAGATCACCGACGGGCGCGACACCCTCGACATCGGCGGCCGCGAGGTCAACGGCCGGGCCTACGTCGCGTCGTTCAACTTCAAGGGCAGCGACCAGCAGAAGAAGGTGGCCGTGCTCTCGGGCGGCGAGCGCAACCGGGTGCACCTGGCCAAGGTGCTGAAGGAGGGCGGCAACGTGCTGCTGCTCGACGAGCCGACCAACGATCTCGACGTCGACACCCTGCGGGCCCTCGAGGACGGCCTCGAGGCCTTCGCCGGCTGCGCCGTCATCATCAGCCACGATCGCTGGTTCCTCGATCGGGTCGCCACCCACGTGCTGGCGTTCGAGGGCGACTCGCTGGTCCGCTGGTTCGAGGGCAACTTCAGCGAGTACGAGGCCTTCCGCCACAAGGAGCTGGGCGCCGAGGCCGATCAGCCCCATCGCATCAAGTACAAGCCGCTCGTGCGGGGCTGAGGGCCCGAGCGTGTCGCCCCGCACCATCCGCCGGCTGGTGATCCTCGTGTTCGTCGTCGGCATCGCCGGGATGATCGTCGGCTCGATCGCCGACAACAACGGGATCGCCATCACCTTCGGGCTCATCACCGCCGCGGCGGCGGTCGGGCTGATCCTCGTCACCGCGGTCGGCCGCCGCCCGGGGCCTTCGCCTCGGGCTCGGGCCGGCGAGCCGACCGAGCCGGGGCGACGGCGCGGTCGGGCCGGAGGGGTCGGTCCGGACGAGGACGCGGCCAGCGCGGTCGAGGAGCAGGTGGCAGCGGCTGGTGGCCGCGGGGGCCGACGAGCCTGCCGGTGCGCGAGCTGGTCCGACGGTCGATCGCCTTCGGGCGGAGCCGTCGCTGGGACCCGTCAGCGGGTCGGACCGATGATCATCCCGGCGGCCACGGTGCGCGTTGGTGGCCTCGTCGATGAGGATGAAGCTGCCCGTGGCGCGGTTGCGGGCGTACTCGTCGAAGAAGAGCGGCGCCGTCGTGCGCAGGCTGACCCGACCGATGTCGTTGAGGCCGAGCGCCGACACCTCGTCGAGGCGGTGCAGCGTGTTGACGTCGAGCTGGTAGTGCACCGACTTGACCAGCGCCCGGGCCACCCGGGTCGTGTGCTTGATCGCGTACTTGGCGCCCTCGCGCAGCGGCTCGGACTCGGACATCCAGCAGACCATGGCGTCGATGTCCTGGCCGACGTGGGGCTGGTTGTGCGGCCGGCAGATCATGTCGCCGCGCGAGACGTCGATGTCGTCGGCCAGCGTGATGGCCACCGACATCGGCGCGAACACCTCGTCGACGGGGCCCTCCGGCCCGTCGATGCGCTGCGATGGTCGAGGTGAAGCCCGACGGCAGCACCACGACCTCGTCGCCCGGCTTGAAGACGCCGCCGGCCACGGTGCCGGCGTAGCCCCGGTAGTCGTGGTGCGGCGCCGCTCTGCGGCCGCAGCACGTACTGCACGGGGAAGCGCGGGTCGCGCAGGTTGCGGTCCGAGGCGATGAACACGTCCTCGAGGTGGTGCAGCAGCGAGCCGCCCTCGTACCAGGGCATGTTCTGCGAGCGGTTGACGACGTTGTCGCCCTCGAGGGCCGAGATCGGGGATGACGGTGAGGTCGGTGATGTCGAGCTTGGCCGCGAAGGCGTGGAACTCGTCCTTGATGCGCTCGAAGACGTCCTGGTCGTAGTCGACGAGGTCCATCTTGTTGACGCACAGCACGATGTGGGGGATGCGCAGCAGCGAGGCGATGAACGCGTGGCGGCGGGACTGCTCGACGATGCCGTTGCGGGCGTCGACCAGCACGAGCGCCAGGTCGGCGGTCGAGGCACCGGTGACCATGTTGCGCGTGTACTGGATGTGGCCGGGCGTGTCGGCGATGATGAACTTGCGCTTGGGGGTGGCGAAGTAGCGGTAGGCCACGTCGATGGTGATGCCCTGCTCGCGCTCGGCCCGCAGGCCGTCGGTGAGCAGCGCCAGGTTGGTGTACTCGTCGCCGCGGTCGCGGCTGGTGCGCTCGACCGACTCGAGCTGGTCCTCGAAGATGGCCTTCGAGTCGTAGAGCAGCCGCCCGATCAGCGTGCTCTTGCCGTCGTCGACCGATCCGGCCGTGGCGAACCGCAGCATCTCCATCAGAAGTAGCCCTCGCGCTTGCGGTCTTCCATGGCCGCCTCGGAGGTGCGGTCGTCGGCCCGGGTGGCGCCGCGCTCGGTGATCCGGGTGGCCGCCACCTCGGCGATCACGTCGCTCGACCGTGGCCGCCGCCGACTCGACGGCGCCGGTGCACGAGGCGTCGCCGACGGTGCGGTAGCGCACGACCATCTCGAAGGACTCCTCGTCGTCCATCATCGTCACGAAGGGGCTCACGGCCAGCAGCATGCCGTCGCGGCGGAAGACCTCGCGGCGGTGGGCGTAGTAGATCGACGGGCAGCTCGATCGCCTCCTCGGCGATGTACTGCCAGATGTCGAGCTCGGTCCAGTTGCTGAGCGGGAAGACCCGGATGTGCTCGCCGTTGCGGTGCCGGCCGTTGTAGAGGCTCCAGAGCTCGGGCCGCTGGTTCTTGGGGTCCCACTGGCCGAACTCGTCGCGGAACGAGTACACCCGCTCCTTGGCCCGGGCCTTCTCCTCGTCGCGGCGGGCCCCGCCGAACACGGCGTCGAACCGGTTCGCCTCGATGGCGTCGAGCAGCGTCGTGGTCTGCAGCCGGTTGCGCGAGGCCCGCGGGCCGGTCTCCTCGACCACCCGTCCGGCGTCGATCGACTCCTGCACCGACGCCACGACGAGCCGGGCGCCGAGCTGCTCGACCGGCGCGGTCACGGAACTCGATGACCTCGGGGAAGTTGTGACCGGTGTCGACGTGCATCACCGGGAAGGGCAGCTTGCACGGCCAGAACGCCTTGACGGCCAGGTGGAGCATCACCACCGAGTCCTTGCCGCCGGAGAACAGCAGGACGGGCCGCTCGAACTCGGCCGCGACCTCGCGGATGATGTGGATCGACTCGGCCTCGAGGGCCCGGAGGTTGGTCAGCTCGTAGTCCATGGGCGAGCAACCAACGTAGGGTACGGGCACCGTCGTGGGACAAAAGCTGAGTGGGAAGGTCGACAATAGTGCCGAAGGTGGACGATAGCGCCCGTCGGCGATGCCCGACCGGTCACGTCGGCGCACGCCCGACGACCACCGCCTGGCCGCCCGACGTGGCGACCCAGGCCGGCGACCTGCTCGTCGAGCTCCGGGCCGAGCTGGTCGCCACCGGGGCCGACCAGGGCACGCTCAAGGACGAGGGCGACCGCCAGTCCCACCTGCTCATCCTCGAGGCCCTCGCCGACCGGCATGGCGGCCGGCGACGCCGTGCTGTCCGAGGAGGGCCGCGACGACCCGGCCCGGCTCGACGCCGACGCGGGTCTGGATCGTCGATCCCGCTCGACGGCACCCGCGAGTTCAGCGAGCCGCCCCGGCACGGACTGGGCCGTGCACGTGGCCCTCGTGATCGACGGCGCGCCGGTCGCCGGCGCCGTCGCGCTCCCGGCCCTCGACGCTGACGCCTCGCCACCGACCCTGCTCCCCCGCCACCCCCCGCATGCGGCGGCCCGCCCCGGGTGATCGTCAGCCGCACCCGCCCGCCCGCCGCCGCCACCTGGCTGGCCGAGCGGCTCGCGCGGCGAGCTGGTCGAGATGGGCTCGGCCGGCGCCAAGGCCATGGCCGTGGTCCGCGGCGAGGCCGACGTCTACGCCCACTCCGGCGGCCAGTACGAGTGGGACTCGTGCGCGCCGGTGGCGGTGGCCGCGGCCGCCGGGCTGCACGCCTCGCGCCTCGACGGATCACCGCTGCGCTACAACAACGCCGACCCGTACCTGCCCGACCTCCTGATCTGTCGCCCCGAGCTGGCGCAACCGTCCCTCGACGCGCTGGCCGGCTTCGCCGGCTGACCATGGCGGGCCCCGGGCCGGCAACAGGCGACCGCGACGACGCTCGCTTCAAGGTGGTGCGCTACGAGGTGGCCGACCGCATCGCCACCATCACGCTCGACCGGCCCGATCGGCTCAACGCCTGGACCGGCCGGATGCACACCGAGTACCGGCGGGCCGTCAGCCGGCCGAGCAGGACCACGCCGTCCGGGTGATCGTCGTGACCGGGGCCGGACGCGGCTTCTGCGCCGGCGCCGACACCGAGGCGCTCACCGGCCACGTCGACCGCGGCGGCTACGACGCCGGCACCGGCGACGAGCTGGCCGAGCCGGGCTACGGCGTCTCGCCCCGAGTTCGACCACGACTTCGCCTTCCACTTCGGGCTGACCAAGCCGGTGATCGCCGCGGTCAACGGGCCCGCCGCCGGCGTCGGCCTGGTGCTGGCCTGCTACTGCGACCTGCGCTTCGCCGCGGCCGGCGCCAAGCTGACCACCGCGCACGGCAAGCTCAACCTGCCGGCCGAGTACGGCCTGTCGTGGCTGCTGCCGCGGCTCATCGGCCTCGGGCGGGCCAACGACCTGCTGCTGTCGAGCCGCACGTTCCTGGCCGAGGAGGCGTTGACCATGGGTCTGGTCAACGCGGTGGTCGCCCGGCGACGAGCTGCTCGATCACACCTACACCTACGCCACCCGGCTCGTGACCACGGTGTCGCGCGGCTCGCTGGCCGCCACCAAGCGCCAGATCGTCGCTCGACCTGCACCGCGGCGTGGGCGAGGCCGTGGACGAGTCGGCCGCCGGCTGGCCGAGATGATGACCGAGCCCGACTTCGCCGAGGGCGTCGCCGCCTTGCGCGAGAAGCGCCCGCCTGCGTTCGACTGATCAGACGATGACCTTGGCCGCGCGCAAGCGCGCCAGCTCGTCGTCGTCGAACCCGGCCGAACGAAGGACCTCGTCGGTGTGCTGGCCGAGGCCCGGCGCCGGTGCGATCGGCGGCGTCGTCGCGCCGTGGAACGTGACCGGCGTGGCCACCGCCCGGTGGGCCGGACCGGCCTCGCCCGCGGGCACGTCGACGAAGGCGCCGGCGGCGATGGCCTGCGGATCGGCGAACACCTCGGCCGGCGTGTTGACCGGCGCCCACCACACGTCCTCGCGATCGAACGCCTCGGTCAGCTCGTCGCGGGTCGACCCGGCGAAGATCTCGTCGAGCGTCTCGACGAGCTCGCGGCGCGGCATGGCGGCGGCCGCGCGCGGTCGCGAACCGCTCGTCGTCGACGCAGGTCGGCGCGCCCGAGCGCGGCGCACAGCTTGGGCCACAGCCGGTCGGCCTCGACGCCGAGCAACCAGAACCAGCGGCCGTCGCCGGCCTGGTAGCAGTTGCACATCGGGTTGAGCTCGGTGGTGCGCGGCTGGACCGATCCGAGCTTGCCGAACCGGGCCTGGATGCCGAGGTCCCAGCCCACCGTGTAGATGCCGGTGCGCAGCAACGACATCTCGACCAGCTGGCCCCGGCCCGTGCGCTCGCGCTCGAGCAGGGCGGCCAGGATGCCGGCCACCGCCGTGATGGCCGTGACGTGGTCGCCCATGCCCGCCCGCACGCCCGGCGGCGCGACGGCGTCGGGCGCCATCAGGTCGGCGATGCCGCTGCGGGCCCAGAAGGCGCCGACGTCGTAGCCGGCTCGGCCCATCTCGGGTCCCTCGAGGCCGTAGCCGCTCACGCTGGCGTAGACGAGGCGCGGGAACCGCTCGAGCAGCGGTCGGGCGTCGAGCCCCAGACGCTCGACGGCCTCGGGCCGCAGGTTGGTCAGGAAGACGTCGGCGTCGGCCAGCAGCCGCTCGAGGACCTCGAGCCCTTCGGGCCGGCCCAGGTCGATCACCGACGCTGCGCTTGCCCCGGTTGTCGAGGTCGAACGGCGGCGACTCGGGTTGGCCGTGGCCGGCGAGCAGCTGGAACAGCCGGCGCATCGGGTCGCCGACCGGGGTCTCGACCTTGACCACGTCGGCGCCCCAGTCGGCCAGCAGGCCACCGGCGGCCGGCCCGGCCACCCACATGCCGAGCTCGATGACCCGGTAGTTCTCCAGCACCGCCCAACCGTAGACTCCGCCCACCATGACCGCCCCCGCCGACCTGGCCATCGGATCCTTCAGCGACGACCCACCCTGGCTGGTCGATCCCGACGCCATGCCGTGGCGGCGATCGATCGCCGACGGTGCGGTGGGTGATCCGCCGCCAGGTGCCCGAGCTCACCCGGCCCCGCCGCCTTCCCGACGGCACGCGGGTCTTCCGCGTGGCCCGCCACCTCGGCGTGGCGGTCGGCGCCTGGGCGCTCGGCGCCCGGCGCAAGGGTGGCATCGCGCCTCGAAGGCCGACATCTCCCGCCGCCTGCGCATCGCCGCCGAGCACCTCGGCCCGACCTACATCAAGCTCGGCCAGATCATCTCCAGCGGCGAAGGGCTCTTCCCCGAGGAGCTGGTCAGCGAGTTCAAGAAGTGCCGCGACCAGGTGCCGCCCGAGCCGTGGTCGGCCGTGCGCGCCGTGGTCGAGTCCGAGCTGGGCGCGCCCGCTCGAGTCGGTGTTCGCCGACTTCGACCGCGCTCCGCTGGCCGCCGCGTCGATCGCCCAGGTGCACGCGGCCACGCTCCGCACCGGCGAGCGCGTCGTGGTCAAGGTGCAGCGCCCGTCGGTGGCCACCCTCGTGCACGCCGACCTCAAGGTCATGGCCTGGCTGGCCCCGTTCCTGGTCGGGCGCATCCCGATCGCCGCCCTGGCCAACCCGCCGGCGCTGGTCGAGCTGTTCGCCGAGACCATCACCGAGGAGCTCGACTTCCGACTCGAGGCCGAGAACATGCTCGACGTGGCCCGCTCGTTCCACGACCTCGGCCAGCGCGGCTACGTCGTGCCCCGCCCGCACCCGACGCTGGTCACGCCTCGCGTGCTGGTCATGGAGCGCCTCGACGGCTTCGCCTTCGACGACGTGGTCGGCATGCACGACGCCGGCGTCGACACCGAGGCCGTGGTGCGCACCGGCATGATCGGCTTCATGGAGGGCGCCATGATCCACGGCATCTTCCACGGCGACCTGCACGGCGGCAACCTGTTCGTGCTGCCCGACGGCCGCGTCGCGCTGCTCGACTTCGGCATCATCGGGCGCATGGACGAGCCTCAAGCGCCAGGCCTTCCTGCGCCTGCTCATCACGGCCACCATGAACGACGTCAAGGGCCAGCTGGCCGCGCTGCGCGACCTCGGCGCGCTGCCGGCCGACACCGATCTCGACGCCGTGATCCGCGACCTCGGCCTCGACCGGCCGCCGGTCGACCCGACCACGCTGTCGGCCGACGAGATGGTGGGCGAGATCCAGCGGGTGGTGAAGGCGCTGCTCGGCTACGGCGCCCGGCTGCCCGAAGGAGCTCATGCTGTTCGTCAAGAACATGGTGTTCCTCGACGGCGCCATCGCCACGCTGGCCCCCGACCTCGACCTCTTCGCCGAGATCGCCAGCATCTCGACCTACTTCGCCGAGACCCACGGCGAGCGGATCGCCGAGGAGGTGGGCATGACCTTCGGCGCCTACGAGATGGACCTGACCGGGGTGAAGGGCTCGTTCGGCGTCGACCCGCCACGACCGAGCGCCTCACCTACCGCGAGCTGCAGGAGCGACGCGAGCTGATCCGGAGCCGGCTTCCAGAACCGCCAGGTCAGCTAGTGGTCGACGGGGCACGCGGTCCCGGGCGGTAGGTTGCGGCCGTGCGCCTGGTGATCGCCCGCTGCTCGGTCGACTACGCCGGCCGCCTGAGCGCCCACCTGCCCGTGGCCACCCGCCTGATCATGGTCAAGGCCGACGGCTGCGTGGCCATCCACGCCGACGGCGGCGCCTACAAGCCGCTCAACTGGATGAACGCCCCCAACACGGTCGACGAGGAGCCCGACCGCTGGGTCGTGACCAACCCCAAGGGCGAGACGCTCACCATCCTGCTCGAGGAGGTGCTGAGCGACTCGGCCCACGAGCTGGGCGTCGATCCCGGCCTGCAGAAGGACGGCGTCGAGGCCCACCTGCAGGAGCTGCTGGCCGCCAACCCGACGGCCATCGGCGACGGCTTCACGCTCGTGCGCCGCGAGTACCCGACCGACATCGGCCCGGTCGACCTGCTGTGCCGCGACGCCGACGGCGCGGCGGTGGCCATCGAGGTCAAGCGCCGCGGCGAGATCGACGGCGTCGAGCAGCTGACCCGCTACCTGGCGACCGGCTCGACCACGATCCGCTGCTGCGCCCGTCCGCGGCGTGTTCGTCGCCCAGTCGATCAAACCGCAGGCCCGGGTGCTGGCCACCGACCGCGACATCGACTGCGTCGAGGTCGACTACGACGAGCTGCGCGGCATCGAGACCACCGAGCTGCGGCTGTTCTGATCGCGGACCCCCGCCGGTTGGACGATGATGGCGGTCGAACGCGGGCCACAGCGGGCTCGACCGATCGGGGGTCCTCACATGGAGCTGCACGCGGGGCAGGTCGCGGTGGTCACGGGCGCGGCGGGAGGCATCGGTCTGGCTCTGGCCGAACGCCTGGCCGCCAGCGGGCTCTCGGTGGTGATGGCCGACGTCGACGCGGCGGCCCTGGCCACCGCCGGCGAACGCATCCGTGCACTGGGCGTCGAGGCGCTCGAGGTCACCTGCGACGTGAGCGACGAGGCCGCGGTGCAGGCGCTCGCCGCGGCCACGATCGACCGCTTCGGCTCGGTCAACGTGGTCTGCAACAACGCCGGGGTCAGCAGCCCCGCCGACCCGTGGGCGGGCCCGGTCTCGTCGTGGCAGTGGGTGCTCGGCGTCAACCTGTGGGGTGTCGTCCACGGCGTGCGCGCCTTCCTTCCCCACCTCGTCGCGTCGGCGGAACGGCCACATCGTCAACACGGCGTCGATCGCCGGGCTCTACCCCGGCTTCGGCGCCTCCTACGACGCCAGCAAGCACGCCGTGGTGGCCCTGACCGAGGATCTGTACCGCGAGATGCAGTCGAGCGGACAGCCCGTCGGCGTGAGCGTCCTGTGCCCCGGCTGGGTTCGCACCGGGCATCATCGATGCCGAACGCAACTGGCCGGCCGCGCTCGGCGAGGCGCCACCTGCGTCGGCCGGCAACGACATCGTGCTCAAGCACGTGCGCCGCGCCGTCGCCGAGGGCACCACACCCGCCGCTGTCGCCGACCTGGTGGCAGAGGCCATCGAGGCCCCCGCTTCTGGGTCTTCCCGAACCCCGACTTCGTCGAGCTGGCCATCCAACGCTGGCACGAGATCGCGGAGGGACAGAACCCGGTCCTGTTCCGCGACACGCCAGGACTCCCGCCCATCGACCAGATCATGGCCGAGGTCCTCGCTTCCCTCCCCGAGGCCTGACCCCGCCAGCTAGTGGAAGGTGCAGCGGCCGGCGTCGAGGACGGTGCGGCCGTCGTCGCCGGTGGTGCGGAACACCGCGGCATCGCCGTCGACCCACATGTTCACCGTGAGCGACTCGCCGGGCATCACCGGCGACGAGAACCGGCCCTCCATCGACGTGAACCGGGCCGGGTCGCCGTCGCACAGCGCGTGCAGCAGCGCCCGTCCGGTGAAGCCGTAGGTGCAGAGCCCGTGGAGGATCGGCCGGTCGAAGCCGCCCATGGCCGCGAAGGACGGATCCGAGTGCAGCGGGTTGCGGTCCCCCGACAGCCGGTAGAGCAGGGCCTGGTCGGTGCGGGTGGGTAGGTGACCGCGTGGTCGGGCTCGCGGTCGGGCGGCCACGTTCTGCGGCCCGGACGGCCCGCGGTCACCGCCCCACCCGCCCTCGCCGCGGATGAACACCGACGACCGGGTCTTGAACAGCGGCTGGCCGGTCGACGTGTCCGTCGAGCGTGGACTCGGTCACCACCACCGCGCCCTTGCCCTTGTCGTAGACGCCGACCACCTCGCCGACGGTGCTCACCGTGCCGGCCACCGGGATCGGCGCGAACAGCTCGATGGCCTGCTCGCCGTGCACGAGCATCGCCGGGTTGAACGAGCCGATGTTGCGACATGGCACCGCCTCCGCCGACGCCGAGCACGACCGCCATCGTGGGCAGCACCTTCTGGTCGGTGTCCGCGGTGTTCTCGGTGGTGAACTCGAGCTCGTCGAAGGGGTCGACGGCGCCGGCACCGACGCCCAGGGCGTAGAGCAGCGCGTCCTTCGAGGTCCAGCTGTGCTCGTTGGGCTCGCTCTTCGAGCCGACGGCATCAGGGTTGATGGGCATGTGATGCTCCTCAGTTCGTTTCGTTCGGGTGCGGTCAGCCGTCGTCGCGCCGGACATGTCGGCGTTCGGACGGGCATCGGCCATCAGCTGCTCGACCAGCGGGCCGATCAGGGTCGGATCGAGCGACGGCGTCACGGTCGGACCGCGGTGCCAGCCCTCGCTCACCGACAGCGCCTGGCCGCTCACGTCGAAGACCCGCCCGGTGACGTCCTTCGATTCCGAGCTGGCCAGCCAGGTGATGATCGGCGCGATCCACTTGGGCGACATCTGCTCCTTGGCCTCGTCGGACACCTGGCCCATGCCGAGGTTCTCGGTCATGCGGGTGAGGGCGGCCGGGGCGATGGCGTTGACGGTGACGCCGTAGCGGGCCAGCTCCATCGACGCGATGATCGTGAACGCGGCGATGCCGGCCTTGGCCGCGCCGTAGTTGGTCTGGCCGACGTTGCCGTAGATGCCCGACGGCGAGCTCGTGTTGATGATGCGGGCGTCGACCTCGTCGCCCGCCTTCGAGCGTTCGCGCCAGTGGGCGGCGGCGAAGTGCGACGGTCCGGCGGTGCCCTTGAGGTGGACCTTGATGACCGCGTCCCACTCGGCCTCGGTCATGTTGGTCAGCATGCGGTCGCGGAGGATGCCGGCGTTGTTGACCAGCACGTCGAGGCGACCGAAGGCGTCGACCGCCTGGGCCACGAGCTTCTCGGCGCCGTCCCAGTTCGAGATGTCGTCGGTGTTGGCCACGGCCTCGCCGCCGAGGGCCTGGATCTCCTCGACGACCTCGTGGGCCGGACCGCTCTCGGCCCCGGTGCCGTCCATGGTGCCGCCGAGGTCGTTGACGACGAGCTTGGCCCCCTGGGCGGCCAGCATGCAGCGAGTGCTCACGGCCGATGCCCCGACCGGCACCGGTCACGATGCACACCCGTCCCTCGCACAGCCCGACCATGTCCGAACCCCCTGGTTCCCCCGACCGGCGCACGCGCAGCCGTCGGGGCCGATCTTGCCACCTGGACGGGTACCCCGGTCCAGTCGGTGGTGGAGTCAGAGGTCGAGTCCCCACGGCGGTGTGCCCGGCCGCTCGGTACTGTGCGGGCGTCGCGGCCCCGCCGACCGCAGCCCCGAGCGAGCCACCCATGCCCGACGATCTCGAGTTCGACGACCGGATGAGCGACGCCGACGCGCTCATGTGGACCATCGAGAAGGACCCGCTGCTGCGCAGCACGATCATCACGGTGATGGTCTTCGACCGGCCGATCGACCGGGCCCGGCTGCGGCTGCGCCTCGACCGGGTGAGCCGGGTGATCCCCCGCCTGCGCCAGCGCGTGCAGGGCCACCCGTGTCGGTGGCGCCGCCGCGCTGGGACGTCGATCCCAACTTCGACCTCGACTACCACGTGCGCTTCACCCGCGGGATCGGCCCGGGCACCTTGCGCGAGGTCTTCGACATCGCCGAGCCGATCGCCATGCAGGGCTTCGACCGGGCCCGGCCGCTGTGGGAGTTCATGCTCGTCGACGGACCTGGCCGACGACCGCAGCGCGCTGATCACGAAGATCCACCACTCGATCACCGACGGCGTCGGCGGCATCAAGCTGCTGATGGAGCTGCTCGACCTCGACCCCGTCGGTCGCGCCGATCGATCCGCTCCCCGCCGCGCCCGTACCCCACCCGCGGAGCGAGGGCGTCCGCATCGTCGACGCCGTCGCCTACGAGGGCCGACGCCAGCTCGCCGGTCTGGCCCGCCTGGCCGGCTCGGCGGCCGAGCGCGCCGGGCGCCTGCGGGCCGATCCGGTCGGGGTCGGAACCGAGCTGCTCGAGACGGCCGGTTCGGTGGCCCGCATGATCAGCCCCGCGGCGGCACCGCTCAGCCCGCTCATGACCGGGCGATCGCTCAGCGTCCACTTCGACACGCTGCAGGCACCGATCGCGCCGATGAAGCGGGCGGCCAAGCTGGTGGGCGGCAAGCTCAACGACTCGTTCGTCGCCGCGGTCGTCCGGCGGCCTGGCCCGCTACCACCACGAGATGGGGATCGACTGCCACGAGCTGCGCATGACGATGCCGATCAACATCCGCACCGATGCCACCGAGATGACGGCCGGCAACCAGTTCGCACCGGCTCGCTTCGCGGTGCCGGTCGACATCGCCGATCCGATCGCCCGCATGAACGCCGGTCCGCGAGATCATGGCGGCGCCAGCGGCGCGAGCGCGGCCTGGCCCTCAGCGACTCGCTGGCCGGGATCATCAACCGCCTGCCGGCCACGGCCAGCACCGGCCTGTTCGGGTCGATGCTCAAGGGCATCGACTTCGTCACCAGCAACGTGCCCGGTCCACCGATCCCCGTCTACCTGGCGGGGGCCCGCCTCGAGCGCCAGATCGCGTTCGGGCCGATGACGGGCGCCGCGGCCAACATCACGCTGCTCTCCTACGTCGACGATCTCAACATCGGCATCAACACCGACCCTCGGGCCGTCACCGATCCCGAGCTGTTCGTCGACTGCCTCGACGACGCGTTCGACGAGATCATCGAGCTCTCCTGAGCGCGACGGCAGAGCGAACCGCGGCCGACAACTCGCGTCGCGCCGAGGCCGTCGGGACTAGCGGTCTTCGCGGACCGGGACCGACGGATCTTCGGACGCGGGAACAGCTTGGTCGGCCAGGCCGCGTAGGATGTCGTCGGCGTGGCGGAACAGCGCGAGGTGGTCACCGCCGGCGATCACGTGGAGCTGTCCGTCGCGCACGGTGTCGGCCACGTACTGGGAGTGGTGCAGCGGGATCTCGTGGTCGAGGTCGCCGTGCCACAGCCGCACCGGTGCCTCGATGTCGCCGAGGTCGAAGCCCCAGGGTCGCACGATCAGGTGCAGGTCTCGGGCCGGCCCCGCCGTTCCCTGGCGGAACGACTCGAGCACCGGACCGAGCGCCTCGGCCGTCGGTCGGATGGTCGAGCCCTCGCCCTCGAGCCGATGGGCCAGGAGCCGCGCCCCGGTGTTCGGAGCCGTGCGGAGGAACGTGCTGGATCGCGGCGAACATGGCCCGCGTGAAGATCGGCGTGTGCCGGGCCATCGAGTCGGACAGCCGCTCGCTGGCCGAGACGCCGTCGTAGGCGCCCGGCCGATCGGGTGGCCCCCAGCCGCTGACCAGCCCGACCAGATCGACCCGCGCCCCGAACTCGCGCGCCGAGGCCAGCGCGTACGGTGATCCCCCCGAGTAGCCGAGCACCGAGAACCGATCCAGACCCAGCGCGTCGGCCAGCGACGCGACATCGGCCGCCGCGTCGACGATGCGCGCGCCATCATGAGGCGACGAGAGACCGAGGCCCGGGCGATCGGCGGCGATGAGGCGCCATCCGGTGCGGGCCGCGGGCTCGTCGAGCCAGACGGCGTCGAGCCTCGAGCTGGGGGTGCCGTGGAACAGCACGAGCGGCCGACCCGAGGCGAGGCCGACGTCCGCGAACCCGAGACGGCGACCGTCGTCGAGGGTGTGCGCGAGCCCGAATCGCTCTGTGACCTCCGAGTCCATCCGACCCTCCAGCTGTCGCTCCCCCGACCAGACTACGGCGGAGATTCGGGATCGAGCGTCTGGTGCTCGCTGATGCGCCAGGCCGTGAACGCCGGCATGACCCGGGCGATGACGAACGCCCCCACGATGCAGGCCAGGCCCCCGGACACCACGGCGAACTCGGGTGTGGTGATCGACGCGACGAGACCCGACTCGAAGTCTCCGAGACGCGGGCCGCCCGTCACCACCGCGATGTGGACCGACGACAACCGGCCCCGCAGCCGGTCGACCACGCTGAGTTGCAGGATGGTGTTGCGGAACACCGCGGAGATGACATCCGCGGCACCGGCCACGGCCAGCAGCACGAGGGCCAGCGGCAGCCAGTGCACCAGACCGAAGGCGGCGATCGACGCCCCCCACAGGATCACGGCGACGATGACGGCGCGTCCCTGGCGATCGACGCGGGACACCCACCCCGACGTGGCGGCTCCCACCATCGCCCCCGCGCCGGGCGCGGCGTAGAGCAGCCCGACGGCGGCCGGCCCGCCGAGCGCGGTCCCGATGGCCGGGAACAGCGCCCGCGGCATCCCGAACACCATGGCGTTGATGTCGATGATGAACGTGCCCTGCAGGGCCTGGCGGCCCTTCAGGAACTGGAACCCCTCCCAGATCGACGCGGCGCTCGCCTTGGTGCCGCCCCCCTCGGGCATCATCGGCTGCATGGCCAGCAGGCTGGCGATGGCGAAGCCGAAGGTCGCCGTGTCGACCCAGTAGGCGGAGGCCAGGCTGACGTTGGCGATGAGCAGGCCGCCCGCGGCCGGCCCGACGACCACGCCGAGTTGCAGCAGCAGCTGGTTGAGCGCGGTGGCGGCGGGCAGGTTGCGGGCGCCGACGAGGCTGGGGGTGGCGGCGCTGCGCGTCGGGCGATCGAGGCCGGCGAAGGCCGCCTGCAGCACGCTGAGCACGAAGATCACCCAGACCTGCGGGTGCGCCAGCATGGCGTTGACGGCCAGCCCGAGACTCGTCAGCCCGACCAGCACCTGCGCCACCAGCAGCAGCTTGCGGCGGTCGTAGGCGTCCGCAAGTGCGCCGCCGATGAGTGAACCGGCGATCAAGGGCAGGAGCGCGGCGAGCCCGAGCAGGCCGACCATCAGCGACGAGCGGGTCAACAGGTAGACCTGGTAGGGCGCTGCCACGACCGTCATCTGGCTGCCCAGGTACGAGACGACCTGGCCGAAGTAGAGCAGCCGGAACTCGCGCGACTCGCGCAGGGGTGTGACGTCGACGAGCAGCCGCTTCACGGGTCAGCGGGCGTGGCGTTCGACGACAGCGGACATGGTGGCCAGCTCGCTGGCCGAAAGGTGGGCGTCGCCGAGACGACGGTCGTACGCGGCCCGCAGGCTGCGCTGGGCCGCCTCGCGGTCGATGGCCCCGAGGAACGCCCGCACGAAGGCCCGGCGGAAGCCCGCCACGGCCACCTGCTCGACGCGAGATCCCTCGAGCTCGCCCCCGGCGATGAGCAGCCATGTGACGGCCAGGTCGGCGCCGGCCGGGCCGAGGGCGGCGTTGGTCCAGTCGATGACCACCGGGCCGTCGGCGGTGAGCATCACGTTGCCGGGATGCAGGTCGGCGTGCAGCAGGCAGTCGCCCGGCCCGAACGGGGTGGCCAGCGCGACCTGGCCGGACAGCTCGCGCCCGGGCAGCAGGTGGAGCCAGCCGTGCAGGTCGCCCAGCAGGGTGGCGTACCGGCGCATGCGGTGGGGCCGTCGGCTCAGGAGGTCGAGCAGCACCGTCCCCTCGACGCGCTCCATGACGAGTCCGTCGTCCACCAGCTCGACCACCTCGGGACAGGGGTAGCCCTGGTCTCGCACCCACGTCATCACGGCCGCCTCGGTGGTCATCGGGCGCGGGACGAGAGGGCGGCGCAGCACGAGCCCGGGTCCGTGGTCGAGGATCTCGGTGTCGCGCCCTCGCGCGATCACGTCCCCACGGTGGCTCACGTCGCCAGTATGCCCCCGGCCCTCCCCGGCGCCAGCCTGGCCCGTTTACCCCAGCTTTCGAAGGATTCCCTACGCTCGCGGCCACGATGAGCAGACGTGTCCGAGGTGTCCGACGAGCGACGACCCTGGCCTGCGGCGCGCTCGCTCTGGCCGCGGTGGTGGTGACCGGCTGCAGCAGCGGGTCCACCCCGACCACGACGCCCACCAGCGCGCCGACGACGACCACGACGCCGACCCCGAGCACGACCGAACAGCCGGGCAAGAACGCCGTCCTGTTCGTCGCCGTCAGCGGCAACATCGACGCCTACGCCACCCAGGCGCCCTACTCCCGGCAGCGGGTGGTGGCGGCCGGCACCGCCCCCGACGGCACCGAGCCCCATGGCCAGATCTGCTTCTTCCCCGACGGGAGCCGCCGCTTCGTGGTGGCCGAGTCCCGACCGGCCGTCGCCGGATCGGCCGCCGCCGCCGGGTTCGGCATCTACCAGCTCACGGGCGACGACGTGGGCACCTACCGGGTGAGCCGCGTGGCGGGCGTCGTGAGCCCGAGCGCGGCTTCGACCACGTCCCCGAGCACGTACGGCTGCGCGTTCCTGGCCGACGGGCGGCTGCTCACCACCGACGTCGGCCTCGCCTCGGGCCTGCCGACGGGCCAGCTGATCGAGTGGTTCGCGCCCTTCACCTCGGCGACGGTGGCCCACTGCATCGTCGCCACCGGCCTGTCGAGCCCCGGTGGCCTGGCCGCCGACCGCAACGGGGGCATCGACGTCGCCGCGTCGCGGGCACCGGGAGCCGGCGTCTGGCGCTTCGACGGCGCCTTCCCCAAGAGCGCGGCCACCTGCGGCGTGCTCGACGCACCCACCGCCCACATCGCCGGTGCTCCCAGCCGGGTGCTGGCCGGGGTGGCCGCCACCGACCTCGTCCCCGCGGGGCCCGACGGCCTCAGCTCGCCGAGCGCGGTCGCGGCGTCGGCCGACGGCCGGAGCCTGGTCGTCACCAGCGAACCCGACGGGGTGATCAACGCCTACGACCTGAGCGGTCACCTCCTGTCGAGGGTGCTGGCGCCACCGAAGGGCGAGCAGCTCGGGACCACGCCGCGCGCCTCGGGCACCCCGCTCGGCATCGCCGTCAACGCCGACGGCACGATCTTCTACGCCGACCCCGGTCTGGTTCGCGCCGCCGACGGCTCGGTCGCGCCCGGGCTCGAGACAGGCGGCGTCTGGCGCATCGCGGTCAACGGCGGCCAGGCGGCCAAGCCGCAGGCGATCAACCGGCTGCTGCAGGGCCCCGACGGCGTGGGGATCTTCGACCCCGACAAGGCCTCGGGCGGGTCGGCCTCGATCGCCTGATCAGGGCTGCGCTCACCCACCCACCATCCGGCACCCGTCCACCCGGACGGTCGACCCGTGCCGGAGCGTGGCCGGTCAGTCCTCGCCGGTCAGTCGTCGGCGTCCTCGACGTCGTCGGCGTCGGGTTCGGGGGGTCCGTCGGGTCCGAAGTCGTAGCCGAGCGCCGTGAGCCACTCGACCAGCTCGGGGATGCGGAACGACGCCGTGGCCTCGGAGTCGCCCTCGGCGGTGTAGGCCACCATGATCATGGCCTTCTGCACGCCGGTGAGGTCGTCGGCCGACGTCGAGACCGACGTGATGGCCGAGCGCTTGACCCGGAACTCGTGCTGCGGCGCCCAGGTCACGAACATGAGCTCGTCGTCGCTCAACGCCAGGCAGCCCATGCCGCGGAGGCCACCGGCGGTGGCCGGCTCGGTGCCGAAGCCGTTGGCCTTGGGCTCCATCAGACGGATCTGGTCGGCGCCGAGGGCCTCACGGCAGCGGTTGGCGGCCGAGTCACCCCGCTTCTTGAGCATGGGCGCGAACGCCAGGCCGGCGATGACCCCGACGGCCACGATGACGATCAGGACGACGAGCGCGATTCCCATGGCCGGGAACGCTAACAGCCCCCACCCGGCCCCGAGCGTGACCTCGGGTGGGGCTCAGGGGGCGCCGAGCGAGCTGTCCGGCACCCAGTTGCCGTGGAACCCCGCCGGCACCCGGCGCGGCAGCTTGACGGTCGCGACCGGGTCGGACCCGAAGTCGTGGGCGTCGAGGACGACCAGGTCGCTGGTGTCGGTGGCGTGGTCGTACACGTAGCCCATCAGCCAACCCTCGTCCTCGCCGGCATCGGGGCCCGAGGGGACGAACACGAACTCGCTGCCGACCCGGCCGGCGCCCAGGTCGTGGGCGACGGTCCGCCCCGCCTCGAGATCGTGCTTGAGCACCGATGTCGACGCGTCGGTCTCGCCGCCGAGCTGCGAGATGACCGCCCCGAGCGAGTAGCCGAAGCGGTGGCGCCGCCCGGCGAGCCGCTCGTCTGCCCGGGGGAACTCCTGGGCCCGGCCGTCGATCTCGGCGCGGTCGACGTGGCCCGTCGAGGGATCGACCGTCCACCGCTCGAGGGTCGGGATCCCGTCGTCGGGCCCGAACCGGTCGGTGCGGAACATGGCCGGATGCCGCACGAGGTCGATCACGAGGGTGTCGCCCTCGTCGAAGGCGTTCAGCGGGTGGAAGACGTAGCAGGGATCGACCTCGATCCAGATCGTGTCCGCAGCGGTGCCCGCCCGAGGCAGGAGCCCGATGCGCGGCGTGTAGTCGTCGTCCCACGCGTAGGGCAGCGACGTCCCGGCCATGGCCGCCTCGAGATCGAACACGACCGGGAGGTCGAACACCACGACCCGTGTGTCGGTCATGCCCATGTCGTGGACCATGACCGGTCCACCGACGTCGACCGGCTCGCTGCGCACGAGGTTCCCCGCCGCGTCGACCACGTGGTACCAGCAGTAGGGCTCGACGAAGCTGTAGGCCATCACGTGCATGTTGCCGTCGGCATCGAACTTGGGATGGGCGTTGATGCCGGCCGGCAGCGGCCCCCCGAAGTCCCACCGGCGGATCGTGTCGAGCTCGGTCGACACCTCGTAGGGCAACGTCAGCTCGTTGATGGCCCAGATCCGCCCCGCGTGGTGCACCACGTTGGTGTTGCCCGAACCCGGGAACAGGCCGCCCTCGGCCGGCGCCGGAACCTCGTCGACGCCCTGCGCGGCCGCGACCTCGGGCGACCGCACCCACCGGTTGCGGTACCAACGCGCCCCACCGTCGTGGAGGTCGACGCCGTGCAGCATGCCGTCGCCCACGAACCAGTGGTGGTTGGCGGGATCGGGCGCGATGGGGTTGGGACCGGTGCGGATGTAGCGGCCGGCCAGGGCCGGCGGGACGGCGCCGATCACCTCGAGGTCGGTCACCGTCATCTCGTCGGGCACCGGGGCGAAGTTGCCCTCGAGGTACTTGTTGGTCGTCGTGCCCGGTTGGGTCTCGCTCGTGGTCATCACGGCCTCCTGGCTTCGCCCGCACTATTGCGTAACGCTGTTATGTAACACTGATCCGGGCTAGGCTGTCAAGGTGTCCAGACCGCGAGAGTATCCGGACGACCTGCGCCAACGCCTGCTCGAGGCGGCCGCCCACCTGCTGGCCACCGAGGGCCCGCAGGCGTTGAGCACGCGCCGCGTGGCGGCCGAGGTGGGCACCTCGACCACCGCCATCTACCGGCTCTGGGGCTCGATGCCCGAACTGGTGCGGGCCCTGTTCCTCGAGGGCTTCCGCCGCCTCGGCGCCCACCTGGCCGAGGTGCACGAGACCGAGGATCCGCTGGCCGACCTCCGGGCGCTCGGGCTCGCCTACCACGCCAACGCGATCGAGAACCCCGAGTTCTACGACGTGATGTTCGCCTGCCCCGTCCCGGGCTTCGACCCGACCGCCGAGGACGCCACCTACGCCCTCGCGACCCTGCAGGTGCTGATCGACTTCGTCGAGCGCGGGGTGGCGGCCGGCCAACTGGCCGGGCCGGCCGACGAGGTCGCCTACGAGCTGTGGGCCGTGAACCACGGCGTGACCTCGCTCGAGCTGCGCGGGCTGCTCGGTCGCCCCGATGCCGCGGCGCGCCATCTCGAGCGTGTCCTCGACGCGGCGATGACGGGATACCGCACGTCAGCCCCCTCGGCCACCTCAGCCAGCTGAACCCGCCAGCGCCGCGCCCACGATGCCGGCCTGGTTCTGCAGCTGCGCCGCCACCACCGGCGTGCGGCACTCCAGTCGCGACAGGAACTTGTCCGCCGAGCTCGACACGCCCCCGCCGATCACGAACAGGTCGGGCCACAGCAGAGCCTCGAGCGCCTCGAGGTAGTCGCTCACCCGCTTGGACCACTTCTTCCAGCTGAGGTGCTCCCGCTCGCGCACCAGCTCGGCCGCCAGCTTCTCGGCGTCGATCTGGTGCTTGCCCATCTTGAGGTGCCCGAGCTCGGTGTTCGGGATCAGCACCCCGTCGGCCACGAGCGCGCTGCCGATGCCCGTGCCGAGCGTGAGCAGCACGACCACCCCGGTGCGCGCCTGGGGATGCCCGAAGCGCGCCTCGGCCTCGCCCGCGGCGTCGGCATCGTTGACCACCGTGACCGAGCACCCCGTGACCTTGGAGAACAGGGCCTCGGCGTCGATGCCCAGCCACTTCTCGTCGACGTTGGCCGCGGTGTGGATGGTGCCGCCCTTCACCACACCAGGGAAGGTCACCCCCACCTGGGCCTGTCCACGAGAAGTGCGACGTGATCTGGCCCACCACTTCGGTCACCGCGTCGGGTGTGGACGGGTGCGGCGTCTTGATCCGCAGGCGGTCGGTGGTGAACGCGCCCGTCGTCAGTGTCGACGACGGCGCCCTTGATGCCCGTGCCGCCGATGTCGATGCCCAGTGCCTGCATGGCGGTGGTCCTCTCTCAGGTCGGGCCGGGTCGCGACCGGGCCGGTCAGCGAAGGCGACGGTAGCGGTCGATGAGCTCGTTGGTGGAGCTGTCGTGACGGCGGTCGGCGGGGCTCGCCCCGGCCGGCGTTTCGAGCTCGGCGGCGATGGTGCGTGGCCAGCTTCTTGCCGAGCTCGACGCCCCACTGGTCGAACGAGTTGATGTTCCAGACCGCGCCCTGGGTGAACACCTTGTGCTCGTACAGGGCGATGAGCTGGCCGAGCACGTGGGGCGTGAGCTCCGTCGCCAGGATCGACGACGTCGGGTGGTTGCCGGCGAAGGTGCGCGCCGCCACCTGGTGCTCGGGTACGCCTTCGGCGCGGACCTCGTCGGCGGTCTTGCCGAAGGCCAGGGCCTCGGGCTGGGCCAGGAAGTTGGCCATGAGCAGGTCGTGGTGGCGGCCGAGGTCGTGGGCCGAGCGGGCGAAGCCGATGAAGTCGGCCGGGATGAGCTTCGTGCCCTGGTGGATCAGCTGGTAGTACGCGTGCTGGCCGTTGGTGCCGGGCTGGCCCCACACGATCGGGCCGGTCGAGGTCGTCGACGGGCTGGCCGTCGCGGGTGACCGACTTGCCGTTGCTCTCCATGTCGAGCTGCTGGAGGTAGGCCGGGCAGCTTGGCCAGGTACTGGTCGTAGGGCAGCACGGCCAGGGTCTCGGCCCCGAAGAAGTCGTCGTACCAGACCCCGATCAGCCCCATGAGCATCGGCATGTTCCGCTCGATCGGCGCGGTGCGGAAGTGCGTGTCCATGGCGTGGAACCCGGCCAGCATCTCGCCGAACTGCGTCGGGCCCGATGGCGATCATCAGCGACAGCCCGACCGCCGAGTCGTACGAGTAGCGGCCGCCGACCCAGTCCCAGAACCCGAACATGTTGTCGGGGTCGATGCCGAACGTCGGCCACCGCGTCGTGGTTGGTCGACACGGCGACGAAGTGGCGGGCCACCGCTGCCTCGTCGCCCAGCGCGTCGAGCATCCACGCCTTGGCCGTGCGCGGCGTTGGTCATGGTCTCGAGGGTCGTGAAGGTCTTGGAGACGACGACGAACAGGGTCTCGGCCGGGATCGAGGTCGCGGGTCGCCTCCCAGAAGTCGGTGCCGTCGATGTTCGAGACGAAGCGCACGCTCGAGCGTCGCGGTCGCTGTGGTTCTCGCAGCGCCTCGTAGGCCATGGCCGGGCCGAGGTCGCTGCCCCCGATGCCGATGTTGACGATGTTGCGGATGCGGCCGGCCGGTGTGGCCGGTCCAGGCGCCCGAGCGGATCTGCGTCGGCGAAGCGGCCCATCCGATCGAGCACCTCGTGCACCTCGGGCACGACGTCGACGCCGTCCACCTCGATGACCGGTGCCCGTGGGCGCGCGCAGGGCGACGTGCAGCACGGCGCGCTGCTCGGTCACGTTGATCTTCTCGCCGGCGAACATGGCGTCGCGCAGCGCCTCGACGCCGGCCCGCCGGGCCAGCGCCGCCAGCAGGCGCAGCGTCTCGGCCGTGATCCGGTGCTTCGAGTAGTCGAGGTAGAGGTCGCCGACCTCGAGGGTCATCGTCGCGGCCCCGATCGGGGTCGTCGGCGAAGAGCGTGCGCAGGTGGACCGCGACGGACCCGTTCGGCGTGATCGGCCAGGGCCCGCCATTCAGGCGTGGCGGTGATGACGGGGGCGGGGTCGGGCATGGCCCCGATCCTCCCCCATTTCCGGGGATCGGGCCGGTTTCGACCCGTCGTCCGGTGGGGCGGGGGCGGTCATCGGGTATGCTGTTCGACTGCGCGAGCTTCCGGACCCTCGCCTGTTGGAGTCGTTCGTGTCGTTCGTCGTCGGTGACAAGGTCGTCTATCCCCATCACGGTGCCGCCGTGATCGAGCGTCGTGAGAAGGTCGTCGCCTTCGGGCAGACCCGCGACTACTTCGTGCTGCGGATCGACCACGGCAACCTGACGCTCAAGGTGCCCGCTGACGGCACCGAAGAGGTCGGCCTGCGCCTGATCATCGATCAGGACGAGGTCGAAGAGGTCTTCGCCGTGCTCCGCAAGCCGATCGGCCGCGAGCCCACCAACTGGTCGCGCCGCTTCAAGAACAACGTCGAGAAGCTCAAGTCCGGCGACATCTACCAGATCGCCGAACTGGTGCGGAACCTGTCTCGCCGCGAGCAGGACAAGCACCTCTCGGCGGGCGAGAAGCGCATGCTGATCAACTCGCGCCGCGTGCTCGTGTCCGAGCTCCGCCTGGCCACCAACGTGCCCGTCGAAGAGGCTGAACGCCAGCTCGACGAGGTGCTCTCCGCTCCCGTCGACTGACCTTCTCCCAGGGCGCGGAACCCGCCCTGGGACCCGATCTCGCGAAAGATGGCCGTTTCGGGCCCGGTCGCGAGTACGCTGTCAGGCGAAGAGAGGGTCAACGAGGCTCTTTCCATTCAGAGAGCAGAGTCCGTTGGCTACAGGCACCGTGAAGTTCTTCAACAGTGAGAAGGGCTTCGGCTTCATCTCCCGCGAGCAGGGCGACGACGTGTTCGTCCACTACTCCAACATCCAGGGTCAGGGCTACCGGTCCCTCGACGAGGGCCAGCAGGTCGAGTTCGACGTGGCGCCGGGCCGCAAGGGCGAAGAGGCCCAGAACGTCCGCCCCATCTGACCACCGCTGAACGCAACCGAGAGGGCCGGCCCGGGGCAACCCGTGCCGGCCCTCTTGGCGCGCCGGCACCGATGGCACGCAAGGCAGCACGGAACCGGCCGGCCTCGCTCAGGACACGGCGACGCTGAAGCGGGCGGTGAACGACTGGCCGGGCGACACGAACGGACAGACGCCGGTGGACAGCGCGTTGGTGGGCGCGGTCATCGGCTCGAGGCAGCACACGTTCTGGTCGGGCGGGGCGTAGACCTGCAGGTAGCCGTAGTTGCGGTCGAACAGCAGCGCGGAGGGCGTGGTCGGCCGACGTCGAGGCCAGTCGCCGGTCGCGCCCGAGCGCGTAGAGGTCGTCGAAGGCGCGACTGCCCAGCGGCGCGGCCTCGGCCGGCAACCGCTCAGCCGGCCCCGGTGGGGATGCCGCGGTCGTCGAGCGTCGAGGTGGCGCCGTGCCGGCAGCTCGACCCGGAGCGCGCTGCGCCGGACGCCGGGCAGGCGGAGGTACGGGTGCCAGCCGAACGCCACCGGCACCCGACGGCGGCCGGTGGCCCGCAGCGTGGTGGCGACCGTGAGCGCCGGTCGGATCGAGCCGGTGCTCGACGGTGAGCACGTGCGGGAAGGGGAACGACTCGAGCAGGTCGGGTCGGGCGCCCACGTCGAGGCGGCGACACCATCACCGCGCTGCGGGCGTCGGTGCCCAGCCGCACCAGCTCCCACCCGGCGTCGGCCACCAAGCGTGCCGTGGATCGGCAGGCCGTTGCCGTCGCGGCGCACGCCCGGTGCGCCGGCCAGATCGACCGCCAGCGTTCCGACCCGGTAGCGGTCGCCCGCCAGCCGGTTGGCCCACGGGGCCAGCAGCGGCAGCCCCGTGGTGTGGCCCTTGGCGTAGCCCTCGATCCCGGCCTGGCAGGCCCAGGAACTCGTCGGTCGCCCCGCGCAGCGACGTGCCGAGCAGGCCCAGCCCGGGGAGCACCGTGGCGGCGAGCGCGCCGGCCCGCAGCGTGACCGCGGCGCAGCCGTCGACGCGTGCGACGCGGACGTTCGGCTCGCTCACGCGACACGGCGGATGGAGGACCCGAGCCGAGGATCGGATGGACGGGATCAGCTTCTTCTCGTCATGGCCGCCGAACTGCTTGCGCATGGCCGACAGCAGCTTGTCGGCGAAGTCGGCCTCGCCCCGCGAGCGTGAACCGGGAGTAGAGCGACGTGGTGAGCACCGGCGCCGGGACGCCCTCGTCGATGGCGGCCAGCGAGGTCCACCGACCTTCGCCCGAGTCGGACACGCGCCCGGCGAACGAGGCCAGCGTGCGGATCGTCGACCAGCGCGGCCGCGGTGAGGTCGAGCAGCCACGACGCCACGACGCTGCCCCGGCGCCACACCTCGGCCACCGACGGCCGTGTCGATGTCGTACTGGTAGTACTTCGGATCGCGCAGCGGGGTGGTCTCGGCATCGGTCGTCGCGTTGCGTGCGACCCCGACGTCGGCGCCGTGGAGGATGTTCAGGCCCTTCGGCGTAGGCGGCCATGAGCCCGTACTCGATGCCGTTGTGCACCATCTTCACGAAGTGGCCGGCCCCGGTCGGGTCCGCAGTGCAGGTAGCCGAGCTCGCTGGTGGCGGGATCACCCGACGCGACCCGGCGTGCGGTCGATGTCGCCGATGCCCGGGGCGATCGTGCGGAACAGCGGGTCGAGGTGGGCCACGATGTCGTCCTCGCCCCCGATCATGAGGCAGAAGCCGCGCTCGAGGCCGAACACGCCGCCACTGGTGCCGACGTCGACGTAGTGGATGCCCTTGGGCGCGAGCGCCTCGGCCCGGTCGATGTCGTCGCGGTAGTAGGTGTTGCCGCCGTCGATGACGATGTCGCCCGGGCTCATGCGGTCGGCCAGGTCGTCGACGGTCTGGCCGGCGAAGGCGGCCGGCACCATGATCCAGGCGACCCGCGGCTCGACCAGCGCGGCCACGAAGGCGTCGAGGTGGTGGCCGGCGTGATGGCGTCGCTCTCGGCGGCCAGCGCGGTCGACCGCGTCGGCGCTCACGTCGTAGACGACGCAGGTGTGGCCGTCGCGCGACGAGGCGGCGCACGAGGTTGGCGCCCATGCGACCGAGTCCGACCATTCCGAGCTGCATGTGGGATCCTCCGTGGGCTGCAACGGGCCGCGGCGGGTGGGCCCCGCCCATCGTGGCCGATCCGCCCGGTGCGCGTCGCCGATTCGGGCAGAAATCCGCAGCGCGCCGACGGTAGGGTCGTGACGTCCGAGGTCGGATCTCCGACGAGTTGTCGGCAGAGGCGATGAACCCTTACGAGGTGCTGGGCGTCGACCGGTCGTCGACGATCGACGAGATCGAGACCTCGTACCGGCGCCTGCTCCGCGCCCACCACCCCGACCTGCACCACGCCGGATCGCCGGACGACCTCGCCGGGGCCGAGCAACGCACCCGCGAGCTCAACGAGGCCATGGCGCTGATCCGCGCCGGCTGGCACCCCAGCCGGGCCGGCGGCCCGGCCAGCTGGCCCCGCGGCGCGGCCGCCGCGTCGACCCGACGCTCCCGCAGCCGGTGGGAGGACGCGCTGCACCTGCGCGACGACACCGACTGGTACCGCAACCCGTGGCACGACGGTCGGACCTCGTCGCTGGTGCAGTGTCCGCTGTGCCTCCAGGTGTTCGGTGACCGGGCCCGGTTCCGCCTCCACCTCGGACGCGACCACCATCTGACCGAGGACACCTTCGTCGCCGCCCCGGCCGCACCCGCCGAGCGGCTGCACTGGCTGGCCTGGGTCCCCGCTCCGGCCCTGACCTTCTCGGCCCTGCTGTTCGTGTACCTCACGATCGTGGTGCACGCTGCTCGTCGTGGCCGTGGACGGCCCCGGCCATCTGGCTCGGCGTCATCGTCACCGCGCTGGCGCTGATCAAGTCCCTGCACGGCCGCCACAACATCTGATCCGGCCCGCCGCGGGCGCGTCGTAGGCTGCGGGGATGCCAGGGATCGACGGGTACGACGAGTTCTGGATGCTGGCGGACAACGCCGCCGAGGTCGGCCTGGCGTTCACCCCGCCGTCGATCCGGCGCACCTCGGTGACGGCCGCCTCGGGCCTCGAGGTGAGCGCGCTGGTGTGGGGTGACGCACCGCCCGAGCTGGTGCTGCTGCACGGCGGCGCCCAGAACGCCCACACCTGGGACACGGTGGCCCTGGCCCTCGACCGGCCGCTGGTGGCCATCGACCTGCCGGGACACGGTCACTCGGCCTGGCGACCCGAGCGCGACTACCGGCCCCAGGCCATGGCCGACGACATCGTCTCGGTCGTCGACGCCCTCGCCCCCGACGCCACGACCCTCGTGGGCATGTCGCTCGGGGGCCTCACCGCCCTGGCCAGCCTGGCCACAGCGCCGCGCCTGGCCGATCGCCTCGTGCTGGTCGACATCACACCGGGGGTCAACCAGCAGAAGGCGGCGGCCATCGTGAACTTCGTCGACGGGCCGACCGACTTCGAGAGCTTCGACGTGCTGCTCGACCGCACGATCGACCCACAACCCCACCCGGTCCGAGTCCTCGCTGCGCCGCGGCGTGCTGCACAACGCCTACGAGCGCGACGACGGCCACTGGGTCTGGCGCTACGACCGGCTCGGCGAACGGCTCGACGACCTCGAGAGCCGCTTCGCCGACCTGTGGGAGGCCGTATCGGCGGTCGAGGCGCCGATCCTCCTGCTCCGCGGCTCGACGTCGCCGGTGGTCGACGACGAGGACGTGGCCGAGCTCACGAGGCGCCGGCCCGACGCCGAGGTCGTGGTCGTCGAGGGCGCGGGCCACAGCATCCAGGGCGACCAGCCGCTCGCCCTGGCCGCCGAGCTCGAGCGCTTCGCGTCCGTCAGCTGATCAGCTCGGCCACCCGGTCGACCTCGTCGGGATCGGTGGTCGTCGGGACCAGCAGCAGCTCGTCACAGCCGGCGTCGGCCAGGCGGGCGATCGCCTCCCGCACGCGCTCGGCACTCGACGCGGTGGTCAACCCGCTCAGCGCGCCGGCGACCTCGTCGCCGAAGATCGCCAGATAGCCGCGGCTGTAGGCGGCCAGCCGCTCGGCGCCCCCGTCGCCGAGCGCGTACCAGAAGCTCGTGACCTGCCGCGGTGGAGCGGACCGCCCGGCCGCCGTCCAGGCTTCGTCGATGCGACCGAAGGTGGCGGCGTGGTCCTCGCCGATCGGATCGAGCACGAACCCGCAGATCCCCTCGGCCCACCGCGCCGACCGGGCGGTGGCCTTGGGGCCCAGCGCCCCCGAGTACAACGGCGGACCGCCCGGTTGCACCGGCGTCGGCCCGACCGGCGCCATGTCCTCGAAGGGCGGCTCGCCGTCCCACACCCGACGCATGACCGCCACCTGCTCGTCGAGGCGCTGGTGGCGACGGGCGAAGGGCGCACCGAAGGCGCGGTAGTCCTCGTCGCGACCGCCGACCCCGACCCCGAGGGTCAGCCGACCGCCGGAGAGCACGTCGAGCGAGGCCGCCTGCTTGGCCACCTCGACCGCCGGGTGCAGCGGCAGGACGACCACCGTCGACATCAGGCGCACCCGTTCGGTGACGGCGGCCGCCGCGGCCAGCGTCACGAACAGGTCGTGGTTGGGATAGGTGACGCGCTCGCCGATGGCGAGGGTCGAGAACGGGCCGGCATCGATGCGCCGGCACCACTCGAGCAGGGTCGCCCGATCGACCCCGGCGATCATCGTCGGGAGGGTCAGTCCGATCTGCACGCCGGCTCAGCCGGTCCGGCCGCGGTGCGGCCTCGTGGTCAGCTCTTCCAGGCCGCGAAGGTCAGCGGAACGATCTGGGTCAGCGCGGTCGAGCCGTCGGGCAACGTGTAGCCCGGTGAGGCCGTGGACCGTGTTCGAGTACGCGATCGACTGCAGGTCATGGGTCCAGAAGACGAAGTTGAGGTCCTTGCCCATCTGCTGCTGCACGATCTTGTACTGGGCGATCTGCTGCGTCGAGGCTGTCGGTCTTGCGGGCGTCGTCCATCGCCTGGGTCAGCACCGGGTCGTTGTAGCCGGCGTGAAGTTGAGCGACAGCGCACCGATCGGGTGGATGGTGTTGTTGACGATGAACACGTACTTCGTGTCGAGCGTCGACCGATCCGAACAGGATGAACCCGGTGACCTGGTAGTTGCCCAGGATGACGTCGCTGATCAGCGTCGCCTGGTCCTCGGGCTTGAGCGTCATGTTGACGCCGACCTGCTTCAGGTTCTGCTGGAGGAACTCGCCGATGCGCCTGCACCGTCTGGGCCGGCGTCACGAGCATCGAGAAGCGTCAGCGGGTGGCCGTACTTGGCGTCGTACTGCTGCTCGAGCTCTTTGGCCTTGATCGGGTCGTAGTCCGGGTCGCCCGATGGCGTGTAGTACGGCTCGCCCGGCCCGAACGGTCCGTTGGCCGGTGTGAACACGCCGTGCGAACGCCATCTTGACCAGGTTCGTCGCGGTCGGTCGCGTAGGCCACGATCTGGCGGGCCAGGAGGTCGTTGAACGGCGGCGACGCCGTGTTGAAGGCCTGGAACGCCTCGGTCTGCTGCAGACCCTGAGTCGGTGAAGAACTGGATCTTGCCGTCCTGCGCCTGCTCGACGAGCGTCGTTGATCTGGATCGGGTCGCCCTGCTCGATGGCGTCCTCCTCACCGGTCTGCAGGGCGTCGCTGCGCGAGCCGACGTCGGTGAGCACGTCGAACTCGATGCCGTCGAGGTAGGGGATAGCCCTTGCGCCAGTAGTTCGGGTTCTTCTTGACGATCAGCTTGTTGTTGAGCGTCCAGCTCGACGAAGGTGAACGGCCCGGTGCCGACCGGGTGGGTCGCGCCGCCGTCACCGCCGTTGGCGTCCTTGGCCAGCATGGCGACCGGGGCGGCCATGGCGCCCGGCTGGGTGGTCAGGGTGTGCGGGAAGGTCGACCACGGCTGGTTCATGGTCAGCTGCACGGTGAGCGGGTCGACCACCTGCACGTCGGTGACGGTCTGGAAGACGGCGCCGGTCAGGGCCGAGGCGCGCTGGGCGTTGAAGTTGTCGGCGACGGCCTGCGCGTCGCACTTCTCGCCGTCCTGGAAGGCACGCCGGGGCGCATCTTGATGGTCCACTCGGTGAACGTGGCGTTCGAGGTGATCGACTCGGCCAGGTAGGGCTTGGGCACATCGTTGTCGTCGTACTCGGCCAGGTGGTCGAAGATGGCGCCGGCCACGATGTAGGCCGAGCCGGCCCACTCGTCGAGCACCGGGCTCCAGCCGTTGGTCTCGGCGTTGAGCCCGAACTTGAGCGTGCCGCCGTGCTTCGGGCGGGCCCGGGTTGGCGACGGTGATGTTCGTGCCGTTCTTGGCGGCCGGCGGGTTCGTCCCGCTGGCCGAGCCGCCACTCGAGCTCTGCCGCAGGCGACCGCCAGCAACGACACCGCCGCCAGGACTGAGACGAGCAGACGACAGAGCGTGCCGCCCCGACATGGTTCGTGCGATCCACGAAGTTCCCCCTCGCTTGTCGACCCGGACTCCCCCGCCGGGACGCTCGGCACCCTAGTGCCAGCCCGATCACGTCATGTTGACGCGACTGTCAACAGGACGTCGGTGGCCACCAGAACCGACGCTGACGACCACCACGGCGGGCGCGACGACGGCCGACCCGAGGTGCTGGGCCAGCACGCCGATGACCGCCGACCCGAGCGGCGCCGCCGACCACGGCCGCGGCCAGCTGGCGCGCCGATCACCGATGGGGCCCGCTCGGGCCCGACCCGCTCAGGGGTGAGCGCCGTGAGCGCCGGGAAGATGCCGGCCAGGCTGAGCCCCATGGCCACGAGCGCCACCGGCGCACCGGCCGCGGCAGCAGCCACAGCGCGACGCACGCCGACGGTCACGCCCGCCACCGAGCCGGCCACGACCTGGCGGTGGGTGACGCGGTGCCCCAGCGCGCCGAGGCCGAGGCGCCCGACGGCCAGCGCCCCCCAGTAGGCCGTGACGCAGACCCCGGCGGTGGTGGAGCGACATGCCCCGCCCGGTCAGCAGGACGAACGCCCACGCCCCGACGCCCACCTCGACCGCCCCGTAGGCCAGGAACACGAGCGGCCCGAGCCAGGCCGCGGCCGGGCGCGGTCCCCGTCGGCGGCGCGCGGCGTGCGGCTCGGGTCGGGGCATCCGCTCGGGCCAGGTCGCAGTGGGTGACGGCGAAGCCGACGGCCAGCGCCGAGCTGCAGCACCGCCAGCACGCCGTAGCCCCACCGCCAGCTCAGGCCGGCGCCGATGAGGGCGGTCATGACGCAGCGGCCCGAGCGTGGCCCCGACCCCGAACCCGCCGTGCATCAGGTTCATCATCCGGCCTGACGTGGTTCAGCGCGACGTGCGCGTTGAGGGCGGCGTCGACCGCCCCACCCGAGACGCCCGAGCACGGCCGCCGCCACGAGCAGCACCGCCCAGGTGCAGGTCACTGCGAACGCCGGCCGCCGCCAGGCCCGCGACCGCGGAGGCCGACCACCAGCAGCGTCGCCGGTGCCCGAGCCGGCGACCGATCCGGCCGTGGCCGGTCGTGACCACGCAGGTAGCCGGCGGTGAAGGTGACGATCATGACGCCGAGGCTCGGACAGGGGCCGATCGAAGTCGGCCCGCATCGACGTTCCAGGCCACGCCCAGCGCGGCGGTGGGCAGGCCCATGCCGACGTAGGCCGTGATCATCAGGGCCGCCCCACCGGGCAGCCGCCGGTTCGGGCGACCCACCGGCAGGGGCGAGGCGTCGATCAGGAGCCGGTCGGTCCCGGGCGGGCCGACACCGGCTCGGGCGCGGCATGCGCCGGCGGCGCCGACGGCTCGGTCGACGGGGCTCGGTCCGCGTCGGCGGCCGACGCGGGTTCGGCGTGGGCCGGCACCGGATGCAGGTGTGCCTCGCGGGCGGCGAACAGGAAGCGCTCGGTGGCCCGCACCATGCGGCGCGACCGCGGCGAGCCGAACACGTCGAAGGCGTGCTGGGCGCCGTGGAGCTCGACGTAGACGACCGGCGAGCGCGACACCTGGCCGACAGCTCGGTCGACGAACAGCCGGGCGTCCTGCGACCGGCGCCAGCGTGTCCTTGTCGCCGTGGATCACGAGGAACGGAGGGGCGTCGGGCCGGAGCTGGTCGAGGGGTGACGCGTCGGCGAAGCGCTCGGGCTCGTCGTCGAGGAAGGCCTTGATCACGAAGCGGCTGCGCGATCCACTTGCAGGAACTCGGGGCCCATGTGGCCGTTGCGGTTGGTGAAGTCGTAGACGCCGTAGAACGGCACCGCCGCCTGCACCGAGGTGTCGGCGTGCTCGAAGCCGGGTTGGTAGCGCGGCGTCGTTGGCCGTGAGCGCCATGAGCGCGGTCAGGTGCCCGCCGGCCGAGCCCCCGGTGACGACCACGAAGTCGGGGTCGATGCCGTACTCGTCGGCGTGGCCGCGGATCCACGCCAGCGCCGCCTTGACGATCGACCAGGTGGTCGGGGAACGTGGCCCCGGGGCTCAGCCGGTAGTTCACGTTGAAGCCCGACCCAGCCGTGCGACGGCGAGATGGCGCAGCAGCGGGATGCCCTGCTCGCGCTTGTCGCCGATGATCCAGGCGCCGCCGTGGATCTGCAGGATGGCCGGACGGCGCTCGCCCGTCGGACGCCGGGCGGTAGACGTCGAGGCGCGAGCACGCTTGCCGGCCACCCGTCGGAACTCGATGTTGCGCTCGACCACGACCTTGCTCGGGGCCGACCTTGGCCCGGCCCTCGAGCACGTCGCGGCCGAAGTCGCCGAAGGCCTGGGCGGCCGATGGCGTGGTCGCCCGACCCTGCACGACCAGCACCACCAGGTCGATCCACGCGAGCGACGAGCAGGACCGAGGCCGATCCAGCCCGACGACGCTGGTCGAGCGCGCCGGCCCACACCAGCAGGGCGCCGACGACCAGCTCGACCACCAGCCAGATCGGCGCGGCCTCGATGGTGATCCAGGCGGCGAAGAAGCTCCAGATGAACAGGACACGGTTGCGACGAACCGGGCGCCAGGCGTTGAGCGCGTGCAGCGCGCACCACGCTCCGAAGACCAGCAGGACCCAGGACATGGCCCAAGTCTGCCTGTCGACCCTGGCCACCGCCACGTCGGGCGTTCGCTCTGGGACGGTCCGGGAGGTCCAGCCGGCCCCCGGGACCCGGTGTGGCTCAGTTGAGCGGTCCAGGTGGAACGTGTTCTACTTACGCCCATGGCGTACAACATGGCCGACCTGTTCGAGCACACGGCCGATGTCATCCCCGACCGCATCGGCCTGCTCTGCGGCGACGAGACCCGCACCTTCGCCGAGCTCGAGGCGCGCAGCAACCAGCTGGCCCACCACCTGCCGGCGACCGGCATCGAGCCCGACGACCACGTCGGCATCTACGCCGCCAACAGCATCGAGTGGATCGAGGCGCTGCTGGCCATCTTCAAGATCCGGGCCGTGCCGATCAACATCAACTACCGGTACGTCGAAGCCGAGCTGGCGTACCTGTTCGACAACGCCGATCTCGGTCGGGCTCGTCTACCGCGAGGAGTTCGGCCCCCGCGTGGCCGCCGTCATCGACGAGGTCCCGCAGCTGCACGCACCTGGTGATGATCCCGGACGGCTCGGGCGCGTCCCAGGCCGGGCTCGACCCGGTTCCCTACGACGACGCGCTGGCCTCGGGTTCGCCGGACCGCGACTTCGCCGAGCGCTCGGGCGACGACATCGTGATGATCTACACCGGCGGCACCACCGGGCATGCCCAAGGGCGTCATGTGGCGCGGCCGAGGACATCTTCTTCGCCCTGATCGGCGGCACCGACCCCTTCACCCACGTGAAGGTGGCCGACGAGTGGTCCAGCACGCCCGCAACGCCGAGGCGGCCGGGGGCCAGCTGACGTTCCTCAGCACGCCGCCGCTCATGCACGGCGCCGCCTTCGCCAGCTGCCTGATGCAGCTGTTCCAGGGCAACCGCAACGTGCTGGTCGAGAGGTTCGACGCCCACGACGTGTGGCGGGTGGTGTCGCGCAACGGCGTCAACTCGGTGCTGATCGTGGGCGACGCGATGGGGCGCCCGCTGATCGAGGCGCTCGACGAGATCGAGGCGGCCGGCGAGGAGATCGACCTGTCCAGCCTTCTCAGCCTCAGCTCGAGCGCGGCCGTCTTCTCGCCGACGGTGAAGGACCGCTTCCTCGAGCGGTTCCCGAACCTGGTCCTGACCGACTCGATCGGCGCCACCGAGAGCGGCTTCACCGGCATCCGCACCGTCGACAAGGACGACACCGCCATGAAGGGCGGGGGGCCGACCGTGTCGCCCGGGCTCGACACCGTGGTGCTCGACGACGACCTCGAGCTGGTCGGCCCCGGGTTCGGGCGTGATCGGCCGGGTCGCCCGGGGCGGCAACATCCCGCTCGGCTACTACAAGGACGAGGCCAAGACGGCTTCGACCTTCCTCGTGGCCGCCGACGGCCGGCGCTACTCGGTGCCCGGCGACTTCGCCACCGTCGAGGCAGGACGGGCGCATCACGCTGCTCGGCCGGGGTTCGGTGTGCATCAACACCGGCGGGGAGAAGGTCTTCCCCGAAGAGGTCGAGTCGGTCCTCAAGGCGCACCCCGACGTGTTCGACGCCATCGTCGTCGGCGCCCCCGACGAGCGGTGGGGCCAGCGGGTCACGGCGCTCGTGCAGATGCGCGACGGCCACGCCGCTCGACGTCGACGACGCTCGACCGCCACGCCCGCGAGCACCTGGCCGGCTACAAGCTGCCGCGCCTGTTCGTGCCCGTCGACGAGGTGCTCCGCTCGCCGAGCGGCAAGCCCGACTATCCGTGGGCGCTCGCGCTCGCCGCGGAACAAGCCAGCATCGCCTGACCCCAGAAAGCGGTCCCCACACCATGCAGATCAACGACTCGTTCTTCATCGGCGGCAAGTGGGTCGCCCCGTCGGGCAGCGACACGCTCGACGTCGTGTCGCCCGCGACCGAAGAGGTGATCGGGCGGGTGCCCGTGTCGACCATCGACGACATCGACCGCGCCGTGGCCGCGGCGCGCGAGGCGTTCGACCTCGGCCCGTGGCCCCGGATGGCCCCGGCCGAGCGGGCCGACATCATGGCGACGATCTCGGCGGCGATCACCGCGCAGATGGACGACTTCGCCCGGCTGATCTCCAACGAGAACGGCGCGCCGTACAACTTCTCGATCATGGGCCAGGTCTTCGCCGCCACCGCGGTGCTCGACTTCTTCACCGGCCTGACCCGCGAGTTCGACTTCGAGGAGACGCGCACCGGCATGATGGGACCGGTCCTCGTGCGCAAGGAGCCGGTCGGCGTCGTGGCCGGGCATCATCCCGTGGAACGTCCCCCTGTTCATCACGATGCTCAAGCTGGCCCCGGCGCTGGCGTCGGGCTCGACGATCGTGATCAAGCCGGCGCCCGAGACCCCGCTCGACGCCAACCAGCTGGCCACCATCCTCGAATCGTCGGGCCTGCCCGCCGGCGTCGTGAACATCGTGGCGGCCGACCGCGAGGTGGGCGAGCACCTCGTTCGCCACCCCGACATCGACAAGGTGTCGTTCACCGGCTCGACCGCCGCCGGGCGCAAGATCGGCTCGATCTGCGGCGAGCAGCTCAAGCGCTGCACCCTCGAGCTGGGCGGCAAGTCGGCCGCCATCATCTGCGACGACGTCGACCTCGACACGGTCATCGCCCCCCTCATGGAGGCCGGGATGATGAACAACGGGCAGGCCTGCGTGGCCCAGACCCGCATCCTGGCCAGCCGCGGCCGCTACGCCGAGGTCCGCGACGCCCTGGCCGAGGCCGTGGCCGCCTACCGCGTGGGCGACCCCCTCGACCCCGAGACCCAGTGCGGACCCTTGGTGGCCGAGCGCCAACGCGAGCGCGTGGAGGGCTACATCGCCAAGGGCCGCGCCGAGGGCGCGACGCTCGTGGTCGGCGGCGGTCGCCCGACCGGGCTCGACAAGGGGTTCTTCGTCGAGCCCACCCTGTTCGCCGACGTGGACAACTCGATGACCATCGCCCAGGAGGAGATCTTCGGGCCGGTGCTCTCGCTGATCCCCTTCGACAACGAGGACGACGCCGTGGCCATCGCCAACGACAGCCACTACGGCCTGTCGGGCACCGTGTGGACCGGCGACGTCGAGAAGGGCATCGACATCGCCCGCCGCGTCCGCACCGGCACCTACACGGTCAACGGCTTCGGGATGGACTTCGGGTCGCCCTTCGGCGGATTCAAGACCTCGGGCGTGGGACGCGAGCTCGGCCCCGAGGGCCTGGCCGCGTACCTCGAGGACAAGACGATCAACCTGCCGGGCGACTACCAGCCCAGCTGACGATCGGCGAGTGAGCGACTACTCGTAGTCGCTGAGGCGCAGCCGCACCTTGTTGAGCAGGTGCTGCTTGTTGCGCGCCTCTTCGTCGAGCGCGTCGGCTTCGCTGTCGAGGGCCGCCACCTCGCTGGCCGCCAGGATGTCCTGGTCGCTCTTTGCGGCCGCGAAGTCGATGGTCGGCCGATCGGCCAGCTCTGCGGCGTCGCGCTCGGCTTGCTCGGCGGCGACGCGCTCGGCTTCGCGCTCGGCCTTCTCGGCCGCCTCGCGTGACTCGGCCTCACGCCGGGCCCGGGCCTCGGCCTCGCGTTGGGCCAGGGCAGCCGCCTCGAGACGGCTCCGCTCCGCGGCCTCGGCCGCGGCCTGCGCCTCGGCCTGGCGCAATGCCTGCTCGTCGGCCTCACGACGGGTCCGGGCCTCGCGCTCGAGCCGCTCGCGATCCCGCTCCTCGGCTGCGATCAGCTCCTTGAGGCGGGCCTCCTCGGCCAGCAGCTCGTCGCGTTCGGCCTCGGCGGCCCGCTGGCGCTCGTCCTCCTGCCGCTGCGCCTCGGCCGCCTGCTCGCGGGCCGCGGCCTCGCGCTCGGCGCGCTCGGCCTCTTCACGCTCGGCCCGGATCTGCCGCTCGGCCTGCTCGGCCGACTCGCGCTCGGCGCGTTCGGCCGCCTCGCGCTCGGCCCGTTCGGCCGCCGCCGCCCGTCGGGCCGTCTCGGCCTCGTGGCGCTCGGCCGCTCGACGCTCGCGCTCTGCCGTCCTGGCTGCCTCGCGCTCGGAGCGGAGGCGCTCGCGCTCCTCGACCGCGGCCCGTTCGCGCTCGATCCGACCGGCGGTCTGGGTGCGGTCGGGTTCGGCCACCCGCGGGGCCGCGGCCACCGGAGGGGCAGGCCGGTCGTCGACGTCGATCTCGGGCCGGCGGTCCACGGCGGGCGCGGCCGCGTCGCTCAACCCGAGCCGCTGCATCGGCGTGAGGTCGCGCAGCTTCGGGTGGGTCAGGCGCATCACGACGACCCAGGCCACATTGGCGACGATGAACAGGATCAGGGCCAACGGGCCGGACAAGAAGCCGAGCACGAACGACCCGAGGGCGATCAGCTCGATGGCTCCGACGCTGATCAGCGCCTTCTCGGTCCTGCTGACGTTCATCGCCCAACCCCCGTAGCTCCGCTGGGATGCCCAACCCTAATGGTGGCGGCGGGCCCCCAGCGCAAAGTCAGCGGCCCGTGAAGTTGGGCGGGCGCTTCTCGGCGAACGCCGTCGGGCCCTCCTTGGCGTCCTCGCTGGCGAACACCGGCCAGCCGTACTCGAGCTCGAGGGCCAGGCCCTCCTTCTCGGGCAGCTCGCGGGTGGCCCGCATCGACTTGAGGACGGCCTGGACGGCCAGCGGACCGTTCGCGGCGATCGCATCGGCGATCTCGTGGGCCTTGGTGAGCGCCTGCCCGTCGGGCACGACGTAGCCGATGAGACCGATCTCCTTGGCCTCGGCGGCCGGCACGAACCGGCCGGTGAGCAGCAGGTCGGCCGCGATCGTGTACGGGATCTGACGCGACAGGCGCACCGTCGAGCCGCCCAGCGGGAAGAGCCCCCGGCGCACCTCGGCCACCCCGAAGGTGGCGTTCTCACCCGCCACGCGGATGTCCATGGCCTGCAGGATCTCGGTGCCCCCGGCCACCGCGTAGCCCTCCACGGCGGCGATGATGGGCTTGTCGGGGATGAAGTGGCGCAGCAGCGCCTTCCAGTGCAGGTCCCCGTCGGCCGAGATCCGCTCGGACCACTCGGTGGGGGCGTCGCCGTAGCCCGACGGCCATGGCCTTGAGGTCGGCGCCCGAGCAGAAGTTGCCGCCCGCGCCGGTCACGATCAGCACCCGGATGTCGGGGTTCGAGTCGACCTCGACCCAGGCGTCGTACATCCGGACCAACATCTCGCTGCTCAGGGCGTTGCGCTTGGCCGGTCGGTTGAGCGTGAGCGTGGCCACGTGGCCCTCGTGCTCGAAGATGGCATGGGGCTCTTCGGGAGCGGCCGCTCCGTTGGTGGCCTGGTCAGACATGATCTCTCCTCAGGAGGGCGTCACTGCCCCCGTCGACGAACAGGACCGAGCCGTGGATCATGGCGGCTTCGGGGGACAGCAGGAAGGCGATCGGCGCGGCGATCTCCTCGGGTTGGGACGGGCGGCCCAGCGGCACCGGCAGCATGTCGACCAGCGGGCCCAGGACCGGATCGTCGAGCGTGCCCTGGAACAGGGGTGTCTGCACCGGCCCCGGGGCCACGAGGTTGAGGCGCACGCCGCGTTCGGCCCAGGTCTGCACCCGACTGCGCAGCGCCCGTCCCAGGGCGAGCTTGGTCATGGCGTAGACCGACGGCCCGTCGAGGTCGGGCGCCAGCTCGAGCGCGGCCGCCTCGTCACCGTCGACCATCAGCTCGACGAGACGAGGGTCGGGCATCGGTGTGACCGATATCGAGTTCGAGCAGATGGCGACGGCCGAGGACGACGGTCCCGCAGCGAGCGCGTCGAGCAGCCCGTCGAGCACCGCGACCGCTCCGAAGTAGTTGACCGCGACCAACAGGTCCCGGCGGGGCACCTGCGGTCCGAGGCCGGCGCAGGCCACGACCGCGTCGAGCGACGGCGCACCCGCGCGGCCGGGCGTCGCGAGCGCGAGGACGTCGGCGACGGCTGCGGCGCGGCCCTCGGACGTGGCCAGGTCGGCGGTGACCTCCTGCCCGGCCAGGTCGACGCCGATCACGCGCCAGCCGTCGGCCACGAGGCGGGCACGGACCGCGGCACCGATGCCCGACGCCGATCCGGTGATGGCCGCCACCCGGGCGGCGTCAGGAGCGATGTCAGGGTCGGCCGTGCTCATGACGCCGCGATCCGTGCGCCGAGGCGGCGAAGGCGCTCGGTGCGACCGCCCAGGGTCAGCTCGAGGTGCTTGGCCAGCCGGTAGTAGCGGTGCAGGGGGTAGTCCGTGTCGACGCCGATCCCTCCGTGCAGGTGCTGGGCCGCCTCGGCCACCCGCGCCCCCGCCTCGGCCGCCCAGAACTTGGCGATGTCCAGCTCGTCGGCCGCCGGAAGACCCTCGTCGAGCCGCCAGGCGGCCTGCCAGGCGGTGAAGCGGATGCCCTGCGTGTCGATGTAGGCATCGGCGGCGCGCTGCGCCACGGCCTGGAAGGTGGCGATCGGCGAGTCGAACTGGCGCCGTTCGGTGGTGTAGGCGGCCGTGAGGCGAAGTGCGCCCTCGCTCACCCCGGTCTGGGTGGCGCACAGCCCGGCGGTGGCCCGATCGAGCATCACCGTCGTGATCTCGCGCGCCGTCGCCGACCAGCACGTCGCGGTCGCGCACCACCACGCCGTCGAGCACCAGGTCGGACTCGGGCCAGCCCGACGTCACGTCGAGCGCCTCGATCGACACCCCGGCCGCCCCGGGATCGACGAGGGCCACGAGCACCGAGCCGTCCGGTCGACGGGCGGGCACGAGCACCCGGCCGCGGCCCCGCGGCGTCGCCGCGGGCGCAGACCGACAGCCACGGCACGAACACCTTGGTGCCGTCGAGTCGCCATCCGCCCGCGTCGTCCCCGCCCGCTTCCACCGGCGTGGCCGTCGTCGACAGATCGGTGGATCCCACCGGCGCGCCGGGCTCGACGAGGGCAGCGGTCAGCACGGTCGTGCCGGCGATGGCGCCCGGGAGCAGCTCCGCCCTCTGCGTCGGCGTGCCGAAGTCCGCGATGCGTCATCGCCCCCATGACGATCGACGCCAGGAAGGGCACGGGGGCGACGGTCCGCCCGATCTCGCTCGAGCACCAACGCCGCGCCGAGCATCCCGTAGCCGCCCCCGCCGTCGGCGACGGGCAGGGCCACGCCGAGCAGATCGGCCTTGGCCAGCTCGGCCCAGGCGTCGGCGACGAACAGCTCGCCGCCGGCGGTCTCGAGGTCGCGCAGCACGACGTGGGTGACCTTGTCGCCGAGGATCTGTGCGGCCAGGTCGCGCGATGGCCTGCTGGTCGTCGCTGAAGGTGAAGTCCATGGTGTCCGGTCCTCAGTGGCGGGGCACGCGGGGCATGCCGAGGGCGAAGAGGGCGATGAGGTCGCGCTGCACCTCGTTGGTGCCACCGCCGAAGGTGAGGATCAGGTGGGTCTGGTACGCCCGCTCGAGCTGGCCGGCCAGCACGGCGCCGGGCGAGTCGCCTCGGAGGTAGCCGCCCTGGCCGACGATGTCGAGCAGGGCCGGGTCACCTCGAGGTACAGCTCGGTGCCGTAGACCTTGGTGGCCGACGCCAGGCCCGGATCGAGCGAGTCGCCGCTGGCCGCCTTCCAGTTGAGCAGCACCAGGTACTCGATGCGGGCCCGGCAGCGGGCCAGGCTGATCTGCACCCACTCGTGGTCGATGACCCGCTGGCCGTCGGCCAGCTTGGTCTCCTTGGCCCAGTCGACCACCAGCTCGTAGGAGTGCTGCGCCCAGGTCGGCAGCGCGATCGACACCCGCTCGTAGTTGAGCTGGTTGGTGATGAGCCGCCAGCCGCCGTTGACCTCGCCGATCAGGTTGGCGTGCGGGACCCGGACGTCCTGGTAGAAGGTCGAGGTCGTCTCGGCGCTCGAGATGGTGTGGATCGGCTGCCACGAGAACCCGGGCGTGTCGGTGGGCACGACGAAGATCGAGATGCCCTTGTGCTTGGGCGCCTCGGGGTCGGTGCGGGCCGCCAGCCAGATGTGGGTGGCGAACGCCGGCCAGCGAGGTGAAGACCTTCTGGCCGTTGATGACCCACTCGTCGCCGTCGCGGACGGCCTTGGTCTGCAGCGACGCCAGGTCGGTCCCCGACGACGGCTCGGTGTAGCCGATGGAGAAGTGCGTCTCGCCGGCCAGGATGCCGGGCAGGAACCGCTGCTTCTGCTCGTCGGTCCCGTGCTGCAGCAGGGTCTGGCCCACCGTGTTGATCGTGAGCAGCGGCACCGGTGCGCCGGCGCGGTGCGCCTCGTCGAAGAAGATCAGCTGCTCGACGAGCGACAGGTTCCGGCCGCCGTACTCGGCCGGCCAGCTCACGGCCAGCCACTTGTCACGACCCATCTGGCGCACCGCCTCGAGGCAGTGGGGGCCGCCGATGTCGCCGCGGCTCATCTCGGCCGCCACCTCGGGGGTCACGATGCGGGCGAAGTAGTCGCGCAGCTCGGCCCGGAGGGCGTCCTGCTCGGGGGTGTAGGCGAGGTACATGGGTCTCCTGGGTTCCGGTCAGGCCACGGCGCCGGTCGAGCGGAGCTGGGCGATCTCGTCGGGTGCGAACCCGGCGTCGCGCAGCACCTCGTCGGTGTGGTGGCCGGGGGGCGCGGGTGGACGGTCGATGGCGGTGGGCGTGCGGTCGAAGCGGGGGGCCGGGGACGGCTGCACGACGCCGTCGACGTCGAGCCAGGTCCCGCGGGCGGCGATGTGCGGATCGCCGGCCGCCGCGCCGAACGAGCGGACCGGCGCCACGCACGCGTCGAGGTCGGCGAAGACACCCAGCCACTCGTCGAGCGGGCGCGACGCGATGACCTCGGTGAACCGCGCCCGCAGCACCGGCCACGTCGACTCGTCGTCGCGGTCGGGGACCTCGCCGCCGGGCCACGCCGATCCGTCGGCCAGGTCGAGGCCCGACGAGCAGGTCGGCGTAGAAGGGCGGCTCGAGCGCGCCGATCGACAGCCAGGCGCCGTCGGCGGTCTCGTAGCAGTCGTAGAAGGGCGATCCGCCGTCGAACAGGTTGGTGCCGCGCTCGTCGCTGAAGTAGCCGCCCGTGTAGGCCGGGCCGATGGCCGCGGACAGCAGCGCCACGCCGTCGACCATGGCTGCGTCGATGACCTGGCCCCGGCCCGAGGTGGCCCGCTCGACCAGCGCCGCGCACACCCCGAGGGCCAGCAGCAGGCCGCCACCGCCGAAGTCGCCGAGCAGGTTGAGCGCCGTCGTCGGCGGCTGGCCGGCCCGGCCGATGTGGGCCAGCGGACCGGCCAGCGCGACGTAGTTGATGTCGTGTCCCGCCTTGTGGGCCAGCGGTCCCTCCTGGCCCCACCCGGTCATGCGGGCGTAGACGAGGCGGGGGTTGCGGGCCTGCAGGTCCTTCGGCCCGAGCCCCAGCCGCTCGGCCACGCCCGGGCGGAAGCCCTCGACGAACACGTCGGCCCGCTCGGCCAGGCGCTGCACGACCTCCGACGCCCTCGGGCGACTTGAGGTCGACGCCGATCGACCGGCGACCGCGGCCGTAGACGTTGCCCTTGGCCGTCTCGGGATCGAGCGCCGAACACGCGGTCGGCGCGGTCGACGGTCACCACGTCGGCGCCGAGGTCGGCCAGCACCATGGCGCCGAAGGGCGCCGGGCCCAGCCCGGCCAGCTCGATCACCGAGACGCCGTCGAGCGGTCCGGCCATCGGCTCAGGCCTCGCCGAAGCGGCCGCCGGCCGCCAGCCAGGCGCTGAGGACGTTCTGCATCTCGACCTCGTTGTAGATGTCCTCTTCGCGCGACCACAGGCCGTCGCCGGCGTAGTCGATCACGGTGATCCCGCTGAACAGGTACTCGCCCGTCGTCCCCCTCGGGCGCAGGCAGGATGTTGTCCCAGTAGTGCACCGCCTTGTCGTCGCCGACCAGGTACCACTTGGTCGGGTACACCCAGCCGACCAGCGGGGCCATGACCGGGACGAGCCACTCCCGGATGGCGTCGCGGCCGACGAAGGTCCCCATGGCGTGCTCGACGTACACCGCGTCCTCGGTGAAGCAGTCGCACATGCTCGTCCCACTTCTGGTCGTGCTGGATCTCGAGGAAGGCCAGCAGCTGCTGCTCGACCTCCGCGTCGCTGAACCTGCCCATCTGATCCCCCTCGGCGGCGACCGGCCCGGTCGGCCAATGGTCCGCAGAGCGAGAGCGTACCGCTCGAACTGAAACACGTTCTAACTCGACTACCGTCCTCATCAGCCGACAGGAGACGCCACCAGGACGCACCGCGGGCCCCGCCGAGACGGAGCTGATGACACGATGGAGCTGAGCGACGTCGACCTGCTCGACCCGGACACCTTCCGGCTGGGCCGCCACCACGAGATGTTCGAGGCGATCCGTGCCCAGGACCCGGTGTACTGGAGCGACGAGCCCGACGGCGGCGGCTTCTGGAGCATCACCCGCCACGAGGACCTGATCGCGGTCAACCGCGACGCCCACGTCTTCTCGTCGGCCGAGAAGGGCATCTCGATCGCCGACATCCCGCCCGAGGGCGACATGGTGCGCGAGATGATGCTGTACATGGACCCGCCGCGGCACACGCGGTACCGGTTGCTGGTCAACAAGGGCTTCACCCCTCGCATGATCGGGCTGCTCGAGACCCACCTGACCGCCAAGGCCACAGCCATCGTCGACAACGTGGCCGACGCCGGACGCTGCGACTTCGTGGCCGACGTCGCCGCCGAGCTGCCGCTGCAGGCCATCGCCGAGCTCATGGGCGTGCCCCAGGAGGACCGCCGCAAGCTGTTCGACTGGTCCAACCGCATGATCGGCGCCGACGACCCGAGTTCCAGAAGGACACCGAGGGCGATGGAGGCGGCCAGCGACGCCGCCACCGAGCTGTTCATGTACTCGCACAGCCTGGCCGAGCTGCGGCGCGACGAGCCGCAGGACGACATCATCTCGCGGCTGCTCGGCGCCGAGATCGAGGGCGACAAGCTCTCCGAGATGGAGTTCGACATGTTCTTCATGCTGCTGGCCGTGGCCGGCAACGAGACGACCCGCAACGCCACCGCGCACGGCATGAAGGCGCTGCATCGAGCACCCCGAGCAGTTCGACAAGCTCAAGGCCGACCCCGACGCTGCTGCCCGGCGCCATCGAGGAGATCCTGCGGTGGGCGCACGCCGGTCATGCACTTCCGCCGCACCGCGCTCGAGGACTACGAGATCGGCGGCAAGCAGATCCGCAAGCCGGCGACAAGGTCGTCATGTGGCACATCTCGGCCAACCGTGACGAGACCGTGTTCGACGACCCGTTCCGCTTCGACATCGAGCGTTCGCCCAACGAGCACATCGCGTTCGGCGGCGGCGGCCCGCACTTCTGCCTCGGCGCCAACCTGGCCCGCATGGAGCTGCGCCTGATCTTCGACGAGCTGATCCGGCGTCTGCCCGACATCGCGCTCGACGGCGAGGTCGAGTACCTCCGCTCGAACTTCATCGGCGGCATCAAGCACATGCCCGTCCGCTACACCGCCGCCTGACCCCGACCCCGCAGACCGGGCATCTTTGCGTGGCGTTCTCGCGCGTTTCACGCCCGGTTTGCAGTGGGTCAACTGGATCCAGAGGCGATGCGCTGGGCCCAGCGGTAGTCCGCCTTGCCCGCCGGTGAGCGCTCGACCTGGTCGACGAGGACCAACGAGCGCGGCACCTTGTAGCCGGCGAGGAGCGTGCGGGTGTGCGCGGCCAGCTCGTCGAGGGACGGCGCGGTGCCCGACACCGGCTGCACCACCGCCGCGACCGCCTGGCCCCAACGCTCGTCGTCGACGCCCACCACCAGCGCGTCGTACACGGACGGGTGCGCCTTGAGCGCGGCCTCGACCTCTTCGGGGAAGACCTTCTCGCCGCCGGTGTTGATGCAGCCCGACCCGCGGCCGAGCAGGCGCACGGTGCCGTCGTCGGAGATGGTGGCCATGTCGCCGGTCAGCACCCACCGGACGCCGTCGATCTCGACGAAGGTCTCGGCCGTCTTCTCCGGCGCGTTGTAGTAGCCGATCGGGATCCGCCCGCTCAGCGCGACCCGACCCACGACGCCCGAGCCCGGCTCGACCGGGCGGCGGGTGGCCTCGTCGATCACCGTGGTCGAGGGATAGGGCGTGAACGCGGTGTTCGCGCCGGAGTGGTCGACGGTCTCGAGGCGCTGGGCGCCCTGCGCTCCGGTCTCCGACGAGCCGAACCCGTCGGACACGATCACGCCGGGCAGGATGCTCATGAGCTGCTCGCGCAGCACCGGCGACAACGGCGCGCCGCCCGAGCCGATCGAGAAGAGGGTGGACACGTCGAAGGGTCCCTCGGCCTGCCAGGCGTCGACCAGCGGGCGCACGACGGGATCGCCGACGACGGTCATGAGGTTGACGCCCTCGGCCGAGACCGTGCGCCACACGCGCACCGGATCGAGCGAGCCCGGCAGGAGGACGACCGTCCCGCCGGAGAACAGCCACGACAACGACGTCCACTGGCCGGCTGCGTGCATCAGCGGGGCGACGGGCAGGAACACGATCGGCGCGTCCATGATGCGCTCGACCAGCTGCGACTGGCTCGTCCACCCCGCCCGTCTGGCGAGTCGGATCGCCGCCGCCGATGCAGGCGTAGAAGGCGTTCTCGTGGGTCCACACCACGCCCTTGGGCAGGCCCGTGGTGCCGCCCGTGTAGATGACGTAGTGGTCGTCGCTGCGCCGCGGCGCGAAGTCGTGGGCCGCCGACGACCCGGCCAGCGCCGCCTCGTACGGCGCGCCGAGCTCGAGGCTCCACTGCAGCTCGGGCAGGTCGGGCGCGATCTCGGCCAGGCGAGGAGCGAACTCGGGTTGCACGATCACGCCCACCAGGTCGGCGTCGGCGAACAGGTGGCGACAGCTCGTCGGAGACGTAGCGGTAGTTGACGTTGATCGGAACGGCCCGGATCTTGTAGCACCCGAGCATGGCCTCGAAGTACTCGGGGCTGTTGGTGAGGTACAGGCCCACGTGCTGGCCCGGCTGCACGCCGTGGTCGAGCATCCAGTGGGCCAGGCGCGTGGCGCGGTCGTCGAGCTCGGCGTAGGTGCGGCGCACGTCGTCGCACACGACCGCGATGCGGTCGGGCACGCGGGGCGCGGTCGCCTCCCAGATGTCGGCCAGGTTGAACGTGGCCGGAACGGGAAGGTCGTCGCGGTCGCCCGACGCGTCCTCCGGTTCCGTGTCGGTCACGGCTGGGAGACTAGTGACCCCTCGCGCATGCGCGTGCTGCGATGCACCGGATCGGTGTCGAACTGCGGGATGACCTCTTTGCCGAACAGCTCCATCGACGCCACGATGGCTTCCTGGCTCATGTTGTTCGTCGTGGGGCTGAAGCAGAGCTGGTCGGCGCCGATGTCGACCCACCGCTGCACCGCATGGGCGCAGTCGTCGGGATCGCCCACCACGACCATGCCGATCTCGGACGCCTTCTTGATCTGCTCGATCGTCGGCTCGGGGATCAGGTCGGGCCACACGGGGAAGCCGTCGGGCTTGGGGATGTTGTCGAGCCAGTGCATCTGGAGGCTCGTGTAGTAGTTCATGCCCGAGGTGACCGCGACCTCGAACGCCTGCTCGCGGTCCTCCATGCACACCATGTTGGTGACCACCATGATGTTGTCGTTGACGAAGTCGCCGACGGGCTCGGCGGTGGCCACCGCTTCCTTGTAGGCACCGATCAGCGGGGCGATCTTGTTCGGCGTGCCGTGGGTGAAGCAGAAGGCCCCGAGGCCCATCTTGCCGGCCTTGGCGAACGTCGGCGGGCTGCCGGCAGGCCACCCACATCGGCGGATGGCCCGTCGCCGTAGGGCTTGGGGAACACCTGGCGCGGGGGCACGCGGAAGTAGGTGCCCTCGTAGGAGTACTCGACGTCCTTCCACATCTTCGGGATCTCGCGGATGGCCTCGTCCCACATCTTCGAGGTCTCGTCGAGGTCGTCGATGTCGAAGCCGAACACCTCGGTGGTCGACGAGCCGCGGCCGCTGCCGAACTCGAAGCGACCCTCGGTGATGTGGTCGAGCAGCGCCACCGTCTCGGCCACGCGCACCGGCTTGTTGACCGGCGGGGTCACGTTGAAGATGGCCGAGCCCACGTGCACGCGCTCGGTGCGGGCGGCCAGGTTGGACAGGTACACCTCGGGCCCGGGCATGTGGCTGTACTCGTCGAGGAAGTGGTGCTCGGGGCACCAGACGTACTTGATGCCGACCTCGTCGGCCACGACGCCGATCTCGAGGTTGCGCATGATCCGCTTGTGCTCGGCCATCGGGTCGACGTCGCGCTCGTAGCGAGGCACGAAGAGCTGGGCGAAGACGCCGAATTCCATGGGTGGTCCTTTCCAGGAGCACGACGTGGCCCGCCAGGCTGCGGGCGACCGGCTCCAAGAATAGAACACGTTCTCGTTTTCGTCCAGCGCACCCCCGTCCCACCCTGAAATCGGTGCAGTTGACAGTCCAACAGGCGGTGAAGTGCACAGATCTCGGGGGAGGCGGAGACTACACATCCGCGGATCGCCGTGACTTGATGGGGCTGATGGAACCGACACTCGGCTTCGAGGACTGGTACCGACGCGAGCACGGCCGCCTGGCCGCCAGCCTCGTGGTGGTCGCCGGCGACCTCGACGCCGCGACCGACGCAGTCGACGAGTCGTTCGCCCGTGCCCTCGACCGCTGGGACTCGGTGTCCGCGATGGCCTCGCCCGTGGGCTGGACCTACCGGGTCGCGCTCGACGTGCTGCGCCGCCGGGTGAGGCGCGCCGGCTTGGAGCGGCATGTGGTCCGGGACGCGAGCACCGTCCCAGACCTCGGCCTGCCCGACCACGAGCTCTGGCAGGCGGTAGGACGACTCCCCCGCCGCCAGCGCACGGCGATCGTGCTGCGCTACGTCGCCGATCTGCCCGAAGCCGACATCGCTGCAGCCATGGGCATCGCCCGCGGCACCGTCGCGGCCACGCTGGCGGCGGCGCGACGGCGCCTCGAAGCGGACCTGCGCCCCGAGCTCGTCGTGGAGGAGATCCCCTATGACTGATCTCGAGATGGCTGGACGCGCCCTCGTCGCGCACGAGCCCCTGCCGTTGACGCCCGTCGAGCAGATCCGTGCGAGGGCGGTCGGCCTCGCAGCGCGTCGCGCCCGCCGCCGACGGGTGGTCGCCGCCGTCGCCGCCGCGGCCGTGCTGATCGGACTGGTCACGTGGGCGGTGGCGCGATCCACCACGACGCGCGAGCACGGGGCGACCACCCCGGCCTCGACCACCAGCGTTGCTCCTTCGACCACGGCCTCGGGGCCGGCCACCTCGACGACCGCCGAGGCTTCGCGGGGCCCGACCGTGACGGCGGCGCGGATCACGAGCGCCGAGCTCGGCCTGGCCGCCACCTTCGACCCCGCGACCGACAGTTCGCGGCTGTGGCTCACACGCGACTCGCGGTCCTGGCGGAGCGTCACGCCGCCCGGGGTCGTCGTCGGCTCCTTCGAGGACGTCCTGGCCCTCGATCCGCTGCACCTGTGGGCAACGAGCTCCGACTGCGCCGGGGGCGGCGTCACCGTGTGGCGCTCGTCCGACGGCGGGCACACCTGGGCCAATGCCCCAGCCGGCTTCCACAACTGCTCGGCCGGGTCGTTCGCGCACCTCGAGTTCGTCGACCCGCTCCATGGCTGGATCGTGCTGACCTCGGCCAACGGGCCGGTGACCAGCCTCGAGGCCACGACCGATGGCGGCGCCACGTGGCGCCAGGCCGACGCTCGGCTGCCAGAGGACGGCGACGTCATGTTCTCCACACCGACCGACGGGTACCTCGGGGCCAACCCCGCCGGGCAGTTCGCCTTCGGCGCCAGCGCGCTCTACGTGACCCACGACGCCGGCCGCACCTGGGCGCGTGTGACGATCCACCTCGGCGATCCGGGCCTGCCGAACCCGTCCTGGAGCGTCATCTACGGCGTACCGACCTTCGTCGACGCCTCGACCGGCGTCCTGCCGATCACGGTGGCCAGCGCCAACATCGCGGCCGTCGAGTGGTGGGAGACCACCGACGGCGGCGCGTCGTGGCACCTGCACACGCCGCTCACGGCCGCGCCCGGCGGGATCGACGCCTCCCCCGAGCCCACGATGTCGCCGCTGCTGTCCAGCGTGACGGGCCCACACGCGTGGTGGGTCCTGGCTCGCACCTCGACGGGCGCGCACAGCTCGCGCACGCTCGACGCCGGCGCGCACTGGAGCGACACCGACGACGTGCAGCTCAGCTGGCCGTCGCCGAGATGGTTCGGCGCCGCCAACGCGGACGTGGCCTGGATGCTCGGCAACGACCTCTACGCCACGACCGACGGCGGCCACACCTGGACCCGCATCGACCCGCCGGCCTGACCGCCTCCGACCCGCCGAGCGCGGGGGCGGTCGGGCCCGGGGGGTCAGTAGCGGAGGCCGGGGGCGCGGCTCTTGAAGATGTCGGCGTTCATGAGGGCGGTGAGCTCGGCCGCCTGCCAGCGCTGGCCGGGCTTGCGGATCGTGTTGCCGTTGCTCCACCCGTTCATCAGGACGATCTCGTCGCCGACGGCGCGGATGACCTGCCCGGTGACGTGGCCGGCCTTGTCGCTGGCCAACCAGGCGACGATCGGCGACGCCAGGGACGGATCCATGCGGTCCCACTCGGTGAAGTCGTCGGCTTCCTTGGCCACGATGCCGGCGCCAGGGATCGACGCGGCCATGCGCGTCGCGCCGGCCGGACCGATGCAGTTGACCGTCACGCCCATCTTGAACACCTCGAGGCTGACCGTCTGGGTGAACGCCGCGATGCCGGCCTTGGCCGCCGTGTAGTTGGCCTGGCCGAAGTTGCCCACCAGCCCGGCGCCCGAGGTCGTGTTGATCACGCGCCCGTACGACACGTCCTCGCCCGCCTTGTCGCGCTCGCGCCAATGGCGCACCGCGGCCTGGGTCGGGGCGAAGGTGCCCTTGAGGTGCACGCGGATCACCGAGTCCCAGTCGGCCTCGGTCATCCCCCAGATCGTGGCGTCGCGGGCGATGCCGGCGTTGTTCACGAGGATGTCGAGCCGACCGAACAGCTCGATCGCCTGGGCCACCATGCGGGCGGCGCCGTCGATGTCGGCCACGTCCTCGTAGTTGGCGGCCGCCGCTCCCCCGCGCTTCTCGATGAGGTCGACGGTCAGGTCCGCGTCGCGACCCTGGCCCTCGCCGGCGAGCGACGAGCCCAGGTCGTTGACCAGGACCGTTGCGCCTTCACCGGCCAACTCGAGCGCGTGTCCGCGGCCGATGCCGTGCCCCGCCCCGGTCACGATCGCCACCTTGCCGTCCAACAATCCCATGTCGTCGAGTCCCCTACGTCCGTTCCTGATGAGTCGTCAGATCTTAGGGATCGCGACCGGTCACGAGCGAGTCGGGGGTCCATCCCCACGGGGCGGCACCGGTGTACCGAAACGGTGGGCGGCTGCCGCCTCGTGGGAGGAGGCGGGTCAGTCGCCGTAGGACTTCCGGAGCTCGTGCTTGAGGATCTTGCCGGTGGGATTGCGCGGGATGACATCGACGTGCTCGAGCTGCTCGGGGATCTTCTGCTTCATGAGCCCCTGCGCCTCGAGGTAGGCGGCCATCTCGTCGAACCCGAGCGGATCCGAGCCCTCGGGCGTCGAGACGATGGCGCAGACGCGCTCGCCCCGCTCGGGGTCGGGCAGGCCGATCACTGCGACGTCGAGCACCTTGGGATGGGCGAAGAGGTGGTCCTCGACCTCCTTGGCGCTGATGTTCTCGCCCTTCCGGATGATGATGTCCTTGAGGCGACCGGTGATCGTCAGCATGTTGCGCTCGTTGAGCGTGCCGAGGTCGCCGGTGCGGAAGTACCCCTCGTCGTCGAACGCGTCGGCGTCGAGGCTCGGGTCGAGGTAGCCGAGCATGAGCTGCGGCGCCTTGGCCCGGATCTCGCCCTCCTCGCCCACGGCGGCCGGGGTGCCGTCGAGCTTGACCAGCTTGAGCTCGACTCCGGGCATCGGCGCGCCCTCCGAGTTGGCCAGGTCCTCGTCGATGTCGTCGACCGATCCCATCACCAGGATCGGGGCTTCGGTCAGGCCGTAGCCCGACACGACCGGGACCCCGAACGCCTCCTTCATCTCGTAGTAGAAGGGCACGGGCTTGGGCGCCCCACCGCCCGGGAAGTTCTTGACGAGCGGGAAGATCGGCGTGTCGCTGGCGCGTTGCGCCGCCAGATAGGCCTGATGGAAGGCGGTGCCCGAACCGGCGAGCGTGACGCCCTGGCGACTCAGCACCGAGACCACGAGGTCGGGCACGAACGCCTCGAAGAGGATGTTGACCATGCCGGTCATCAGGCTGGTGAACAGCCAGGTGATCCCGCCGACGTGGGTGAAGGGGAAGGCCAGCGCGTTGCGATCTGCGTCGGTGACGTCGAGGCGCTGGCTCATCCCGCGGGCGACGGCGGTGATGGTCGTGTCGGTGTGCTGCGCGCCCTTCGGATCGGCCGTGGTGCCGGACGTGTAGAACAGCCAGCGCACCTCGTCGCCCGACGTCGGAGGCGACGGCAGCGTGGCCGGATCGCCCGACGGGAGCGAGCGGTCCGAGGTCATGACCGCGACGCCGTCGAGGTCGGCGGTGATCTCGTCGGCCATGGCGACGAAGTCGAAGGTGCCGAAGTTCGACGGCACGACGAGCAGCTTCGACCCGGCCTGGCGGACGCAGAAGCCGACCTCCCGTTGGCGGTAGATCGGGAGCACCGGGTTCTGCACGGCGCCGAGCCGCGCGATCGCTCCGACCAGGATCATGGACTCGAGCCAGGTCGGGAGCTGCCAGGTGATGACGTCGCCCGGCCCGATCCCGTGCACCTGCGCCAGCCCGGCTGCCGCGATCGCCACCCGGTCGCGGTACTCGCCGAAGGTCATCTCGCGGCCGACCTCGTCGACGGCCATGAGCGCGTCCGGCGTCGCCGCCGCCCGTGCCTCGATCAGTTCCCACAGCGTGCCGGCCTCGAGCATCGTGCCCCCTTCTCGTTCGGACGACCGTCAGTCTCGTTTCTGACGACCCGTCAGCTTAGGCGTCTGTCGGCGGGGCCCACCGGAAGCGGGTCCAGCCGTCGACCGGCTCCGCACCGAGGGACCGGTAGAAGTCGATGGCCGACTGGTTCCAGTCGAGCACCGCCCATTCGACGCGGCCGTCGGTGCGGGACCGCACCGCGTCGAGCAGCGCCCGGCCGTGGCCCTGGCCGCGGTGCTCGGGCCGCACGAAGAGATCCTCGAGCCAGATGCCCGGCCGGCCCAGCCAGGTCGAGAAGGTGGGGAACCACATGGCCATGCCCACCACGGCGGGCGCGCCGCCCGCGCCATCAGCCGCGCCGTGAGGCGCGCCATCAACCCGACCGTCGTCCACCGCCATCAGCACACGCGCCGCGGGATCGGGGCCGAAGAGGTGGCGACCGACCTCGTCGCGGTCGAAGGCCACCTCGTCGGCGGCCTGCTCGTAGATCGCCAGCTCGACGATCAGCGCACAGATCTCGTCGAGGTCGTCGGGCACCGCATCACGGATCGACACGGCTGCCGAGCCTAGGCCGGGCCCGGCTCCCATCCGGGCGGGGCCAGCTCGAAGTGGTCGAAGGTGAACCCGGGCACCACCGTGCAACCGACGAGCGTGTAGTCGCCGCGCGTCGAGGCGGCCTGCCAGGCCCCCGGCGGGACCACGACCTGAGGGTGATCGCCGGCGGTCAGGTCGGGGCCGAGCACGTGCAGCTCGCGCTCGATCCCGTCGTGCGAGATCCAGAGCTCGAGCGGCGCGCCGGCGTAGTGGTGCCACATCTCGGTCGCGTCGATGCGGTGCCAGTCCGAGGTCTCGTCCGCGATCAGCAGGAAGTAGATCGCCGTGCCGGCTGGACGATCGCCGTCCGCACCGTCGGCACAGGTGACCTCGGAGCGCCACGTCTCGCGGTACCACCCGCCCTCGGGATGGGCCACGAGGCCGAGCCGGTCGATGATCTCGGCCGCCACGCCCGTGCCCCGGGTCGGCTCCACCGGTCGACCCACCGTCAGCGTCGGAGGGCGCCGGCCAGCACCTCGACGTAGGCCTGCCCGCCGCGCTCGGTCAGGTGCACGCCGTCGCTCACGAAGTAGTCGGGACGGCCGGCGCTGGCCGAGTGCCAGTCGGCGATGACCACGTTGGGGTGGCCCGCCACCGCGGCCAGCAGGCGCTGGTTCGACAGGTCCTGCCACGAGCGCGGCTCGCGGGTGGTGACCAGCACCACGCGATGGGCGCCGGCCAGCATGGTGAGCACCTTGGACAGGTCGGAGCCGGTCGGTGGTCCGTTGGTGCCGAGATCGATGATCACGTCGGACCGCATGATGCCGGCGACCTGCAGCTCGCCGATGATGGTGGGCAGCACGTAGAACTGCCGGCCCACCTCCGCGTTGATCAGGACCCCGGGGAACTGCTCGCGCATCCACCCACGGGCGCCGAGCAGCACCGAGTCGCCGATGGCGATGACCTGGTTGCCGGGCATCGCCACGATGGGCGGAGGCGGCGGCAGCGGCCGCGGCCCCGCGGTGGTGGGCGGTACGTGCGACGGCTTGATGAGGTCGTGGTCGGGCACGCCGGTGTGCGAGCCGTCGTCGATCACGTCGCCCAGCTTGTCGTGCACCACGCCGCGCAGGTCGAGGCCGGGAAGCGCGCTGGCGGTGACCGACCGCGCCCGCACGAGTCCCGAGCTGATGACCGCCACCACGACGAGGACGGCCACGCCGGCCAGCACGAGCCGGGGCGACGGAGCGCGCCGCTTGGCCGTGTGTGGGACGGCGATCGGTCCGTTGACGGTCAGCTCGATCGAGGTCACCGTCCTGGCCTCGGCGGCCGCGTGGCGGCCTCGGAGCCACCGACCGACGGACCCGTTGCGCACCGGCATCTCGACCAGTCGGTACGACAGCTCGGCCGCGATCATCGTCGCCCCGAGCCGGACGGCCAGCAGGCGCCACCCGCCGTAGGACACGTCGAGGCCGGGCCGGGTCACCACGAATATCGGCCAGTGCCAGAGGTAGATGCCGTACGAGCGGCGCCCGATCCACACCAGGGGGCCCCACGACAGCAGTCGGGCCGAGAGGGTGATCGCGGGGTGCACCAGGGCCAGGATCAGGCCCACGGTGACCAGGTCGAGCAGCACGAACCCGCCCCGGTAGACGAAGGGGTCGAACTCGTTGACGTGCACGAACATCCAGATGATGACGCCCAGGGCCACCATGCCCACGGCGCCGAGCAGCCAGCGGGCGCCGCGACGGATCTCGGCCCGCATCTGCCAGGGGGGCACGGCGATGGCCAGCGCGGCGCCGAGCAGGATGCCCGCGGCTCGCGTGTCGGTGCCGTACCAGACGCGGAAGGGATCGACGCCCGGGTGGTAGAGCACGATGCCGAGCACGACGGAGCCGGCCGCCAGTGCGAGCACGACCATCAGCACGAACTGCATGCGACGGCGGAAGAGGCGGATGAGCCCGACGAGCACGAGCGGCCAGATCAGGTAGAACTGCTCTTCGACCGCGAGCGACCACAGGTGCAGCAACGGCGACGGCCGACCGACCGACGCGAAGTACGACTGCTTGGCGGCGATGAGGTACCAGTTGGTCACGTACGCGAGCGCGGCGAGCACGGCGCCGCGCAACCCCGCCACCTCGGACGGCTTCCAGATGAGCCACACCGCGGACACGACGACGAGCAGCGTGAACAGCGCGGGCAGCAGGCGGCGGGCGCGGCGGGCCCAGAACGCCTTGAAGTCGGTGGAGCCGGTGCGCTGGCGCTCGCCCAGCAGCAACGAGGTGATGAGGTACCCGCTGATGACGAAGAAGACCTCGACGCCGAGGAAGCCACCCGGCATCCACGAGGCCGGCCAGTGGTAGGCCAGCACGGCGAGCACCGCCACCGCCCGGAGCCCGTCGAGCGCCGGGCGGTAGCGCACCGCGCCGACATCGCCGTGCGCGGGTGGGGTCTCGACGGGCGCGGCGTCGTCCCGATCCAGGCGGGGACCGTACGAGAGGGTCGAGGTCGGGTCGAGCGAGCGCGGCGCGATCCCGATGGAGGTTGTGTCGATGGCCATCGTGGTACGGCGTGACCCCCGCACGGGTGAGATCACGAAGGGAACGATCCTAGCGACGCTCCGCCGTCGAAGGTAGAGGGTAAGACATTCGTCACTCGCCACCCTCGACGAGAGGTCGAGGGTTGGTCAGCGGGTGGCGACCGGGTGGACCGGAGCGCTGCAGCCACCCGTGAACGGCTCGGGATGAGCCGTGAACAGGAACTCGTGCACGCCGTCGGCCGAGCAGAGCCCGGCCAGCGCCTCGAAGTCGAAGTTCTGACCCTGCAGCTGGCCCATGTCGCGGAGATGGATCATGTGCACGACCATCATCGCCGACCAGTCCTGCGGCGGCCAAACCTCGTAGACGTAGGTGTCGGTGAACACGGCGCCGCAGTCGTGGTCGCGGATCCACCGGATGGTGTGGGTCGACAGGCCCGGGCTGTCGTGGTTGTACGTCGTCGTCTGGCCCTCGTGGAACCACTTGATGTGTCCGGTGCGCACGCACAGCACGTCGCCCGGCTCGATGGTGACGCCCGCGTGCGCGACCGCGGCGTCGAGGTCGTCCGCGGTCACGGCGTAGCCCGCCTCGAGTCGATCGACGCCGAGCGTCGCCGGCAGGTCGAGCAGCACGCCTCGGCTCATGATCGGTTGGATCTTGTCGGCGCCGCAGCGCGTGAGCCCGTCGACCGCGCTCACGGTGTCGGCCGCGAACCCGTTGTACAGCTGACCGCTGTAGCTGACGTGGCCGAGCGCGTCGATGTGCGTTCCGGCCGACATGGCCATGACCACCGTGTCGTCGTTGAACGCAGCGTCGCCGTCCTGGCCCGTGTAGGTCTGGTTGATCGACAGCATCGTGCGCAGCGGCGCCAGGCGTCCGGGCGCGCCGCCCTGTTGCGGACTGCGCTGGTCGAGCGCGATGGCGAGCGAGACGTGCTGACCCGAACGCACGGCGGCCAGGCCGCGTCGCAGCGCGGCGTCGTCGATCAGGTTGGCCGTGCCGCGCTCGTCGTCGTCGCCCCAGCGCCCCCAGTTCGACACCGACGCGGCCAGCTCGGCCAGCTCGGCCGGCAACGCCATGTCAGCTCCCGATCTCGAGCACGCCCCGGGCCAGATCGCCGTTGTGCATGTCGTCGAGCGTGCGCTGGAGATCCTCGAGCGGATAGGTCCGGGTGACCAGCTCGTCGAGCTTCAGCCGCCCGGCCAGGTAGAGCTCGACCATGAGCGGGATGTCGTGGTGGGGGCGGGCCGAGCCGTAGCGGCACCCCATGATCGACTTGTCGTTGTAGAGGGTGTTCACGACGTAGCTGGCCTCGGTGCCGAGCTTCGGGACGCCCAGGATCACTGCGCTGCCGCCGAAGTCGAGCATGTCGGTGGCCTGGCGGATGAGGGCGGGGTGGCCCGACGCACTCGAAGGCGAAGTCGACCCCGTTGGGGGCGATCTCCTTGACCGCCTCGAGCGTGTCGGTGGTCGAGGCGTCGATGAAGTGGGTGGCGCCGAACTGGCGGGCCACCGCCTCCTTTGCGAGGGTTGGCGTCGACCGCGATGATCGGCAGCGCGTCGCTGAGCGCCGCCCCCTGGATCACGTTGAGCCCGATGCCGCCGACGCCGATCACGACGACGCTCTGGCCGTGGCTGACCTTGGCACGGTTGAACACCGCGCCCACGCCGGTCAGCACGCCGCAGCCGATCAACGACGCGGCGTTCCACGGCACCTCGTGGCTGATGGGGACGGCCTGGCGTCCCTTGACGACGGTGTACTCGCTGAACACGCTCGTGTTGGCGAACTGGAACGCGCGCTCGCCGTCGAGGCGTGAACGGCGCGGACATCTTGCCGAGCGTCTGTCGGCAGAACGTCGGCTTGCCCCGGTCGCACGCGTCGCACGCCCCGCAGTTGCCGAGCGTCGACAGCACGACGTGGTCGCCGACCGAGAGGTGGGTGACGGCGTCACCCACCTCGACCACCACGCCCGCGCCCTCGTGGCCGAGCACCACCGGCGTGGGGAACGGGATGGTCCCGTCGATCACGCTCACGTCGCTGTGGCAGACGCCTGCCGACATGATCTGCACCCGGACCTCGTCGGGCCGCGGGTCGCGGACCTCGAGCCCCGACGTCACCGTGATCTCACCGTCGGCGAAAACGATGCCCCTCATCAGCTTCTCCTGTCATGGGCCGCCGAGCGGCCCGGTGCGATCGTTCAGCCGGTCCAGACGATGGACTGCAGCTCGCTGTAGGCGTGGAGGCCGTAGCGGCCGCCGTCGCGGCCGATGCCGCTCATCTTGAATCCGCCGAACGGCAGCCTCGTCGTTGCTGCTGGACGGTGTTGATGCCGACGTAGCCCGGTGCGCAGCTGCTGCGCCACCTCGTAGGCCCGGGCGGTGTCGCCCGAGAACACGTAGTCGAACAGGCCGAACTCGGTGTCGTTGGCCAGGCTGACGGCCTCGTCGTCGTCGTCGAACGGGATGACCACGACGACCGGACCGAAGATCTCCTCCTGCGCCACCTTCATGTCGATGGTGCAGTCGGCCAGCAGCGTCGGTGCCACGAAGAAGCCGCTCGTCGAGGTCGGGACGCTCGCCGCCGGCGACCACGGTCGCCCCCTGGTCGACGCCCGGCCTGCACGTACCCCTCGACGCGATCGCGGTGCAGCGTCGGTGATGACCGGGCCCGACCACGGTGTCGGCGGCGAGCGGGTCGCCCACCTTGAGGTGTCCGGCCGCGGCGGACAGCCCGCTCACCAGCTGGTCGTAGATGCCGCGCTGGGCGATCACGCGGGTCGGGGCCGTGCAGATCTGGCCGGAGTGGAAGGCCCACACGCTGGCGATGGCCCCGATGGTCGTCTTGAGGTCGGCGTCGTCGAACACGATGCCCGCGCCCTTGCCGCCGAGCTCCATGCAGCAGTCGCTTCATGCCGCGGCCGGCGACCTCGCCGATGCGCTGGCCGACCACGGTCGAGCCGGTGAAGCTGATCATGTCGACGTGCGGCGACGCCACGAGCGCCTCGGCCGCCTCGGATCCCGAGCCGACGACGCACGTTGAGCACACCGGGCGGCAGCCCGGCCTCGGTGAAGATCTCGCCCAGGGCGATGATGGCCAGCGGATCCTGGGGCGCCGGCTTGACCACCACGGTGTTGCCCATGGCCAGCGCCGGTCCGATCTTGCCGGCGGTGTTGGTCAGCGGGAAGTTGTACGACGAGATGGCGGCCACGACGCCGACCGGTGCACGGCGGGCGACCCCGCTGATGATGCCGCCCGGCGCGAGCGCGGTCGTGGGCATGATGCGGGGCGCCGTGGGGATGACGAGCTGCTCGTCGATGCCCTGCGCGTAGTACCGGAACCGTGTCGCGGCCTGCGGCACCTGCATCTGCTTGGTGACCCGCAGGGTGGCACCGGTCTCGGCCTGCACCAGCGGGACGAGCTCGTCGTAGCGCTGCGTCGAGCAGGTCGGCGGCGCGGTCCAGGATGGCGGCCCGCTCGGCCGCGGGTGCGCGACCAGGCCGGGAAGGCCTCGGCGGCAGCCGCGGCGGCGGCTTCGGCGTCGGCCGCCGACGGCGTTCGGGGGCCCGCCCGACCACCTGCTCGGTGGCCGGGTTGACGATGTCGTAGGTGCCGTTGGCGCCGTCGACCCACTCGCCGCCGATCAGCAGCCGGTAGGTGGCGTCGGGATCGGGACCCGACCCGCTGGCGGCCGGTCCCTCGGTGACGGTGCTGGTCACGGCTCGAACGGGAGGCTGAGCATCTGGATGGCGTTGCCGCGCACGAGCTTGCGCACGACGTCGTCGTCGAGGTGGCCCATGAGCTTCTGCGCCACCTCGCGGCTGTGGGGCCAGGTGCTGTCGCTGTGCGGGTAGTCGGTCTCGAAGGTGATGTTGTCGACGCCGCACTTCTCGAGCGAGTCGGGCGTGAGGCCGTGCACGTCGTCGAAGAAGCAGCCGTAGATCTGGCGGTAGTAGTAGCTCGACGGCGGATCGGGGATCTTGCCGTACACGCCGTTCCAGCCCGCGGTTGTCCTCCCAGACCTTGTCGGCCCGCTCGAGGATGTAGGGGATCCAGCCGATCTGGCCCTCGCTGTAGGCCAGGGTGAGATCGGGATAGCGGACGAGCACGCCCGACATCAGGAAGTCGACCATCGACGACATGGCGTTGCCGAAGGTGAGCGTCGAGCCGACGGCGGGCGGCGCGTCGGCCGAGGTCGAGGGCATCTTCGACGACGAGCCGATGTGCATGTTGACGACGACGTCGGTCTCGGCGCAGGCGCGCGAAGAACGGATCCCACTCACCCGAGTGGATCGACGGCAGGCCGAGGTACGGCGGGATCTCGCAGAAGCAGGTGGCGTGCACGCCGCGCGCCGCGTTGCGACGGATCTCGTCGGCGGCGAGCTCGCGCGTCCCAGAGCGGGATGATGATCAGCGGGATGAGGCGGCCGTCCGAGTCGCCGCACCACTCGTCGACCATCCAGTCGTTGTAGGCCTTGACGCAGAGGAGGGCGAGGTCCTTGTCGTCGGCCTCGAGGAACGTCTGGCCGCAGAACCGGGGGAAGCTCGGGAAGCACATCTGGGCCTCGGTCTGGTTGGCGTCCATGTCCTCGATGCGGGCCTTCGGGTCCCAGCAGCCCGTGCGCATCTCCTCGTAGGTGATGGCCGTGATCTTGACCTCGTCGCGGTCGAAGCCGACCGCCGCCGACAGGCGGGTCTGCGGGATGGCCTTGTCCTCGTAGTGCCACCAGTCGCACGCCGGGCCGTCGCCACCGGGCACATAGGAGAACTTGCCGCCGATGAAGGTCATCTCCCCCATCGGGGCCCGCTTCACGTGCGGGCCGATGTCCTTGTACTTGGCCGGCAGCCGGTCCTGACCCAGACGTGGGCGGGTTCGATGACGTGGTCATCGACGGAGATGATCTTCGGGATGTCCCCCATGGGCGTCGATCGTAGCGGGGATCTGACGACCTGTCAGCCCAGAAATGAAACCGGTTCTAGTCCCGGCTAGGCTCCCCCTCTCACCCGGCAAACCGGGCATCTGCGTCGCCGGAAACCGCACATTCCGATGCCCGGTTTCCGCCTGAGAGCGAGTGGGGGGTCCGATGGGACAGGTGCAGGAGGCGGGCAACGAGGGCGGCGTGCGGATCGGCAGCACGTTGCTGACGTTGGTCGAGCCCCACAAGGGCCAGGAGGTCGCCTACAACCGCTGGTACGAGCGCGACCACTTCTACGCCGGCTGCCTGATCGGAGCCGGCTGGTTCGCCGGCAAGCGCTGGGTCGCCACCCGGCCGCTCAAGGATCTGCGCTTCCCCACCGGGACCGGCTTCCTGCCCGACATCGACGCCGGCAGCTACCTGGCCACCTACTGGGTGCTCAAGGGCGTCGAGCCCGAGTCGGTCGCCTGGGGCAGCGCACAGGTGAAGTGGCTGCACGAGAACGGGCGCATGTTCGAGGGCCGCGACCACATCCACACGCTGATCTACGCCAACCGCTGGGCGGCCTCGCGCGACGACGACGGCGTGCCCGCGGAGCTGGCCCTGGATCATCCTTGGGGCGGCCTGGTCCTGGTCATGGTCGACCGTCACGAGGACGTCGATCCGCGGGACGCCTCGACCCTGCTGCGCGACGAGGTGCTCCCGGCCTCGATGGCCGGGACACCGTGGGCGCTCACCGTCGGACTCTCGCCCGTCCCCCTGCCCAAGGAGGCCCCGGTCTTCCAGCCGGCGAACCCGGGCGAAGAGCGGCGCACGGCGCTCCTCTGCTTCCGGACACCGACCCACGCGAGTGCTGGGACACCTTCACGGGCCTGGCCGAAGCCGTCGCCGGCACGGGCCGGGCCGAGGTGTCCTACGTCGCGCCGTTCATCCCGACCATCACGGGCACCGACACCTACACCGACCAGCTCTGGTAGCAGGGCGGCTACGGCACGGCGACCTGGCGGCAGCCGAGCAGGGAGTTGGCCGTTCCGAACCCGGTGTTGATGCCGTAGGCGCAGAGGGTGTGAGTGCCGCTGCCGGTCGTGATCCAACCGGTGAAGCCGTGGTTCGCCCCGTACCCGGGCTCGGCCGTGCCGACGTCCACACGGGGCGAGTCCGCGTCCAGCGTGGTCGAGTAGTGGCCGTCGACCCAGATGTCGACGTCGATGGCCAGACCGGTGTCGGGATCGATGGCCCAGCCGCTGACCAGTGCCCGGCCGACCACCCCTGAGGTGACCGAGTCGAGGTGTCCGATCGGGTTGCCTCCGACGGTGACCGTCTTGCAGCCCTGGGCGAAGTAGCCCCACGTGATGCCGTAGGCGCAGATCGTGTGGGTGCCCGCAGGCACCGGGATGGTCGTCCGCCAGCTGTTGTTCGGGAACGACGGGTACAACTTCCGCACGAGCGGGTCGTCGAGCGTCGAGTATGCGTTGCCGACGCCCTTGCCGTCGACGAACAGCCCGACGCGACCCGGCGTTCCGACGAGGTAGATGTACCAGCCCCACACCGTGGCCGATTGGTCGAGCGCGGACACGGACAGCCCTTCGAGATGGCCCCACTCGAGGCTGTTCGGCGCGACGAGGGTGTGGCAACCGAGCGAGGGGTTGCTGGTGCCCGGCCCCGCGTTGATCGCGTAGGCGCAGATGGTGTGGCTGCCGGTGCTCGCTATCGGGATGGTCGTCGAGAAGCCGTGCGCCGCGCCGTAGCCGGGGTAGGCGGTGCCCACGTCCCAGCGGACGAGATCGGCGGTCACCCGCATCACCATGTGGCCGTCGACGTAGATGTCCACGGGGATGGGCGTGCCGGAATCAGGGTCGATCGCCCACCCGCTGACCAGCGCGGAGGCGATGCTCTCGAGCTTGCCGCCAGGCATGAGGGCCGGCCCGATCGTCGCCGAGTCGAAGCTGCCGACCGGGTTGTGCCCGGGCAGGGTGGGCGCCCATCCGTCGACCGTGGCGTACGACGAGGTCGCGGTCGAGTCCGAGGCGGATCCGTCGGCGTCGATGCTGGCCGACAGGCTGAAGCTGAGCTCGTACGGATGCCCGATGCAGGCGGACGGGAAGCTGACGTGGTAGCCGGCCGAGTCCGCCGTGACCGTGGTCGTGCAGATGGGCCCGAAGAAGCCGGTCTTGGTGTCCAGGAACCAGACGTGGCCACTGGCCGCGTCGACGAAGCCCGTCGGCGAGCCCGCACCGGTGGTGTCGAACGTCCACTTGATCGAGAACCCGGCGGCCGACGGATCTGCCGCCGCGGCGACCGTCGTCGCCGAGAAGGTGACCGTGGACGCGGTGACATCCACGCTGCCGCCCGTGAGATCGGTCCGGTCGATGGTCGCCTGCGAGGGACTTCCGAACGTCACGGAGACGTCACCGGCCGGGTCGACCACGCTGGCGGAGGTCGCTCCCGCGCGCGTTGCACCGAGAACGAGCGCGGTCGGCACCAGCGCCGCGACCAACGCCACGATCGCCGGCCACCCGAGGCGCCGGACCCGCGTCGCCGACCGGGTCATACCTTCACCAGCATGCAGTGACCGAGTTGGGGGTTGAGGCCAGGCGGGTCGACGTTGATGCCGTAGGCGCACACGGTCCAATCGCCGGAGGGGACCGTCACGGTCGCCGAGAAGCCGTGGTCGGGTCCGGCCAACGGGAACGCGGCGCCGATGTCTGGGCGATCGAGCGAGGCCGTGACGCGGATCGAGCGGGGCGGGGTCACCGACGCCGTACCCGAGCTCGTCGAGACGGGGATCACCAGCGTCGGACGGAAGTAGATGTCGACGCTGATCGGCCCCGTCGTGTCGGGGTCGATGGCCCATCCGGCCACCGTCACGGGGTGGGCCGGGGCCGTCGACACCGACACCGAGTCGAGGTTGCCCATGGGATCGCGGTTGACGTACAGCGCCTGGCATCCGATGAACGGGTTGGTCGTGCCGGCCATGACGTTGATGGCATAGGCGCACACGACGTGGTTGCCCACATACGGCACCACGAGATCGGCGGCGAACCCGTGATCGGGCCCGCTGGCCGGGAACACCTGGCCCACGTCGGGTCGGGCCACGTCGGCGGTGGTCCGTTGGTTCCACTGGCCGTCGAGGTAGAGGTCGACCGAGATCGGCGCAGTGGTGTCGCCGTCGATCGCCCACCCCGCCACCGACACGGCGAGGCCCGAACCGGCGGGCCGCATCGAGTCGAGATGACCGATGGGGTTGCCCACCGGGGCCGTGGCGGCACCCGCAGGTCCACCGGTCGCCGCCATCGACATCGCCATCGACATCGCCAAGAGGGCGCCGACCAACGGCAGTGCCGCCCGCGCCCGAACGAAACCCAGTCGTGACACCCGCATGCCCACCTCCCTGACCATGCCCACCGGGCAAAGCTCTCAGCGTGACCATACGTGGGAGGTCAATCGCGATCGCGTTACGACGCGCGCCGGCGACCGTAGGCTTCGATCGATGACTCCCCAGGAGCTGATGGCCGACGTCTGCCCCCGGATCCGCGACGTCGGCTGGGCTCACTACTTCGCGCCCGAGACGCTCGCCACGGGACAGGAGCTCGGGCTCGACGGGTTCCGCTTCTACTTCCTCGGACGCGGTGGAGTTCTCGGCGACGTCGACTCCGCGGTCGTGGCCAGCGTGTTCGGCTACTTCAACCCGGAGCTGGTCGAGCGGATCTGGGATTCGGGTCGTGCCGTGCTCGCCCCCCGCGAGGCCGGCCGGGCCTACCTGGCCTGCGCCGCCGAGTTCGGACGCTCCCACTTCGCCTCGCTCGACGGCCTCGACGAGTACTGCGCGGCGGCCGATGCGGTGAACGACGCGGCCGACCCGGTCGGGCTGTCCCTGTACGCCGCCGCCCGGGCCGAGCCCCTCGCCGCCGATCCCCCGGCCCGGGCCATGCAGATCACGAGCATCCTGCGCGAGCTCCGGGGCAGCGCGCACCTGCTGGCCATCCGCGCCAGCGGGCTCGACGCCCTCACGGCCCACTGCGTCAAGCGTCCGCAGGACCTCGGCATGTTCGGCTGGACCGAGACCGATCTCGTCGCGGTCACCGACGACGATCGCGCCAGGTGGACCGCGGCCGAGCAGCTGACCGACGAGATGCTGCTGCCCGCCTACTCGGTGCTCGACGAGACGGGGCGCGCGGCCCTGGTCGCGGGGCTCGACCAGCTCGAACGGGCGCTGGCCGGATGACGACGGAACCGCTCGACGGACGCGTCGCCGTCGTCACCGGTGGCGCGGCGGGGATCGGCGGCGGCATAAGCCGGCGCCTGGCGCGCGCGGGTGCGGTCGTCGTGGTGAACGACATCGACCCCGATCTGCTCGTCCGGGCGGTCACCGACATCGAGCGCGACGGCGGGCGGGCCGTTGCCGTGGCCGGCGACATCCGCGAGCCGGCCACCGTCGACGAGCTGGCCCGGCGCGCGCTGGATGTCGACGCCGGTCGCGTCGACATCCTGGTGAACAACGTCGGTGACTACCGACCGAACGGCCGCTTCCTCAAGACCTCGGAGGACGAGTGGCAGGCGCTGTACGCGCTCAACCTCGAACACGTCTTCCGGTGCACGCGGGCCATCGCGCCGGCGATGGTCGAGCGGGGCTCGGGCAGCATCGTCAACGTGTCGACGGTCGAGGCCTTCCGGGGCATCCCGGCCAACGCCGCCTACTCCGCCTTCAACGCGGGCGTGAACGCCTTCACGCGCAGCCTGGCGGTCGAGCTCGGGCGCGACGGGGTGCGGGTCAACGCCATCGCCCCCGATCTGGCCGACACGCTCCAGACCCCGGCGGCCGCCATGCTCGCCGGGCGCGATCCCGACATGGTGCGCCACTGGGTGCCGCTCGGGCGCTTCGGCCAGCCCGACGACTACGCCGAGGTGGTGCTGTTCCTGGCCAGCGACCAGTCGGCTTTCGTGACCGGCCACGTGATCCCCGTCGACGGCGGGACGACCGCGGCCAGCGGGTGGTACCTGCGCCACGACGGACGGGGCTGGACCAACCTCCCCGACTCGCCCTGAGCCGACCGCGATCGCGCCAGCCGGTACCGTCGAGCCCTGATGGCCGAGGAGCGGTATCCGTCGCATCGCGAACCCGATCGACCGGCGCCGCTCCCGTTCCGGGCAGGTGTCCTCTCCAACGGCGAGTTCATCCCGCCGCCACCGACCGCGGTCGACCGCTGGATCGAGCACGAGACCCTCGCCCGGGCCAGCGACGCGGCCGACCGGCTGGGCGTCGACCGTCGTCGCTTCCTGCAGGGCGTGGGTGGCATGGCGCTCATGCTGTCGATGGTGAACGTGGCCTGCGCCGGGTCGTCGACCCCACACGCCGCTCCGGGCTCCTCACGCCCTTCGGGCGCCCCGGGCACCACCGGGCCGGGGGGGACCTTCCGCGTCCCCGAGCCCACCGACCTGGCCGCCTGCCACGCCGCGTTCGCGCCGGCCGCCGGCGAGTTCATCGTCGACGTCCACACCCATCACGTCATGCCGCACGGGCCGTGGCGCCAGACCTCCCCCACCGCCGTCGACATCATCCGACCGCTCATCCCACCGGGATGCACCGAGGCCGACCCCTTCGTGTGCCTCGATCGCATCGCCTACGTCCAGGACCTGCTGCTCGGGAGCGACACGGCCGTGGCCATCCTCTCCGACGTGCCGAACAGCGGCCCTGACAACGCGCCGTTGCCGTTCAGCGACAACATCGGCACCCACGAGTTCGCGGCGGGCCTGGCCGAGGGCGGCCAGCCGCGCGTGCTCGTGCAGAACGTGATCGCCCCCAACTTCGGCGACCTCTCGTCGCGCCTCGACGGCATGACCCAGGCGTCCGAGCAGGCCATGCTGTCGTCCTTCAAGACCTACACCGCGTGGGGACCGGGCGGTCAGGGGTACCAGCTCGACGACCCCAACCTCGGGCTCAAGGTCATCGACCACGCCCGCAGCCTCGGCGTGCGCACCATCTGCGCCCACAAGGGCCTCCGGCTCGAAGGGCTGAACCAGTCGTTCAACCACCCGCGCGACCTCGTGGCCGCCGCCAAGCAGTTTCCCGACGTGAACTTCGTCGTGTACCACTCGGCCTTCGAGTCCGACACCTACGAGGGTCCCTACGACGCGAACCGCTCGGCCTCGGGCACCAACTCGTTGCTCAAGGCGCTCGACGACTACCAGATCCCGCCGAACGCGAACGTGTGGTGCGAGCTCGGTACCACGTGGCGCACCCTGATGAGCTCGCCCACCCAGGCCGCGCACATGCTCGGCAAGCTGCTCGTCCGGGTCGGCCAGGACCGCGTCATGTGGGGCACCGACGCCATCTGGTACGGCTCGCCGCAACCGCAGATCATGGCCTTCCGCACCTTCGAGATCACCCCCGAGTTCCAGAGCCGCTACGGCTACCCGGCCCTGACCGACGAGATCAGGCGCAAGGTGTTCGGGCTGAACGCCGCCGCGCTGCTCGGCCTCGACGTCTCGGCATCGGTCTGCGCCATCGATGCGGGTCGGCTCGACGCCGCCCGGGCCGACTACACGTCGCTGCAGATCGGCGGCGACATCACCGAGCCCTGGGCGGCCCGGGCACCGCTGACCCGCCGGCAGGTCCTGTCGTGGCTGGCGGGACCGCTGGCCTGACCGTCCGAGCGCGGATACGCTGTCCCACGATGAAAGATCGTATCTCAGATAGTGAGACCAGCACCGGGAAGGGGACGGGAAGCCCGCCCGGAGGGACCGACGACCTGTGGCTGCCGGACTGGGACGCGTCGTACGCGGCCAACACCGGGCACCACCGCGTGTACGACGCCGACTTCCTGGCCACGACCCCGCTGTCCCGTGGCGATCGGGTGCTCGACCTCGGCTGCGGATCCGGCGACTTCACCCGGCTGGTGGCCGACCTCGTGCCTGACGGCGAGGTGGTCGGCCTCGATCCCCAGCCCGCCCTGCTGGCCGAGGCCCGCCGGCCGCGCCGGTCCGAACCAGTCGTTCGTCGAGGGGCCGGTCCAGCACCTCGGTCGGCTGTTCCCCGACCGGCGAGGACTTCGACGGCGTGATGAGCCGGGCCGCCATGCAATGGGTCCCGATGGCCGACCACGCCGGCTACCTGGCCGAGGTCCGGCGGCTGCTGCGCCCGGGCGGGTGGTTCCGCCTCGAGATGGGCGGGGCCGGCAACATCCGCACGCTGGCCGCCTGGATCGAGCGCATCTCGCTCGCGCACGGCGGCCCGCCGGCACCGTGGTCGTTCCCCGACGCGGGGACCTACCTCGACCTGCTCGAGGATGCGGGCCTCGCCGTCGACGACGGCTGGGTCGCGCACGGTCGCCCAACGCCGCTCCTTCGATCGCGAGTCGCTGCTCGGGTGGCTCCACAGCCAGTGCTACCAGGGCTTCGAGATCGCCATGCCCGCCGCCGCCCACGCCGGCTTCCGCGCCGAGGTCGAGGGTCGCCTCGACGAGATGCGCCGACCCGACGGCACCTTCGACCAGACCTACGTCCGCCTGCACGCTCTGGCGTTCGCGCCCGCCTGAGGCTGCGAAGCCGCCAGGCGGAGCAGCTCGCGCGTCTGAGCACGTCGGATCGGCGAAGCCGAGGCCCGCCGGAGGCGGGACCAGCAGGCGCGCCGCTTAGCCCACGAACTGGCCGATGCTGAAGCGCCCGATGAGGGCATAGGCGGTCAGCGCAGAGTGCGACCGCGATGGCCAGCATCGAGGCGATCCGCCACGGTCGGGGCAGGCGGTCGATGGCCGAGGCGTACACCGGGTAGAGGATCCAGTCCGCGAAGACGAAGCGGTTGAAGCTGGCCAGGACGCTCGAGCACAGGGGCAGGACGATCATCGCCACCCCGAGCATCCAGAGCCTCCATCGGGAAGCGATCGCGCTTGGAGAACGCGGCGTAGCCGACGCCGAGCAACACGATCGGCACGCACCAGAGGTCGAAGTTGCGAGCCACCAGCGACGGGATCATCACCGTGCCCGGCCGCGGCCAGAGGTTCTCGTAGCCCTGGATGACGGTGGTCCACGGCATGCTGAGCGATCGGCCCCAGTCCTTCTGCACGCTCATGAAGGCAAAGGCGTTGCCGGCCTGCACCTGCATCACGATGAGCACGGCGACGAGGCTGCTGACGCCGGCGCACGCGTAGGCCCAGCACCACTTGTCGATGCGGCGCTGCCGCACGATCCGCGCCAGCACCATGACCGCCGGGATGAGCACGCCGACGCTGCGGGTGGCGCCGATCCCGATCAGCAGCACGGTGGCCAGGCCGCGCTTGCCGCGACGGTCGGCCCACACCGCGCCCGCGCCGAGGGCGATGAAGAGCCCCTCGCTGTAGAAGGCCCAGAGGAACATCGATGCGGGGAAGAGGGCGAACAGCAGGACCGAGCGCCGCGCGATGCGCTCCCCGCGCAAGGACTTCGACACGCCCCAGACCGCGATGAACGCCGCCAGCCCGGTGATGGTGGCGACCGTGTGGACGGTGATGAGATCCGAGCCGGTCAGCTTCCAGATCGGCCAGCCCAGCCACGAGATCCCCGGGAAGAAGGCGTTGGACGGCATGATCCACTGCGGGTGGACGTAGCCGATGTGCATGATCCGGATGTAGTGCTGCGCGTCGTAGAAGAAGCCGTTGTACTGCGGGTCACCCCCGAGGAACAGGCTGACGGCCAGCTCGACGACCCGCCAGACCGCATAGAGCGCGATCGGGAACCACACCCCGGGCAGCCAACGGCGGCCGCTGGCCTTCCAGCGCGCCCGCAGTCGCCAGACGGGCAACCGCTGGCGGGCGACCTGGTCGAGCTCGTCGAGCTCGCCCTGCTCGTCGGGACCCAGGTCCGGCGAGATCGTCGTCACCGGGTCGAGGGTCGTCACGAGACCAGATGCTAGAGAGGCGGGAGCCGACGCGTCAGGTCACTCGCCCAGGAGCTCGCCGAGCATGTGGTCGACCTGGGCGCTCGGCAGCAGGCTGCCGCCGTCGACCACGAGGTTGTGGCCGGTGATGTACCGGGCCCGATCGCTCGCCAGGAAGACCACGGCGTCGGCCACCTCCTCGGCCGTACCCGCGCGTTCGAGCGGCGTGCGGGCCTCGAGCGGCTCGATCCACGCGGGGTTCGAGAAGGCGAAGTCGGTCAGCGCCGTGTGGATGAAGCCGGGCGACACGCAGTTGACCCGGATGCCGTCGCGGCCGTACTCGAGGGCGCCGCTCATGGTCAGCGCGATCACGGCGGCCTTGGCGGCGGCGTAGGGCGCCTCGCCCCGCGTCGGGCGCAGGCCGCTGACCGACGCCATGTTCACGATGGCCCCGCCGCCGGCCGCCCGCAGGAGCGGCACCGCGGCGCGCAGCCCGTTGAAGGTCCCCTTGAAGCTCACGTCGACCAGAAGGTCGACCTCGGCCTCGTCGTAGGTGTGCAGCGGCTTGAGCGATCCGATGCCGGCGTTGTTGAACACGATCGTGAGGCCGCCGAGGACGTCGTCGGCGCGGCCGAAGGCCTCGGAGACGGCGGCTGCATCGCGCACGTCGACCGCGATCGCCGGTCCCCCGACCTGCGCGGCCACCGCTTCGGCGCCGGCCGCATCTCGGTCGAGCACCGCGACGCGTGCCCCCTCGGCCGCCATCAGCACCGCGGTCGCCGCGCCGATCCCGCTGGCGCCACCGGTCACGACGGCACGCTGCCCCTCGAGGAGTCCCATGCCGCCTGCCTAGCAGGCGGCCAGCGCGTCACGCCACGGACCGAGGTCGAGGCGCGGGTAGAGCAGGGCCGTGGCGTCGAGCAGCCGGTCGCTCCAGATCGGGTGACCCGGCGGCGGGAACCCGAGCAGCGCGAGCTCGCGCGGCGTCGAGCGCTCGATGAAGGTCACCATCGCCGGCTCGGACGCATCGGACTGGCCGGTGGTGTAGCCGATCCAGTCCTGGTCCGCGATCCGGAAGCTCGTGCCGAGCAGGAAGCGCGAGCCGCCCGGCGTGGTGAGGTCGACGGCCCGATGGAACACGTCGGTGCGGTACGCCAGCAGCGAGCCGCGGACCCCGACGGCCGGCCGCTCGGCCGCGTAGAGCTCGGGATCGCCACCCGGCATGACCAACGGAACCGTCGGCGAGCGCCCCACCGAGTCGAGCACCGAGACGAGATGGGTCGGGGCCGAGCCCTCGTCCACGTCGGACAGGTAGAGGAAGGCCTCGAGGTGCCACCACGGCCGCTCGGCCCACCCGGGCAGCCACGAGTGGTTGCGATCGGTGTGCATCGGCTGCTCGTAGTTGGTCAGGCCCGAGTACTTGGCCGAGACCTGCGACTGGTAGAGCCGCAGGTCGGCGGAGCCGAGCGCCCGCTCGGCGAAGTCGACGATGGACGGGTGCACGAACAGGCGGTTGAGGGCGTCGGCCCCGGGCAGCGGGAACTGGCGGATCCACCGGTGCTGCTCGGGCCGGAAGCCGGGTCCGTCCGGAGGCCAGGTGAAGATCTCGTGCGAGGGCGCCGGTCGACCCTTCCACCGCTCCGTCACGCCTTCGGGGTCGGCGTGGTACTCGTCGGCGGTGGGGAACAGGTGGGCCAGCTCGGGCGCGGCGGCGTCGATCTCGTCGGCGCCGACCAGCCCGTCGAGCACCACCCAGCCCTCGTCCTGCCACGTCGTGACCTCGTCGTCACGAGCCAGCCGAGCCACCATCGCACCTCCCCTGTCGGCGTCGGGTCAGCCTAGGTTCCCGGGCTCAGGGCAGGAGCAGGAGGTTCAGGCGGCGGCTGGCGACGCGGAGCCCGATCGCGCCCATGATCGCCAGGTAGGCGACGTTGACGAGCAGCGACGGTCCGACCTCACCCAGCACGAGCGCCCGCTCGAGGGCCACGCCCTGGTACAGCGGCGTGCAGCGGATGATCCACTGCAGCGCGTCGGGGTACCGGTACAGCGGGAAGAAGGTGCCCGAGAAGAGGAACATCGGGATGATGGCCAGGTTGACGAGGTCGAAGTCGACGAAGGATCGCATGTAGGTGGTGGCGCCGAGGCCGGCGCCGGCGAAGGCGAACCCGATCAGCAGTGCCACCGGCACGCACAGGACCGCCCACCACGACGTGGTGAGGCCCATGACCACGATCGCCACCAGGAACGCGGCCGCGTACAGCGAGGCGCGGACGAGCGACCAGAGCAGCTCGCCGACCACGAGGTCGCGCGGCCCCATCGGGGTGGCGAGGGTGGCCTGGTAGGTGTGGATGTACTTGAGCTTGACGAAGAAGTTGAAGGTCGAGTCGAAGACCGGGCCCATCATCGCCGACGAGGCCAGCAGGCCGGCGGCCACGAACTGCGCGGTAGGTGACGACCTGACCCGAGGCCAGCGTCACGTCGCCGACGAGCTTGCCGACGCCCGACGCCGATCGAGAACAGGAAGAAGATCGGTTCGACCATGACCGAGAGGAAGATCAGCCACATGCCCCGCCAGGCGACGAGGTTGCGCTCGAGCAGGCGCAGCGGCGGCGACATGGATGCGCCGGGCAGCAGGCGCGTCCACGCCGGGCGGCGCGGCAGCGGCGCGGCCGCTCCCATCTCGGTTCGGTCGGTGAGGCTCATGCGCCCAACCTCTGCGAGAAGGTGCGCCGGCCCCAGACCGCGCCCACCGTCACGTAGGCGGCCAGGACCGCGAGGTGGCCGAGCACCCCGAGCCAGCCACCGACGCCGAGCGATCCGGTGGTGGCGTCCCGGCACAGCTCGACGCTGTGCCACAGCGGCATCACCCAGGCGATGACGCGCAGGACAGCCGGCAGTTGGCTGAGGGGGAAGAACGTGCCGGAGAACAGGAACATGGGCAGGGTGAGGAACCGCATGATCAGCGGGAACTGGTTGTCGCTCTCCTGGGTGGCGACGTAGGCCATCAGCGGGGCCGCCAGCGCCAGAGCGCCGAGCACGGCCGCCGGGACGGCGAGCACCGCCCAGCGGCGAGAGGATGGCGCCGAGCGCGTCGCGACGATCAGGAACGAGGTGGCCGTCACGCTGAAGCGGAGCGCGATCCACAGCGAGGTTGCCCATGTAGACGTCGGCCGGGCTCATGGGCGAGGCGGCCATCCCCTCGTAGAACCGCATCCACTTGAAGCCCGCCAGCACGGGCCAGAGCGACTCGCCGGTGCGCGTTCTGCAGGACGGTGGCCGCCATCAGGCCGGGGGCCACGAACTCGAGGTAGCTGACAGCCCGTCGACGGTGTGGCCCGCCGCCGAGATCATGCCGCCGAGGCCGACCCCGATCGCCAGCAGGTACAGGGCCGGACCGATGAACTGGCTGAACACGGTGCCGCGCCAGAGCCGTCGGTAGATCGCGCCTCACGCTCGACGAAGCGCAGAGCCGGCGTTCAGGTCGATGCTCATCTCAACCCTCGATCAGGGTCCGGCCGGTGAGGATGAGGAAGACGTCCTCGAGCGTGCTGCGCCGCACCAGCACCGACGCCGGACGCAGACCGTCGGCGTTGAGCTTGGCCACGAGCGCGTCGCCGTCGTCGGTGTAGGCCAGCACGCGGTCGGTGACCACCTCGGCCCGCTCGCCGTTGGCGCGCACGAGCGCCAGGATCGCTTCGAGCGCGTCGTGCGACCGCTCGGCCGTCGCCGTTGCTCTCGATCGGACGCACCTCGACGACCTCACGCGTGACGTGTCGCGCCACCAGCTCGGCCGGCGAGCCCTCGTCGACGATGCGACCGCCGTCCATGATCACGAGCCGGTCGCACAGCCGCTCGGCCTCGTCCATGTAGTGCGTCGTGAGCACCTGCGTCACGCCGTCCTGCTTGAGGCGCCAGAGCCGCTCCCACACCAGGTGACGCGCCTGGGGATCGAGGCCGGTGGTGGGCTCGTCGAGCAGCAGCAGGTCGGGTGCGTTGACGAGCGCGCGGGCGATGGTCAGGCGGCGCTTCATGCCGCCCGACAGCGGATCGACCTTGCTCGCCGCCCGGTCGCCGAGCTGCACGAAGTCGAGCAGCTCGGCCGCTCGCTCGCGCAGCACCGACTTGGCGATGCCGAAGTAGCGGCCGTAGATGACGAGGTTGTCGAAGACGCTGAGCTCGAGTGTCGAGGTTGTCCTCCTGGGGGACCACGCCGAGGCGGCCCCGGATGCGCGGACCGTCGGCCACCGGATCGAGGTCGAGGACGCGCAGCGTGCCCTCGGTGAGCGGCGACACGCAGGCGATCATCCGCATGGTCGAGCTCTTGCCGGCGCCGTTGGGCCCGAGGAACCCGAACACCTCGCCCCGGCGGACATCGAAGTCGATGCCGTCGACCGCGACGAAGTCGCCGAACCGCTTGGTCAGCGAGCGCGCCTCGACGAGCATCGACGTTGTCCCCACTCCCGCACGCTATCGAGGGCGAGCCGCTCGGCAGAACCGGATTCCTGTTGAACCAGGCCGCCGGTCAGGTGGCCAGCACGCCGCCGTCGACCGCCATGGCGTGGCCCGTGACGAAGCTGGCGGCGTCCGAGCAGAGCCACACGATGGCCTCGGCGATCTCGGACGGCTCGGCCAGCCGCCCGATCGGGGTGACCTTGCCCATGCCCAGCAGCGCCTTCTGATCGCCGCCGACGAACCCCTCGAGCATGGGCGTGTGCACGTTGCCGGGGCAGACCGCGTTGACCCGGATGCCGGCGCGGGCGTACTCGAGGGCCACGCTCTTGGTCAGGCCGACGACGCCGTGCTTGCTGGCCACGTAGGCCGGGAGGTTGGCGAACCCCATCAGGCCGGCGGCCGACGCCACGTTGACGATGGCGCCCCCGCCGTCCCCCATCGCCGGGAGCTCGGCCTGCAGGCACACGAAGGTGCCGGTCAGGTTGACCGCCAGCGTGCGCTGCCAGTCGTCCAGCCGCTGCTCGGTGAAGGGCTTGTAGGTGCCCGAGGTCCCGGCGTTGTTGACCGCGGCGTCGAGCCGGCCGAACGCCGAGATCGTCGCCTCGACCATCGCTCCCACCCGATCGGGATCGGACACGTCGACCCCGGTCGCCCCGACCCGCGCCCCCGATGTGCCCGCCACGATGGCTGCGGCGGTCGACGCGGCCATGGACTCGTCGAGGTCGGCGATCATCACCGACGCGCCCCGCTCGGCGAACAGGGTGGCGGTGGCCCGGCCGATGCCCGAGGCGCCGCCGGTGACCAGGGCGACGCGGCCCTCGAGGTCGCGGTCGGTCACGGCTCGTCCCAGTCGCCGGCGATGTCGGTGGTGCCGGCGACGGGGCCCGCGCCCGCTCCGGACGACATCGGCCCGTCCATCGCGATGACCGGCTCCTCGGTGATCATCCACACGAACGCATCGCGGTCGAGGAACGTCTTCTCGTCGGGCTCGATCAGCTCGGCGTACTTGGGCTCGGTGGTGAAGGCCACGAACTCGTCGACCGACTCGAACCACTGGATGGTGATGCCGTCGTATCCCTCGGTGCCGCACCACGACGGCTCCTGGACCCGCTTGTGCTGCTCGTAGCGCAGCACGTGGCGGGCCAGCTCGGGCGTCGAGCGGATCAAGGGCGCGTGCTGGCCGAACCAGTGGTCGTAGAACTCGTCGAGGGTCAGACCCTCCTTGCGCTTGAGGAAGCACACCAGCTTGACCATCACACGCTCCTTAGGAGAGGTACTCGCCGCAGTTGACGTTCAGGCTCTGGCCGGTGACCGCCTTGGCCAACGGCGAGGCGAAGAACACGACGGCGCCGGCGATCTCGCTCGAGTGCGGCAGGTACTTGAGGCAGGTCCCGTCGGCGAGCTCGTCGTACACGACCTGGAAGTCGACGCCTCGCTTCTCGGCCATGTCGTTGACGTACCACTCGACGGACGCGCCCCAGATGTAGCTCGGGTGGATGCCGTTCACCCGCACGCCGTCGCGGCCGAGCTCGCGCGCCAGGCTCTGCGTGGCGACCGCCAGCGCGCCCTTCGACGCGGCATAGGCCCCGAACCGCTCCTGCACCACCTGCGAGGCCTGGCTGTTGACCATGATCACGCGGCTGTCGTCCTGCTCGATGAGGAACGGCAGCGCGGCCTGGGTCATCTGGAGCGTGCCGAAGAGGTTGACCTCCATCGTCGAGCGCCACCCGTCGAGCTGCCCTTCGTCGAACAGGGTGAACGTGCCGTCGCTGAACGCGTTGTTCACGAGGATGTCGACCCGGCCGAGCTCGTCACGGGCCGTGCGGGCCAACCGTTCGCAATCGTCGGTCGAGGTGATGTCGGTCTGCACCCACACCGCCCGCCGGCCCAGCTCCTCGACCTCGGCCGCCACCTTGACGAGCCCCTTCTCGCGCCGGGCGCCGAGCGCCAGATCGGCCCCCTCGCGCGCCAGGGCGAGCGCGATCTCGCGCCCCATCCCCGGTCCGATCCCCGACACGATGGCCACCTTGCCCTCGAGCAGCATGCGATCTCCCTTCCTCAGTCGTCGAGCGCTCAGCCGTCGATCGATCAGTCGTTGAGCAGCGGCGCGACCTGCGTGCCGAACGCATCGAGCTGGTCGCACAGCTCGTCGGCCGAGCGCGTGTGGAAGCGCAGCTGCAGTTGGTTGATCCCGATGCCCTTGGCCTTGCGCATCTGCCCGGCGATGGCGTCGGGCTCACCGGTGAGGAAGCCCGGACCCGACTCGAACCACGGCTCGCCCACGTACAGCACCCCGGTGTTGCCACCCACGGCGAAGGGCAGGTCGGCGCGCCCGTTCTGCTCGCGCCGCTCGTGCAGCCAGGCGATCGCGGCGCGAGCTCCCTCGGGCGGCGGACCCTGTGGCAACCAGCCGTCGGCCTTGTCGGCGGCGCGCCGCAGCGCGGGCCGCGACGATCCTCCGACCCAGATGGGCGGCCCACCCGCCTGGCGGCCCCGCGGTCGCAGGCCGGCGTCAGCCACCGACACCGTCGGCGTCGTGACGTTCGGGTACTCATCGGCGAACGCGGCGCGCACCACGTCGATCGCGTCGTCGAGCGCGGCGCCCCGCCCGGCGAAGTCGACGCCCAGCAGCTCGAACTCGGCCTGCACGTGTCCGGCCCCGACGCCGAGCACGGCGCGGCCACCGCTGATCTCGTCGAGCGTGAGGAACGCCTTGGCCGCCATCAGCGGGTGGCGGTAGGGCAGGACGTAGACGTGGCTCATCAGGTGGACGTCGGTGGTGAGGCCGGCCAGCCATCCGAGCGTGGTCATGGTGTCCCACCACGAGGTGCCCATCTTCTCGTCGAGCGGCTTCGGGATGGCGACGTGGTCGCACACGGCGATGTACCAGAACCCGTTGCGATCGGCCGCCCGGGCGATGGCCGCCAGCTCGTCGGATCCCGCCGCGGCCTCCCACGGCTCGGCGTAGATCGTGCTCTGCGACTGGATCGGGAGCTGCATGCCGTACACCAGGGTGTCGGCCGGGATCGAAGCGGGCACCGAGGCACTCTAGAACACGTTCTAGTTCCGCGCCGAAGCGCGCCGCTGGAGGGGTCAGATGCCGAGGGCGGCGCGGCGAGCCTCGTGGACCTCGAGCATGGGGTTGAAGATCACGTCGAGGTCGACGTTGCAGGTCGAGTCGGCCTGGAAGGTCTCGCGCTTCATCACGAGGTTCTCGTACATCTGGTACTTGCGGGGATCGCGCAGGGTGTCGACGAAGTCCGAGTACTTGTTGGCCTGCTCGAAGAAGTCACCGGCCAGCAGGAAGTGCTGCAGCGCGATGGCGTTGGCGTAGTGGTCGTAGTCCTCGAAGACCTCGCTGGCCGAGCCGAGCTGGGCGAAGTTGAGGGCGTCAGGTGTGTAGAAGAGCCGGATCAGCTTGTCGACCAGCGAGTAGGCGCCGACGATCTTGTCGTAGACGGCGCCCATGGCCTCGGCTCCGGCATCGATGCCCTCGCGGAGTCGCGTGTCGACGGCGTCGGCCAGGTAGCGGCTGCTCTGCATGGCGAGGTACACGCCGCTCGAGAAGATCGGGTCGATGAAGGCCGACGCGTCGCCGACGAGGGCGTAGCGCTCGCCCCACTTCGATCCGACGAAGTACGAGTAGTCGCCGTTGATCATGAGCTCGTAGTCCATCCGCTCGGCGCTCTCGAGGATCTCGCGGACGAACGGCGACTCGAGGATCTCGCGCATGTAGAGCGCGTCGCGCCAGTCGTCGTGACCGGCCTCCTTGAGGGCGGCGCGCTGGGCGCGGTAGTAGCCGGTGTTCATGACGATGCCGATGCTGAGCCGGTCGGTGCCCACCGGGATGACCCAGATCCAGCCCTGCTGCTCGCCGCCCGTGTAGACGATCTGGATCATGCCTTCCTGCAGGCCACCTGCGTACTTGGCGCCCTTCCAGTGGCAGCTCAGCGCGGTGCGCTCGAGCTCTTTGTGGGCGGTCTTGGTGCCCATCCGGTTGGCCACGAAGGTCTCGCGCCCGCTGGCGTCGACCAGGAACTTGGCCTGCACGCGGTGGGTGGCGCCGTCGCCGTCGAGCACCTCGACGCTCACCCCGCCGTCGGGGCCGTCGACGTCGATCGAGCGCACGGCCGTGCCCTCGTGGACCTCGGCGCCCTCTTCGATCGAGTGGTCGAGCAGGAACTCGTCGAATTCGGAGCGCAGCACCTGGAACGACAGGTGCTGGGGTCCGTCGATCTTGTGGCCGAAGCAGAACGTGGTCGAGGTGACGCCGTCGACGTCGAGGAACCGGACGCCCGGCTTGCGGACGAAGCGCTCCTTCATGTCGTCGAGCACGCCGAGCTCTTCGAAGATGCCGTAGCAGAACGGCAGCATCGACTCGCCCACGTGGTCACGCGGGAACACCGCCTTCTCGAAGACGGAGACGGCGTGGCCCTTGCGGGCCAGGAAGCTGGCGACGGTCGACCCGGCGGGGCCGCCACCGATCACGACGACGTCGGTCGATGGGCTGGGCGCGGTCATGATCGGGCTCCTGGGATCAGAACGCCGGCGCGAACGCGTTGGACGTGAGGTCGCCCAACAGGCTGTGCCACGGATGGCGCTCGTTCTGCTCGACCTGGGTCACGATGTCGCGCATCTTGGCCAGCACCGGCGGGGCGTCGTCGTCGTAGACGTCGCCCTGCAGCAGCTTGATGATGTCGAGCCGGTAGCGATCGTCGAGCACGAACGCGGTGAACAGCACGTTGAGCCGGTAGTAGACGCTGATGAACTCGTACCAGTTGCGGGTGCCGCGGCTGATCGTGTCGACGTAGGTCTGGAAGGCGGCTCGGGAGGTGTCGCCCTTGTCGATGGCGGCGATGATGTCGCGGCTGGCGAAGCGAGCGCTGTTGAGGGCGATGCTCACGCCGGTCGAGAAGATCGGATCGACGAAGCGGGCGGCGTCGCCGATCAGCACGACGCCGTCGCCGGCGATCTGGGTCATGGCGTAGCTGTAGTCGCCCTCGGTCTTGAACGGCCGCAGCTGCTCGGAGTCCCGGAGCGCCTCGGCGAACTCGGGCCGCGTGTCGAGGTTGTCCCAGAAGAAGGACTCCTGATCGCTCTTGCGCTTGGCGAAGTTGCCCTTCTGGGTGACCACGCCGATGCTCGTGACGTCGTCGGTGATCGGGATCTGCCACACCCAGCTGTTCGAGACGGGCAGGAAGTGGATGTAGATGTAGTCCTGCCGGCCGTCGCGGGCGACGACGCTGCGGTCGTAGCCCCCGAACCACGTGTGCAGGGCGAACTGGTCGAACACCGGGTCCTTGACCTTCCACCCGAGCTGGCTGCCCAGCAGGGTGCGGCGGCCGCTGGCGTCGACGACCATGCGGACGCCGACGCTCATGTCCTTGTCGCCCATGTCGAAGTGGATCTCGGGATGGTCGCCCGAGAAGTCGACCTCTTTGACGTTGACGCCCTCGTAGACGTGGGCGCCGAGCTCGTGGGCGTGCTGCAGCAGCAGCAGGTCGAACTTCCCACGGTCGACGTGGAACGTGTAGGGCTTGGTCACCCCGGGCTGGGCGCGCTCGACGAACTCGACGTCGGCGTAGTCCTCGGCGCCGAGGCCCTCGAAGTCGTGATCGAAGGTGCGCTTGGCGTTGGGAGCCGTCCAGGCGGCCCCGAACTTGCGGGGGAACCCGGCCCCTTCGAGCTTGTCCCAGAACCCGATCTCGTTGAACACGCGGGTGGACGAGGGCACGAGCGACTCGCCCACGTGCTCGCGCGGGAAGAGCTCACGCTCGAGCACTACGCAGCTCAGGCCCTCTTTGGCCAGGTAGGAGGCCATTCCGGCGCCACCAGGACCACCGCCGATGATCCCGACATCGAACTGCACACCTGCCATGGAACGCGTGCCCTCCTGGGGGTGGATCGGGTGCCCAGCGCGCCCGACCGAACATGCATGGTCGCTTCACCAGTCGGTGGCGTCAAGGTATGCGGCTCATCGCCAACGTCGGGAACGCCCCGGAAAGGGCCGGAAGGACCGTACCGACGGCGCCGGTACGGTGATCCCGTGCCCGTCATCCTGGCTGCATCGATGAGGCTGCCCCGCACGCGGGCGGGTCGGATGGACGACCCGGTGGTGCTCATCGTGATCGTCGTGGCGCTGATCGTGGGCCTGTGCCTCTACCTGCTGTTCCGCCGGGGTTCGATCGCCGACCGCGCCCGCCGCGAGCTCGAGGGCGGCCCGGACGACCCCTCCCCCGAAGATCTGCGTCGCGGCGACCCGCCGGCTCCCCGGACGCCCCCGGGGGACGGCCCAGCCTGATCGGGCGGCCTCAGCGGATGAAGCGCTCGGCGAACGACTCGAGTTGGGCGCGGACCTCGTCGAGGCGGCGCTCGCGGGTCGACAGCACGATCCGGCGGGCGCCGAACTTCTCGGCGGCGGCGATGGCGGCCCCGTCGACGGTGTCGAGCAGGCCGCCGAGCGACAGCTCGATCGACTCGGGATCGCGACCTTCTTCGACGGCCGCCTCCCACAGCACCTGCAGCCGGTCGGCCAGCGCCTTGTCGTCGAGGCCGAGCGGGTGGATACCCGTCGCCCAGGCGCCCGGCGCGGACGGCCGCCGCCCGCGAGTGGCCCCCGACGTGGATCGGGATGCCGCTGGGTCGCACCGTGCGCGGCCGGCTGATGATGCCGTCGAACGAGACGTGGCGTCCGTTGAAGCTGGCCACGTCCGAGGCCCAGATCACGCGCAGCGCCTGGATCAGCTCGTCGGTCCGGGCGCCGCGGGTGGCGAAGTCGAGGCCGAGGGCGTCGAACTCCTCCTTCATCCACCCCACGCCGACCCCCAGTCGGAGCCGGCCCCGCGACAAGACGTCGATGGTGGCCAGCCGCTTGGCCAGCGACACCGCCGCGTACTGCGGCAGCACCAGGACGCCCGTGGCCAGCACCACGCGGTCGGTGACGGCGGCCAGGAAGGCCAGCAGGTCGAGCGGGTCGGGGATCGGGCAGTCGTCGGGCAGCGGCATGCGCCCGTCCGACGCATAGGGGTAGCGCTCCGCGTAGCCCGCCGTGACCGCCACGTGCTCGACCACGTACAGCGACTCGTAGCCCAGCTGGTCGACGGCGCGGGCGAAGCCGGTCATCCACTCCCGGTCGGCGACGACTCCCTGCCGGTAGGGCGGCAGCACTCCGAACTGCATCGGTTCTCAGGCGCCCGGCGGGGGCTTCTGGCCGGTCACGGTGGTGTGCACGATGCGGGCCATGCTTCGGCGCATGTCGCCGGTGCGGATGCCCCAGAACTCGAAGCCGTAGCGGTGGCCGGCCACGGTGGCCAGCATGGCCACCAGCACCCCCGCGGTGGCCATCGGGTCGAGATCCCGGGGGTGGCGGTCGCCCTGGCGGGTGATCACCTCGGCCAACGCCACCACGACCTCGTTGAGCAGCCGGGTGCGGATGTTGCGAAAGCGCTGATCGCCCTCCTCGGTGGCCAGGTCGACCACCCGCATCACCGAGCGATGGCTCTCCCAGAAGTCGAAGAAGCCGTCGACGAGGGTCTCGGCGGTGGGATAGCCGGCGCGTCCCTTCCAGTTGCCGTCGCGGACGATGGCCGGCAGCGACGCCCCCTCGTGGGCCATGTCCTCGGCCAGCACCAGGATGGCCGACTCGACCTCGGGGAAGTACTGGTAGAAGGTGGCCGGCGAGGTGCCCGCACCCCGGGCGATGTCGACCACCTTGAGGTCGCGGTAGTTGCTCGACTTGAGCATCTCGGCGGTCTGGTCGAGCAGGCGCTGGCGGGTGGCCCGGCCGCGACGGCCGGGCACGCGTCCGTCGGCGGCGCGCATGTCGTCGTCGTCGATGTCGTCGCTCGGCACGAGCGCGACCACCTGGCGGTTCGACCGGGGAGCCATCGCGGAGACGTTAGCCCCCGTGGCCCGACGGCCTGACGCCGCGTCAGCAACGCTCGGCCCACGTCCTAGCCTGGCTCGGATGCCCCCCTCCACCCCCCGATCCGCCTGGCGGAGGCCCGTCCTGGTCGCCTGGATCGCGCTCGCCACCGCGGCCCTCGCCGCCTGCGGATCGAGCGGGTCTGGTGGATCGAACGGATCGGCGTCCGGCACCTCGGGTGGCGTGACCATGCCGGCCGCCATCGGGCCGGCCCCGACCAACGCGCCCACGGGCTCGGCCACCCTGCCGGCCGGAACCGTGGCGGTGTCGTCCCTGCCGACCGCTCTCGGCGACATCCTGGTCGACGGCAGCACCGGTCGCACCCTGTACGCCTACGCGGGCACCGGCTCGACGGACCCAACTGGCTCGGGCGGCCCGGCCGCCCCGACCTGCAACGCCGCCTGCGCCCGGCTGTGGACGCCGTACCTCGGCTCGCACATCGGCATCATGTCGGACCTGACCTACCGACCGGGCGAGTTCAAGCTCGTGGCGCGCCCCGGCGGCGGAGCCAAGCAGCTCACCGTCGACGGGCACCTGCTGTACGAGTACGCGCGCCGACCTCCTGGCCGGCCAGACCAAGGGCCAGGGCCTCGGCGGCACCTGGTTCGCGGTCGCCCCCGACGGCTCGCTGATCACCAAGAAGCCGAGCCCTGGCTGACCAGCCCGCGCTCAACCGGTCCAGGACGACAGGACGTCGTCGGTGGTGGTGACGGTGGCCACCAGCGACAAGCGTGTTGTCGATCACGGCGTCGGCATAGCTCTCGGGCACGCCGGCCACCGCGTCGCGCGGCAGCACGAACTGGTAGCCGTTGTTCACGGCATCCATGGCGAAGTTCAGGATCGCCACGTTGACCGACACGCCGACACCGACGATCGTGGTCACGCCGAGGTTGCGCAGCACCGGGTCGAGGTCGGTCCCACCCATCGGCCCGAGGCCGTGCAACCGGCTGAGCACGACGTCGGACTCGGCCACCCCGATCTCGGGCACCACCTCGACCGCCGGCGTGCCCGGCCGCAACGGCACCGGCGTCTTGAGGATGCCGAGGAACAGCCGTGCGTTGTGGTTCGAACCCTGGCCGTCGTCGCGGCGCATGGCGACGCAGTGGATCACCGGCACTCCGACGAGCCGGGCGGTGGCCGCCAGGCGGGCGACGTTCGGGATCGCCACCCGCTGGGCGATCTCGGCCAGCTGGGGCAGCGCCGCCTCGGGCCCGACCGTCGCGCCCTGGCACTCCTGGGTCACGAGGGCGGTGTGGCCCACGGCGACCAGCTCGCTCAGGTCGAGGGCCATCGTGTCGTCCTCGCTCTGTCCTCGTCGCCGTCCCGTCGGCGGTCAGGCGCCGGCGCGGATGCGGGGCAGCACCTTGTCGGCGAACAGCTCGAGGCTCTCCCAGCCGTAGTCGGGCGGGGTGGCCCCGCACAGCGGGTGGTGGGTGAAGGCTGCCGAGCGGGCCGAGCTCGGCCTGCCAGGGCCACGCACTCGTCGGGGGTGAGGATCTGGTAGACGCCCTCGGCCTTGCAGCTCGTCGACGGTCGTCGCACCGGACTTGACGTGCGAGCGGATGTCGGGCGTCTGCCACGCGCCGTAGGTCATCGCGTCGTGCAGCAGGTGCGAGCCGATGCGGCTCCAGAGGCGCTCGGGATCGTCGGCCACGAACAGCGTGCCGGGCCCCTTGGGCTGGCCGACCCAGCCCGGCTCGTGGCCCAGGCGGGCGCACTCGTCGAGGTAGAGCTGGACCAGCGAGTCGTCGCCGATGGGCGGGAAGAACCCGAAGCCGAAGCGGGCCGCCCGCTTCGCCGCGGCCGGACCCGATCCCCCGATCATCACCATCGGGTGCGGTTGCTGCAGCGGCCGGGGCGTCACCTGCACGGTCTCGCCGTCGAGCTCGAAGGGCTCGCCGGTCCACGCCTTGACCATGATCTCGAGGCTCTCGTCGAGGATGCTTGCCGCGGCGCTTCCAGTCGCGGCCGAGCAGCGCGTACTCGACGGGGCGGTAGCCGAGCCCGGTGACGATCGAGATGCGACCGTTGCTGATGAGGTCGAGGACGGCGATGTCCTCGGCCAGGCGGACCGGGTCGTGCAGCGGGACCAGCAGGGCCGAGACCCAGATGGGGATGCGCTGCGTGCGAGCCGCCACCGCCGCGCCCATGACCAGCGGCGAGGGCAGGTAGCCGTCGGCCGAGGCGTGGTGCTCGGAGAGCACGAGCATGTCGAAACCCAGACGATCGGCCCATTCGCTCATCTCGAGCGACGCGGCGTAGAGCCGCTGGGCCTCCGCCGGATCGAGGCCCGGGGCTCGCATGTCGAAGCGGATCACCGAGAACATAGAACCTGTTCTAATTGCTAGGCCCTCCGGTCGGCAAGCCTCCCTTCGGGCGGGCTTCGCCCATCCGGGTGTCGCCGAGCGAGCGGCTTCGCTCGATGCTGTGCCCTACGGTCGGCAAGCCTCCCTTCGGGCGGGCTTCGCCCATCCGGGTGTCGCCGAGCGAGCGGCTTCGCTCCGCTCCGCCGCCGCAGGGCCGGCACGCTCGTCGGCGGCGGCCGCACGCTGCGTCGGGCTGCGCCGCGTCGGACTTTCGTTGGTGGGGTGGGTGGAGCGAGAATGCGGGTCCGTACGTCTCCCAGGGGGAACCATGCCCGACGCCGTCATCGTCTCCACCGCGCGGAGCCCGATCGGCCGGGCGGCCAAGGGCTCGCTCGTCGACGTCCGCCCCGACGACCTGGCCGCCACCATCGTCAAGGCCGCGCTCGACAAGGTGCCGGCCCTCGATCCCCAGCAGGTCGAGGACCTCCTCATGGGCTGCGGCCAGCCCGCCGGCGAGGCCGGCTACAACGTGGCGCCGGGTCGTGGCCATCCTGGCCGGCATGCCCGACGTCCCCGGCGTCACCGTCAACCGGTACTGCTCGTCGTCGCTGCAGACCATCCGCATGGCCGCCCACGCCATCAAGGCCGGCGAGGGCGACGTGTTCATCGCCGCCGGCGTCGAGACGGTCAGCCGCTACATGAACGGCGCGGCCGACACCGGCCCGCACAACCAGGTGTTCGCCGACGCCGAGGCCCGCACGGCCGAGCGCACGACCGGCGGCAACGAGGCGTGGAGCCCGCCCACCGGCCTGCCCGACATCTACATCGCCATGGGCCAGACGGCCGAGAACGTGGCCGAGTTCGAGGACGTGACCCGCGAGCGACATGGACGAGTTCGCCGCCCTCAGCCAGCAGCGGGCCACCGCCTCGCTCGAGCGCGGCTTCTGGGAGCGCGAGATCACGCCGATCACCACCCCCGACGGCACGGTCGTCACCCAGCGACGACGGCATCCGGGCCGGCACCACCGTCGAGGGGCTGGCCAACCTCAAGCCCGTCTTCCGGCCCGACGGCAAGATCACCGCCGGCAACGCCTGCCCGCTCAACGACGGCGCCGCCGCCGTGATCGTGATGAGCGACACCCGCGCCGCCGAGCTGGGCCTCACCCCGCTGGCCCGCATCGTGGCCAGCGGCGTCACCGGCCTCAACCCCGAGATCATGGGGCTCGGGCCGATCGAGGCCTGCCGCCAGGCCCTGGGCCGGGCCGGCATGACCATCGACGACATCGACCTGGTCGAGATCAACGAGGCGTTCGCCGCGCAGGTCGTCCCGTCGGCCCAGCACCTCGGCATCCCTGGGACAAGCTCAACGTCAACGGCGGTGCCATCGCCGTCGGCCACCCGTTCGGCATGACCGGCGCCCGCATCATGACCACGCTCATCAACGGCCTGCAGGACGCGGACAAGACCATCGGCCTCGAGAGCATGTGCGTCGGTGGCGGCCAGGGCATGGCCATGATCATCGAGCGCCTCTAGTCCTCCTCGGCAAACCGGGCATCTTTGCGTGGCGTTTTCGCGCGTTTCCACGCCCAGTTTCGTGCAGATAGGGCAGTCAGGCGCCGTAGACGGGGGCCGGGGTCGGGGCCTCGGCCAGCAGGTCGCGGACGACGGCGCCGAGCTCGTCGGGTTCCCACCGCGAGCCCTTGTCGAAGGTCGGGCCGTGCTGCCAGCCGTCGGCCACGCCGACCTTGCCCCCCTCGACCTCGAAGATCCGTCCGGTGACGAAGCCCGACTCGACCGAGCCGAGCCACACGACCAGCGGCGCCACGTTCTCGGGGGCCATGGCGTCGAAATCGCCCTCGGCGGGGGCCGCCATGGTCTGCGCGAAGACCTCCTCGGTCATCCGCGTGCGCGCCGCGGGCGCGATGGCGTTGGCCGTCACGCCCAGGCGGGCGAACTCGGCGGACTCGACGAGGGTCAGGGCCGCGATCCCCGCTTTGGCGGCCGAGTAGTTGCCCTGCCCGACGCTGCCGAGCAGCCCCGCACCCGAGCTCGTGTTGATGATGCGACCCTCGACGGTCTCGCCCGCCTTGGACCGCTGCCGCCAGTGCGCCGCCGCGTGGCGGGTCGGCGCGAAGTGGCCCTTGAGGTGGACGCGGATGACGGCGTCCCACTCGTCCTCGGACGTGTTGACCAGCATGCGGTCACGCAGGAACCCGGCGTTGTTGACCAGGACGTCGAGGCGCCCGAACGTGTCGACCGCCGTGCCCACCAGCGCCTCGGCCTGCGCCCAGTCGGACACGTCGGCCCCGTTGGCCACCGCCTCGCCGCCCATGGCCCGGATGGCCTCGACCACCTCGCCGGCCGGGCCGGTCGAGCCGCCGGAGCCGTCGATCTCGGCGCCCAGGTCGTTGACCACGACCTTGGCCCCCTGGCGGGCGAACTCGAGGGCGTGACCCCGACCGATCCCCCGCCCGGCCCCGGTCACGATCACGACGCGTCCCTCACAGATGCCCATCGGGCGATCATCGCGCGTCGACCTGACGGGTCGTCAAGAACGGCGGCGGCAGGCGAGGCCGTCAGACGACCCCGAGCGAGACGGCCGCCAGTGCGAGCGCTGCGACGCCGACGAACGCCGTGGCCACCGCCACCATCTGGAGGCCGGGGCGGGTCGGGAAGGAGGTCCGACTTCGATGGCGGCGGTACGCGAACCCCATGAGCGCCACCCCCCCGGCCAGGATGATCTCGAGGACGCCGACCGCCAAGGGATGGCTCGTTCGGACCCGGAGGACCTGCTTGAGCACGAGGAGGCCGATCACCGCGATGGCCGAGCGCGCTGCGGTCCCAAGCCAGGTCGGTGCGCTCGAGATCCTCGTCGCCCTCGACGTCGGGCGTCACTTCGGGCCGGACCCGATCGCCGCGACCACCACCGCGAGCAGCGAGACGACTGCCACCCCGCCCGCGACGATCAGCGGCAACCACGAGCGGGGCAGGGGTCGGCGGGCGTTCATGGCATCCTCGTTCGCGCCCCACTGCCGGAAGGCCGCGATCGCCAGGAACGTGCCCAGCACGATCAGCGGCAGGCCGACGATCCGGCGACCGCCCGTGACCTTGAACGCCGGTAGCAGCTGGGTGATCACGAGGCCCGCGGTCATCAACGCCAGCGAGGTGCGGATCCACGCCAGGAAGGTCCGCTCGTTGGCGTAGTGCAGGCGGGGGTCGAGGCCGTCGCCGTCGCCGGTCCGGTCGGCGCTCGGTGTCTCGTCCATCGCGATCGATTCTCTCATCGGCGAAGGACCGTCTGCCCGACCACGTTGACATCGCCCCTAGGGTGACGGCGTGCGCCACGGCATCACCATGTTCGCGACAGACCGGTCGATGGACATCCGACACCTCGCCCGCGAGGTCGAGGCGCGGGGGTTCGACTCGCTGTACCTGCCCGAGCACACCCACATCCCGATCAGCCGGATCACGCCCCCCGCCACCGGCGACGCGGAGCTGCCCGACGAGTACAAGCGCACCCTCGACCCGCTCGTCGCGCTCACGGCCGCCGCCGCGGTGACCGAGCGCATCCGCCTGGGCACCGGCATCGCGCTGCCCGCCCAACGCGAGCCGATCGTCACCGCCAAGGCGATCGCCACCCTCGACCTGTTCGCCCCCGGGCGCGTCGTGTTCGGCGTGGGGTTCGGCTGGAACGAGGACGAGCTGGCCGACCACGGCGTCGCCATGCGCGACCGCCGGGCGGTGGCACGCGAGGTGGTGATGGCCATGCAGGCCCTCTGGGCCGACGACGTGGCCGGCTTCGAGGGTGAGCACGTGCAGATCGCGCCGAGCTGGTCGTGGCCCAAGCCCACCGGGCGCCGGGTGCCGGTCCTGCTCGGCGGATCCGCCGGCCCGAAGCTGTTCGCCCACATCGCCGAGTACGGCGACGGATGGATGCCCATCGGCGGCGCCGGGCTGAGCCAGGCGATCCCGACGCTGCGCGACGCTCTCGAGGCGGCCGGGCGCGACCCGGCCACCCTCGAGATCGTGCCCTTCGGCTCGATCCCCGATCCCGCCAAGCTCGAGCACTTCGCCTCGATCGGCGTGACCGAGTGCATCTTCCGGGTGCCGAGCGCCCCGGCCGAGGTGGTCCTGCCCATCCTCGACCGGTGGGCCGCGCTGCTTCCGTGATCCCCGGCGCGTCTGGTGACGGGCGCGGCCCGGCCTGACCTAGCCTGACCCGGTGGCTTACGTGGTCGGTGCCCTCGGTTCGCGACCGGCCAGCTCGAAGGGCATGGGTCGCCAACGATCGGCGGGCGCCGGAGGGCGCGAGCCCAAGGGCACCCGCCACGCCGTCGACACCGATACGGGCGACGCCGCCTGCGGGACCCTCGACGCGCTGCGCCTGTTCAGCGACCTGCCCTGGGCCGCCGACGGCGAGTGGTGCCCCGAGTGCGCCGAGCTGGTTCCCTTCGACTGACCCGCGAGCCGACGGCTCTCGATGTCGAGCTAGAGCCGCTCGATGATGGTGACGTTGGCCTGTCCGCCGCCCTCGCACATGGTCTGCAGGCCGTAGCGGCCGCCGGTGCGCTCGAGCTCGTTGAGCAGCGTGGTCATGAGCCGCACGCCCGTGGCGCCGAGCGGGTGGCCCAACGCGATGGCCCCGCCGTTGACGTTGACCTTGGCCAGGTCGGCGCCGGTCTCCTTCTGCCAGGCCAGCACGACCGACGCGAACGCCTCGTTGATCTCGACCAGGTCGATGTCGTCGAGGGTCATGCCCGTCTTGTCGAGCGCGTAGGCCGTGGCCGGGATGGGCGCCGACAGCATGAACACGGGATCGGCGCCGCGCACGCTGAGGTGGTGGATGCGGGCACGCGGCGTCAGCCCGTGGGTGGCGACCGCGGCCTCGCTGGCGATGAGCATCGCCGCGCCGGCGTCGCTGATCTGGCTCGAGACGGCCGCGGTGATGCGCCCGTCCTCGCGCAGCGTCTTGAGGGTGGCCATCTTCTCGAGGCTGGTGTCCCGGCGGAACCCCTCGTCGGACGTCACCCCCTCGAACGGCACGATCTCGCGCTCGAAGCGACCCTCGTCGGTCGCCTGCGCGGCCCGGCGATGGCTCTCGAGCGCGAAGACCTCCATGTCCTCGCGGGTGACACCCCACTTCTCGGCGATCAGGTCGGCCCCGCGGAACTGGCTGATCTCCTGGTCGCCGTAGCGGGCCTGCCAACCCTTGGACCCGCTGAAGGGATCGGTGTAGCCGAGCGGCTCGGCCACCGTCATGGCCGACGAGATCGGGATGGCGCTCATGTTCTGCACCCCACCGGCCACGATCAGGTCGGCGGTCCCGCTCAGCACCGCCTGCGCGGCGAAGTGCACGGCCTGCTGCGACGAGCCGCACTGCCGGTCGACGGTGGTGCCGGGCACCTCTTCGGGCAGGCCGGCCGCCAGCCAGCACGTGCGGGCGATGTCGCCCGCCTGCGGTCCGATGGCGTCGAGGCAACCGAAGATGACGTCTTCGACCGCGGCCGGGTCGACGTCGACGCGATCGAAGAGCTGCGTGAGCGGGAAGGCGCCGAGGTCGGCCGGGTGGACGTGGCTCAGCCCGCCTCCCCGCTTGCCGACCGGCGTGCGGACTGCATCGATGATGTAGGCCTCGGCCATGGTGACTCCTGGGTTCGAAGGTGCGAGAGCTCGAGGTTTCGAGTTGTTCGAGGGTTCGGGCGATCTGGGATCAGGCTACGGACCGAGCACCAGGTCGGCGACCCGCCGGCGGTGATGGGCGGCGTCGCCCCAGCTCGCCGACAGGGCCCACACCCGCTTGAGCCACAGGTGCAGGTCGTACTCGACCGTGTAGCCGATGGCGCCGTGGCACTGCAGCGCCTGTCGTCCGACGAAGGCCGCGGCGTCGCTGGCCGCGGCCTTGGCGTGCGAGGCGGCCCGGCTGGCATCGGGCTGGCCCGTCGCCATCGACCACGCCGCGCCGTACACGACCGGACGGGCGAACTCGAGCTGCAGCAGCGCGTCGGCCAGATGGTGCTTGACGGCCTGGAAGCTCCCGATCGGCACGCCGAACTGGTGGCGCTGCTTGACGTAGGCGACGGTGAGGTCGAGCAGTTGCTGGCCGAGACCGACGAGCTGCGCGGCCGTGGCCAGCGCGGCGCGGTCGAGCGCGCGGGCGACGGCGGCGGCGGCCACCTCGCCGTCGGCCAGCACGACCTCGTCGGCGGGAGCCCACGTCACGGTGGACAGCGTGCGGGCACCGTCGACCGACGGCTGCGGGGTGGCGTCGACGCGGTCGCCGACGACGGCCACCAGCCGCCCGTCGGTGGACGCCAGCAGCAGGTCGGCGTCGTTGCCGTGCGACACCAGCGCCGACCCGCCGAGCGCCAGCGCCACGACCGCCTCGCCGCTGGCGATGGCCGGCAGCCACCGGGCCGCCGTCTCCGCCGCGGCACCGGTCGCGCCGGACGAACCCGTGAGGTCGGCCAGCAGGGGCGCCGCGACCGCGACCGTCTCGACGATCGGGTCGGGCAGCGCCACCCGTCCCGTCTCTTCGAGCAGCAGGACCAGGTCGAGCTCGGTCAGGCCGAGGCCGCCGCTCGCGGCCGGGACCTGCACGCCGAGCACCCCCATCTCGGCCAGCGCGTCCCACACATCCCGGCAGGCGCCCGTCGTCGTCGACCCACGCATAGCGGACCTGCTCGGGCTGGCACTCCTTCGAGAGCAGATCGCGCACGGTGTCGCGGAACAGCAGTTGATCGTCGGTGAAGGCGAAGCGCATGAGCCGGCTACTTCCGGGGCAACCCGAGCACGCGCTCGGCGATCACGTTGCGCTGGATCTCGTTGGTCCCCGCGTAGATCGGGCCCGACAGCGCGAACTGGTACCCCTTCATCCACGAACCCCGGTCGACCGCCTCGGGCGCATCCTCCTCGAGCTCGGCCAGCGGGCCGAGCAGGGCCAGCGCCCGCTCGTGCAGTCGCACGTCGAGCTCGGACCACCACACCTTGTTGAGGCTCGACCGCGCACCCGGAGAGCGGCCGTCCACGATGTCGGTGACGTCGCGCAGCGTGTACAGCCGGTACGCCTCGGCATCCATCCACGAGCGGACGACCTCGTCGCGCAGGCCGGGGTCCGCGGTCGCGCCCTCGCGCCGGTACAGCTCGACCAGGCGGGCGCACGCGGCCGTGAAGCGCCCGGGGCTGCGCAGGGTCAGGCCCCGCTCGGACCCGGTGGTGGCCATGGCCACGCTCCACCCCTCGTTGACCCCGCCGAGCACGTCGGCGTCGGGCACGAACACGTCCTCGAAGAACACCTCGGCGAAGCCCTCGTCCCCGTCGAGCCGTCCGACCCCACGCACCGTGACGCCGTCCGCGTCGAGCGGCACGAGCAGGTAGGTCATCCCTCGGTGGCGCTCAGCTTCGGGATCGGTGCGGAACAGACCGAAGAGGTGCGTGCAGAACGCACCGCGCGTCGTCCAGGTCTTCTGCCCGGTGATGCGCCAGCCGCCGGCCGCGTCGTCGCGGGTGGCGCGGCTCTTGATCCCGGCCAGGTCACTGCCGGCGTCCGGCTCGCTCCAGCCCTGGCACCACAGGTCCTCGGCCGCCGCCATGCGGGGCAGGATGCGGGCCTGCTGCTCGGGCGTGCCGAACTCGAACACGGTCGGCGCAAGCAGGAAGATGCCGTTCTGGGTGACGCGCTGGGGCGCGCCGGCCCGGTAGTACTCCTCCTCGAAGATCAGCCACTCCCACAACGACGCTCCGCGGCCGCCGTACTCGACCGGCCACGAGACGACCGACCACCGGTCGGCGTGCAGGCGCCGCTCCCAGTCGAGGTGGCGCGTGAAGCCGTCGCGGGTGTCGCCGGACGGGAGCGGGTCGTCGGGCACGTTGGCCTCGAGCCAGGCGCGGCACTCGGCCCGGAACACCTGCTCGTCCTCGGTGTCGGTCAGATCCATCGCCCGAAGCCTGACGCTTCGTCAGATTTGCCGCAAGGTGACCACCTCGCCGGTCGTCGCCGCGCCGCCGCCGCGCCGCCGCCGGCCAGACCTGACGCGGCGTCAGATCGGGTTGTATACAATCCGCCCATGGCTGAGCTGCCCAAGATCATCAGTGTGGACGACCACGTCCTCGAGCCGCCGAACGTCTGGATGGACCGACTGCCCGCCAAGTACCGCGACGTCGGGCCGCGCATCGAGCGCAAGATCGCCAGCAACCTCAAGTTCAACGGCACGACCTACACCTACGACCTCGACGCCCCCGACGGCACACCCACCGACTTCTGGGTCTACGAGGACCTGATCATGCCGCACCGCCGGATCATCGCGGCCGCCGGGTTCCCCGTCGACGAGGTCACGTTGACCCCCATCACCTACGACGACATGCGACCGGGCTGCTACGAGCAGAAGGGCCGGCTCGAGGACATGGACGTCAACTGGGTCGAGGCGTCGCTGTCGTTCCCGACGTTCCCGCGCTTCTGCGGCCAGACGTTCCTCGAGGCCAAGGACCGCGAGCTGGCCATGCTCTGCGTCCGCGGCGTACAACGACTGGATGGTCGAGGAGTGGTCGGCGGGCACCGACGGTCGGCTGATCCCGCTGTGCCTCATCCCGTTGTGGGACCCGACCGAGGCCGCGACCGAGGTCCGGCGCAACGCGGCGCGCGGCGTGCCTGCGGTCTGCTTCAGCGAGATCCCCTACCACCTGGGCCTCCCGAGCATCCACGACCACGACCACTGGGAGCCGTTCTTCGCGGCCTGCGAAGAGACCGACACGGTGGTGTGCATGCACATCGGCTCGTCGTCGAAGATGCCCGCCACCTCGCCGGATGCACCCGCGTCGGTGCAGGCCACGCTCAGCTTCAACAACGCCATGGGCTCGCTCAGCGACTTCCTCTACTCGGGCGTGCTGGTCCGCCACCCACGGCTCAAGCTCGCCTACAGCGAGGGGCAGATCGGCTGGCTCCCGTACATCCTCGAGCGCGCCGACGACGTGTGGACGCAGTTCCGGGGCTGGGCCTTCCCGCGCGAGCAGGTGCCCGAGCCGCCGTCGACCTACTACTACCGCCAGGTGTACGGCTGCTTCTTCCGCGACCACCACGGCATCAAGTCGCTCGACGAGTGCGGCGTCGACAACATCACCTTCGAGGTCGACTACCCCCACTCGGACTCGACGTGGCCGAACACCAAGGCCGTGGCCGAGGAGCTCTTCGCCGGGCTGGACGACGAGACGACCTGGAAGATCGTGCGCGGCAACGCCATCCGCATGCTGCACCTCGACCTGGCGCGCTGACCTCGAGCGCCCGTGGGTCGCTGGTCGGGCCGGCGCCTCATTTTGAGTGTGTGAACATATGAAAAGTGTCACCGCATATCGGGTTGATCGAACGAGTGTGCGTCTATAGCATCTCACCCATGCGGGGTTTGGCAGAGATCCGGGCCGAGTTGGCCGACTACGTGGCGGGCTTCGAGGCTGGCCCGCTGCTGGCGTCAGACGCCGAGCGGGCCGTGCGCGAGGCGGTCGTGATCAAGAACCTGGCGTCGACCGTCGAGATGCTGGCGGCCAAGCGGGTGGCCGACTCTGCGGCGTGGCGCCACCGTGGCCACCGCACCCCGGCCGACTGGTTGGCCGGTGTCACCAAGGCGAGTGTGGGCGAAGCCATCGGCATGCTCGAGACGGCCGACAAGCTCGCGGACTGTCCCCAGGTCGAGGCCAAGGTGCGGACGGGCGAGTTGTCCGGGGAGCAGTCGAGGGCGTTGGCGCGAGCCGTGCAGGCCGACCCGACCGCGGCGTCGACCCTGTTGGAGGTCGCGCAGCGTGACGGGCTCGCAACGTTGAAGGATCGCTGCCGCGCCGCGGAGCACGCTGCCGCTGGTGATGCCGAGGCCCGCCACGCACGGATCCACCGGAACCGGTCGCTGCGGCACTGGACCGACCAAGACGGTGCCTTCCGGCTGGCCGCCTCGTTGACGCCTGAAGCGGGCGCCAAGGTGTTGGGTGCGCTGGTGCCGTTCGAGAAGGCAGGCGTTCGACCAGGCTCGGACTGAGGGCCGCCACGAACCCCACCACGCCTACCGGGCCGACGCCCTGATCGCCCTGGCCGACGCGTCACTGTCCGGTCAAGGGGCAGACACCACCCCGGTGTGTCGCAAGCCGTCCTACACGGTCCTGGTCGACGCCCAAGCACTGCTCCGCGGCCACACCCAACCAGGTGAGACCTGCGAGATCCCCGGCATCGGACCCGTACCCGTCAGCGTGCTGCACGACCGGGCCGACCAGGCCATCTGGCACATCCTGGCCACCCACGGCACCGACATCCGCAGCTACGCCTCCGGCACCCGCCACATCCCCACCATGCTGCGCGTCGCCCTCGAAGCCCGCGACCGCCAATGCGTCATCCCCGGCTGCAACACCACCCTCGGCCTCCAGATCGACCACATCACCCCCGTCGAAGCCGGCGGACTCACCACCTACGTCAACCTGGCCCGCGAATGCCATCACGACCATCACGAACTGAAACACCGCCAAGGCTGGACCCTCGCCGGCGGACCCGGACACTGGACCTTCACCCCACCGACCAACACCACCCGACCAGGCCACCGACGACCCCGACCCGCCGTGACGCGCCGATCGCGGCCTGCGATTCCGTTCGGCCAGGACCGGTCCGAGGGGCAGACTCCCTGCCGTGAAGAGCTGGTGGATGAACGAGCTGGCGCGGGCCGGGAGCGAGCACCTGGACCCGGGCTACGTCGACGCCTACGACGACAAAGCCCGCTTCGACCCGGCCGAGGACATCGATGCGCTGCGAGCACTGGGACTTGGCCGGGAGTCGGTGGTCGTCGATCTCGGCGCGGGAACCGGCACGTTCACGGTCGCCGTGGCGGCAGTGTGCAAGCAGGTGATCGCGGTCGACATCTCACCGGCGATGGCGAATGCGATGCGGCGGCGCGTCGCGGATCTCGGCCTCGAGAACGTGTCGGTGGTGGAAGCGGGCCTGCTCTCGTATGTGCATCGGGGCGAGCCAGCCGACGCGATCTTCACCCGAAACGCATTGCATCAGCTTCCAGACTTCTGGAAGGCGATCGCTCTCGATCGGATGGCGACGCTCCTGCGCCCCGGCGGTGTCCTCCGTCTCCGTGATCTCATCTTCGACTTCGTTCCGGCTGACGCCGAGGCGCGGCATCGAGGAGTGGATGGCAGGTGCGGTGACGGACCCGGCCACCGGCTGGACCGCCGATGAGCTGGCCGCCCACGTGCGCGACGAGTTCAGCACGTACAGCTGGCTGCTCGAGAAGATGCTCGAGGTCGCGGGCTTCGAGATCATCCACCAGAGCTTCCGTCGCCGCGCCTACGGCACCTATACGGCAACGCGCCGTTCCGCCTGACATCGGCGAAGGGAGGTCGGGTGCACGCGAGACTGGGATGTGTGGCGTCCTACGTGGTCGATCCCGAGCGTTCGACGGTCAGCGCGGTGCCGCGGCCGCGCATCGACGGCACGGGCGCGCTTGCAGCCACGATCTCGGGACGGGTCGAGCTGGCATCGAGCGAACCGGGGCCGGCGACCGGGGCGATCGGGGCGGTCGTGATCGACGTCGCGGGGGTGCCCCGCCCGCAACTGCGCATCGACGTGGGCGCGACCGGGCCCGAGCTCACCCGCGACCACGACGACGAGCTCGTGTTGGACGGCTCGGCGATCGTCCCGGCCGGCGACTTCGGCCTGCGGGGCTCGCCGCTGCTCAATCCCACGGTCCTGCTGCGCTGGCGGCTGGTCCTGGTGCCCGCGCCCTGAAAACTTGGGACTTCCATATAAAGAGGAAGTCCGATATTCTCGTGGGGTGGCCACCCAGGAGCAGCGCAAGGCCGAGACGCGGCGCCGCCTGCTCGATGCCGCCGCCCTGCTGTTCGCCGAGCGTGGGCATCGACGCCGTGTCCATCGACACCGTGGCCGACGCCGCGGACCGCACCTCCGGCGCGGTCTACGCCCACTTCGGCGGCAAGGACGGCCTGCTGATCGCCCTGCTCGACGAGCTGGTCAACGACATGGCCGCCGTGATGGAGGCCGAGCTGACCGTCGGCGACGACGTCGACGAGCAGCTCGCCGGCGCTGTGGCGGACCTTCGCCGATCCGCCGCCCGGACCGGGTCGGGGCTGGATGCTGCTCGAGCACGAGTTCTGGCTCTACGCGGCCCGCCACGACGAAGCCCGCGTCGCACCTGGCCCGCCGCTTCGCCGAGGCCCGCCAGCGGGTCGGCGACATGATGGAGCAGTGCGCCGAGTACGGCGACGCCGAGCTGCCCGCCGCCGCCCGAGCAGGTCGGCACGCTGCTGGTGGCGCTGCTGATCGGCCTCGAGATGCAGCACCGCATCGACCCCGACGCCGTCCCCGATGCGACGGCCGTCATCGGGCTCCGCGCCGTCACCGGCTTCCAGCAACCCGAGCACGCCTCGCAACCCGAGCACGCCGCGCACCCCGAACCACTCGAGCACGTCGACCCCGACCGCGTCGCCGATCCGCCCTCCGGCCGCTCCCACCGATCGGCCCGACCCACCAGGAGCTCATGATGAAGCTGGACGACGATCGACCTGCTGGCCGAGACGTGGGGCCGCGAGCGTCCCCTACGAGGCCTTCGACGAGCTGCGGGCCGAACGATCCCGTGCACTGGCACCCCGAGCCCGACGGGCCCGGGCTTCTGGGCCGTCACCCGCCACGCCGACGTCGTGGCCGTGAGCCGCGACCCCGAGACCTACTCGTCCGAGCTCGGCTGCACGTTCATCGACACCCAGACCGACGAGTCGCTGGCCCAGATGCGCCTCACGATCCTCAACATGGATCCGCCCAAGCACAACCGCTACCGGCGGCTCGTGAGCAAGGGCTTCACGCCCCGGGTGATCGCCCAGCTCGAGGAGCAGATCGAGCGAGCGGGCCCGGCGCATCGTCGACGACGTGTGCGAGCGGGGCGAGTGCGAGTTCGTCGAGGACGTGGCGGCCAAGCTCCCGCTCGAGATCATCTGCGAGATGATCGGCCTGCCCGAGTCGGACTGGCAGCGCATGTTCGAGCTGAGCAACACGATGATCGGCTTCGACGACCCCGAGTACCAGGCCACGCCCGAGGCCGGGGCGGTCGCCGCGGCCGAGATCTACATGTACTGCAACGACATCGCGGCCGACCGCCGGGCCAACCCCCGCGACGACCTGATGACGGCGCTGGTGCAGGCCGAGCTCGACGGGGACCGCCTCGACGACCTCGAGCTCAACCTCTTCTTCGTCACGCTGGTCGTGGCCGGCAACGAGACGACGCGCAACCTGATCAACCACGGCACACTGGCGCTCATCGAACACCCCGACCAGGCCCAGCGCCTCCGCGACGACCCCGAGCCTCTATCCCGAGCGCGGTCGAGGAGATGCTGCGGTGGGGCACGTCGATCCACAACTTCCGCCGCACCGCCACCCGCGACACCGTGCTCGGCGGCCAGGCCATCAAGGCGGGCGACAAGGTGGTCATCTACTACATGGCCGCCAACCGCGATCCCGGCGGTGTTCGACGATCCGTACCGCTTCGACGTCGGCCGCCACCCCAACGACCACGTCGCCTTCGGTGGCGGTGGCGTGCACTTCTGCCTCGGCGCCAACCTGGCCCGCTCCGAGATCCGCGCCATCACCCGCCAGGTCGTCGAGCGCATGCCCGACCTCGCGCTGGCCGGTCCGGTCCGCCGCCTGCGCAGCGACTTCGTGAACGGCATCAAGGAGATGCCGGTCCGCTTCACCCCGACCCCGCGGCTCACGCCCGCCTGATCTCCGCTCTCCAACCACACCTCCCAGGGGGACCTTCCCATGCACACCTCCGTCTGCGACATGCTCGGCATCGAGTTCCCGATCTTCGCCTTCACCCACTGCCGCGACGTCGTCGCCGCGGTCAGCAAGGCCGGCGGCTTCGGCGTGCTCGGCGCCGTCGGCTTCACGCCCCGAGCAGCTCGAGATCGAGCTGACCTGGATCGACGAGCACGTCGGCGACAAGCCCTACGGCGTCGACGTCGTCATCCCCGGCAAGTACGAGGGCCAGGGCGGCGAGGAGGACCCCGAGAAGCTGGCCGAGATGCTGCGCGAGATGGTGCCGGCCGGCCACCTCGCCTTCGCCAAGGACATCCTGGCCCAGCACGGCGTGCCCGAGCTGCCCGAGGAGGACTCGAACAGCCTGCGCCTGCTCGGCTGGACGGCGGCCACCGCCACCCCGCAGGTCGACGTGGCCCTCGAGCACGAGAAGGTGCGCCTCATCGCCAACGCCCTCGGCACGCCGCCGGCCGAGATCGTGACCCACATCAAGGAGAGCGGGCGCCTCGTCGCCGCGCTGTGCGGATCGCCCTACCAGGCCCTCAAGCACAAGGAGGCCGGCATCGACATCATCATCGCCCAGGGCGGCGAGGGTGGCGGCCACACCGGCGAGGTCGGGTCGATCGTGCTGTGGCCCCAGGTGGCCGCGGCGGTCGCCCCGACCCCGATGCTGGCCGCCGGCGGCGTCGGCACCGGCCAGCAGATCGCGGCCGCGCTCGCCCTCGGCGCCCAGGGCGTGTGGAGCGGCTCGCTGTGGCTGACCGTCGAGGAGGCCGACATCCCGCCGGCCCAGAAGCAGCAGCTGCTCGACGCCACCAGCCGCGACACCGTGCGGTCGCGCTCGTTCACGGGCAAGCCGTGCCGCATGCTCCGCAGCGACTGGACCGACGCCTGGGAGCGCCCCGACGCCCCCGATCCGCTGCCGATGCCGCTGCAGTACATGGTGTCGGGCGACTGCGTGGCCCGCGGCACGCCGCTACGCCGACAAGGCGACCAAGGTGATGTTCAACCCGGTCGGCCAGGTGGTCGGCCAGCTCAACACCGTCCGCAAGACCCGCGACGTCGTGCAGGAGCTGGTCGAGGGCTACCTCGAGGCGGTCGAGCACCTCGACGCGCTCAACGGATGACAGAGACCAACGGGTGACAGAGATCAAGGGTGACAGAGAGATGAGCGCCTACCACGACACCCGCGTCGAGAGTGACGCGGGTGTGAACGAGGGCTAGCGTCGAACGGTGCTCCAGCGGGAACCGCTGATCGCCGACCCTCGACCAACCGCGCCCGCGGCGTGGCGGCCGAACCTGAGCGGCGAGGCCGTCCGCTGGGCGTGGGCGCGGGTGGGTCGGTCGGCGGCCATCGGGCCGCGCTCACGGGTCGCCCGCGACTTCGGCTCGTTCGGCGACGGCAGCGTCATCTGCTTCCCCACCCAGACGGTCGTCAACGAGCAGTGCATCCACATCGGCGCGCGACACGATCATCGCCCCCGACGTGACGCTCTCGGCCGGCTGGGGACCGGGCCAGCCGCGACCTGCCCGACCGGGTGGTCGCCATCGGCGACCGCTGCCTGATCGGACGCGGCAGCAGCGTGATCGCCCACCGCTCGATCGAGATCGGCGACGACGTGTGGACCGGCCACAACGTGTACATCACCGACATGAACCACGGCTACGACGACGTCGAGCTGACCGATCTCGGTGCAGAACCAGCCCGAGGCGCCGGTGATCATCGGCGACGGCTCGTGGCTCGGCCACGGCGTCGTCGTGCTGCCCGGTGCCCACATCGGACGTCACGTCGTCATCGGCGCCAACGCGTCGTGACCGGCAAGATCCCCGACTTCAGCGTGGCGGTGGGCGCGCCGGCGCGGGTGATCCGCCAGCACGACGCCGAGCGCGGGTGGGTCGACCGCCCGGGCCGAGATGGAACGGGCTCAGGGAGTCGACGCGCCCAGGCGGTGAGCGACCGCGGCGGCCTCGCCCCGGCTCGCCACCCCCAGCTTGGCCAGGATGTTCGACACGTGGACGCTGGCCGTCTTGGGGCTGATGTAGAGCTCGTCGGCGATCTGGCGGTTGCTGTGGCCGACCGCCACCAGCGCCAGCACCTCGCGCTCGCGGGGGCTCAGGGCCGGTAAGGGTCCCTCGAGGTCTTCTGCACCGTCGGCATCGCCCTCGCCGTCGACGCCGGCGGTCGAGCCGAGATCGAGGCGAGCGCGACGGGCCAGGTCGGAGACCAGGTGGAGGAGGGGCACCGCTCCCATGCTGACCGCTCGGCGGTGCGCCTCGGCCAGCTCGACCGACGCCTCGGCCCGCGAGCCACCGATCCGGACGATCACCTCGGCCAGGCGGAGACGCGCATATGCCCCTTGGAAGCACATCTCGAGCCGGTCGGCCTCGGCTTTGGCCGCGGTCCAGTGCCCGAGCCCGTCGTCGTCGTGGCCACGCGCCATCTCGCCCTCGGCCAGGGCGAGATGCAGTGGCAACGTGGCCGCACCGGTCGTCCCGTCATCGCTCGGTCCCGCCACCCAGGTCGCCAGCAGGTCCCGGTAGCCCGCCGCGATCGCCGTGCTCTCGTCCAGGCCGGCTGCGTCGCCGGCGGCCCGGGCCGCCTGCGCCACGTCGGCCTCGGCCCATGCACCCCGCCACAGGAGCTCGCCGGCCCGCCAGCGCTGCATGTCGACCGGGAGGCGCTCGATCGTGGACGCCACCGGCGCTCGGGCATCGACCGCGCGACCCTCCCAGATGGCCAGCGCCACCGACCCGAGGGCCAGGTCTGGGAGGCCCTGATGGCTCGAGGCGCTGTCGCCGACCTCGGCCCACCGGCCGTCGGTCTCGTGCGCCCGCTCGAGCTCGCCGCGGTCGGCCGCGAGTGCGGGCGCTTCGAAGTAGTCCCAGAAGCCCTCCGGCAGCCGGCTGTTGAGCGAGCGCTCACGCGTCGGCGGCCTCGTCCCAGCGACCGAGCGCGAGAAGGCCGTCGAGCATGTTGTGCTCGACGAACACGCCGAAGGTGCGATCCAGTCCTTCCCGCCGCGTGAACTCGAGGGCCACGGGCGCGAGCTCGAGCAGGTCGTGCCATCGGGCCATGTAGGACAGCGAGTGGCAGAGGTTCACGAACGCCCGGCCGACGTCTTCGACCAGACAGAGCTCCTCGGCGATGACCCGGCTGCGCTGCAGCTCGGCCAGCCCCTCGTCCATGTGGCCGAGCGGGACCAGGCAGGTGCCGAGTGTGTTGCGGGCGTCGCCCTCGGGCCCACGGCTGCCGGCCCGGACGGCCATCTCGATCGCCTCCTCGGCGACCTCGCGCGCCCTCCCCTGCTCCCCGGTGAGCATGAGGATCCGGGCGTAGCCGGCCAGCACCTTGGCCCGCTCGGGCGAGGGCGGTTCGGCCGGCACCAGACGGACCGCCTCTTCGCACTCGGGAAGCGCGTCGCGGTCGGCGACCCACAGGTACCGTCCCATCCGCTCGTGCAGGATGCCGGCCCAGGCCGGCTCGACGTCGGGGTCGACCTCGTCGATGGCCTCGTGCAGCAACGCGATCGAACGCTCGAAGAACCCGCACAGGTTGGCCATCTCGGCGGCCAGCAGGAGCATCTCGGAGTGGCTCGCGCCCGGCCCGCGCCTCGGCATCGGGAACGGCGTCCCAGAGCTCGATGGCCCGCTCGTACTGCTTGGCCGCCTCGGCCGGCGCACCGATGCACTCCGCGGCCCGGCCGGCGCGCACCGATGCGCCGAGGGCCTCGGGCACCATGCGCGCCCGGTACCAGTGGTATGCGAGCTCGGCGCTGGTGATGGCGTCGTCGTCGCCTGATTCGTCGATGGCCTCGGCGATGCGGGCGTGCAGTCGACGGCGCTCGCCGGGGAGCAGCTCGTCGTAGATCGCCTCCTGCAGGAGCGCGTGGCGGAACCGGTAGCCCTCGATCGAACGTTCCGGGATCAGGAGGTGCGCATCGACGAGCTCACGCAGGATGAGGTCGAGACCGTCGTCGTCGAGCTCGGCGAGGCGCCGGAGCAGCTGGTCGTCGACGCGCACGCCGAGCGTGGAGGCCAGGCGGAGCACGTCGCGCTCCTCGTCCGACAGGTCGGCCACGCGGCCGAGGAGGATGTCTCGAAGCGAGTCGGGTAGTCGGTCGGGGTGCGCCGCGTCGGCGGCCAGCAGCTCCTCTGCGAAGAACGGATTGCCTTCGGAGCGCCGAACGAGGTCGTCGAGCAGGTCGGGGCGCGGGGCGCGCCCGGTGATCGCCTCGGCCTGCGCGGCCAGCTCGGTGCGGTCGAACGGCGCCAGGTCCATCCGCACGGTCGACCCGGATCGTTCGATCTCGGCCAGGAACGGACGGAGCGGGTGGCGTCGGTGGAGCTCGTCGCTGCGGACGGTCCCGACCAGCAGCACCGGCCCCGTGAGGTTGCGATCGAGGAACGAGAGCAGATCGAGCGTCGACCGATCGGCCCAGTGCAGGTCTTCGGACACCAGGACCGTGGGATGGTGCTCGGCCAGCCGTTGCACGAGCGCCAGCAACAGCTCGAGCACCCGTCCCGGTGACGGCCGCGCCGACGTCGGATCCGGCTCGACCGTCGGGTCGGGAACGAGGAACCGCAACTCGGAGGCCGTCTCGCCGAGGAGCGTCGTCGAACTCGGCGGGATCGAGCTGGTCCCGCAGCCGCCGCACCGCCTCCGCGATGGGCGCCATCGGGATGCCACCCTCGCAGAGCTCGATGCAGCCCCCGACCAGCACCACGAAGCCCCGGGCCCGGGCGCGCGCCGACAGCTCGTCGACGAGCCGCGTCTTGCCGACCCCGGCGTCGCCGGCGACGAGCAGGGTCGTCGGCTCGCCGTCGATGGCGCGGGCCAGCAGGTCGTCGACGACGGCCAGCTCGGCCAGCCGACCGACGAAGTGGGCGCTGGCCACACGGCGGCTCATCCGCCCATCATGACCAGCCGCGGCCGGCGAGTCACGCCTGATAACCGCGGTACGGCCGGTCACGGGGTGCTGAGGTGGCGGCGCAGCCCGAAGGGGGCGATGGCCGGCCGGCCCAGCCGCGGGAGGCGACGGGCACGGTTCGATCGGGCCGGACGGACCCGGGCGGCACCGGTGCGGGACAGGCGGTGGTCGTCGGCGATGTCGCGGTGCTCCTGCTGGGCCTGCTTGACGGTGTGAAGTCGGAGTGCGGGGTCATACATCATCGGGTGTCTCCTTGAGCGGGGGGGCGGTCCTCGTTGCGCTGCCCTGATGGACTCACGATGCGCTCTGAGGAGGTCGCCCCACATCGGGAAGATGCCGTATTCAGGGCTCCTTCTCCCCTTAGATGGCTGGGCGACGACGCCTGATACGTGACGGACGGCTCCCTAGGCACGGCCTCGCGTCCGCAGCTGACCGAGGAAACTCCCTTGCGCCGGCTGGCGATGGCTGATCCGCTGGGCTCCAGGGCCGATCCCGTCGGCCCGGTGGCCGATCCCGGCCGCCCGACCAGATCCTCGGAGGTGACCGATGACCGTGAGCTGCCAGGTCGTCACGTCGTGCCTCGCCGAGGGTGGTCCCACCCTCGCCTGAGGGTTCCGCTGCTCGGATGCCGAGCTGCTTCGACCCGGGTGCGACGCCGTTCCTGCGAACACGTCCCCTGGAGGTCCCTCTTGTCCCGCGACCATCGTTCGCGAGCACGGCGCCCGCCGCGCCGAGTCCTTCCGATGCCGCCACTGCGGTCTCGACGTCGGCCTCGACGCGCCCGGCACCGCCCACCGCAACCACTGCCCCGGCTGCCTCTGGAGCCGCCACCTCGACGACGACCATCCCGGCGACCGCGACGCCGACTGCGGCTCGGCCATGGAGCCGATCGCCGTATCGGTGCGCGGCGACGGCGAGTGGGTGCTCGTGCATCGCTGCACCGGCTGCGGCGAGGTCCACCTCAACCGCACCGCCGCGGACGACCAGCCGCTGCTCCTGGTGCGCCTGGCCGTGAAACCGCTGGCCCAGCCGCCGTTCCCGCTCGAACAGCTGGGTCGCCTCTGACCGCGCGACCTGCCGGCCGGCTCAGTGCGACAGGTCGAGGCGCATCACGGGACGGCTGGGATGGCGGCGGCGGACCTCGCGGAAGCCCGCGCGGGCGAACAGGCCCGGCGTGCCCGTGTAGAGATCGCCCGATGCCGCCTGGGCGCGGTCGACCGGATACGCCTCGACCGAGGCCGCGCCCGCGCCTCGGGCATGGTCGACGGCGGCGGACACGAGCGCCCCCGCCACGCCGCTCTGACGATGTCGCGGCGCGATGTAGAAGCAGTTGACGCACCACACGCCGTCGTCCGCCGGGTCGTCTGCGGGGTCGTCCGGGCGGAGGTTGCGGCTCCGCAGGATGCGCGGGAACTCGACGCGGGGCGCCACCGCGGTCCAACCGATCGGCGCGCCCGCCTCGTCGTAGGCGATCAGTCCGGGCGCGGCGCGGTCGGACTCGACCCGTAGCCGGAGATCGCCGCGGTTGTCGGGCCGGTTCTCCCAGCCCTTGCCGGCGATGCGCCAGTACATGCACCAGCAGCCGGACACGGCGCCGTTCGGGCCGAAGAGCTGCTCGAGATCACCGAAGCGATCGGGCGTCAGAGGCCGGACGTCCATCCCGGCACCCTAGGGTCCGGAGAGCCGCCCGAGCACGGCCTCGGCCTCGGCCACGATCCGCTCGACCAGCTCGGCGACCGTCGGCAGCTCGTCGATGACACCGATGCCCTGGCCGGTGGGCAGGATGCCGACCTCGGGATGGCCGTCGACCATGGACGCCTTGATGAGCATCGGGGCGTTGGCCGCCATGGCCAGCTGGGCTCCACGATGAGGTCCTGGTTGCGCTTCATGGCCAGGCCCTCGGTCAGCAGGTCGCGGTACGAGGTGCCGGTGAGCTTGCGGAACTCGAGGGCGCGGCGCAGGGCCCTGGGCAGGCGGGTGGCGAACGAGGCCCGCTCGAGCTCGTCCACCAGCTCGGTGCGCACGACCCGCTGGGGGTAGCCGTCGATGGCCGTGGTCACCACCGTGTCGGTGACCGACTTGGCCAGGTAGACCTGCTTGACCGCGTCGGGCACCGTCGAGTCCTTGGTCAGCAGGAACCGGGTGCCCATGGCGATGCCCGCTCGCCCCCCACGCCAGCGCCGCGACCAGCCCGCGCCCGTCGGTGAAGCCACCGGCCCCGAGCACCGGGATGTCGACGGTGTCGACCACCTGCGGCAACAGCAGCGACGTCGGCACGACGCCGGTGTGACCGCCGCCCTCGGCGCCCTGCGCGATCACGGCGTCGACGCCCCACTCGGCCACCTTCTCGGCGTGGCGCCGGGCACCGACCGTCGGCATGGTGACGACGCCGGCGTCCTTGAGCTTGGCGATCACGTCGCGGCTGGGTGCCTGCGCGAACGAGGCGACCCGCACGCCCTCGCGGATGAGCAGGTCGATGCGGTCGCCGATGTCGGGCTGGTCGGCGCGGAGGTTCACGCCGAAGGGCTTGTCGGTGCGGTCCTTGACCTCGCCGATGGCCCGCGCGCAGCTCGTCGTAGGTCATCGTGGCCGACGCCAGGATGCCCGAGGCCGCCCGCCGCGCTCGTGGCCGAGGTCAGCCGGGCCCCCGCCACCCAGCCCATGCCCGTCTGCACGATCGGGTACTCGACGCCGAAGAGCTCGCAGGCGCGTGTGCGCAGCGCCGCGTGGGTCACCCGCGGACTTCGGACTTGCGGGTGTCGCCGGGGTCGATCACGTCGCGGATCAGCCGCAGCTCGGCCTCGGTGGGCAGCCGGCTCTCGTCGAAGTCGTCGATGACCAGCTCGAAGCCGGTGGCCTCGACGATCTCGTCGACGGTGACCCCCGGATGCACCGTGCGCAACCGCATGCGGTGGTCGGGCGTGTCGAAGTCGAACGTGCCGAGGTTGGTCACCACCCGCCGGATGTCGTGGAAGCGCGATGCCACCGGACCCAGCTCGGCGGCGCGGTCGTAGCCCACCCCGCACACGACGTCGACGTGGTCGACGAACACCTTGGGCGTGTGGTTGGGGATGAAGTACGAGGTCGTGTGGTTGATCGTGTTGCCGGGCGCGCCACGGAAGCCGAGCAGCTGGGCCTTGGGCCGGTGCCAGTCGCCGATGCAGGCGAAGTTCTGGTTGCCGTAGCGGGTCGATCTGGCTGGCGCCCATCATCACGTGGCGCTTGCCGTTCCACAGCACGCTGAACATCTGCGGATACGGGTTCCACGCCTCGACGCACCACCTCGGGATCGGCCACCCCGACCGGCACGGCGTTGGCCGCGAACATGGCGAAGCCGTCGGTCATCACGAGCTCGGGCTCGAAGCTCTCGCGGGCCAGTCGCCCGCCGATCATCGGGATCGTGCCGATCGGGTTGCACAGCCGCTCGCCGTCGCCCCGGAAGCACTCGGCCACCGCGACCACACAGACCTCATCTCTACTCGCTTGGAGCGTCTCCGAGTCGCTCATGCCCGTGCTCCGATGGCTCGCTGGTAGTCGGCCTCGTCGCCGTCGAGGTAGGTCGCCTTGAAGGCCGCCCAGTTGTCGGGCGAGCCGGCGGTGGCCGCGTACTCCTTCTGGAAGGCCTCGTCGCGGCCGTAGTCGGGCGGGCACTCGGTGAAGTGGGCCCCGTTGGGCGCCTCGACCACGCCCGTGACCATCAGCCGGCGAGATCCGCTGGGTGTGGAACGAGCCCTCGTCGGCCAGCTGCTCGGTGGCCACGATCCGCTCGGTCGACAGGAAGGTCCGCGTGGCGGCCATCGCCATCAGGTCGTCCATGTACAGGTCGGGACCGAGGAACTGGGCGTTGCCGCCCTGGTCGGCCCGGTTCATGTGGATGAGCGCGACGTCGAGCTCGAGGGCGGGCATGGCCACCAGCTCCTCGCCCTCTCCCCCGTCGGGACCGGGGTAGGGCGAGCGCACCGTCTTGATCTCGGGCATCACCCGCAGCAGGTCCGATCCGAGCCCGGCGCGGGTGGGCAGGAACGGCAGCCGCCAGGCCGCGGCCTGCAGGCCGAGCAGCATCATCCCCTCGTCCAGCTCCATGGCCTCGACGGTGCCGGTCTGGCGAGCGATGCGGAAGTGGGGCTCGAGGGGATCGAGTCGAGCGACACGAACCCGTAGATCGCCTTGCGGACCTTGCCGGCTGCGCACAGCAGCCCGATGTCGGGACCGCCGTAGCTCACGATGGTCAGGTCCGTCAGCGGCGAGCGCAGGATGGCCCGCACGAGCGACATGGGCTTGCGGCGCGAGGCCCACCCGCCGATGCCGATGGTCATGCCGTCGCGCAGCTCGGCCACCACGTCGTCGTGGGTCATGCGCTTGTCGGGGATCACTGCGTCGAACTCCGCCGCCCGCTTGTCGACGAACGCGTCGCGGGCCTCGTCGCTGACGCCGGACAGGTTGAGCTCGAAGGTGAAGCCCTGCTCGAACCGGTAGCTGCGCTTGACGTCGACCGGATCGATCCCGTTGAGCGACTCCTTGGCCGCGCGGATGACCGTCGGGCTCTTCTCGGCGATCTGGGCGGCGATGCGAAGGGCGCACGTGCGCAGCTCGTCGCGCTCGACCACCTCGAGCACCGAGCCGTAGTGGTGCAGCTCGGCCGCCGTCGCGGTGGCCGAGGTGTAGACCATGGCCCGCATCTTGTGCTGGGGCACCAGACGGGCCAGGTGCGTGGCGGCGCCGAGGGCGCCGCGGTCGACCTCGGGCAGGCCGAAGGTGGCGTCGGTCGAGGCCACGATCACGTCGACGTTGCCGACCAGGCCGATGCCACCGCCGAGGCAGAACCCGTGCACGGCCGACGATGACCGGCACCGCGCACTCGTAGACGGCCGCGAAGGCGGCGTAGCAGCCGCGGTTGGCGCCGATCAGCGCGTCGAAGCCCTCGGTGGCCTGCATCTCCTTGATGTCGACGCCGGCGTTGAACCCACGCCCCTCGGCCCGCAGGACGAGCACGCGGACCGCCGGATCGGCCCCGAGCGAGCGCACCATCTCGGCCAGCTCGAACCATCCGGCCACCGTGAGGGCGTTGACCGGCGGGTTGTCCATGACCACCTCGGCGATGCCGTCGGTGACCGTGTGGGTTGTCGGCATGCGCGCTCCCGGAGGGCGGAACCTGATGAGGCGTCAGATTACGCCGGGTGCCGGGTGGCGGCGAGTCCGGCCGTCGCTCGGTCCGGTCGGGCAGGGATCGGCCACGTCGAGCGGCCAGGACCTCCCGCGGGACCGACAACGGTGCGAGGCTGTCGCGGTGTCCGAGCTGCTGACCGCCGACGAGCTCCCCGATTCGCTCGGGGCGGCGATGCGGTCCGAGCTGCGCGACGCGCTGCGCCCGCCCTACACCGTCCCGCTGGTCGTGACGTTCAACGGGCTGCTCATGGCCGCAGCCTGGTTCCTGCTCCCGACCAAGTGGTTCGACTGGCTGTTCACCCTGCACGGGCCGTTGGCCTTCGCCATGGTGCTGGCGGGCTGGATGTACTCCGACGTCCCGGCCACCAACGTGCTCGCGCCGGACCGCGAGCGCGTCCTGGCCGCGCTCGACGACCCGCCGATGCTGCGGCGGCTGCTCTATGCGAAGAACCTCACGCTGTGGTGCTTCGTCGCGCCGTTCTGCACCCTGGTGGCCGTGATCATCGGCCTCGTCCATCACGAATGGCCGCCGACCATCGTCAGCGTCACCGCCATCGCCATCGTCCCGTTCGGAACGCTGGGCGTCGCCGGGTGGGTCGGCATCGTCTGGCCCTATCACCCTCGCGAGCTGCGCTTCCGATGGCAGCACCGCCGCGAGTGGGTCCACATGATCGTGCGATGGCTCGCGCTCATCCTCGTCCCCTACGGACTGGTGCCCCTGCTGGCCGTCCTCATCATCAGCCCCAGCCTGGTGCTGTGGTCGATGCTGTCGGCCAGCGGGCTCAGCCACAAGCTCCCCACCTCGCACTTCGCGGGTGGCATCGCGCTGGCGGCCGTCGTCTCGATGGGCGTCTTCTTCGGAGGCCACCGCGCCGGGCTGCGCATCGTCGCCCGCCGTCACGATCGGCTGCGCGACTACCTGAGCGATCCCGACCGGGGGTGACCGCGGGCGAGCCGTCCCCTCGGCCGCGCCGCGCCAGACGGTAACGTGCCGCGGTGGCCGATCGAGAGGCGTCCCTCGACTTCACCGATCGCGTCGTGCTGGTGACCGGCGGCACCAAGGGCGTGGGACGCGGCATCGCAGAGCGCTTCCTCGAGCTCGGCGCCACGGTCGTGATCAGCGCCCGCAACCCGCCCGACGCTCCGGTGGCGAGCGGCGGGCACACGGCCAGCTTCGTGGCCGGCGACCTGCGCGACCCCGAAGAGGCCGCCGCAGTCGTCGACGCGGCGGTCGAGGTGGGTGGACGACGTCTCGACACGGTGGTCAACAACGCCGGCGGATCGCCGCCGGCCGACGCGGCCACCGCCTCGCCGCGCTTCACCGAGGCGATCGTGCGACTCAACCTGCTGGCTCCGCTGCACGTCGCGCAACGCGCCAACGGCGTCATGCAGCAACAGGACGACGGGGGATCCATCATCAACATCGGCAGCGTGAGCGGCCTGCGCCCGTCGCCCGGATCTTCCGCCTACGGCGCGGCCAAGGCGGGACTGGTCAACCTGACCCAGACGCTCGCCATCGAGTGGGCTCCCAAGGTGCGCGTCAACCTCGTCACCGGCGGCCTGATCGAGACCGAGCAGGCCGAGCTCTTCTACGGCGACGCGGCGGGCCAGGCCCGGGTGGCGGCAACCGTGCCGATGGGGCGGCTGGGCACGCCCCGCGACATCGCCGACGCCTGCGCCTACCTCGCGTCGTCGCTGGCCTCGTACGTGACCGGCGCCAACCTGGTCCTGCACGGGGGCGGCGAGCGGCCAGCCTTCCTCGATGCAGCCGCCGGCGAGTGACCCGGCGTGCCCCCCGTCCTCGACGAACGACCGCCCCCGCCACCGCCACCGTCCGCTCAGGTTGACGAGGACGCCGAGTCAGCGGCGCGGGCGCGTCGACGCCACGAGTGGGCGCGCCGAACGGTCATCGCGATTGCGTCGGTCGCGGTGCTGGCGCTCGGCGTGCTCGTCGCCGCCAACATCTGGGTGCTCGTGTCGGGGACTCCTCGTTTCGACACGGTGGCGCAGGTTCCCCGCGAGCCGGTGGCCATCGTCTTCGGCGCCGGGCTCGACGGCACGCGACCGTCCCTCGTGCTGAAGGATCGACTCGACGCCACCATCGCGCTCTACCGCGCCGGCAAGGTGCCCAAGATCCTGGTGACGGGAGACAACAGCCGGCCCGGCTACGACGAGGTGAGCGCCATGCGCACCTACCTGATCGCCCACGGCGTGCCCGCCGGCGTCATCACGCGCGACTACGCCGGGTTCGACACCTACGACAGCTGCGCCCGGGCCCGACAGATCTTCGGTGTGCACCGAGCCGTCCTCGTCACCCAGGACTACCACCTGCCCCGCGCCCTGTTCACCTGCCAGCACCTCGGCGTCGACGCCGTCGGGTTCTCGGTCCCCGACTGGCAGCACCATCCCGCCCAGGCCGGCTTCCGCTACCCGCTGCACATGCAGGTCAGCTTCACGGTGCGCGAGTGGTTCGCCCGGGCCAAGGCGGTGTGGGACACCGACGTCACCCACCGGGCGCCATCCGTCGGCGGGCCGAGGCTCGGCCTGCGACCGACCTGACGCCGGAACCCGTGCCGTCGCGTGACCTCAGGGGGTCACGCGACGGCACAGGTTCGGGGCGGTACGTCGTGGCCGGCCCGATCGGGCGCTAGACAGGATCCGTGACCCCGCCCCCCGCCTACCGCCGCCTGCGCGACGCCTACATCCGCGGCGACGCCGACGGCGTCATCGGCCAGGCGCAGGCGCTCATCGACCAGCTCGATGGCGATCCCGAGCACGGCGACCTGGTCGCGCCCGTCCTGACCATGGTCGGCGCCACCTTGGCCAGCCAGGAGCACTACGCCGACGGCCTCGCCTACCTCGAGCGCGGCCTGTCCATGGCCTCGGGCGACACCGCCCAGCACGAGATGGGCAAGGGCGACACCTTCGCGATGGTCGAGCTCGACCTGCTGCTCCTCGTCGGGCGCTACCGCGACGTGTGGACGATCGTGCAGCGCCTGGCCGAGCCGGACCGACCGATCGAGAGCCGCCTCGGGGCCGCCCGCGCCCACATCGCGCTGGCCACCGTGTTCGGCGACTTCGACACGGCGCACAACCTGCTCAACACCGCGTCGGGTCTGGCCCACCAGCTGCGCAGCCGGCAGCAGGAGGTCGTGGTCGACGGCGACCGCGCCATCGTGGCCGCCAGTCGTGGCCGGGTGGTCGAGGCGGCGGCCTTCGCCGACGAGGTGCTCCCGCTGCTCGCGCGGCCCGGTCCCGGCGCGCGCCTGGCCTGGGCGAGGGCCCAGGCGGTGACGGTGGCCACCTCGGTGGCACGGGCGGCCGCCGAGGCCGGCGACGCCGGGACGGCCGAGCGCCTACTGGCGTCGATCGGCGCGATCGCGGATCAGACGGGCCGGTCCTTCGACCGGGCGCAGGTCGACCTGGCCCGGGGCACCGTGTGGCGGGCCGGCGGCCATCTGGCCGAGGCCGAGGCGCCGATCAGCTCGGCGCGCCGCGTCTTCCTGTCCCTCGGCTGCGCGCCGGCCGCCGCGATGGCGCAGCTCGAAGAGGCCCGCCTGGCCGTGGCCCGTGGCTACCAGTCGTCGTCGCGCCCGCTCCTCGAGCGGGCCCGGGCCGAGTTCGATGCCCTCGGGCTCCCGCGCGAGGTGGCCTCGATCGACGCCTTGCTCGCCAGCGGGACGGCGACCTCGAGCGACGCCTGAGCGTCGGCACGACCCGAGAGGCTGCTACGAGGCCGGGGCGGCGGCCGGCGACTTCGCCCGCGTGAACAGCATGACGCCGTCGTCGAGCGGGGCCTTGCGGAACATCTTCTTGTCCCGGCCGTAGTCCTGCGGGTTGATCCACGGCTCGTGGTCGCCCTGTCGCGGGAACCGATGCATGTCACGCTGCATGTAGCCCGAGGTGAACTGGTCGATCCAGGGGCGCTCGGTCATGGAGCGGTCGATCGGTCGCAGCCGAGGCGTGCACTGCACCGTGCCGGTCGCCTCCATGTGGTTCAGCAGGCGGCACACGTACTCACAGGTGAGGTCGGCGCGCAGCGTCCACGAGGCGTTGATGTAGCCGAAGGACGAGGCGAGGTTGGGGACGTCCGAGTACGCGAGGCCCTTGTATGTCCAGGTCTTCGAGAAGTCGACCGGCTCGCCGTCGACCACGAAGTCCATCTCGCCCAGGGTCACCAGCTGCAGGCCGGTGGCGGTGATGACGATGTCGGCGTCGAGCACCTCGCCCGACGCCAGCTCGATGCCGTGCTCGGTGAAGGTCTCGATCTGGTCCGTGACAACCGACGCACGACCTCCGCGGATCGCCTCGAACAGGTCCGCGTTGGGCACGAGGCAGAGACGCTGGTCCCAGGGGTCGTAGGTCGGCGTGAAGTGGCGCTCGACGTCGTAGTCGGGGCCGAGCTCGTCGCGGACCATCTGCAGCAGCCGGTCCCTGACCTTGTCGGGGTCGGTCCGGGTGCGCTTGTAGACCATCTGCTGGAGCGCGATGTTCTTCCGCCGCGTGAGGCCGTAGGCCACCTTCTCGGGCAGGTACTTCTGCAGCGTGTTGGCGACCCGGTCGACGTCGGGGCGCGCCACGACATAGGTCGGCGATCGCTGGAGCATCGTCACGTGAGCGGCGGTGTCGGCCATCGCGGGGACGAGCGTCATCGCCGTGGCGCCCGACCCGATCACGACGACCCGCTTGCCGGCGTAGTCGAGGTCCTCGGGCCAGGCCTGGGGGTGCACGACCTGGCCCGTGTACCGCTCGAGGCCCGGGAAGTCGGGCGTGTAGCCGGCCTTGTAGCTGTAGTAGCCCGAGCACATGAACAGGTAGCCGCAGGTGAGCGTCACCGTCTCGTCGGTGTCGGTGCGATGGGCCTCGACGGTCCACCGGGCATCGACGGAGGACCACTCGGCCGTGCGCACCTGGTGGCCGTAGCGGATGTGGCGATCGATGCCGTACTGGCTGGCCGTCTCGCGGAGGTAGGCGAGGATCGACGGCCCGTCGGCGATGGCCTTGTCCGCCGTCCACGGCTTGAAGCGGTAGCCGAGCGTGTGCATGTCGCTGTCGGAACGGACGCCCGGGTACCGGAACAGGTCCCATGTGCCGCCCAGGTCGTCGCGACCCTCGAGGATCGCGTAGCTGCGGTGGGGCGACAGCGTCTGCAGGTGGTAGCCGGCCCCGATCCCCGAGATGCCGGCGCCGACGACCAGCACATCGACGTGTTCGACCCTCATTCGGTCATCCCCCGTGGTCATGGCCCGAGAGCCTACGGATCGGGTCGGGGTCGGCGAAATCCACGATGTGACGACCCGTCAGAAACGGGGCGGGGGTGGGCTAGCGTGTCGGGTCAGGCGCCGAGCCGGCGCTCCGATCGAGTCGTCCGAAGCAAGGGAGGTCACGTGGCCGCCAAGACCCAGGTGCCCGCCATCGAAGGGTGGTTCACCCTCGATCCCGACCGACCCGCGCTGCTCGGCAGCCGGTGCCGGTCCTGCGCCATCGTCTGCTTCCCCCGCGAGACGTCGTTCTGCCGCAACCCGGCGTGCGCCAGCCGCGACTTCGACGAGGTCGAGCTGAGTCGCACCGGCACGATCTGGTCGTTCACCGACAACCGGTACCAGCCGCCGCCGCCGTACATGTCGACCGAGCCGTTCGAGCCCTACGCCATCGCCGCGGTCGAGCTCGAATCCGAGAAGATGGTCGTGCTCGGCCAGCTGGTGCCCGGCGTCGACATCGCCGACCTGCACGCAGGCCAGCGCGTCGAGCTCGTGCTCGGCACCCTCTACAGCGACGACGACCACGACTACCTCGTGTGGAAGTGGCGACCACTCTCCGACGCCAGCGCCACCGCCGCCACCGTCTCCGCCTCCTCCTCGAGCACGGGAGCCTCCCGATGAGCGCCGATCACGAGGTCGCCGTCCTCGGGGTCGGCATGCACCCGTGGGGCAAGTGGGGCCGCAACTTCGTCGAGTACGGCATCGTGGCCGCCCAGGCCGCGCTGGCCGACGCCGGGCTCGGCTGGGACGACGTGGACTACGTCGCCGGGGCCGACACCATCCGCAACGGGTACCCCGGCTTCATCGCCGGCGCCACCTTCAGCCAGGCGCTCGGCTGGAAGGGCAACCGGGTGGCCAGCTGCTACGCCGCGTGCGCATCGGGCGCGCAGGCGCTCAACATCGCCCGCGCCCAGATCCTGGCCGGCCTGTGCGAGGTGGCGCTCGTGGTCGGCGCCGACACCACCCCCAAGGGCTTCTTCGCCCCGGTGGGCGGCGACCGCCCCGACGATCCCGACTGGCTGCGCTTCCGCCTGCTGGGCGCCACCAACCCGACCTACTTCGCGCTCTACGCCCGCCGCCGGATCGAGCAGTACGGCGCCACCCCGGCCGACTTCGCCCGCGTGCGTGCCAAGAACAGCCGCCACGGTGCCACCAACCCCAACGCCCGGTACCCCAAGGAGTTCACCGTCGACGACATCATGGCGTCGCCGGTGGTCGCCGATCCCCTGCACCTGCTCGAGATCTGCGCGACCTCGGACGGCGGCGCGGCGGTCGTGCTGTCGAGCACCGACTTCGCCCGCCGGCACACCACCGACGCGGTGCGCATCGCCGCCATCTCGACGGTGACGCCGACGTACCCGCAGACGGTGCTCGAGCTCCCGGCGTTCGCCACCGACTCGGCTGCCACCGTCGGCGCCCCGCCCCGGCCGTTCCGCGACGCGATCTCGCACGCCGCCTACGACGAGGCCAGCATCGGCCCGGACGATCTCGACCTGGCCGAGGTCTACGACCTCTCGTCCGCGCTCGAGCTCGACTGGTACGAGAACATCGGACTGTGCCCCGAGGGCGAGGCCGAGCGCCTGCTCAACGACGGCGACACCGAGCTCGGCGGCCGCATCCCCGTCAACCCGAGTGGCGGCCTGGCCTGCTTCGGCGAGGCCATCCCGGCCCAGGCCCTCGCGCAGGTGTGCGAGATCACCTGGCAGCTGCGCGGGCAGGCCACGGGCCGCCAGGTCGAGGGAGCCCGCGCCGGGCTCACGGTCAACCAGGGCCTGTTCGGCCACGGGTCGTCGGTCATCCTCACCCGCTGACGCTCGACCCGCCGACGCTCGACCCGCCGACACTCCCGAGCCGACCTGATCGGCGGTCGCGGCGGCAGGGCCGGTACCGTGCGGGGATGAGCAGGTCGACCCGCCACGCAGGCGCACGCGAGGGCGAGCTCTGGCGGGGGTTCCGCCGCCCGATCCGCCGCGACCGCGTCTTCTGGCTCGCCGTGATCCTGTCGGTCGTGGCCATCGGGCTCGAGATCGGCATCGCCGCGGCGGCCGATGCCCTCAACTGGGGCGCCCTGGCATTGTTCGGCGTGCTGCTGTTCATCGCGGTGTTCACCGTGGTCGGCGTGGTGGCCGGCACCATCCGAGGCTTCGGCGAGGGATGGCGAGGCGGTCGGCGGCGCCGCTCGGCTCAGCCGACGCCGACCGGCACGGCGTCCGCAGGATCAGCGCGGCCCGATCCCGCCGGTCCCGACCCGACCACCACCAGAGCGCCCCCGTCGGGCGATCCGGCCGCACCGACCCGCCCGGCCATGCCCAAGTCGATCAGCGAGCTCTCCGACACGGCCCGCACGATGGCCTCGTCGGTGCGCAAGCCGACCACCGACGACGTCAACCGCACGGCTCGCACCATCGGCCGCGCCATCGGTGCGGCCAAGAAGGCGGCGCGCGAAGAGGACTGACGTGCCGCGCACCGATCAGGGGTGCTGGCTGCTCACCGAGACGATCTCGCCGGTGAGGTACGACGAGTAGTCGCTGGCCAGGAACACGACCACGTTGGCCACCTCCCACGGCTCGGCGGGTCGTCCGAAGGCCTCACGGGTGGTGAGCTCGGCCAGCAGCTCGTCCGAGGTGACCTTGGCCAGGAACGGGTGCATGGCCAGGCTCGGCGCGACCGCGTTGATCCGCACGCCGGAGGGCGCCGCCTCGATGGCCGTGCATCGCGTGAGGGCCATGACCCCGGCCTTGGCCGCGGCGTAGTGCGCCTGACCGGCCTGGGCGCGCCACCCGAGCACCGACGCGTTGTTGACGATCACACCGGACCCCCGCGGCAGCATGTGGGCGAGGGCGGCGCGGGTGGCGCGGAACGTGCCGGTCAGGGTCACGTCGAGCACGAGGTTCCACTGCTCGTCGGTCATGTCGACCACCTCGGCGGTGCCGCCCAGGCCGGCGTTGTTGACCAGCACGTCGATGTGGCCGAGCACGTCGACGGCCGTGGCGAAGAGGTGGTCGACGTCGGCCTGATCGGTCACGTCGCACACCACGCCGGTGACCGCCGCACCGGCCAGGTCCGAGAGCTCGGCGGCCGCCTCGGCCACGCGTCGCTCGTGGGCGTCGCTGACCACCACGGTGGCGCCCTCCTCGATGCACCGCCGGGCCACGGCCGATCCGATGCCGGTGCCGGCGGCGGCGGTCACGACCACGGTGCGGCCCTCGAGCAGGCGGTGCCCCTCGACGTAGTTCGGGACGGCAGGGGGGACGGGGACGGAGGTTGACACGGTGGTCTCCTTGGCGCGTCTGGTCGGGGTGGGAGCGTCGGGCCGGCTGGGAGCGTGTGGCCGGGTGGAAGTCTCGGACGTCAGACCGTCGGGCGGGGCTCGGGAGCCAGCCCGAGCGCCCGCTCGCCGATGATGTTGCGCTGGATCTGGTTCGATCCGCCGTAGATCGTGTCAGCCCGGGTGTACAGGAACGAGCGTTGGGCGTCGGTGAGGTCGTACCCCCCGGCATCCGACGCCGTCCCGGCGACGAGCCCGTCGGTCCCCAGCGCGTCGAGGTGCAGCTCACCGATGTCGCGGTGCAGGCGGGCCCAGTAGAGCTTGGCGATGTACGCCGCGCCGCTCAGCTCGGGCCGATCGGCGTGGGTCAGCATCCGCAGGCTGTTCCAGCGCATGATCTCGAGGCGGCTCCACGTCTCGGCCAGGCGTTGGCGGAACCGCGCGTCGCGTGAGCGTCCGTTGGCCGCGGCCAGCTCGGTGATGGCGCGCAACTCGCGCTCGAACGCGAACTGCTGGCCGAGCGTCGAGGCTCCCCGCTCGTAGGAGAGCAGGCCCATGGCGACCTTCCAACCCTCGTTCACCCCGCCCACCACCAGGTCCGCGGGCGTGCGGGCGCCCGAGAAGAACACCTCGTTGAACTCGGACGTGCCGGTCAGCTGCACGATCGGGCGGATCTCGATGCCGGGCGCGTCCATGCGGATCAGCAGGAACGAGATGCCGCGGTGCTTGGGCGCCGAACGGTCTGTGCGCGCCAGCAGGAAGCACCAGTCGCTCCAGTGGGCCAGCGACGTCCACACCTTCTGCCCGTCGATCACCCATTCGTCCCGTCCCTCCGCGTTGGTGGCGAGGTCAGCGCGCGTGGCGATGTTGGCCAGGTCGGAACCGGCATCGGGCTCGGAGTAGCCCTGGCACCACAGCTCGTCGCCGGCGCGGATGGCGGGCAGGAACCGCTGCTGCTGGTCGGGGCTGCCGAAGTGCATCAGCGTCGGGCCGATCAGCCCTTCGCCGATGTGGCCGAGACGGCCGGGGCCCCCGGCCCGGGCGTACTCCTCGAAGTAGATGACCTGCTCGTTGAGGGCCAGCCCGCGCCCGCCGAACTCGGTCGGCCAGCCCACGCAGGTCCACCCGTCGGCCCCCAGCCGCCGCTCCCAGGCCAGTCGCTCGTCGAAGAAGGCGTGCTCGTCGCCCGGGCCACCCCGGCCGCGGATGACGGCGAACTCACCGTGCAGCAGCTCGTCGAGGTAGGTGCGCACCTCCTTGCGAAAGGCGTCCTCGTCGGGGGTGAAGCGCAGGTCCATGGCGCCGCGGATCGTACACCCCGCTATCTGACGACCCGTCAGGTCTCAGGTCAGGTAGCGGCTGATCGACTCGATCACGCACGCCGGCTTGGCGCCGCCCTCGACCTCGACCGTGATCACGATCGTCGTCTGCACGCCACCGACCACGTCGTCGGCGGCCACGAGCTCGGCCGAGGCCCGGATCCGCGACCCGACCGGCACCGGCGCCGGGAACCGCACCTTGCCGGTGCCGTAGTTGACGCCCATCGAGATGCCCTGCACCTCGACGATCTCGGGCAGCAGCGCGTTCGACAGCGACAGGGTCAGGTAGCCGTGCGCGATCGTGGTCCCGAAGGGGCCGGCGGCCGCTCGCTCGGGGTCGACGTGGATCCACTGGTGATCCCCGGTGGCGTCGGCGAACCGGTCGATCCGGTCCTGGGTGATCTCGAGCCAGTCGCTCGTGCCGAGGTGGCTGCCCACCGCCGCCTTCACCGCATCGATCCCGTCGAGCACCGTCTGAGCCATGCGAGGATGATGCCATGACCGACGACGAGACCCTGCAGCTGGCGGACCGGCTGTTCCGTGCCATCGAAGCGGCCGATCTCGACGCCGTCGGCGACTGCTACGACGACGACATCGTCGTGTGGGGCAACATCGACGACCGCGAGATGGACAAGGCCCGTTCGCTGCGGGTGCTGGGGTGGTTGGTGTCCAAGCTGGCCGAACCGTCGCTACGAGGTCCGCCGTCGCGACGTGATCCCCGGGGGCTTCCTGCAGGAGCACGTGCTCCACGGCACCGCACCTGACGGCACGGCGGTGGCCATGCCCGCCTGCATCATCGCCACCGTCGGCGACGCACGGATCTCGCGCATGCACGAGTACCTCGACCCGGCCGGCGTGGCCGCGCTGTCGCGCTGAGCCGGGCGTGCTCGCCTCCACCGTCGCCCTGGCGGCCGCGCGCTTCGGCGATCTCGCCGCCTTCGCCACCCCGGACGGTTGGACGCTGAGCTTCGCCGAGCTCGATCACGCCAGCGACGAGGCCGCGGTGGGGCTGGCCGCACGGGGGGTGCGCGAGCACGACGTCGTGGCCCTGGCCCTGCCGTCGACCCCCGACTACGTGGTCGCGTACGCCGCGCTGGCCAAGCTCGGCGCGGTCACCGTCGGGCTCAACCCGCGCTCCACCCCGGCCGAGCGCGCCGCCATGGTCGGCACCGTCGACCCGGCGCTCGTGCTGGCCACCTCCGACCTGGCGGCCGGCCTGCCCGACGACGTGGCCGTCGAGCCCGTCGAGCGAGCCGAGCGAGCCGGCGCCGTGCTCGCCCGGTTGCGGCGCGGGCGCAGCCGACCAGTCACCCCCGGCGCTGCCCGACGACCCCGACCGGCTCGTCACCATCGTGTTGACGTCGGGCACCACCGGCATCCCGAAGGGCGCGATGTTCGCCGGGCGCCAGCTCGAGGCGGTCACCGCCATCGACACCGGCGACCGCTGGGGCGGCGGTGCTCCCATGCTGTCGGGCACGCAGCTGGCCCACATCGGCTTCATGACCAAGCTGCCCTGGTACCTGCGGACCGCCAGCACCGTGCACCTCCTCGACCGCTGGCGGGCGTCCGAGGTCCTCCACCTGATCGCGCGGCACCGCATGCCGAGCATCGGAGGCGTGGCGCCCCAGTTGGCGCTGCTGCTGCGCCAGCCCGACTTCGACGAGGTCGACCTGACGCGCGGTCACGACCATCGTGATGGGTGGCGCGCTCTCCCCGCCGGCGCTCGTGCGCGAGGCCCGCCGCCGCATCGGCGCCGCCTATTCGATCCGCTACTCGTCCACCGAATCGGGTGGTGTGGGGACGGCCACCGCCTTCGACGCCGACGACGACGAGGCGCTGTTCACCGTGGGACGGCCTCGCCCGGGGGTCGACGTCGAGATCCGCGACGAGGACGGCAGACCGGTCGAGCGCGGGGCCATCGGCGAGCTCTGCCTGCGCTCGCCCACCCAGCTGCTCGGCTACTGGCGCGACCCCGTGGCCACGGCCGCCACCTTGCGCGACGGCTGGGTCCACACCGGCGACCTCGGCCGCATCGACGAGGCGGGCTGCGTGCGCCTGGCCGGCCGCGCCAAGGAGATGTTCATCCGGGGCGGCTACAACGTCTACCCGCTCGAGGTCGAGGGCGTGCTCGCGTCGCACCCCGACGTGATCGACGTGGTCGTGGTCCCCCGCCCCGACCCGGTCATGGGCGAGATCGGCGTGGCCGTGGTCGTCCCCCGCCAACCCGAGCGACCGGTGTCGCTCGACGAGCTGCGCCGCTTCGGCGGCGAGCGGCTGTCGGCCCACAAGCTGCCCGAGGCCCTGCGCCTGGTCGACGCGCTCCCCCTCACCCCGATGCAGAAGGTCGACCGCAAGGTGCTGGCCGCCCGCGAGCTCGACGACCACGACGACGCGACCGACTGAGCGCCGTGAGGCGAGCGATGAGGACGGGCGCGATCAGGACGAGGCGAAGTGGTCGGCCAGCACGGCCATCTCGCCGAACACGCGGGCGGTGTCGACCGGCGTGTCCCAGCTGACGCCCTGCAGCTCGCGGTAGGCCCGATCGACCTGGAAGGCGAGTCGCTCGGGCTCGGTCCACAGCCCGTAGGGGCCGAGGTCGATCCGCAAGGCGGTCTCGAGGGTGGTGAGGCCGGCCTCGAAGCCGGCGCGGGCCTCGTCGCGCACGTACACCAGGTACTCGCGCATGCCCGCCAGCCCGTCGGTGTCGGTGACGGGACCGTGGCCCGGGACGACGGTGGCGGGCTCGAGGGCCTCGAGCCGCTCGAGGGCGGCGATCCAGTTGTCGAACGTGCCCTCCCACCCGATCGGTGTGCACCGGTGGAAGAGCACGTCACCCGTGAAGACGACGCCGGCCTCGGGCAGGTGGACCACGACGTCGCCGGGCGTGTGGGCGGGGCCGACGTAGATCAGCTCGGCCCGCGTCCCGTCGAGGTCGAGCTCGGTGTCGCCGTCGATGAGGGTGGTCGGCGGCGTCAGCTCGATGCCCTCGAAATCGAAGTCGCGCATGGCCCGGGCGAGGGACTCGTACGGCGGCGGCACCTGCTCGGCGCGGGCCAGCGCGACGAACAGGCCCGGCGTGGCATCGCGCCCGAACCACTCGGCGCACAACCGGTGGCCGATGATCTCGGTGCCGAGCTCGGCGAAGAGCTGGTTGCCCCAGCAGTGGTCGCCGTTGTGGTGGGTGTTGACCAGCCGGCGCGCCGGGTCGGGCGCCACGGAGGCGTAGAGGTCGATCATCGCCCGGGTGCGGGGCAGGTCGTACAGCGTGTCGACCACGAGGCCGCCGCCGCGGTCGACCAGCCCCGAGTTCGATGCGCCCAGGCCCGTGTCGGGTTGGAGGCACGCGTACACGTCGGGCGCGATCGCCGTCAGCTCCATGGCCCGACCGTACCCCGGTAGCGTGACGGCGTGGATCTCGGGATCTCGGGTCGGCGAGCAGCGGTGGCGGGCGCGTCGAGCGGGCTCGGACTGGCCACCGCCGCCGCACTGGCGGCCGACGGCGTGCGCGTCGCGATGTGCGGGCGCGACGAGGCGCGCATCGAAGCCGCGGCCGCCGATCTCGAAGCGCGACTGTCGCTGGGCGCGGGACAGGTGGTCCCGCTGGTGGCCGATGTGTCGTCGAGCGAAGGTGCCACCGACTTCGTCGACCGCGCCACCGAGGCCCTCGGCGGCGTCGACATCCTCGTGGCCAACGCCGGCGGACCGCCGCCGGGCAACTTCGCCAGCACCGCCTTCGAGGCCTACGGACCGGCGCTCCAGCTCAACCTGCTCTCGGTCGTGGCGCTGTGCCAGGCCGCGGTGCCGCCGATGCGCGAGCGCGGCTGGGGCCGCGTGCTGGCCATCACGTCGATCTCGGTGCGACAGCCGATCGGCGGGCTCATCCTGTCCAACACCGCCCGCGCCGGCGCCACCGGCTTCCTCAAGACGCTCGCCCTCGAGGTGGCCGGCGACGGCGTCACGGTCAACTCGCTGCAACCGGGCTCGCACGACACCGCACGCCTGCGCTCGATGTACGGCGACGACCTCTCCGGCGCGGCCGCCTCGACGCCGGTGGGCGCCGTCGGTCGAGCCGAGGACTTCGGCGCCTTCGCCGCGTTCCTCTGCAGCGACCACGCCCGGTTCGTCACCGGCGCCGCCATCCCCGTCGACGGCGGGGCCTACCGCGCCCTGCTGTAGTCACCTGCTCCACTCGCTCCCACCGCCCGCGCCTGCGGGCTCCGATCGACGGCCGAGGAGGCCCGCCCATGTTCCGCCACGTCGTGCTGTTCCGCTTCACCCCCGAATCGACCCCCGAGCAGCACGAGGCCATGTTCACGGCCCTGCGCACGCTGCCGGCCCACCTGCCCCAGCTGCGCGACTACCGCGTCGGCACCGACGCCGGGCTGGTCGAGGGCAACTGGCACGGCACCGCCGTGGCCGACTTCGACGACCGAGGAGGACTGGCGGTCCTACACCGCGGATGCCGAGCACCAGCAGATCATCGCCGAGCTGCTCCGGCCGATCCTGGCCGAGCGGGCCGCCGTCCAGTACGAGAGCTGACGTCCTACTCGCGACGAGCGGCCGCCGACTGCCACGCGGCGAACAGGTGGTCCTCGACGTGGTCCTCGTGGCCGGCGCGCACCCAGACGTCGGAAGGACGCGGGTCGGCGCCGCGCCCGGACGACCCTCGCGCCACGCCCACCACCTCGCCCTCACAGCGGGCGGTCACCACCAGCGGCCGGGGCGACGATGCGGGTGACCGCCCCATCGACGACGGGCCGATCGGGCCGTCCAGGCTGACCGGACCGTCCGGCGACGAGGCCGCGAGCGCGGCCGTCGCCTCGGGATCGACCAGCTCGCTCGGCGTGAGCTCGAGCTCGAGGCCGCCGCGCCCCACGATGGAGCGGGGACCCAGCTCGACGTCCGCGATGGGCACCCACCGCTTGCCCTCGGGTGGGTGCTGCTCGTCGAGCAGGTGCATCCGGTCGAACCGGACGGGCTGGCCCACCCATCCCGCGGAGGCCTCGAGGACGGCGGCGAGGCGCGACTCGTCCACCCCCTGGGTCACGGTCACGTGCGGCACGAAGCCGTGGTCGATCGGACGCTCGAGGGGAGGCCGGAAGACGTGCCGCCGCAGTCGTTCGAGGTCGGCGCCGGCCCGATCGTCGCCGCCGCGCACCTCGAGGTAGGCCACGTGCTCGTGGCCGGGGAAGGCCACCACCGGCCCGAGCAGCAGGTCGAGCGGGCGGATCTCGGCGGCCGCCGTGCGCATCACCGAAAGGGCGAGCGGCAGGTCGTCCGACCGCACGTTGACCGGAGGCACCAGCGTGATGTGGGGCGCGACCTGGTCGAGCACGGGATCGCCGAAGGCCCGGCGCAGCCCGTCGACCGCGCCCGCCAGCGCCGGCGGCACCAGCAGGACCACACCGAGACGGAGCCGGGGCACGGGCCGACCCTAGCCAGTGCGCCTGTCGACGCGGGTCGGCTGGGCGTCGGCGCACCCACCCTGGTTGACTACATCGGCTGACGGTGGCCGAGTCGAGGCCAGGGGGAACCCGATGGGAACGCTGATCGATCAGGTCGAGACCGAGGTCGACTTCGACGTCGAGGACGACCGGATGCTGCTCTCGGCCGCCGACCTCGAGCGAGCCACGGGGTGGGCGCTCAAGCCCGAGGGGCTGTGTCGCGGCGACGTGTGCGTCCCGGTGCGCGATCGCGACGCGTTGGTCGACGCCCGGGGGCGGGTCGACGTCGTCACCGCGGCCCGCGCGCTCGGACGTGTCGTGGCCGTCGAGCCGACCCGGGGCGTGGCCGTGCTCGGCGACAGCAGCGCGGCGCGACGGGCCGCGCTCGAATCGCTCGACGCGCCCGATGTCGCGCTGGCGGGCCTCGACGGCGAGACGCACCACCTGTCCGAGTGGAGCCACCGCAAGCGGGCGATCGTGGCCTGGGCCAGCTGGTGCGGATGCCGGTATGAGATCGCGTCGTGGCAGGCCCTTCGCGACGAGCTGGCGCCGAGCGGCTTCGAGATCCTGTCGATCTCGCTCGACGACGACGTCGAGACGGCTCGGCCCTGGGTCGAGGCGGCCGAGCCGCACCCCGAGTTCCCGGTGCTGGTCGACCCCGACCACCGCATCGCCGAGCTGTACGGCGTGGTCAACGTGCCCTCGGTGGTGTGGATCGACGAGGACGACAAGGTGGTGCGCCCGCCGGTGATCGCGCCCGGTGACGACCAGTTCCGCGCCTTCACCGACATCGACAGCAGCGTCCACCACGACCAGCTACGCCGCTGGGTCGATCACGACGAGCTGCCCTACGACGCCGACGCCGCCCGGGCCCACGTCGACGCGCCGACCGACGACCTGCAGCAGGCCCGCGTCGAGCGGCGCCTGGCCGCGTGGCTGCACCGGCGAGGGGACGACGACGCCGCGGTCGTGCACTTCGACCGAGCCGTGCAGCTGGCGCCCTTCGACTTCACGATCGTGCGCGGCTCGATGCCCATGCGTGGCGACGACCCGTTCGGCGAGACGTTCTTCGCGTTCTGGGAGCGCTGGACCGACGCCGGTCGCCCCGGCTACGCGTCCGCCGCCGACGAGCGCTGACGCTCAGGCCGCGGCGGCGGCGAGGCGGGCGTTGGCACGGGCCAGTGCGGCCTCGGCCTCGCTGCCTCGGGCCGCGTCGCCCGGCGGCAGGGCCGCCTCGGCCGCGTCGCGGGCGGCCTGCGCCCGCGGGACGTCGATCTGGCCGGCCATCTCGGCCAGGTCCGACAGGATCTTGACCTGGTTGTCGGTGACCGAGATGAAGCCCCCGTGGACCGCCACGCGCTCGTAGGTGTCGTCGGTCAGCTTGATCTCGAGCGGCCACGTGTCGAGCGCGCCGATGAACGGGGCGTGGTCGGTGAGGAACGCGATGTCACCACCGCCGATCGTGCGGGCCACCACCATGACGGCCTCGGTCGACAGCAGGATCCGCTCGGGCGAGACGAGCTCGACCTGCAGCGTCATGCGTTCTTCTCGAGGTCGCGCGCCTTGGCGCGGGCCGAGTCGGCGTCGCCCACGTTGAGGAAGGCCTGCTCGGGCAGGTCGTCGAGGTCGCCGTCGACCAGCTGGGCGAAGGACTCGACGGTCGTCTCGGTGTCGACCCAGATGCCGTCCATGCCGGTGAACACCTTGCCGACGAAGAAGGGCTGGGACAGGAACCGCTGCACCTTGCGGGCCCGGTTGACCGTGACGCGGTCCTCTTCGGAGAGCTCGTCGAGGCCGAGGATGGCGATGATGTCCTGCAGCTCCTTGTAGCGCTGCAGGACCTCCTGCACGCGGCGGGCGACGTCGTAGTGGCGCTGCCCCACGACCTCGGGAGCGAGGATCGACGAGGTCGACGAGAGCGGGTTCACGGCCGGGTAGATGCCGAGCGAGGCGATCTGGCGGTCGAGCTCGGTGGTGGCGTCGAGGTGGGTGAAGGTGGTGAACGGCGCCGGGTCGGTGTAGTCGTCGGCGGGCACGTACACGGCCTGCAGCGAGGTGATCGAGCGACCCCGGGTCGAGGTGATGCGCTCCTGCAGCTCGCCCATCTCGTCGGCCAGCGTCGGCTGGTAGCCCACCGCCGACGGCATGCGGCCGAGCAGGGTCGACACCTCGGAGCCGGCCTGCACGAAGCGGAAGATGTTGTCCACGAACAGCAGCACGTCCTGGCCCTGCACGTCGCGGAAGTACTCGGCCATGGTCAGCGCCGACAGCGCCACGCGCAGGCGCACGCCCGGCGGCTCGTCCATCTGGCCGAACACGAGGGCGGCCTTCTCGATGACGCCCGACTCCTGCATCTCGAGCAGGAGGTCGGTGCCCTCACGGGTGCGCTCGCCCACCCCGGCGAACACCGACACGCCACCGTGCTGCGAGGCGACGCGGTTGATCATCTCCTGGATGAGCACGGTCTTGCCCACGCCGGCGCCGCCGAACAGGCCGATCTTGCCGCCGGCCAGGTAGGGGGTGAGCAGGTCGATGACCTTGATGCCGGTCGGGAAGACCTGCGCCTTGGGCTCGAGGGTGTCGAAGGCGGGGGCCTCGCGGTGGATGTCCCAACGCTCGTCGATGCGAGCCAGCACCTCGTCGCCGCCCATGAGCGGCTCGCCGATGACGTTCCACACGTTGCCGAGGGTGACGTCGCCCACCGGCACGCTGATGCCGCGGCCGGTGTTGACGACCGGCGCGCCGCGGGTGAGGCCGTCGGTCGGCTTGAGCGAGACGACGCGGACGCGGTTGTCGCCGATCTGCTGGGCGACCTCGCCGGTGACGACGGTCTCGACCCCCTCGAGGGCGATGGTCATCTGCACGGCGGTGTTGATCTCGGGCAGCGAGCCGCGGGGGAACTCGACGTCGACCACCGGTCCGGCGATGGCGACGACGCGACCGTCCTTGAGCGGTGCGGCGGTCTCGCTGGTGGGGGAATCGGTGACGGTCATGCGGGGTCTCCTGGTACGGGCGATCGGAGCAGCCGAAACGGCGCGGGGCGGATCAGTTCAGGGGGGGCTGGTGATCGTGGCCGATCACGCTGTGGTCGGTGGGGTCGAGGTGCTGGGCGAAGAGGTGCTCCGAGCCGAGGTGCTCGAGCAGCAGCTGGTCGCCGCCGTGCTTGTCGCCCTTGAGCGCCTCGGCGCCACCGACGATCTCCATGATCTCGGTGGTGATGGCGTCCTGGCGGGCCCGGTTCATGACCCGGCTGAGGGTGGTCTTGAGCTCTTCGGCGTTGTCGGTGGCGGCCTTCATGGCCCGCTGCTTGGCCGCGTACTCGGAGGCCGAGGCGTCGAGCAGGGCCGAGAAGATCCGGCTGGTGACGTAGCGCGGCAGGAGCTCGCCGAGGATGCCCGTGGGCGACGGCTCGTACTCGAGGTCGGCGGTGGGCCCGGTGGGCGCAGCGGCCGCCTCGGTCCATCTCGACCGGCAGGATGCGCCGCAGCGACGGGCTCCTGCGTGCCGGCGCTGATGTAGCGCCAGTACGCGATGTCGGCCGACAGCAGCTCGCCGGTGACGAAGCGCGGGATGAGCGCCTCGCCGATGGCCCGGGCCTGCTCGTAGGTGGGCTGGTCGGTGACGCCGAGGAAGGCCTCGTCGATGCGGTAGTTGCGGAAGCGGAAGTAGGTCAGTGCCTTCTTGCCGCCCACGTACAGCGCGTACTGGTGGCCCTCGGCCTCGATGGCCGCGAGCTGGCGCTCGGCCATGCGCATCATCGTCGAGTTGTACGCGCCGCACAGGCCGCGGTCCGAGGTGATGCACACCACGGCACGCACGTCGGCCGTCGGGGTTGTCGCGCAGCAACGGGTGGTCCCTGGCCGCGCCGGCGCGGGCGAGCTGGGCGATGACCGCGGTGATCTCCTCGGCGTAGGGCCGCGCCGCGGCGGCGCGCTCCTGGGCCTTGACCACGCGGGTCGCCGCGATCAGCTCCATGGCGCGCGTGATCTTCTTCGTCGAGTCGACGCTCTTGATCCGTCGGCGGAGGATCCGCTCCTGACCACCAGCCACGACTAGGCCTCGCCCGCGCTCTCGGCACGTCGGCCGTCGCGGCCAGCGTGGCGACTGGTCGGCCTCGGCTGACAGCGTGGCGCCGGCGCGGCGTCGGACGGCGAGAACTCTTCCTTGAACGCGGCGACCGCGGCGGCCAGCCCGTCGCCGTCGGGCAGGGCGCCGGACGTGCGGATCGATTCGAGCAGGCTGCCGTGACGACCGCGGAGGTAGTCGAGCAGGTCGGCCTCGAACCGCTTGACGTCACCCACGGGGATGTCGTCGAGGTAGCCGCCGGTGCCGGCCAGGATGACCGCCACCTGCTCCTCCATCGGCATGGGCGAGTTGAGGTTCTGCTTGAGCAGCTCGACCAGGCGGTAGCCGCGGTCGAGCTGGGCGGCCGACACCTTGTCGAGCTCGGAGCCGAAGGTGGCGAAGGCCTCGAGCTCGCGGAACTGGGCCAGGTCGAGCTTGAGCGTGCCGGCCACGGCCTTCATGGCCTTGGTCTGGGCGGCACCGCCCACGCGGGACACCGAGATGCCGACGTCGACCGCCGGGCGCACGCCCGACTTGAACAGGTCGTCCTGCAGGTAGACCTGGCCGTCGGTGATCGAGATCACGTTGGTCGGGATGTAGGCCGACACGTCGCCGGCCTTGGTCTCGATGATCGGCAGGGCGGTGAGCGAACCGGCGCCGAGCTCGTCGGACAGCTTGGCGGCCCGCTCGAGCAGGCGGCTGTGCAGGTAGAACACGTCACCGGGGTACGCCTCGCGGCCCGGCGGGCGGCGCAGCAGCAGCGACAGCTGGCGGTAGGCCTCGGCCTGCTTGGACAGGTCGTCGTAGACGATGAGGGCGTGCTCGCCGTTGTCCATCCAGTGCTGGCCCATGGCGCAGCCGGCGTAGGGGGCGAGGTACTTGAAGGGGGCGGGGTCGCCGGCCGAGCGAGACGACCACGACGGTGTAGTCGAGGGCGCCGTGCTCGCGCAGGGTGTTGACGGTCGTGGGCGACGGTGGCGGCCTTGAGCCCGATGGCCACGTAGATGCACTTCACGCCCTGACCCTTCTGGTTCAGGATCGTGTCGATGCACACCGTGGTCTTGCCGGTCTTGCGGTCACCGATGATGAGCTGGCGCTGGCCCCGACCGATCGGCGTCATGGCGTCGATCGACTTGATGCCGGTCTGCAGCGGCTCGTGCACGGGCTGGCGGCCGGTGATGCCCGGCGCCTGGATCTCCATGCGGCGCAGCTCGGCGCCGACCAGCGCGCCCTTGCCGTCGATGGGGACGCCCAGGGCGTCGACCACCCGGCCGAGCAGCGCGTCGCCCACCGGGACCGAGAGGATGCGACCGGTGGCCCGCACGGGCGAGCCCTCCTCGACCGCGGCCGCCGACTCGCCGTCGCCGAGCACGACCGCGCCGATGGAGTCCTCGTCGAGGTTGAGGGCCAGGCCGACGGTGCCGCCCTCGAACTCGAGCAGCTCGTTGACCGCCGCGTCGGGCAGGCCCGAGACGCGGGCGATGCCGTCGCCCACCTCGAGCACCCGGCCGACCTGGCGCAGCTCGACGTCGGGATGGAAGTCCGCCAGGTTCTTCTGGAGGCTGGCGGTGATGTCGCTGGTGTTGATGGTGAGTTCAGCCATGTCTTCCGTCTCTTCGGGCTCTTCGGGCTCTTCGGGGGGTGGGATCGTCGGGGGCGGGTCGGCGGGCACGTCGGGTGCCGTGTCGCCTAGATGGTCTCTCGGAGCTGGCTCAGCTGATGGCGGACCGACCCGTCGATGACGGTGTCGCCGATCTGGGCGACGATGCCACCGAGCACGGCGGGATCGACGATGACCTTGACCTCGACGGGGCCGCCGGTGGCGGCAGCCAGCGCCTCGCCCAGCCGAGCGCGCTGGTCGTCGGAGAGGTCGATGGCCGAACGGATCTCGGCCACCGAGCGCTGGTTGCGGCGGGCACTGGCCTCGACCAGGCGGTCGACGATGGCCGGGAGCTCGCGGGCCCGGCCCACGCCGACCAGCATCGACACGAGCGAGGTGGTGACATCGGTGGCGCGGCCCGAGAGCAGGTCCTCGACGATCTGCTGGCGGCGGGCGGCGGGCAGGTGCACGTCGGTGAGCGCGTCGCGCAGCTCGTCGGATCCCTCGAGCACCCGGGCGAAGCGGAAGAGCTCGTCGGCGACCTCGTCGAGCTGCTGCTCGTTGGACGCGACGGCCAGCAACGCGTCGGCGTAGCTGTTGATCCGCTGCTCGGTTCTGCTGTCGTCGGCCACGAGCCGATCTCCTTGGGCGTCTTGGCTGTCTGGCGCCGGCGGTCGCCGGCGGTCAGTCGGGCGAGGTCGTCAGTTGGTCGAGCCGACCTGGTTGATGTAGTTCTCGATGAGCTGCACCTGGGTCTCGCGGTCGAGGTTCTTCTGCACCACGACCTCGGCCGCGCCGATGGCCAGCGAGGCCACCTCGGTGGTGAGGTCCGCGATGGCCTGCGCCTTGGACGCTTCGATGTCGGCCGCGGCACGCTGGCGCATCTCGGCGATCTCGGCTTCGGCCCGGCGCTGCAGGTCGGCCTTGAGGCCCTCGGCGGTGGCTCGCGCGTCCTCGATGATGCGCGTGGCCTCGGCCTTGGAGTCGGCCACCTGGCGTTGATAGGTGGCGAGCAGCCCTTCGGCGTCGGCGCGGGCCGTGTCGGCCTTGGCCAGGTCGTCGCGGATGCGGTCCGAACGGCCTTGCATGCCCGTCTTGAGCGCGGGCAGGGCGAACTTCCACATCACGAGCAGCAGGATGACGAACGCGGCGCCGCCCCAGATGAGGTCGGTGGCGTCGGGGACGATCGGGCTCGGTGCCTTGTAGCAGTCGGCGACGTCGGAGCCGTTGTTCACGGCCTCGATGACGCACTTCTGCTCGGGGGTCGAACCGTGCGGGACCGGGATCGTCGCCGCCGAGGCGGCCAGGGGCACGCCGACGACACCGACGGCGGCGAGGCCGACCGCGGCGATCAGCATTCGGATGCGCATCGGTGGCTCCTAGCCCTTCAGCAGGAAGGCGAGGACGAAGCCGAACAGGGCGAGGGCCTCGGTGAAGGCGATGCCGAGGAACATGGTGGTGCGCACGGGGCCGGAGGCCTCGGGCTGGCGGGCCATGGCGGTGATGGCGTTGCCGACCACGATGCCGATCCCGATACCGGGACCGATGGCGGCGCCACCGTAGACGATGCCGGCTCCGACGGTCTTGAGACCGGTCGCCAGCTCGCCTGCCTGTTGTGCAGCTAGCACGAGCACTGGTTTCTCCTTGTTTCTTTCTGGCTGGATGCGGGGATTCGGACGGCCCGGCGCTGAGGGATCAGTGCTCGGGGTGCATGGCGCCGCCGATGTACACGGCGGCGAGGATGGTGAAGATGAACGCCTGCAGGAAGGCCACCAGGACCTCGAAGCCGGTGAGGGCCACGAGCAGGCCGAAGGGCAGCACGGCGCCGATCTTCAGGACCGACGGGGCACCGAAGAAGATGCCGGCCGAGAGCACGGCGAAGGTGGCGAGCAGCAGGTGGCCGGCGAGCATGTTGGCGAAGAGCCGGACCGCCAGCGACAGCGGCCGCACGAACAGCGTCGAGATGATCTCGATCGGGGTGATGAGCAGGTAGAGGAAGAACTTGCCGATGATCGGCATGTCGCCGAGGGGCGGGAAGGCCATCGACTTGAAGTAGCCCAACAGGCCCTGGCTCTTGATGCCGACCGCGTTGTAGAGGAACCAGACGAGGATGGCCAGCTCGGCGGGGATGGCGATGTGGGCGGTGACCGGCATCTGGAAGCCCGGGATGATCTCCCACATGTTGAGCACGAGGATGAAGCTGAAGAGCGTGAGCATGAAGGTGGTCCAGCTCAGGCCCTCCTCGCCCATGGTCTGCAGGATGATGCCGTCCTGGATGAAGTCGACGGCCGACTCGGCCACGTTCTGCGCGCCCTTGGGGACCGCCGCCTTCTTGCGGCCCGCGACGACGTAGAACGCGATCACGATGATGACCGAGAGCAGGATCTGGACCGTGACGCGCGTCGGGGCGAACGGTCCGCTGCCGAAGAGCGTCTTCCAATCGACGAGTCGGCTGACGGGCTCGAATTCGAGGCCGAGGATCACCGGTCAGTCTCCTTTGGGGCGTTGGGCTTGAGGCCGGGATAGGCGAGCGAGAGCGACACGTAGCGCGTCTCCCAGATCAGCAGGCCGACGTGGGTGACGAGGATGGTGAACAGGAGCGGGACCATGACCGCCCACGAGGCGTGGTGCACGAGGCTGACGGCCACGACGATCAGGACCATCCGGAGCAGGAAGCCGCCGAGGGTGGCGGCCATGATCATGGTGGGCGAGATGCGGGCGGCCCAGGCCAGCAGGGCGGCGGCCAGCAGGAAGTTGACCAGCACGATGGCGACGCCGTAGGCGCTCGAGAGGGCGCCGTCGACGCCCCAGATCAGTCCGCACACGAGGATGATCAGCGGCGCCACCGGGAGGGCCCGGCGCACCATGTCGGTCGCGATCTCGACCTCGGGTGAGCCCTCGACGAAGGTCGAGTCGGTCTGCTCAAACATCGGTGCCACCCGCGTGGGAGGCGGCCCGCTTGCCGCCGGCGGGCGCGGCCCATGGCGCCTTGGCGTCGTGGGCCGCCATCTCGGTGGAGTAGCGCACCACGAGCTTGCGCACGAGGTAGCCGAAGGTGAACAGGCCGAAGCCGAGGGCGAAGACCAGGTGGGTGCCGACCCAGCGATCGACCAGGTAGCCGAGGAAGCCGAAGATGAGCGGGGTCACCACCATCTCGAAGGCGGTGGCGAGGCCATCGCCGAAGCCGTTGTTCACGTCGCGCACTGCACGAAGGTCCACGTCACGACCTCCCTCTCGAGCCCAGTCCAAACCCGGCGATCGGCCCTCTCGGGGGGCCACCGGAGCGCCCCGGCGGGGGCTTGTGAATCTCTTCGCAATCTACGATATCGGCTGGCGCGGGGCAAATCCCCCTGCCGATCCCCCATCCGCGCCACGAGGTCGCCGCGGGCGACGCGTCGTGCCGATGAAGCCCGAGCAACCTACGCGTGGGCCTGCAGGGTCGCAAACCCGGGCGGACGCCGGTCGGGCCCGGCGAGCGCCGTCGACCAGTCGTCGGCTACTGCTGGTCGGCGAAAACCTCGGCGTGGGTCTTGCCGTAGGGATAGAAGTCGGCCTGGTCGCCCGATTCGAACTTCTCGCGCAGACCCGGTGCCGACAGATCCCAGTCAGGCCGGACCTTGCGGGTCACCGCCCGCAGGTCGTGGCGCAGCTCCTCGACCGTCGGCCGTCCGAAGTACCAGTAGCCGTTGTAGATCGAGTGGACGACCAGGCCCGGCTCGAGCACCAGGGTGTGGGGCACCATCGGGTCGTGGTGCGGGTCGGTGTACTCGGCGATGTCGAGGTCCTTCTGCACCTTGCGGCCGGGGTCGGACAGGAACGGCCAGTGCGCGCCCAGGCCCGAGCGGAACTCGTTGGTGTCGAGCAGGTTGTCGGTGCTGATCGTCACCAGCTTGCAGTAGCCCACCTCGATCTCGCGGTGCAGCGTGAGCAGGCCCTCGTGCTGGCGGTGGTCCTTCGGGCAGTACCCCCCGCGACTCAACACGAGCACCATGGGGTCGCCGCCCTGCAGCTCGGAGAGGGTGCGTCGGGTGCCGGTGTGGTCGCCCAACTGGTAGTCGGGGAAGACCGCCCCCGTGACGATGTCAGCGCGCATGTCCGAAGGCTAACGGGGTGGCGTCGCGTCGCCTTCGCCGGCCGCGTGCTCGTTCGCGGGCTCGCTCGTGTGGTCGGCCGCGTGCTCGGCCTTCCGGGCCTCTTTCAGGCCCGGGTGGAACATCGTGTAGAGCCCCAGGGCCAGGGCGGCGATCCCGAAGGGGACCAGGGCCGTCGCCACGATGGGTGTAGGTCGGGTAGAGCACGAAGGCCGACAGCAGCGCGGTCCAGCCCCACAGGATGAACACGCTGCGACGTTGCCCGTGGCCGAGGCGCATGAGCCGATGGTGGAGATGGTCCTTGTCGGCGGTCGCCGGACTGGTGCCCTTCCGCGCCCGGCGCACGATGGCGAAGGCGGTGTCGAGGATAGGAACTCCGAGGATGACGAGCGGGATGAACACCGGGGCGAAGAAGAAGAAGGTCTGGCCGCTCACCGGCGTGTCGGTGCGACCGCCGACCACCATCGTCGACGCGGCCATGAGCAGCCCGAGCAGCAGCGCGCCGCCGTCGCCCATGAAGATGCGGGCGGGGTGGATGTTGTACGGCAGGAATCCGAGGCACATGCCGAGCACGAGCACGGCGATGAGCGGGCCGATGTTGCCGGCCTCGAGCGCACCCTCGTGGCCGAGCTGCTGCGCGTACAGGAAGAACGTGCCCGCGGCGATGGCGACGATCCCCGCCGGCCAGCCCGTCGAGGCCGTCGATGAAGTTGATGGCGTTGGTCATGCCGAGCACCCACACCACGCTCAGCAGGTACGACCAGTTCGAGTCGAGGACGAACGTGCTGATGAACGGGATGCGCAGCGAAAGGATGCTGATCCCCGAGAACACGAGCACGCTGGCCGCCAGCACGATCCCCGACATCTTGGCCGGGGCCGACACCTCGCGAAGGTCGTCGATGGCGCCGACGGCGAGGATGACGACCGCCGCGATCACGAGCCCCAGCGGCTCGGTGTTGTTGTCGAACACCGAGCTGAACGCGTCGAGCCGCCAGGCGACCGCCATGCCGACCAGGAAGCCGAGGAGCATGCCGATGCCGCCCAGGGTCGGCGTGGGCCGGGTGTGGACCCGCCGCTCGTCGGGTCGCACCACCGCACCGATCCTGATCGCCAGCCGGCGGACCAGCGGCACGAGCACGAGGGTCGTGACGGTCACGACCGCCAGGACGAGCCCGTAGTCGGCGAGGGGCGGCACGGCCGGGTCAGGTCACCGGGAACTTGGAGCAGAGGTTGGCGACGTCGTCGCGCACGGCTGCGCACCTCGTGCGTCGTCGTCGCGGCTGCGCAGGGTGCGGGCGATGAGCGCGGCGATCGTGGCCATCTCGCCCTCGCCCATGCCCTGCGTGGTGACCGCGGGGGTGCCGATGCGGAGGCCGCTCGTGACGAACGGGCTGCGGGGGTCGTCGGGGATCGTGTTGCGGTTGAGCGTGATGCCGGCCCGGTCGAGCACGACCTGGGCCTCCTTGCCGGTCAGCTCCGCGTCGAAGGGGCGGAGGTCGACCAGCATGAGGTGGTTGTCGGTGCCTCCCGACACGAGCCGGAAGCCCTCGGCGGCGAGCCCGGCGGCCAGCGCCGACGCGTTGCGCACGATCTGGGCCGCGTAGGTCGCGAAGGAGGGGTCGGCCGCCTCGCGGAACGCCACCGCCTTCGCCGCGATGACGTGCTCGAGCGGACCGCCCTGCAGACCCGGGAAGATGGACTTGTCGATGGCGGTCGCGTGCTCGGCGCGGCACACGATGGCGCCACCGCGCGGGCCGCGCAGGGTCTTGTGGGTGGTGAAGGTCATGACGTCCGCGTACGCCGTCGGGTTCGGGTGGGCCCCGCCCGCCACCAGGCCCGCGATGTGGGCGGCGTCGAACACCAGCAGCGCCCCGACTTCGTCCGCGATGGCGCGCAGCGGGACCGGGTCGATCACCCGCGGGTAGGCGGTGGCGCCGGCCACGATCATCTTGGGGCGCTCGAGCAGGGCGAGGTCGCGGATCTGGTCGTAGTCGAGCCGCTCGTCGCTGGCGGTGACGCCGTAGGCGACGAACCGGTACAGACGGCCGCTGATGTTGGCCGGCGAACCGTGGGTGAGGTGGCCGCCGTGGTCGAGGCTCATGCCGAGGACGGTGTCGCCCGGCTCGAGCAGGGCGAGGTACACGCCCAGGTTGGCGTTGGCGCCCGAGTGCGGCTGCACGTTGGCGTGATCGGCGCCGAACAGCGACTTGGCGCGCTCGCGGGCCAGATCCTCGATGTCGTCGATGAAGACGTTGCCGCCGTAGTAGCGCTTGCCCGGATAGCCCTCGGAGTACTTGTTGGTCAGGACCGACCCGGTGGCCTCGAGCACCGCCGGCGAGGCGAAGTTCTCGGAGGCGATGAGCTGCACCGTGGTGGCCTGGCGCTCGGCCTCGCTCCCGATGAGGTCGAACAGCTCGGTATCTCGGTCGGTTGGCCAGGGCATCGGGGTGGCTCCTCGCGGCGTGGGATGGCGGCGGCCGGGGTGGCGGCCGGTTTGACGTCCCGGACGGCCGGGGACGGTCGACGGTCAGGCGGACGCCTCGACCGGCACGTCCGGCCAGAGTAGATCCACCAGCGAGGTGGTCAGGGCGGCCAGCTCGCGCGCCGTCGTCTGGTACACCCGGCCCCCCTGGCCCACCGGGTCGGCCACGTCGTCGAGGGGCGAGTTCCCGAGGTGGTCCTTGGGGTGGCGTCCGTGGTGCAGGCGGGCCAGCCAGTCGCCCACGGGCTCGTTGGGCGACCTCGGCCCGACCTTCTGGCCCCGGCGCACGAGCTCCTTGAGCGTGTAGGTCCGGTCGTAGCAGATCGGGGCGCATCACCGCCACCTCGCGGACGTGCTCGCGGGTCATCCCGAGGATGATGTCGGCCGATCCGAGCAGCCCGGGCCCGATGCGGCGGCTGCGGTGGTCGTCGATGTCGATCCCGAGCACGGCCAGCGTGTCGACCGCGGTGTCGGTGGCCGGCTGGCCGTCGGAGAGCAGGCCGGCCGAGGACACCGCGACGGGGACCTCGCGGTCGGCCAGGGTGCGGCGGAGCAGGCCCTCGGCCATGGGCGAGCGGCAGGTGTTGCCCGTGCAGACGATCAGGATCTCGATCCGTCGAGTGTAGTGAGCAGGGGTCGGACCACTAGGGTCGCCGGAGCCTGCGACCGCCCGCTCCGGCGGCGCCCCGGCGGCGAGACGACAGGAGGACGACATGGCCGAGGGGCTCGATCCCCGCACGCCGGTGCTCATCGGCACCGGCCAGGTGAGCCAGCGGGTCGACCGTGGCGACGAGGTGCTCGAACCGGTCGACCTGATGGTCGAGGCCCTCCGTCGCGCCGAGATGCGACGCGGGCGCCCACGCCGCTCTGGCGCGCGCCGACTCGGTCCGCGTCAGCCGCCAGCTCTCGTGGCGCTACGGCGACCCCGGCGCCTTGGTGGCCGAGCGGGTCGGGGCGTCGGTCCGCCAGACCGTGTACACGGTCATGGGCGGCAACTACGTGCAGACCCTGGTCAACATGACCGCGGACGACATCCAGCAGGGCCGCGCCGACATCGTGCTCGTGACCGGCGCCGAGTCGTGGCGCTCGCGCACCAGGGCACGAGCCCGCGAGGCCCCGCTGGCCTGGACCACCCAGCCCGAGGGCACCGAACCCACGCTCATGCTGGGCGACGACACCTCGTTGTCGTCGCCGGGCGAGATCGGTCGCGGCGTGTTCATGCCGGTCCAGATCTACCCGATGTTCGAGGTGGCGCTCCGCGCCGCGGCCGGGCGCACCCCCGACGAGCAGCGCGCGGTGGCGGCCGAGCTCTGGTCGCGGTTCAGCCAGGTCGCCGCCACCAACCCGAACGCCTGGATCCAGAAGGCGTTCACCGCCGACGAGATCGCGACGCCGACCGCCGACAACCGCATGATCGGGTACCCCTACACGAAGCTCATGAACTCGAACAACCAGGTCGAGCAGGGCGCCGGCCTGATCCTGTGCTCGGCCGAGGCGGCCGGCTCGTTGGGCGTCCCGCGCGACCGGTGGGTGTTCCCCCTGGCCGGCACCGACGCCCACGACCACTGGTACGTGTCGAACCGGGTCGACCTGCACTCGTCGCCCGCGGTGCGCCTGGCCGGCGCCCGAGCCCTCGAGCTGGCCGGCGTCGGGATCGACGACGTGGCCCACGTCGACCTCTACTCGTGCTTCCCGTCAGCCGTGCAGATCGCGGCGGCCGAGCTCGGCCTCGGCCTGGATCGGCCCCTCACGGTCACCGGGGGCATGAGCTTCGCCGGCGGACCGTGGAACAACTACCCGATGCACGGCATCGCCACGATGGCCGGCCGGCTGCGCGACGACCCGGGCGCCGTCGGCCTGTGCAGCGCCAACGGCGGCTACACCACCAAGCACGCCCTCGGCCTCTACGCCACCACCCCGCCGGCGGCGGGCTTCCGCCACGACGACCTGCAGGCCGCGGTCGATGCCATCCCCGGTCGCCCCTCGGCCGACGACTACGACGGGCCGGTCACCGTCGAGACCTACACCGTGATGCACGACCGCGACGGCGCCCCCGAGACAGGTCTGCTGGCGCTGGTCACCCCCGACGGGGGTCGCACCTGGGGTTCGACGCCCGACGCCGACACCATGGCCGACCTCGAGGCGACCGAGTGCGTGGGGCGCTCCGCCACCCTGCACCCCGACGGCCGGGTCGAGCTCGCCAGCTGATCGCGACCGGCGACGGCCGGAGGCGGACGGGTCAGTCGACCCCGCGGAGCCGGGCGGCGAGGACCTCCATCACCCGGTCGTGCGCCTTGGGCATCTCCTCCAGCAGCTTCTTGAAGGCCTTGGTGTCGAACACGATCAGCTTCATCGGCGCTGTCGGCCACGACCGTCGCGTTGCGGGGCTTGTGCTCGACCAGCGCCATCTCGCCCACCATCGAGCCGGGACCCGACGTGGCGACGTGCTCGCCGGACACGTAGACGCTGGCGTTGCCCTCGAGGATGACGTAGCACTCCTGGCCGACGCGGCCCTGGTCGACGAGCACCGCGCCCGGCTCGGCGTCGACGTCGTCGGCCAGCTCGGCCACCCGCGTGCAGCTCGTCGGGCGAGAACCCGTCGAAGAAGCTGATCCCGGACAGCTTCTCGACCCCGTTCACCGCCTTCTTCCTGTTGCCGAACATCGCCGGTCCCCCTCGTCGTCGATCGGTGCGGCGCCCTGCTCGATCGCCGGCCAGAGATGGGATGCTACAACGGCACGATTCCGGGCACGAGGGCCGGGGGTGCCGGAGATGACCGGGCTCGCCACGTCGACAGGGGGACAGCCATGAGGGCAGCCGTGATGCGCGATCGGCCAGATGGTGGTGGACGACGTCGCCGAACCGCGGCCCGGCGACGGCCAGCTGCTCGTGCGAACGCTCGCCTGTGGCATCTGCGGCTCGGACCTGCACGCCCTGGCGCACGGCGATCTGCTGGTCGAGCTGTCCGAGGAGGCGGCTCGCACCGCCGGCGACGGCATGCCCGCCCCGTCGATGATGGACCTCGGCCGCGACGTGGTGATGGGCCACGAGTTCACCGCCGAGGTGCTCGAGCTCGGAGGCCGACCTGGCCACGGGCGGGGGCAACCACAAGGTCGGCGACATCGTCGTCTCGATGCCGGTGGCCTTCGACGCCGACGGCGTGCACGCGGTCGGCTACTCGAACGAGTACCCCGGCGGCTACGGCGAGCTGATGGTGCTCAACGACCTGCTCTGCCTCGACGTGCCCAACGGGCTCGAGGCCCGTCTGGCCGCGCTCACCGAGCCGATGGCCGTCGGCCTGCACGCCGTCAACCGGTCACGGGTCGAGGCCGGGCAATGCGGCGGTCGTGCTCGGTGCCGGTCCCGTCGGCCTGGCCGTCATCGCGGCGCTGGCCGCGGCCGGGGTCGAGCCGATCGTCGCCGCCGACTTCTCGCCCATGCGACGCGCCCTCGCGACGACGATGGGCGCCCACGAGGTCGTCGACCCCGCCGACGAGCCGGCCATCGACGCGTGGCGACGCCTCGGGCGCCCGCTCGCCCATGGTCGTGTTCGAGGCGGTCGGCGTCCCCGGGCATGCTCGACGCGGCCATGCGCGACGCCCCCCGAGGCGCCCAGATCCTGGTGGTCGGCGTCTGCATGCAGCCCGACACCGTGCGACCGATGCTGGCCGTCGGCAAGGAGCTCAACCTGCAGTTCGTCCTCGGCTACGACCCGATGGAGTTCGCCGAGACCCTCCGCCGCATCGCCGAGGGCGAGCTCGACGTGACCCCGCTGATCACCGGGTCGGTGCCGATCGACGGGGTGCCCGAGGCCTTCGCCGACCCTCGCCCACCCCGACGCCCACGCCAAGATCCTGGTCGAACCGACCTGACCCTGGCGCTCGGACGCCCCGAATGTCACAATCAGTGGGCGATTACGCGCTTTTCGTGAAGTATGCCCTGACCTCTACCGATGACCTGTACCGATGACCGGTACCCCTTCTGGGGCCACCGAATTGGTAGCTTTTCCCTCGCTGCGGCCGTTCCAGGCCGCCACTCGACCCGGTGGGAGCACTTCGTATGGCCAAGTACCGATGCCCATCCTGCGGCGCAGCGCACAAGGACGCGCCGGGCACCTGCCGCCTGTGCGGCTACGTCATGGACGGCTCGGTCGAGATCCCGACCGGCGCACCCACGGTCCGGCCCGCCGCGGCCAAGAAGGGCGGCGTGGGCGGGATCGTCCTCATCGGCCTGCTCGTCGTGATCGTGCTCGCCGCGGGCGCTCTCGTCTTCCACGTGACCTCGGGCAACGCCACCGTCTCCAAGCTCATCGACAAGCTCCCCGGCCAGGCGGCCCCCCCGACCGGGTGGAAGACAGCTCACCGACGCCGAGGGCGGCTTCACCGTCAACTTCCCGCCTCAGCCGGCCACCACCTCGGTGCGGTTCCCCTCCGCCGACAACGGCCGAGCTCACCGGATGGGTCGGCACCGTCGGCCAGGCACCGCAGATCGACACGCAGCTCTACGTCGTCTACGGCAAGATCCATCCCAAGCCGGGTGAGAAGGCCGCCGACACGGTGTCGCGGCTGGGCAACACCAAGATGGCCATCGACGGCGGCTTCATCGAGAGCCAGTCGCTGACCAGCTACCAGGGCTACCCGGCCATCCGGTACACGATCAACCGCCTCACCTTCCAGGGCAAGCCGGCCTACGAGAACGTCATGATGTTCCTCAAGGGCGACGAGCTCTACGTCGTCGAGTCGCTGTCCATCTACCCGGACGACCCGGCCGACGGCGAGTTCGTCGAGGTGCTGAACACCCTCACCTTCACCGCCTGACGGTCAGGCAGACGGTCAGGCTGACGCTCGGCCTGACGAGTCCGTCAGCCGGGCCACGAGCGCCCTCGGCCGACCGGCCAGGTCGGCGGCGACGTGCGACCTCGGACGAAGCCGGCCCGTCGCGCCGCCGCCTCGAGGCCGGGGCCTGGGCGGGGGCCAGCTCGACCACCAGCGCGGCCGGGCGCGCCAGCCAGTCGCCGGCCCGCTCGACCAGTGCCTCGAGCGCCTCGGTCCCGGTCGGCCCGCTGACCAGGGCCCCGGCCGGCTCCCAGTCCGCCACCTCGGCCGGCAGCTCGTCGGCCTCGGCCACGTAGGGCGGGTTGCTGACCGACCAGGTCGACCTGGCCGCGCCAGCTCGGTCGGGGAGGGCCTCGAACCACGAGCCCTCGACCAGGCGCACCCGCCCGGCCCCGGCGCCCGAGCCCGGCCAGGTTGGCCGACGCCACGTCGAGCGCGTCGGGCGAGACGTCGGTGGCCCACATCGTCGACGCCGTCGCGCTCGGCCGCCAGCGACAGGGCGATGGCCCCCGACCCGGTGCCCGAGGTCGACCGCCCGCAGGGGACGCCTGGCGGTCGTCTGCCCGCAGCCGGTCGAGCTCGGCCAGGGCGTGGTCGACCACCACCTCGGTCTCGGGACGGGGGATCAGCACGCGGCGATCGACCAGCAGGTCGAGCGTGCGGAACCCCCAGCGAACCGAGCACGTACTGCAGCGGCTCGCCGGCCAGCCGCCGGGCGAGCATGGCGTCGAAGTGGGCCACCCGCCGGCGGCCGGCCGGCTCGTCGAGCCCGAGCGCCAGCTCGGCCCCGTCGAACCCCGAGGCCTCCTCGACGATGCGCCGGGCATCCACGCGGGGGCTCGCCACCCCCGCATCGGCCAGGCGCCGCTCGGCCTCGTCGAGCAGGCTGCCCCAGGCCACCGTGTCGGCCGCAGGCCCGTCGGGCCCGGCCCCCGGGCTCACTGCGGCTCTGGTCCTGGAGCTGGCGGCTGCGCTCGTCGGTGACCAGCGCGTCGACGATCTCGTCGAGCTCGCCGGCCAGGACCTTGTCGAGCTTGTAGAGGTCGAGGTCGATGCGGTGGTCGGTGACCCGGTTCTCCTTGAAGTTGTAGGTGCGGATCTTCTCGGACCGGCCGCCGCCGCCCACCTGGTCGCGGCGGGCGTCGGACAGCTCGGCGCGTCTGGCGGTCCTGCTCGAGCCTTGAGCAGCCGGGCCCGCAGCACCTGCAGGGCCTTGGCCCGGTTCTGGATCTGGCTCTTCTCGTCCTGCATGGCCACGACCATGCCGGTCGGCCGGTGGGTGATGCGAACCGCCGAGTCGGTGGTGTTGACCGACTGCCCACCGGGACCCGACGAGCGGTACACGTCGATGTCGAGGTCGTTGGGATCGATGTGCACGTCGATCTCCTCGGCCTCGGGCAGCACCGTGACCGTGGCCGACGACGTGTGCACCCGGCCCTGGGACTCGGTCACCGGCACCCGCTGGACGCGGTGCGGGCCGCCCTCGTGCTTGAGCTTGGTCCACACCGCCGTCGCCCTTGACCAGGAAGGAGATCTCGCTGAAGCCGCCCAGGTCCGACGGGCTGGAGCCCAGCACCTCGAAGCGCCATCCCTGTCGCGCGGCGTAGGCGCGGTACATCTCGAAGAGGTCGCGGGCGAACAGGTTGGCCTCCTCGCCGCCCTCGGCGCCGCGGATCTCGACGATGACGTTCTTGCCGTCGTTGGGGTCGGCGGGGAGCAACAGCAGCTTGATCTCGGCGTCGAGCGTGGCGATGGCGGTCTCGGCCTCGTCGATCTCGGCCCGCACGACCTCGCGGTCGGCGCTCGACGCCTCGGCGTACATCTCGCGGGCGGTGGCCAGGTCGTCCTCGGCGGCCCGCAGCCGGCGGTAGCGGGAGCACGATGGCCTCGAGCTCGTGGTAGCGGCGGGCCACCTCCGCGTAGCGGCGACTGGTCGGCCAGCACGCGTCGGGTCGGCCAGGCGCGCCTCGACCTCGTCGAACTCCTTCTCGAGGTCGTCGAGGCGGTCGCGCACGCGGTCAGGGTACTGAGGCTCAGCCCCGCCAGTCGCCGGGGACAGCCACGAGCTCGGCCGGGTCGACCAGGGCCGCGGCCAGCGCGGCCGTGACGGGATGGGCGTCGCGCTCGGGCACCACCAGGACCAGGCGGGCGTCGGGGGCGTGGGCGACGCGGGCATCGGCCGCAGCCGGGACGAGATCGAGGTCGATCCCCGTCGAGGCGACGACCACCACGGGTGCTCCATCGGCGTCGACCCCGACGGCGGCGGCCGGCGAGGACTCCTTGACGCTCACGCGGGGCAGCGCGCCTTCGACGGCGACCAGCTCGCGGGCGCCGACCAGGGCGGGCTCGGCCACCAGCCGGGACCGCAACCAGCGCTCGGCCGCCAGCCGGTTGAGCGGGTGAGCGGGCGCACCCGGCCGACGCTGCGCGCCCACCGTGGCGATCACCGACTCGAGCGCGTCGGCCGGATCACGCTCGGCCGTGCAACATGGCGAACGCCTCGCGGTCATGGCGACCGACGCCGACCTCGAGGCGCGGCCGAGCCGTCGGGCGCCGACGACGACGCGGGCCACCTCGAGACCGAGCACCTCGCCGCTGATCTCGCCGTGGTCGACCACGACGTCGAGCCCGTGCTCGGCGCAGCGGCTCGGCGGCGCGCAGCGCGGCCGCCGAGGGCGCCGGCGGAGCCACGATCGGCGCCGGCTCGGCCGCGCGCGACCTCGGTGCCGTCGATCGTCCACACCGCGGGCGGCCGGCGGAACAGCTGCGCCCGCCGGGCCAGCAGGCCAGCGTGGCGGTCGACGAGGACGTGCAGGTCCGACGACGTCGTGCTGGCGGGCCCAGGCCAGGGCCGGCCCCAGCGCCCGTTCGGGGTGGTCGTCGACCAGCACCCAGCCCTCGGACCCGCGCCAGATCGCCGCGCCGCCGGGGAACCCCGCAGCCTGCAGCGCGACGCCGTCGTCCCCGGTCGCGTCGGGCCAGGCGCGCCGAACGAGCGCGCCGAGCTTGGCCCCGAGCAGCGACGCCCGGCGTTCAGGATCGAGGGTCACCGAACCGGCTCGACGAGAGCGGCGGCCCGGGACCGGTCGGCGCCGTCAGGCGTCGGCGGCCGTCTTGGGCTTGCGCTTGCCGTAGCGGCGCTCGAAGCGGTCGATGCGACCACCCGAGTCGACCAGCTTCTGCTTGCCCGTGTAGAAGGGATGGCACTCGCTGCACAGCTCGACGTGCAGCTCGGGCGACGTCGACCGGGTGGTGAACGTGTTGCCACAGGAGCAACGCACCTCGGCGGTGACGTAGTCGGGATGGATGTCAGCCTTCATCGGGACTCCAGAGATCTCAGCGGGATGTTCCATTCTACGTGCCGGCGGGCGCCTTGCCGACCTCGGCCAGGAACTGCTCGTTGCTCTTGAACGAGGCCAGCCGGTCGATCAGCATCTCGAGGCCGGCGCCGCCGCCCCCGTCGCCCAGCGCCGAGAGCACCCGGCGCAGCTTCCAGACCATCTGGAGCTGCTTGGGCTCGAAGAGCAGCTCCTCGTGGCGGGTCGACGAGGCGTCGACGTCGATGGCCGGGTAGATGCGCCGCTCGGCCAGCTTGCGGTCGAGGCGCAGCTCCATGTTGCCGGTGCCCTTGAACTCCTCGAAGATCACCTCGTCCATCCGCGAGCCGGTCTCGACCAGGGCCGTGGCCAGGATGGTGAGCGAGCCGCCCTCTTCGATGTTGCGGGCCGCCCCGAAGAACTTCTTGGGCGGGTAGAGCGCACCGGTGTCGATGCCGCCGGACATGATCCGGCCGGTGGCCGGCGCGGCCAGGTTGTAGGCCCGGGCCAGCCGGGTGATGCCGTCGAGGATGATGACGACGTCGCGGCCGTCCTCGACCATGCGCTTGGCCCGCTCGATGGTGAGCTCGGCCACCATGGTGTGCTCTTCGGCCGGGCGGTCGAAGGTCGAGGCTGCCACCTCGCCCTGGACCCAGCGCCGCATGTCGGTGACCTCTTCGGGCCGCTCGTCGACGAGCAGCACGATGAGGTGGACCTCGGGGTTGTTCGTCTCGATCGACCGGGCGATCTGCTTCATCACCGTGGTCTTGCCCGCCTTGGGCGGCGAGACGATGAGGCCGCGCTGGCCCTTGCCGATCGGCGAGACGAGGTCGACGATGCGCGCCGTCATGTTGGTCGGGTCGCCCGCGACCTCGAGGCGTAGCCGCTCGTCGGGGAACAGCGGGGTCAGGTCCTCGAACCGCGGGCGCTGGCGGGCGACCTCGGGGTCGACGCCGTTGACGGCGTCGATGCGCAGCATCGCCGGGTTCTTCTCGTTGCGTCCGGCCGGCCGGGCCGCGCCCGTGACGCGATCGCCCTTGCGCAGCGCGAACTGCCGCACCTGCTTGACCGAGATGTAGACGTCGTCCTTGCTCGGCAGGTAGCCGACCAGGCGCAGGAAGCCGTAGCCCTCGTCGCGCAGGTCGAGCAGGCCCTCGACCTCGACGGGCTCGCCCTGGAACGGCGGCTCGCCCTCGGGCCGGTCGGCGCGGTCGCCGCGCTCGGCGCGCTCGCCGCGGTCACGGCCGCGACGACGGCGCCGACGGTTGCCCGACTCGCCGTCGCCCGACTGGCCTGCGGTCGAGAGGTCGCCGCCGGTCTGCCCCGACGCGTCGTCACCGGACTGGCCGGGGCCGCCGTTGCCACGGGACGCCGGGTCGCTCTGGTGATCACGATCGTCGGCTGCGTCATCGGACGGGTCCGTCTGGCCGCCCGTATCGCGATCTCCCGCGACGCGATCGAGCTGGTTGCCGTCGCCGGACTCGACCGCGGGTCGTCCGTTGCGCGAGACCCGGCCCCCGCGCGAGCGGTCGCCCGTCGGCGGGGTCGGGGTGGCGCCGTCAGTCTCGTCGGTCTGATCGGTCGCGCCGGTCGATGCCGACGCGGCGCTCGAGACGCGGGCGGGCCGGCGCGCCCTCACCGAATCGGCGGGGTCGGCAGCGGAGGCCGGGGCCGTCGCGGCGGGCGCGACGGTCACGCCGGCCAGCTCGAGGATCAGGTCGACGATCTCGGCCTTGCGGGACCTCGAGGTGGGCTTGCCGCCCAGGGCGAGCGGCGATGGTGTGCAGCTCGTCGCGATCCTTGCGCTCGAGCGCCGAGCGTTCGAGTTGCTGTGTGTCCGCGCTCACGGCGGCCTCGTTTCTGATGGGTTCTGCGGGAAGGAGGGGGACGACCCGGGTGGCCTGGCTGCCGGGTGGTCCGGCGGAGGGGGGCCGACTGGGGCGTCAAGGAACGGTGCGGGGGTGGCGGGGCGCCATCGCGGCAGCTCCGTCAGGAGCGGCCCTGGGTCGATGCGCCCGAGCCTGCGAAGCCTGATCCCGTCCGCCGGATCGGCCGGGGCTGGGATCTGAGCCGACACAGGGCCAAGCGCCAAGGCTTGCCGCGACCCCCTGTCGACAACGCAGCCATCGTACCGGGGCGCGGCGAGAGGGGCCAACCCGGCCGATATCGCTTGGGGGACCGGTGGTCGTCAACGACACTGTCGGCATGGGGGCTCTGCTCGAAGCGCGCGGCCTGCGCAAGGCCTACAAGGGCGACGATCGCCGTCGACGGCATCGACCTGACGGTCGGTCCGGGCGAGCGCGTCGGGCTGCTCGGGCCCAACGGCGCCGGCAAGACCACCACACTGCTGATGCTGCTCGGCGCCATCACGCCCGACGAGGGCCACATCTCCCTCGCCGGCGAGTCCCTCCCCCGTCGCCGCAGCCAGGCCATGCAGCACGTCGGCTTCGTCGCCGGCTACCTGCCGCTGCCCGACCGCCTGCGCGTGGGCGAGGCGCTCGACCTCTTCGCCCGCTTCTACGGCATCCGTCACCCCGCGCCCCAGATCGCGGCCGCCCTCGAGCGCTTCCGCATCCCGCACCTGGTCGACCGCATGTGCCTCGAGCTGTCGTCGGGTCAACGGACGCTGGTGGGCATCTGCAAGGCGATCCTGCACGAGCCCGAGCTGCTGGTGCTCGACGAGCCCACCGCCTCGCTCGATCCCGACGTCGCCTACCGCGTGCGGACCGGCCTGGCCGACCTGTGCTCCGAGTCGGGTACCGCGCTGCTGGTCACCAGCCACGACATGGACGAGGTCGAACGGCTCTGCGAGCGCGTCGTGTTCCTGGCCAACGGGCGCATCGTCGCCGACGGGCCGCCCGAGGTCATCGCGGCCGAGTTCGGCCACGGTTCGCTCGAGGACGTGTTCCTCGAGCTCGCCGGCACCCAGCGCGACGATCTCGACGGCGCGGGACCCATCCCTGCGATGCAGCGGGACGCGGCGGAGCCGCTCGATCGGGGTGACCCGGATGGCGAAGCCGCCCGCCGGGAGGCTCGCCGACCAGAGGGCCAGCAAGCGGAGCGGAGCGGAGCCGCTCGACCGATGAGACCCGGATGGGCGAAGCCGCCCGCCGGGAGGCTCGCCGACCAGAGGGCCAAGCAAGCGGAGCGGAGCGGAGCCGCTCGACCGATGAAACCCGGATGGGCGAAGCCGCCCGCCGGGAGGCTCGCCGACCAGAGGGCCGAGCAAGTTGAGCTGGCTGCGCGTGTCTCGCGGTGGCGCGGCGCCACGCGTACGTGCTGCTGCGCAGCCCGCACCGGTGGTTCGACGTGCTGATCTGGCCGCTGGTCGACTGCCTGCTGTTCGGCTCGATCGGCGTGTTCATCTCGCGCCAGGGGGGCACCCACGCGTCCGACGCGGTCGCGTACCTGCTCGCCGGCATCCTGCTGTTCCACGTCATCTACCAGTCGCAGATCGCGGTCTCGACCGGGTTCCTCGAAGAGACGTGGTCGCGCAACATCCTCAACCTCATGACGACGCCGCTGCGCGAGGTCGAGTACGCAGCGGGCGTCGCCCTGTTCGGCCTGGTCAAGGTGGCCATCGGGCTGACGGTGGTCGCGCTGGCCGCGTTCGCGCTTCTACTCGTTCGACATCCTCGACGTGGGCTGGGGCCTCCTGCCGATCGGTGGGCTGCTGCTGATCGTGGGCTGGTCGATCTCGCTGTTCGTCATCGGGCTGGTGCTGCGGTTCGGCCAGAGCGCCGAGGTGCTGGCGTGGGGGATCCTGTTCGTGGTCATGCCGTTGTCAGGCGTGTTCGTGCCGATCGCCGAGCTCCCGCCCCTGCTGCAGCCGATCGCCAGGGTGCTGCCGACCACGCACCTGTTCGACGCCGCCCGCACGCTCCTCGACGGCGGCGCCATGCCGTGGGGTCAGCTCGCCTGGGCGCTGCTCGGTTGCGTCATCGTCGCGTTGCTCGGGCTGCTCTACATCACCCGCATGCTCGGGGTCTTCCGCCGACGCGGCTTCGTCACCCGCTTCTCCTAGCCACGCTCCCCGCTGTCGCGGGGCGCTCACGACATGCGGCGGACGCGGGCGGCGGGGTCCTGCCGGTAGAAGTCGCGGAGGATCTCGTAGAGGTCGGGGTGGGCGTGCTCGAGCTCGAGCGGGCGGTCGAAGAAGGTCTCGGTCACGACGGCGAAGAACTCGCCGGGGTTGACGCCCGCGTAGGGATCGAGCAGCTCGCCCGCCCGGCCCTCCTGCAGCTCGTGGTAGATGCGGGTGCAGACCTCGATCCAGCGCTGGCGGCCCTCGGTGGTGGCGATCACGGGCGTGCCGTCGACGGTGCCGTCGGCCATGTCGAGCTTGTGCGCGAACTCGTGGTACACGACGTTGTGGCCGCGCTCGGGATGGCGGGCTCCCTCGGTCGCCGCGTCCCACGCGATGGTCACCGGCCCCGTGTAGCTGGCCAGCCCGATCACCGGCAGGGGCGAGTCGCTGACCACGCCGGAAACCCCGACCGACCGCGGGCCGGTCGACACCATGGTCGTCGGCTGCACCTCGATCCAGGTGACGCGTCGGTAGGCGTCGTAGTCGAGCCCGAGGATCAGCATGCAGGCCATCGCCGCGATCTGCACCTTGACGTCCTCGGTGAGCACGAAGCCGGCGGTCGCCTCCCACTTCTTGTCCACCAGGAACACGCGCACGAGCTCTTCGAGACGGCTGCGCTCGTCGGCGTCGAGGGCGCGCCAGTGCACGAGGTGGCCGTCGAGCAGCCGGCGCCACGCCTCGGGGAACGGCTCGGCCAGCGCGCGACGCCGACGAGCGCGACGGGTCAACGCGAACATGTGGCCCGGACCGGCTCTCGTGCCGCTCAGCGACCGATGAGGCGCGCCATCAGCTCGTGGCCCGGCACGATCGGCGCGCCGGCCACGCCCGACCTCGGTGAAGGTGCCCCCGGGACCGTCGACCTTGGAGTCGACCAGCAGGTACGGCACCGGGTCGCTGGTGTGGGTCTTGAGCCGCAGCGGCGTGGCGTGATCGGGCACCATGCAGCAGGCGCCAGGGACCGAGGCGGTCGAGTCCGGGCATCAGGGCGCCGAGCACATCGCGGTCCCAGCTCTCGAGCGCGGCGATCTTCTCGTGCACGTCGCCGGCGTGGCCGGCCTCGTCGGTGGCCTCGATGTGGATGAGGAACAGGTCGGCGCCGTCGGCCAGGGCATCGAGCGCGCACTCGCGCTGGGCGCCGTAGTCGGTGTCGTAGCCCGCCGTCATGCCGTCGACGTCGACCACCTCGATGTCGGTGAGCACGCCGAGGCCGCGCACGAGATCGACGGCGCTGTTGAGGGCCGCGTCGAGCCCGAAGCGCGAGGCGAAGGTGGGCATCGCGGGCTGCGAGCCCTGGCCCCACAGCCAGATCTGGTTGGCGGCGAGGCCGAACCGGCTCGACGACGGCCCGCGAGGCGTCCATGAGCCGGCCAGGTCCGGGCGCGGCCGGGCCCTTCGGGCCAGCACGACAGGCTTGATCGGAGAGGTCGTGGGGCGGCGTGCAGGTCGGCCTCGGCCCACGAGGACGGCGCCACCATGATGTGGCGGTACTCGACGCCGGGGTGGAACTCGATCCCGTCGCCGCCGAGCTCGTCCTGCAGCGCGGCGACGACCTCGGCGGCGGCCTCGGTCGAGGGATGGCCGCCGGAGAAGTCGACCATCGTGTCGTCGGCGACGGTCACGAGGTTGCAGCGGTACGCGACCTGGTCGTCGGCCAGTCGGAGGCCGAGGGCGGCGGCCTCGATCGGCGCCCGACCGGTGTGGAAGGTCATCGGGTCGTAGCCGAAGATCGACATGTTGCCGACGTCGCTGCCGGGCGGCAGGCCCGGCGGGATGACCTCGGCCCGACCGACCTCGCCCCGCGCCGCCATGGCGGTGATGGTCGGCAGGTGGGCGACCTCGAGCGGCGTGCGGCCGCCGAGCTGGTCGACCGGCTCGTCGGCACAGCCGTCGGGGACGCAGACCACGTACTTCACCGGCGCATCATGCCAGGAATCCCCGAGCCCGCTCGACGCGGCGTTCAGGCGATGGCCGCGGCCACCGCGTCGCGCACGACGGCGTAGTCAGCGGGGACCGTGTCGTAGCGCTCGGGTCGCTCGAACAGGTCGGCCAGCCGCTCGGGCAGCGCCGGCCGGATGCCGGTGGCGGCCTCGACCGCGTCGGGGAACTTGGCCGGATGGGCCGTCGCCATCGCCACCATCGGCACGGCCGGATCGGCGCGACAGCGTGCGGCGGCGCCCAGCCCGACCGCGGTGTGCGGATCGACGAGCAGGCCGAGTCGGTCGTGGATCTCGCGGATGACCGCGGTGGTGAGCATCGTCGTCGACGCTGGCGCCGATCCACTGCTCGCGCAGCAGGCCCATGCGGTCGGCGTCGACCACGAAGCGGCCCTCGGCCCGGAACCGCAGCATCGTCTCGGCCACCGCCGCGCCGTCGCGCCCCAGCAGCTCGAACAGCAGGCGCTCGAAGTTGCTGGACACCTGGATGTCCATGCTCGGGCTGAGCGTCGGCTCGACCCCGGCCATCTCCATGATCGACGACTCGAGGAAGCGGGTGAGGATGTCGTTGGCGTTGCTGGCCACCACGAACTGCGCCACCGGCAGCACCCATGCGCTGGGCGCCGTAGCCGGCGAACACGTTGCCGAAGTTGCCGGTCGGCACCGCGAACGCGACCGGCGCGCGCCCGCCGGTGAGGCGCGCCGCCGAGGTGACGTAGTAGACGATCTGGGCCATGACCCGGGCCCAGTTGATCGAGTTGACCGCCGACAGGTTGACCCGGTCACGGAACGGCTCGTCGGCGAACAGCGCCTTGACCAGGTCCTGGCAGTCGTCGAAGGTGCCCTCGACCGCCAGGTTGTGCACGTTGGGCGACGTGACGGTGGTCATCTGGCGTCGCTGGACGTCGGACACCCGGCCCGACGGGTGCAGGATCACGATCTCGATGGCCGGCCGGTCGCGGCAGGCCTCGATGGCCGCCGAGCCGGTGTCGCCCGAGGTGGCCCCGACGATGGTGACCCGCTCGCCCCGGCGGGCCAGCTCGTGGTCGAAGAGCCGACCGACCAGCTGCAGGGCGACGTCCTTGAAGGCCAGGGTCGGCCCGTGGAACAGCTCGGCCATCCACGTGCCACCGCCGAGGGCGCGCAGCGGCACCACCTCGGGATGGTCGAAGGTGGCGTAGGCATCGACGACCATCGCGGCGAACTCGTCGCGCGTCGATCGATGCCCTCGACGAACGGCCACATGACCTCGACGGCGACCTCGCCGTAGGGCGCGTCGGCCGCGCGCTCGAGCAGCCCGCCGGCCAGCGCTCGGCCACGACTCGGGCACGTACAGGCCGCCGTCGCGGGCCAGCCCGGCCAGCAGCACGTCGCCGAAGTCGAGCACCGGTGCGGCGCCCCGGGTGCTGACGTACTTCACATGGGATCGGAGGTGTCGGCCAGCACCCGGATGACGCTGCCCACGTGACGCACGACGTCGAGCTCGCGCAGGTCGCGCAGCGTCGCCTGCACGTCGCGCTCGAGCGCGTCGTGGGTGATGAACACCAGGTCGGCCTCGGCGGTCTGGTCGACGAGATAGGGCAGGCCCTGGCTCATCGAGCTGATCGACACGTCGTGGGCGCCGAACACACCGGCCACCGCGGCGAGCACGCCTGGCTGGTCGACCACGTGAGGTGCAGGTAGTAGGCGGACTCGAGCTCGTCGATGGGCCGCACCGGCACCTCGCGGAGCGCGCCGATGCTGGCGCTCGAGCCCTTGCGCAGGTTGAGCGAGGCGTCGATCAGATCGCCGAGCACGGCGCTGGCCGTCGGGTTGCCGCCGGCACCGCGGCCGTAGAACATCAGCTCGCCCACCGCCGCGCCCTGGACGAAGACCGCGTTGAAGCTGCCCCGCACCGAGGCCAGCGGATGGGTGACCGGCAGCATCACGGGGTGCACGCGGACGGCCAGCTCGGTTCCGGCGGCGCCCGTGCGCTCTTCGGCGATGGCCACCAGCTTGACGACGAAGCCGTTGCGTCCGGCGAACGCGATGTCGTCGGCGGTGATGCCCGAGATGCCCTCGTGGTAGACGTCGCCGGCGACCACCCGGGCGCCGAAGGCGATGCTGGCCAGGATGGCGATCTTGGCCGCGGCGTCGTAGCCCTCGACGTCGGCGGTCGGGATCGGCCTCGGCGTAGCCGAGCTCCTGGGCTTCGGCCAGCGCCTCGGGGTAGGTCACGCCGGCCTCGGTCATGCGGGTGAGGATGTAGTTGGTGGTGCCGTTGACGATCCCCATGACCTGGTCGATCGGCTCGCCGAGCAGCGACTCGCGCAGGGGTCGCACGAGCGGGATGCCGCCGCCCACGGCCGCCTCGAACAGCACGTCGACGCCCGACGCCTCGGCGGTGGCGAACACCTCGCCACCGTGGTTGGCCAGCAGCTCCTTGTTGGCGGTGATGACCGGCTTGCCGGCCTTGAGCGCGTCGAGGATGAACTGGCGGGCCGGCTCGATGCCCCCGATCACCTCGATGACCACGTCGATGTCGGGATCGTTGACCACCGACGCCGCATCGTTGGTGAAGCGCTCGCGGGGCAGGTCGACGCCACGGTCCTTCGAGGCGTTGCGCACCGCCACCCGCGTGATCTCGATGCTGCAGGCCCGTGCGCGACTCGATGCCGTCGGCCTGCTCACGGACCAGCTGGATGAGGGCCGAGCCGACCGTGCCGCATCCGAGCAGACCGACCCGCACCGTTGATCCGTTCACCCCGCCCACGCTAGTGGGCGCCCCGGGAGCATCCGGTACGAGATCCGAGCGGGCTGGAACGCCTGCGACGACGCGGTCGAGCCGGCTCGACGCCCACATCGTCGAGTGTGTGCGGATCAAGTTGGAGCTTTTCAGCCCTTTCCATTGAGTTTCCTGCCGGACCGAACTACGGTGCCTCGGGCCGGGTCCCCGACGATCCAGCGCCCCCCTTCCGCCGGTCACCACGTCGGGGGCCCGGCTCGCCACGTCGGTTCAGCAGGTCGGTCAGCAGGTCCAGGTCGGGTCAGACGACCCATGACCCGTTGCGGCGCCGGTCGTACCATCCGCGGTGATGACCACGCGGGCCTGGGTGATGCTGGCGGCACTGGCGCTGGTGGGGGTGGGCTACCTCGGGTACCACCTGCTGCAGCACGACCCCTACGGGCCGGGCACGACCCATCGCGTCGAGATCACCTTCGACGACGGGCCGCCGCCGAGGTGTCAGAACCCGAACGACATGTTCCTGCACGGTTGGATGTGGCACGTGGACAGCTCGGTGCCCGTGTCGTGGGGCCCGGCGTCGGTGCCCGGCAAGCTGCACGTCGACACCAGCCACACCGCGACCTTCACGTCCGACACCGGCGTCGAGGTGCACATGACCGGCGGCAAGGGCGAGTTCTCGCTGCTCGAGTGCTCGATCAGGTGACCGCTCGGGCCTGACCTACTCGACCTCGCAGCGCAACAGGTCGTCGTAGGTCTCGCGCCGCACGACGACCCGGGCCTCGCCGTCGCGCGACGAACACGACCGCCGGCCGCGGCACCTTGTTGTAGTTCGATCCCATCGAGTGGCCGTAGGCGCCCGGTGACCGGTGTGCACAGCACGTCGCCGACGCGCCAGGTCGGCGGGCACCCGACCCTCGCGGACCAACAGGTCGCCCGACTCGCAGTGCTTGCCCACCACGCGCACCGACTCGGTCGCGCTCGGCGTCGACGGCCCGGGCCAGGAACGTCTCGTAGCCGCTGCCGTAGAGCACCGGCCGCGGGTTGTCGCTCATGCCGCCGTCGACGGACACGTAGGTGCGGATGCCGGGCAGGTCCTTGATCGTGCCGACGGTGTAGAGGGTCACGGCGGCGGCCGCCGACGATCGACGCGGCCGGGCTCGGCGGTGACGCGAGCGGCGATGCCCGGCCCGGGCGCAGGCCCGGTGCACGGCATCGGCCCACTCGGTGATGCGTCGGTGCCTCCTCGCCCTCGACGTAGGCCACGCCCAGCCCGCCACCGATCGACAGCTCGGCCAGCGGGTGCTCGACGAAGAAGGGCGCCAGCGCCTCGACGGCCAACTCGAAGAAGCGCGCTTCGAACACCTGGCTGCCGAGGTGGGCGTGCATGCCCACCAGCTCGACCGCTGGTGACGCCGACGGCCCGGGCCAGCGCGGCCGCGGCCGCCCCGGACGCCACCCCGAACCCGAACTTCGAGTCGTCCTGGCCGGTGCGCACGAACTCGTGGGTGTGGGCCTCGACGCCCGGGCGTGATGCGCACGAGCACCTTGGGGACGCGGCAGCCCCTCGCCCACCAGCGCCTCGATGCGGTCGAGCTCGTCGAACGAGTCGACGACGATGCGACCGACGCCGTCGGCCAGTCGCGGTGCGCAGCTCGTCGACGGACTTGTTGTTGCCGTGCAGCACGAGACGGTCGGGCGACACGCCGGCCGATCGGGCGACGTGGTACTCGCCGCCGGTCGACACGTCGAGGTGCATGCCCGCGTCGACCGCCAGCCGCGCCATCGCCCGGCACAGGAACGCCTTGGTCGCGTAGCTGACGCCGGGGCCGAAGGCCTGCGACCGCCTCGGCGCACCGGCCCCGCAGCTGCTCCTCGTCGTAGACGAACAGCGGCGTCCCGAACTCGGCCGCCAGCTCGAGGGTGTCGCACCCGCCGATCAGCAGCTGGCCGCTGCGAGCCGACCGTGGCCGAGTCGGGCAGGAGCGCCCGCGGGATGGCGCTCACATCGACTCGGGCGCGCCGACCCCGAGCAGGTCGAGCCCGACGGCCAGCCCGATCTCGGCCGCCTCGACCAGCCAGAGTCGAGCCTGGGTCAGCTCGGGCTCGACGTCGTCTCCGAGCACGTAGCAGTCGTGGTAGAAGCCGTGGACGGCCCCGGCCAGCTCGCGGACCCAGGTGGTGATGCGGTGCGGGGCGCGATCGGTGCAGGCCGTGGCCAGCACGTCGGGCAAGGTCGACAGCGACCGCAGCACGTCGAGCTCGCGCTCGTGGACGAGCAGCGAGCGATCGACCTCGGTCGAAGGCCGACGCGCTCGACCCCCCGCTCGGACGCCACCCGCTTGATCGAGCGGATGCGGGCGTAGGCCATCTGCACGTAGAAGACGGGGTTGTCCATGGCCTGGCTCGTGACGACGTCGAGGTCGAAGGTCTGCGGGCTGTCGATCGACTGCAGCAGGAAGGTGAGGCGGGCCGCGTCGGCGCCCCACCTCGTCGAGGACGTCGCGCAGCTCGACGATGTCACCGGTGCGCTTGGACAGGCGCACCGGCTCGCCGCCCTTCATCAGCGTCACCAGCTGCACGATGCGACACCTCGAGCTCGGCGGCGTCGTGGCCGAGCGCCTGCATGCGCCGCCTTCATGCGCGGGACGTAGCCGTGGTGGTCGGCCCCCCACACGTCGATCAGCAGGTCGAAGCCGCGGGCGAACTTGTCGCGGTGGTAGGCGATGTCGGGCAGCAGGTAGGTGGGCTCGCCGTCGCTGCGGACGAGCACCCGGTCCTTGTCGTCGCCGAAGTCGGTGCTGCGCAACCACACCGCGCCGTCGGCGTCGAAGACGACCCCGTGGCCACGGAGGTCGTCCGAGGGTGGCCTCGATCGCCCCGGACTCGACCAGCGAACGCTCGCTGAACCACGTGTCGAAGTGGATGTCGATGCGGTCGAGCACCTGGCGATGGTCCTCGATGGCCCGCGCCTCGCCCCACACGAGCGGATCGGCGTCGTCGGGCATCTCGGCCGCCCACTCGACGACGTACTCGCCGGCGTAGCCGTCCTCGGGCAGCGGCGCACCGGCCTTGCGGGCCGCCAGCGACGCCGCGAAGTTGGCCATCTGGGTGCCGCGGTCGTTGAGGTAGTTCTCACGCGACACCTCGTAGCCCGCACCGGGCTCGAGCACCCGGGCCAACGAGTCGCCGTAGGCTGCGCCCCGCCCGTGGCCGGCGTGCAGGGGACCGGTGGGGTTGGCGCTGACGAACTCGACGTTGACCGGCGTGCCGTGGCCCAGGTCGAGCCGGGCGAAGTCGTCGACGCCCTGGTCGACGACGTCGCCGAGCACGTCGTGCAGCCAGCTGTCGGCCAGGTGGAAGTTCACGAAGCCCGGGCCCGCGACCTCGACCGACCGCACGTGGGGGGGCGGCGACACGTTGAGGATCTCGGCCAGCTGCGCCGGCCAGCTCACGGGGGTTGCGACCCGCCCGCTTGGCCGTGGCCAGGGCCACGTTGGAGGACCAGTCGCCGTGCTCGCGCCGGGCCGGGCGCTCGAGCTGGATCGACCTCGGGCAGCGGCTCGACCTCGAGGGTGGCCAGGGCGGCGCGCAGGGCGTCGACGAGCTGGTCGCGGATCAACGGGCATCCTTTCCAGGCGTTCCGGGGCCCGGGAGGGCCGGCGATGCGGTGCGGTCGCCCGACCGCGGTCCGGCGAGCGTACCTGTCCACCTGCGCCCCCCGGAAAGCCGTTCGCAGGTGTCCCGTCCCGCCGTGGCGGCCGGGCCGGCGCGCTACGCTCGTGCGCCTTGCCCTCGTAGCTCAGCGGATAGAGCACCGCCCTCCGGAGGCGGTGGCGCAGGTTCGAGTCCTGCCGAGGGCGCTCCCCGATCCTCCCTCCCGGTCGGGGGCACCGTGCGCGGCGCCGATATGGTGCGTGCGACCATCGCAAAGCTGGGGGCGACCGGCGATGGTGCCCGTTCCTCCTCAGCCGACACGGAGCCCGACCATCGGTACCGAGACCATCGCCACGGATCGCTGAGTGTCGCCCACATCGAACAGCCCGCGCTGGCGGGTCCGGTTGTCGAGCGACCCGTTGGGGATCCACTCGTGGCACGTCATCACCGGCCTGACCCTGCTGGCCCAGCGCGGCGAGGTCGACCTGCGCTACGTGTCGAACGCGTCGCGCCCGATCCCGCCCCACCGCCAGGCCCCCTGGCTCGACGTCCACGATCACGACACCGGCGGCACGTGGGGCGTGTGCATCGACCTGGCCGACGGACCCGAGCCCTCGGGGGGCCGACCGGGCCTGGCCGACGTGGTCTTCAAGCGGAGCCTCGACCGTGACCTCGCCCCTGAGGACCTCCGCCCCCGTCTGCGTCCCTACGGCCTGAGCTACCGCTGCCGCAGCGGGCTCGAAGGGCTGATGATCGGCCAGAGCATCCGCTCGGTGCCGACGGCCGCCGCCCCCATCGAGACCCGCGAGCAGTCGCCTCGGGATCGGGTCAAGCAGGCCCTCTGGCCGTTGCTGCAACCTCTCTATCTCGACCGGGTCAGGCGGCGGCCGATGGTCAACATCCCCGGGATCCCCCGGCTCATGAGCCAGTTCGAGGCCCCACCGAGCGAACCGGCCCAGCCCCTCGTGCTGCTGCAGACGCGCACGTGGCCGAAGACGCAGTCCACCCACGACCACCGCGACGTCACCAACGATCAGCGGGTCGAGCTCATCCGCACCCTGCGCCGGCGACTCGGCGACCGGTTCCGCGGCGGACTCCGCCCGGGGCACCAGGCGCGGCGGGACTTCCCCGACGAGGTCACCGACCTGCCGGCCGACCCGATCGCGTACCTCAACCTGGTCCGCCAGTGCGCGATCGTGGTGTCCACACCGGGGCTGTTCGCCTCGAACCAGGCGCAACTGGCCGAGAGCATGGCCGCGTCCCGGGCCGTCGTGACGATGCCGCTCGCCTACGAGATCCCCCGCACCCTCGTCGACGGCGACGAGGTGTCCGAGTTCACCGACCCCGAAGGGTGCGCCGATGCCTGCGAGCGCCTGCTCGACGCCCCCGACCTGTTGCAGCACCGCCGCGAGCGGGCGTGGGCCTACTACAACGCCGAGGTGCGGCCCGACGTGCTCATGCGCAACCGGTTGCTCGAGCTCGCCTCCCTCTGAGCGGGCGTGAGCGCGCGGCTTCGCGGGATGGCACCGCGGTGGATGACATCGCGGTGGATGACCTGGGGCGGCATCGTCGGGCCCGTCGCGTTCGTGGCCGCGTGGATCGCGTGCGGTCGGGCCACGGTGGGCTACGCACCGCGCCACGACGCCATCAGCGAGCTGGCGGCCATCGGGGCCCCCACCCGGGTCGCCATGACCGTCGGGTTCGTCGTGTTCGGGGTCGGGCTGGTCCTCTACGCCCGCCCGCTCGGACGGGCGGTCGGGGGTCGGGCCGACTGGGCCGCGGCGCTCTGCGGTCTGGCCACCCTGGGCGTGGCCGCGGTACCGCTCGGCTGGTTCTCCGACGGCCTGCACGGCACCATGGCGGGCATCGGCTACGCGGCGCTGGCCGCCACCCCGGTGTTGGCGTCACGCCACCTGGCCCGGATCGGACACGCGGCGGCGGCCTGGACCTCGATGGCGGTCGGCGCGGCCTGCGCCGGCTGCCTCGTGCTCAGCGCGTTCGGCGCCCACCACGGACTGTTCCAACGACTCGGCCTGACGATCGGCGATGCGTGGGTGGTGGCGTCGGCCGTCGTGATCCTGTCGAGGGGACCACGGTCGTCAGCCGTGGTCGGCGGCGGCCCGCTGCAGGTCGGGCCAGAGCACGGTGATGGCCGCGTCGAGTGACTGCTCGCCCAGCGCCTCGAGCCGCCCGGGCTCGAGCAGCCGGTGGGCGAGATCCCACAAGCCCGGGCTCGTGGTCTCGAACGCCTCGACGCGCCACCCGGAAGGGTTGCGCTGCAACCGGTCGACGAGCGGGAGCAGCGAGGCCCAGACCCCGATCGGGCCGTCGAGGGGCCCCTCCTGCGCGTACCAGCGCTCGCCGAGGACAGGATCGATCTCGCCGATGTGGCGGACGAACTCCCACACCGGGTCGCGACCGGCGAAGCGAAGCCGCGGCACGCGTGACATCGCAGTGGCGGCCGCGCACAGGAAGCACGGCTCGAGCGTGGTGTAGAGGACGACGTCGGCACTCGCGGCGAGCGGAAGCCCGGCCAACGCGTTCAACTCGGCGTGCGCCACCCGGCTCCCGGCCAGCTGACCCGGCGGAGCGACCGCCTCGGCCCGGCGGCTCCGACCGCGGGCGACGATCGTGCCGTCGGCACCCGTGACGACCGCGCCGACCGCAGGGCTCCCGGCCCGAAACGACTCCCACGCCAGCGTGAAGGCGTCGCGCCACGGCAGGGACAGCTCGAGCCAGGCATCGGGGGTCTCGGAGGCCACGGCGTGATTCTCGTCTTTCTCATGGCTCTTCGCCCACGAGGCTCATCGCCCCCTTGGCTCATCGCCGGTCTCATTGCTCTTCGCCCACGAGGCTCATCGCCCAGCCGAAGCGCCGCGGACGCGGGCATGGCATCGTGAGCGGGTGACCCGACCGCCCTTCGCGTCCGTCGACGAGCTGCTCGACGCGCTGGCCTCGCTCGACGGACAGCCCACCCAGGACGTCGTGGCCGCCCTCCCCCACCTGCTGCAGACCGCCGAACGACTCGCGACGACATCGCCCGACGACCCCGAGCTCATCGCGGCTGGGCTGGTGCACGACCTGGCCAGCGCGCTCGATCCGCACTGCCCCGACCACGCCCGAGCCGGGGCCCGGCTGGTCGAGCCGCTCCTCGGTGCCCGGGTCGCCACCCTGGTGGCCGGCCACACCGACGCCAAGCGCTACCTGGTGACCGTCGACCCCGCCTACGCGGGTGGGCTCAGCGAGAACAGCACGTTCACCCTCATCGGGCAGGGTGGCCCGATGGCTGCCGCCGAGATCGCAGACTTCGCGGCGGGCGCCGACGCGGCCGCGCTGGTGGCGCTGCGCCGAGCGGACGACTCGGCCAAGGCGCCGGGCGCATCGACGCGCCCGGTGGCCGACTGGCGGCCGTTGCTCACCGCCGTGGCATCGGCCTGATCAGCAGGACACGCCCTTGGGCGGGTTGCCGATCGCCAGGCCGATGGGGGTGGTGGTCGTCGTCGTGGCGGCGGTGCTGCCCGTCGAGCCCGACGAGCCCGACGTCGTCGACGAGCCGTGCGAGATGCCTTCGAAGTCGGTGCCGATCACGAGCTGCACGCTGCCCGGCGCCAGGGTCGTGTCCTCGTTGAGCTGGGCTCCGCCCGTGACGTAGGCCGCGACCGTCTCGGCCTTGGCCTGGGCGCCCGAACCGTAGGAGACCATGGTCTGGCTCGACGACGCCGCCGCGTTGCCGGTGCTCGACACGGTGAACCCGTAGGACTCGAGCGCCGTGCCCGACCGGGCTGCGGCCCCCGACACCCCGCCACCGTTCTCGACCGAGAGGGTGATCTGGCTGGGCTTGACCTTCGAGGTCGAGCTGGTGCCCCGGAACAGGTCGAGGATCGGTTGGGCCGGCGCGTCCTGGAGGAGGAGCACCGCTGCGCCACCGGCCGTGTAGGTCGGCTTGGTCGGCAAGGAGTAGGTCAGCAGCTTGTTGCTGTCGAAGGCCTTGTAGTCACCGAGCAGCGACAGCATGTCGCCGAAGCTGAAGCTGCTGTCCACCTTGAGGTTCTTGATGATGCTGTGGACCAGGTCGTTGGTGGCCAGCAGGTTGAGGCTCGTGCCCTTGGCCTTGGCCCGGTCGATGACCTTGCGGATGAAGATCTGCTGACGCGTGATGCGACCGAGGTCGCCGGTGCCGTCGTACTTCCAGTAGCCGACCGCGGTGTCGTAGTACTGCAGGTCGCGCGAGCGGGCGAACGACAGCGCCTGGTTGCCGTTGAGCACCTGGCAACCGGTCTTCTCGATGTCGAGGCCCGAGTTCGAGTCGCGCACGCGGGTCGAGAAGTACATCGGGACCCCGCCGACCGCGTTCACGACGTCGCGGAAGCTGTCGAAGTTGACCTCGATGTAGTGGTTGATCGGGACGCCGAAGTCCTGCTCGATCGTGTTGATCAGCCGCTGCGGACCATCGCTGAACGCGGTGTTGATCCGCTGGTTGCCGCCGGTGCCGTAGATGGGGATCCAGAGGTCGCGGGGGAACGACAGCAGCTTGGCCGTGCGCTTGGAGGGATCGATGCGCAGCACCATGATCGTGTCCGAGCGTTGCCCGCCGGGCGCCAGGTTGTCGCCGTTGAAGACGTTGTAGTCGGGATCGTTCTTGCTGATCATCGCTCGGCTGTCCGAGCCGACGATCAGGTAGTTCTGCGGGCCGCCGCCCGCCGGGTTGGCCAGGTTGAGGTGCTCGGTCCGCAGCTGGCTGAACCGCCACAGCGCGTAGCCCACGCCGGCCACGGCGACCAGGATGGCCCCGACCACGACCACGCCGGTGACGAGGACGGCCCGCTGGCGCCAGGAACGACCGCGCCGCGCGGCCGGAAGCGCGTCCGGGCCGCGACGGGGTGGGTCTTCGAGCGCGCTCGATGAGCGAGAGGGAGCCATGAGGGATAGAAGGCTAGCGGCGCCACCGCGGCCCACAGGGTCACCCCCGGTGACGCGATCCCATGCCACGAGGGCCGAGCCGGAGTCGGGGGCGGCACGTGCAACGATCGGGTCGACTCGTTCGTCTCAGTAGGCATATGGACGACCGCGGGAGGGTGCCGAGCATGCTGCGACCAGCGATCGAGGCCCAGCCGAAGCGGGATCGGGTCCTTCAGGTCGCCCCCGCCGACCAACGCCGCACCACCGAGGCGCCAGACCTGACCGGGCAGGGAGCCGGGACGCGGGACGACGAGCCGGTCGTGGTCACGGTGGAGGTGCGCACCTTCAACGAGGTCTATCGGGAGCGGTACCCCGCGATGGTGCGCCTCGCCGTGCTGCTCCTCGGCGACCGCGCCCAGGCCGAGGAGGTCGCCCAGGACGCCTTCGTCGCCGCCTATCAGCGCTGGTCGTCGATCGAGGCGCCCGCCGCCTACATCCGACAGAGCGTGACGAACGGATGCCGCGACGCGCTCCGCCGTCGACGCGTGGCCGAGACGCTGCACCTCAGGCGCACCGCTCCGGACACCCTCGAGCCGCACGAGCACGTCGACGACCTGCTGGCCGCGCTCCCGCCCAAGCAACGAGTCGCGGTCGTGCTGCGCTTCTACGAGGACCAGAGCGTCGACCAGATCGCCGACCTGCTCAACACCCGACCCGGCACGGTGAAGTCGCTGCTCCACCGAGCCATGGCCCAACTCCGAGAGGACCTCGACCGATGAACCAACCAACCGCCCCCGCGGAGGATCGACTGCGACGCGCGCTCGATCAGCGCGTCGCGCTCCTGACCATCGACACGCCACCCGAAGCGACGATCGCTCGGCGAGCTCGGGCGCGCCAGCGCCGACACCGCGGAGGTGTCGCCCTGGTGACCACGGCGGCGCTGGTCGCCGGGACCGCGTTCGTGCTGACCCACGAAGGTGGCCGCGAGCTGTCGACGGGGATCGGCCCGCGCGCCGGCGAATCGTCCACCACCACCGCGTCCCCGACCGACGTCGACCCCGACGTGACCCACGTGGTGCTCGACGGCTGGACCTCGACGTACTACCTCGACGAGCCCAGCCAGGACCCGTCCAAGCCCGACTACGTCGAGTACCAGTGGCAGCAGGGCACCAGCCGTGACCTGCAGCTGAGCTTCTACCCACAGGGCGAACGCATCACGACCGGCGGCACCGAGGTCAGCGGCACGCTTCCCGGTGGCTACCAACGGGTGGCCGTGCGCGGCACGACCGGCGAGATCATGAGCTACGGGACCGGAGGCCGCTTCCGCGCCGACTGGGACGAAGGAGGCCGTTCGTGGGAGGCCGACGGGTCGGGCTACGCCGACGCCCAGGCCTTCCTCGACGTCCTGGCCGCGGTCCACCACACCGACCACGCCGACTGGCTCGCCTCGCTGCCGGCGGGGTCGGTGAACGCCGCCCACCGACCGGCAGCCGTCGACGCGCTGCTCGCCGGCGTTCCGGTACCGCCCGGATTCGACCTCGCCGGGCTGCGCACCGCCGATCGCGCCGCGACGCCCTACAACCTCGGCTTCGACGTCTACGGCCACGTCGAGTGCGGGTGGATCGCCCGGCTCGACACATCCCGAGGCACGCCCGCGGGCCAGCAGGCGATCGATGCGTTGCGCAGCGTGCCGCAGTGGCCGGGCATGGCCACCCTCGATGCCGGCGGGGGCGCCGGCGACGTGTTCCGCACCACCGCCACCCAGGCCATCGCCGGCCACACCGACGGCTACCAGAGCGCCCTCGGCTGCTGACACCGTTCGCCTACGCCTACGCGGGCTTCGGCTCCGCTCCCCGGGTCGCCTACGCCGGCTACGCCGGCTTCGGCTCCGCTCCCCGGGTCGCCCGCTGCCGTCGCCTACGCGCGGCTTCGGCTCCGCTCCCCGGGTCGCCTACGCCGGCTACGCCGGCTTCGGCTCCGTTCCCCGGGTCGCCTACGCCGGCTACGCCGGCTTCGGCTCCTTGGGCAGGCCGAGGACCCGCTCGCCCACGATGTTGCGCTGGATCTGCGACGTGCCGCCCCAGATCGTCTCGGACCGCGAGAAGAAGAACGAGGACTGCACCACCGAGGCCGGATAGTTCGGGTTGGTGCGGCGGACGCCGTAGCCCGGGACGGCCTCTTCGAGGTCGGGATCGCCGGTCAGCACCTGGCCGGCGGGACCGAGCACGTCGACGGCCAGGTTCATCACGTGCTGGTGGTACTCGCTCCAGAACATCTTGTTGGTGGCGCCCAGGGCGGCCACGCCCAGGTCCTTCTTGTCCTGCACGACCGAGGTCAGCGTCCGCAGGCCGTTGATGCGCATGATCTGCACCTTCGACCACGCCCGGGCGATGTCCTGGCGCACGAGCGGATCGGTGTTGCGACCCGTCTCGCGCGCCTTGTCGATGATCGCCTCGAGCTCCTTCTCGAATCGGCGGTGCCCGGTGGTGGCCGAGGTGCCCCGCTCGAAGCCGAGCGTGGTCATCGCCACCTTCCAGCCGTTGTTGACGCCGCCGACGACGTTGGCCTTGGGGCACCGCGCGTCGGTGAAGAACACCTCGGCGAACTCGGCCGCGCCGTCGATCTGCTGGATGGGGCGGACCTCGATGCCCGGCTGCTTCATCGGGCAGAGCAGGTACGAGATGCCGGCGTGCTTGGACACGTTGGGGTCGGTGCGACAGAGCACGAAGATGTAGTCGGCCACGAAGCCCTGGGTCGTCCAGATCTTCTGGCCGTTGATGACCCACTCGTCACCGTCGAGCGTGGCGCGCGTCGACAGGCCGGCCAGGTCGGAGCCGGCGTCGGGCTCGCTGAAGCCCTGGCACCAGGCGATCTCTCCCGACAGGATCCTGGGCAGGAAGAACTTCTTCTGCTCTTCGGTGCCCCACTGCAGGATGGTCGGACCGACGAGCGTGTCGCCGAAGAAGTCGGCCCGCAGGGGCGCGCCGGCGCGGGCGAACTCCTCGTTGAGCACGACCGCCTCCATGGTCGACAGGCCCTTGCCCCCGTACTCGGTCGGCCAGGTCGCGCAGATCCAACCGCCCTCGAACAAGGTCTGGGTCCACTCCTTCTGGAACTGGGCCTTGGCCTCGCCCGACAGGACGAAGCCGGGCTCGAACCAGCCCTCGGGCAGGTGCTCGCGGAGCCAGGCGCGGATCTCGAGGCGGAAGGCCTCGGCGGCGGGCGGGTAGGTCAGATCCATGCCTCCATCCTGACTGATCGGTCACGACGCGGTCGAGTTGCTGACGCTTCGTCAGACCGCGCCGCTCCGCCGAGATCAGACCGATCGGACGGGTCAGGCCGCTCGAGCCGGGGCGGACCTACCATCGCCGCATGACACACGGACACCACTCGGTGGCGGGACGACTGCGGCGCAGCGTGTGCACGGCCGCCTCCCTCCTCATGCTCACCACGTTGTCGCTGACCGCCCTGGCGCGGCCGTCGGGCGCGGTGGTCCCGCTCCTGCCGCCCGGGAACCCCTTCGGAAACCTCGACACGGCCATGGCCGGCCCCGACTCGGTCACGATGACGGGCTGGGCCATCGACCCCGACATCACCGGGCCCGTCACCGTGAACGTGTACGTCGACGGCCACTTCACCGCCGGCGTCACCGCCAACATCGACCGGCCCGACATCCAGATCGCCTACCCCGCCTACGGAGGCTTCCACGGCTTCTCGGCCACCGTCGCCACCTCCGTCGGCACCCACGTCGTGTGCGCGTACGCCCTCAACGTCGGCGTGGGCAACACCAACACCGCGCTCGGCTGCCGCACCGTCCCGGTCGGCGGCAACCCGTTCGGCAACCTCGATGCTGCGGTCGCCGGCCCCGACACCATCGCGGTGTCGGGCTGGGCCATCGACCCCGACACCGCCGCGCCCATCACCGTGAACCTCTATGTCGACGGGCACTTCACCACGGGCCTCACGGCCAACGTCGACCGACCCGACGTCGGCCTCGTCCATCCCACCTTCGGACGCGCTCACGGGTTCACCGCGTCGCTCGCCACCACCGCAGGCACCCACGTCGTCTGCGCGTACGCCATCAACGTCGACGCCGGCACCGTCAACACGCCGCTCGGCTGTCGTACCGACGCCATCGGCGGCAACCCGTTCGGCAGCTTCGAACCTGCGGTCGCCGGCCCGGACGCCATCTCCGTGTCCGGCTGGGCCATCGACCCCGACACCGCCTCGTCCATCACCGTGAACCTCTATGTCGACGGCCTCTTCACCACCGGCGTCACCGCCGACGTGTCACGACCCGACCTCGACGCCAAGTACGGCATCTACGGGCGCCTCCACGGGTTCGCCGACTCGCTCGCCACCACCGCAGGCACCCACGTCGTCTGCGCGTACGCCATCAACGTCGACGCCGGCACCGTCAACACGCCGCTCGGGTGTCGCACCGTCCCCGTGGGGGGCAACCCGTTCGGGCACCTCGATTCGGTCGTCGGCCTGCCGGGATCCATCGTCGCCTCGGGCTGGGCCATCGACCCCGACGTCGCCGGGCCCATCACCGTGAACCTCTACCTCGACGGGCACTTCGTCACGGGCGTCACCGCCGGCGTGAACCGGCCCGATGTCGGCGCCACGTTCCCCCTGTACGGGTCCGACCACGGGTTCACCGACTCGCTGGCCGCCGCCACGGGCACCCACCTCGTGTGCGCGTACGCCATCAACGTCGACGCCGGCAACGCCAACACCCCGCTCGGCTGTCAGACCGTCGGAGTCTGAGCGTGTCGGTTCGCACAGATAGGGATGACCTCTAGGCTGCCGCCATGGCCGAGCGATGGACGTTCCAGTGGAAGGAGCTCTACGAGGAGGTCATCACCAGCGGCCTCTGCACGGGGTGCGCGGGTTGCGTGATCGCCTGCCCCCACGACGTCATCGGCTACGACCACGAGCAGGGTGGCTACACGACCGTTCCACCTCGAAGACGAGCTGGGCCCGGGCGATTGCGGACACGGCATCAAGGGGTGCACCTCGTGCACGCGGGCCTGCCCGCGGTTCCGCAAGTGGGAGCCCGAGGCCGACGAGCACCTCTTCGACCGTGAGCGCCAGCCCGACGAGGTGGCCGGCATCTACGACGACATCCTGCTCACCCGGGCCAGCGACGACATGGTCCACCGGATGGGACAGGACGGCGGGCTGGTCTCGGCCATCCTGATCTGGGCCATGGACGAGGGCTACATCGACGCCGCACTCACGTCGTTCCTCGACGGCGCGGCCGGCGACTGGAAGGCCAAGCCCGGCGTGGCCGCCAACCGGGACGAGGTGCTGGCCTCGGCCGGCAGCCGCTACACCTACTCGGCCAACACGCTCGCGCTCGACGAGGCCCTCGACCGCGGGCTTCGACGAAGCTGGCGCTGGTCGGCATGAGCTGCCAGTCGTCGGTGCCGCCGGTGATGTGGCACCGCAAGATCGGCAAGATCAGCAAGCCCATCGTCTTCAACATCGGCCTGCTGTGCTCGAAGACCTTCGACGACGCCATCTTCGAGGAGCTGTTCGAGGCCAAGTACGGGCTGGCCAAGCAGGACATGGTCAAGATGAACATCAAGGGCGTCTTCCAGATCTGGATGCGCGACGGCGCGTTCCACGAGATCAACCTCAAGGAGTGCCACGCCTGGACCCGTGAGGGCTGCACCCACTGCCCCGACTTCGCCGCCGAGCACGCCGACATCTCGACCGGCGGCATCGGCAAGGACAACGACTGGACCCTCACCCTGGTGCGCACCGAGCTCGGGCGCGAGATCATCTCCCGGATGATCGCCGACGGGTCGATCATCGCCCGCCCGGCCGACGAGGACCCGGCCGCCATCGCCCTGATGCGCAAGCTGGCCGAGAAGAGCCGCGCCCGCTGGCCCGAGTGGGCCGAGCCGTCGGGTCGGCCTCCCGGACCCCAAGGTCAAGGCATCTGCCTGACCCGTGAGGCAGGTCAAGGCGTCAGCCTGACCCTGACTACGCCTTGGTGGTGGTCGGACCGCCGGTCGACCCCGCGATCGACGTGGTGGTGCCCTCGTAGCCGTCGCAGTTCTGGGCCCAGGCTTCCTGGACGGTCGTGGGCACCTTGTTCGGGTCGGTCTTCAGCTCGCTGTTGAGCTGCTGGAAGTTGGGACCGGTGTAGTTGGCGTACTTCTTCGGGTCGGCCTTGTCGGGCGTCGTTGGACGCCGGGACGATGGCCGTCATCTGCGTGTAGAGGCACTCGCACAGCGTCTGCGAGGCGAGGGTCGTGCTGGTGCTGCCGCCGATGCAACCCTGCACGAAGTTGTCCTTCGTGATCGACCCGTAGGACTGGGGCGTGTTGTCCTGATGGCAGGCGGTGGCCAGCAGCATCAGGGCGGCCATGGCCGCGACGAGCAGGGGCGCACGCCGGCGCGGACGGGAACGGGTGATCGTGCGGAGCATGGCGAAAAGGGCCTCGGGGGAGATGCAGGGCGCGAAACTGGACGGGCGCCACGGTAGCCGTCGAGCCCTCGCGATCACCATCCGGCCCGAACGGGCCGGGCGTCAGCGCAGGTCGCGGGCGCGGAGCTCGTCGAAGTCGATCACGTCGGCGAGCTCGTCCTCGGAGCGATCGGCGTTGCAGGCCACGCGGGCCAGGTACGCCAGGTGCGGCGCCTCGGCCACGAGGTCGATGACCTCGGCCTGGTCGGACCCGTCGCCGCGGTCGGCCTGGTTGGCCGTGCCGGTCGACGCCTCGCGGGCCCGAGCCACGGCGCTGGCCATGGCGGCCCACAGGCCACCCCGACCGTGCGGACCGGTGGCCGTCGAGTCGTTCGCACCCCGCTCGATCGGCACCGTCGGTCAGCCAGTCGATCGACGGCCAGGCGTCGACCGAGGCGGGCGATTGCGTGAGATCGATGCGGCGGATGCTCGCTCGCATAGGGGCATCATCGGGATGTGGGGCCGACCGCGAATGAGGCCGACGACCCAAATGAGAGCCAAATGAGCCGGACGCCCCGAGTCGGAGCGGGCGCGGTGGGCCGCAGGCCCCAGAGCCCACGGGTCGAGCCTGGGCCGTACGGCCCCCGGACGCGATCCGGGCCGGCGACGAGGCCGCGGTCAGGGAAGCGCCCGGCGCGACGTGCGGACGTCGTCCCACCGGCGAGCGGCGGGCCCGGGCGAACACGGCGTCGAGCATCGCCTCGGTGAGCCGTCCCGTGAAGGTGTTCTGCTGGCTCACGTGGTACGAGCAGAGCAGCGTCCGTGGGTGCCGTCCGGCGCGGGGCCAGCGCCACCTCGAGCCCGTGGGCGAACGCCGGGCCGGGGCCGGACCCCGAGCACGCCGGCCACCGCCTGGTAGCCGAACTGGCCGAGCGCGAGGTACACCCGGGCCGCCGGTGAGCAGGGCCAGCTCGCGCTCGAAGAACGGCCGGCAGCGATCGCGCTCGCTCGGGGTCGGCTTGTTGGCCGGCGGCGCGCACCGCACCGGAGCGGTGATGTAGGCGCCGGTGAGCGCCAGCCCGTCGTCGCGGCCGGCTGCTCGGGCCTGGTTGGCGTAGCCGGCCCGCCACAGCGCCCGGTAGAGCCACTCACCCGACCGGTCGCCGGTGAACATGCGACCGGTGCGGTTGGCGCCGTGCGCCGCCGGTGCCAGACCCGACGACGACCAGCTCGGCGGCCGGATCGCCGAAGCCGGGCACCGGTCGTCCCCAGTACTCCTCGTCGCGTAGGCGGCCCGCTTGGTGATCGCCACCTCCTCGCGCCACGCCACCAGCCGGGGGCAGGCGCGGCACGCCACGATCTCGCGGTCGAGCGCGGCCAGGGGATCCATCTCCGCAGGTTACGGGTAGGTTGGACTGGCCTCTCCGTGCCCGGAGATCCTCGCCCTCGTTCCCGGCCACGCGGTCGAGCCACGATGCCCCGAGCCACCAAGCCGAAGCCGCCCCCGCCCACCACCGTCCTGCTGGTGCGCCACGGCCAGACCCCGTCGACCGGCACGACCCTGCCGGGGCGGGCGCACGGGCCTCCACCTGGCCGACAAGGGTCGCGAGCAGGCCGACGGCCGCGGCCGCGCATCGCCGAGCTCGACAAGGTGACGGCCGTCTACGCGTCGCCGCTCGAGCGCACCCGGGAGACGGCCGCACCCATCGCCACGCGCCCTCGGCCTGCGCGTGCGGGCCGAGCGCGGCCTGCTCGAGTGCGACTTCGGCGAGTGGACCGGTGCGGGCGCTCAAGGAGCTGGCCCGCAACTGCCCGAGTGGCGCACGGTGCAGCGCTACCCGAGCGGCTTCCGCTTCCCCGGCGGCGAGTCGTTCGTCGAGATGCAGACCCGGATCACCTCGACGCTGGCCGCGCCTGGCGGCCGCGCCACCGCGGCGAGACGATCGTGGCCGTGTCCCACGCCGACCCGATCAAGGCCGCGCTGGCCGACGCCCTCGGCACCCACCTCGACCTGTTCCAGCGCATCGTGGTGTCGCCGTGCTCGGTCAGCGTCGGTCTGGTACAGCACGGGCGGACCGGTCGTGCTGACCGCCAACTCGACCGGCGACGACCTCACCACGTTGGGTCTGTCGTGAGCCGGCCGACCATGAGCACGTCGTTCGACTTCGACGACGCCCGACCACTTCACCACCGGCACGGTCGGCGAGCCCGGGCCACCGCGTCTTCTACCTGCAGGCCGCGCAGGCCGGCTCGGTGGCCACGCTGCGGCTCGAGAAGCAGCAGGTGGCGGCGCTGGCCGAGTACCTGGCCGGCATCCTGGCCGACCTGCCCGACGCCGAGGACGAACCACCGCGGGTCGACCTGATCGAGCCGGTCCTCGCCGAGTGGGTGGTCGGCTCGCTGGCGGTGGCCTACGAGGAGGCGACCGATCGCATCCTGCTGGTCGCCGAGGAGCTGATCGAGGTCGTCGTCGACGACGAGGACGACGACGATCCGGGCTCCGATCCGCTGCTCGACCCCGACGACGTCGACACCGCCACCGCCCGCTTCCGGCTCACCCGCGACCAGGTCTCGTCGTTCATCCGCCGGGCGGCCGAGCTGGTGGCTGTCCGGACGCCCGATCTGCCCGCTGTGCGGCCGCCCCATCGATCCCGACGGGCACGCCTGCCCCCGGCTCAACTGACGCCGGTGCACCCTCGTCGCCCGGTCGCCGGGTCGTGAGCGATCGCCCCGCCCCGCTGGACCTGCTGCTCCGCGGCGAGCTGACCATCAAGGGACGCATGCCGTGGAGCTCGAACGGCACCTATCTCGCCGCGGCCGACGCTCGAGGCGAGTCGGTCGACGCGGTCTACAAGCCGCGCCGGGGCGAGCGGCCGCTGTGGGACTTCCCCGACGGCCTGTTCAAGCGCGAGGTCGCCGCCTACGAGCTGAGCGAGGCGCTCGGCTGGGACATCGTGCCGCTGACCGTGCTGCGCAGCGAGGGACCGCTCGGCGAGGGCTCACTGCAGCTGTTCGTGCCGGCCGACTTCGAGCAGCACTACTTCACGCTGTACGAGGACGAGCAGCACCACGACCGTCTGCGCACGATCTGCGCCTTCGACCTGCTGGCCAACAACACCGACCGCAAGAGCGGGCACTGCCTGCTCGGCGAGGACGGCCAGATCTACGCCATCGACAACGGGCTCAGCTTCCACCACGAGTTCAAGCTGCGCACCGTGATCTGGGAGTTCGGCGGCGAACCCATCCCCGCCGGCCATCGTCGACGACGTCGACCGCCTGCTCGACGACGGGCCTCACCCCACCCCTGGTCGGACTGCTCGACCCCTTCGAGCGCGACGCCCTGCTCACCCGGGCCCGGGCCCTCGTCCGCGACGGCTGCTTCCCCGTCGACCACAGCGGCCGCCGCTACCCCTGGCCCCTCGTCTGACCCACCGTGAAACCGGGCGTCTTTGCGTGGCGTTTTCGCGCGTTTTCGCACCCAGTTCGCGAGGGGGTCGTCAGCCGCCGATGGGGCCGAGGATGCGGTCGAGGTAGGGGTTGGTGAAGCGACCGTCGGGATCGAGGCGGGCACGGAGCGCCTGGAAGTCGTCCCAGCGCGGGTAGCGCGGCGCCAGCGTGGCGGCCGACTGGAAGTGCAGCTTGCCCCAGTGGGGCCGGCCGCCGTAGTCGTCCATGATGTGCTCGACGCCCTGGAAGTACTGGTCGTAGGACGTGCCCTGGTACACGTGCACCGCGATGTAGGCGGTCTCGCGCCCGTGCGCGGTGCTCAGCGGGATGTCGTCGGCGGCCACCACGCGCACCTCGACCGGGAAGCTGATCGGGACGCCGAGGTCGCGCACGAGGGCACGCACGCGGTTGAGCGCCTCGACCAGGTGCTCGCGCGCGGATGGCGTACTCCATCTCGTAGAAGCGCACGAGCCGGGGACTGGCGAACACCGAGTAGCTCGGCGCCGTGTACTCGGCCCGGCCCGTGCTCGGCACCAGCTTGGCGACCCGTGGGATGAGGTCGGGACGCCGCCGGCCGATCCGACAGGTCAGGTCGAAGGCGATGTTGCGTGAGCAGGTAGTCGTCGCGCAGGGCGCGCCACCGCGGCCGCGGCGCGCACGGGCTCGTCGGTGCGACGGTTGCGCTTGGTCAGCGCCCACCGCGTGCCCGGCACCCAGAAGAACTCGAAGTGGTCGTTGCCGGCGATCTCGTCCTCCCAGCCGCTCGAGCACCTCGTCGACCAGCTCGACCTGCTCGACGGCGTGCAGGTTGAACGCGGGCACGCACTGCACCGTCACCGTCGAGAGGATGCCCGAGCGCACCGACCCCGACCCGGGCCACGTCGAGCACCTCGGGCTGGTGGTCGGCGTCGGCCTCGATCACCGAGCCGTCGCCGGTGACGAGGCGCATCCCGACGATGCGGCTCGACAGGTTGCCGAAGCGCAGCCCGGTGCCGTGGGTGGCGGTGGAGGTGGCGCCGGCGATCGACTGGTAGGCGATGTCGCCGAGGTTCTCGAGCGCCAGCCCGTGGCGGGCCAGCTCGGTGCTGAGCCGGGTCAGCGGGATGCCCGCCTCGACCGTGGCGGTGCCGGCCACCGGATCGACCGACGAGCACCGCCGCGTAGTCACCGAGGTCGACCAGGTCGCCGTCGGTGCACACGAGCGGCGTGAACGAGTGGCCGGCGCCCACCACCTTGACGTGGCGGCCCGCCGCGGCGGCCCGCTCGACCACCGCCACGAGCTCGTCCTCGGCGCGCGGCCGGTGGAGGGCCACCGGGCGCGCACGACTGGTTGCGCGCCCAGTTGGACCAGATCAGTCGGCGCGACCGGATCGGATTCGCCATCCGCAACCGGTCGGGCACGATCTCCCCCGCTTCGGTGGCCGAACGTGCTCAGGCTCGGGCCTGGAGCGGCTCGATGAGAGCGGGCAGGACCTTGTTGACGTCGCCCACGATGCCGAGGTCGCTGATCGAGAAGATCGGGGCCTCCGCGTCCTTGTTGATGGCGATGATGTTCTTCGAGCCCTTCATGCCCACCATGTGCTGGGTGGCGCCCGAGATGCCGGCGGCGATGTAGACCGTCGGCTTGACGACCTTGCCGGTCTGGCCGACCTGGTGCGAGTAGGGCACCCAGCCGGCGTCGACGATGGCACGCGAGGCACCGGGCGCGGCGCCGCAGCAGCTTGGCCAGCTGCTCGATCATCGAGTACTTCTCGGCCTCGCCCAGGCCACGTCCGCCGGACACGACGATGGCGGCGTCCTCGAGCTGGGGACCCTCGCGCTCCTCGACGTGGCGCTCGGTGATGCGTGGCGCCGGCCGACGCGCCGACGTCGGGCACGGCCAGCGACGCGACCGGCGGCCGGGCCGCCACCGCTCTCCTCGGCCGCGAACGACTTCGGCCGGATGAGCACCAGGGCCGGGCCCGCGCCGGTGAACTTGGTGACCACGTTGGTGCGTGCCACCGAACACCGGCTCGGTGACCGCCAGCGCGTCGCCGTCGAGGGCGAGGTCGACGCCGTTGGTGAGCACGGTGCGGTCGAGCTTGACCGACAGCCGACCGACGACGTCGCGCGCCGCGTAGGAGGTGCCGAACAGGATGGCGTCGGGCGCGGCCGCCGCCGACGGCGTCGGCGATGCGCGGCGGCGACGGGCGCACCCGGCAGCGCCCCGCCGAGGTCGCCGGTGGCGTGCACGGTGGTGGCGCCGTGGGCGCCGAGGGCGCCGGCGACCGCATCGGCGTCGCCGCCGAGCGTAGACGGCCTCGACCGTGTCGGCCAGCTCGCGGGCCTTGGTCAGGATCTCGAGGGTGGTCGACGACACCTTGCCGTCGGCCGCCTCGGCGAAGACCCAGATCTTGGAAAGCGTCATGTCAGGTGGCTCCTAGATGACCTTGAGGTTGTCGAGGAAGGCGACGATCTTCTCGGCTCCGTGCCGTCGTCCTCGACGATCTCGCCGGCCTGGCGCGCCTCGGCCGCTGCGATGGACGTGATCTCCTGGCCGGCGCCGGCCCAACCGACCTGCGCGGCGTCGAGGCCGAGGTCGGCGACGGTGACCTCGTCGACCGGCTTGGACTTGGCGGCCATGATCCCCTTGAAGGAGGGGTAGCGGGGCTCGACCACGCCGGCGGTGACCGACACCACGGCGGGCAGCGGGCACTCGACGTCGTCGTAGCCGGCCTCGGTCTGGCGCTGGATCTTGACGGTCGACCCGTCGACGTCGATCGACTTGGCGAAGGTGACCGACGGGCGGTCGAGCAGCTCGGCGATCTGCTCGGGCACGGTGCCGGTGTAGCCGTCGCTCGACTCGGTGGCGGTGAGGACCAGGTCGGCGCCCTCGACCCGCTCGATGGCCGCGGCCAGCACCTTGGCCGTGCCGAGCGCGTCGCTGCCGGCCAGGGCCGGATCGCTGACGAGGATGGCCTTGGCCGCCCCCATGGCCAGCGCGGTGCGCAGGCCGCTGGTCTCGCTGTTCGGGCACCATCGAGACGAGGGTGACCTCGCCGCCGCCGGCCGTGTCGACCAGCTGCAGCGCCATCTCGACGCCGTAGGAGTCGGACTCGTCGAGGATGAGCTTGCCGCTCCGGACGAGGGTCTTGGTTGAGGGATCCAACGCACCCGGGTCGGCCGGGTCCGGGATCTGCTTGACGCAGACGACGACGTTCATGGCGTGCATTCTCGGCCGTGGCGTCGGGTCCGACCAAATCGGCGCGCTGCTACCGTCTCACGCACTGTGAAGGTGCTGCTGCTGGTGAACTCGTCGGCCTCGTCGGTGACGGCCCGCGGTCGTGTCGTGATCCAGAAGGCGCTCTCGGCCGACCACGACGTGACCCTCGCCGAGACCAGCCGCCGGGGCCACGCCACCCGCCTGGCGCAGGGAGCGGCGGCCGACGGGGTCGACGTGGTCGTCGTGCTCGGCGGCGACGGCACGCTCAACGAGGCGGCCAACGGCCTGGCCGGCACCGACACCGCCCTGGCCGCGCTGCCGGGTGGCTCGACCAACGTGTTCGCCCGCAGCCTCGGCCTGCCCGACGACCCCATCGAGGCCACCGGCGTGCTGCTCGAGGCACTGGCCCGCGGCTCGGTCCGCCGGGTCGGGCTGGGCTCGGTGAACGGCCGCTACTTCCTCTTCCACGCGGGCATGGGCTTCGACGCCGCCATCGTCGCCCAGGTCGAGCGCCGAGCGGCGCTCAAGCGCTACGCCAGCCACCCGCTCTTCCTGTTCTCGGCGTTCGAGACCTGGTTCCGCCACTACGACCACAGCCGACCGCGGTTCTCGGTCCACGTGCCCGACCGGCGTCGTGGTCGACGACGTCTACTTCGGCATCTGCCTCAACACGAACCCGTACACCTACCTCGGCACGCGGCCGCTCAACCTCGCGCCCGAGACCAACCTCGACACGGGCCTGACCATGATGTCGGTCCGCTCGCTCGAGCTCACCACCATCGTCAGCCTCGGCCTGTCCGCCCTGGCCAGCGGCGACCATCTGCGCGGCAGCCGGTCGGTCGACTACCGCACCGATCTGGCCGCGCTGTCCGTCGAGGGCTACGGCCCGTTCCCGTACCAGGTCGACGGCGACTACCTCGGCGAGGTCACCGAGCTCGAGTTCCGCCACGAGCCGGGCGCGCTGGCCCTAGTCCTCCGTAACATTGGCTCTCCGGTCGGCAAGCCTCCCTTCGAGCGCTTCGCCATCCGGGTGCCACCTCGCGAGCGGCTCGCTGCGCCGCGTCAGGACGCGTCGATCAGGTCACGCGCGACGTCGGGGACGTTGGTGATGATGCCGTCGACGCCGAGCCCGACCAGCTCGGCCATCCGGGCCGGGTCGTCGACCGTCCACGAGGTAGACGGCCAGGCCCTCCGCGTGGGCCGCGCCGACGAGCGCGGCGTCGACCAGCGGATCCCACGGGTTGACCGCCACGTGGCCGGCGGCCGCGGCTCGGACACCCATCGGGCGGCGAGCCGACGTCGAAGCCGAGCGCGGCCGTGGCCAGGCGCGGCTCGAGGTCGCGGACGAGCCGCGAGGCTCGCGGGGTCGAACGAGCTCACCAGCAGCTGATCGAACCGGTGGCCGCCGGAGGCCGCTCGAGCGCGGGCCGATCGCTGCGCGCTCGACGTCGGCCGCGCCGCGGTCGCCGAGCCAGCTGGCAGGTCGGGATCGGCCGGATCGTTCTTGATCTCGACGTTGACGCCCATGCCCGCACAGGCGTCGAGGGCCTGGTCGAGGGTGGCGACCGACGGCCGGCAGCTCGCCCGCGATCGAGCTCGACGATGGCCCGACCGTCGGGCAGCCGGGCGTCGTGGTGGACGACCAGCGCCCCGTCCGCGGTGCGCGCGGACGTCGAGCTCGACCCAGTCGGCCCCGAGCTCGGCGCGCGTGGCGGAAGGCCTCGACCGTGTTCTCGGGCCGGGCGGCCGACGCGCCGCGGTGGGCGATGACGAGCGGCTCGTACGCCGGACTGCCACGATCCGCGGTGCTCACATCACGCTCCGTCGGTCTGATTCGACGACCGGTGCGGCCCATGGCTTTCGATCGGGCGCAACGAGACAAGTGTCATAGCCAAAACTGCCCCGGTAGGCCCTTGAAACCAGGACCCGCGACCGTTACGTTCTCTACGTCCCAGCCACACGCTCTCTCTTCTCCGACGCGGTGGCATGTGATTCGCTTCACGATCGGCCCTCGCGGTCGCTCGTGAGGCCCGACTCGTGGAGGCACTGTGGCCCTCACCTCTGCTGACGCTCTTTCCCTGTCCGTCGATCCAGACGATGTGGCGCGATGTCGCGGCCTGCCGCGACACCGATCCCGACCTGTTCTTCCCGGTCGGCACCACCGGGCCGGCCATCGACCAGATCGCGGCGGCCAAGGCCGTGTGCGACCAGTGCGAGGCCAAGGCTCCGTGCCTCGAGTTCGCGCTCACGACCAACCAGGACTCGGGCGTCTGGGGCGGCACCTCCGAGGAGGAGCGCCGCAAGCTGCGCCGCCAGTGGGCGGCCGCCCGCCGCCGCGCCTCCGCCTGACCCCGATCCGCCCGACCTCACCGACCCTCCGCTCGGGGGGCCGTTGCGCGTCGGAGCCGATCGGCGACTCCGGATCGCCGAGTCGCTGCCGTCGCCCGGCTCGGCGAGGTCGAGCTCGTCGGATCGGCGTCGGGGCCGAGCGGCACCCGCAGCTCGACGCGCGTGCCCGGGCCACGGCCGGCTCTCCGCCGGCGGCGCCGAACTCGATGGTGCCGCCCAGCTCGGTGGTCACCAGCGTGCGCACGATCGACAGGCCGAGGCCGGTGACGGCGTCGAGCGGAGAAGTCGCCGGCGGCAGCCCGACGCCGTCGTCGGTGACCTGCGACCCGCAGCTCGTGGCCGTCGTTGTCGAGCTCGAGCAGCACGTGGCCGCGGCTGCGCCGTCGGTCCGGTCGGCAGCCGTCGCCGGACCGGCGTCGCTCGTCGACCGGGATAGGCGTGGTCGACCACGTTCTGCAGCAGCTCGTTGAGCACGACCGCCAGCGGGCGTGGCGATGGTGGCGGGCAGGTTGCCGGCGTCGCCGGTGATCTTGATCTCGATCGGCTGCTCGGGCGAGAGCAGCCCTTCTTCCACCATGCGCACCAGCGGACGGGCGATGTCGACGAAGGGGACGTCGTCGCCGGCCTCGTGCGACAGGATCTCGTGCACGAGCGCGATCGAGCGGATGCGCCGCACCGACTCCTCGATGGCCGCCTTGGCCTCGGGCGACGACAGGCGCCGACCCTGCAGGCGCAGCAGCGACGAGATCGTCTGCAGGTTGTTCTTCACCCGATGGTGGATCTCGCGGATGGTGGCGTCCTTCGAGACCAGCAGGCGGTCACGCCGACGCAGCTCGGAGATGTCGCGCAGCAGCACGACCGCGCCGGTGACCCGCCCGTGCTCGAGCAGCGGGATGCAGCGCAGCAGCACGGTGACCTGCGGGCCCGCGCTCGATCTCCTCGGTGTCGGGCACGGCCAGCGAGAAGGCGGTGCGCACCACGGTCTCCTCGAGGCCCGAGCTCGCCGAGGCGCATGCCCTCGGTGTTGGCGTGCACGCCGATGCGGTGCAGGGCCGACACCGCGTTCGGCGAGGCGTACTCGACCCGGCCCGCCCCGTCGAGCAGGATCACGCCGTCACCGACGCGGGGCGCCTCCTCGATCAGGCCCTCCTCGCTGGCGAAGGGGAACTCGCCGGCGGCGATCATGCGGGCGAAGCGGTTGAACACCTCGACGTAGGTGCGCTCGAGCTCGCCGGGGTGGCGCACCGACGGCGCCGACTCGCGGTTGAGCACGGCGATGGTGCGGCCCTGCCAGCGCACCGGGATGCACAGCGCGCGCACGCGCTCCTTGAGCGCCTGGCTGGTCACCTCGCCGTCGATGATCTCGCCGAGCGCCGAGCGACCGGGCCACCAGCGGCCGCTCGTCGGCCGGCACCACGTTGCCCACCCAGTCGCTGCGGTAGAGCGTCTGGTTGGTCAGCGGACGCATCTGGCCGAGCACGACCAGCTCGTCGTCGGCCGGCGCTGGTCGTCGTCAGCCGGACGCGGTCGGCGTCGACCTCGGCGAACAGCAGGAGGTCGGCGAAGCAGAGGTCGGCCAGCAGGCCCCACGACGCGACCAGCCGCTGGAGCTGGTCGACCTCGGCGCGCGTCGAGCCGGGTGTGCTCGCGGGCGAACTCGGCGAGGCTGGCCATGCACCCAGTCTCTCAGGCGTCGGCGCCGTCGGATCCTCGCCCGGGATCGTCGTCCCCGTCGCTCGGCTCAGCGCCAGATCTGCTCGCCCAGCCGCAGCAGCCCGGCCAGGTCGTGGATGTCCGCGTCGAAGTACGGGACGCTGGCCACCAGCTCGGGCTTGCGCGACAGCTCGGCGCGCTGCTCGGCCTCGCGCGTGGCCAGCACCCGGTAGTTGAGGAAGCTCTCGCCGACCTCGCGCAGCACCCGCGCCACCATCGCCTCGTCGGCCAGCGCGCCCCGGCCGGCGCCGGCGATCGGCGGCGGCCACGATGCCTCGGCGTCGGCCACCACCAGGCGGGCCGCGGCGGTGGCGCCCCGGTCGAGCAGGTAGCGACGGCAGCACCTTGTTGAGCACGACCGCGCCGAGGTCGAAGCCGCGCTCGCCCAGCGCGTCGATGAAGAAGTCGGCCTCGCGCACCGGCGCCGGCTCCAGCGTGGTGACCACCACGAAGGTCGTGCGACGGTCCTCGAGGGTGCCGGGTGACGGCCTGGGCCCGCTCGACGAAGCCGTCGTACATCGTCTGGAAGAGGATGAAGAACTCGGCGATGTCGCCGAGGAACTGCGAGCCGAGGATGCGGTCGGCGATCGAGTAGAAGGGCCGCGACGCCGCGTTGTAGAGGCGCGACCGGTAGGGCGCGATGAGCCAGCGCAGCAGCCGGCTGCTGAAGAAGTCGGCCATGCGCTCGGGGGCCTCGAGGAAGTCGAGGGCGTTGCGGGTGGGCGGCGTGTCCACGACGATCAGGTCGTAGCGACCCGACGAGTGGATCTCGTACAGCCGCTCCATGGCGATGTAGTCGTGGCTCTGCACGAACTTGCCGGTGATGTTCTGGTAGAGCGGGTTGGCCAGGATGGCGTCGCGGGTCTCGTCGTCGGGGGCGTGGGCTGCGAACGAGGTCGTCCCACGACTGCTTGGTGTCGAGCATCGCCGCCCACAGCTCGCCTCGGGGCTCGACGCCGGCCTGCGACGAACAGCTCGTCGGGCACCCGCGTCTCGACGTTGCCGAACTGCTCGAGGCCGAGCGCGGTGGCCAGGCGACGGGCCGGGTCGACCGTGACCACGAGCACCTTGCCGCCGAGGTGGGCCGGCGGCCATGGCGGCCAGCGGCGGCCGCCGTGGTCGTCTTGCCCACGCCGCCCGACCCGCAGGTGACGACGATCTCCTTGGACGGCCAGCAGCTGCTCGAGCGTGCCGACGGCCTCGTCGGACTTGGCCCCGCGGCGGGACGGGCTGGATCGGGGCATCGTCAGTCGTCGATCTCGGCGGCGAGCGCCTCGGCCACGGCCCGGGTGGCCCGCACGCCGTGGGCGCGGGTGAACAGGTACGGCACGTAGACAAGCGGCACCGTCGGATCGAGCTCGGCCCGCAGGCGGGTGAGGTGCTCGGCCCGCGTGCGGCGCAGCGTGACCGCCAGCTGGGCGGCGTCGAGCAGCGCCTCGACCGCCTCGGACGACACCGCCGCGGTCGACGCCCGGCCGCCGCGGCGCGAGCCGCCGGCCTTCGCCGGCGCGTCGGGCACCCCGGCCGCGTCGACGAGCGCGGCCGTCAGCGCCCGCCGCCGGCCGGCTGGCGCAGGCGGTCGAACACCTCCTCCTCGCCGCGCCCGAACAGCTCGGGCAGCACGCGGTTGACGACCACGGCGGCGAGGTGCACGTCGGTCTCGGCCGCGCAGCCGCCGGCCAGCTCGAGCGTCTCGGTGACCGGCATCTCCTCGGGCGACGGTCACGATGACCGCCGCGGTCGTGCGCGGGTCGGCCAGGATGTCGACCATCCACCGCGTCTGGTCGCGCACGACGACCGACCTTGACCAGCTCGTTGATGGCCTGGGGGGCGGCGAGCTGGCCGACGACGTGGCCGGTGGCCGAGGCGTCGACCACGATCAGGTCGTAGTTGCGCTCGCGCACCTCGTGGCAGAGCTTGCCGACGGTGAGGATCTCCTTGACCCCGGGGGCGGCGTCGGCCACGAAGTCGAAGGTGCGGGCCACCGGTCCGATGCGCCCGAGCAGCGGGCACCTTCAGCTGCAGTCGCAGGTACTCGCGCAGCGACTCCTCGGTGTCCATCGCCATGCCCAGCAGGTTCGGGGCCAGCTCGCGGGGGTCGAACGACAGTCGGCCCGCTCTCGAAGGAGTCGGCCAGGTCGCCCTTGGCGTCGATCTCGCAGACGAGGGTGCGCCGGCCGCGCTGGGCCGACAGCAGGGCCAGTCCGGCCGCGATGCTCGTCTTGCCGACGCCGCCCTTGCCGGTGACGAAGAGCAGCCGGCGGTCGAGCAGCCCCGGGCTCGGTGCCGCTCATGGCCACCAGCCGATGGCCGGTCCGTCAGGCCGCACCGAAACCGATGCGGCGTTCGCCGTCGGCCCCACCCAGCTCGACGTAGGCGATCTTGGTCGACTGCACCGCGATGTCGCGGCCCGTCTTGTCGGTGAGCCACAGCACCTTGGACTCGTCGGCCAGGGCCTCGTCGATCCGCTTGCGGATCTTGTCGCGGTCGGCGTCGGCCGGCAGCTCGATGTCGATCTCCTTGACGATGTTGGTCACACCGATGCGAACGTCCACGACAGATCCTCCTGGGGCGCCGACGAGCGGCGGCGGCGAGCGGGCAGGGTCGCCATGGTAGGCGCCACGGGCCGGGACCACGCCCGGCGGCGACCGATCAGATGAGCTTGAGCTCGGGGTTGAACACACGGGTCGGGGCCAGCTCGACGTCGACGCGCTCGGCGATGGCGCGGAACGCCGCGGCGCCTTCGCTCTCGGGATCGGCGGCCACGATGGGCCGGCCGGCGTCGCCGCCCTCGCGCAGCGCGGTGCACCAGCGGGACCTGGCCGAGCAGCGGGACCTCGAGTCGCTCGGCCAGCTCGCGGCCGCCGCCGGCGCCGAACAGCTCGTAGCGCGTGCCGTCGTCGCCGGTGAACCAGGACATGTTCTCGATGACGCCCTTGACCTCGAGGTGGACCTTCTCGGCCATGAAGGCGGCCCGCTGGGCGACGCGCTGGGCCGCCGGCTGCGGGGTGGTCACCACGTAGACCTCGCCGCGGGGCAGGAACTGGGCCAGCGACAGGGCGATGTCGCCGGTGCCCGGCGGCAGGTCGATGATCAGGAAGTCGGGCTCGTCCCAGAACACGTCGGTGAGGAACTGCTCGAGCGCCTTGTGCAGCATCGGGCCCCGCCAGATGACCGGCTGGTCCTCCTCGGCGAAGAAGCCCATCGAGATGCAGCGCACGCCGTAGGACTCGGGCGGCACCAGCATCTCGTCGATGATCACCGGCGGTCGGTCGACGCCGAGCATGCGCGGGATCGAGAAGCCCCAGACGTCGGCGTCGACCACCGCGACCGAGTGGCCGCGCTGGGCCAGCGCGACCGCCAGGTTGGTGGTGACCGACGACTTGCCCACGCCGCCCTTGCCCGACGCGATGAGCAGGCAGCGGGTGCGCGACCCGGGATCGGCGAAGGGGATGACCCGGCCCTCGGCGTGGCCGTGGCCCTCGTGGGTGCCGGCGGTGGCCGCCGGGTCGCCGTGCAGCTGCTCGCGCAGCGCGACCCGCTCCTCGTCGGTCATGACGGTGAAGTCGATGGCCGACCGTGTCGAGGCCGTCGAGCGCGACCAGCGGCGTCGGTGACCCGGCGCTGGATCTCGTTGCGGAGCGGGCAGCCGGCCACGGTGAGGGCGATCTGCACCTCGACGGCGGGCACGGCGATGCGGACGTCGCGCACCATGCCGAGGTCGACGATGCTGCGGTGCAGCTCGGGGTCCTCGACGGGCCGGAGGGCCTCGACGACGTCGGTCTCGGTGACGGCCATGAGCAGGGCTCTCTCGTTCGATCGGGCACCCGCGACGCCCAGGCAGGAGCGGGCGGACGGGTCTGCAGGAATTTCCCCTACGCAGATAGGTACAATACCGAGGTGGAGCAGTCCGCACTCACGCCCACCGAGTTCTCCTCGGTGGTCACCGCCATCACGTCGGCCTTCGGCGATCCGACGCGGCGGGAGATCTACCTGTTCGCCCGCGAGCACGCCGACGGCGTCACCGCCTCCGAGGTGGCCCGGCGCTTCGACCTGCACCCCAACGTGGCCCGCCACCACCTCGACAAGCTGGCCGGCGGCGGCTACCTCGAGGTGGCGGTGGCCCGCGACGGCCAGGCCGGGGCCGGGCGACCGTCCAAGCACTACCGGGTCACGGCCGAGTCGGCCAGCATCGAGCTGGCGGTCCGCCACGACGACCTGCTGATCGGCCTGCTCGGCCGGGCCCTCGCCCTCATCCCCCGCGACGAGGCCGAGGCGCTGGCCGAGGAGGTCGGCATCGAGTACGGCCGGGTGATGGCCGCGTCGCTCGGCGAGCACGCCGACCGCTCGCCCGGCGACGCCACCGCCAGCCAGCGGTCGTTCCGCTCGGCCCTGCACACCGTGGCCGACGCGCTCACCGCGCACGGCTTCGCCGCCCACGCCGAGAAGCACGGCAACCAGCTGCGCATCGTGAGCGAGCACTGCCCGTTCGGCGGTGCCGCCATCGAGAACCCGGTCATCTGCGCGGTCGACCGCGGCATGGTCAAGGGCATGCTCGGCGCGCTCTACGGCGACACGTCGGCCGAGCTGTCGTCCTCCATCCCCATGGGCGACGAGGTCTGCGTCACCGCCGTCGAGGCCTGACCCAGCCATGGCCGGCACTACCTCGACCACGCGTCGACCTCGCCGCTGCGGCCCGAGGCGCGCGACGCCATGGTGGCCGTGCTCGACGGCGCGCGGCTTCGAGGGCCTGGTGCCCGCCGACCCGAGCCGCATCCACGCCGAAGGGCATGGCCGGCCGCGTCGCGCTCGAGCAGGCTCGCGAGCAGGTCGCCGACCTGCGTCGGTGCCCGCTCCCGCGAGGTCGTCTTCACGAGCGGCGCCACCGAGGCGATCGCCGCGGCCACCTGGGGGGCGGTGGTCGCCAGGCATCCGAGCGCCCGCCCACGTGGTGGTCACCGCGGTCGAGCACTCGGCGGTGCGCGAGGCCAGCGCCGCGTTCACCGGCGCCACGGGAGGCAGCACCACGGTGGTCGGGGTGGACGGCATCGGTCGCATCGACCCGGCGGCGATCGACTCGGCGATCGGCGCCGACACGGCGCTCGTCCACGTGCAGTGGGGCAACCACGAGGTCGGCACCGTGCAGCCGGTGGCCGAGATCGTCGAGCTCTGCCACGACCGCGGGGTGCTCGTGCACGTCGACGCGGCGCAGGCCGCCGGCCACGTGCCCATCGCGTTCGACGAGCTCGGCGCCGACCTGCTGTCGATGAGCGGGCACAAGCTCGGGCGGACCACCGGGAACCGGCGCGCTGCTCGTGCGACGGGGCCTCCGCCTGACCCCGCTGCTGGTCGGCGGCGACCAGGAACGGGCCCGTCGGGCCGGCCTCGAGAACGTGCCCGCGCTGGTCGGTCTCGGCGCCGCGTGCGGCGTCCTCGCCGACGACGACCGATCGTCGCGCGAAGCCGCGGCCGCCGCCCGCCTCACCGATCGCGTGCTCGGCGCGGTGGCCGGCCTCGACGGCGTGCACGTCTACGGCGATCCGGTCGGGCGCTGTCCCCCACCTGATCTGCCTCGGCATCGACGGCATCGAGCCCCAGGCCGTGCTGCTCGGACTCGATCAGGCCGGCATCGCCGCCCACTCGGGCAGCGCCTGCGCGTCCGAGGGGCTCGAGGACTCGCCGGTGCTCGAGGCCATGGGCGTCGACGCCCACCGCTCGCTGCGCATCTCGGTCGGCTGGTCGACGCACCGACGACGACATCGACGCGCTGCTCGACGCCCTGCCCCACGTGATCGCCCGCCTCAGAGCCCTGGGATCGCCGACTCCGGCGACCGAGCTCCGGCGGGGCGGACAGGACGGACCCTCGGGCGCTCAGCCGCCTTCGAGGAGGTAGGTGCGGGCGAAGGCGGACCAGTCGCTCCAGGCGAAGTCGGGGCGGTCCCACCGGGCCCGGAGGGTGGGCGCCGTCTGGCCCAGGTCGGCGGGCTGGGGCCCGTCGGAGAAGTCTCCGGGGGCGCCGAGCGCCTCGCTGATCCGCTCGGCCACCGCGTCGCCGACGAACTGGGCGTAGGCCAGGTGCGAGGGCCACACGGCCAGGAAGGACTCGAGCCCGAACTTCTCGAGCTTGGCCGGAACCGGCTGCGCGATGGCGGAGAGGTCCTTGGCGGCCAGCATCGGATGCTGCGTGCGCCGGGACGCGTACACCGACCACTGCAGGCTCGCCCGCCTGGCTTCTCGATGACCGGGCTGATGGCGAACAGCCGCTCGACCGTCCGGGCCACCGCGGTGTGCTCGATCGGCGGGTCGAAGCGCAGGTTGGCCGGACCGAGCGTCGTCCGCGCGTTGTCGACCGGCGGCGTGACCACCCACACCCGCCGGCCCGAGTCGGTCAACGTGTGCGACGCGATCGTGATGTCGTCGAAGCGCCCGTTGAGGTCGGGGAGGTCGCGCCCGCGCACGCACAGCTCGTACTGGGGGCGGACGGCCTGGCACGAGTCGACGAGCTCTTTGCTCGACTTGCGCTTGGCCTGATCGCCGAAGCGCGAGCTCAGCTTGGTCAGCAGGTCGGCGTTGCCCACGCCCGCGGCCAGCACGACGAAGCGCGGGACGATCGGGACGATCTGCTCGCCCACCTGGACCTGCACGTGGTCGATGGCGTCGTCGGAGACGAGCCCGAACCGCACGACCTCACCTTCGATGCATCGGGGCTCGAGGCCCTGGCGCAACCGCGTGAGCAGGGTGGCCGGGTTGATGACGGCGTCGGTGTCGACCCGGAACGGCGTGTGGTCCTCGAGGCAACCGCCCTCGAGCGACGGACGGCAGGTCGTCGGCCTGGGTGGCGCTGAGCGTGGCGTCGCTCCAGAGGCGTGTGCGGGTGCCCAGATCGCCGGGTGCGACCACGTACCAGGCGGGCGCCTGCTCGAAGGGGACCTGGTTGGACTCGGCCCACAGCCGCCACCAGGCCGCCGCCCGTCGGGCCGGCTGGACCCGGTTGACGTCGTTCCCGTCGTAGCCGGCCGAGAGGTAGCCGTCGGATTCGAGGGTGGAGGACACCACGGCGGGGTCCGAGACCACGCAGACGCTGTAGGTGTGCGAGCAGCTCCCGGGCGATGTAGAGGCCCTGGATCCCTGCCCCGATCACGAGCACGTCGACCCCGAGGTCGCGGTCGAGATGCGGTTCCATGGCCCGGAAACTACCCGGAACGTGCACCTGCTCCCGACGACTGGACGGCTTCGGACCGTTTGACCCAGTCCGCTCACCATCGAATCACTCGTCAGTTGCGCACAATGCAAAAGAATCGCTTGCGCGTAGGCCATTTGGCCCGGATACTTCGATGAAACTGCTGGGCGAGTCGAGGGGGACGCATGGCGACAGACGTGGGGAAGTCGTCTGGAGGGGCCGTCGAGAGCAAGGGCCTGAAAGCCGGCGCGCTCGGGATCGTCTCGGCGACGGTGGTCGGGGTGGCCTCCGCCGCTCCCGCCTACAGCCTGGCCGCAGTGCTCGGGCTCGTGGCCGCCGCGGGCGTGGGCCTCAAGGCTCCCGCCATCATGTGGATCTCGTTCATCCCGATGGCGTGCATCGCCGTCGCCTTCTTCTACCTCAACCGGGCCGATCCCGACTGCGGCACGAACTTCACCTGGGTGACCCGGGCCATCGGTCCCCGCTGGGGCTGGATGGGCGGCTGGAGCAGCGCCGTCGCCGACCTGCATCATCATGCCCAACCTGGCCGCGATCGCCGCCGTCGTACCTCTTGTTCTTCTTCGGGTTCGACAACGCCGGCAACAGCCGATGGTGGCAACTCGGGCTGGGCTGCGTCTTCATCATGGGCATGACGTGGATCTGCGTGGTGGGCATCGAGCTGAGCGCGCGCACCCAGTTCGTGCTGCTCTCCACCGAGCTGGCCATCCTTGTGCTGTTCAGCGTGGTCGCGCTGGCCAAGGTGTGGGGTGGTGACATCCACGGCTCGGTGTCTCCCTCGCTCTCATGGCTGACCCCGACCAACCTCGGCGGCACCAAGGCGTTAACCGAAGGCATGATCGCGGCCGTCTTCATCTACTGGGGATGGGACACGGCCACCAGCGTCAACGAGGAGTGCGAGGACCCGAACAAGGTCCCCGGTCTGGCCGGGATCTGGGCCACCGTCGTGCTGGTCCTCATCTACATCGTCGTCGCCTTCGCCGCCCAGGCGGTGCGGGGACCGGACTTCCTGGCCAACAACTCCGTCGACGTCTTCCCGGCCACGGGTGCGCTCGTGTTCAGCAACCACGGCTTCGGCTCGATCGCCCTCAAGCTGCTGTTCCTGGCCGTGCTCAGCTCGTCGGCCGCCAGCTGCCAGACCACGATCCTGCCCGCCGCCCGCACGGCGCTGTCGATGGCGATGCACCGGGCGGCCCCGGCCAAGTTCGGCGAGGTCGATCCCGTGCACCTCACCCCGGCCTGGTCGTCCTGGGTGTTCGGCATCATCTCGTGCGTGTGGTTCGCCGTGCTCACGATCGTCTCGCGGATATACGGGGGCGACGTGCTCACGTGGTCGATCTACGCCGTCGGCCTGATGATCGCCTACTACTACGGCCAGTGCGGCATCGCCTGTGTCATCTACTACCGCCGCTACCTGTTCAAGAGCGTGAAGAACTTCCTCTTCGTCGGACTCTTCCCGCTCATCGGCGGTCTGACGCTGGCCTACCTGTTCGTCCGGTCGCTCATGGACATGTCGCATGCCACCTACACGGACCCACCGGCGACGTGGCTCGGCGTGAACCCGGTGATGGTGATCGGCCTCGGGCTGCTCCTGCTCGGCCTCCCGCTGATGTTCTGGTGGAACAGCAAGGACCATGCGTTCTTCCGGGTCAAGGCCGATCCCATCGACAGCCGACCTTCCCCTGACGGCGGCGAGCCGCTGCCGCCGCTGGTCGCGGAAGGAGCGCCCAAATGAGTGGCGGCATCGTCCTCGGATACGACGGCTCGCCCGGGTCCAAGGCCGCGCTGGCCGAAGCCATCACGATGGCCAAGGCGCTCGGCGCGCCGGTGACCCTCGCCTTCGGCTTCGAGCCGCCGGCCTTCTACGCCGGCGAGCCGACCGGCCAGCGCGATGCCATCGAGGCGATCGGCAACGAGACGCTGAAGGAGGGCCTGGAGGCCGCCGAGGCGCTCGACGGCTCCGTCGCGGTCAACGCCGAGACGGTCGCAGGACGGCCGGCCGACGCGCTGATCGCCATGGCCAAGCGCGACGGCGCCCGCATGATCGTGGTGGGCCACCACGGCGGCGGCACCGTCCGGGGCGCCATCATGGGATCGGTGACCTTCAAGGTGCTGCACGACGCGCCGTGCCCCGTGCTGGTCGTCTGCGCCGAGGCCTGAGACCCCCACCCGTTCCCGCTCCCGGCGCCGCGATCGATCAGCGCGGGTCCGGCCGCGGGGGTGGATGTCCGCCCGAGCCCGACGACCGGCCCGTACGCTCCTCCCGTGGCTGACGATCCGATCCACGACATCGAGCTCTCCGCCGAGTACGTCGCCGACGAGGTCGGGGACACGGTCGATCACGTCGGCGGCGAGCTCGAGGACTACGGCCGCCGCATCGGTTCGCTCCTCTACGACGACCTCGTCAGCCGCGACGGCTACCTCGTCGTGCTCATCATGGTGCTCCTCACCATCGTCGTGACCCCGATCGGCGACGACTTCGCCGGCGGCGCGGTGCTCAACGCGGTCATGCTCGCCCTGCTCGTGCTGACCACGCTCAGCCGCTCGCACGTGAGGCGGGGCGTGCGCATCTTCGGGGCCGTGGTGACGCTGTCGGCCATCGTGCTGGCCGTCATCGGCGCGATCAACGGGCGGGTGGCGCCGACCGGCTCCGTCTCACCCGAGCCCGAATGGCTCTACGCCCTGGGTGCCGCGTCGTACACGCTGGTGCTCGCGTTGTGCTTCCCCGCCATCCTCCGCCAGGCGTTCAGCCACCGGCGCGTCACCCTCAACACCGTCGCCGCGTCGCTGTCGGCCTACCTGCTGCTCGGTCTCATCTTCGCCAGCGCGTACCGCTTCATCCAGGTGGTCGACCCACCGTTCTTCGTCCAGCGCACGGCCACGAGCTTCACCTTCATCTACTTCAGCTACGTCACGCTCACGACGGTGGGCTACGGCGACTACACCGCAGCCGCCAACGCCGGGCGGGCCGTCGCCATCATCGAGGCGCTGTTCGGCCAGGTGTTCCTGGTGACGATCGTGGCCCTGGTCGTCTCGAACCTCGGACACGAGCGCGAGCCGGTGGCGCGCGAACCCCCGACCCCACGGGAACCCCGGCCGCGCCGAGTCCGGAAACCACGGGGCACTAGTCTCTGAGGGTGCCCGTGTTCCTGATCCGTCACGCCAACGCGGGCAGCCGGTCACGGTGGGACGGCGACGATGCGCTGCGCCCGCTCAGCACCAGGGGGCAGCGCCAGGCGAAGGCGCTCGCCAAGCTCCTCGACGATCGCGGCGTCAACCGGGTCACCTCGAGCCCGGCGACGCGCTGCATCCAGACCGTCGCGGTGCTCGCCGCGGATCTAGGGGTCGAGGTCGAGACGGACAAGCGCCTGGCCGAGGGCGCGGACCTGTCCGGCGCGCTCGACATCGTGCTCGGCACCGGCGACGGCCAGGCGTTCTGCGTCGCACGGCGACCTGATCCCACAGGTGATGGAGCACCTGGTCGGCGAGGGCATGCGGGCCCAGGCCCCCCAGCGCTGCCAGAAGGGCTCGGTGTGGGAGATCGAGCTGCGCGACGGTCGCCCCTTCAAGGCGCGCTACCACCCGCCCGAGGGTCGCACCGACTGACGCGTCAGCCGCTCGACGTGCTCGTCGTGGTCGACGTGCTCGTCGTGCTTGCCGCGCTCGCCGACGGGCCCAGCTCGGACTGGAGGCGGGCGCGGAGCTGGCCGATCAGGCCGGACATCACCGAGGGCAGCTGGCCGGCCGGGACGGCGTCGAGATCGGACAGCGCCGCCTTGGGCTGACCCAGGTCGTCGAGCAGGCTGGCCATGAACACCAGGCTGGTGGGGTCCTTGGGATCGGTGCGCCAGCGCCAACCGCAACGACGCCTGCGCCTCGGACTGCAGCTCGGTGCGCTGCGTGCCGGTGGCCTGCAGCGACACCAGTCGGTACATCCACCCCTTGTAGGCCAGCGCCTCGATGTTGGCCGGATCGATCTTCAGCACGCCGTCGTAGGACTTGATGGCCTGGAGGTACTGGCCGGCGCCGGCGTACTGCCGGGCCGCCACCAGCTCGTCGCGCGTGTCGCTGCGGATCCCGCCGGTGATGCTGTCGCCCACCCCGCGTGTACCGGACCACTGCGCCACGAGCACGCCGGTGCCCACGGCGAACACCGCCACCGCGGCCGCCACCAGGACACGGCGGGTCATCGACCGCGGCGGCCGGGGCCGCGCCTGGCGGCTGCGATGTCCGTCGATGGCCCGGATGGCGGCTGCCGCCCGCGCCGTGTAGTCGTCCTCGAGCGCGGCGTAGTCGCCGTCGTCGACATCGCCCGCCTCGTGCTCGGCGTCGAGGTCGCGCAACGACCGCAACAGGAAGTCGCGCTCCTCGACGAGGGCCGCCAGCTGATCCGGATCGAGCGGCCGCGAGCGCGCCCGGGTCCCGACCCGGAGTCGCCGCCCTTGGCCGTCGTGGTGCGCCCGCGCCGGCGCCGCGGGGTCGGGGGGTCGCTGGGTGGCGCGACCCGAGCCCTTGCGACGGGCCGTCGCGGCACCCGCCTGGGCGGCCCGAGCCCTGGTCCCCTTGGCCGGTTCAGTCCCGTGCTCGTCGGTGGTCATCGCCCGCTGCCCTGCTCGGGATCGTCGGGCTCGACCACGAGCGCCTGCTCGACCAGGGCCCGATCGGCCGCGGTGGCATGCACGTCGCCGCGCACGTGCCAGCGCCGGAAGAGCGTGAACAGCACGGCCCCGGAGATCACCAGGGCGATGACCGGGATGATCCACACCAGGCTGCTCACGCCGGTCGACGCGGGCGTCAGCAGGATGCTCTGGCCGTAGGTCGGGCCGCGTAGTACGCCCGGATCTGGTCGGCGCTCTGGCCCTGGTCGAGCCGCTTGGCGATGTCGGCCCGTATGTCGAGCGACGCGTCCGCGTTGGACTCGGCCACCGACTCGCCCGAGCACACCGGGCACTTGAGGGTGCGCGAGATGGCGATGACCCGGTCGGCGTTGGTCTCGGGACCGCTGGAGCCGAACGTGCCGATGACCAGCGCCACCGCCAGCACGACCAGCATGGCCAGCCACGGCGCCCACACGCGCACGCGGCTCTCACGGCGTGGCGCGCCGGTGGGCGCGGCGGCGTCGGTCACGTTCCGGCCGTCGTGGTCGTCGCCCCGTACCGGCGGAGCACCGAGTCGAGCGCCGAGGCGGTGACGCCCGCCTCGAACTTGGCCACCACCAGGCCGTTCGGGTTGACGACGTAGGTCTCGGGTACGCCCGAGACCCCGAAGCTGATGGCGGTGGTGCCGTTGTCGTCGATGATCGGCCAGGCGGCGCCGGTCGTCTTGTAGAAGCTGCGTGCCGTCGGCCGCCTGGTCGCGGTACATGATCCCGAGCATCGAGATCGACGAGTCGTCCTTGTGCTCCCGGGCGAACTTGACGAGCTCGGGCTGCTCGGCGTGGCAGGGCGCGCACCACGATCCGAAGAAGTCGATCACCACCCACTGGTTGAGGTGGTTGTCGACGTCGTAGTGCGCGCCGTCGAGCGTCGTGCCCTGCACGGCCGGGACCGCCTGGCCGACGACCTGTGAGGTGATGCCCTGGTCGTCCGCGCTCTGGCGCGTGGCCAGCAGCGCGACGAGGGCCACCAGGACGATGCCGACGACGATCGCGACGGTGCGCGCCAGGTGTCGCCCGCCGCGGGGCGCGGCGGTCTCGGGAGGATCGACGCACGCCCGTCACACCGGCTCCACCCGGACGTTGCACCGACTCGGGTTCGCGAGCCGGCGGGCGGGCCTTGGGCGGCACCGGATGGCGGTCGGGCACGGGAGCCGAGACCGGTTGGGTGGGACGGCGGCGGCGGCCGGGGAAGGCGGCCAGGCCGTGCCGAGCGCGATGACCCCGCCGCCGATCCAGAGCCACATCACGAGCGGTTGGCTGGTGACTCGCAACGTCACCGTGCTCGAGCCGTTCGACGGCACCTCGAGCAGGGTCAGCGCCACGTCGCCGGCCGGCGTGCTGTAGATCGACGGGGTGCCCACGGGGTTGGTGGTGCCGTCGGACTGGCGGAAGGCGGCGATGCCCGGGCGCGTACGGTCCGTTGCCGTCGACCTCGACGATGGCGCTGGTCTGGATCTTGTTGGCGGTGACCTGGATGGACAGGTGCTGGTAGGTGAGTCGGTGACCGTCGAAGGTGGCCGTCTGGCCGGGATCGAGGGTGAACTCGCCCTGGCGGACGTTGCTGGCGCTGGCCGCGAAGGCCACCGCGATCAGCACGATGCCGATGTGGACGATCATCCCGCCGTTGGCGCGACCGATCAGGCCGCGCCAGCCCTGCCGCCGTGTGGCCAGCACGAGCTGGCGCCCGGCCGAGCCCGGCGGCGAAGCCGGCCGAGCCCGTAGACGACGAGCGGCGCGAAGCCGCGTCTGGCCGAGCCAGCAGGCCGACCACGACGGCGACGGTGCCGATCCACGCCGGCCAGATCAGGCGGTGGCGCAGCAGCTCGCCGCTCGCCTTGCGCCACGGCAGCACCGGCGCCACCGCCATCAGGAACAGCAACGCGATGGCGATGGGCATCGTCATGCGGTTGAAGTAGGGAGAGCCCACCGAGATCTGGCTGCCGTTGATCGCCTCGACCACGAGCGGGAACACCGTGCCGAGCAGCACGACGAACGCGAACGCGGCGAAGAGCACGTTGTTGGCCAGGAAGGCGCCCTCACGCGAGAGCGGGGAGTCGATGCGCCCGGGCGAGCGCAGGCGGTCGCCCCGCCAGGCGATGAGGCCGATGGTCACCGCCAACGACCAGGCCGAAGAAGCCGAGGATGAGCCGGGCCCGATCGAGCGACTGGCTGAAGGCGTGCACGCTCTCGATCACGCCCGAGCGCGTCAGGAACGTGCCGAGGATGGTGAGCGAGAAGGTGGCGCACAGCAGCGACAGGTTCCACACGCGCAACATGCCGCGTCGCTCCTGCACCATCACCGAGTGCAGGTAGGCCGTGCCCGTCAACCACGGCAGGAAGGAGGCGTTCTCGACCGGGTCCCACGCCCAGTAGCCGCCCCACCCGAGCACCTGGTAGCTCCACCACGCGCCGAGCACGATGCCGACCGAGAGGAACCCCCACGCGACGAGCGTCCAACGCCGCGTCTCGACCAGCCAGCCCTCGCCGACGCGACCGGTGACCAGCGCGGCGATGGCGAAGGCGAACGGGACGGTGAACCCCACGTAGCCGAGGTAGAGCATCGGCGGATGGATGGCCACGAGCGTGTTGTCCTGCAGGAGGGGGTTGGGTCCGGGCCCGTTGAAGCCGGGAGCGGGCGAGAACGAGCGGAACGGGTTGGCCGGTCCGAGCAGCAGGCCGAAGAAGAAGACGCACACCACGAACATCGTGAGCAGCGCCCAGCCGACCAGGGGATCGTCGAGGCGCCGGCGGAACTTCTGGCCGACGGCGAACGTGTAGCCGGACAGGAAGAGGACCCAGAGCAGGATCGAGCCCTCGAGGGCGGACCACAGTCCCGGCCACCGTGAACAGCAGCGGCGTGTTGACGCTGCCGTTGTCGGCCACGAACTTCACCGTGAAGTCGTGGGTGAGCAGCGCGTGCTCCATGGCGAACACCGACACGACCGCGGCGATCAGCGATCAGGAAGGTGTAGACGCGCGCCAGGCGGACCAGGTCGGGGCGGCGCCGCAGCAGACCGACGGCGATCGTGACGACCGCGCAGATCGAGGCCACCAGGCCGAGGACGTCCCCGGCCGTGCCCAGGGCCAGGTTCATGGCGCTCCTGCCGACCCGGGGCTCGACGTCGTCGACGTGGTCGAATCCTTGGGCGCCACCTTGCCGGCGTCGGTGGCCTTCTTGAGGCGGGCGCTGTTCTTGGCCGTGTAGGTGGCGTCGTGCTTGACCAGCATCAGGTTGCTGTCGAAGAGCAGCCCGCTCGACGGGTCCCAGTGGCCCTGCAGCACCACGGGCTCACCCGGCTTGAACAGCTGGGGCGGATCGCCCACGTGGTCGACCGGCACCTCCACGCCCGCGTAGTGATGCTGAAGTCGGCGCCGTTCGAGGTGCGGTGGACGTCGTCCTCGACCGTGCCCTCGATGCGGAACTGGCGGGTGCCGAGCTCGGCCTTCTTGGCCACCGCCTCGTCGGCTGTGTAGAAGAAGAGCGAGGCCGACGTCAGCGCCTTGCTGACCACGAATCCGGCGCCCACCAGCACCAGCACGATGACGACCGTCGGCATCCAGCCGCGCCGGCGTCGGGGCGGCGGAGTCGGTCGGGGGCTCAGGTCGAGGTCTCCGGGTCCCTCCGCGCCGGGGGGCCCCGGGGCGTCGATCACATCCATCGACGGTCCTCGGGGCGGACGCGACGGCTGATGACCCGCCCGCGGACGATGACCCACACCGCGTAGGACACGAACACGGCGGTGGTGATCCCCCACCCCAGCCACACGTAGAACCAGTTGCTCATCGGGTCGCCTCGGTGGCCGGCGTGGCCACGACCGGGGCAGTCGGCGCCCCGGCCGGCGCGGGAGCGGGAGCGGCGTCGGCGTCGGCGTCGGCGTCGAGGCCGGGGTGGTCGGGCGGACGGCCTCGGCCCGGCGGGCGGCGATGGCCTCGTCGAGCTCGGCCTCCTCGAGCTGGTACTCGAGCCACGCCAGGCGCCAGCGGTGGATGAGCAGCCAGGCGAAGAGCATGGCCACCACGAACATGCAGAAGATCAGGGTGAACGCCATCTGGTCGTGGATCTTGGGCTGCAGCGTGTTGAGGATGGTCGTGCCCTGGTGCAGCGAACGCCACCAGGTGACCGAGCGGTTCACGATGAACACGTTGGGCAGCAGCAGCAGGCCGACGATGGCCGACCGGCGCGAGCGCGCCGTCGGCTCGGACGGGAGCCGGCGCACCGCCGAGTAGCCGAGCAGCAGCAGCCCGAGCATGGCCGTCGAGGTCAGGCGCGGATCCCACACCCAGAAGACGCCCCAGGTGGGCTTGCCCCAGATCATCCCGATGACCAGGGTGAGGGCGGTGAACACGAGGGCCAGCTCGGCCGACGCGGCGGCGGTGATGTCCCACCAGACCGACTTCTTCCACAGGTACGATCGCGCTGCCAGCGTGCAGAGCCCGCAGCCGACGTAGGCCATGGTCACGATCGGCACGTGGATGTAGATGAGTCGGACGGCGTCGCCCATGTTCTCGTCGGGCGGGCTGGCTGACGAGCGCCAGGTAGGCGCCGAGCGCGATGCCGGCCAGCGTGAGGATGCCGAGGATGCGGGTGCCGTTGGATCCGGTGCCGACGGGGCCGTCACCGGCGTCGTCGGAGCTCGTGGGCGGATCGGCCTGGCTGCGCTGGCTGGTCACGAATCCTCCAAGAGGGTGCCGAACCCGAGGGCTCCGAACGACGGTGTAGGCGACGGCGAACAGGGCCAGCAAACCCACCCAGGGCCAGCCCTGGCCGGGCGTTGCCGTCTGCGGGCAGCCTCGAACGCTCTCGTCGACCCGATCAGCACCGGGGCCAGCACCGGGAGCAGCAGCAGCGGGAGCAGCGTCTCCCGGACCCGGAGACCGGCGGCGAGAACGCCGTAGAGGGTACCGGCCGCGCCGATCCCCGCGGTCGCGGCCAGACAGGTCGCGATCAGCAGGCGCCAGCCGGTGACGTGGCTGTTGTAGAGGAGCACCACGCCCGACCCCCAGCAGCACCTCGAGGACCAGGAGCTGGGCGCAGACGGCCAGCAGCCTTGCCCAGGAAGATGCCGCCCGGCGCCAGGCCCGACAGGCGCAGCGCATCGCGGTTGTCGTCGGCCGCCTCGACCGCGAACGACCGCTGGATGGCCAGCAGCCCGCAGAACAGCACGGCCACCCAGAACAGGCCGGGGGTGGCCTTGTCGAGGACGCCCGAGTCGGGATCGAGGGCGAACGCGAACAGGATCAGCACGAGCAGGGCGAACGGGGCGATCTGGTTGAGGCCCACCCGCGAGCGGGCCTCGATGCGCAGGTCCTTGCCGGCCACGAGCCAGCGCGTCACGGAACATGGGTGACCTCGTCGCCACGGGACGACACCGGGGTACCGGTCGAGGACTCGATGACCCCGCCGGCGATGGTGACGACGCGGCCGGCGAGGGCCTGGCTGCGCTCGAGCTCGTGCGAGGCGACCAGCACGGTGGCGCCGGCGCGCGCCGCGCCGCGGACGAGCTCGTCGACGATGTCGCGGGCCTCGGCGTCGAGGCCCGCGTGGGGTTCGTCCAGGAGCCACAGCTCGGGCCGGCGGGCCACGAGCACCGCGATCGAGGTCCGACGTCGCTGGCCGGCCGACAGCCGGGCCACCGTCACGTGGCGGAGCCGCCCGCCGAGACCGAGCGACCGCGAGGGCCGCCTCGGCGTCGGTGGCGCTGGCGCCCGCCGCCCGGGCCCAGAAGCGCACGTTGTCGGCCACCGTGAGCTCGTCGTAGAGCATCGTGGCGTGGCCCAGCAGGCCCACCTGGCGCCGCACGGAGCGGCGGTCGCGGCGCAGGTCGTGACCCAGCACCACGGCCGTGCCGGACACCACGGGGAGCAGCCCGGCGAGCGTGCGCAGCAGCGTGGTCTTCCCGGCCCCGTTGGGGCCCTGGAGGAGCACGATCTCGCCCCGGTCGACATCGAGATCGACACCGGCGAGCGCCGGGAAGCGACCCAGGAGCGAGACCGCGGCGCGGAGGTGGACGGCGGGCTCCATGGCGATGCCACGAGGGTACTTGCGGGCCCGGCACCCACCAAGGCGGCGATCCAGCTCCCGGCCGGCCGCGGACGGTCGCCCAGAGGCCTGTGGACAGGGCGACTCGGACCGGGCGGGCCGACTCACTATCGTTCCGGCGTGAGATTCGCACGAGGCGCTGGGCGCGGTGGGTCGGTTGATGATCCGTGCCGGCGTCCTCATCCTGTTGCTGGTCGTCTACCAGCTGTGGGGCACGGGCATCCACACCTCCGAGGCCCAGTCCAACCTGCGCAAGCAGTTCGCGGCCGACCAGGCGGCCCTGGCCGCCGGAACGACCACCACCACGGCCGATCCCGTCGGCTCGACCGACACCACCTCGTCGACGCTCCCGGTGACGGTCAAGAAGGACGTCTCGATCCCGGTGCCCAAGCTGGGCGACCCGATCGGCATCATCGACATCCCCCGGATCGGCTCGAACTTCGTACTTGGTCGAGGGCGTCGACCTGAAGTACCTGTCCGAGGGCCCCGGCCACTTCCCCGGCACCCCGCTGCCGGGCCAGGAGGGCAACGCGGCGATCGCCGGCCACCGGACGACCTACAAGGCGCCGTTCAACCGCATCGACGAGCTGCACCCCGGCGACTCGATCTTCATCACCACCCTGCAGGGGCACTTCACCTACAAGGTGATCGCCCAGGTCGAACCCGAACGACCCGACCGGACCGAAGCTCGGGCACTGCATCGTCAACGCCGTCGACCGTGCGAGATCGTCACCTACAAGGGTCGCAACCAGCTCACGCTCATGGCCTGCAACCCCAAGTACTACGCGACCAAGCGGATCGTGGTGCGAGGCCCTGCTGGTCGGCAACCCGGCGCCGTCGAACCCCCATGCGCCCCACGGCCAGAGCACCAACGTGAACCAGGACGCGCTGGCCGGCCTCACCAAGGGCGACAACTCCGAGCGCGTGCCGGCCGCTGCTCTGGGGCCTGGCTCGCCGCCGCGGTCTGGTTCGTGACGTGGTGGGCGTCGCAGCGGCTCACGCGCAAGGACGCCTCGATGGCCGAGCGGTCGGTCCGGTGGGCGCCCTACCTGTCGGGTTCCCCATCTTCATCGTGTCGCTGTACGCCTCGTTCGAGGCGTTCTCCAAGGTGCTGCCCGGGGCCTTCTGACGTGGCACGAGCACAGAACCATCGCGTCACGGCCGCGCTGATTCGCGGCGTCCCCGCCGCGCTGACCCGCGCCGTTGCGGTCGTGCTGGCGGCCGTCGTGGTCGCATCGTGCGCCGGATCGAAGGCGCCCCGGCGCGCCGCGCCGACCACCACCGTCGCGCCGACCACCACGACGACCGAGGCCCCGCTGTCAGCGCGGGACAGCAGATCTCGTTCTACGTGCCCGTGGTCGGCAACTGCTTCGACGTCCGGACCACCGGGACGGCGCCGACCACCACGATGATCCACCTGTTGCTGCCGTGCCGGCTCCCCCACGAGAGCGAGGTGTACGCCACCATCGACTACCCCAGCGCCGAACTTTCCCGGGCACCGCGTGCTCGAGCAGTTCGCCAAGCAGAACTGCGTGGCCGACTTCGCCGCCTACGTCGGGCGGCCCTACGAGACCTCGACGCTCGACCTCGGCTACGACCTGCCCGACCAGGGCGGATGGGACAACGGGATCCGCCACGTCATCGGATGCCTGATCGTCAGCGCGCGACACCGACCGCCTGGCCGGGACCGCCCGCAACTCGAAGCAATGACCGCACCGCGTGCCGTCACGCACGCGCAGGCCGAGGGCGGGGCGCGTCAGGCGCCGCGGAACGCGGGCGGGCGGCGATCGGCGAAGGCGGCCAGCCCCTCCTGCAGATCGGCGCTGGCCCAGGCCGGCGTCGAAGGCGCGGCGGTAGTCGGGCGACCACGCCGAGCGGGCCCTCGGCCTCGTTGAGCCCGACCTTGAAGCCCCGCAGCGTCAGCGGCGCCAGGCGGGCGATCTGTTCCGCCCACGCCAGCGCGTCTTCGACCAGGCGATCGGGCTCGGCCAGGCGCGTGACCATGCCCGTGGCGTGGGCGCGCTCTCCTGAGCAGGTCTCGGCCGCCAGCAGCATGGCCCGCGCCACGGACTGGCCGGCCACGTCGGCGAGGCGCGTGACCGTCCACTGGTCGGTCATGAGCCCGAGCTTGCCGGCCGGGATGCCGAAGCTGGCCCGGGGCGTCGCGATGCGCAGGTCGCAGGCCACCGCCAACTGCGTGCCGGCCCCGAGCGCGGCGCCGTCGACCGCCGCCATGGTCGGGAACGGCGCGGTGCGCAGGCCGTCGAGCAGGTCGTGGAGCTTCGCGACGAAGCCGTCGTCCTCGACGGTGGTCAGGTCGGCACCGGCGCAGAAGTGCCCCTCGGCCCCGGCCAGCACCAGCACGCGGACCGACTGCCGCGGTCGCCTCGGCCCAGCGCGTCGAGCAGCCCGTCGAGCGCGTCGTGGTCGAGGGCGTTGCGGCGCTCGGGACGGTCGATCGTGACGAGCAGCACGTCGTCCCGCGGATCGACGTGGATCATCGACCCGTCCAGCGTGGGCGCCCGCTTCTCGGCGAACGCCGCGATGCCCTCGGCTGCGTCGTCGGTCCCGGTGTGCACCGTGAGCATGGCGTGCAGCAGGGGCAGGGCGTCGGCGGCCGACGAGTCCCACACCTCGTAGAACGCCTGGCGCCCGAGGCGCAGGACGGCGGGCGACTTCGCCGCCAGCGTCGACGCCAGCTCGTCGACCGCGCCGTCGAGCTCGTCGACGGGCACCACCTGGTTGACGAACCCGATGCGCTCGGCCTCGGCGCGCCGGCACGCGGCGACCGGTCATCATCAGCTCGAGCGCCTTCTTCGGCGGCATCGAGCGCATCAGCGGCACGGTGATCATGTAGGGCCAGAGCCCGACGTCGATCTCGGGCGTGCCGAACACGGCGTCGTCGGCCGCCACCACCAGGTCGCAGGCCAGGGCCAGGCCCATGCCGCCGGCCAGCGCGAACCCGTGCACCCGGGCGATGGTCGGCTTGCCGAGATCCCACAGGTCCCCGAACAGGGCGGCCATCTCGCCGCGGCTGTCGTGCAGGTCGAGGTAGCCCGCCCCGGCCGCCATCCCGGTGAGATCGGCGCCGGCGCAGAAGGCCTTGTCGCCCGCGCCGGTGATCACCACGACCCGTGCCTCGGGATCGGCTCGGATCTCGGCCAGCCGGGCCCGCATCTCGGTCAGCACCGCCCACGACAGGGCGTTGCGACGCTCGGGCCGGTCGATCGTGAGCCGGGCGATGCCGTCGGCCAACTCGTAGCGCAGCTCGGGACGGCTCCCTCCGGCCGCGCCGGCCGGGTCTGGTTGCGCAGGTCGTGCTGGCTGGCCGTCCACGTCCGCAACCTAGCCAACCGGTGCGGACCGCCGCGCCGGGCCGACCATCCGCGCGGCGCGACCGCCGCTCGTACCGTTCCCCCGTGTTCTCGAGGCCCAAACCCGCCGCGACCAGCGAGCGCCTGCCCCAAGGGGCCGAGGCCGCGCTCTGGTCGATCGTCGAGGTCATCCCCGATCCCCGGAACCATCTGGCGCTCACGCGCGACCCGACCGCCGAGGTCCGCCTGAGCGCCGCCCAGATCGAGGCTGCAGTCGCCGCTCCCGTGCCGGCGGCTGCAGCTTCGCCCGCGTCCCGCTCCTGAGGCGACCCGGGCCCGACAGCAGTCGGTAGTCGGGAGTCGGTGGTCAGTCGTCGGCGACGACGGCGGCCAGGGCGGTCCACGACTGGGGCGCGGCACCACGGCGCTCGGCGGTGTCGGGGTCCCAGTACTCGGCGAACCCCGACCGCCACGCCCCCGCCACCAGCCGGTCGCGAAGCGTTTCGGCGACGGGGTGCTGGCGTCGACGAGCGGCGACCCACAGCAGATAGGTGAGCTGGGGCCAGGCCGGCCCGCGCCAGTAGCGCCGCGGGATCGAAGGCCGGCTCGTCACGGTGGACACCCGCCGGCCCGAAGTCGCCGCCGTAGGCCCGCCCGTCGGTCGCGAGCTGCGAAGGCGCGCTCGACGACGTCGTCGCGCCCGCTCACGAGCACCGGCAGCAGCGCCTCGAGCACCCTCGTCGCCGCGCCCGCGCCGGGGCCGGTGACCACGTCGTCGGTCCACGTGCCCGCCGCGGACGACCACCGCGCATCGATGCCCGCGGCCACCGACGAGGCGGCGGTCTGCAGCGCGACGTCGTCGGTCACCGCCGCCAGCTCGGCCGCGTTGAACGCCACGAGCGCGCCGAACCCGGCCGCTGCCACCTCGAAGGCCGAGCTGCCCACGGGCGAGCCACTCGGATCGGCGAAGTGCAGTGCGCCCACCAGCTCGCCCTTCACGCGCTTCCAGCCGTCGGGCGGTCCACGGCTCGTCGACCCAGCCAGGCGTCCCACCGCGGGCTGTCGTCGCACCCCGACTCCCACGGGTGCACGATGACCGGGCCTCGAGCCGGCCGCCCCGCGCTCCTCGAGCAGGAAGGCGAGACCCCGGCGAGCCCGCTCGACGAGCGATGCCGGCACGTCCACCCCGGCTCGGATGCAGCTCGGCGATCGCGTGGCCGTACATGGGCGGCTGGGTGATCGCCGAGGTCGCGGCCCGGCCCCAGAAGTCCTGGTGGGTCGGGTCGTCAGCCCGGCCCGACGCCGACCAGTAGGTCATGTGGGGGACGAACCCGTCGGCGGCCTGGTGGCACCGAGGGCGTTGGCCAGCTCGGTGAGGGCCCGGTCGGGCTCGACCCAGGCGGCTCCAGCACACGGCGTGGAAGCACGAGTCCCACAGCCACTGCCAGGGATAGGTCGTCGGGTTGGGCACGCAGAAGCCCGGTTCGCGCCAGGCTGGCCTCGAGCACCTGCCGGGCGCGCGGTCCACGACCGCTCGGGGTCGGGATCCCCGGGCCCTCGGGCCCCCCGGTAGCGTGGCCGCGCTCACGCCGGCCCGCTCCGCGACCGGGATCCGCCCGCCTCGCCCCGCCGCGGCCGACGCCTGCCGCCATGCCCACCTGCGCCATCGTGTCGTTCCGTCTCGGCCTCACCGACGGCGTGTCGATCGTGGCCGCCAGCTGGGCCGCGGGCGCTGCGAGACCATCGGCTTCGACGTGATCACGGTGGCCGGCGACGGCCCGGTCGACCGTCGTGTCGCCGGTCTGGCATCGACGTCGACGCCCGGCCGACGATCGGCCGGAGCGAGCGCCGAGCCCGTCGCCAGCCGACGGCGATCCATCGTTCGAGGGGTCGTCCGGAGCGCTGGAGGATGCGCTGGCCGACGCCGACCTGGTCGTGGTCGAGAACCTGTGCACGATCCCGCTGAACCTACCGGCCGCCCGGGCCGTGGCCGCGGCTCCTGCCGGGCGGCCGGCCATCCTGCACCACCACGACCCGCCCTGGCAGCGCCCCGAGTGGGCCCACGTCACCGAGCTGCCTCCCGACGACCCCGCCTGGCGCCACGTGACCATCAACGAGCTCACCCGCCGGCAGTTCGCCGACCGCGGGCATCGCCGCCACCACGATCTACAACGGCTTCGACGTCCGACCAGGGTCCGGGCGATCGCGACGGCACCCGGCGTCGTCTCGGGGTGGCCGACGACGAGCTGCTCGTGGCCCACCCGGTGCGGGCCATCGAGCGCAAGGACGTCCCCGCCGCCATCCGCCTGACCGAAGCGCTCGGCGGCACCTACTGGCTGCTCGGCCCGGCCGAGTTCGGGTACGGCGCCGAGCTCGACCGCGCCTTCGAGGCCGCCCGTTGTCGTGTGATCCACCAGCCCCTCCCCCACGGGCCCGACCTGTACGCCGCGCCCGACGTGGTCGCCTTCCCCTCGACGTGGGAGGGCTTCGGCAACCCGCCCGATCGAGGCGTCGCTGGCCCGCCGGCCGGTGGCCGTCGGGCCCTACCCGGTCGGCGCCGAGCTGCGCGCCCTCGGCTTCGACTGGTTCGACGCCGACGACGCGGCGCGGCTCCGCGGCTGGCTGGCCGACCCCGACCCGGCGATGCTCGACACGAACGAACGCCTGGCCCGGCACCGGTTCTCGCTCGAGGCCATGACCGCGGCGATCGCCGACCTGCTGGATGCGGCAGGCTGGTTGCCGTGACCGACGACGACCTCGATCCCGTGCGACAGCGCCGGGCCCAGGTGGCCCGGCTCGTGTCCATCGGCCAGCGGGTCGGCTACGGGCTGTTCGGCCTGGCCGTCGTGGCCTTCGCCATCGGGTTCGTCGTCGGGTTCACCGATGGCGTCGTGCACGTCATCGAGCTCTGCCTGCTGCTGGGCTCGATCGTGCTGGCGCCGTCGATCGTGTTCGCCTACGCGGTCAAGGCCGCCGAGCGCGACGACCTCGAGCACGGTCGCTGAGCCCGGACCGGACCGCTCGCCGACCATCTGACGCGGGGTCAGGCAAGTTGCCAGCGGTGCCTGGGGCGCGAGCATCCGCCCCTGGTACCGGGTCGGTGACCGCGCCGATCCGCGATCCGAGGGGGACCCATGACCAAGGCCGCCGTGCTCACGGGCGTCGACACGCCACTCGTCATCCGCGACGACATCTCGGTGGCCGCTCCCGGCCCCAACGAGGTGCGGATCAAGATCGGTGCGTCCGGCGTGTGCCACTCGGACGTGTCGGTGGCCAACGGCACCATCCCCTTGCCCACACCGATCGTGCTCGGCCACGAGGGCGCGGGGACCGTCACCGAGGTGGGCGAGCACGTCACCCGCGTGGCGGTGGGCGACCACGTGGTGCTGTCGTTCGTGCCGAACTGCCAGAAGTGCTACTACTGCCTCCGCGGGCAGGGCTACCTGTGCGAGAAGGCGGCCATGGCCGCGGCCGGCGGCATGCTCGACGGCTCCACCCGGCTCTCGTCCCCCGATGGCCCGCTGCACCAGATGGCGTGCTGCGGCACGTTCTCCGAGGAGACGATCGTCCCCGACATCAGCGTGGTCAAGATCCCCGACGACGTCCCGCTCAAGGTGGCCGCGCTGATCGGCTGCGGGGTGCTCACCGGCGTCGGCGCCGCGCTCAACACGGCGGACATCCGGCCCGGTGACTCGGTCGTCGTGATCGGGTGCGGCGGTGTCGGCCTGAACGTGATCCAGGGCGCGCAAGATCGCCGGCGCGGGCCGCATCATCGCCATCGACATGTTCGAGTCCAAGCTGGCCATGGCCAAGCAGTTCGGCGCCACCGATGTCATCAAGGCCGACGACGGCGATCCGGTGGCCAAGGTGTTCGAGCTGACCGAGGGCCGCGGCGCCGACACCTCGTTCGAGGTCATCGGGCTCGGGGCGACGATGGAGCAGGCCATCAACACCACGCGCAACGGCGGCGAGGTCATCCTCGTCGGCGTGCCGCGCCTGGACGTGTTCCTCAACCTCAACGCCGCGTTCACGTTCCTGTACCTGGCCAAGACGGTCAAGGGATGCTGGTACGGCTCGTCGAACGTCAACCAGGACGTCCCCAAGCTGATCGAGCTCTACAAGGACGGCCGGCTCGATCTCGAGGGCCTGATCTCGAGGGAGATCGACGTCGAGCAGGTCAACGAGGCGTTCGCCGCCATGCAGAACGGCGAGGTGGCCCGCTCGGTCATCACCTACACGTCGTAGCTCGGCGTCACGCCGTCCGCAGGATCTGGCTGACACGTGTCCGCGCCGCGGACTGCGCCGGCACGAAGGCCACGAGGTTGCCCACGACCAGCGCGCCGAGCGCGAGCGCCCCGGCCGCGCCCGGCGGGATCGTCGGGACGGCCACGACCCCGAGCTCGCGCGCGAACGCCACCCAGATCCAGCGCCCGACGATCAGCCCGATGGGCACGCCCAGCGCGGTGGCCACGACCACGACGGTGCTGGCCTGCCAGGCGACGGTTCGCCGCAGCTGCGCGGGGACGAAGCCGAGGATCTTGAGCACGGCCAGGTCACGGCGCCGGCGCCGGATGGACGTGATCAGGAGGTGGGCCAGCGTGCCCGCGCCCAGCAGCCCGAGCACGGCGCCGACGGCGAGCGGCAGGCCCTGGACCCGCCCGAAGTTGATCAGGTCGACCGGCTTCTGGGGCGGCGCCACCGCGATGGTCCCGCCCGCGCCGACCGTCCGCCCGAGCCGGGCGATGGCGGCACCGTGGTCGGTGCCGGGCCGGAACCGAACCAGGATCGTGTCGGGGCCCGGCAGATCCTCGCCGAGAGCCGACCGCAGCCACGGGAGCGTGAGCAGCGCCCCCTGACCCAGCCCGAGGTCGTCGGACAGCGTCGGGAAGATCGCGACGCCCACGACCCGCAGGGGCTTGTCGACGGCCACACCGGCCAGCTCGACCCGGTGGATCGTGTCACCGAGGTGCAGGTGGAGCCGGCTCAGCTCCTGGGTGCCGAGCATGACCTCGTCCGCCGCCTCTGGCGTCCGGCCCGCCACCAGCGTCGGCTGCAGGAGGGGCCCTTCGTCCGAGTCGAGGGCCAGGCCGTCGACCCGGGTGCCGTCGATCTCGAGCGGGATCCCCGAGTTCCCGACGGTGATGGCGTCGACGCTGGGGTCTCGGCGCAGGGCGGGCAGCGCGACCAGGGGCGATGAGCCCTCGTTCTCGTTGGAGCTGACGAGGGCGTCCCAGGTCGTGCCGTAGAGCGACGGGGTGGTCAGGAGGTGACCGAGACTCGCGGAGAAGACGGCAGCGGCGGTGAGCGCCGCGATCCCGATGACGACGGCGGTCAGGGTCGTGCGCACCGGTGTGGCGGCTGATCGTCCGCGCCCGGTGTCCAGCGCGAACGACACCCCGACCGTGGTCGTGACCGGAGCGCCGAGGGCGCGGACGCCCGACGCCCAGCCCCGGGGGCGAGCGCGGGTCCCGCCGGGGACGCGGGCCAGCGCCGCCGCTCGCGCCACGCGCCAGTTGGGCCACGCCGCGCACACCAGGACCGCGGCGGCGGTGCCGAGCACGCCGACGGCCACCGCCGCGGCGTCCACCATCAGACCCGGGTGCGGCTCGGCGATGCCCGCCAGGCCGAGCGGGAACAACGGCGATGCGGCCACCGCCGTGATGGCGGCCACGAGGGCCGCCACCGCGCCGATCAGCGCGCTCCGGGTCATCCCGACGGCCCACAGCTGCCGCGTGGACATCCCGAGCGCCCGCAGCTCGCGGTAGCCGGTCGCCTCGTTCGCGGCTTGGCGAGCCAGCAGCTGGCCAGCCACGATCAGGCCGACGAGCGCCAGCAGGCCGGCCAGGATCCACAGCGCAACCGCCTGCAGGTGGATCGAGTGCTGGGTGTTGGCCTCCTGCACGCTGAAGAGGAAGGCCTCGTTGGGCTTGCCGTGGCTCAGTCGGGCGACACCGGCGTTGACCGCGGGTCCGTCGGCCGCGCCGTGGGCGAGGCGCATCACCGTGATCGCGGTGGCCGCCAGGTCCGCATGGGCGTGGACGAAGGCGGGCGTCGCCCAGATCTCGTCGATCCCGCTGCCGTTCTGGGGCGGGAACTCCGACACCGCGGCGTCGACCCCGACGATGTGCAGCACCACCGGCACGGCCGACGAGCCGCGGGCGGGCTGCATGCTCAGGTGGAGCGAGTCGCCGACGCCGAGATGGAAGTCCTCGGCCACGGTGAAGCTGATCGTGACCTCGTCGGGCCGAGCGGGGTCCGCGAGGCGGCCGGCGAGCATCTTCCGGGACCAGAGGCTGTAGCCCACCGTGCGATCCGTCGTGGCGATGACGCTGAGCAGGCTCGGGTTCAGCACGGTGAACCCGACGACCTGCGCGGTCCGGGTCACCTGGGGCAGAGCGGCGAGCTCGGCGCTCGAGAACGTGGCGAACGACGGATCGCCGGGCACCTGGTCGACGACCATGACGTCGGGCGACCGCGTCGAGGACATGAGCCGGGGGTAGGCCGTGTCCGTCCGCCGGGCCCCCGCGGCTACCGCGATGACGACACCGGCGAACAGGCCGAGCAGGCCGGCCAGGGCCAGCCAGCTGATCCACCGGTGCCGGAAGTCGGCCCGGACGCGTACGAGGAGAGCTCCCACCGGCGGCATTGTGCACGACGATCGAGGTGGACCGACAGCAGGGGGGCCTCACTGCAGCGAGGGATGCCAGCACCACCGCGGCCCGACTCCGACAGCCCGCGGACCCGTGCCTCACACCGGGGCGCAGCCTGGTTACCCTCGGGTAACCATGTCCCGCCCGAACTCGTCCTCCACTCCCCGACTGCCCGCCGCCGAGCGGCGCCAGCAGCTGCTCGACGTGGCGCTCGCCGCCTTCGCGGCCGACGGCTTCCACCACACGTCGATGAACGAGCTGGCCGAGGCGGCGGGCGTCACCAAGCCGGTGCTCTACCAGCACTTCGGGTCGAAGCGCGAGCTCTACCTCGAGGTGCTCCGTGAGGTCGGCGGGCGCATGGTCGACGACGTGGCCAAGGCCATCGCGTCGGCCAACGGCCCGCGCCAGCAGGTCGAGGCCGGCTTCCGCGCCTACTTCGAGTGGGTGGCCCGCGAACGCCACGGATTCGAGGTGCTCTTCGCCGGCGACACCCGCCGCGATCCCGAGTTCCTGGCCGAGCTGGGCAAGGTCGAGACCGAGTTCGCCGACGCCATCGCCGATCTCATCGTGGTCGACGGCATGACCCACGAACGGCGGGTCCTGCTGGCCTACGGGATCGTCGGCATCGGCGAGACCACCTGCCGGCACTGGATCGCGGCCGACCTCGACCTGGCGCCCGCCGACCTCGCCCAAGGGGTGGCCGACCTGGCCTGGGCCGGCCTGCGGGGACTGCGGGCCGACTGAGCCGCTTCAGCCCGCGGGGTCAGCGGGTGGTCGAGGTGACCGAGCTGGAGTTGGTGGACGTCTGCACCCCGCCGTGCAGCATCCGGTCGAACAGGTCGTGCGGCACGGGTACCAGGTCGGTGCGCAACGTCACCGGGAACAGCAGGGCCTGCCACCGGGCGGGCGTCACGACCGTCAGCGAGTTGGCCACGGCGATCGCCTGCCGATGCGTCGGCCCGTCGGGATAGCTCAGCGTGACGAGCACGCCGGGCTCCGCCCACGACAGCTGGTGCGGCGACTGGCCGGCCACGTCCTCGACGAAGGCGCCCTTCTTCCCGAGGATCCGGACCGTCGCCAGCCCCTTGAGGTTCAGGGCCGCCGGGCCGGCCGACTGGTACGTGAGCGAGAACGTGCCGGGCGCGAACCCAGGGACGTCGAGGCTCTCGAGCGCGAAGAAGCCGGGCTCGTACACGTTGATCTCGGTTGACCCGTGGGGCGCGGCGAGCACGAGCGGCGTGATGGGGTGGAACCCCGTCGCGGCCGAGTCGCGCCCGTAGCGCAGGGCGTTCGCCCATGCCTCGTCGCTGACGGGCACGATCCGGTTGGCCACGGCCAGCAACCGGGCGGCCAGGGCGCGATCGAGCACGGGCGGGCTCGCCGTGGTCGACGAGCCCTCGATGGCGTTGATGGTCATCCCACCCGAGGTCAGCATCGCCCTCATCCCCGGGGCGATCTCCCACACGACCGCCGCCGCCGGCGTGGTCGAGGTGAGCGGGATGACCTCGGCCGGCGCGCCGTGCACACGCCCGGCTTCGACCGCCCCCGTCGTCGGCACCGTGCCGGCCGACGCGTCGGGAGCGATGATCAGACCGTCCACCTGGCCGCTCGGCGTGCCCGCCGGCCACACGTAGAGCTGCTCGAAGCGACCGGGCGAGTACTGGCGCAGGGCCCAGACGTCGCCCGGGCCCACCAGACCGACCCGGGGCAGTTGCACGACGGGGTTGGTGGGCCCGCTGATGACCTTGGTCGAGTCACCGCCGCGCCGGGACAGGCCGACACCCACGGCGATCAGCACCACGACCAGGCCGACCGAGCCCGCGGCTCGCACGATGCGGCGATGGCGAGCGCGCTGCTCGACCCGCCCGCTGACCGCGGACCGGCCCTCGTCATGGGGCGGCACCGCAGCGGCGCGAGCCCGCCGGTCGAGCGCGGCGCCGAGGCGCTGCTCGAGGTCGTCGGTCTGGATCGGGCTCATCGCTCGATCACCTCCCGGAGTTGGTCGAGGCCGCGGCTCAGCAGGGACTTCACGGTGCCCGGGCGGACGCCGAGCGCCTCGGCGATGTCGGCCTCGCTGAGATCCTCGTAGTAGCGCAGGACGAGTGCGGCCCGTTGTCGCATGGGCAGCTTGGCCAGCGCGTCGAGGATCTCGTCGGCCACGAGCTCGGTCGAGCCCGGCGCCTCGCCCGTCGGGCGGCTCCGCTCGAACCGGCGGCGCCGCTGCAGGTCGCGGCAGCGGTTGACCACGCAGGTGCGGAGGTAGCCGCCCGGGCGCGCGAGTCGCTCGCGGCGCTCGTAGACCTTGGCGAACGCGTCGTGCACGGCCTCCTCGGCCACCTCGTTCGAGTCGGTCAGCAGGAAGGCGACGCGCAGCATCGGCGCGTACTCACGGCGGTAGAGCTCGTCGAAGTCCCACGATCCGGGGACGGGGCCGGCGACGGCGCTGGGCTCGGGATCGGGATCACGATCGCGAGACGCTCCGGCCGACGGTTGCCCCGCGCCCGCCCGCTCGACCCCGGCCTCGCCCATCGGCACCATCATCGCCGCCCCGGTCGTCGCGCACCGTCCACATCCCCAACGACGGATGAGCCGGGCGTTCGGTTCCGCGCTAGGCGGCGACCTCGGTGCCCGGGAGCGGCTCGGGAGCCGCGGGGCCCACGTACCGGGCGCTCGGTCGCAGGATGTGGGTGTCGGCGGCCTGCTCGAGGATGTGCGCGCCCCACCCGACGATGCGACTGGTGGCGAAGGCGGGGGTGAACAGGCTCGAGGGCACGCCGCAGGACTCCATGACGACGCCGGCGTAGAACTCGACGTTGGTCCGCAGGTCGCGCTCGGGGTGGCGCTCGGCCAACAGCTCGACGATCCGGGCCTCGACCTGCTCGGCCAGCGCCACGCGGGGCCCGTCCTGGCGGCGCGCCACCTCGTGGAGGAGCTTCGACCGCGGATCCTCGCCCTGGTACACGGCATGGCCGAAGCCCATGATGCGCTCGTTCGCCGCCAGCTTCGGCCCGACCACCTCGTCGATGCGATCGACCGATCCGATCTCGTCGAGCAGGTCGAGGGCGCGGCTGGGGGCTCCGCCGTGCAGCGGGCCCGACAGCGCGCCGATGGCCCCCACCACGCAGGCGCCGGTGTCGGCCCCGGTGGACGCGATCACGCGGGCGGTGAAGGTCGATGCGTTGAAGCCGTGGTCGATGGTCGCGATCAGGTACTGCTCGAAGGCGCGCACGTGCTCGGGGTCGAGCGTGCGATCGCCGATCATCCAGAGCAGGTTGGCCGCCGTCCCCAGGTCGGGCCTCGGCTCGATCGGATCGCGGCCGTGCTGCAGCTGGTAGAGAGCCGCGGCCAGCGTGGGCGTGACCGCCGCCAGCGTGAGGGCGTCGAGCCGCCGCTCGAGCGGATCGATGTCGAGGACCGGTCGCATCTTGCACGATGCGGCGACGACCGACAGGGCGCTGCGCAACCCGTCGAGCGGGCCTTCGGCCCCGACCGTGGCGATGGCGGCGAGCGCGGGCTCCACCGAGCTCGGGATCGTCCGCATCGGGGCGACCTCGTCGGCGAAGGCGGCGCGCTCGGCGGCGTTCGGCAGGTGGCCCTCGACGAACAGGAACCAGACGTCCTCGAACGAGCGGTGCCGGGCCAGGTCGACCGCCGAGTACTGACGGTAGTGGTAGAAGCCTTCGGCACCGCGGACGTCGCCGACCGCGGTCTCGGCGACGGCCACCCCCTTGAGGCCCGGTGGTACCTGGATGAACGCGGAGGTGGTGTCAGACGTCATGACATCATCGTGCCGGTGGGTGCGCCGCTTATCAATGTTGATTAACGTCAACGTTGATGACATCAACATCGCTCACCGCCAACCAGGTGGCCCAGCGCCTCGGGGTCAAGCCCGCCACCGTCTACGCCTACGTCAGCCGGGGCCTGCTGCACCGCCGGCTGGCCGACGACGGGCGCACGAGCCGGTTCGATCCGGCCGAGGTCGACTCGCTGGCCCGACGCGGGCGGCCCCGTCGCGACGCCAGGCGCACCGGCATCGTCGACGTGGTGCTGTCCACCACCCTCACCGAGATCCGCGACGGCGAGCTGCGCTACCGGGGCCACGACGCCGTCGAGCTCGTCGCCTCGAGCTCGTTCGAGGACGTGGCCGAGCTGTTGTGGACCGGAGCGCTCACCGATCGCGCCCGGTGGACCGCGCCCGTGTCCGATCTCGACCTCGCGCGGGCCGTGACCGCGCCGATGGGCGACGACGTGACGCCGGCCGACCGCATCCGTGTCGCCACCGCCGCCATCGCCGCGGCGCGACCGCTGCGCGTCGATCTCCGTGCCGAGGCGGTCACCCAGCACGCCCGGTCGTTGCTCGCCACGCTGGTCGACAGCCTTCCGATGCACGCCGGGCAGTCGAAAGGTCCGGGCGATCCCAGACGCACCGACGGCGGCCGCAAGCTGGCCGGCCGCCTGTGGCCCAAGCTCGCCCCCGTGTCCGCCAACCCGGCCCGGGTACGAGCCCTCGACGCGGCCCTCGTGCTGCTGGCCGACCACGAGCTGGCCAGCTCGACGCTGGCGGCGCGGGTGGCGGCCTCGACCCGATCGGATCCCTATGACGTGGTGCTGGCCGGGCTCGGCGCCGTGAGCGGACCCCTGCACGGCGGGGCGGGCACCTCGGCGCACCGGATGCTCGTGCACGCCCGCACGACCGGCGCGCCCGAGCGGGCGGTGGGTGAGGCACTCACCAACTTCGGGTCGCTCCCCGGGTTCGGCCACGTGCTCTATCCCGACGGCGACCCCCGGGCGCGGTGCCTGCTCGAGCTGCTGATGCCCCTGCTCGGTGCCCGCGACGGCCGGGTGATCGCCGGCACGCTGACCGCCGCGGCGGTCACCTCACCCCAGCCCCCGAACATCGACTTCGCGCTGGCCGCCCTCGCCTTCTCGGCGGGCATGGCCGCCGACGCGGTCGAGGCGATCTTCGCCCTCGCCCGCATCGCCGGATGGATCGGCCACGCCCTCGAGGAGTACGGCGAGACCCCGCTGCGCTTCCGCACCCGCGCCATCTATGTAGGAGTGTGAAATCAGGTCGGGCGGGGGGTGATGAGGGAGATGGCGTTGTCGTGCAGGACCAGGCGGCGGTCGTCGGCCGACAGGTCCTTGACCTCGCGGAGGTAGTCGAGCGGATGGGGCAGGGCCTCGATGTGGGGCCAGTCGGATCCGAAGATCACGCGGTCGGCGCCCATGATGTCGACGACCTGGTAGAGGTCGTCCTCCCAGAACGGGTTGATCCAGACGTGCTGGCGGAAGATCTCGATCGGGTCCTCGGGGAAGTACCCGGGGATCTTGTTGGTCGTCGAGCGCACCTTGCGGACCAGGTCGGGCAGGAACTCGGCGCCGTTCTCGATCGAGGCGATGCGCAGGTTCGGGAACTTCACCAGGTGGTTCTCGAAGACGAGGCTCACGAGGTAGTCGTCGATCGCCCGCTCGATGGCGAACGATTTGATCGACGGCTTGTAGCTGCCCGACCGGAAGTTGGCGGCGAACCCGTCGACGGCGAAGCCGTTGGACGACACCCCGCCGTCGCTCGCGTGCAGCACGACCACGATGCCGGCCTCGTCGACCAACCCCCAGAACCCGTCGAAGGACGCATCGAACGGTGACCGCACACCGGTGGCGGTGGTCGGTGCCGCCGGGCGCATGACGATGCTGGTGGCGCCGTGGTCGAGCGCCCAGGTGAGCTCGTCGACGGCCCAGCCGGCATCGGCGAGGGTGAGGTACGGAGCGGCGTGGATGCGGTCCGCGGTGTTGAAGCCCCAGTCCTCGAGCAGCCACCGGTTGAAGGCCCGGAAGGTGTGGCAGACCGCTTCGGGGTCGCCCCGCAAGGGCTCCTCGTAGATCATGCCCAGGGTCGGGAACAGCCAGCAGCCGGCCAGGCCCTGCTCGTCGAGGGTGGCCAGTCGGGCGTCGGGCCGGCGGTAGGCGGGGCGGATGGGCTCGCGGGCGGCCAGGAACTCGAGCGGGTTGCGACCGTCGGGGTTGCCCCGGAAGTAGTCGTGCATGGCACCGGGCATGGCGATCGGGTCGAAGGTCGGGTTGCTGACCGCCTTGGACACCCGGCCGCCGAGGACGTGGTAGCGGCGCCCGTCGATCTCGCACCACTGCACGCAGCGCGGCCCGAGGGCGGGATCGAGGTGGCGGGTGAAGGCGTCGAGGGCCTCGTAGTAGTGGTTGTCGGCGTCGAACACCGGGTGTCCGAGCTCGTCCAGGTCGCTCACGTCGTTCCGTCCTCGGGGTCGGTCGCTTCAGGTCGCAGGGACCCAGGTCTCCAGCCTCTGGGTCTCCGGCTCTCATGGTAGAACGCGTTCTCGTGCGTGGCCCGGCCCCGCCCACGTTCGCGGGCTGAACCATCGGCCCCAAAGCCGTTTAGGCTCCGGCCGTGAAGTTCGGACTGCATCTCCCCAACGCCGGCCTGGTGCCCGAGGGCGCCGGCCTGGTCCGCATCGCCCAGGCGGCCGAGGCCAACGGGTTCCACTCGGTGTGGCTCTTCGACCACCTGTTCACGCCGACGAACCTCGAGTCCAAGTACCCCTACACGGCTGACGGCTCGTATCTGATGACGGCCGCGCTCCCCTTCGCCGATCCCGTGGCGGTCATGGGCGCGGTGGCGGGCGGGACGACCACCATCAGCTTCGGCACCCGCGTCCTGATCCCCACCTACCGGCACCCGGTCGTGCTGGCCAAGGAGCTGGCCACGATCGACGCCATCGCCGGCGGCCGCATGATCCTCGGCGTCGGGGCCGGATGGATGGCCGAGGAGTTCGACGCGGTCGACGTGCCGATGGACAAGCGCTTCGCCCGGATGGACGAGCACGTCGCCCTCATGCGCAACGCCTGGACCAACCCGGTCGCCGCCCACGAGGGCGCGTTCTACAGCCACGTCGAAGCCGGGTTCGGCCCGCAACCCCCGGGCGAGGGACACACCATCCCGGTGATCGTCGGGGGCCACGGCGACGCCGCGCTGCGCCGCGCCGCTCGCTGGGGCGACGGCTGGGCCGTGTCGGCCAAGGGCGACGCGCTCATGGCCGACGGGTTCGCCGCAGTGGCCGAGCGGCTGACGCAGCTGCGCCGGTTCTGCGACGAGGAGGGTCGCGACTTCGACGACCTGCTGCTGGTCAGCCAGTGCACCACCGCCGACACCGTCGAGAGCCTCACCGAGCAGGCCGAGCTCGGCATCGACATCGTCGACGTGATGATCTTCGGGGGCGAGCAGCAGATCGTCGACGAGGGCACGAAGTTCCTCGACGAGGTCGCCTCCCAGGTCGCGTGATCCCTTGGATCACGAGCAGCTCTCCACCCTCTTCGACCTGACGGACCGCGTCGCCGTGGTCACCGGCGGCACGCGCGGCATCGGCCGGTCGATCGCCGAGGGCTTCGTCGCGGCCGGGGCGAACGTGGCGGTGGCCAGCCGCAAGGCCGACGCCTGCGCCGAGACCGCCACCCACCTCGAGAAGATGGGCGGCGAGGCCATCGGCGTCCCCACCAACATGAGCGACCTCGATGCCGTCGCGGACCTCGTGGCCCGCACGGCCGACCGGTTCGGGCGCATCGACATCGTCGTCAACAACGCGGCCACCGCGCTCACCGAACCGATGGGTGCGTTCACCCCCGGGGCCTACGCCAAGATCATGGACGTCAACCTGCGCGGACCCGTCTTCCTGGCGCAGGAGGCGCTGCCCCACCTGACCGACAGCCCCTGCGCGTCGGTCGATCAACGTGATCTCGGCCGGCGCGTTCATGTTCGCGGCGACGCAGGCCACGTACTCGGCGGCCAAGGCCGCGCTGTTCTCGTTCACGCGCTCGATGGCGGCGGCCTGGGCGCCGATCGGCGTGCGCGTGAACGCGCTCGCACCCGGCACCACGCTCACCGACATGGTCACGAACAACCCCGACGCGGTCGTCGAGAGCATGCGCACGATCAGCCACCTCGGCCGCTTCGCCGACCCTGACGAGATGGTGGGGCCGGCCCTCTTCCTGGCCTCCGACGCAGCCAGCTACGTCACGGGCCAGGTCGCTGCTGGCCGACGGCGGACTCGTGGCGCACTGAGCGCCGTCATGCCCGCGACCGACGCCCGGCCGATCGACCTCGGAACCGCCCAGCGTGGTCCGCCGCCCGATCGCGTCGCCCTGAACGTCGATCGACGGCCCTGCGCTCGTGTCGCGACGACGTCGCGCCGTTCTGCCTCAGCGGTGCATGGGCCGGAGGCGGTGCGCTCATCGGGTCGGAACCGGTGCGGCTGGCCGACGAGTCGACCGTGACGATCCCTTCGCGCTGATCGCCTCGCTGCCCTCGCTGCCGTCGCGGTCCGCCGGCGACGACCACGTCGTCGGCGGCGGCTGGTTCGGCTACCTCGGCTACGGGCTGGGTCGCAGCATCGAGCGGCTGCCGCCCTCCCCGCCCCGGCCCGCCCCGCTGCCCACGCTGGAGCCTCGCCTTCTACGACCACCTGCTCCACCGGGTCGACGCCGACGGGCCGCTGGTGGTTCGAGGCGCTCTGGACCGACGGGCGGTCGAGCGAGCTCGAGCGCCGCCACGACGAGCTGGCCCACCGCGTCGGCCGGCCGGCCCGCGCCGCCGCGCCCCTTCCGGTGCGGGCCCTTCACCGCCGATCCGGATCGGGCTCACCACCTCGACCGCGGTGCCTCGAGGCGCTGGAGTCGATCCGGGCCGGGGACATCTACCAGGCCAACCTCGTGCGTCCGGCTCGAAGCCGACGATCGAAGGCGTCGACCTCGACCTGTTCGCGCGAAGGCGTCGAGGCGCTCGAGCCGGCGCTACGCCGCGTACCTCGCGCCGCCCGGGCCTCGAGGTGGCGTCGTTCTCGCCCGAGCTGTTCCTCGCACGGACCGGCCGCGAGGTCCGCTCGTCGCCGATCAAGGGCACCCGCGACCGGCCGGACGATCCGCTGCTCGCGTCGCTCGAGCTCGACCAGCTCGAGCGGTCAGCCAAGGACCACGCCGAGAACGTGATGATCGTCGACCTGGTGCGCAACGACCTCGGCCGCGTGTGCCGACCCGGCATCGATCGGCGTGCCCGAGATCGCCCGGGCCGAGGCCCACCCCGGCGTCTGGCACCTCGTGTCCGACGTCGTCGGGCACGCTCGCGGTCGACCGCGACGACGGCGATCTCGTGCGCGCCTGCTTCCCGCCCGGCTCGGTGACCGGCGCGCCCAAGGTCGCGGCCATGGAGATCATCGCCGCCACCGAGCCCACCGACCGCGAGGCCTACACCGGCGCCATCGGCTACGTCAGCCCAGTGGCCGGGCTCGAGCTCAACGTGGCCATCCGCACGTTCGAGCGGGCGGGCGACCGGATCTGGCTGGGCGTCGGCGGCGGTGTCGTCGTCGACTCGACCCCGGCGGCCGAGTACGCGCGAGTGCCTGATCAAGGCGCGGCCGCTGCTCGCCGCCATCGGCGCGGTCCTCGCCACCGACCGGGACGACCACGATCTGGGGGACACGGCCAGCGCCCGTCAGGCGTCGTTGCGGTAGCGGTCGCGCAGGAGCCGCTTGTAGATCTTGCCGTTGTCCTGGCGGGGCAGCTCGTCGACGAAGTCGACCGTGCGCGGGCACTTGAAGTGCGCCAGCCGGGCGCGGCAGTGCTCGATGAGCTCGGCGGCCAGCGCCGTCGCTCGGCTCGAGGCCCGGCTGCAGCTCGACCACCGCCTTGACCTGCTCGCCCCACTCGGCGTCGGGCACGCCGATGGTGGCGGCGTCACCGACCGCGGGATGCTCGAGCAGCACGGCGTCGACCTCGGCCGGGTAGATGTTCACGCCGCCCGAGATGATGAGGTTGACCGAACGGTCGGTGAGGAACAGGTAGCCGTCGTCGTCGAGGTAGCCCATGTCGCCCGAGCGTGAAGTAGTCGCCCCGGTAGCTGCCCGCGGTCTTGTCCGGATCGCCGAAGTACTCGAACCGGCCCTCCGCGGGGCGCGCGCAGGTACACGAGCCCGATCTCGCCGGCCGCCACCGGCTCGCCGTCCTCGTCGCCGACGAGCACCAGACCCGTCGACGACCGGCTTGCCGACCGTGCCCGGGTCGCGCCAGCCAGGTGGCCGAGTCGACGAACGTGCCCGTGCCCTCGGTGGCCGCGTAGTACTCCCACACGATCGGGCCGAGCCACTCGATCAGCCGCTGCTTGACCGCCACGGGGCACGGCGCCGCGCCGTGCAGCGATCATGCGCAGCGACGAGATGTCGTGCGCCGTCGCGCACGTCGGCGGGCAGGGACAGCATGCGGTGGAACATGGTCGGCACCATGTGGGTGTGGCTGATCCGGTGCTCGTCGATCAGCTCGAGCGCGTCGGGTCGGCGTCCCACTCCTCCATCACCACGACGCCGACGCCGTAGGCGAGCGGGATGGCCAGCGAGAACGCCAGCGGCGCGGCGTGGTAGAGCGGGCCGGTGCACAGGTGCACGTCGCCTCGCCCGGCGTCGTAGCCGAAGAGGTTGACGGCCGCGAGCGCAGACGTCGGTGGTGGCCGGGCGGTGCACGCCCTTCGGTCGCCCCGACGTGCCCGAGGTGTACAGCATCGAGTGCCCGAGCACCGGGTCGTCGAGCATCGTCGCCGTCCTCGGCCCCGACGGCGTCGTCGTAGGACTCGAAGCCGTCGATCTCGCCGCCGATGGCGAGGCGCACGTCGCAACCAGGCGCGGCCCGGCCACCTCGACCGCCGCGTCGTTGATGGTGGCGTCGGCCACCAGCGCGCTGGGCCTGGCAGTCCTCGACGATGTAGGCGGCCTCGGGTGCGCTGAGGTGCCAGTTGACAGGCGTGAGGCGGAACCCGCCCCGCTGGCAGGCCGCGACGGTCTCGACGAACTCGGGGCGGTTGCCGCAGATGAGCGCGACCGCGTCGCCCGGCGCCGAGCCCGCGGCGGCGCAGCGCGCGGACGAGCCGGTTGGCGGCCGCGTCGAGCTCGGCGAAGGTGCGCGTCGCCGCTCGGCGAGACGATGGCCGGCCTGTCGGGCTGCTGCTCGGCCCACCACGTGAGCATCCGGCCCTGGTCGGCCAGCAGCTCACGCCGGGCGGACTTCTCGGTGCCGGCCGACTTCTCCTCGACGCCGGCGGCGTCGGCGTCGCTCACGACCCGGCTCGTCGGCGCCGCGACCCCGGCGGCGGTCGGCGCGAACAGCGGCAGGTTCCGCCCGTCCGACAGCGGTTCCCACGTGACCCGACGGCCAGGCCCACGTGCACCGCGTCCGGGTCGACGCCCACGATGTTGGTCATCATCCGCACCCCCTCGTCGAGCTCGACCAGCGCGATGGCGTAGGGCTCATCGCCGAACACGGCCTTCAGCTGCATCGGGCTTGTGCTCGACCGTGAAGGCGTACACCTCGCCTCGCCCGGATGCCGGTCGCCACTCGATGGCCGAGCCGAGGCAGCGCGGGCAGACCTCGCGGGGAAACCAGAACGCCCGCTCGCACTCGACGCACCAGGGCAGGATCAGCTTCGGCGCTCGCGCGTCGCCTCCCAGAACGGCTCGCTGGCCTCGGTGACCGGGGGCTCGATCGCGCGCCGGTCGGTCCTCGGGAGGCGCACCCCGGCTCATCGCGTCGCCTCGGTGCCGAGCACCAACGTCGACATGCACGACAGCACCATGCCCGAGCCGTGGGCGACGGCCACCTCGGCGCCGGGCACCTGGCGCTCGCCGCACTCGCCGCGCAGCTGACGGACGGCCTCGACGATCAGGAACATGCCGTAGGCGCCCGGGTGGGTGTACGAGAGGCCGCCGCCGTTGGTGTTCATCGGGCAGCGACCCGCCCGGGGCCGTGCGCCCGTCGGCCGACGAACGCGCCACCCTCGCCCTTGGCGCAGAAGCCGAGGTCCTCGAGGTGCAGCAGCGCGGTGATCGTGAAGCTGTCGTAGCCCATCAGCACGTCGACGTCGTCCGGCCCGATGCCCGGCCATCGCGAACGCGTTGCGGCCCGACACCGCGCCCGGGGTGGTCGTGAGGTCGGGCATCTGGCTGATCATCGAGTGGTCGTGGCAGGTCCCGGCGCCGAGCACGTAGACGGGCGGCCGGGCCAGGTCGCGGGCGCGGTCGGCGCTGGTCATCACGAAGGCGCCGGCGCCGTCGGTCACCAGGCAGCAGTCGAGCAGGTGCAGGGGCGAGCACTGCATCGGCGAGGCCAGGACGTCGTCGACGGTGATCGGATCGCGGTAGCGCGCGCGTCGGGTTCATCGCCGCCCACTGCACGGGTGCTGACCGCGATCTCGGCCAGCTGCTCGGAGGTGGTGCCGAACTCGCCATGTGGCGGCTGGCGGCCATCGCGTAGGGGCCCATCGGCATGCGCAGGCCGTAGGGCACCTCCCACTCGAGCATCGGGTTCGGCCCGCCGAAGTTGGGTCGGTTGACGGGACGCCCGCGCGTCCGGTCGCTGCGCGGCGTCGCCGCGTACACGCTGACCACCACGTCGCAGAGGCCGGCTGCGATGGCCGCCGCCGCGTGCTCGGCGTGCACCTCGAAGCTCGACCCTCCGGTCTGGGTCGAGTCGGTGAAGCGCGGGTGGATGCCCAGGTACTCGGCCAGCTGCATCGACGACCCGGCGTGGCACACGCCGTCGACGTCGTCGAGGCTCAGCCCGGCGTCGGCCAGCGCCTCGCCGATCATCGCGGCCTCGAGCGCGCGCCCGGTGGCTGAGAGCTCGCCCGTCGGCGACGCCGCGTCGGCCACGCCCACGATCGCCGCTGCGCCGCGCATCGACCCCACTCGTTCCCCCTGTCGTCCCCGTCGGTCCCGACCAGTATGCACCGGGGGGAACGCCGTCTCCCGGGGCGGTACCGGTAGGGTCGGGAGGTGGAGGCAGACCCGTCACAGGCCCTCGTCGGCCACCTCCCGCCCCCGCCGCCGGCCCGCCACCTCGAACTGGCCGACCTGCCTCCGGCGGTGGCCGAGCGGCTCCGGTTCGACCGGGCGGCCCCGCGCCGCCTGCGCGGCGATCAGCTGCCCGCCGCCGTGCGCGACGAGCTGGCCCAGCTCTGGGACGGCGTCGTCGCCGACGTCTACGACGAGGTCACCGGGCTGCGCCGTCACCGGGCGTTGCGCTCGGGCACCGTCGAGCGCGCCCTGCGGCGTGTCGGCGACCGCGTGCTGCAGGCCGAACGCGTGATCATCTTCGCGGCGGTGCACTTCCCGCTCACGAGCGAGCAGCCGAACCGGCACCTGGCACTGGCCGGCCTCGGTGGCGCGTCCGCCGCGGCCGCCGAAGAGCTGGCCATCGTGTCGAGCGTCGGAACCGCCGCCGCCGTCGCCATCCTCACCGCGGTCGTGGGCGAGGTCTTCGAGACCTACGTGGCGGCGTCGGCGCGCACCGGTGAGTACAGGCGAGCCGGACGCTCGCCCGATCCCGACATCATCCTCACCGACCTGGCCGAAGCCGCGGGCTACGCCACCTCGGTCGGTCGGCGCGTCAGCCCGACCATGGCGCGCGACGCGGCGGCGTGGCTCAGCGAGCAGATCATCACGCGCACCGCCACCCGCTTCACCCGCGGGCTGATCCCACTGGCCGGCGTGGCCATCGGGGCCGGGATGTCGATGTTCAACGTCCGCCGCGCGACACGCGCGGTCCTGCGTCCGCCGGCGCCCGACGAGCTCGTGCGGCTGGCCGACGACATGGTGAACGACCCCGACGCCTACGCCGAGGCGCGCCAGCGCTACCTCGAGCTGCCCGATCCGCCTGCCGCCGCCCGCTGACGGCCACCCGTAGCCTGCAGCCCGTGGAGACCGCCCCCCCGCTCGCGAGCGGTTCGATCTCGTTGCGCCTCTACCCGCACGACGACCTGCCGGCCGCCGCCATCGTGGACGAGATGCGCGCCCAGGCGCGCCTGGCCGCGCAGGCCGGGTTCGACGGGGTCATGACGAGCGAGCACCACGGGGGCTTCGCCGGCTACCTGCCCAACCCGGTGCAGGCGGCCGGGTGGATGCTCGAGGCGATGCCGGCCGGCTGGGCCGCGCCGTGCCCCCTGTTGCTGACGCTGCGCCCGCCCGCGCTCGTGGCCGAGGAGCTGGCGTGGCTGGCCGCCCGGTTCCCGGGCCGCGTCGGGCTCGGCGTCGCATCGGGGTCGCTGATCGACGACTTCGAGATCATGGATCTGACCAAGGACGAGCTCACCGAGCGCTTCGCGGCCGGGTTCGACACCGTGGCGGGCATGCTCGACGGCACGCGACCCTGGGCGGCTGGCCGGCGACGCCGCCATCCAGCGGTGCCTCGACCACCCGGTGCCCATCGTCAGCGCGGCGATGAGCACGGCGGCCGTCCGTCGGGCGGCCGGGCTCGGCGCCGGCATCCTGCTCGACTCGCTCTCGGCCGTGGATCGCGCCCGGCAGCTGACCGACGCCTACCGCGCGTCCGGCGGCACCTCGGCCTGCGTGCTCATCCGCCGGGCGTGGGTGGGCGACCCCCCCGTCGACGAGGTGGATCGCCAGGTCGACGTGTACCGCGGCTACGCCGAGGCATCGGCCCAGAGCCACTGGCGCGGCGACCAGCTGCTGGCCGACCAGGACGCGGCGACGGTGGCGGCCGGGCTGGTCGACGCCCTCGAAGCGACGGGGTCCGACGCCCTCAACCTGCGCGTCCACGCCCCCGGCGTGCCCGCCGCGGCGGTGCGCGGGCAGATCGAGGCCCTCGGCGAGGTGGTGCGCCTCGTGCGCGACGCGATCCGACGACCCGGCGGAGCGCCCGGGTGACCCCGCTCGACCTCGTCGCCCTGGCCTGTGCCGGCGTGGCCGCCGGTGCCGTCAACACCATCGCCGGCGCGGGATCGCTGCTGACGTTCCCGTTGCTCATCGCGCTCGGCCTGCCGCCGCTGGCGGCCAACGTCACCAACGACATCGGGGTGATCCCCGGCAACATCTCGGGTGCCATCGGGTTCCGTCCCGAGCTCCGGGGGCAGCGTCCACGGCTGCGATCGCTCGTGCCCGTGGCGGCCGTGGGTTCGCTCGTCGGGGCCATCGCCCTGCTCGGCTTCCCGGCCCGCACCTTCGAGCTCGTCGCTCCGGTGCTGCTGCTCGTGGCCAGCGGGGTCACCGCGGCCCAGCCCACGCTGGCCCGCATGGCCGAGCGGTCGAGCTCGCCTCGACACCGCCACCTCAAGCTGGTGGTCGCCGCCATCGCGGTCTACGGCGGCTACTTCGGCACCGGGATCGGCGTGCTGTTCTTCGCGGCCCTCGGCGTGTTCGTCGACGACACCGCCGGTCGCCTCAACGCCACCAAGCAGATCCTGGCGTTGGTGAGCAACGGCGTGGCCGGGATCCTGTTCGTGTTCGTCGCGCCCGTGCGGTGGTCGGCCGCCCTCGTCCTGGCCGTGTCGACCGCGGTCGGCGGACCGATCGGCGCGCGCCTGTCCCGTCGCATCTCGGCCCCCGCCCTGCGGGCTGTCATCTGCACCGTCGGCGCCATCGCCGCGGTCGTCCTCGCCGTCCGCGTGTACTGACCTAGGTGGTGACCGGCACCCCGATGCCGTGGACGATCAGGTCCCACAGCTCCTCGGCCGGGTCGACCGCGTCGACCTTGGGCGCCGTGCCGCCGATCGTGGCCGAGAAGGCGTTGAACATGATCGCCTCGAGGACCACGCCGGCGATCGGGCTGCTGCGCAGGCCGGAGCGGATGGCGCCCGCGGCCGCGGCGTCGTCGAGGACCTCGCCGAAGAGCGACACGAGCGGGGCGAACGCCAGGGCGGCCTCGGTCGGGTGGGCCGTGAGCAGCTTCTGGGCGAAGTCGACCATGACCGGCGCAGTCGGGGCCTTCTTGGACGAGGGGCCCCGCGGGGTCGGGCGGCAGATCCGGTAGTACTCGACCACGAAGCGGTGCAGCCGGCCGATGGCGTCGTCCTCCTCGCCGATCTGCTCGCGCAGCTGATCGGTGGTCGAGCGGACCGACTCCTCGAACAGGGCCAGCAGCAGCTCGTGCTTGCCGCCGAAGTACTGGTAGAAGCTCCGCAGCGACTGACCCGAGCGCTCGACGACCTCTTGGACGGTGAAGTCCTTGCCCGAGCCGCCCTCGTTCATCAGCTCGAGGGCCGCGTCGAGGAAGCGCTGGACCCGGTTCTCGGCGCGGACGCGGGCCGAATCCAACGACCTGGCCACCGCCAGCTCGCGCCAGCTGACCGCCGGCTCGTCGGGCCCGGCCTCGCCAGCCGCGGCGTCGGCGTCGGTCGAGGACTCGTTCTTGGTCATTGCCGGAAGCCTACTCTCGCGTGCGGGAAGAACCGGGATCTCCTGAAAAGAACATGACATGCGGGAATTGGCCTTCCCGAGCACGGTTCGCGTCGGCTGCGACCGCCCGCGACGGGACACGGCTACGCCTCCCCGTCGCGTGGCTTCAGGAGCCGGTCGAGGTTCGCCCGCAGCTCGGGCGAGGTGAACGACCGGTCCTCGGCCGCCAGCGCGAAGTCGAGGGTGGCGACCACCGCCCGCTCGAGGTGGAGGTTGAGGATGCGCTTGGTGTCCTCGACCGCCTGCCGCGGCAGCTTGGCGATCCGACGGGCGCAGGCGACGGCCTGGTCGACCACCTCGTCGTCGGGGCAGACGTGGTTGGCCAGCCCCATCTCGGCCGCTCGGCGGGCGGGGATCCGATCGCCGGTGAAGGCGTACTCCTTGGCCAGCTGGAGGCTGGTGAGCAGCGGCCAGGTGACCGGGCCGCCGTCCGCCGCCACCAGGCCGAGCATCACGTGCGGATCGGCCAGGTAGGCGCTCTCGGCCATGAAGACGATGTCCGACAGGGCGACCAGGCTGCAGCCCAGCCCGACGGCCGGCCCGTTCACGGCGGCCACGATCGGCACCCGGCACCGGACCATGCCGGTGACGATCTGCTTGCCGTCCGCCAGCGTCTCGCGCCGGCGCGCCCCGTCCTCCGCCAGCTCGTCGAGGTAGGTGAAGTCGCCGCCGGCCGAGAAGGCGCGCCCGTTGCCGGTCAGCACGACGGCCCGGACCTCGTCGTCGGCGTCGATCTGCGGGAAGAGGTCGGCCAACCCGTGGTGCAACCCGTGGTTCGTCGCGTTGAGCTGCTCGGGGCGGTTCAGCCGGATCACCAGGATGGGGCCGTCCACCTCGACCTCGAGCTCGTCGGTGACGTCGTAGGTGGTCATGACGCGGGGAGTCCCAGGATCCGCCCTGCGACCAGGTTCCGTTGGATCTGCGAGGTGCCGCCCATGACGCTCTGGGCCCGACTGTAGAGGTACACCTTCAGCCACGTGTCGTCCCCGCCGTCGGACCCCGCGCCGCCGACGGCCAGCGCGGCGTGGCCGACGGTCTGCTCGGTCCAGGTCATGAGCAACTTGTCCACCGATCCCTCGGGGCCGTGCGAGATGCCGTCGAGGCGGTCCGACAGCCGGCGGCACACGTGCAGGCGCAACATCTCGGTCTCGACGATGGCCCAGCCCAGCTCGCGGACCTGCTCGGCGCTGTAGCTCGGAGGGGTCTCGGCGCACACGGTCGATCAGCTCCTTCACGAGCTTCTGGTAGCGACCGGCGAAGCCCAGCTCGTGGGGCTCGCGCTCGTGGCTGACGACGGTCATGGCCAGCGGCCAACCGTCGCCGGGCTCGCCGATCATGTTGGCCGCCGGCACGCGGGCCCCGTCGAAGAGGACCTCGCCGAACTCCTTGGTGATCCCGTTGATCATCGGCAGCGGCCGCTGCTCGATGCCGGGCTGGCGCATCGGGACTGCGAACGCCGAGATGCCCTTGTGCTTGGCGACGTCGTGATCGGTGCGGGCGAGCACGAGGCACCAGTCGGCGTCGTCGGAGTAGCTCGTCCACACCTTGTGGCCGGTCAGCACGTACTCGTCGCCGTCGCGGTCGGCGCGGGTCCGCAACGAGGCCAGGTCGGATCCGGCGTCGGGCTCGCTGAAGCCCTGGCACCACCGGTCGCGCCCGTTGACGATGCCGGGCAGGAACCGCCGCTGGACGTCGTCGCTGCCGTGTTCGAGGATGCCCTCGACCAGGTAGCCGAGGCTGGGCCGCGGCGGCGCGCCGGCGGCCGCCAGCTCCTCGTCGACGATGACGTCGTAGACGCTCGGCAGGTCCTGTCCGCCGATGTCGGTCGACCACGTGGTGCCGAAGAAGCCGCCGTCGTAGAGCGACTGGTGCCACGCCGCCTGGCCGGCCCAGTACGCGTCGTCGGTCGACGAGGCGGGCAGCCCGGGGTCGTTGTCCACGAGCCAGTCGCGCAGCCGGAGCCGGAACGCGGCCTCGTCGGGCGCGTCACCGAAGTCCATCGGTGCTCCCCGACCCGTGGTCCAACCCGTGGTGCGCGAGCACCCGCTCGAGGCTGGTGCCCGCCCCGCCGAGCACGTCGCTCGAGAGCAGGGCCCGCCGCAGGAAGACGTGGGCCAGGCACTCCCAGGTGTTGCCGATGCCGCCGTGGACCTGGATGGCGGTCTCGCACACCGTGCGGGCCGCCCGGGCGCAGTAGGCCTTGGCCACCGCGGCGGCCGCGAGGGCCTCGTCCGGCGGGGAGGGCGTCGACGGCCCAGGCGGCGTGGCGGGCGGTGCTGCGCGAGCCCTCCGTCAGGACGTGGGCGTCGGCCAGCAGGTGCTGGACGGCCTGGAACGAGCCGATGGGCCGGCCGAACTGCCGGCGGGCCGAGGCGTACTCGACGGTGAGGTCGACCGCGCCGCGCATGGTCCCGACGAGGTCGGCGCACGTCATCGCCAGACCGAGTGCGGTCCACGCGGTGAGGTCGTCGGCCGTGAGCGACCGTTCCTGTCCGCCCGCCTCGACCAGGTCCGATCGCCTGGCCGACGACGGTCCCCGGCCGGGTCAGGTCGGTGTTCAACCAAGGCCCCCTGCAGCGCGACCGCGGCCAGCTGCCCACCTTCGCCCGACGGGACCAGCAGGAGGGCGGAGGTGGCGCCGCGCCCGTCGATCGCCACCGCACCCGGGGGCACGACGCCGTCGACGGCGACCGCCAGCTCGCGCCAGCGACGGTGCGAGCACGACGGTCTCGGTGGCAGTGGCCGGCGGCGCACCCGCGCAGTCGCCGCAGCTCCGCGGCGAGCGTCGGGCCGAGGAACGCCGCGTCGGCGAGTCCGCGGCCGAGCTCCTCGGCGACGATGGCCACCTCGACGCCCGTGGCCAGCGGGTCGAACCCGTCCTCCGAGTCCCGCAACTCGCGCCAACCTGATGCCGCGACCGCCGCGTCGAGCTTGGCGACCCGCTCGAGGTCGTCCGAGCGCGGCGACGGTGCGGGGCCCGAGCCGGTCGACGACCTGCGCGGCCGAATCCTGCAGCGCCTGCTGCTCGGGGGACAGGCGGACGTCCATCAGCCCTCGTCGACCTGGGCCAGCAGCACCGGCGTCCACTCGTCGCGCAGCGTGCGGCGCAGCACCTTGCCCGAGGGGAGCCGGGGGATGGCATCGACCACGACGACGTGTCGGATCTGCTTGTAGGTCGCCAGCGAACCGGCGACGAGCTGCTCGAGCTCGCGGTCGGCGAGCGGTCGATCGGGATCCAGCTGCACCACCGCCACGGGCACCTCACCGGCGCGCTCGTCGGCCAGGCCGAACACCGCGCAGTCGAGGACGGCGGGGTGCCCGTGCAGCACCCCCTCGACCTCGGCGGGCGCGACCTGGAAGCCGTTGACCTTGATCATCTCCTTCGAGCGGTCGGTGAGGTGGACCCACCCCTCGGCCTCGAGCCAGCCGACGTCGCCGGTGCGGTACCAGCCATCGGCGAAGGCCTCGGCGTTCGCCTCGGGCGGCAGGTAGCCCGCCATCACCGACGGGCTGCGGACCTGGATCTCGCCGATCTCGCCCGCCGGCAGGATCGCCCCGCTGTCGAGGTCGGCGACCCGCAGCTCGACGCCCGTCGGGGGCAGCCCGGCCGAGTCGAGCCGCCACGCGGTCGGCCGGTCGATCGGGTTCACGGCGATGACCGGCACCTCGCTGGCGCCGTAGGCCGGCAGCCAGCGCACGCCGGTGCGCTCGGTGACCACCTCGGCCACGCGCTCGCTGACCGGTGTGGCCCCCCACATGATGTAGCGCAGGGACGACAGGTCGAAGTCCTCGAGGTGCGGGTGGTTGGCCATCGCCAACGCGATCGGGGCGACGGCCATCTCGAGGGTCATCCGATCGGTCTCGATGCGGCGCAGCACCTCGTCGAGGTCGAACCGGGGATGCAGGCGAACCGTCGCGCCGGCCGAGGCGGCGGCGAGCAGGTTCAACAGGCCGAGGATGTGCGAGGGCGGCGTGGCGACCTGGAAGCGGTCGTCGGGACCGAGGCCGAGGGTCTGGCACCAGTGCTCGGTGGCGTGGCCCATCGAGCGGTGGGTGTGGCGCACGGCTTTGGGCAGCCCGGTCGTGCCCGAGCTGAACACCAGCACCGACTCGTCCGTGTCGGCCACCGCCGCGCTCGGCGCCGCCCGAGCGGCCGCCCGACAGCGTCTCGACGGTCGACGGGTCGTCGAGGTCGGTGATGTGCCCCTCACCGAGGAGGCCACCGAGCAGCGCCACGGCCTCCCCGTCGGCCACCGCGTGGACCGGGGCCGGTCAGCTCGAGCGCGTGGCCGACCTCGGCCGCCTTCCACGCCGGACTCAGGAGCACGGCCGCGGCACCGACCTTGCTGATGCCGTGGACGGCCACGACGAACTCGGGCCGGTTCGACGTCATCACCGCCACCCGATCGCCCGGTCCGACCCCCTGGGCGGCGAGGTGCCAACCGAACGCGTTGGCGCGCTCGTCGAGCTCGCGGAACGACCAGCTCTGGTCGCCGGCCCGGATCGCCTCGCGGTCGCCGAAGCGGGCCGCCGCCTGCTCGAGGCCGTGGTGCATCAGGGCCGGTGCCATCGGAAACATACTTCTCTCTTGTGAGATCGACGTCAACAATTTCGGAAGGTAATGTTCTCGTCCATGGCGACCTATGTCCTGGTCCACGGGGGTGGGCACGGCGGATGGTGCTGGCAGCGCGTCGCGCCGTTGCTCCGCGGCGCCGGCCACCACGTGTACACCCCGACGCTCACCGGGCTCGGCGAGCGGGCGCACCTGCTGCGCCCCGGCATCGATCTCGACACCCATGTCGCCGACGTCGTGGGGGTGCTGCGCTACGAGGACCTCGACGACGTGGTGCTGGTCGGTCACAGCTACGGCGGCATGGTCATCACCGGCGTCGCGGATCGGGCCACGGATCGGATCGGTCGCCTCGTGTACCTCGACGCCGCCCACCCGAAGAACGGCGAGTCGCTGGTCGACGTGTCCGGCGGGATGATGGCGCTGGCTCGCGGCGACTCCCGGACCGTCGACGGCGTCGAGCTGGTGCTGTGGCCCGTCCCCGACTTCGGCGCCTTCTACGGCGTGACCGAGCCCGACGATCTGACGTGGATGCAGGACAAGCTCACGCCCCATCCGTGGCGGTGCTTCGAGCAGTCGCTGCACCTCGACGACGAGGCGGCGGTGACCCGGCTCCCGCGCACGAACATCAACTGCACGTCGTCGCTCCGCGCCTCTGATCCCGACGCGCTCGCTCGCCAGCTCACGGGCGAGCACGCCTGGGAGATCGACACGGGCCACGACCTCATGATCACCGAACCACGCGCCGTCGCCGACCTGCTCCTGCGGCTCGGCTGACCCGAGCGGCGACGCTGCGCTCCCGGCCTCGGCGCCCACCGGGCACACGACCGCCCGCGCACGCGAGGATGGCGGGCGGATGGCCTCGGAACGCAGGATCGGCGCAGAGGACTCGAAGAGCCGGGCGGCTCTGCTCGACGCCGCGGGGGCGCTCATGGCCGAGGAGGGCTACGCGTCGGTGACCTCGCGGCGGGTGGCGGCGCGGGCCGGACTCAAGCCCCAGCTCGTCCACTACTACTTCCGCACGATGGACGACCTGTTCCTCGCGCTGTTCCGGCGCGGGGCCGAGCACAACCTCGAGCGCCACACCCGCGCGCTCGCGTCCGACCAGCCGTTGTGGGCGCTGTGGGCGTTCAGCACCGAGCCGGCCGGCACCGCGCTGAACGTCGAGTTCGCCGCCCTCGCCAACCATCGCAAGGCCATCCGCGCCGAGATCGCCGCCTACGCCGAGCGGTTCCGCCAGCAGCAGGTCGAGGCGCTGGCGCCCGTGCTCGCCGCCCACGACCTCGACCCCGACGAGCTGCCCCCTGTCGCCATCCTCGTGCTCATGACGGCGCTGTCGCAGATCGTGTCGATGGAGAAGGGCCTCGGCATCAGCCTGGGCCACCCCGAGGCGCGCGCCCTGGTCGAGCGCACCCTCACCGAGCTCGAAGGACCTGCCCGCCGGCCCACGACGGAGTGCTAGCCCCGCCCGGCCGCCCGCTCGCGCAGGATCTCCTTGACCACCTTGCCGGTGGCGTTGAGCGGCAGCTCGTCGACGAGCTCGACCACCCTCGGCACCTTGTAGTTGGCCATCTGGTCGCGGCTCCACTCGATGAGGTCCGAACCGCTCGTGGTCGTGCCGGCCCGCCGGACGACGAACGCCATCCCGACCTCACCGAGGCGGTCGTCAGGGACGCCGATCACCGCCACCTGCTGCACGTCGGGGTGGCGCAGGAGCATGTTCTCGATCTCGGCCGGGTAGGCGTTGAACCCGCCGACGATGAACATGTCCTTCGACCGACCCACGATGCGCAGGCAGCCGGAGGGGTCGACGATGCCGAGGTCGCCGGTGCGCAACCACCCGTCCGGGGACAGCGCCAGTGCCGTCGCCTCGGGATCGTCGAGGTAGTGGGACATGATGCTGCCGCCGCGCAGGAGGATCTCGCCCGCCTCCCCCGCCGCCACGTCCTGCTGCTCGCCGTCGACGATGCGCAGCTCGAAGCCGGGCCGCGGCCGCCCGACGGTCGTGGCGATGGTCTCGACGTCGTCGTCGGGCGAGGTGGCCGCCGCCGTCCCGCCCTCGGTGAGCCCGTACCCCGTGATGATGGTCGAGAACGAGCAGCTCGTCGTCGATCCGGCGGATGAGCTCGACGGGGATGTCGGCGGCACCGGTCACGGCCACCCGCAGGGTCGACAGGTCGTGCTTGTCGCGATCGGGATGGTCGAGGATCCCCTGGTACAGCGTGGGCGGCCCCGGCAGGACGGTGACCCGCTCGCTCGCCGCTCGCGACAGCACGCGATCCACGTCGAACACCGCCTCGGGCAGCATGGTCGCACCCGCGCACACCGCGGCGAGGATGCCGGCCTTCAGCCCGAACATGTGGAAGTACGGGTTCACCATCAGGTAGCGGTCGTCGGCGCTCAGCCCGGTCATCGCCACCCAGTCGGTGGCCACGCGCAGGGTCCGGCCGTGGGTCTGGACCACGCCCTTCGGCGTCCCGGTGGTGCCCGAGGTGAAGAGGATGTCGGACGGATCGTCGGCGACGACGGCCGCGGCCCGCCGCGCCAGCTCGGCGCGCGAGGCGTCCGTGCCCCGTGCCAGGAAGTCGTCCCACGACTCGGTTCCCGTTACGCCGGGACCGCGGGCCACCACGATGGTGGCGAGCCCGGGACAGTCGATGCCGGTGTCACGGAGCATCGCCACGTAGTCGGTCCCGAGGAAGTCGGTGACGGTCACCAGGACCTTGGCCCCGCTGCGCACCAGGATGTCCGCCGCCTCGGTGCCCTTGAAGCGGGTGTTGACCGGCACCAGCACGGCGCCGGCCTGGAAGACGCCCAGCACGGCGACGACCCACTCGGCGCAGTTGAAGGCCCAGATGGCGACCCGGTCACCCGGCTCGACGCCCGACGCCACGAGCGCGGCCCCGAACCCACGCGCCTGGTCGACCAGCTCGGCGTAGGACAGCTGGGTGTCCCCGTCGACGATGGCCGGCCGGTCCCCGAACCGCTCGGCCGAGGCGGCGATCATCGCCGGGATGCTCTCCCACCCGCTCTCGCGGGGAGGCGTCACGACCTGATGACTGCGTCGTCGACGTTCATGAGCCGGGCCAGGTTGCCGCCCATGATCTTGCGCACCGACTCGTCGGGGAGACCGGCGAGCTCGTCGACGTAGCTCGACGGCTCGGCCAGGCCTTCGGGATGGGGGAAGTCCGACCCGAACAGCACGTGGTCGACGCCGATGAGCTCGGCCAGCGCACCGAGGTCCTCTTCCCAGAACGGGCTGATGTAGATGTTGCGCTTGATGACCTCGACCGGGTCCTCGAGGAAGTCCTGCGGCATCTTCTTGTAGACGTCGGCCATGCTCTTGAGCAGCGGCTCGACCCAGATGCTGCCGTTCTCGATCACCGCCACCTTGAGGGTCGGGGAACCGCGACAGGGCGCCGTGGCACACGAGCGCCGAGACGGCGTCCTCGACCGGCCGCCAGGCCGAGAGCATGCGGAACGCCTCGGGCTGGAACGGCAGCATCTCGCTGTTGTTGCCCATCCAGTCGTTGGCGTAGCGCTCGTAGCCGCTGTCGGACGCGTGCATGGCGACGAGCACGTCGAGCTCGACCACCCGCTGCCAGAAGGGATCGAACTCGGGCAGGCCGAACGAGCGCGAGCCACGGAAGCCCGGCACCGGGGCGGGGCGGATCAGCACCACCTTCGCGCCCCGCTCGACCACCCACTCGAGCTCTTCGATGGCGCGGTCGACGATGGGCAGGGTGATCACCGGCGTGGTGAAGATGCGGTTCTCGTAGTTGAACGACCAGGTCTCGTCGATCCACTGGTTGAGCGAGTGGACCACCGCGTGGATGGCCTCGGGGTCGTCGCGCAGCCGCTCCTCGACCAGGCTGGCCAGCGTCGGGAACATGAGCGCGCGATCGATGCCCTGCTCGTCCATCAGCTCGGCCCGGGCCGTGGGCTCTCGGAACGCCGGGATCGCCTTCATCGGCTCGCCGAAGAGCTCTCGGCGGTTCTTGCCGTCGGGGTTGCCCTTGCGGAAGTAGTCCTCCAGGGCGCCCGGTCGGGCGACCACGTCGAAGGTGGGGTTCGGGATGTACTCGCTGATCTGGCCGCGCACGACGATCTTGGTGCGGCCCCGGACGTCGACGTAGTCGATCACGCCCCGGTAGCGATCGGGCAGGAACTTGGTCAACGAGTCGCGGGTCTCGTAGAGGTGGTTGTCTGCATCGAAGACCGGGATGTCGAGCACTCGGGTCGCCATGGGACCCTCTCTTTCGGGTGAGAACGGTCTTGTTCTGAGAAGAGAGTACCGTTGTTGCGGTCATCGTGCCAGCCCGGATCACGGTCGGCCGATCGTGGCCCCAGCCCGCGCCCCACTGAGACGGAAGATGCGAGAATCACCTTCTTGATCTACAGTAACGCTGATTCCGTCGGGGGGATGGCCATGACTGCAACCGATGCCGAGCTCTACTACGACCCGTTCGACTTCGAGATCGACTCGGACCCGTACCCGCTCTGGCGGCGGCTCCGCGAGGAGCGCCCGCTCTACTACAACGAGCGCTACGACTTCTACGCCCTGAGCCGCTTCGCCGACGTCGAGCGGTGCCTGGTCGACTGGAAGACCTACAGCTCGGCCAAGGGCACCGTGCTCGAGCTGATCAAGAGCGGCATGGAGATCCCGCCGGGGTCGATCATCTTCGAGGACCCTCCCGGCCACGACCTGCACCGCGGCCTGCTCTCGCGGGTCTTCACCCCGCGCAAGATGAACGCCATCGAGCCCAAGGTGCGCGAGTTCTGCGCCCGCAGCCTCGACCCGCTGGTCGGGTCCGGCGGCTTCGACTTCATCGCCGACCTCGGCGCGCAGATGCCGATGCGCACCATCGGCATGCTGCTCGGCATCCCCGAACAGGACCAGGAGGCGATCCGCGACCACATCGACGAGGGGCTCCGCCTGGACGACGGGTCCATGCCGGATCCGGCCAGCTTCGACGCGGAGGGCCAGACCAGCAGCTTCGAGGAGTACATCGACTGGCGGGCCCAGCACCCCTCCGACGACCTGATGACCGAGCTGCTCGAGGCCGAGTTCGAGGACGAGACCGGGACGACGCGCCGGCTCAGCCGCGCCGAGGTGCTCGGCGTCGTGAACCTGATCGCGGCGGCCGGCAACGAGACGACCACCCGTCTGATCGGCTGGACCGGCAAGGTGCTGGCCGACCATCCCGACCAGCGGCAGCGTCTGGTCGACGACCGCGACCTCGTGCCGAACGCCATCGAGGAGCTCCTGCGCTACGAAGCCCCCTCGCCCGTCCAGGCGCGCTACGTCACCGAGGACGTCGAGCACCAGGGCCAGGTCGTGCCGGCGGGCAGCGCCATGGTGCTGCTCAACGGCTCGGGGAACCGGGACGATCGCAAGTTCCCCGACGGCGACCGCTTCGACGTGACCCGCCAGATCGACCACCACCTGGCCTTCGGCTACGGCCTGCACTTCTGCCTCGGCGCCGCGCTGGCCCGACTCGAGGGACGCGTGGCGCTCGACGAGGTGCTCGAGCGCTTCCCCACGTGGGAGGTCGACTGGGACCACGCCGAGCAGGCCCGCACCTCGACCGTGCGAGGCTGGCAACGCCTCCCGGTCATCATCCCCTGAGATCCCCTGAGGACCCGTGAGATCGAACATGAACGAAGGGCGGTACCCATGAGGACGGTCGTCGTCGGTGCCTCGAGCGGTCTGGGCCGCTGCATCGCTGCGGGGCTCGGAGCGCGCGGTGCACGGGTCGCACTGCTGGCGCGGCGTCGCGACCGCCTCGAGGAGGCGGCCCGCGAAAGCGGACCCGACGCCCTGGCCATCACCTGTGACGTCACCGACGACGAGTCGTGTCGCCGCGCCATCGACGAGGCGGCCGCCGGCCTCGGTGGCATCGACGCGCTCGTCTACGCGACCGGGATCGGGGTGTTGGGACGGCTGGCCGAGGTCGACTCCGACACGTGGAAGCGGACGCTCGACACCAACGTGATCGGGGCCGCGCGCATCACCGCCGAGGCGCTCCCGCACCTCACCGCGTCGAGCGGAACCGCCGCCTACCTGTCGTCGGTCAGCGCGTCGCTCACGCCCCCCTGGCCCGGTCTGGGCGCGTACGCGGTCAGCAAGGCGGCGCTCAACAAGTTGGTCGAGGCGTGGCGCATCGAGCAGCCGCAAGTCGGGTTCACCGTCGTCACCGTGGGCGACTGCGCCGGCGGCGAGGGCGACTCGATGACCCAGTTCAACCAGGGCTGGGATCCCGATCTGATGGTCGAGATGGGCACCATCTGGTTCAACCACCACTACCTGGCCGGATCGCTGATGGACGTCGAAGAGCTCGTCCGGCTGGTCGACACCGTCCTGCGCTGCGGACCCGGGGCCTGCATCCCGGCGGTCAGCGCCATCCCCCGGCCCCCGGCCTAGGACGGGCCGAGCGGTGAAACAGGTCGGCATCGTCACCGGAGCCGCCAGCGGCATCGGCGCCGCCTGCGCGCAGCGCCTGGTGGGAACGGCCGACGTCCTGCTGCTGGTCGACCTCGACCAGGGCGCGGTGGCCGAGACGGCCGCGCGGCTGACCACCCCCGCCACCCGATGCGAGGGCGTGGCCATGGACATCACCGACGGGGCCGCCCTCGAACATCTGGCGCAGGCGGCCGGCGGACACGGCGCGCTTCGCAGCGTGGCCCACGCCGCGGGCATCTCCCCGACCATGGCCGGGTGGGAGCGGATGCTCGGCGTCGACCTGGTCGCCACGGCCCGTCTGGTCGAGGCCGTCCGCCCGCTCGCCACGACGGGAACGGCCATCGTGTGCATCGCGTCGATGGCGGCCCAGCTCGTGCTGCAACAGGCCGACCCGGCGATCGACGCGGTGATCGATCGACCGCTCAGCCCCACCTTCGTCGATGACTACCGGGCGGCTGCCGGAGACGCCGGCCAGGACGCCGGCATGGCCTACGCATGGGCCAAGCGCGGCGTGCGCCGGCTCGTGCAGCGCGAGGCCGGCCCGTTCGGCGCGTCGGGCGCGAGGATCTGTTCGGTGTCGCCGGGCACGATCGACACGCCGATGGGCCGACGCGAGTTCGAGCACCAGCCGGGGATGCGAACGCTCGAGGAGCTCACCCCCCTCGGACGGTCGGGCCGCGCCGACGAGATCGCCGCGGTCGTCGCCTTCCTGCTGTCCGACCAGGCCAGCTTCGTGACCGGCATCGACGTCCTGGTCGACGGGGGCGCGTGCGCAGCCGTTGCCCAGATGGGCCAGCCCAGCCCCTGACCGAATCCCCTGACCAGCCCCCAGCCCAGCCCGTCGGACGGCTCAGAGCGAGCCGGCGCGCGCGGGCATCGAGCGGATCATGGCGTCCTGCACGAACGAGGCGACGAGCTGACCGTCGGCCCGGAACACGTCGGCCCGGCCGTAGCTGCGGCCGTGGCCGGCATAGGGGCTCTGGTGCGAGAGCAGCATCCAGTCGGCGGCCGAGACGGGCTCGTGGAAGGTGAGCGTGTGGCTGATCACGCCTGTCGAGAGCGACCGGTGGGCCTGGGCCTGGCCGACCCCGGCATGGGGACGCATGGCGGTGCCGATGAGGAAACCGTCGGTGGCGAAGGCCAGGAGGGCCTGGTTGGTCGCCGGGTCCGCGGGAGCGCCCACGAAGCGGGTCCACACGTCCAGCTCGGCCGGCCCGACGGCCTCGGGGTCGCTGATGTCGACGCCGTCGACGACGCGCACCTCCCACGCGGCCGTCGCGTCATCTGAACCCTTCGCCGCGGGCTTCGCCTCGTCGGGATCCGACAGCCGGGCCGGCGCGTCGGCGTGGCGGATGAGGTCGTCCTCGTCGGCGTGGAGCAGGACGATCGACCGGGTGCACAGGCGGCCGTCCTGGCTGATGGTCACGGTGCTGCTGGCGAAGGTGCGGCCCGACTGCATCCGCTCGACCTCGATGTCGACCGGCAGGTCCGGTGTCGCGCTGCGGGCGAAGACGGTGTGCAGCGTCTTGACGGTCATGGCGTCGGTGCCGGCCAACCCGGCCATCACCGACTGGGCGAGGAGCTGGCCGCCGAACACCACGCCGTGCGGGGACATCACGTTCGGCGCGCGGTAGTGGTCCTCACCCAGTCGCTCGAGGGTCAACGCGTGGGTGAGGGCCTCGATCACGCGCCCTTGCCCTGCTGCTTCATCGACGACAGGCCGGCCAGCGACGGCATCCCCCCGGTGAGCACCCGGGCCCGCGTGTGCCCGAAGTGGTGCATGTCGAAGCAGGCGTCGATGGCGGTGGTGTAGCCCTGGACGTCGAGGGTGTGGTTGACCGCGCGCTTCGCCATGCGCAGCGCGAACGCTGTCGGCCTGCGCGATCCGGTGGGCCATCTCCATGGTCGCCGGCACCAGCTCGTCGAGCGGCACGACCTTGTTCACCATGCCCAGCCGCTCGGCGTCGACCGCTCCGATCGCCCCGCCGGTGAACAGCAGCTCCTTGGCCTTGCGCGCCCCGAGCTCCCAGGTGTGGGCGTGCAGCTCGACGCCGTTGATCCCCATGAAGAGCACCGGATCGGAGAACTCCGCGTTGTCGGCCGCGACGATGAGGTCGCACGGCCAGCACAACATGAGCCCCGCGGCGATGCACTTGCCCTGCACCGCGGCGATCGACGGCTTGGGCACGTCGCGCCACGACTTGGCGTACTGCAGGTAGTGGCGGGTCTCCCAGTCGTAGTGGGCCTCGGGGGTGGAGAAGTCCGCCGCCAGCTCCCTCGCTCCGTTGTCGCTCGAGCCGTTGTCGGTCGACGACATGTCGTGGCCCGCCGAGAAGTGCTTGCCGTTCGACTTGAGCACGATCACCTTCACGTCGTGGTCGACGTCGGCCTGGCGCCAGGCCCAGTCGAGCTCCTCGAGGACCTTGGGGCTCTGCGCGTTGGCGGCCTCGGGTCGGTTGAGCGTGATGACGCCCACCTGGTCGTCCACCTCGTACTCCACGTGGTCCAGCTGCATGGAAACCTCCCCCTCGGGCGCGTGCGACAGGTCGAGTTTGGCCCGCAACGTCAGCGTCCGCCACGCTGGTGGCGGACGTTCGGTGGTGGGTTTGATCGGCGTTGTGATAATGGTATTCTCTTGATTCAGCAACGTCAATATCGTGGCCGGGCTCACCGGCCGAGGGGGAACCGTGGGTGACGCGAAGGTGATCGATCCAGAGCCGAGGATGCTCATCGACGGCAAGCTCGTCGAATCGGACTCGGGTCGCACCTTCGACAACGTCAACCCGGCCACCGAGGAGGTGCTGGGCCAGGTCACCGACGGATCGGCCGACGACATGCGCCGCGCCATCGCCGCGGCTCGCCGGGCCTTCGACGAGACCGACTGGTCCACCAACCGCGCCCTGCGCAAGCGCTGCCTCGAGCAGCTGCAGGACGCGCTCGACGCCGAGCGCGAGGAGCTGCGCGAGCAGCTGATCCTCGAGGTCGGGTGCCCGCGCATGCTCACCCAGGGTCCGCAGCTCGACGCGCCGCTGAACGACGCGCTCCGCTATCCCGTGAAGCTCATCGACGACTTCGGATGGGAGACGTCGCTCGGGGACGCCGTGGACTTCCGCGGCGGCACCAGCATGCGGATGGTCGTCAAGGAGCCCGCCGGCGTGGTCGGCGCCATCACGCCCTGGAACTTCCCGTTCGAGGTCGCCATCAACAAGTTGGGCCAGGCGCTCGCCACCGGCAACACGGTCGTGCTCAAGCCCGCGCCGGACACGCCGTGGAACGCCACGCTGATCGGACGGCTCATCGCCGAGCAGACCGACTTCCCCGCCGGGGTGGTCAACGTGGTCACCTCGTCGGACCACCTCGTCGGCGAGGAGCTGACGCTCTCGCGCCAGGTCGACCTCATCTCCTTCACCGGCTCGACCGCGGTCGGCAAGCGCATCATGGAGAAGGGCGCGGCCACCATGAAGCGGCTGTTCCTCGAGCTCGGCGGCAAGTCGGCCACGATCGTGCTCGACGACGCCGACTTCGGCTCCGCCATGCTCATGGGGCTGGCGGTGTGCACGCACGCCGGGCAGGGGTGCGCCATCCCGACCCGGATGCTCGTGCCCCGCTCGCGCTACGCGGAGGGGGTCGAGCAGCTCACGACCTACATGGGGATGGTGCCGTGGGGCGATCCCCAGCGCGAGGACGTGATCATGGGCCCGCTGATCAACGCCAGGCAGCGCGACCGGGTCCAGGGCTACATCGACCGCGGGGTGGAGGAGGGAGCGACGCTCGCCGTCGGCGGCGGCCGCCCGAAGGACATGCCGAAAGGCTTCTACATCGAGCCGACCATGTTCACCGACGTCGACAACTCGATGACGATCGCGCAGGAGGAGATCTTCGGCCCCGTGCTCGTCGTCATCCCGTTCGAGGACGACGACGACGCCGTCCGCATCGCCAACGAGAGCACCTACGGGCTGGGTGGCGCCGTCTACGCCGACAGCCTCGAGCGGGCGATGTCGGTGGCTCGACGGGTGCGCACCGGTTCGCTGAACGTGAACGGCGGCGTCGCCTACGGTGCCGACGTGCCCTTCGGCGGCTACAAGGACAGCGGGGTCGGACGCCAGAACGGCACGGCCGGCTTCGACCAGTACCTCGAGGTGAAGTCGCTGGCGTGGCCGAGCGCCTGATGCCCGACCCGGACCAGACCGATCCCACCGACCCGGAGTCATGATGAAGCTGGAGCTGAGCGCGGACCAGGAGTTCTTCCGCGACACCACCGCGAGGTTCCTGCGCGAGCAGGTCCCCGTGGCGGAGCTCCGGCGCCTGCGGGACGACCCTGACGGCCTGGTCGCGGACTACTGGCGCGCGGGGCGCCGAGCTCGGCTGGACCTCGCTGCTCGTCGGCGAGGAGCGGGGTGGCGGCTCGATCAGCGGCGACGGCCTGGTCGACCTCTGCCTCGTGGCCTACGAGTTCGGACGGCACGCCGCGCCGGGTCCGCTGATGCCCGACGAACGTCGTGGCGGCCGCCCTGAGCGACGCGGGGGAAGCCGGCGGGCACGCCTCGCTCCTCGAGCGGCCTCCTGGCCGGCACGTCGATCGCCTCGTGGACCTGTGGCGAGCCGCGGCCGAACGACCGGCTCGGCGCCGTCGCCCTCGAGATCGGGCTCGACGGATCGGACGTGGTGGTGAACGGCGTCAAGCGGCCCGTCGAGTCGGCTGACCGGGCCGGGCACCTGCTCGTCACCGGCCGAACCGGTCAGGGGCTCACCCAGGTGCTCGTGCCCACCGACGCGGCCGGCGTCTCGATCGAGCCGATGCACACGGTCGACCTCACCCGTCGGTTCTCCGAGGTCACGTTCCGACGACGTCCGCCTGCCGGCCGACGCGGTGCTCGGCGAGGTCGGCGGGGCCGCCGATCAGGTCGAACGGCAGCTGCAGCTCGCCTTGGTGATCGCCAACGCCGAGTCGGTCGGCGCCATGCAGACCGCCTTCGACATGACCGTCGAGTGGGCCTTCGACCGGTACTCGTTCGGGCGACCGCTCGCCTCCTACCAGGCGCTGAAGCACCGCTTCGCCGACATGAAGACCTGGCTCGAGGCCAGCCACGCCGATCAGCGACGCCGCCGCGACGGCGGTGTCGCAACGGTCACCCGAGGCCGGCGAGCTCGTGAGCGCGGCCAAGGCCTACATCGGCCAGTACGGCGCCGAGCTCATGCAGGACTGCGTGCAGATCCACGGCGGCATCGGCGTCACCTTCGAGCACGACCTGCACCTGTTCCTGCGGCGGTTCACCGTCGACCGCGCGCTGCTACGGCACCCCGGCCGACCACCGCGCAGCGGATCACCGACCTCATCGAGCGAACGAGCGACGCGGCATGAGCGCAGTCGACGTGGCCGAGGTCGTCGAGGACGTCGAGGGCTTCCGACGGCGCGCCCGGGCCTGGATCCGAGCCAACCTCGAACCGGTCGACCGCCGACGCGCCGCGCCGGCTGCTGCGCAACGAGCGCACCGACGAGGAGGAGCTCGCCGCCGTCGCCCGCGACCGCGAGGTGCAGCGCATGCTCTTCGACGCCGGCCTGGCCGGCATCTGCTTCCCGAAGGCCTACGGCGGCCAGGGGCTCACGCCCGCCCACCAACGGGCGCTGAACGAGGAGCTGACCGGCTACGAGTACCCCACCCGCCTCCAGGCCCCGACGTTCTCACCCTGCGCCGCGGTCCTGCTCGACTTCGGCACCGAGGAGCAGAAGCGCGCGCACATCCCCGCCATCCTCAGGGGCGAGGAGCTCTGGATGCAGTTCCTCTCCGAGCCGAGCGGCGGATCCGACGTGGCCGGCGCGCTGACCACCGCGGTCCGCGACGGCGACGAGTGGGTGCTGAACGGCTCGAAGGTGTGGACGACCGGCGCGTGGTGGTCGGACTGGGGCCTGTGCCTGGCCCGGACGAACTGGGACGTGCCGAAGCACCGCGGGCTGACGCGTGTTCATGCTCCCGATCCACCAGCCCGGCATCGAGGTGCACCGGATCGAGATGCTGAACGGCTCCAAGGAGTTCTGCCAGGAGTTCATGACCGACGTGCGGGTGCCGGACACGCGATCGCATCGGCGACGTCGACGACGGCTGGACGGTCGGCATCCGGTGGATGTTCCACGAGCGCATGCTCCACAACTCGCCCTACGTGACGATGCCCGCCGAAGGCGGCCACGGCGGCACGGCGGCGCCTCGGTGCTCGACAGTCGCCCGCGACGGCGGGCACCTCGACGACCCGCGGGCCCGCGACCTCGTCGGCGAGGCGCACATGCTCGAGCTCGTCGGCCAGCGAGCTGCAGCAGCGGCTCGGCGAGGGTATCGCCTCCGGAGCGATGTCCGACCAGGCCGCCGCGATCGGCCGCCTGTTCGCACGGCGTGGTCGACCGCCCGGACCACCACCATCGTGTTCGAGCTCGCCGGCGGGCCGACGCGGCCGCGTGGACCGACGACGACGGCGCCATCGCCGAGTGCGGCGACCGACTTCCTGATGCGCCAGGTGTCCTGCATCGGCGGCGGCACCACCGAGATGGCCCGCAACGTCATCAGCGAGCGGGTGCTCGGCATGCCGCGCGAGCGCACCCTCGACCGCGACGTCGCGTTCCGCGACGTGCCCCGCAGCCCATCGCCGTGAACGCCATCGACGCACCGAACGACCGTCGCGAGGTCGGCATCGGAGATTCCAGTGACCGCAATCCTGCAAGGCGTCCGCATCCTCGAGGTGGCCGAGCACACGTTCGTGCCGGCCGCCTCGGCGCTCCTGTCGGACTGGGGCGCCGAGGTCATCAAGATCGAGCACGTCGAGCGGGGCGACGCCATGCGCGGCCTGGCCTCGACCGGCATCGCCGTGGTGCCCAACAACGTCCACGTGCTGCTCGAGCACTCCAACCGGGGCAAGAAGAGCCTGGCGCTCGACCTCACCTCCGCCGACGGGCTCGACATCCTCTACAAGCTGGCCGCCACCTGCGACGTCTTCCTCACCAACAAGCTGCCCGAGCGTCCGCACAGAAGCTCCACATCGACGTCGACGAGATCCGGGCCCACAACCCGAACATCATCTACGTGCGGGGCACCGGCCAGGGCGAGCGGGGCCCCGACGCCGACAAGGGCTCGTACGACGCGCTGGCGTTCTGGGCCCGCTCGGGCGTGGCCGTCGGCGCGCATGCGCCCCGAGTACGACCTCGTGCCGGTGCCGCCCGCCCCCGGCTTCGGCGACTCGATCGGCGGCATGACCATCGCCGGCGGGATCATGGGCGCGCTCTTCCACCGCGAGCGCACCGGCGAGGCCACCACCGTCGACGTGTCGCTGCTCGGGCGTGGGCCTGTGGGCCATGGGCCAGGCGCGTCGCGCTGTCGCTCGTGCTCGACATGCCCTGGCGGCCGCCGCCGGTCGACGACGATGGGCGCGAACCCGCTGTCGCGGAACTACGAGACCAAGGACGGGCACGTCCTCGCGTTCACCTGCCTGCAGGCCGCCAAGTACTGGCCGCCGCTCTGCGAGTGCATCGGCCGACCCGACCTGGCCACCGACCCCCGCTTCGCCGACCACGCGTCGCTGATGGCCAACAGCCCGAGGCCGTCGAGATCCTGACGAGGTGTTCGCCGCTGCGACGCTCGAGGAGTGGCGCGAGCGGCTCGCAGCCGTTCACCGGCCAGTGGGCCGTGGTGCAGGACACGCTCGAGGCGGCGGTCGACCCCCAGACCGTCGCCAACGGCTACGTCCAGGACTGCGAGACGGCCGACGGCGTCGCCCTTCAAGCTGGTCGCCGCCCCGGTCCAGTACGACGAGCAGCCGGCCGTCCCGCCGACCGGGCGCCCGAGCTTCAACGAGCACGGCGACGCCATCCTCGACCGAGCTCGGCCTCGACTGGGACACCATCGTGGACCTCAAGGTCCGCGGCGTCGTCGCCTGATCATCACGCCGACACCGCTCAAGGAGAAGATGACATGACCTCGTTCGACTGCGTTCCGCTACGACGGCAAGCGCGCCGTCGTCGTCGGTGGGGCCACCGGCATGGGCGCGGCCGCCGCCGAGCTGCTGCAGTCCGCCGGGGCCGAGGTGGTGGTCATGGACTTCGCCGAGGTGTCGCTGCCCGGCGCGCACGGCCATCCACGTGAACCTGGCCGAGCAGGACTCGATCGACGCCGCCATCGACGAGTGCGGCGGTCCCGTCGACGCGCTGCTGTCGTGCGCCGGCGTGGCCGACGGGACGCCGGGCATCGAGAAGATCAACTTCATCGGCCACCGTCACATGATCGACCGCCTGCTCGCCGACGGACCTGCTCGCCGCGCGGCTCGGCCATCGGCTTCATCTCCTCGGCGGCCGGGCTCGGCTGGGAGGCCAACCTCCCCCGCATCAAGGAGTACCTCGCCACCCCCGACTTCGACAGCGCGGTCGAGTGGATCGCGACCAACGGCGGCGCCGACTACATGTCGACCAAGCAGGCGATCTGCGCCTACGTGGCCTGCCAGGCCTTCCCCTGCTGAAGCGCGGCATCCGCATCAACGCCATCTGCCCCGGACCGACCGACACCCCGCTGGCCCAGGCCAACAAGGAGATGTGGCTCGGCTTCGGCGCCGACTACCGCGAGGAGGTCGGCGTCGAGGCCTCGACGCCCGCTCGAGCAGGCCTACACGCTCGTGTTCCTCTGCAGCGAGGCCGCCGCGGCGATCAGCGGGATCACGCTCATCACCGACATGGGGTACTTCGCGGCCGGCGTGACCGAGACCTACCCGGCCGCCACGCCCGCCGTCCACTTCCTGCTCGGCCGCCTGTGACGCCGATGAGCGCCCCGGACCTGACGAGGATCGGCGTGGTCGGCTGCGGCCTGATGGGCTCGGGCATCGCCGAGGTGTGCGGCCCGGGCCGGCCTCGACGTCGTCGTGCTCGAGGCGGACGACGCCTCGGTGCAGGCCGGCCTCGACCGCCTCGGGACGTCGCTCGGCCAGGCCGTCCGCCGGGGGAAGCTGTCCGAGGAGGATCGCGACGCCGACCCTCGAGCGGATCCACGGTCACCCCCGATCGCGACGCGCTGGCCGATCGCCAGCTCGTCGTCGAGGCCGTGCCCGAGTTCGAGGCGCTCAAGCTCGACACCTTCGCGGATGTTCGACGAGGTGGTCACCGAGCCCGACGCGGTGCTGGCGTCGAACACCTCGTCCATCCCGATCATGAAGCTGGCCATGGCCACGCAACGGCCCGAGCAGGTGATCGGCATCCACTTCTTCAACCCGGTCCCGGTGCTCCCGCTCGTCGAGCTCGTTCCGTCGCTGCTCACCTCGCCGGCGGTGGTCGAGCAGTCGACGTCGTTCGCCTCGGGGCAGCTGGGCAAGCACGTCATCGAGTCGCAGGACCGGGCCGGGTTCGTCGTCAACGCGCTGCTGATCCCCTACCTGCTGTCCGCCATCCGGATGCTCGAGTCGGGCTTCGCCACGGCCGAGCACATCGACGAGGGCATGGTGCAGGGCTGCGCCCACCCCATGGGCCCGCTCGCGCTGGCCGACCTCATCGGCCTCGACACCGTCATGGCCGTGGCCGTGTCGATGTACGAGGAGTTCAAGGAGCCGCTCTACGCCCCGCCGCCGATGCTCTCGCGGATGGTCGATGCCGGTCTGCTCGGTCGCAAGTCCGGGCGCGGCTTCCACCAGTACGCCTGAGCCGCGACCCGCGCGTCACCGCAGCTGCCACTCCACTTGCTGGGTCGTGTCAGCGCAGCTGCCACTCCACTTGCTGGGTCGTGTCAGCGCAGCTGCCACTCCACTTGCTGGGTCGTGTCAGCGCAGCTGCCACTCCACACGTCTGACCGTCGTTGAACGCCGCCTGGCCGCCGGCGATGCTGTCGTAGGTCGTGCCCATGGCGATGAAGGTGTGCGCGAGGGCGAGGGCCTGGCGCCGGCTCTGCTCGTGGCCGGTCCACACCGCCTGCAAGGTCGCCTCGATCACGGCGGGCACGGCGCTGGCGATCCGGGTGGCCACCCACTCGGCGCGAGCCGCGAGATCCTCCTGCGCCACCACCTCGGACACCAGCCCGACGTCGAAGGCACGCTGGGCGGACAGGCGCTCGTGCGCACCCAGCAGGACCAGCCGCAGCGTCTCGCCCAGCGGGAGCTTCTGCAACAGGTGGATGGACTCGAACGACGACACCATCCCGAAGGTGACGTGCGGGTCGAAGAAGGTGGCGTTGTCGGCGGCGATCAGGATGTCGCACTCGCCGAGGATGTAGAGAGCACCCGCGCAGGCCATGCCGTTCACCGCCGCGATGACGGGCTTCCAGAGGTCGCACTGCTTCGGGCAGATGCTCGTGCCGACGTCGTCGAACATCACGCCGCTCGAGACGCCTCCGGTCCCCTCCCGACGGTCTCCGCCGTGCTCGACGTAGTGCTCGATCGTCTCGGCCCGATCGATGCCGGCGCAGAACGCCCGATCGCCCGCCCCGGTGAGGACGGCGCAGCGGACGTCGTCGTTGCGGCGCAGGCCGGTCCAGATCTGGCGCAGCTCGGCCCGCATCTGCATGTTGAAGGCGTTGTGCACCTCTGGGCGGTTCATCGTGACGAAGGCAACACCATCTCGCTCGTCGTACAGCACGGTCTCGAATTCGGTCACGGGTCCCCCTTGGGTGAACCCGCATTATGACATCGGCGTCAGGTATCGAGCCCGTCCCTCAGAGCGTGCGGAACAGCCCGCCGTCGACCAGGATCTGCGCCCCGTTGACGTAGGCGGCGGCGTCGCTGGCCAGGAACACGCACACGCCGACCATGTCGCCGGGGCGCCCGATCCGCTTCATCGGGTTGATCTCGCCGGCGCGGGTCTTCATCTCGGGCGTCCAGGCGTCGGTGATGTCGGTGTCGAACGCACCCGGCAGCACCAGGTTCACCCGCACCTTGGGCGCCCACACGCCCGCCAGTCCGAGCGTCAGGGCGTTCAGGCCCGCCTTGGCCATGGCGTAGGGCAGGTCGTCCGCGCCGGGCCGGAGGGATCCGGCCGTCGTCACGTTGATGATCGACCCGCCGTCGCCCTCGGCCATCCGCGACCCGAACAGGGTGCCGAGCCGGAAGGGCCCGCTGGCGTTCACCGCGTGGACCTTGTCGTACAGCTCGCGCGTGACCGATGGGAGATCGTCGTAGAGCGGTGACATGCCCGCGTTGTTGACCAGCACGTCGCAGCGCCCGAAGTGGTCGTAGACGGTGTCGACCAGGCGGTCGCAGTCCTCCCAGCGGCCGACGTGGGTGGCGACCGGCAGCGTTCGACGTCCCGTGGCTGCCGCGATCTCGTCGGCCGCCAACTGGCAGTTGTCGAGCTTGCGACTGGCGATCACGACATCGGCGCCCGCTTCGGCGAAGCCTCCGGCCACCGCCCGTCCGATGCCCCGGCTGCCGCCGGTCACGACCGCCACCTTGCCGGTCAGGTCGAACAGCTGCTCTGCCGTCACGTCACGTCCCGTCCCTTCGGAGGAGCAGCACACCCGACGGCGTGCCGCCCCCGGTCGTCACGACCGCGGTGGCCGCGCCCTCGACCTGGCGCTCGCCCGCGTCGTGGCGGAGCTGCTCGATCGCCTCGTACAGGAACCCGAACCCGTGCGTCCGACCTTCGCTCAGCTGGCCGCCGTGCGGGTTGACCGGGAGCTCGCCGCCGAGGGCGATGCGACGGCCGTGGTCGAGCCAGTCCTGGGCCTCGCCGAGCTCGCAGAACCCGAGCGCCTCGATCCACGAGACGGCGTTGAACGTGAAGCCGTCGTAGACGAGGGCGAGGTCGACGTCGGCCGGACGCAGGCTGGTCCGGGTCCAGAGGTGGGCGGCCTGGCCCAGCACCTGTGGCTCGTGGGTGATGGTGCCCTGGTCCCACGACACGCGCTCGAGGATCTGCGTCCCGACCGCCTCGACGCGGATCGCCCGATGCGGCAGGTCGCCGGCCACCGAGGCGTCGGACACGACGACGGCGATCGAGCCGTCGCAGGGCACGTCGCAGTCGTAGAGGCCGAACGGCGTCGTGATCGGCCGGGCCGCCATGTAGTCGTCCATGGTCATGGGGTCGCGGTAGATCGCGGCGGGGTTGCGCGCCGCGTTCGCCCGGCCGTTGAGGGCGATCAGGCCGAGCAGCTCGCGCGTCGCGCCGTACCGGTGCAGGTACTGGTTGGCGTTGGCACCGATCCAGTTGGCGGCCGACATCGCCCCGAACGGCGCCCGCCACTGCTGCCAGCCCGACACCCGCCCGCCGCCGCCGCCACCGCCGCTGCCACCCCCGCCGCCGCCGGCACCCGTGCGCAGGGTGGCGAAGGTCGACTCCCACACGGTCCGGAAGCACAGCACGTGACGGCACAGGCCGTTCGACACCGCCAGCATCGCGGCGATGACCGCGCCGCCGGGCCCCGGGATGTCGCCCCCGCCGTTGATCCACGTCGGGTGGAGCCGCAGGGCCTCTTCGACCGCGGTGACCCCGCCCTCGCTCATGCCCATCCCGGCGGCGCCGGGGTAGGTGGACAGCCCGTCGATGTCGTCGAGGGTCAGGCCGGCGTCGGCCACCGCCTCGAGGCACGCGTCCATCGTCAGCGAGAGCGGATCGACCATGAGCCGCCGACCGATGGCCGATCGCCCGACCCCGGAGAGCACGGCGCGGTGCTCGAAGCGCTCGTCGCTGACCGGCGGGCTCGGCACCGGGCGCCGGGGCGGAGCGATCGGGTCGGGCGCGTCGGCCTCGCCCGTCGGCTCGAACATGGGCAACCACACGTCGTCGCACTGCTCGAAGCGGACGGCCACCTGCTGGCCGATGTGCACGTCGCTCGGATCGCACCCGACGATGTTGGTCGTCAGCCGCACGTCGGCGTCCTCGGCCAGCGCCACCACCGCGATCGCGTAGGGCGGTTCCATGTCGGGCAGCCACTGGTGCTGGTTCACGGTGAAGCCGACGACCGTGGCGCGTCCCGACACCACCGTCGGCGCCGACGAGCGGCTCCGGCACACGGGGCAGATGGGAACCGGCGGGTGCACCAATCCGCCGCAGTCGGTGCAGCCCTGGATGCGCAGCTGGCCGTCCTCGCCCGAGGTCCAGAACCAACCGGACCACGGCGTGAGCTCGGGGAGCGGCCTCACGCCGCGGACCCTGCGCTCGCGGCGGCCGGGCGGAGATCCGCCACGATCTGGGGCAGTTCGACGGTGGTGCGGATGCCCGGAGCCGCGGCGCACACGACGGCGACGGCGTTCACGGCGCGGTTGGCCGTGTAGCCCGGCGTGGATCTCGGCCATGCGCTCGAGCGGCACGGCCAGCCGGATCTCGACGTCGAGCGGGCAGTCGCCGTCGACCCGCACCCGCCAACCGCCGCCGAGCAGCTCCCAGTCGGCGTCGAGGTCGGTCGAGCAGTACCAGGTGGCGCTGAAGCTCATCAGCTCGTCGCCGTCGCGCCGGCCCGAGACCGTCATCCGCTGGCCGGCCACCGTGCCCGGCCGGGATCGTCCCCGCCGCGATCTCGATGTCGCGGGTGGCGACAGCGACCTCGCCGGTCGACTCGACCGTGTCGAGGGGCAGACCCACGGCGTCGGCCACCTGTCGCAGCGACGGCCCGAAGGACTCGGCGCCGTGGGCCCAGCGGGCGGGATCGAACGAGGACGGGTCCTGGCCGTAGCCCATCAGGTCGAACAGCAGCACGGGCGAGTCGCGGCTCGACAGGTCGGCGAACTCCTCGATCCGCAAGCGGTCGAGCCGGCGCTGCAGCGAGGTCAGCACGATCGGGATCGCCTCGGAGATGAACCCCGGGCTGCACGCCGGTGCTGTGGATCGAGGTGCCACCGCGCTCGCACGCCGCTTCGACCCGGGCCCGGATGGCGGGGTCCATGCGTCGGCGGGTGGTGGAAGCTCGCCGCTGGTGGTCACCACGTTCGTGCCCGACTCGAGCAGCCGGCAGAGCGCGTCGAAGTCGCATCCGTGCTGCATGTAGAGGACGCAGTCGGCGCCGAGCGCGACCACGTCGTCGATGTCGCCGGTGGCCGTCACGCCGGTCGGGCCGAGCCCGCACAGCTCGCCGGCGTCGCGGCCCTCCTTGCTCGGGCGTGGTCACGTACACGCCCACCAGGCTGAGCTGCGGGTGCTCGATCACGCTGTCGCAGCGAGCGCGAGCCGATGTTGCCGGTGGCCCACTGGACCACTCGGAGGGCAGCCCGGGGCTTCGTCTCGGACAGGACGGCGTTCCCCATGTCAGTCTCCGGACCTCTCGGACGCGGCCAGCGCGGCCCGGTGCAGGACGTTGGCCGCCAACCGCATGTGGGCCGCGTCGACGAGCTTGCCGTCACGGCCGATGGCCCCCACGCCCTCGGCCTCGGACCTGCGGTAGATCTCGATCGACTCGGTGGCCTCGGCGATCTCGGCCTGCGGTCGGTGCGAACACCTCGTTGGCGATGGGGATCTGGCTGGGATGGATCGCCCACTTGCCGTCGTAGCCGAGCAGGCTGGCGTGCCGGGCGCTCTGCCGGTACCCGTCCGGATCCTGGTACGCGGGATAGGGCGCGTCGATGGCGTCGATGCCCGCGCCTCGCGCCGCGGCCAGGATCTGGACGCGGGCGAAGTGCCAGAAGTCGCCCGGGTACTCGCTGACGGGATCGAAGTTGCCGTCGACCCGGGCGTGCATCGAGGCCGAGAGGTCGCCGGCGCCGAAGATGATCGCCTCGAGCCGATCGCTCGAGCGCGCGATCTCGGCTGCGTTCGACGAGGCCCTCGGCCTCTTCGATGAGCACCTCGAGGCCGATCCGCTTGTGCAGGCCGAGCTTCGTCTCGAGCTGGGTGAGCAGCACGTCGAACCACCAGACGTCCCGGGCCGTGCGCGCCTTGGGCACGATGATGACGTCGAGGGCCTCACGGGCACCGGTGACGACCTCGACCACGTCGTCGTGGCACCACGGGGTGTCCAGGCCGTTGACCCGCACCGCCCGCACCGTCCGACCCCAGTCCTGACCGGTCAGGGCCCCGACCGCGATCGCCCGCGCCGACTCCTTGACCAGCGGCGCACAGGCATCCTCGAGGTCGAGGAACACGAGGTCGGCGCCCGAGCTGGGGGCCTTCTCGCACATGCGCTCGCTGCTGGCCGGGCGTGGCCAGCTCGGATCGTCGGGCCCGAGGTTCTCGCATCGTTGCCTCCGTCGTCGCGGTGATCAGATGACGCCCGCCGCCCGGAGGGCGGCGAGACGCTCGGGAGCCAGGCCGAGCAGATCACCGTAGACCGCGTCGTTGTCGGCCCCGAGCGAACCGCCGAGATGGTCGACCCGTCCGGGGGTGTCGGTCATGAGCGCCACGGGGCCCTGGACCCGGACCGGACCCAGATCGGGATCGTCGACCCGCAGGAAGGTGCCCCGCGCCGCCAGGTGCTCGTCGTTGAGGAGCTGCTCGGCGTCGTAGACGGGAGCGGCGGCCACCTCGGCGTCGAGGAACAGCTTCATCGCCTCGTCCAGGGTGCGCGCCCGGACCCACGCGGCGACCAGGTCGTCGACCTCGTCGCCGTGCGCCTGACGGCGCACCGGGTCGACGTAGTCGGGGTCGTCGGCCAGGTCGTCGCGGCCGATGGTGCGGAAGACGCGCACGGCGATGGTGGGCGACGCGCTCGAGATGGCCAGGTACTTGTCGTCGGAGGTGCGGTAGGCGTTGCGCGGGGCGCTGGCCGGCAGCCGGTTGCCCACCCGGCCGGGGATCACCCCGAGCTGGTCGAACGCGAGGGTCGACGTCTCGATCAGGCGGGCCAGCGGCTCGATGAGGTTGACGTCGATGAGCTGCCCGCCGCCGCCGGTGACGTCGCGGTGGTAGAGGGCCATCATCACCGCCCAGGTGGCGGCCTGCGCGGCGACGCCGTCGGCCAACATGAACGGCGGGAGGGTCGGGGGTCCGTCGGGTTCGCCCGTGACCTGGGCGAACCCGCTCATGGCCTCGGCCAAGGTGCCGTAGCCGGGACGGTCGCTGCTGGGCCCGCCCCGCCCGTACCCGCTGATGTGGACCATCACGAGCTGCGGATGCCGCTCGTGCACCGACTCGTAGTCGAGGCCCCAACGCTCGAGCGCGCTCGGCCGGTTGCCCACGACGAGCACGTCGCTGACGTCGAGCAGCTGGTGGAACAGCTCCTGGCCCTCGACCTGGCGCAGGTCGAGGGTGACGCAGCGCTTGTTGCGGCTGACGCTCTTCCAGGCCAGGCCGATGCCGTCCTTGCGGTCCCCCCAGGTGCGCAGGGGGTCGCCGGAGCCGGGCTGCTCGACCTTGATCACCTCGGCCCCGAACTCGCCGAGGTTGGTGGCCGCCAGCGGACCGGCGACGAGCGTGGCCGCGTCGATGACGCGCAGGCCCTGCAGCGGACCGGCGCCGTCAGCCATGGGCGACGCACTCGGGCCGCTCGAGCCCGAGGTTCTCGCGCAGCGTGGTGCCCGTCGTAGTGGTCGCGGAACACCCCCCGCTTCTGCAGCTCGGGCACGACGAGTCGCACCACGTCCTCGTAGGCGCCGGGCGAATGGGTGGCCGCGATGACGAAGCCGTCGCAGGCGTCGGTGTCGAACCACTCCTGCATCTGGTCGGCCACGTCGGGGCCGGTGCCGACGAAGCGGGGGCCCTGCAGCAGCGTGGCGCGATGCCCGGCCAGGTCGGCCAGGGTGATGTCGCCGCCGATGTGGGTGCGCAGGTTCTGCACGAGCCCGCGGATGCCCGACACCGACTCGATGAGCTCGTCGGTGATGGGCGCGTCGAGGCTCATGTCCGAGAAGTCGTGGTTCATCAGCTCGGACAGCAGGGTCAGCGAGGCCATCGGGTCGACATAGTCGTCGAGGAAGGCGCTGCTCGCGCTCCTGGGCGTGCGCGGTCGACTCGCCCACCACCGTGTAGGCCATCGGCAGCATCTTGACCGTGGAGGGATCGCGGCCGACCTCGGCCAGCTTCTCCTTCTGGTCCTTGTAGTGGGACCGGGCCACCTCGATGCCGGGGTCGCCCGTGAAGATGAGCTCGGCCCAACGGGCGGCGAAGTCGCGACCCCGCCCCGACGAACCGGCCTGCAGCAGCACCGGGCGTCCCTGGGGCGAGCGCGGCACGGTGAGCGGGCCGCGGACCTTGAACCACTCGCCCTTGAAGTCGAGCTCGTGCACCTTGTCGGGATCTGCGAAGACGCCGTTGACCCGGTCGAGGACGAGCGCGTCGTCCTCCCAGCTGTCCCACAGCGCGGCCACCGCCTCGAGGAACTCGTCGGCCCGGTCGTAGCGCTGGTCGTGAGCGAGCACCTGGTCGACGCCGAAGTTCTGGGCCTCGCTGTCGTTGACCGAGGTGACGACGTTCCAGGCGGCTCGACCGCCGGTGAGGTGGTCGAGGGTGGCGAAGGTCCGGGCCACGTGGAACGGCGAGTAGTAGGTGGTCGAGTAGGTCGCCCCGAGCCCGATCGACCGGGTGGTGGCCGCCAGGATGCCGAGCACGATGCTCAGGTCGAGCTTGACGGGGCGCGCCCCGTGGCGGACGGCCTCGGCCACCGACCCTCCGAAGATGCCCGGCATGGCCAGGCGGTCGTCGAAGAACATCATGTCGAAGCACCCCTCTTCGAGGGTGCGCCCGAGCTTCTCGTAGTAGCTCGCGGTCAGGAACCCGTGCTCGGTCGCAGGGTGGCGCCACGAGCCCGCGTAGACGGTGGCGTTGCCCGCCTGCATGAACCCCACCAGCGACATCTTCTTCATCGAGCTCATGACGCGCTCCACCCTTCCATCCCTTGCTCCATCCCTTGCGTGTGGTCTCTCTGGAGCGGGGCCCGCGTCCTCGACGCGGGCGCCGGTCACCGGTCCGCGGCGGCGACCGCGGCGCGGGCCCGGCGGCGGAACCCTTCGAGCTTCTCGTCGGGGGTGCGCACCCGCGTGCTGCGCGACATGATCGACACGTCGTGGCCGATGGCCCGCTCGCGAAGGGCGCCGACGGTCGCTTCGGCCTTGGGCACGTGGGTGAACGGGTCGAACGAGTACCAGCGCATGGCGTTCTCGTGGGTCATCTTGGCGATCTCGGCGTCGGGGACGTCGTTGTCGACGAACACCGCGTGCAGCTCCTCGGGTGCGGTCGGCCACATCGAGTCGCTGTGCGGGTAGTCCGCCTCCCACGCCATGTTGTCGACACCGATCCGGTGACGCAGCTCGACGCCGACGGGGTCGCTGATGAAGCAGGTGAGGAAGTGCTCGCGGAAGACCTCGGAGGGCAGCCGGCCGCCGAAGTCCTGCTGGGTCCAGGCGCGGTGCATCTCGAAGGTCCGGTCGACGCGATCGAGGAAGTACGGGATCCAACCCGTGCCGCCCTCCGACAGCGCCACCCGCAGGTCGGGGAAGTTCTTCAGCACCCGCGACCAGAGCAGGTCCGCGGCGGCGGACTGGATGTTCATGGGTTGCAGCGTGATCATCACGTCGGGCGGCGAGTCGACCGCCGGGACCGACAGGCGGCCCGACGAGCCGAGGTGGATCGAGAGCACGGTGCCGGTGTCACAGCACGCCCGCCACAGCGGATCCCAGTACTCGTCGTGGAAGCTCGGGTAGCCGAGCGCCGCCGGGTTCTCGGTGAAGCTGAGCGAGTGGCAGCCCTTGGCGGCGGTGCGGCGGACCTCGTCGGCCGTCTCCTGCGGGTCCCAGATGACGGGGACGGCCATCGGGATGAACCGACCCGGATACGCGCCGCACCACTCGTCGATGTGCCAGTCGTTGTACGCGCGCACGAGAGCCAGGGACAGGTCGCGGTCGTCCGAGGCGAACACTCGGGCGGTGAAGGTGGGGAACGACGGGAAGTTCATCGAGGCCAGCACGCCACCCGCGTCCATGTCCTTGACCCGCTCGTCGACCCGGTAGCAGCCCGGCCGCACCTCGTCGAGGCTCTGCGGCTCGAGGCCGTACTCCTCCTTGGGGCGCCCGGCGACGGCGTTGAGCGCGGCCGTCTCCATGACGATGTCGCCGAACTTCCACACGTCGGAGCCCTCGTCGTTGCGCACCAGCTTCGGGGCCCGGTCCTGGTACTTGGCGTCGAGGTGGTGCACGAAGAGATCGGGCGGCTCGATGATGTGGTCATCGACGCTGATGAGGATGAGATCGTCGGTTTCGAGCATGTCGTCGCTCCGAGGATGGGGTGTTCGTGGGTGGAAGAAGGTGGAAGGTGACCCGAAGGGTCAGGTGTTGCGACCGCCGTTCACGCCGATGACCTGGCCCGTGATGTAGCTCGCTTCGTCCGACACCAGGAAGGCGCACGCGTACGCGATGTCCTCGGGCTCGCCCGGACGGCGGACCGGGGTGCGCTCGACGGCGTCCTCCACCGATCCCCCGAGCAGGCCGCGCTCCTCGGAGCCGCGGAGCATGGGGGTGTCGATGAACCCGGGCGGGATGGTGTTGACGGTGATCCCGAGCGGACCGAGCTCGAGGGCCAGCGACTTGGTGAAGCCGATGAGCCCGGCCTTCGACGTGACGTAGTGGACCATGTACTGCTGGCCGGACTGCGCGCTCGACGACGAGATGTTGACGATGCGCCCCCAGCCGGCCTCGATCATGTCGGGGACCACGGCCTGGGTGCAGTAGAAGGGGCCGTTGAGGTTGACCTGCATCATCCGGTCCCACTTGTCGTCGGTGATGTCGACGAACTTCTTGAAGCCGGTGATGCCGGCGTTGTTGACGAGCACGAGCGGTGGACCCACCTCGGCTCGGATCTGCTCGACCGCGGCGTCGACCTGCGCGCGGTCCGACACGTCGACGCCGCCGCACGCCACCGCCTCGAGGCCGCGCTCGGAGATCTCGCCGGCCACCTTGTCGGCGGCGTCCTCGCGCAGGTCGAGGACGGCGACCGCCAGCCCCTCGTCGGCCAGCCGGGTGGCGATGGCGCGCCCGATCCCCGAGCCCGCCCCGGTGACGATCGCGACGCGGCGGCTGCTCATGCCCCCAACCCTACGAAGTGGTGGTTCTCCCGTCAAGAGAACCCAGTTTCCGCAGGGGAGGGGCCGTCGGGGTGGGTCGGCCCGGAGGCGCGACGGATCAGAGCGGCTCGTACTCGATCGTGAGCGTCGGGCTGGTGGGCTGGGCCTGGCAGGTCAGGACCCAGCCCTCCTCCACCTCGTCGGGGTCGAGCGCGTTGTTGGCCCGCATGGTGACGGTGCCCTCCTGGACGAGGGCCATGCAGGTGGCGCAGTTCCCGGCCTCGCACGAGTAGGGCGCCGGCAGGTTCGCCCGCCGGGCCGTCTCGAGCACGGTGTCGCCGGCGTGGTACGCGATCTCGCTCTTCTTGCCCTTCAGGATCAGCACGATCGTCTCGGGGACCTCGGATCGGTGGGCCGGGTCGGCGTCGTCGTCGGCGTCGGTGTCGGCCGGGGGCAACAGTGACGGGGCGGGCGTGGTGAAGCGCTCGATGAAGATCGCGTCGGGCGCGACGCCCAGCCCGGCCAGGGTGTCCTCGACCAGATCCATGAACGGGCCCGGGCCGCAGATGTAGAAGTCGGCGTCGAGGCGCGAGCCGACGAACTCGACGATGGTCGCCGCGTCGACGAAACCGCCGTCCGAGTCGAAGTGGTGGCGCACCTCGAACCGGTCCTTGTGGCGATCCTGCAGGGTGCGCAGCGGCTCGTCGAAGATGACCGAGCCCGCGTCGCGGTTGGCGTACAGCACGCCGACCGGGCGCGCCGACCCCGTGAGCACGCTCTTGGCGATCGACATCACCGGCGTGACGCCGCTCCCCCCGCAGAAGCCGAGGACCGGACGGTCGCCCGGTCGCACGCAGAAGGCGCCGGCCGGCTTGGTGACCTCGACCAGGTCACCGGCCGAGACGTGGTCGTTGAACCAGTTGGACACCGCCCCGCCGGGGACGCGCTTGACCGTGACCGTGAGGTCGTCGCCCGTCTCTGGCGCGCTCGACATCGAGTAGCACCGCGTGAGCTCGTCCTCGCCGATGTGCACGCGGAACGTGCAGAACTGGCCGGGCCGGTACGCGAACATCGGCGCCAGGTCGTCGGGCACGTCGAGCACGAACGAGCGGGTGTCGTCGGTCTCGTCCACCACCGCCTTGACCCGGATGGTGTGATAGCCGTGCTGGCGCAGGACGTCGTCGCGGTCAGCCACGGGATCCGACCTCGACTCGGCACCGCACGGGACTGGCAGGCACCACGTGAGCATAGCCGATGCGATAATGTGACTCGCGCCCGCCGGAAACGTCATATCCATACCCCGTCCGAGCCGAAGGAGCCAGGCATGGCCCGACCTCGTACCCCGCAGCCGCCCACCCACCTCGTGAGCGCCCGCATGCTCGACGTCACGCGGGGCGTGCTGGTCGAGCCGGGTGACGTGCTGGTGGAGGGCGACCGCATCGTCGCGGTCGCACCCGAGTCGGTGCCGGCCGACGCGGTCGAGATCGACCTGGGGGACGTGACCATGCTCCCGGGCCTGATGGACATGGAGGTCAACCTCTTCATGGGCGGGCCCAACCACGCCAGCCCGTTGGTCCCGGTGCAGGAGGACCCGGCCATCCGCACCCTGCGGGCGGTGGCCAACGGGCGCCGCACGCTGCGAGCCGGGTTCACGACGGTCCGGAACCTCGGGCTGTTCGTCCAGACCGGCGGGCTGCTGCTCGACGTCGCGCTGATGAAGGCGATCGACATGGGGTGGGTCGACGGACCGCGCATCGTGCCCGCCGGCCACGCCATCAGCCCGACCGGCGGACATCTCGACCCGACGATGTTCCAGGCCTTCGCACCCCATGTGCTGCCGCTGACCGTCGAGGAGGGCATCGCGGACGGCGTCGCCGAGGTGCGCAAGGCCGTCCGCTACCAGATCAAGTACGGCGCCCAGGTGATCAAGGTGAGCGCCTCGGGTGGTGTCATGTCCCACACGGGCCCCGCCGGCGCCCGGCAGTACTCCACCGACGAGCTCGAGGCGATCGCGGACGAGGCCCATCGCGCCGGGTTGAAGGTGGCGGCCCACTGCCACGGCGACGAGGCGGCCCGGGTCGTGGTCGAATCCGGCTTCGACTGCATCGAGCACGGCTCGCTCATGAGCGACGAGACGATCGACCTGCTCGTCGAGCGCGGCACGTTCCTCGTGGCCACCACCTATCTGGCCGACGGGATGGACGTCTCCCACGCCGCGCCGGAGCTGCAGGCGAAGGCGGCCGAGGTGTTCCCCCGCGCCCGCCAGACCATCAGCCACGCCATCGAACGGGGCGTGCGCGTCGCCTGCGGCACCGACGCCCCCGCCATCCCCCACGGCCGCAACGCCAAGGAGCTCATCGCTCTGGTCGACCGGGGCATGACCCCCCTGCAGGCCATCCGCGCCGCCACCCTCGTCGCCTGCGAGCTCATCGACGTCGACGACCGCGGACGCCTCGAAGAGGGCCTGCTGGCCGACGTCATCGCCGTCCCCGGCGACCCGCTGTCCGACATCACCGTCACCGAGTCGGTGCGGTTCGTGATGAAGGGCGGCCAGATCCACCGCCACGAGACCGACTAGCTCGTTCCGCTCTCCAGCGTCGCCGCCGGCGCGGCGAACCCCGGGAGGCGCAGCGTCGAGGTCCCGGTGACGATGCCGATGGCCACCATCCGGGGCGCCGGGGTCAGTCGGTCGCTGCCACCCGAGATGCGGACGCGCACCGAGTGTCCGGCGGCGAAGCGGTGGTGCGCGGCGCGCACCACCACACGCAGCTCGATCGGCTCGTCCACCGGCGCCGGCTCCGGGTCGCGGTGAGAGTGCCGGTGGCTGGCCGCGAGGAACCCGTCGTTGACGAGCACCTCGTCCCCCTCGGCGTCGACGTCGACGAGCTCGGCGTAGAAGTGCGCCTCTCCGGCGGACAGCACGACGGTCAGGTCGAGGGTCGCCCAGCCGAGCAGCACCCGGTCGTCGGTGAGCGGCGACGAGGTGAACACGACCGCGCCGAGCGGATCCTCGGGGTCGCGGGGCTCGGAGAAGATGGCCGGCTCGCCGGCCGCGGCATCGGCAGGGCCATCGGATCTGGAGCCCAGCGACCCGTCGGCCCCGAGGACGAAGGTGGCCACGTCGCGGCCCTCCGGGTCCCAGCCGTCCAGCTCGCGCCAGCCCGCACCTGATCCGACCGGACCCTCGAAGCTCACGAAGGTCGGCTCCGCCGGGATCGGCATGTCCGGCCTCTCCATCACCCAGTGGTCGAACCAGGCCAGCAGCACGCCACCGGGGAGCGGGTCGGGGGCGGCGTAGCCGACGGCGATCTCGACCGGGGGCAGGTGGGGCCACGGTCCGTAGATCGCCCACGTGCGGTCGAGCGCGCCCTCGATGTTGGTGATCGTGCCCGATCGGAAGTAGCTGTCGTTCCAACCGCCGATGGCCAGGACGGGCACCTCGATGGCGTCGTAGCGGCCGGCCAGCGAGCGGTCCTGCCAGTACTCGTCGAAGGTGGGGTGGGTCCGGTTGGCCGCGAACTCGGTGGCCGGGTCGACCGCGCCGCCGGTGATGATCTCGGCGATGGGGGGCCAGTTGTCGATCACGCCGCCCTCGGTCGACTTGATGCCGCCGGGGTAGATGACGTCGTGGTACAGGCTGCCCGGCGCCTGCATGGGTGCGATCGCCCGCAGGTGGGGTGGCCGCTCGACCGCCGACCCGTAGCTGGTCTGGCCGCCGTAGCTCTCGCCGAACTGGCCGACCCGGCCGTCGCAGAAGGGTCGGGCCGCCAACCACTCGACGATGTCGTGGGCGTCGCGCCCGTCCTGGGACCAGTAGGCGTGCTGCCACGTGCCGCCCGAGCGGCCGGTCCCGCGCACCGTGCAGATGACCGTCACGTACCCGCGCTCGGTGAAGTAGGCGGCTTCGCCGAGGTGCAGATCGGCCATCACCGCGTACGGGGTCACCTCGACGACGAGGCCCGGCAGGGGCTCCTCCACGGGGTCACCACCGGGCGTGGCCGGGCGGTTCAGGGTGCACCCCAGCAGGACGCCGTCGCGCGCCGGCACCTCGAGCAGCGTGGTGTGGACCTGGTGGGTGGGCTCGCGCTCGTAGCCCCACCAGGCCTCGGTGGCCGCGGTCAGCGGACCCGGCGGGCGTCGCGTCGTCATGCTCGCCTCAGATCGATCCGGCCAGCGAGGCCAGATAGGCCCGCGTGCGCCGCGACGATTCGAGCTTCTCGTCCCGCGTGTCCCCGATCGGCACGACGCGCACCGACACGTCGGTCGTCCCGGCGTCGGCGAACGAGCGCAGGCGCCTCTCGATCGACGCCTCGCTGCCGGCCGCCAGGATGTCGCCCACCGAGCGGGCGTCGCCCTGGTCGAGGAGCCGCTGGTAGTTCGGGGACACCTCGGCCTCGGAGAGGACGCGGTTGGCGCGGTCGACCGCCACGTCGACCTCGTCGTCGCGGCACAGGCAGACGGGCACGCCGGCGACGATGCGCGGCGGTCGCCGTCCGGACTTCTCCGCGGCGCCGGTGATGGCGGGGGCGATGTGGCCGCCGATGGCGCGCTCGTCGGCCAGCCAGAGGATCGTGCCGTCCGTCCGTTCGCCGGCCAGGCGCAGCATGACCGGTCCCAACGCCGCGATCATCACCGAGGTCGGCGCGACGTCGGTGATGTCGAGCGGGTTGTGCACGCGGAACAGGTCGTTCTCGACGTCGACCATCCGCGGGCCCGCCAGCGCCTCGTCGAGCACGTCGAGATAGGCCCGCATCGTGGCCGCCGGGTGCTCGTAGGGCAGCCCGAGCATCTCGTCGATCACCCAGTGGTGCGACACGCCGAGGCCGAGGGTGAGGCGGCCGTCGGCCACCGTCTGGGTCGACAGCGCCTGCTGGGCCAGCGCGATCGGGTGGCGGGGCTGCACCGGCACCACCGCCGTGCCGATCTCGATGCGCGTGGTCTGCGTGGCGATCAGGGTGGCTGCCGTCAGGGCGTCGAAGTCGTCGGGGATCTGCGGCACCCAGAGCGACGCCAGCCCCGCCTCCTCGGCCCATCGGGCATCGGCCAGCATCCGCTCGACCTTGGTGCCGTAGCGACCCCGCTCGGGGCCGACCATCACGCCGATCCGCATGCCACCTCCTCATGTCATCGTCCTCCACCGTCGGCGAGAACGTACTTCTCAACTGAGTGTAATCTGAGTTCCAGATCGCTTGGGATCCGTGAGAACGAGGTGATCCATGACTGCTCTGACCGAGTCGATGGGCTCGACGGACCCGCAGTACACGACGCCGTTCGTCGACGTCGACGAGTGGCGCGACGAGCCGGTTCGGCACCGCTACGTCCACGGCGGGTTCGAGGGCACCGACCTGCTCTTCTCGTTCTACTTCCCGCCCGAGGACCGCTACGAGGGGCGGTTCTTCCAGCCGATCATGTTCATGTCGGGCACCGAGCACGCGGCGGGCACGGGGCTGCTGGCGGGCATGGGCGCGACGATCGGCTTCGCGGTCGACAGCGGCGCGTACCTGGTCGAGTCGAACCTCGGCCGGCGCAGCCCGTTCCCCGGCGACGACCCCACCGTCACCGGCTACCGCGCCAGCGCGGCGACCGCTCGATGTTCGAGGGTGCTGGCCGCCGAGATGTACGGCGCCCACCGGCCGTACGGCTACTGCTTCGGCGGGAGCGGCGGCGGGTTCAAGACGATGAGCTGCCTGGAGAGCACGACCGACGTCTGGGACGGCGGTGTGCCCTTCGTCATCGGGAGCCCGCAGTCGATCCCGAGCGTCTTCGGCGTGGCCGGCCACGCCATGCGGGTGTTGCGACACAAGATCCCCGGCATCATCGACGCCGTCGAGCCCGGGGGCAGCGGTGACATCTACGCCGGCCTCAGCGCCGAGGAGCGCGACGCGCTGGCCGAGGTGACCCGCATGGGCTTCCCCCCGCGCACCTGGTTCGCGGCGGCCACCGTCGACCGCAGCCACGCCGCGATCTGGACGGTCCTGGCCGACAAGGTGATCACCTACGACCCCACCTACTTCGAGGACTTCTGGACCGTGCCGGGGTACCTGGGCGCCGATCCCCCGCCGTCGCTGCTGGCGGCGCGCGTGCAGCACAAGGCGACCGTGGCGCGGCCGGTCATGGCGGAGGAAGGAGCCGAGCTCGGGCTCCCGATGCCCCTGGCCATGCCCCGCGGGGCGACCGCGGCCGACTTCCCGGTGGCGCTGCGCGTCGAGGGCTTGCCCGACGCCGACATGCGCGGGGCCATGCTGAGCATCACCAGCGGCCGCGCCGCCGGGCGCAACGCCTGGGTGATCGCCGTGGCCGGCGACCTGGTGATCACGGGAGCCGGCGAGGACCAGGTCGAGGGCCTGTCGGGCATCGAGGCCGGCGACGAGATCGTCATCGACAACTCGCACTACCTCGCCGCGCAGACCTACCACCGCCACCAGGTCGATCCCGACTACCCCGAATGGGACCAGTTCTGCGTCGGCGGTCGTCCCATCTACCCGCAGCGCCCGGCCCTCATCGGTGCCCGCTTCGCCCGGGGCGGCGCCGGATCGGTCCAGAGCGGACGGTTCGCAGCCAGGATGATCGTGGTCGAGTCGCTCATGGACGAGTCCGCCTACCCGTGGCAGGCCGCGTACTACCACCGCCTGGTCGCGAAGGCGCTCGGGTCGCGCATCGACGACCGCTTCCGGCTCTGGTTCACCGACCACGCCATGCACATGGCCCCGACGGTCGGACCGGACGACGATCGCCCCGTGAGCACCACGCGCATCGTGAGCTACGCCGGGGTGCTCCAGCAGGCGTTGCGCGACCTCGCCGCCTGGGTCGAGACCGGGCTGGCCCCGCCGTCGACCACGGCCTACGAGGTCGTCGACGGCCAGGTGGTCGTCCCGCCACGAGCCGCCGACCGCAAGGGGATCCAGGCCACCGTCGAGGTCACGGCCAACGGCCGCGACCGGGCCGATGTCGCGGTCGGCGAGCCGGTCGAGTTCCGGGCCGTCGCCGAAGCGCCCCCGGGCGCCGGCACCGTCGTCCGCGCCGAGTGGGACTTCGACGGCTCGGGCGACTACGCGCGACGAGGAGCCCGGTCTCGACGGCTCCTCGTCACGCGTCGCCCTCATGACGACCCACTCGTTCGCCGCGCCGGGCACCTACTTCCCGGCGCTGCGGATCAGCACCCAGAGGATGGGAGACCGCGACACGCCCTACGGCCGGGTGCAGAACCTCGGCCGGGTGCGCGTCGTCGTGGCCTGACCACCCCCTGGGCGCTGTCCGCCGCAGAGGGGTCGACCGCGATCAGTTGGTGTTGGCCACGTACGCCTTCTTGGCCGGGTCCCAGGTCGACAGGAACACCGTCGGGCTGCCGTCGGTGGCCGGGGGCGGCCCGTAGTGCCGCGGGTTCGGATCACCGGGGATGCTGACGGCGCCGAGGGTGTAGCCGGCCTGCCGGAAGGTGGCGTAGTTGAGGTCCTTGCCCGCCTTGAGCAGGAGCGCCTTCAACAGCGCGACGTTCACGCAGGCGTCCTCGGGGCCCGTGTAGCCCTTCTGGTTGGCGTCGCTCGGATCCGGGGCGGGGATCTTGACACCGGCCGCCTTCTCGGTCGTGAAGCAGGCCTGCATGTTGGGCTCGGTGAACACCCAGCTGTCGGGGCCGTAGGTGCTGCCCTCCACCGAGTCCTTGAGCAGCGAGGTGTTGTGCGTCGAAGCGTTGGACAGGAAGGCCTGGACCCCGGTGCTGTCGCTGGCCAGGATCTGGGGCTGGTAGGACTGGTCCTGCATCCCGAGGAACCAGTCGGCCGAGCTCGGGCCGACCAGCAGGACCTTGGTGACGCCCTCGGCCTTGAACCGCTGGCCGATGACCTGCGTGCCCGACGTGACGGCGGCCGTGTCGCCGGCGGGTGCATCGAGCACCGCCTTGGCCACCGGCTTGATGCCCAGCTTGGTGAGCTCGGGCAGGACCTGGTTGTTCATGAGGTCCTGATCGGCCACCTGGGCGAAGACCGCGATCTTGCCGCTGAGCAGGCCCTTGTCGTTGAAGGCCTTGACGACGTTCACCGGGACCTCGGAGCCGGGGTTCGTGGTGAACCACGGGGCGGTGGCCCGGGCCATCAGCTCGGGAGTCTGGCCGCCGCCGATGACGGCCGTGTTGTGGGTCTGGACCGGACAGAGGACGGCGTCGTTCAGGAAGAAGCCGACGGCCACGAACACCTTGACGTCCTCGGTGAGGTGGAGGCAGGCGGCGTCGGCCGGTGCGGTGCCGATGGGGTTGATGGGCGCGAACGTGAGCTCGATCTTGCGACCGTTGATGCCGCCGTTCGCGTTGATCTGGTCGACCAGGGCCTGGTAGCTGTCCTTGTAGTCGCCGAGGTTGAGCGTGAGCCCGCTCGCCTTCAGCGACGCCTGGTCGACGTAGGTCACCCCGACCTTGATCGAGTTGGCCGTGACGCCCGGCGACTCAGCCGCCTCTTTGGCGTCGAGGGTCGTCGACGAGTTCGAGTTGGCCGGGGTCGTTCCCGCCGTCTTCGTGCTGTTGCCAGAGGTGCACCCGGTGACGAGGAACGCCACCGCGACCACCGCTACGAGATATTTGCGCATCAATCCTTCTTTCGTTCGACGGGATCGGTCCCGTAGGTTCACTGACGTGGCGGAATCGGGCACCACGGGCGCGCCGGTCAGGAGTCACCGGCCCCGCCCTCGTGTGCCGCTGTGGCGGTGACGACCGCGGTCGCCCCACTGCGTGCGATCGAGCGCTCGTCGGTGCCAAGGTAACTGGCGATCACGGCCGCGTCCCGTCGCACCACCTCGGGCGCGCCCTCGGCGATCGTGCGCCCGAGCTCGAGGCAGTACACCCGGTCGCTGATGCTCATGATCAGGGGCATGTCGTGCTCGATGACCAGCACCGATGCACCGAGCTCGCGCCGGATCTCCTTGATCAGCGGGCCGAAGGCCTCGGTCTCGCGCTGGGCCAGGCCTGCGGTCGGCTCGTCGAGGCACAGGAGCCGGGCGTCGAGGGCCAGCAGGCCGGCCAGCTCGACGACCCGCCGCGTCCCGGTCGACAGGTCCGAGATGTACGCCTGGGAGTAGCGGCCCAACCCGAGGAAGTCGATGAGCTCGTCGGCGTCGGCCCGCTTGCTCCGCTCCATGCGCACCGATCGCGGCAGGCACAGGGCGGCCGAGATCAGGCCGGTGCGGCGTCGGGCCTCGAGCGCCACCTGCACCGTCTCGCGCACGGTGAGCTCGGGGAACAGGGTGGCCGACTGGAAGGTCCGCCCGAGTCCCCGTCGGGCCCGGGTGGCGGGCGACCCCGACGACTGGCGCTCACCGAACAGCTCGACGTGGCCGCGCGCGGGCACGTAGCCGCCGATGGCGTTCATCAGGGTCGACTTGCCGGCGCCGTTGGTGCCGATCAGCCCGACGATCTCTTCGTCGCCCACGTCGATGGTCACCCCGTCGACCGCGTTGATGCCGCCGAAGCGCACGGCCACCTCGACGGTGCGCAGGGCGGGCGAGCCGGTGGCGTCCGAGGCGCGCACCGCCCGGGCGCGCGGTGCCGGGAGCTCGGCGCGGGGCTTGGCCGGCGCCGGCTCCATCCGTCCGTCCATCCACGCGAGGAAGGTGTCGCGGGCCGCGTAGACGATCTGGACCAGCCCGCCGGGGAAGTAGAGCAGCAGGATGAGCAGCCCGACGCTCGAGGTCAGCAACGGCACGACGTCGTTGCCGGGGAAGAAGGCGGGCAGGCCCACCACCCACAGCGCGCCGAGGATCGGACCGGCGACCGAGCCGAGCCCGCCGATGACCACGATCGACACGAGCACGAGCGAGTCCTCGACCGTGAAGAACTGGTCGAACGGCACCTGCTGCACGGTGCCGGCGAGGAGCGCGCCGCCGAGCCCGGCGATCCCACCGGCCAGCGCGAACGCACGCAGCTTCACCCGCGTCGAGGCGACCGTGTACGCCGCCGCCGCGTTCGGGTTGTCGCGCACACCGATGGTCGTCCGCCCGACACCGGTGCGGCGGAGCCGTGAGAGCACCGCGGTGACCACCACGAGCACCGCGAGCACGACGTAGTAGTAGGTCCGCTGGCTCTCGATGTTCAGCCCGAACAGGGTCGTGCGGGGGAATGGCACTGCGTCGGTCGACCCGCCGCTCAGGATCGGCTGGTGGTACAGGAACTGATCGGCGGCCACCGCGAACGCGAAGGTGCTCACCGCCAGCAGCAGGCCCCGCACGCGCAGGGCACCCAGGCCGATGACGGCCGCCAGCGCGGCCGTGACGAACGCCGCGATCACGATGGACAGGCCGAAGGGGAGCGCCACGATGCCGGCCGAGAGCAACCGCGTGTTGCCGAACCCGATGTCGAAGTTGAGCCCGCGGTTGAGGCCGGCGGCCAGGAACGCGCCGATGCCGGCGAAGGCCATCTGGCCGAGCGACAGCTGACCCAGCCAGCCCGTCAGGATCGTGAGCGACAGACCGCACAGGGCGAAGACGAGGATCGTGGTGTAGAGCAGGTGCCGGGAGGGCTGGGTCACGATGATCGGCAGGATCACACCGACGACGGCGAGCGCGATCAGCCCGCCCCGGTCGAGGTTGCGGACCCACCACAGCTCGCGCAGCCGCTCGGGCACGGGCCGACGCTTCGGCACGAACGAGACCGACTGGGTCTCGGTGGCGCCCTGGCGGCTCTGGAAGTACACCGCCAACAGCACGCCGATCAGCACGAGGAAGTCGATGAGTCCGGGCTGGTCGATGTAGTTGAAGCCGATGAAGGCCTGGATCAGGCCGATCGCGATGCCGGCGAGGAAGGCGCGACGGAACGACGTCATGCCCGCGATCACCGCGGCCGCGAGGGCGCGCACCAGCGTGGCCGGGCCCAGCATGGCCAGCTCCTGCGCCGAGCCGGACTGCCCGGCCAGGAGGCACATCGACAGCGTGGCCAGGGCCCCGGCGATGGCCCAGACGATGGTCGACACGCGCTTGGGGCTGATCCCCGCCAGCCGCGCCAGATCGGGGTTCTCGGCCGACGCCTTGACGCTCTTGCCGAGCGTGGTCCGGCTCAGGAACCACCCGAGCACCAGGGCGATGACCGGCACCACCAGCAGGATGGACAGCTCGGGCCCCGAGATCTCGACGGAACCGACCGTGTGGTTCGCCCCGATGGCCACGGGGAAGGGCGAGCCGGCCGCGCTGATCTTCGGGTACGCGACCAGGATCGCCAGCGAGAGCTGGGCGATGCCGATCGTCGCCACGAGCACGATGACGCGTGGCGCGTCGAACAGCCGCCGGATCACGATGAGCTCGATCACCGCCCCGTAGAGCGTGCCGGCGGCGAGCCCGACGGGCACCGCGATCCAGAACGGCACCTGGTACTGGACGACCAGCAGCGCGATCAGGCCCGCGCCGATCACGCCCATGTTGCCGACGGCGAAGTTGATGACCCGCGTCGCCCGGTAGACGAGCACGATGCCCATCGCGAGCAGTCCGAAGACGAGACCATCGACGAACCCGTCGAACACCACCTGCTGGGTGACCAGCGTGGCCACGAGCGGGGTCATCCGCCCTCCTCCCGCCCGAGGAACACGGCCCGCGCCAGGTCGCCGCGCTCGGCCAGCTCCTGGGCCGGCCCCTCGAACCGGACCTGGCCCTTCTCCAGGAAGACGGCGCGGTCGGCGAGGGCCAACGCGACGTTGAGCGACTGCTCGACGACGACGATGGTCATCCCCTGCTGCTTGAGCTGCTCGATGATGCCGATGAGCTCCTGCACCACGATCGGCGACAGGCCCAGCGAGAGCTCGTCGATGAGCAGCACGTCGGGGTCGTGCAGCAGTGCGATGGCGAGCGCCAGCATCTGCTGCTGGCCGCCCGAGAGCGAGGCCGCCACCTGATCGCCGCGGGCCGGCGAGGTCCCTGAACAGGTCGAGCACCTTCGCGATGCGGCGCTCGCGGTCCGCCGGATCGCGGCGGTAGATGTAGGCGCCCATCTCGAGGTTCTCGCGCACCGTCATCTGCGGGAAGACGCCCTTGCCGCCCGGCAGCAGGCGGACCCCGAGCCGGACGCGCTGCTCGGGCGCGACGTAGGTGATCGTCATCCCGTCGAGGCGCACGACGCCGCGCGACGGCGTCCCGAGCCCGGCGATCACGCGGAGGATCGTGGACTTGCCGGCTCCGTTGGTCCCGAGGAGCGCGAGGACCTCGCCCTTGTGCACCTCGAAGCCCACGTCGAAGAGCACCTGGACGTGGCCGTACGCGAAGTCGATGGCGTTGACCTGGATCCTCGGGATGGACTCGGGCTCCTCCTGCTGGCGCTGGTGCTCCTCGAGCTCTTCGCGCAGCTCGGCCACGACCAGCGAGAGGTCGCCCTTGATCGAGGACGCGCTCCTGATCACGAGGTAGCCGCCGAGGAACATGGCCGGGACGCTCACGATGAGCACGGCGGCCTTGGGACCGAGGGCGTTCGTGAAGAACGCGGCGAGCAGCGCCCCACCGGTGGCCCCGACGAAGAACACGTAGATCGCGCCCAGCGCCATGCCCAGGCCGCGGAGGCGGTAGGGCACGATCGACTGCAGGACCGGGCTGACCATCGTGAACGCCGTGATCAGCAGCACGTTGGGCAGGATCCCGACGATGGCGAACAGGGTCGGGTTCGGCATGGCGTACTGCAGGGGCAGCAGGATCCCGACCGGCACGATCAGGGCGCCCAGCAGGCGGAGCGCCCGCGCCGGATCGGTGCGGTAGAGCGCGTCGTAGCGCTTGCCGGCGAAGGGCAGGACCACGAGCACGCCGATGCCGGTGACGCTGCCGACCACGCCGCGCCCGAACGAGCCCAGGTGGAAGTGCTGGTCGAGGTAGAGGTTCTGCAGCACGGGGCCGGTGAACAGGCCGAAACCCATGGCGGCGAACGCGGCCAGCGTGGTCTTGAAGGTGCGGATCCGCTTGAGCCGGGCGAACGCGGCCTCGACCGAGATCGGCGCCGCCTTGACGTCGCCGACCACCTCGCCGAGCACGTCGAGCATCTCGTGCTGCCCGCGGGGCGGCTCGGGGATCCGGAACGCGAGGATCGCCAGCGGGATCATCGGGAGCCCCACGAGGAGGTAGGCCCACCGCCATCCCGCCGTGCCGCCGGCGAGGGCGGCGATCCCACCGACGAGCGCGGGGCTGAGCACAGCGGCCAGCCGGGCCGCCCCGGCGATCACGGCGCTGACCCGCCCGCGGATGCCGATCGGGAAGGCGTCGGCGATCAGCGACCCCTGCACGGGCAGCGTGTTCGACTTGGCCACGCCGACGCCGAAGCGACCCAGGAAGAGCGAGAAGGCGTTGACGGCCAGGCCGCAGCTGAACACCATGGCCGCGAACACCGCGGTCGCGCAGCCGATGATCCGTCCTCGGCGGTACCGGTCGGCCAGCCAGCCCATCGGGAGCGCGCCCAACACGATGAAGGCTCCGGACGCGGCGCTGATGAACACGATCACGCCGTCGCTGACGTGGAACGTGTCGCGGATGTTCGGGGCCAGGACCGACAGCACGGCGTTCTCGAGCTCGTCGAACGACTGCAGCAGCACGAGCATCACGAACGTGAACATCCCGCCGATGCGCACGCCGTCCCACAGGGTCAGGCTGCTGTCGCCGACGCCGGGCAGCAGGTCGTCGGCGAAGAGGGCGTCGCGGGCCGACTCGTCCTGGCGCTCCTGTCGCTCGGCCTCGGCGGCGAGGACGGCCTGGGCCAGACCCGCGCTCGTCTGCTCGCTCACGGGGCGGCGACCCCGAGCGCGCGGCCACCGGCCCCCGACACGACCTTCATCGTCTTGTGCACGCCCCCCTGCTCATCCCCGTACAAGCTCTTCGCGACTGTAGGAAGATCGCTCGACGTCCTGCAAGAAGAAATCTCTCAAAAACGAGAACCTGTTTCTCACAAGTTGTTGACTGCCCCTATCCTCTCACGGCTACCCGATTCGGAGCCCGCGGCGCAGGCGGAACCGGTGGTCAGACGGCGGGTTCGACGACGGCATCCATGCTGGCGGCACCGCTGTCGGGCACCCGGGCCTGGTGCCAGACCTCGATCGGGAACGAGACGTTGATCAGCGAGTAGCAGAGCAGCAGCAACCGGGCCGAATCCTCGGGGAGCGCGTCGAGGTCGAGCGCGTCGAGGTGGGCCATGGCCGCCTCGAGGCGGGGGAAGGCGGCGTCGTAGAACGCCTGCATCTCGTCCATCGAGCTCGACAGGCGCTTGGCGTAGCGCTCGGCCTCGGAGGCGAGGCACCAGTCCGAGAACGGTTCGAGGTCGGCGAACTCGCTCGGCAGTGAGCCAGATGGTGAGGTCGTCACGGGGGTCTCCTCGCTCACGACACAGCCGAGATCTGCACGGGCGTCTCGGTCCGGCCGTGGTCGGCCACGTAGCGGCGCGCCGTCTTGTGCAGGTGGCGCAGCAGGATCTCCTGGTCGCCGAGGGGGAAGTGGGTCACGGCGCGCGACTCCATCATCATCTGGGTCGCCTCGAGGGTGTTGCCGTCCTGCAGGCCGTACTCCTTGAAGGTGACGGCGGCCAGCTCCTGGCGCAGGCGCTCGGTGGCGTTCTTCGGGGGGACGAAGTACAGGGTGCCCTCGAAGATGTGGGTGTTGTACGACGTCGGCCAGTAGTGGTACGTGAGGTACCAGCCCGGGGCCCACACCAGCAGCATGAAGTTGGGGAAGAACACGAACGAGTCCTCGCCCCAGGCCGGGTGCCGGGACGGATTGAGCCCTTCGGGCAACGGATCGAGGCCCTCGATCTCGGGGCGGTCCCACGGACCGAACAGCCCGCTGCGCAGCACGCGCTCGATCGGCTTGACCATGCCGAGGTCCTTGGGCGGGGCCATCCCGCCCCACGACGACACCATGCTGTGGGGCCCGTCGAGCGTCGTAGGACAGACGCCTCGAAGCCGTAGCCCTGCAGCTTGCGTGACTCCTCGTCGGTGGCCTGCTTCGCGTGCAGGACCGGCGCGTGGTAGAACTCGGCGAAGGCGTCGATGAAGAGCTTCCAGTTGCTCCCGACGTCGGCCCGGTACTTGTAGACCTGGGTCATCTCGCCGAACGGGTAGCCCTCGATGCCGGCTCCGAGATCGCCGAGGTAGTCGCGCACCGACGTGGTGTTGTCCGCGTCGAGGTTGACGAAGATGAAGCCCTGCCACACCTCGGTCTGCACGGCGACCAGGCCGTAGTCGGCCTTGTCGAGGTCGAAGAACTCGCCCTCCTGCTGCACGAAGGTCAGCGCGCCCTCGAGGTCGTAGCGCCAGCCGTGGTACTTGCAGGTGAACTGACGGCAGGTGCCGCTCGTCTCTTCCCGGGGGAAGTCGTTCCACACGAGCTTGTTGCCGCGATGGCGGCAGATGTTGTGGAAGCCCCGGACGCCGCCCTCCTTGTCGCGCACGATGATCACCGAGGTGCGGGCGCAGGCCAGCTCCTTGGTGAAGTAGCTGCCGGTGCGGGGGAGCTCCTCGATCCGCCCGACGTTCAACCACGTCCTGGCGAAGATGGCCTCCCGCTCGAGCTCGTAGAACTCGGGGGAGATGGAGTCCTCGTAGTCGACCGGGGCGGTGCCCAGCTCGGGGTAGTGCTCGGTCCAGCTGCCCTCAGCTGGCTTCGCGAAGTGCGGCATGTGCGTGTCCTCCGGTCAGGCCTTCGAGGCCGAACGATAGCATGCATCTCGTTTGGGGAGAAGGGCGTTTTCAGGCGCCACCTTCACGCCAGGTCGTCGTCACCAGGCGCAGGTCGTCGTCGATCGGGACCCCGAAGGTCCGGAAGGCCATGGCCAGGACGTCGTAGGCCCCGACCGTGAAGACCACGTCCATCAGCTGCTCGACCTCGAGCTCGCCGGCCAGCACCGCCCAGGTCGCATCCGTCACCATCGCGTCGCCGACGAGCTCGTCGACGGCGCGCAGCATCGCCCGGTCGATCGGCGACCAGCCAGACGCCTCGGGGCCCTCGGCGATCCGCGCCACCTCCTCCGGGCTGAGCCCCGCATCGGCGGCCAGCACGACGTGCTGGCGCCACTCGTACGCGGCGTCGCGCACCGCGGCCACCCGCAGCACGAGCAGCTCGCGCTGGCGCGGCGACAGCGTCGTGGTGAACAGCACGTGCCCGTTGAAGGTGTGGAACGCCTGCGCCAGCGTCGGATGGCGGGCCAGCGTCCCGAGCACGTTCAGGCCCTTCGGGCGCGAGGGGTCCCTGGAGGGAAACGGGTGCCGCGGGTTGGCGGGCCGGATCGCGGCGAGCGCGTCGCGCATCTCGTCGGGCCACTCGCCCGGCGGGAGCGGTGCGATGCGCGGCGGGTCGTCACTGGATGGATTCATCGCCGGCCAGCGTGGTGCGGTGCATGTCGCGGGGTGACGTCGGGTCGTAGCGCAGCGCCCGGTGCATCACGCCCCGGTTGTCCCAGATCACGAGATCGCCGACCTCCCACTGGTGGCGGTAGACCCGATCGGGAGCGGTGGAGCGCTCGAGCAGGTCGTCGAGCCGCGCCCGGGACGCGTCGGGATCCATGCCGACGATGTGGGAGGTGGTGGCGCCGAGGACCAGGGAGCGCCGACCCGAACGGTGCCCCCACACCAGCGGGTGCTCCTTGGTCGGGCGGGACTGCCAGACCGCCAGCTCCTCGGGCGAGGGATCGGGGTTCACCAGCCGCTGCGACGCCTCGAGCGAGTGCACCACCCGCACCGAGTCGGCCCACTCCTTCTCGTCCGCCGACAGGCTCTCGTAGGCCACATACGAGCTGGCGAACTCGGTCTCGCCTCCCGAGCTGGCCACGGCATGCGCGCTCAGGACCGTGGCCATGATGGGGATGTCGTCGGTGCAGCCGTCGATGTGCCAGTCGAAGGTGCCACGGAGGTACGACGCGACGGGGTTCTTCTTCGGGTCGAGGGTGACCCGGAAGATCTCGGGTGGATCGTTGCCGGGGAACACCTCGACGTGCCCGAGCTTCCGGCTGAACGCGACCTGCGTGGCGTCGTCGACGTGCAGCGCCTTGAACACCAGCGCGCCGCTGGTCTCGAGCGCGTCCAGGCACTCGGCGGGCAGCTGCTCGTCGTGCAGCAGTCGATCGCAGTCGACGTCGAGCACCGCCGCGCCGACGGTGTCGCCGAGGCTCTCTGTGGTCAGGGCGGTCATCCGAGGCTCCCCTCGCGGAGCTGCTGTCGCAGCCTGAACTTCTGGACCTTGCCCGACGGCGTGCGAGGGAAGCTCGTCGACGACGTAGATGGCCTCGGGCCACTTCTGGCGGGCCAGTCCGGCGGCCGCCAGGTGCTGGCGGACGGTCGTCGAGCGTCGGCGGCGGCCATGCCGTCGCGCACCCGCACGACGGCCGCGGCGCGCTCGCCGAGGCGCTCGTCGGGCTCGGCGACGACGGCGACCTCGGCGACGCCTCGACAGCCGCAGGACCAGCTCCTCGATCTCTGACGGCGCTGATGTTCTCGCCGCCCCGGATGATGATGTCGGAGATGCGATCGGTGATCGTGAGGTAGCCCTCGTCGTCGAGCATCGCCGACGTCGCCGGTGTGGTACCAGCCGTCCGTCGTCGAAGACGGTGGCGGTCAGCTCGGGATCGGTGTAGCCGACGAAGCAGTCGGGACCCCGGCTGAGGATCTGCCCGTCGTCGTCGAGGTGCAGCTCGACGCCGGGCAGGGCGTGGCCGTCGGTGGTGAGGCGCTTGTCCTCGGGTTCGTCGATCGAGCACCCGGTGATCGACGGGTGCTCGGTGCTCCCGTACGAGCGGCAGCACCTTCATGCCGAGGTCGGTCGCCCGCTGGGTCACGGCCACGGGCACCGCGGAGCCGCCCGAGCCCGGCGAAGGGCATCAGGGCGAGGTGCTCGTCGGTGAAGTCCGGGTGGTCGAGCAGGCTGGTGAGGAAGTAGGTCGCGCCACCGCCGACACCCAGAGCCCTCCTCGCGCATCATGCGCAGCACCTCACCCGGGTCCCACACGTCGATCAGGTTCACCGGCCGCTCCCGCAGCAGCGGGATGAGGAAGGCGTTGAGCATCCCGATGAAGTGGCCGACCGGCGCGCCCGTGATCTGGGGCGGACCGCCCCTCGGGAAGCAGGTCGGCGAGCTGGCGCGTCTCGAACCCGATGGTGCGGTGCGAGTGGACCACGCCCTTCGGGTCGCGGGTGGTGCCCGACGTGAAGCCGACGATCGCCGGCCAGTCCGGATCGACGGCGACGGGGCCGACGATCGGGTCGCCGTCGAGCGGCGACTCGAACGGGCGGGCGCCGGCGGGGAGCGCGCTCGTCGGGCGTGTCGCCGACCACCAGCCAGCGGGCGTCGGCCTGGTCCGCCAGCAGCGACTCGTAGGTGGCCAGGAAGTCGTTGTGGCCGAACCGGTCGGCGGTCACGACCACGTCGGCGACACCGTGCGGAGGATGTAGTCGACCTCCTTGGCGCCGTAGAAGTGCACGATGGGCACGACGACGGCCCCGAGGTAGGCGGCCGCCCAGAAGGTGATGCCGGCCTCGACCCAGTTGGGGAGCTGGAACACCACGACGTCGCCGGGCCCGACCCCGTCGGCGCGCGCAGGCGCGCCGGCCAGCGCCCGGGCGGCGCCGGTCGACCTCGGCGAAGGTGCCCTCCCAGGGACGCACCTGCGAGCGGACCCGGAAGCCGACGTCGCCCATGCGCCCGAGCCCGGCGGCCACCATCGTCCCCCAGCGTGTCGTCGGTCCACCAGCCCTCGGCGCGGTAGCGCTCGGCGAGGTCCTCGGGCACCGACCGCAGCCGCCACCGGTCCCCGACGCTGCTGCTCGCCTCCCCCACGGTCACCCTCCTCGTGCGACGAATCCCGGCCACTATCCCACGACCTCCGCAGGCGTGCCAGCCTCATTGCCCTCCAGGAGAGAACTTCGTTATCGTCATTCGGCATGCCGCATCCCCGCGACGCGACGACCGATCAGGAGACTGACCATGGGCGAGCTGCCCGTCGACCGACGTCATCGAGCTCGAGCAGCTGCTCGCCCGCGTACGCCGTCGGCATGACCAAGGACGACGTCGACGCCGTGATGGACGGTGTTCACCCCCGACGGCACCTACAGCGCCTTCGGCGACACCTACCCCCTCGCCGACTTCCCGACCCTGGTCGCCGCCGCGCCCAAGGGCCTGTTCCTGGTCGGTCCCCCGGCGCTGCGAGCTCGACGGCGACACCGGCACCGGCGAGCAGCCGCTGTGCTTCGTCGACCAGACGAACCACGACATGCGCATCGGCTACTACACCGACACCTACCGCCGCACCGCCGAGGGATGGCGCCTCCAGACCCGGGCCATGACCTTCCTGCGCAAGAGCGGAGCCCGCGACTCGGGTCGGGCCCACGATCCCACCCGCCCCCAGCCCAGCGCTCGATGAGCGGTCCCGCCGGCGCGGCCATGGATCTCGACGACTTCCGGACCGCGCTCGACGCGTGGCTCGACGCAACACGCGGACGAGCTCGCCCCCGACCACGACGGCGGCGGCACGCTCGACCAGCAGATGGCGCATCTGTCCACGGTCAAGCGGCTCACCTTCGACGCCGGCTGGATGCGCCGCGGTTGGCCCGAGCGCGTGGGCGGCCTCGGCGGCTCGACTCTGCTGCGCGCCTACCTCGGCGAGGCGCTCACCACGCGCGACCTGGTCGAGCCGGGCCTCTACTCGATGACCGAGGTCCTGGCCCCGACGATGATCGACTACGCCCCGCCGGAGCTGGCGGCCGACGATGGTGCCCGCGCTGCTCCGAGGCGACGAGACGTGGTGCCAGGGGTTCTCCGAGCCCGGCACGGGGAGCAACCTCGGCCGCGCTGTCGTGCCGGGCGGTTCGCGGCGACGACGGCTGGCGGGTGACCGGCCAGAAGGTCTGGACGAGCCTGGCCCAGTACGCCCAGCGCTGCGTCCTGCTGACCCGGACCGGCACGCCCGGAGTCGGCCCACAACGGGCATCACCGCGCTGTTCGTCGACATGGACACGCCCGGCATCACGGTCCGGCCGATCGAGGCCATGCACGGGACCGACGAGTTCTGCGAGGTGTTCTTCGACGACGTCGTCGTCCCCTTCGACCGCACCCTCGGCGACGAGGGGGACGGCTGGGCGGTGGCCATGGACCTGCTGCCCTACGAGCGCAGCACGTCGCTGTGGCACCGGGCCGCCTACCTGCACCGGCGGCTGCAGGCGCTCGTCGAGGCCGCCGCGCCCGGCGCGCTCGATCCCGTCCGCCTCGGCGAGGTGACCCAGCTCCTCTACGCCTTCCGGGCCCGCTCGCGCGCCACCCAGCACCGCATGGCGCGCGGGCGAGCACCTCGGCCCCGAGACCTCGATCGACAAGGTGCTGCTGGCCACGACCGAGCAGGCGGTGTTCGACCTCGTCGCCGACGACGCTGGTCGTCCGAGGTGACGATCGGCGACGACCCGGGCAGCGAGCGGTGGCGCACCGAGTTCCTGTACTCGAGGGCCGCGACGATCTACGGCGGGAGCGCCGAGATCCAGCGCAACATCATCGCCCGCCGCCTGCTCGACCTCGGGAGCGACCGCTGATGGACGGCGAGGACCTCGAGCTGTTCGAGCGAAGCCTGCGCCACGCCGTCGACCAGCACACCGGCGCGGCCCTCGACGCGGCCCTCGACGAGCTCGGCTGGCCCGAAGCCCTCGACGACCGATCCGCGCGCCGCCATCTCGACGCTCTTCGAGCTGCAGGGTGGCGCCCACGTCACCTCCTCCGCGCTCGGCGAGGTCGTCGCGCACGGCCTGGGGCTCGGCTCGGGGCTCCGGGACCGCGGTCGTGCTGCCCGCCATCGACCGGTGGGATCCTCCCGGCGCGCTCGACGGCGACGCGATCGACGTGACCGGGTTGGCGACCGCGGCGGTCGGTGGGCTCGACGCCGCGTTGGTGGTGAGCTCGGTGCGGGACGGCGCAGGAGACGATGTGGTCGTCGCCACGGTGCCGATGTCGTCGCTCGTGCTGCGCCCGGTGGCGGGCGTCGATCCGAGCCTCGGCCTGGTGCAGGTGACCGGCCACGATGCCCACGCGGTCGGTCAGGCCGAGCTCGAGCCGGGTGGATGGACCTCGGCCGTCAGCGCTGGGACGGTTGGCGGTGGCCCACGAGCTGGTCGGTGCGTCGCGGCAGATGCTCGACCTGGCGCGGCACGCACGCACTCGACCGCGTCCAGTTCGGCCGTCCGATCAGCGGGTTCCAGGCGGTCCGCCATCGACTGGCCGAGACGCTGGTCGCCATCGAGATGGCCGAAGCCGTGCTCGAGGCGGCGTGGCTCGACGGCTCACCGGTCACGGCCGCGATGGCCAAGGCGGTGGCCGGACGCCAGGCGCGCACGACGGCCCGCCACTGCCAGCAGGTGCTGGCCGGCATCGGCTTCACCACCGAGCACCCGCTGCACCTCTACGTCAGGCGCACGTTGGTGCTCGACGGGTTGCTCGGCACGGCCCCGACGCTCACCAGGGCCCTGGGCGACGACCTGATCGCCAGCCGGCAGCTGCCCCCGCTGTTGGCGCTCTGAGAAACGCAATGTCGCCCTCGCACCCGTCGAGACGGGACCCGTGATGACGGCGCCGCCGATGACACCCGGCTGGCACGCCGAACGGGCGCCGTCGCGACCGGCGGTCATCATGGGCGCGACGGGCGAGACGGCCACCTACGCCGAGCTCGACGACCGCTCGGGCCGGCTCGCCCGTGCGCTGCGCGCCCGTGGCATCGGCGAGGGCGACCACCTCGCCATCCTCATGGAGAACAACCGACCGTTCCTCGAGGTGGTGTGGGCCGCGCAGCGCTCTGGCCTCTACTACACGGCGATCAACAGCCATCTGCAGCCGTCCGAGGTGCAGTACGTGCTCGACGACTGCGGCGCGACCGCCCTGGTGTCGTCCGAGGCCATGGCCGGTGTCGTCGCCGGCCTCGACCTCTCGCGCCTGGCCGTCAGGATCTCCGCGGTGGGCGACCTCCCCGGCTTCGACCGCTACGACGACGTGCTGGCCGGCGCGCCCGCCGACCCGATCGACGAGACCGAAGGCCGCGAGATGCTCTACTCGTCGGGCACGACGGGACGACCGAAGGGGGTGCGCAAGGCGCTGCCCGCGACGCCGTTCGGCGACCCCTCGGCCAAGCCGGTCATGATCGCGCAGGCGCTCGTGCACTACGGGGCCGGCCCCGGGTCGGTCTACCTCAGCCCGGCGCCGATGTACCACGCCGCCCCCCTCGTCTACTCCGCGTCGATGCAGCGGCTCGGCGCCACCGTCGTGGTGATGGAGCGCTTCGACCCGCTCGCGTGCCTCGAGCTCATCGAGCGCCACCGCGTCACCTACGCCCAGTTCGTCCCGACCATGTTCGTGCGCCTGCTCCGCCTGCCGGCCCGACGATCGCGAGCGCTTCGACCTGTCGAGCCTGCAGGTCGTGATGCACGCGGCGGCGCCGTGCCCGGTCATGGTGAAGCGCCAGATGATCGAGTGGTGGGGACCGATCATCCACGAGTACTACTCGGGCACCGAGGACATCGGAACCGCCTTCATCACCTCCGACGAGTGGCTCGCCCATCCCGGCTCGGTCGGGCGACCGCTCGCCGAGTGCCACATCGTGGATGACGACGGCGAGGAGCAGCCGACCGGCGAGCCCGGCCTCATCTACTTCGCCGGCGGCCAGCCCTTCGAGTACCACAACGATCCCGAGAAGACGGCTTCGGTCTCGAACGAGCGAGGGTGGCGGACCCTCGGCGACATCGGCTACCTCGACGAGGACGGCTACCTGTACCTCACCGACCGGCAGGCCCACATGATCATCTCCGGTGGGGTGAACATCTACCCGCAGGAAGCCGAGAACGTGCTGGCCGGCCACCCCGCGGTGGTCGACGTGGCCGTGATCGGCGTGCCCGACGCCGAGATGGGTGAGGCAGGTCAAGGCCGTCGTGCAGCTCGTCGAACCCGCCGCGGCCGGACCCGAGCTCGAGGCCGAGCTCCTGGCCTGCTGCCGCGTGCGACCTGGCGTCGTACAAGTGCCCGCGGTCGGTCGACTTCGTCGACGAGCTGCCGCGCGATCCCAACGGCAAGCTCTACAAGCGCCTCCTGCGCGAGCGCTACTGGCAGGGTCACGACTCGCGGATCATCTGACCCGCGCGAGTCGGACCAGTTGCCTCGGCCGGTCTACGTGCGCGCGGACAGCGCGGTGCGCACCCAGGCGCCGATGTGCTCGAAGGCGAGAGCGGCCGCGGGGAAGCCGAAGTTGACGAAGCCGTGGGGCTGGCCGGAGTAGCAGACCTCGTCGACGTCGATCCCGTCTTCCCGCAGTCGCGCCGCATAGGCCCGTCCCTCGTCGCGCAACATGTCGCAACCACCGAGCACGACCAGCGCGGGAGCCACGCCGTGCAGGTCCGGGGCCCGCAGCGGGACGGCCTGCGGATCGTCGTCCAGGTCGCGGCCGCCGGTGTAGGCCGCCCAGTACCGCTCGCCGGCCGTACGACTGATGATGACCCCGTCGAACTGCTCCTTCGACGGGAACACCACCCGTCCGGCCACCCCCGGATAGATCAGCACCTGGCCGGCCAGCGGAAGGTCGCCCGCGTCGCGCCACCGGATCGCGATGGCCGCTGAGAGGTTCCCGCCGGCGCTCTCGCCGGCCACCACCACCGACTCGGGCGGCACGTCGAAGCGCTCCGCGTTCTCGACCGCCCAGTGCGTGACGGTCTCGCAGTCGTCGAGGCCGGCGGGATACGGGTGCTCGGGCGCCAGGCGGTACCCCACCGAGACGACCACCGCTCCCGTGGCGTGTGTCAGCTCGCGCGCCACGTTGTCCATCAAGCCGATGCTGCCGATCACGTGGCCGCCGCCGTGCAGGTACACGACGATGCCGGTGGCCGGTCCGTCGCCCCGGTAGATGCGAACCGGCACGTCGCCGACCACCTCGTCCTCGATGTGGGCGATCTCCCGCGTCGGCGGGAAGCCGACGGGGCTCCGCGCCAGCTCGAGCATCTCGGGCGACAGGTCCTCGAAGGGCGTCGACCGCTGGGGGTTGGCCGCCATCCACTCGGAGACCCACGGGTCGAGCACGCCTTCGTCGTCCACTTGCTCCACCCCCCGGCGATCCGATGTCGAGGTCCGATCGTAGGTCCCGGTGGGAGGTCGTGGTGAGCCAGACTGAGGGTCGTGTCCGATGCATCCGCCGTCGTCGTCGTCACGGGAACCCGCAGGCCGGGTCGCGCACGGCGTCCGCAGCCGTGCAGCTCGGGACCGAGCTGGCCCGACGCCTCGCCGGCATCGGGTGCACGTCGATCGACCTCGCGGAGCACGCGGCGGCGTTGGTCGGTTGGGGCGATCCCGCGGTGGCGACCCTGAAGCAGTCGGTGCTCGACGCCCGGATGCTCGTCGTGGCGACCCCGACCTACAAGGCGTCGTTCACCGGTCTGCTCAAGCTGTTCCTCGACCAGTTCGACCGGTCCGAGCTCGGCGGGCTCGCCACGGTGGCCCTGATGACCGGCGGGAGCCCGGCCCACGCGCTCGCCGTCGAGGTCCATCTCAAGCCGGTGCTGGTCGAGATCGGCGCCAGCCTGCCGACCCGTGGCATCTATCTCACCGGCGACGCCATCGACGATCCCACCCAGGCCTTCGCCGACTGGTTCATCGAGTCCGCCGCCGCCTTGCGCCCCTGGCTCGGCTGACGGGTCCGACTACCGTGCGCTGACGATGCAGCAGCTCGCGGGGCGCACGGCGGTCGTGACGGGGGCGGCGAGCGGCATCGGCCTCGCGGTGGTCGAGGCGTTCGTCGCCGAGGGCATGCACGTGGTCATGGCCGACCAGGACGAGGTGCAGCTCCAGTCGCACGCCCGACGGCTCGGCGACGACGGGGCCAGCGTGCACGCCGTCACCGTCGACGTCCGTGACCCCGACGCGGTCGACCGCGTCGGGCAGGCCGCGGTGGACCGCTTCGGAGCGCTGCACGTGGCGATGAACAACGCCGGCATCGTGGCCGGTGGAAGATCGTGGGAGCTTCCCCTCGAGGACTGGCACCGCGTGATCGACGTCGACCTGTGGGGGGTCATCCACGGCATCCGTGCCTTCGTGCCCCGCATCCTGGCCTCGGGTGAGGAGGGCCACGTGGTGAACACGGCCTCGATGGCCGCGGTGTACGCGCTGGCCGGGATCGGGCCCTACACGGCGGCCAAGCACGCGGTCCTCGGGCTGTCGGACGGGCTGCGGGCCGAGCTCGAGGCGATCGACGCGCCGATCGGGGTCAGCGTCGTGATGCCCGGGCGCATCAGGACGGGGATGAACCCGATCGGCTCGGTGCCCGCCGAGGTGGTGGCGCGGAACGTGGTCGACGCCATCCGCCGGCGCCGCGCCTACGTCTTCACCGACGACCACCACACGCCCGAAGTCGAGGCCCGCCTGCGGGCCATCATCGCGGCACGAGGCGACGTCACGTCCTGAGCTCCCCGATGTCGAGGACGACCTTGCCCACCGCCTGTCCGCTGCCCACCAGCTGCAGCGCGGCCACCACCTCGTCGAGCCCGAACGCGGCGCCGATGTGCGGAACGATGCGACCCTCACCGAGCAGCGTCCACAGCTCGTCCTCGTTGCGGGCCATCTCGTCGGGCCGGTGCTCGGCGAAGTCGCGGAACTGGAACCCGAGGATCTGACAGCCCTTGAGCAGCACCAGGTTGAGGGGGATGCGGGGGATCTCGCCGGACGCGTAGCCGACGGTCACGAAGCGACCGCCCCAGTGCAGCGAGCGCAACGCGGGCTCGCTCAGGTTGCCGCCGACCGGGTCGACGACGACGTCGGCGCCGCTCGGCAGCGCCTCGCGCAGCGCCGCCCGGAGGTCGACGCCGCGATGCTCGATCAGGTTCCGGGCGCCGCACGCCCCAGCGGCCTCCAACTTGGCGGGCGTCGACGCCACCGCGGTCACCGAGGCGCCGAGGTGGACGCCGAGCTGGACCGCGGCGAGCCCGACGCCCCCACCGGCGCCCAGCACGACGAGCTCTTCGCCCGGCTGCAGTCGCGCCACCGAGCGCAGGACGTGGAACGCCGTGCGATGCGCCACCCCGAAGGCCGCGGCGTGGCGGTCGTCGACCCCGGCGGGCACCCGCCGCACCGCACTCGCGGCAACGACGGCCTCTTCGGCGAACCCGCCCACGAACGCAGTCCCGACGACGCGGTCGCCGAGCGCCACGTCCGCCACGCCGACGGCCACCTCGGTCACGAGACCGGCGAACTCGCTGCCGGGCACGAACGGGGTCGGCGCGTGCACCTGGTACGTGTCGGCGACGACCAGGACGTCGGGGAAGTTGACCGCGGCGGCGCGGATGCGGACGCGCACCTGCCCGTCGCCCAGGGCGGGCGACGGCAGATCGTCGACGCGGACCACCTCTGGTCCTCCGTAGGCGTGGCACACCGCGGCACGCATCTCAGCGGCCCTGCCAGACGGGTGCGCGCTTCTCCATGTAGGCCCGCGCGCCCTCCTTGGCGTCGTCGCTGGCGAAGACGACGGCCTGCCACTCGGCCTGGCGCTCGCGGGCGGCCGCCGGGTCGGTGACGCCGAGGCGCACGAGCTGCTTGGTGGCGGCCAGGCCGAGCGGGCCGTTCGCCGCGATGCGTTCGGCCAGCTCGACCGCGGTCGGCAACACGTCCTCAGCCGCGACGACGGTGTTGATCAGCCCGATCTCGCACGCGCGCGCCGCGTCGATCAGGTCGCCGGTGAGGGCCAGCTCGAGCGCGAGCGCCTGAGGGATCCGGGTGCCGATCCACGTGCCTCCGCCGGCGGCGAACAGCCCGCGTTTGACCTCGGGCAACCCGAACGTGGCGCCGCGGGCCGCGACGACCACGTCGCAGCCGAGCAGCAGCTCGAGACCTCCGGCCACCGCGCTGCCGTTCGCCGCGCCCACGACCGGCACCACGACCTCGCCGCGGATCAGCTTGAAGAAGCCGGCGATGCCCTCCTCGTCGCCGCTGCCGGGGAGCGCCTCGCCGCTCGCCAGCGACGACAGGTCCATGCCCGCGCAGAAGGCGCGGTCGCCGGTTCCGGTGAGCACGACCGCCCGGATCCCGGGATCGGCCTCGGCCTCGAGGACGGCGGCCCCGAGGTCGACCAGCAGCCCCGAGCTGAGCGCGTTGCGCGCGTCCGGGCGGTTGAGCCGCAGGATCGACAGGGAGCCCCGTCGTTCGGATACGAGCTCCGCGCTCGACTCGCTCACGAGTCGTAGTCCGTGGTCTCGGCCAGCTCGGCCGCCCCTTGCATCAGGTCGAGCACCACCGGCCCGAAGGTCTGCAGCGTCGGGTTGTCGCCGGCGCGCTGGAAGCCCTGCTCGAGCACCACGCCGAGCTTCCACTTGGCCAGCACGCAGTAGTAGTCGATGTCGTCGACCTGCCGCCCCGACACCTGGGCGTACCGGTCGAGGACCGCCGAGCGGCGCGGCATCCCCTTCATGTCGACGTAGCTGATGCCGCCACCCACGGCGCTCGGGTCCTCGGGCCAGTTGTTCACCACCCACGCCAGGTCGAGCTTGGGATCACCGACGGTCCCCATCTCCCAGTCGACGATCGCGGCCATCCGGGCCGGCGCGCCGTGGTGGTACATGACGTTGGCGAACTGGTAGTCGCCGTGCATGATCCCCGGGATGAAGTCGAGCGGTCGGTGGGCGCGCAGCCAGGCCGCCGCGACGTCGAAGCCGGGCAGCTCGCGGCCCTTGATGCGCTCGAGGAACGCCGTCCAACGATCGACCTGGCGCTCGTGGAAGCCGTCGGGTCGGCCCAGGTCCTGCAGGCCCTTCGCCTGCCAGTCGACCTTCGAGAGCCGCGCGATGGCGTCGACCAGTTCGAAGGCCAGACCCTGCCGGGCCTCGAGGTCGGTGTCGAACGGCGCGGGCCACCCGTCGGTGTTCATCGGCGACCAACCGTCGACGTAGCCCATCAGGTAGAAGGCCCGGCCGAGGACCGACTGGTCCTCGCACGCCGCGATCGCCGCGGTGTGGGGCACGTCGGTGCCGTCGAGCGCGGCGATGATGCGCCACTCGCGCATGATCCCGGCATCGCGGGTCTCGGGCGCCTCGGGGGGCGGGATGCGCAGCGCGCCGTGCACGTCGCCACGGGTGATCTCGTAGATCTCGTTCTGCGTGCCACCGGACACGAACCGGTGCTCGAGGGGTCGACCCACCCCGAGTCCGCGGTCGTCCATCCAGCTCGCCAGCCGGTCGACGTCGATCATCAGAGGTTCCCCACTTCGTGTTCGAGGACGGCGGCGAACTTGGCCCGTGCCGCCTCGCGCCGCTTGGGCAGGTGCTGGGTCGGCCAGAGGTCGTCGCTCGGCGAGTGGTCGCGCAGCACCTGGCGGGCGACGGTCACCTTGTGCACCTCGGTCGGGCCGTCCGCCAGGCCCATCACGCTCGCGCCCATCAGCATCGAGTGGAACGGCATCTCGTTGCTCACGCCGAGGGCGCCGTGGATCTGGATGGCCCGCCACGCGATGTCGTGCAGCACTCCGGGCATCAGGACCTTGACGGCCGCGATGTCCTTGCGCACCTTCAGGTAGTCGTTGTGCTTGTCGATCGACCACGCGGTGTAGAGCACGAACAGGCGGAACTGCGTGAGCTGGGCGTACGAATCGGCGATGTAGCCCTGCACGAACTGCTTGTCGGCCAGCCGTCCGCCCTGCACCTCACGGCTGAGCGCCCGCTCGCACATGGCGTCGAGCCCGCGGCGGGCCATGCCGATCGTGCGCATGGCGTGGTGGATGCGGCCGCCGCCCAACCGGGTCTGCGCGATCGCGAAGGCCTGGCCCTCGCCGCCGAGCAACGCCTCGGCCGGCAGGCGGACGTCGTGGTAGTGGATGAGCGCGTGGGATCCCTCGCCCTCGGCGTCGCCGGCCAGGCCGACGTCGCGGACGATGTCGACGCCGGGCGTGTCGGACGGGACCAGGAACATCGACATGCCCTCGTAGGCGCTGGTCTCGGGGTCGGTCACGGCCATGACGATGAGGAACGACGCCGTCCGCGCGTTCGACGAGAAGAACTTCCAGCCGTTGAGCACCCACTCGTCACCGTCGTGCACGGCGCGGGTCTTGAACAGCGCGGGATCAGAACCGCCCTGCGGCTCGGTCATCGAGTAGCACGAGAAGATCTCGCCATCGAGGAGCGGACGCAGGTACCGCTCCTTCTGCTGGTCGGTCCCGTAGTGGGCGATGATCTCGGCGTTGCCGGTGTCGGGGGCCTGGCACCCGAAGATGATCGGCGCCCACGAGGAGGTGCCGAGGATCTCGTTGAGCAGCGAGAGCTTGAGCTGCCCGTAGCCCTGCCCGCCGAGCTCGGGACCGAGGTGGGTGGCCCACAACCCCTGGGCCCGCACCTGGTCCTTGAGCGGATCGATGATGCTGCGCAGCGTCGGGGCGGGCGGCGTGAACTCGAGCCCCCTCCAGAGCATGTCGATCGGCTCGATCTCGTCGCGCACGAACGCAGCGGCCCAGTCCAGCTTCTCCTGGAACTCGGGGTCGGTCTCGAAATCCCATCCCATGCGTGCTCCCCTTCCTCGGTTCGGTTAGAATACCATTCTGAACATGCAGAATCTAGCTCTGGACCCTCAGAACGGCGATCAAGACGACGTGGCGTCGCGCATCGCGCGCCAGACGCTGGCCAACCGCGGTCCCGACTACTCGGTCGAGGTGCGACGGCTGCTCGACGCGGGGCGCGAGGTCATGGCGCGCTGCGGCACGAGCTCCCGGCCCAGGGTGGCCGACATCGTCGCCGCCGCCGGCGTCTCCAACGACGCCTTCTACCGGCACTTCGCCTCGAAGGACGCGCTGGTCACCGCCATCCTCGACGACGGCACCGAGCGGCTGCGCAGCTACCTGGCGCACCAGATGGACAAGGAGTCGACCCCGGAGGGTCAGATCCGTCGCTGGGTGCAGGGCGTCCTGGCCCAGGCGGTCGACGACGACGTCGCCGCGTCGACCCTCGCCGTGCTGTGGAACGCCGGCAACCTCGGCCAGGCCCTGGCTTCGCCTCCGCCGTCGGCCACCGACCCGCTCGGCTCACTCCTGCACGCACCGTTCGCCGCGCTCGGCAGTGCCGTCCCCGAGCTCGACGCGTCGCTGGTCGCCCACGCGATCGTGGGCCGCCTGGCCGACCACCTCTGGCAGCACACCCGGCCGACCCGCGCCGAGATCGACCACGTCGTCGGGTTCTGCCTGGCGGCGGTCGCCCACTGACCCAGCGGTCCCGGTGGCGAACCTGGGCCACGATCCGGCCTCATCGTCGGCGCTGGACCTTGCGCGCGGCGACCGCGGGCCGGCCGACCGCGCGCCGACCGTCCGCGCGCTTCGGCGGCAGGCTCGATTCGATGCCGTCGAGCAGACGGGCGAGCCCGAACTCGAAGCGTTCGTCTCTGGAGAGGAACTCCCCCTCGTCGAAGAGCGCCGCGAGGTGGGGATAGAGGCCGGTTGCACGCAGTCGCTCGGCCTCTCGCCGGATGCCCGCCCGCATCTGGGCGGCGCCGATCTGCCCGCGGGCTCGCTCGGTGGCCAGCTCCTGTTGCTCGCGGAGCGCAAACCCCAGGTAGTAGGTCTCGACGGCCATCAGGATGTTGAACGCTTGGTGGATCGTCAGGCCGAGGTGGTCGAGTGCGCCGAGGGAGTGCTCGATGTGGGGCAGCTCGTTCGGACCGAGGGAACGGCGCAGCCCGATGAACGTCGTCATCCATCCGTGGCGGAGCAGGGTCTCGCGGTAGCGACGCGCCGTCTTGGTCAGATCGGCGCGCCAGTCGCCAGAGGGTGCGGGGATCTCGATCTCGCCTTCGACCTGGTCGACCATGAGCGCCTGCAGGTCGTCCTTGTCGGCGACATGCCAGTACAGCGCCATCGGGCTGACGCCCAGGTCGCGACCGATCCGTCGCATCGTCACCGACTCGGGTCCTTCGCGGTCGGCGATGGCGATGGCGGCCGACACGACTCGCTCACGGGTCAGGCCAGGCGTACGACTCGCCGACCGGGTCGTGGTTCGTGGGGCGTTCGGGCTCGTGGGGGCGGCCAACAGCCACAGCGGCTCGTCGGCCTCGGGCTCGGGTGGCTCGGGTGGGGCTTGACGGCGGCGGGGCACTCGTACAGTGTATAGGTACTTTACATCGTACGAGTAGGACCACGACGACGAGTAGGACCACGACGACGAGTAGGACGCGTAGGACGAGTAGGACGACTGGAGGCGGGATGCGCCGAGTGCAGGACGAGGGCACCGGCAAGGTCGGACGGTTCCGGACCGCGGAGGGCCGGGCGCGCTTCGAGCAGGCCTACGACGCCGCCCTGGCCGACTGGCCCATGGCGCCCTGCCCGATCGAGCTGCCCACCCGGTACGGCCTCACTCGGGTCAATGCGTGCGGCGCGCCGGGCACCACGCCCATCGTGTTGCTCCCCGGCATGATGATGACGTCGGCGGCATGGCTCCTGAACGTCGACGGCCTCGGCGGGCGGCATCAGCTGTTCGCCGTCGACACCATCTGCGACGCGGGACGCAGCGTTCAGGCGCGCCGGGTCCGCGGCGGCGACGACCTGGCCATCTGGCTGGACGAGGTGCTCGAGGGGTTGGGTCTGGTTCGAGCGCACCTGGTCGGCCTTTCCTTCGGCGCCTGGCTGGCCATCAACCAGGCGCTCCGATCGCCCGAGCGACTGGCCAGCATCACCGCCATCGAACCGCCCGGCGTCATCACCCGCGGCAAGCTCAAGCTCGTGGCGCAGATGGTCAGGGCCGGCGTCCACCGATCGGACCAGTCATTGGACCGCTTGACGCGGATCCTCGGTGGGGGCGAGCCGCCGCCGCCGCCGATCTTCGAGGTTCTCAGGTGCGCGTTCCGCGACTTCAGGATCGCACAGCCGTTCGCGGAGCTCCTCGACGACGCCCAACTCCGCTCGATCGAAACGCCCGTGCTCCTGATGTTCGGCGAGCTGAGCCCCATGTCCGACGCCAGCCGTGCGATGGGGAGAGCACGAGCCCTGATCCCGTATGTCCAGACGGAGATCGTGCCCGGAACCGCGCACACACCCCCGATCGAGAGGCCCGATCTGGTCGATCAGATGATCCTCGACTTCATCGACCGAATCGACGGCACCGAGGCTTGACCCGACGCCGGACCTACTCGACGCGCAGGCCGGTGATGGCCCTCGAGATCACGAGCTGCTGGATCTGCTCGGTGCCCTCGAAGATGTCGTAGATCTTGGCGTCGCGGTGCCAGCGCTCGACGGGGTACTCCCGGACGTAGCCGTAGCCGCCCAGGATCTGGATGGCCCGCTCGGTGACCCACACCGCGGTGCGCCCGGCCTTGAGCTTGGACATCGAGCCCTCGGCGTTCTTGTAGGCACCGTTGCGCGACAGCCACGCGGCGCGCCACACGAGCAGGCGGGCGGCGTCGATCTCGGTGGCCATGTCGGCCAGCATGAACCCGATGCCCTGGTGCATGGCGATGGGCTTGCCGAACGCCACGCGCTCGGTGGCGTACTGCAGCGCGTACTCGTAGGCGGCGCGGGCGACGCCGATGGCCTGGGCCGCCACCGCGGGGCGGGTGGCCTCGAAGGTCGACATGGCCGGCTGCTTGCCGCCGGTGTGCGCCTTCGGGTTGCCGAGCGCCTCGCGGGCCCGGGCCAGCTTCTCGTCGAGCTTGTCCTTGCCGCCGAGCAGGCAGCTGCCCGGCACGCGCACGTCGTCGAGCACCACCTCGGCGGTGTGCGACGCCCGGATGCCGATCTTCTTGTACTTCTGGCCCTGCGAGAGCCCCGGCGTGTTCGGCGGCACGATGAAGCTGGCCTGGCCCCGACCGCGCAGCTCGGGATCGACCGCCGCCACGACCACGTGGATGTCGGCGATGCCGCCGTTGGTGATCCACGCCTTGGTGCCGTTGAGCACCCACTCGTCCTTGGCCTCGTCGTACACGGCCCTGGTGCGCAGCGACGACACGTCGGATCCGGCGTCGGGCTCGCTCACGCAGAAGGCACCGAGCCGCACGTCGTCGGGCGTGCCGTAGCACTGCGGCACCCACTCGGCGAGCTGCTCGGGCGTGCCGTTGCCCATGATCCCGGCCGCGGCGAGTCCGCTGCCCATGATGGCCAGGCCGATCCCGGCGTCGCCCCAGAACAGCTCCTCGGTGGCGATGGCGAGGGTCAGGCCGGTGGGATCGCCCAGCAGCGCGTTCGCCATGAAGTCGAGCCCGTAGAGGCCGACCTTGGCCGCCTCTTGGACGACGGGCATCGGGAACTCTTCGCGCTCGTCCCACTCGGCCGCCGCCGGGCGGATGGTCTCCTCGGCGAAGTCGTGCACCCACTTCTGGATGGTGAGCTGATCCTCGTTGAGCTGGAACGAGATGTCGGACATGCGGAGCTCCCAGGAAGTTACCGATCGGTAACTTGCACGGTAGTACGAGCCGTCCGGCCTGACAACCCTCCCCTGGGATGCCGGCCGTCAGGCCGTGGCGGCGGGCACCGACGAGCGCGAGGGGACGAGCGAGAGGGCGATGGCCACCAGGACGGCGCCCGCCACATAGGGCGCCCCGTAGCCGATCTGCTGGAACAGCAGCCCGGCCGCGATGGGCCCCACCACGCGGGCCAGCCCGCCCACCGACTGCTGCCACCCGAGCCAGGTCCCCCGCTCTGCGCCGGCTCGGCCCGCCACCGCCGACGACAGCGTGGGCGTGATCAGGCCCTGACCGAGCACGAGCAGCGCCAGCGACGGCACGAGGGTCGCCCATCCGCCGTCGACGGCCAGCAGGGCCAACCCGGCCGCGTTGCAGGCGAGGCCGAGTCGCAGCGTCCCGGACTCGCCCAGCCGGTCGTTGACCCGTCCGATGATGCTCACCTGCACCACCACCAGCGCCAGGCCGACGACGGTGAACACGGCGCCCGTGCCCGACAGCTCGAGCCCGAACCGGTGCTCGGTCAGCAGCGAGAAGGTGGCCTCGAACCCGCTGAACGCGACCATCCCGACGAACGACACCGTGAGCAGTCGCAGGATCCCGCCCCGATCCACCTTGGTCGCCGGCGCCGCGTCGGGGCGTGGCGCCGCGTCGCCGGGACCGACATCGCCCGCGACGCGGTTCATCGTCTCGGCTACGCCGGCGTCGAGCGGGCTGCCCGGCTGGGGCCCGTCGAGCGTGCCGGCTCGCTCGAGCTCGGCCTCGAAACCGGCCTCCGCGCCGATGGCGTCGTCGGCCCCGTCGCCCGCGTTCGCCGGTTTCGTCTCGGGCAGGCGACGGATGGCCACCAACCCGTTCACGCCGGCGATGACCGCGGCGATGTAGAACGGCACGTGGGGCCCCCACAGCGCGCCGATCGCGGCGATGGCCGGCCCGGCCACGAACCCCAGGCCGAAGGCGGCGCCCAGCAGGCCCATCAGCCGGGCCCGGTCGGCGGGCGCGGCGACGTCCGACACGGCGGCCTGCGCCACCGACACGCTCCCGCCCGACGCGCCGTCGATGATGCGGCCGAGGAACAGCAGCGGGATGGCGCCGGCCAGGCCGGTGAACAGGCTGCCGATGGCGGTGCCGAACAGCGAGATGATCGAGCACCGGCTTGCGCCCGATCCGATCCGACAGCCGCCCCCACAGCGGCGAGAACACCATCTGCGCCAGTGAGTACGACGCCACCAGCAGGCCGGTCACCGTGGCGGTGGCCCCGAAGCGCTGGGCGTACTGCGGCAGGATCGGCAGCACGATCCCGAACCCGATCAGGTCGACCGCGACGGTCGTCCAGATCGTGCCGAAGCCGCTGGGGCAACGGCTGGCGCTCGCGGCCGGCTCGACCGCGTGTTCGCCGGGAGGTCGGGGATCGCGCCACGCCGCAAGCGAACGCGACCAGGCGCGCCGAGGTCAAATCGTCGCCGACCGCCACCCTCCGAAACCGGGCACGAGAACACGCGAAAACGCGACGCAAAGATGCCCGGTTTCAGAAGAGCGGGTCAGGCGGGGCGGATCTGGGTGCCGGTGGGGGTGTCCTCGACGACGTAGCCGCGGTCGGTGAGCTCGTCGCGCAGGGCGTCGGCCCGGGCCCAGTCCTTGGCGGCGCGGGCCTCGTCGCGCTGGCGGCCAGGCGCCAGGGCCTCGTCGGTGACCGATGCCGGTGCCGCTGCAGCTCGAGGCCGACCGCCCGGGCGATCTCGCGCACGGTGGCCAGCGCGGTGGCGGCGCCGGCGTCGTCGGTCGCGTCGAGGGCCCGGTTGCCGTCGCGCACCAGGTTGAACAGCAGGGCGAAGACGCCGGGCGTGTTGAGGTCGTCGTCCATCAGGCGGCGGAACTCGTCGAGCGCGACGGCGTCGGCCTCGCCGGCCGGCAGCTCGCTGGCCCGGCGGACGAAGGTGTCGAGTCGCTTGAGCGCGGCCGACGCGTCGTCGACGTTGGCGCGGGTGACCTCGACCGGGAGCGGTAGTGGCTGCGCAGCACCAGCAGCCGGTAGGCCCGCGGGTCGCTCGACTGGATCAGGTCGAGCAGGTTGGTGAAGTTGCCCCGGCTCTTGGACATCTTCTCGCCGTCGATCTCGACGAAGCCGTTGTGCATCCAGTGCCGGGCGAAGGTGTGGCCCAGCGCCACCGCCTGGGCCCGCTCGTTCTCGTGGTGCGGGAAGGCCAGGTCCTGGCCGCCGCCGTGCAGGTCGAACCCGTCGCCCAGCAGATCGAGCGACATGACCACGCACTCGGTGTGCCACCCCGGCCGCCCGTCGCCCCACGGCGAGGGCCACGACGGCTCGCCCGGCTTGGCCTTCTTCCAGAGCGCGAAGTCGATCGGCGACCGCTTGTCGTCGTCGACCTCGACGCGGGCGCCGGCCCGCAGCGAGTCGAGCGACTGGCGGGCCAGCAGCCCGTAGTCGGCCACCGAACCGGCGTCGAAGTAGACGCCGTCGTCTGTCTCGTAGGCCACGCCCCGCTCGACCAGCTGGCCGATCAGGTCGATCATCTGCTCGACGTAGGCGGTGGCGTGCGGGGCGTGGGTCGGACGCTTGACGCCGATGCCGTCCATCCCCTTCCACCAGACCTTCTCGCACTTGCGGGCGATCTCGTCGGCGGGACGCCCCTCGTCGTTGGCCGCGCTCGATGATCTTGTCGTCGATGTCGGTGATGTTCGAGACGTAGGTGACCTCGAATCCCGACCACTCGAGGTAGCGGCGCAGCACGTCGAACACGAGCGAGAAGCGCCCGTGGCCGAGGTGCGGCGGCCCGTAGACCGTCGGCCCGCACACGTACATCGAGACCTGGCCGGGCTGGCGCGGCTCGAAGGGGACGACCTGTCCCTGGGCGGTGTCGAAGAGGTGCAGCACGCCGGCGAGACTACTTTCTGGGCTTCGCCATCCTCGACCGACTTCGCCGAGCTGCTGCGCTCTGCTCCGCAGCCTCGGTGATCGCTGCTGAGATGCCGGCCCAGCAAGTCAGCCGACGTTGGCGGCGACGAAGTCCCAGTTGACCAGGCTGTCGAGGAAGGTCTCGATGTACTTGGGCCGGGCGTTGCGGTAGTCGATGTAGTACGCGTGCTCCCACACGTCGATGGTGAGCAGCGCCTTGGCCGCGTGCTTGAGCGGCAGGTCGGCGTTGGCCGTCTTCATGATCTGCAGGCCGCTGCCGTCGTCGGCCAGCCACGCCCAGCCCGAGCCGAACTGGGTGGTGGCGGCGTCGGCGAACTGCGACCGGAAGTCGGCGTAGGAGCCGAACGCGCTGTTGATCTTCTCGCCGAGGTCGCCGCCCGGCTCACCACCGCCGCCCGGCGCCATGCAGTTCCAGTAGAAGGTGTGGTTCCAGACCTGGGCGGCGTTGTTGAACAGCCCGCCGTCGGCCTCGGCGATGATCTCCTCGAGCGACTTGTCCGCCAGATCGGTGCCCTCGGTCAGCTTGTTGAGGTTGGTCACGTAGGTCTGGTGGTGCTTGCCGTAGTGGTACTCGAGCGTCTCGGCGCTGATGTACGGAGCCAGCGCGTCCTGCGCATACGGCAGCGGGGGAAGTTCGAAGGCCATGGGAAGTCTCCTCTGCGGGTCGTTCGTCGACGGAGCGGGCGGGACGGGCCCGGCGCAGGGGGAGACTACCCCGGCGCCTCCGAAAAGATGTCGGTGCAGACCCGTCCGCAGACGGTCAGGCCCGGTACCCGCACACGGTCAGGCTCGCCGCCCGCACACGGGCCAGGCCTGGTACCCGCCCTGCGCGGCGTGGATGCGCTCGGCCACGACGATCTGCTGCTCGCGGCTGGCCTCCCACGCCATCGGGGCGAACTGGCCGCCGCCGTAGCCGGTCCACGTGCTCGGGCTGAACTGGAGCCCGCCCGAGTAGCCGTTGCCGGTGTTGTCGTGCCAGTTGCCGCTCGACTCGCACTGGGCGATGGTGTCCCAGACGGTCCAGCCGGGGATGGCGGCGACGGGTGTGCTGACGATGACCGGCGCGGCGCGCACCACGTGGTGCACCGGCTTCGGCGCCGGCGGGGCGGGCGGCGCCGGGCGGCGCGGGCCGAGGTAGGCGTTGAGCGCGGCGCGCTTGGCGGGGGTGGCGTTGGCGTAGGCCACCCGCATGCGGAAGGAGGCGTTGGACTCCCAGCGGCGGCGGAAGGCCATCTCGTCGGCGACCGAGCGCGGGTGCAGCGGATCGGTCATCGACGGCGTGCCGGATGGCGGCGGCTCGGATCGACGTCGAGGTCGAGGCCGGCGCCGAGGTGGTGCTGGTGGCCGAGACGGCGGCCGCTGAGCGCGTGCCGCGCCCGTGGAGGAGACCGGGTACGGCGATGATGCTGATCGCGACCGTGGCGGCGAGCGTGAGCTCGGCCAGGCGGCGCGCGCGAGGTCGTCGGAATGGATGATGGAGGAACACGGGGGAACTGCCTTTCGCCCACGCAAGGGGGCTGGGGATCTCTTGCGGTCACATACTTTCGGCACTCCGTCACCAAATCGCAACTTTTCCGCCATGATTCCGTTGTGAAACAAGTCACGTCAGGGTACGGAAAGGTATGAAAAGAGGTCTAGAGGGGCCGGTCCGCGTGGGACTGACGGCCTAGAAGATGAACAAACCGTCACTTCGGTCGCGCGTCGATCCGGGCCGATCTCGCGCCCGTTCCGCGCCCGCCGCGCGCCGGACGCGCGGCTCGGGAGACCTTCAGGCGCGGCGGCCGCGGCGGGCGTCGGCCAGCGCGGTCCGCGCCGCGTGCCACCCGCACATGCCGTGCACGCCCGGACCCGGCGGGGTCGACGCCGAGCACAGGTAGAGCCCCGACACGGGCGTGCGCCACGGCGCCGGCGACAGCACCGGCCGGGCCGCGAGCTGCCGCAGGTCGGTCCGTCCGCCGCCGATGTCGCCACCCAGGTAGTTGGCGTCGTGGGCCTCGACGTCGGCCGGGCTCATCACGTGGCGGGCCAGCACCCGGTCGCGGAAGCCGGGCGCGAACCGCTCGATCTGGCTCTCGATCCGGTTGGTCATGTCGACGGTCGAGCCGTTGGGGACATGGCAGTAGCCCCACACGACGTGGCCCCCGACCGGGCTCCGGCTGGGATCGACGGTCGAGGGCTGCACGACCAGCACGAACGGCCGCTCGGGGTGGCGGCCCCGGTGCACCTCGGCCTCGGCCGACACCACCTCGGCCAGCGTCCCCCCCAGGTGCACGGTGGCGCTGCGGGCGCAGTCGGCCGCCCGCCACGGGATCGGCCCGTCGAGGGCCCAGTCGACCTTCCAGACGCCGGGCCCACGGGCGAAGCGGCCGAGGCGCCGCCGGTACCGCGAGCCGAGGCGGTCACCGGCCATGTCGACCAGCTGCGCCGGTGTGACGTCGACGAGGGTGGCGCGGGCCGGGGGCAGCTCGTCGAGCGAGCGCACCGGGGCGTCGGTCTCGACCTCTCCCCCGCGCGCCCGCACGATCGAGACGAGGGCGTCGGCGATGGCCTGCGAGCCCCCGGCCGCCAGCGGCCAGCCGACCAGGTGCCCGAGCACGCCCATGAACAGGCCGAAGCCCCCCGTGCCGGGGCTGCTGAGCGGCAGCATCGAGTGCGCGGCCAGGCCGGCCAGCAGTCCCTGCGCCTCGTCGGTCTCGAAGCGCGAGCGTGCCAGGCGGGTGGTCGGGAGGATGCCGGCCACGCCGAAGCGGGCCAGCGTCGGCAGTGCTGCCGGCGGGGGGATCGACAGCGGCGACAGCGTGGCCTCGACGACGTGGTGACCGCCGGTCACCAGGGGACCCATGAGCCGGCGGTAGGCCCGCCCGTCGACGCCCAGGCCGTCGGCCGTCGCCTCGACCGTCCGCTCGAGCAGTCCCACCCGGCCGTCGTCGAGGGGGTGGGCCGCGGGTGCGTCGGGCTGGATCCAGGTGACGCCGTGCTCGGCCAGGGGCAGGTCGCGCAGGGCCGGCGAGGCCAGCCCCATCGGGTGCACGGTCGAGCAGACGTCGTGGTGGTAGCCGGGCAGGGTGAGCTCCGCGGTTCGGGTCCCTCCGCCCGCGGTGGCCGCCGCCTCGCGGACCAGGACGTGCCAGCCGGCGCCGGCCAGCACGGCCGCCGCGGTCAGACCGTTGGGTCCGGCGCCGACCACCACCGCGTCGTAGTCGGCCACGGCGTGGTCAGGCGACCGGCGGGGCGACGAAGCCGCCGAGCACCTGCTCGGCAAGGGCGGCGACCCGCAGGGTGAGGCGATCGCCGTACCGCGGCCCGATGATCTGGATCCCGACCGGCAGGCCCTCGGCCGTGCGGCCGGCGGGCACGACGGTGGCGGGCAGCAGCGGCAGCGTGGCCACGCCCGCCCAGAGGATCTGGCTGAAGTAGTCCTGGGTCTGGCCGTTGATCGTGATCGTGCGCTGGTCGACGGGCCGCTCGTTGTCGTGGGGGACGGCGGCCACCGGCGTCACCGGCGTGAGCACCACGTCGACCTCGTCGAACACCTGCATCCACTCGCGCTGCAGGCGGTGGCGGGCCTCGTTGGCGCCGAGCCAGTCGGCGTAGCTCTGCACGATGCCGCGCGCCATGGCGAGGCCCATCGACCGGTCGTCGTCCGCCGCGCCGGCCACCACCTCGGCCATGAAGTCGCGCACCTCGCCCGGATAGCCCGCACCGACCACGCCGGTGAGCAGCTGGAGGTAGAGCAGGGTCTGGTCCTCGAGCGAGCTGGTGGGGCGGGCGCCGTCGATCACCTTGGCGCCCGCGTCGACGAACGACGCCACCGCCGCCTCGAGCACCGAGAGCACCGGCGCATCGGTCGGCAGGAACGGATCCTCGAGCCAGACGCCGACGCGGAGGTCGCCCCACGACTCGATGCCGGGCCGGAGCTCGGCCAGGCCACCGCCGGGCACGCCGAGGACGTCGCCCACGAGCACGTCCATCCCCAGCTCGAGGTCGGCCACCGACCGCCCCATCGGACCCATCACCCCGAGGTCGACGCGCGAGAGGACACCGGGCGGGCCCGGGATGTGCCCGCGCTCGGGCACCGCGCCGAACGTGGGCTTGTGCCCGAAGACCCCGCAGTAGTGGCTGGGGTTGCGGATCGATCCGCCGATGTCGCTGCCCAGCTCGAGCAGGGTCATCCCCGACGCGAGGGCGGCGGCAGCGCCTCCCGACGAGCCCCCGGGCGCCCGCCCGAGATCCCACGGGTTGTTGGTCACGCCGTAGACCTCGTTGTAGGTCTGGACGTCGCCGGCGTAGAGCGGCAGGTTCGTCTTCGCGAACACGATGGCGCCGGCCGCCTTGAGCCGGGCGACGGCATCGGCGTCGACGGTCGGGACGTGGTGGGCCAGCTCGGGTGCGCCCGACGTCGTGACCAGGCCTTCGGTCTCGAACGCGTCCTTGATCGTCATGGGCAGGCCGTGCAGCGCGCCCCACGACTCGCCGTTCGCGCGCGCCTGGTCGGCGTCGCGGGCCCGGGCCCTCGCCCGGTCGACGTCGAACGCGACGACGGCGTTGATCGCCGGGTTGCGCTCGTCGATGCGGTCGAGCTGGGCTTCGAGGAGCTCGGCGCTGCCGAGCGAGCCGTCGGCGAGAGCGGCGACCGCGTCGACGGCGGTGGCGGTCGAGAGGTCGATCATCGCCGCAGTCGATCAGCGATCGGTCACGGCCGCAAGCGCGACGTCAGGTCCAGAACCCGTCGTGGACGCGGCGGCCCTCGTCCTCGAGCGCCGGGCCGTCGACCACGACCGACCGCGCGCCACGGGCGAACACCTCGCGGCAGGGCAGCGCCAGGGTGGGGTTGTCCGGGTGCGTACCGGTCAGCGCCAGCAGGCCGACCTCGGCCAGCCCGTAGACCACCCGCCCGATGCCCGACCAGTAGATGGCGCCCGCGCACATCGCACACGGCTCGGTCGAGGTGTAGAGCGTCGTCGCGGCCAGGTCGACGTCGAGGCGCCCGGCCAGGCGGACGAGGTTGGTCTCCGCGTGCCCGGTCGGATCGCGGTCGATCACGACGGAGTTGCGCGCCTCGGCCAGCACGGCACCGTCGGCGCCGACCAGCAGCGACCCGAACGGGTGGTTGCCCGACGCCCGGGCCTCGGTGGCGAGGACGAACGCCATCCGCAGATAGCCCTCGTCCTGTGCGCTCACCGCCACGCGGCGACCGTAGCAGCGGGCCTCGCGGAGCTGTGCCAAGGTGCGGCATGGCCAGCCGTTGGTACACCATCGTCATCGACGCCCACGACCCCGCCGCCCTCGGCCGCTTCTGGGCCGCGGTCCTCGACTACCAGGTCGTGTACGAGGCTCCCGACGAGATGGTCATCGCCAAGGACGAGCACACCTATCCGGGGCTCGTGTTCGTCCCCGTGCCCGAGGGCAAGACGATCAAGAACCGTCTGCACATCGACCTCAACCCCGACGACCGCGACGCCGAGGTCGACCGCATCATCGGTCTCGGCGCCACCCGGGCCGACGTGGGTCAGGGCGACGAGGTCAGCTGGGTCGTGCTGGCCGACCCCGAGGGCAACGAGTTCTGCGTCCTCCGCGCCCGGGACCAGGACTGACACACCCGCGCCTCGTGATACCCGGATGGCGAAGCGCCCGGCGGGAGGCTTGCCGACCAGAGGGTCAGGTAGTCAGGATTAGTAGGCACAGGGCATCCGCTTGATGCCGTGGATGAAGGCCGACTGCAGGTACTCGGGTTCGCCGGTGATCTCGAGGTCCGGCAGGCGCCGGAACACCTCGCGGAGCATGACCGTGATCTCGCGCCGGGCCAGGTTGGCCCCGAGGCAGAAGTGCGGTCCCCCGCCCCCGAAGCCGACCTGGTCGTTCGGGGTCCGCCGCACGTCGAAGACATAGGGGTCCTCGAACACCGTCTCGTCGCGGTTGGCCGAGTTGAACCAGAGCACGACCTTGTCGCCGGCCCGCACGTCCTGCCCGCCGATCGAGCAGTCCTCGACCGCCGTCCGGCGGAAGTGGATGACCGGCGTGGCCCAGCGCACGATCTCGTCGACCGCCGTCGGGATCACCGTCTCGAAGTCGTCGGCCAGCACCCGTCGCTGCTCGGGATGGGTGGTCAGCGCGTACATGCCGTGGCTGATGGCGTTGCGGGTGGTCTCGTTGCCGGCCGCCACCAGCAGGATGAAGAACGAGCCTAGCTCCTCGGCCGGTGTGAGGCGGTGGACGGTGCCGTCGTCGTCGGCCACCTCGGCGTGCATCAGCGCCGAGGTCAGGTCGTCGGTCGGGTGCTCGAGCCGTTCGCGGCTGAGCTCCTGGGCCATCTGCGACAGCTCGACCGCTGCGTTCATGATCGACAGCACGTCGGGGGCGTACTCGGGGTCGCCGGCCCCGAGGATGATGTTGGTCAGCTCGAACACCCGCTGGTAGCTCGACGGCGGGATTCCCATCATGTCGCAGATGATCTCGAGCGGCAGGGCCGCGGCGATCTCGCTGACGAAGTCGCACTCGCCCCGGCCGGCGACCCGGTCGATGATCTCGGCCGCCTTGCGCTGCACCTGGTCCTCGATGCGCGCCACCTGCCGCGGGGTGAACGAGCGGTTGACGATGAGTCGCAGCCGCGTGTGGCGCGGCGCGTCCATGTTGATCATCGAGCCGAAGAACTCGGCGATCTCGATGGGCATGTCGGGGATGTTGGTGCCCTGGCCGGACACGAACCGCTGCGGGTTGCGGCTGGCCTCGACGACGTCGGCGTGGCGGGTGAGCGCCCAGTAGCCAGGACCCTTGCCGAAGCCGGGGATCTCGGGTTCTTCGCACCACGGGACCGGTCGCTGCCGCGCAGCGCGGCGAACACCGCTTCGACGTCGGTCCCGTCCCAGAACAACGGATCGTCGAACCGGATGGCGTCGACGTCGATGACCGACGTGTCGGGGCGCTCGTCGACGGGATGCGGGGCGACGGGTGGCATGGGCGCGACCCTATGTCGACGGCCGGGCTCAGACCTGCTCGCCGCGCGCCAGCGCCGTGGCCGCGTCGATGTCGGCGCGTCCGACGAGGTAGGCGCGCGATCGGCGCGGCGGTGCGCTGCGAGGCGTGGGCGGCGACCCCGGCCAGCTCGAGCAGCGTCTCGACGGTGGCGGCGTCGGGTGGGTCGACCCCGAGCGCGGCCGCGAACGCGGCGATCCAGGCCTCGGCGTCGCGTCCCCCGGTGGCGTCGGTCATCCCTCGTCCGCCATCTCGTCCGCGTCATCAGGGCGTGACCGACAGGTTCGACAGCGGCTCGTAGGCCTCGCTGAAGGCCTGCACGTCGCTCGTCGGGTTGGTGGCCGTCGAGGTGCAGTCGACGTTGTTGAGCGACGAGTTGGGGGCGGTCGCGTCGACCGGCACCGTGACCTGGCCGCGCACCGTGCCGCCCGGGCAGGTCGGGACGTTGAGGTTCTGGAGCAGGATCGGCGAGCTGTCGGAGCCGGCGAGCAATCCCGCGCGGTGCAGCGTGATCCAGGCTTCCGTCAGCTTGACGGCCTGGGCGAAGTTCGGGGACGCGACACCCGCGGGCGGGAGCCCGGCGCTGACGGCGAGAGCGGGGATGCCCCGGCTGGCCGCGGCGCGGGCCGCGCCGACGGTGCCCGAGATGTCGACGAGCGGCCCGATGTTCTGGCCGAAGTTGACGCCCGAGACGACGACGTCGGGCTTCGCGCTGACGCCGTGATCGTCGACCGCCCATCGGACCGTGTCGGCGGGGAAGCCCTTCACCGCCTTGGCCGGGTACCCGCTCGCCGTCTTGGCGTCGGTCACGGTGAGCGTGCCGGCCGTCGTCTTGCCGCCGCTTCCGCTCTCGTTGGTGGCCGGCGCGACCACCGTCACCTCGGTGTTCGGCAGCGATCGGAGGCCCTGCACGACCGCGTCGATCCCGGGGGCGTTGTACCCGTCGTCGTTGGTCACCAGCACGCGGAGCGGACGCGCGGTCGCGGAAGCGGTCGTCGAGGTGGCGGCGGTCGTCGAGGTGGTGGACGAGGCGGCCGTGCTCTTGCCCGAGCTGCTGCACGCCGCCACGAGCAGGGTGACGACGGCCAACACGGTGACCACCGGATAGCGGTGGGCTCTCGTCGGTCGTTGCCTGCCGGTCATGTCGTCCCCCTGTTGGTCCCGCGTCGTGGCCGCGTCGTCGCGGCTGTGCGAACCCTAGTTGGGCGCGGGATGGCTGCCAGAACGAGCCATCCACGTGACGGGGCTCGTCGAAACATCTGTCGATGTGGGGTTGCGGGACGGTACATAGCTCACTATGATCGGACACATGTTCGTTTCGGCCGACATCCGGGATCTCTGCCGCAAGGCGGCCATCGAGGATGTCAGCGTGGCCGGCGACGACGAGTTGTGCGGGGCGGTCGTCGAGTTGGCCGCGGCCCGGTCGGCGTTGGATGCGGCGGAGGGCCATGTGTTGGCCGAGCTCGAGGCTCGGGGGGTGTGCGATCGCGAGTTCGGCTTGTCGACCGCGGGGTGGGTGGCCGACCGCACCCGGGTGCCGCGTGCGGTGGCCACCGGTCGGGTGCGGGTGGCCACCAAGCTGCGCACGGTGCTGGGCGTCGGTCGACGAGGCGCTGAGCGAGGGGCGGATCGGGTTCGACCACGCCCGGGTGCTCACCGACGCGGCCAACCCGCGCATCGAGGCGGCCATCGGCGCCGCGCAGGACGAACTGGTGAGCCGGGCCGAACACGCCCCCTTCGCCATCTGGCGGCGCCAGGTGGCCGAGCTGGTGGCCCTGGTCGACCAGGACGGCGGGTTCGACCCCGAACGCGAGCTGGCCCGCAACCGCCTGCACGCCGACCGGGTCGGTGACAGCGTCGAGATCCGCGGGCAGCTGGTGGGGCCGGCGGCGCTCACCTTCACCCAGGCGCTGGAACAGGCGACCGACGCCCTGTGGCGCACCTACAAGACCGACCATGACGCCGCCCCCGAGTTGGTCATCCCACCCCGGTCGGTGCTGCGAGCCTTGGCGCTGGTCGAGCTGTGCCGCCACGGCCTGGCCGAAACCCGCCCCGGCCCGGTGACCGACATCACCCTCGTCATCAACGCCGCCGACGGCACCGTCGCCACCCCCGATGGCGACCCCGTCGACCCGAGGACCTGTTCGCATCTGTGGTGCGACCCGATCCTGCACACCCTCGTCGTCCGACCCTCCGAGCCGCTCGACCTGAAACGATCGGTCCGCTACGCCACCCCCGCCCAACGCCGCGCCCTCGCCATCCGCGACCGCGGCTGCGTGTTCCCCGGCTGTGGCGCCCCACCCAGCTGGTGCGACGCCCACCACATCATCGAATGGGAACACGACGGCGACACCGACATGGCCAACATGGCCCTGCTCTGCCGCCACCACCACGGCGTCACCCACCGCCACGGATGGACCATGACCGCACTCCCCTCCGGCGGGTTCACCTGGACCACCCCCACCGGCACCACCCTCCACAGCCGAAGACCCGGCGCGCCCTGAGCGACGCGGGGGACGACTCAGTCGGATGGCGGCAGCGGGGCGATCTCGGCGAGCTTCGCCACCAGTCGGGCGCGCGTGTCGTCGTAGGTGGCTCCGAGCGCGGCGAGCGTCTGGGTCGTCGGATCGTTCGGGCCGCCGAACAACGCGAGCAGCAGATGCTCGGTGCCCATGTAGTTGTGCCCGAGTTGCAGCGCCTCGGTGAGGGTGCGGCTCAGTGCCTGCTTCGCGCCCGAGCTGAACGGTGGCCTCGGGGCGGACGGCGACGCGCTGCCCGGCGGCGTGGGGGTGGCCCAGAGCCGGTCGACGCACGCGGCCCGGGTGATACCGGCATCGGCCAGCACCTGCGCCGCGAGTCCCTGGGCCGGCTCGAACAGGCCGACGAGCAGATGCGGGGTGCCCACCTCGGTCTCGCCGCGGACCTTCGCCTCCTCGGACGCGGCGCGCAGGGCCGCCCGGGCCCGCAGGGTGAAGCGCTCGAAGCTGGGCGCGGAGGCCGTGAAGCGCTTGTGGGCGGCCTGCTTCGAGACGCCGAGCGCGGTGCTGATCTCGGACCACGAGAGTCCGGCGCCACGGCACCGTTCGACGAAGTGGCCGAGGAGCGCGTCGCCCACCGCCTCGAGATCGGCGACCGTCAGCGACGCCTGGGCCAACTGGTCGAGCGGGTCGTCACCGCCGACGTCGGACCGGACCGTGTCGATGAGATCTTGGAGGGTCGGACCGGGTGCCATGCGTCAACCCTACGTTGACGGCTCGGAATCGTCAACCAGATGTTGACGATGACACGGCCCGGGATGGCAGGTCGAGGACATCGGATTCGGTGGCGGCGACGACGTCGGGACCGCCCGAGGCCGAAGCGGCGGCGGTGCTGATGGCGAGGACCTGGTCGTCGGTTCGATCGGGACCGTGGTGGAAGAGGGCCAGCCGACCCACGCCCGCCTTCGTGGCCAGCGCCACGGCGTCGTCCACGGTCGCGTGGCCGTAGTCCGTGGCGACGGCCCGCTCGGCCTCGACGAACTGGGCGTCGTGGATCAGCAGATCGACCCCTGCGACCAGGCGCTCGGCTTGGTCGGGCGGCCCGGTGGCGTGGTCGGGCAGGTAGGCCACCGATGAGTGGCCGTCGCTGATGCGGTAGCCGTAGGTGCGCCCTCCCTTGTGCGCCACCTCGAGCGCCAGCACCTCGAAGCCCTCGATCTGGTGACGACCCGGGGTGATCGAGTCGAAGCACCAGTGCCCGCGCAGACCATCGGGGCCGATCGGGAAGTGGGGCGGCGACATGGCCCGACCGAGGACCTCGACCGGGTCGCCGGGCTCGGGCAGCGCGAGCGTGACGTCGGCGTCGGCGCGGTCGCCCGCGGCGAAGAACGGGAGCCCCTGCAGGTGGTCCCAGTGCAGGTGCGTCAACAAGATGGTGCCCCGAAAGGGGGCGCCCTCGAGCAGGCTGGTCAGGCGGCGGAGCCCCGTCCCGGCATCGAGCACCAGCGTGGGCGCGGCGCCGTCGTGGGCGATCGCCACACACGACGTGTTGCCGCCGACGCGGACGAAGTCGATCCCCGGTGCCGGCGTCGAGCCGCGCACGCCGAGGAAGTGGATCCTCACGAAGGCGAGCCGTCGAGCCGAGCGTCCTCCCGGCGGTGGCCGATGCTGACCTCGGCGCGGGCCGCGGGGTCGATCTGGTCGGCGGTGGCCACGGCCACCCGCACGTTGGTCAGGGCGCGCAGCGTCGAGGTGCGGCGACCGCCCTCGAGCGCGGCCCGCTCACCGACGATCGCACCCGGTCCGAGCTCGCCCACCGGCGCGCCGTCGACCTCGACCGACAGCACCCCGTCGAGCAACAGGTAGAGCTCGTCGCCCTCGGCGCCCTGCTCGGTGAGCAGCTTCCCCTCCTTCACCTTGCGCAGCTTCGGCTTCGAGCCCGACCGCATGATGTGGCCCGACAGCTCGCGCTCGAGCGCGGTCTCGACCGCGGTGACCAGGGCCGGCGTGTCCTCGTCGCCCCAGGGCGTGTTGCGCCCGTTCTGGCCGTGGTACCAGCCCGAGAAGTCGGCCACGCCGACCTTCGACGTGAGCGTGCCTTCGTGGTCGTAGATCCAGTGCCGTGGGAACGGCGACGCGCCCACGACCTCGAAGTCGGCGTGGCCCTCGACGTCGATGGTCAGCGCCAGCGTGGTCCACACCACCGGTGCCTGCAGGTGCAGGAACGGCGGGCGGTTCACGTGACGAGGCGCGGGCACCGCCGTGCGGCCGCCTGCGGTCTGCACGAAGCGCGCCCGGGTCTCGGTGATGTCGAGCGGGTGCCGCAGGTCGTCGAGGCCGGCGGCGGCGAACGTGGCGTCGCCCACCCCGAGTCGCACGGTGGTGGCGCCCATCATCCCGGACCCCGTGTATCCCGCGTCGACGATGCGCCCGTCCTGCACCTCGATCCAGGCGGCGAGGTGGTTGGCGAAGCGGAACCGGTCGGCGTCGCGCCATGCGGCGAGGTCGTCGAGGTGGTCGGGGAGCGGGTCGTCGTAGTGGGTGACGCCCAGCTCGAAGATCGGCTTGCTGATTCCCTTCACGGCTTCGGAGGGGATCCAGCTGACGGAGGTGACCGAAGAGGTATGTCGCATGGTTCGACCGTACGGAGCGGCGGCCGCGGCGCCAAGGGAGCAGGCCCTCATCGCCGAGGGGTGGTACCACCCCGGCCCGGCGGGAGCCCTGCCCCCTGGCGGCGCCCGGCCGTTCGCGGTTGGATGCTGGCGTGACCAACCTGGACGGACCTGCGACGGAACGCATCACGGTCTTCCTCGCCGACGACAACCTGCTCGTGCGCGAAGGCGTGCGCACCCTGCTCGCCCTCGAGCCCGACCTCGAGGTCGTGGGCGTCGGGGCGGACTACGACGAGCTCGTGGACGGCGCCGAGGCGACCAACCCACAGGTGGTGGTGACCGACATCCGCATGCCGCCGACCTTCCAGCAGGAGGGGATCGAGGCGGCCAAGGAGGTGCGCAAGCGCCACCCCGGCACCGGCATCGTGGTGCTCTCCCAGTACGACGAGCCCGAGTACGCCATCTCGCTGCTCGAGCAGGGTGCCGCCGGGTACGCGTACCTGCTCAAGGACCGCGTGACCGACGGCAACCGCCTGGCGCGGGCGGTGCGCGAGGTGGCCACCGGCGGGTCGATGCTCGACCCCGAGATCGTGCAGGCCCTCGTCTCGCCCGTTCGGGGCGAAGGCGAGCTGTCCCAGCAGGACGACGACCTGCTGCGCGAGGTGGCCGAGGGACGACCGGTGAAGGCCATCGCCGCCGCTCGCCACTCGTCTCCCGAAGCCGTGAACGCGTCGATCGAGGCCCTCTTCCTGCAACTGGCCAAGGGGGCCAGCGCGGGCGGTGAGGGCGCGCTGCGACGGTTGCGCCTGCTGCAGAAGGCGATCGTGGATCGCGAAGAGCAGGGCGAGACGCTCAGCCGGATGCTGCCCGGCGGGCTGGCCCAGAAGCTGCGCGAGGACCGCGGCGCCGCCGAGCGCACCGAGCGCCTCGAGGTCACGGTGCTGATGTCGGACGTGCGGGGCTACAGCGCCATCGCCGAGGTGTCCGACCCGACGGTGCTGGCCGGCCAGCTCAACACGCACCGTCGCGAGATGAACGCCGCCATCCTCGAGGAGGAAGGCACCGTGATGCAGTACGTCGGCGATGCGGTCATGGCCGTCTTCGGTGCCCCCTTCCCCCAGCCCGACCACGCGGACCGCGCCGTGCGCGCCGCGCTCGGGATGCACACCCGCCAGGCCGCCGTCAACCTGCAGTGGACCGGCGAGGACCTGTCGCCCTTCGGGCTGGGCATCGGCCTGTCGACCGGCGAGGTGGCGGCGGCGCTGCTCGGCAGCGACGAACGGCTCGAGTACACACTCGTGGGTGACACGGTCAACCTGGCGCAACGGCTGCAGGATCTGGCCCGCCCCGCGGGCACCACCGTGTGCAGCGATGCAACCATTGCCGCTTTGTCCCATCATGTTGCTTGCGAACCCATGGGCCCGACGACGGTCAAGGGTCGCGAGGGAGTGCTCAGTCCCTACCGAATCACCACAGTCACTGAGGAGTGCCGATGACCACCGACGCGATCCTGCAGGTGCGGGGCGTACGCAGGACCTTCGAAGCCGAGATCGCCCCCGTCCGGGCGTTCCGCGGCGTCGATCTCGACGTGGCCGCGGGCGAGTTCATCGCCGTGATGGGTCCGTCGGGTTGCGGCAAGTCGACGTTGCTCAACCTGATCGCCGGCCTCGACATCGCCGACGAGGGCGAGATCGTCCTCAACGGGCAGACGATCACCGGCCGCAACGAGGACTGGCTGGCCCGGATGCGCCGTCACGACATCGGCATGGTCTTCCAGTTCTTCAACCTGCTCGAGGGTATGACCGTGCTCGAGAACGTGGCCCTGCCGGCCATCATCGCCGGCAAGCGGCGCAAGGCGGCCGAGACCCAGGCCCGTGACCTGCTCGACCTGCTCGGGCTCGGCGACAAGCCCAACGAGGTGCCGGCGGTGCTCTCGGGCGGCCAGCGCCAACGCCTGGCCATCGCACGCGCGTTGGCCAACCAGCCGACGCTGCTGCTGGCCGACGAGCCCACCGGCGCGCTCGACACCGAGGGCGGCCGCGAGGTGCTCGAGCTGTTCCGGCGACTGCACGGCGACGGCCAGACCATCATCATGGTCACCCACAGCGACGAGGTGGCGGGCGGCGCCAGCCGGATCGTGCGCATGCGCGACGGCCGCATCGACGGCGGCGCCGAGGCTCCGGTCGAGACCGCTCCTGCCGTGGCGGTTCCGGCGACCGCGGCGGCCGGCTCGGCCGAATGACGTCGAGGCGCTGACGACGCGGATGAGCGCCCTCCTGCCCCGCGTGCGGTCCACCGGACCGGCCCCGGCCCCGGCCGCGACCGACGCGGCCGAGGCGGCGGATGCGCCCGCCGACGTGGCCCCCGGCCCGCGCGCCCGGCGCTCGCGTACCGCATCGCCACGATCGTGATCGCGATCGCCGCGATCGGCGTGGCGATCGGTGGCGTGGTGTCCGAGACCCACCCGCTCACCGTCGTCGCCACCGGCGTGGTCGCCTGCTTCGCGCTCGGTGCGACGATGCTCGCCGTCCGGCGACCCGACGAGCGGATGGCGCAATGGGTCGCGCTGGTCGCCCTGGCCATGGCCGGCAGCATCCACGGATCGGGCCCGGCTCTCGCGGCCACCTTGGCGGTCGGTGGCATCGTGCTGGTCAGCGCGCCGGGCGGCCGCCTGACTTCGCGCTGGGACCGCCTCGCGGCCGCAGTCATCACCGCCACGGGCCTCGCCGCCGCGGTGCTCGAGTGGACCCGTCGACCGGGCGTGGCCGCCACGCCGATCGCCGTCGAGGCGACGGTGGTGGCGCTGATCGGCCTGGCCGGCTACCTCGCCCGTTGCCGGCTCGCCTCGCCCGTCGACCGCGCCCGCCTGCAGTGGTTGGGATGGGCCCTCGTCGTCGCCGGCACCATCGGCCTGGCCGTGCTCGGCCTCGATGCCATCCTCGGCCTGCCCCACCAACCCGCCACCGTGGCGTTGGGCGCGACCGTGCTCGTGCCGCTCGCGCTCGTGGCCGGCACCTACGACGCGGCGATCAACCTGGTCCACCGACTGCTCGTCCGCACGATCGTGGTCGCCGGCCTGGTCACGTTGGTCATCGGTGTCTACCTGGTCGTCGTCATCGGGCTCGGCCACGTCCCCACCTCGCGCGACCGCAGCGTGCTGGCGCTGTCCATGGTCGCCGCCGGCCTCGCCGCGCTGCTCACGATCCCGGCCCGGCGCCGGCTCGAAGAGGTCGCCAACCAGCGTGTCTACGGCGCCACCCGCGCCCCCGATGAGCCGTTGCGCACCTTCGCCGGCCGCATGTCCCGCGCCGTCCCGCTGGACGAGCTGCTGCTGCAGCTGGCCGAGTCGTTGCACAAGAGCCTGCGCTTGCAGCAGGCCGAGGTGTGGACGGGCACCGACGGCGTGCTCGACCGGGTGGCTTCGGTCCCCGACCGGGGCGACGCCCGCATCACGCTGGCCGACGAGGAGCTGGCCGTGGTGGCCCGCGCCCACGTCTCGGGCTCCGCGTGGGCCCAGGTGTGGATCCCCGAGCTGGTCCGCGGGCGAGCGCCGTCGATCCTGCGCACCGTGTCGGTCAGCCACCTCGGCGACCTGCTGGGTCTGATCGTCGTCGAGCGCCGCGCCGATGGCCTGGCCTTCACCGAGGAGGACGACCGGGTGCTGGCCGAGTTGGCCCGTCCCCTCGGCCTGGCGCTGCACAACGTCCGCCTCGACTCGGCGTTGCAGGCGTCGCTCGACGAGCTGCGCCTGCGCAACGAGGAGCTCCGCGCCTCGCGCGCGCGCATCGTCGCCGCCTCGGACGACTCGCGTCGACAGATCGAGCGCAACCTCCACGACGGCGCGCAGCAGCACCTCGTCGCCATGGCCGTCAAGATCGGACTGGCCCGCCAGCTGCTCGACAGCGATCCGTCCGTCGCGTCGGCCATGTTGGAGGAGCTCCGCACCGACGTGCAGGACACCCTGACCGAGCTCCGCGAGCTGGCCCACGGCATCTACCCGCCGCTGCTGCGCGATCGTGGCCTCCCCGAGGCGCTGCAGACCGCCGCCAACCGTGCCACCCTCCCGACCCAGGTCGAGGCCGACGGCATCGGTCGCTACCCCGAGGGGGTCGAGACCGCCGTGTACTTCTGCTGCCTCGAGGCCATGCAGAACGCGGGCAAGCACGCCGGCCCCGAGGCGCGCCTCACCGTCCGCGTGACGGTCGAGACGCCGGCGGACGACACCGGACTCACCCCGGTCCTGTGCTTCACCGTCCGCGACGACGGGGCGGGCTTCGACGTCGGAGGCGGCGCGGTGGCCGGCCACGGCTTCGTGAACATGCGTGACCGCCTGGGTGCCATCGGCGGTGAGCTCACCGATCGAGTCGGCCGCAGGCGAGGGCACCGCCGTGTCGGGCCGCATCCCCCTCGACGCCGACTGACCGGCTCTAGCCGGTCGGGCGCTCGGACCAGATGCGGCGGACCTCGGCGGGGCTGAAGTCCTCTTTGTGGACGTAGGCCGACGCGCCACACGAGGCGGCGTCGGCCGGGAGGTCTCCGGCGTTGTAGGTCGAGAGCAGCACGACGACGGTGCCGGGGGCGTCGGCCAGGATCCGGCGGGTGGCCTCGATGCCGTTGATGCCGGGGAGGTTGATGTCCATGAGCACGAGCGAGGGCGAGAGCGTGGCGGCCTGGGTGACCGCCTCCTCACCCGAGTCCGCCTCGCCGACGACCTCGAAGCCGTCGGTGACACCGATGACAGCCCGCGCCGCGGCCCGGAAGGGCGCCTGATCGTCGACGATCAGGACCGGCACGGATTCGGCGGATTCGATGATGGCCTCCATAACTCGGCGTCAGGTTCGCGCCTGCGCCGCTCGGCGCCGAGGGTGCGATCAGGTGGCGGGTCGGGGGTGCTAGCTCTCCCCTAGCTCTCCCCTAGCTCTCCCCTAGCTCTCCCCCATGTCGGTGCCGGGGCGGTTGGACAGGTACAGCAGCACCGCCTTGACCCGCCGGTGGACGTCTGGCTCCTCGGTGAGGTGCAGCTTCGAGAACAACGAGTTGATGTGCTTCTCGACCGCCCGTTCCGACAGGCCCAGGCTGGCGGCGACGGCCGCGTTGTTCTTGCCGCTGGGCGATCTCGGCCAGCACCTCGGACTCGCGCGGGGTCAGGAAGCGCAGCGGCGACTCCTTCGGGCGGGCGCGGGCGGTCACGAGCGCCTCGACCACCTTGGGATCGATGACGGACCCGCCGGCGGCGACGGTGCGCACCGCGTCGATCAGCTCACCGGGATCGGACACCCGCTCCTTGAGCAGGTAGGCCCGGGCCTCGGAACCAGCGTCGAGCAGCGACACCGCGTAGGCCGGCTCGACGTACTGCGACAGCACGACCACGCCGACATCGGGGTGGCTCTGGCGCAGCTCGCCCGCCGCCCGGATGCCCTCGTCGCTGCCGGTGGGCGGCATCCGGATGTCGGTGACCACGACATCCGGCTCGTCGCGATCGACCGCCGCCATCAGCTCGTCGTAGTCGGTGCACGAGGCCACCACCTCGAGGTCGTCCTCGGTGGCCAGCACGCGCACGATCCCCTCGCGCACCAGCATCGAGTCGTCGGCCACGATAAGGCGGATGGTCACCGGGCGATCGTAGGTCGCCGTCGGGCCCATCCAGGGATTCGGGGCGGTGGGGCGGTCAGAGCACCTTGGACAGGAACGACTGGGTGCGCTCGTGCTGGGGGTTGCGTGATGACGTCGCGTGGCGTGCCGGCCTCGACCACGACCCCGTCGTCCATGAAGACGAGCGCGTCGCCGACCTCGCGGGCGAAGCCCATCTCGTGGGTGACCACGATCATGGTCATCCCCTCCTCGGCCAGGCCGCGCATGACGTCGAGGACCTCGCCCACCAGCTCGGGATCGAGCGCCGAGGTGGGCTCGTCGAACAGCATGAGCTTGGGCTCCATGGCCAGCGCGCGGGCGATGGCCACGCGCTGCTGCTGGCCGCCCGAGAGCTGCGCCGGGTAGCTGTCGCACTTGTCCCCGAGCCCGACCCGATCGAGCAGCTTGAGCGCCCGCTCGCGCACGACCGCCTTCGACTCGCCCTTGACCTTGATCGGCGCCTCCATGACGTTGCCCAGCGCGGTCATGTGCGGGAAGAGGTTGAAGTGCTGGAAGACCATGCCGATCTCCTGCGCGCTTCCGACAGACCTCCTTGTCGCGCAGCTCGTAGAGCTTGTCGCCCTGCTGGCGGTAGCCCGACCAGCTCGCCGTCGACCGAGAGCCGGCCCGACGTTGATCTTCTCGAGGTGGTTGATGCAGCGCAGGAAGGTCGACTTGCCCGATCCCGACGGGCCGATCAGGCAGAACACGTCACGCGGCGCCACCTCGAGGTTGATCCCCTTGAGCACCTCGAGGCGCCCGAAGCTCTTGCGCACCCCCTCGGCCTGCACCATGGGCGCCGCCGTCGTCGTCACGTGGCGGCCACCTCACGAGACGAGCGGGCAGAACCGAACGAGCGCGATACGACCCACGCAGCTTCTGCAACGGGGTGGGCGGCAGCTCCCGCAAGCGCCCCGCGGGCGTAGCGGCGCTCGACGTAGTACTGGCCGACCGTGAGGATCGAGGTCATGAACAGGTACCAGAGGCTCGCCACGATCAGCAGCGGGATGGTCTGGTAGGTGCGGGCATAGATGATCTGCACCGCGTAGAGCAGCTCGAGGTAGCCGATGACCGACGCCAGCGAGCTGGTCTTCAGCATCGAGATCGTCTCGTTGCCCGTCGGCGGGATGATCACCCGCATGGCCTGGGGCAACACGATGCGTCGCATGGTCTGCAGACGGGTCATGCCCAGTGCCGACGCCGCCTCGACCTGGCCTTCGTCCACCGACAGGATGCCGGCTCTCGCGATCTCGGCCATGTAGGCCGCCTCGTTGAGGCCGAGGCCCAGACAGACGGCCACGAACTGCGTGATCAGGATCTTCGGATCGCTGGGCGAACCAGCTCGGTCCGAACGGGATGCCGAGCGAGAGCGACGTGGACCACGGCCGGCAGGTTGTACCAGAAGATGAGCTGCACCAGGACCGGCGTGCCCCGGAAGAACCAGATGTAGATCCAGGAGACGCGCGGAGACGATCGGGTTCGGCCGACAGGCGCATGACCGCCAGGACGACGCCGAGGACGATGCCCATGGACCATGGCGATGATGGTCAGCTCGATGGTGTGCTGCGACGCCCGTGAGCACCGGGGAGCTGAACAGGTAGTGCCCGACGACGTGCCACTCGAGCGCGGAGTCGGTGACCAGCCAGTGCCCGAACTGCGCGACCAGCACCAGGATGATGGCCGCGGCCACCCAGCGCCCCGGGTGACGCACCGGGATGGCTCGGATCTCCTCCGGGCCGTGATCAGCCGTCCGAGCACGCGCCATCGGCGCTCGGGCTAGCTCGTGGCGCCGTTGAGCTGGAAGTCGGTGATGGCCCCCGACTGCACGCCCCACTTGGTCATGATCTTGGTGTAGATGCCGTCGGTGTTGAGCAGCCTTGAGGGCCCCCAGGATGGCGTTCGGACAGCCCGGTGTAGGCGGACGTCTTCGGCACCACGATGCCGTAGGGCGCCGTGCCGTAGGGCTGGCCGGCGAGGGCGAACTTGCTGCTCGACTGCTCGACGGCGTAGGCGGCGACCGGCGAGTCGGCCATCACCACGTCGACACGGCCGGCGGCCAGGGCCACGTTGGCGCCGTTCTGGTCGGGGAACTGCATCGACGTCGACCTTGGTCTTGCCGCCCGTCGGTGCACTTCGTCGACTGGGTGGTGGCGTCGTCGAGCTCGGTGGTGCCCTTCTCGACGCCCACGCTGTGGCCGCACAGGGCGCTCGAGCGAGCTCAGGTCGCTGTTCTGGCCCGTGGTCACGTAGAACGAGGTGCCGGCGCTGAAGTAGGTCACCATGTCGACCTTCTTCTGGCGCTCGAGGGTGTCGGTGAACGACGACAGGGACACGTCGTAGCGGGTGCCCATGGCGGGGATGATCGTGTCGAAGCTGGCGTTCGGTGAAGTCGAACGGCACCCCGAGCACCTGGCCGATGGCGTGCCCCAGATCGATGTCCATGCCGATGATCTGCGAGCTGCTGTCGGCCGCGAAGAACTCGTTGGGAGCGTACGAGGCGTCGGTGGCCACGATGACCTTGCCCGCCGAGGTGAGCTTCGACGGCACCATGGCGGCCAGGCTGGCGTCCTTGGTGGCCGTCGGGATCGGGGTGTTGGGCACCGTGGTGGTCGGCGCCGCGGTCGTCCCCGTGGTCGACGTCGACTTCGAGCTGCTGCAGGCGGCCAGGACGACCATCAGACCTGCGAGGGCGACGCCGCCCACGATCCGGCGTCGATCACGCCCCTTGGCGTGCTTGCGTCGGCTCGATGTCTGGTCACTCATGTGGTCCCCTCCGCGGTCACCCACGATCCGATCGATCGCGAACCGGACCCTATTACACCGAATCCGTTGGATCTGGTTCCTCCCGTAGAGTCAGGGTCGTGTGGCTCCCGTGGCCGTTCGCGATGGTGGGCGCAGTCGCGCTCGGCGGATTCGGCTTCGTGGCGCGCCCGGCCCGCGAGGCCGGGCGGATGCGTCGCATCGGCGAGGCCGTCATCCCGTTCGCCCGCGAGATCGCGCTGGTGCTGGTGCTGTACTCGCTGTGGCGCATCGCCGGGCAGCTGTCGGTGCTGCACACCACCGGGGCCGAGGCCCGCGGCCGGTGGATCTGGGACGCCGAGCAGGCCCTGCACCTGCCGAGCGAGCTCAGCCTGCAGCGGGCGGTGCTCCCCCACGGCTGGCTGGTGCAGCTGTGCAACGTCGTACTACGCGATCGCCCACGTGCCGGCGCTGATCGCGCTGCTCGTCTGGCTCTTCGTGCGCCACCGCGACCGGTACGCGCCGGTGCGCAACACGCTCGCCCTGCTCACCGGCGCCTGCCTGCTCATCCAGCTCGTGCCCGTGATGCCGCCCCGCCTGATGCCGGGTCTCGGTTTCGTCGACACCGGCCACCTGTACGGGCAGTCGGTGTACACGCAGCTCGGCCGTGGCGCGTCCGACCAGCTGTCGGCCATGCCGTCGCTGCACGTCGGGTGGGCCGTGCTGGTCGGCCTGGTCGTCGTCACCGTGAGCACGAGCCGCTGGCGGTGGCTCGTGCTCGGCCACCCGATCGCCACCGCGCTGGTCGTGGTGGTCACCGCCAACCACTGGTGGCTCGATGGGATCGTGGCCGTCGTCCTGATGGGGCTGGCCATGCTGGTCGACCGCGAGGTGCGCCGCCGTCGCCGCCTCCGACGGGCCACGCCCGCCGAGGCCACGCCCGCCGAGGCCGCCGTGGGACGTTCGCCGCGAGACTCTGGCCCATGGCCTCGGTTGACGTTCGCACCCGGACCGCCGACGACGAGCGGGCGGTCGACGCCGTCGCGTTCTTCGGCGACGAGCTCCCCGAGCTGGCCCGAGCCGGCGGGGCGCGGGTGGCCCCGGGGGCCCGCGAGCTCGACCTGCGGCCGCTGGCGTTCGAGGTCGACGGCCGGGCGTGGACCCTGTCGTTCGACGGCGACACGTTCGACGGCGACGCGGTCACCGTGGCGCCGGGGCTCGACGCCGCCACCGCGGTCGTGCGCCTCGATGCCGAAGGCCTGAGCGACATCGTCAACGACATCCGTACGCCGATGGGGTTCTTCACCGGCGGCGACCTGGTCATGCCGAGCGGCCGGCTCGAGGACTTCCTCGACTGGTGGGTCGTGCTGCGATCGCTGATCGACGACCGGCCGATCCACACCACGGGCTCGGTGTCGTTCCACGATGTCGACGGGGCACCGCTCGACCTGCACCGCGCCTTCGCCCGCGACGACGACCGCGACGAGATGGCCCACTTCCTGGCCGAGGCCGGCTTCGTGCACCTGTCGGGGGTGTTCGACGCGGACGAGATGGCGGCGGTGTCCGCCGAGATGGACGCCGCCGCCGACAGCTACGCACCCGGCGACAAGCGCTCGTGGTGGGCGCGGACCCGCGACGGTGACGACCGGCTGGTGCGGATGCAGTACTTCCACGAGCAGTCGCCCACGACCCGCGCCCTGCTCGACGACGACCGCTTGCTCGGCCTGGCCCGGTTGACCGACGACGGCCACCAGCTCGGCAAGCCCGGCGCCAACCGCAACATGGTCGAGGCGTTGGTCAAGCCCATCGGGATCGTCGAGGGCATCTCCGACGTGCCGTGGCACAAGGACTGCAGCCTCGGCAGCCACTCGTACCGGTGCTGCTCCATGACCGTCGGGATCTCGGTCACGGGCGCCGACGCCGAGTCGGGCCAGCTGCGCGTCGTGGCCGGCTCGCACCGGGCGCTCATCCAGCCCGCCTTCGTGCGCCGCGGCCTCGACCTGCCCCAGATCGACCTGCCCACCGCCACCGGTGACGTGACGATCCACCTCAGCTGCACGCTCCACATGAGCCAGCCGCCGGCGACCCGCGAGCGCCGGGTGCTCTACACCGACTTCCGCCTCCCGAGCCGCGACGGCACACGGGCGCCCGGTGAGGACAAACTGAAGCGGATCCGCGAAGGCGCACCGACCACGGTGTCCCAGCAGCCGGCCCCGGCCGCCTGATCCCGCCGCCCGCCCTCACTCTCCTCTCACCTCTCCCTGCGAGGCTCTCCCGATGCCCACCGATGTCGCCTCGCACCGCGGGCGCCGAGCTGTCACGGTCCTGGCGCTGACGGCCTGCGTGCTGGCGGCGGCCGCCTGCTCGGGATCGTCGCCCAAGGCGGCGCCGGCGACCACCGCCAAGCCGACCACCACGGTCCCCCCGACCACCGCTCCGCCCACCACCCAGGCCGACAGCACCACCTGCATCTCGCCGGGCGCGCCGTTCGCACCCAGCACGGCCCCGCCCCCGACGGGCCAGGTCTCGGTGACCACCGACGTGCAGTACGGGGCGACGCACAAGCAGGTGCTCGACATCGCCCAGCTGCCGTCGACCGGCACGCCGCGGCCGGCCATCCTGCTCGTGCACGGCGGCGGGTGGATCAAGGGCGACAAGCGCGAGCTGTCGGCCGTCGCCAGCCAGATGGCGCAGGCCGGCTTCGTCACCTTCGACATGAACTACACGCTCGCCCGCAACGGCCAGACCGGGTACCCCAACCAGGTCGACCAGCTCGAGCAGGCGGTGGTGTGGATCCGCCAGCACGCCGCGCAGTACAGCGTCGACCCGGCCCGCATCGGCGCCTTCGGCGGATCGGCCGGCGCCACGCTGGTCGCGTTGCTCGGCGTGGTGCCCACCGGCCCGTGCACCACCGGGAGCCGGGTGACGGCGGTCGTCGCCTGGTCGGGCCCGATGGATCTCACCGCCCTCGACGCGGCCGAAGGAGCCTGTCCGGCCGGCAAGATCTGCGACGGCATCAACTACCCGGGCGTCGCCGCCTTCGTCGGCTGCGGCAACCCGGCGGCCTGCCCCACCCAGTTCGCCGCGGCCTCGCCGAAGAGCCACGTCGGCAAGAACGATCCCCCGATGTCGATCTACAACAGCTCGAACGAGGTCATCCCCGTCGACCAGGCTCAGGACATGATCGACGCGCTGACCAGCGCCGGCACCCCCCACGAGTTGACGGTCGTGCCTGGATCCAGGCACGACGTGCAGTACGCACAGGTCGCGATGCCGTCGACGCTGGACTTCTTCGAGAAGTGGCTGGGCTGAGCCAGAGCTCTAGACGACCAGAGCTCTAGACGAGTGGAGCGAGCCGGCGGCGCGGCCCGATGCGGACCTCGACGCCGGGCGACCAGTGCACGAGCGGCGCGCCCTGCGGGGCCGGGAGGCCGGCGGCCTGGATCAGCGTCTGATCGAGGTGGCGCACCTCGGCGTGGTGCAGCGGCCAGGGATCGTGGTTCGCCAGCATGCGACGCATCCCGCCCCGCTCGTCGACGAAGAGTCGCCAACGCGCCGTGAGCCAGTGGTCGAGGTCGCCGAGCTCGTGGGGGGCGAAGGATTCGCCCGCCTCGACCACCACGTCGCACGTCGCGTCGGCGAGCGACGGGCGCGGCCAACGACGACGAGAGCGGTAGGTCGTGACCGGCCCAACCTGCGACAGCTGCATCGACGACCAGAAGTAGGGCAGCCGGTAGGCCGAGCGGGCCGTCACCACCGCGGGCAGCCGAGCCGCGTCGAGCGACAGGAACCAGATGCCGGTCGTGCCGTCGGCGCCCGTGACGTAGGTGCGCACGTTGGTCTCGGCGAACCGCGACAGCCACGGGACAGGACCGCGGCCCGGCAGCGTGACCTGCATGGCGAACGGCACGAGTCCGACCCAGGCGCGACCGTCGAAGGTCTCGACGGTGAGCCCTTCGGGCAGCACCGCCTGGATGGCCGCCGGGTCGTAGCTCCAGTGCAGGAAGGTCAGCTGGTCCCACCGGTGCACCATCCGGGCCCGGGGCACCTCGACCGGACACCAGGGACCGACCGCCGACGAGCTCAGCCCGGACGAGCTCAGCCCCGACGAGCTACGTCTCGCATCCCTGGTCTCCATGCCGCTATCATACGTTCGTATGAGTGAAACGGCAAAACCAGCCCGCCGTGCGACCCGCCAGGACCTGCTCGACGCGGCCCGGCTGTGCGTGCGGCGCCACGGGCTCGTCGGGGCCAGCTCCCGCGAGATCACCGCCACCGCGGGGGCCAACCTGGCCGCCATCACCTACCACTTCGGGTCGAAGGACGACCTGCTGGCCGAGGCCCTGTTCGGCGAGCTCGAACGGCGGGTGGCGCCCGCCCTGGCCATGCTCGACGGGGCCGGCCCACCCGAGGCCAGGCTGCTGGCGGTGGTCGCCGCGCTCAGCGACGAGTTCGAGCGCGCACGCGACGACACCCTCGTGTACTTCGAGGCCCTGCTGCTGGCCGTGCGCGACGAGCGCTACCGCCGGAGCGCGCTGACGCTCTACCAGTCGCTGCGGCGCCGGCTCGGCGAGATCATCGGCGAGCTCCGGGCCAACGCCGCCATCCCCCAGTGGGTGGCACCCGAGGCCACGGCCGCGCTGATCCTGGCCGTCGCCAACGGCATCGCCCTGCAGAGCCAGCTCGACCCGGACGGCCCCGACCACCGAGCCGTCAGCGCCGAGTTCGCCCAGCTGCTGCTGGCCTCGGCCGCACCCGGGGGCCCGGACGCGAGCCCCGACGCGACCTAGGACGCGACCTCGGTCGGAAGGTAGGTGAGCGGGACCTGCGCCACGCTGCGCAGGGTCGTGCGCCCGGCCCACACGACCTCGCCGTCGAGGCGCAGGTCGGTCAGGCGCGTCGAGCAGCGCGGTGAGCGCCACCTCGGCCTGCAGCCGCGCCAGGTGCGCCCCGAGGCAGTGGTGGATCCCGCCGCCGAACTGCACGTGCTGCGAGGCGTCGGCGCGATCGATCCGGACCGCGTCGGCGTCGTCGCCCCATCGGGCCGGGTCGTGGTTGGCCGCGCCGACGCCGACGTAGATCACCTGGCCCGGCTCGATCACGCGGTCGTCGAACGACATCGGCTCGGTGGCGATCCGTCGCACGAACTGGTTGGGGCCGTCGTAGCGAAGCAGCTCCTGCACCGCGCTCGGCACCAGCCCGGGGTCGGCCTGCAGCTTGGCCAGCTGATCGGGGTGCGACAGCAGTCCGACCATCCCGTTGCCGATGAGCGCGGAGGTGGGTTCGTGGCCGGCCACGTACAGGGTGATCAGCTGGGCCACCAGCTCGCCGTGGCTGAGGCGCTCGCCGTCGACCTCGGCCACCGCCAGCACCGACAGCACGTCCTCGCCGGGGTCGGCGCGCCTCTGCTCGGCCAGGTCGGACAGATAGCCCTCCATCTCGTCGAGCAGGGCCATGCAGGCGTCGTAGTCCTCGGCGCTGATCACCAGGTCGAGGCTCTGGGCCACCGCCGCGGTCCAGCTGCGGAACCGCACGCTCGCCTCGTCGGGGATGCCGAGCATCTCGCAGAACACCGACACCGGCAGCGGGTAGGCGAAGTCGGTGATGAGCTCCATCGAGCCCTGCGGGGCCAGCTCGTCGAGGCGGGCACCGACGCGCTGCTCGACCGATCGCGCGCAGCTGCTCGATGGCGCGCGGGGTGAACGGCGCGGCAAGGAGCTTGCGCAGGCGGGCGTGATCGGGGTCGTCGCGCAGCACGAGCGTGGTGCCCTCGCGGGGGCGGCCCATCTGGCGGGCGAGCAACAGGTCGACGACCGCGGAGGACGTCGGCGCGCTCGAGCTCACTCGACACCGTGTGGTCGCGCAGCACCCGCGTCACGTCGTCGTAGCGGGTCAGCACCCACCCGCACAACAGGTCGGACCAGTGCACCGGGTCGTCCTCGCGGAGGCGCCGGTACTGGTCGTAGGGCCACGCGTCGAAGCCGGCCTCGAACGGGTCGAACTGGGTCACGACGACATCGGGAGCGGCACGGCGTCGACGCCGGTCCGCCACGGCCGCCCGGCATCCTTGAGCGCGGCCCACTTGTCGAGGTCGCGCCCCGTCTGGCCCAGGTCGTCGGGGGTGGGCCCGACGCGATCGGCGAGGGGGCGGAGCGCGTCGACGTCGAAGCCGTAGAACTCGGCCGCGTTCAGCCCGAGCATCGCGGCCGTCTCGTCGACGGGGATGTCGCCGAAGGCGTTTCGCAACCACTCGCGGGTGTGGGGCCAGGTGCCCTCGGGATGGGGGAAGTCGTTGCCCCACATCAGGTTGCCGACGCCGATCTCGTAGCGCCGGGCCAGCTCGCGCCGGCGCGTGTTCGACGCGCCGATGGCGCAGTTGCGGTCGAAGTACTCGGACGGGCGCATCGACAACCCGGCGGTGAGCTGCTCGCCGAGCTTGCGGGCGCCGTGCTCGCGGTCGTAGGCCGTGTCCATCGACCACAGCAGGTCGGGGGCCCAGAACGCGCCGCACTCGGTGATGGCGAACCGCAACCCCGCATGGCGCTCGAACACGCCCGACCACAGCAGGAAGTGCAGCGGCCGCGCCGACCACCAGCGCACCTCGGTGACGTACATCCCGACATAGGGCCCGTAGGCCGCCTTGTCGGCCGAGCCCGAGTGCACGTGCACCGGCATCGACAGGTCCTCGCACGCCGCCCACACCGGCTCGTACCGGGCGTCGTGGTACGGCGGATGCGACCCCCACATCGAGGGGATGAGGATCCCGCCGCGCAGGCCCGACTCGCGGGCCCGGCGCGATCTCGACGACCGCCGCGTCGGGGTCGTAGATCGGCACGATGGCCACGCCCGCCGCGCCGCTCGGGCGAGTCCTGGCACAGCTCGGCCAGCCACCGGTTGTGGGCTCGGGCCCCGGCCATCAGCAGCTCGCTCGGCACGTCGCTGTTCGACGACAACCCGGCGCCGAAGGGCGCCGATGCGCCGGCGGTCACCGCGTCGGCGTCCGGGAAGATGACCTCGCCCACCACGCCGTCGGCGTCGAGCTCCTTGTCGCGGCGGCCGGCGTCCCATCCGCCGCGCAGGCCCTCCTCGTTCTCGCGCTCCCACTCCTCGGCGAACTCCTCGTTGAGGATCCCCCGCGCCGCCAGCTCCATCATGCGGGCGCGGTCGGCCAGGCTCTGGTCGAAGGCGTCGCGGAACTCGGGGTCGAGGTAGTCGCGGTACTGCTCGTTGGGCAGACCGGCATGGCAGTCGCTCGAGATGATGAGATAGCGGTCGGACATGTCAGCCTCCGAGGGCACGGGTGAGGGTGGGGTGGAGAGGATCAGTCCTCGCCGATCGGCGAGAGGTCGTCGTAGCGCTGGTGGGCGTAGGGCACGAGCCACTCGGCCGGCACCCGCCCCACGATCTCGCCGCGCTGCACGCTGCGGCGCTCGGACAGCGTGATGTCCCGCACCCGCTCGACCACCAGGTCGGCGACCGGGTCGAAGCGCGAGTCGCGCAACGTCAGCTCGCCCTCGACGCGTCGGGCCTCACGGGTCGTCTCGTCGCGGTGGCAGTACACGAGCGACGGCTCGTGGTCGAAGCCCTTGCCGTCGGGCGCGGGCAGGAACTTGAAGTAGAAGTCGGTCCGCGTGCCGTCGGTGACCTCGACCGGCTCGCCCACCGTGCCGGCGATCTCGATGATGGTCGTCCCGAGGCGCGCCACGGTGCCGACCACGTGGTCGCCGTCACGGGTCAGCTCGACCTGCCCGATCTTCTTGGGCTCGCCGAAGGTCTCACGCCCGCCGATCACCGACTGCTCGGTGCTCATGGGCATCACCAGCGCGTACCAGCCCTCGGTGCCCTCGTGGCGCGCCGCCACCGAGAACGAGCCCGCACCGAACGGCGGCAGGCCGGGCCGGCCCAGATCGACCGAGGCCACCGTGACCTTGACGAGCGGCTCGGCGCCCGGCTGGATGGGCGGCGGCAGGACGGCCGCGATGATGGCCGGATCGGTCTCGTACACGGCGACGAGCGACGTCGCCCAGGCGCCGACCGAGGTCGCCTGCACCTCGCGGTTGGCGAGCTGTTCGGGGCTGCGGGCGGCGTAGCGGATGGGTCCCATGCGGGCCTCCTGTCGGGCGGATCTGGTCAGGCGGGTCTGGTCGGGCGGGTCTGGTCAGCGGCCGGCGGCGGCCAACGCGAAGGCGGGGCACCGCAGCGCCTCGGCCGGGATGTCGCTCGAGTCGAGTGGACGGGCCACGTCGTCGATGCGGGGCCCGACGCGCTCGGCCACCGGGGCCAGCGCGTCGAGGTCGAAGCCGTAGAGCTCGGCCGCGTTGCCCCCGACCATCGCCGCCACCTCGTCGGTGGGGACATCCGAGAAGGCCAGGCGCAGGTGCTCGGCGCTGAAGGGCCAGCAGCCCTCGCGATGGGGGAAGTCGTTGCCCCACATGATGCGGTCCACGCCGACGGCGTGGCGCAGGCCGACCTCGTGGCGGCGGATGAAGCTGGCGCCGACGTGGCACTGCCGCGCCCAGTACTCGCTCGGCTTCAGCGACAGCCGGCCCATGATCGCCTCGCCCCACACGTGCTCCTGCGAGCCGGCCGCGCCGGCCATGCGGTCGCGGTAGGCGTCGAGGGTGGCCAGCTGCTCGGGCAGCCAGGCCGTGCCCTGCTCGGTGAAGACGAACTGCAGGGTGGGGTGCCGTTCGAGCACGCCCGCGTAGATCAGCTGCCACAGCGCCCGGTGGGCCCACCACGTGGCCTCGACCAGGAACATGACCTTGGCCTCGGGGTAGTCGCCGTAGTCGGGCGAGGCGCTGCCGGTGTGGTGGTTCACCGGCAGGCCCAGCTCCTCGCAGGTCGTCCAGAGCGGCTCGTAGTCGGGTGCGTAGAGAGGGGCCAGGCCCGACCCCGGCGGCGCGCCGGGCAGCAGCACCCCGCCGGTCAGGCCGGCGTCGGCCGCCCAACGCACCTCGGCGACCGCCGCATCCACGTCGTGCAGCAGCACCTGCGCGATGCCGGCGCGCCGGCCGGGCGCGTCGGCGCAGAAGTCGGCCAGCCACCGGTTGTGGGCGCGCAGGCCCTGCCAGCGCAGCTCGAGGTCGCCTGCGTCGGCGGCCGGGGGCTGGTGGACGAGCGACGCCTGCGGGAAGAAGGGCGGGATGGTGTTGGGGAAGATGACCTCGCCCACCACGCCGTCGGCCTCGAGCTCGGCCAGGCGTCGGGCGCTGTCCCAGTTGCGGCCGGCCTCGTCGCCCTCGAGGTCGTCGTAGGGGTTGTCGAAGTCGGCGCGCCAGGCGTCGAAGGTGTCGTGCAGGTGCGACGGCAGGTAGGGGCGGTAGTCGGTGATGGCGCCGCCCCCGTGGCAGTCCGCCGAGATGACCGTGTAGCGCTCCGCTCGTCGAGCCATGCGTCCCCCTGGAAAACCTCGTGCATAAGACAAGTCGTGGAATTGTCTCACGAGACAACCTAGCATCCACCCGTGACCTCGACAACGGCCGATCCGGACGTGCGGGCCCGGCTGGTGGCCGCCACCGCCGAGGTCATCGCGGAGGACGGTCCGCTCGCCGTGCGCGTCGACGAGGTGGCGCGGCGCGCCGGCTGCTCGCGCGCCACGGTGTACCGCTACGTCGCCGACAAGGACGAGCTCGTCCGCGAGGTGCTGGTGGGGCGCTCGGCCGCCATCGCCGAGCAGCTCGAAGTCGAGATCGACTGGTCCGGAGACCCCGCCGACTGGATCGTCGAGGGGTTGCTGCGCCACGCCGAAGCGGTGCGGGCCGAGCCCTGGTACCAGGCGCTCGAGCAGCAGGGCGCCGCCACCGCGCTGGCGCGGGTCGGGGGCGGGCCCGAGGCGGTGGTGGGGCTGGCCGCCCCGCTGGTCGCCGGCTTCCTCGACCACATCGCGGCGCGAGGCGCGCTCCGCACCGACATCACCGTCGACGAGGCCACCGAGTGGCTCATCGGGGTGCACCTCGGGCTGCTGGCCCCTGCCTTCGCCGACCGCTCACGGGCCCACCGGGCCACCATGCTGCGCAAGTTCGTGGCGTACGCCCTGCTCAAGCCGGCTCGCGCCTAACATGACGTGGGTGTCAGGTTTGGCGCGGACGTGGCACGTGCGACGACGACGACCGGGGAGCGACCATGGACGAGCCGACTGCCGAAACCACGGCTGAGCCCGACGCCGGACCGTTCGGGGGGATGGACCCCGAGATGGCGGCCAACCCGCAGCCCGTGTTCCGCGCGCTCCGCGAGGACACCCCCGTCATGTCGATCGACGGCGTCGGCGCTGTGCTGTCGCGCAAGCTCGAGATCGACGAGGCCTTCCGCCATCCCGAGATCTTCTCGTCCAACATGTCGGCGGTCGACCTCAAGAACATCCGGCCGCTGATCCCGCTGCAGATCGATCCGCCCGAGCACAAGAAGTACCGCAAGCTGCTCGACCCGATCTTCGCCCCACGCGAGATGGCGGTGCTCGAGGACCCCGGTCACCCAGCTCGTCAACGACCTCATCGACGGCTTCGTCGATCGCGGCGAGGTCGACTTCGCCAAGGAGTTCTCGATCCCGTTCCCGTCGCAGGTGTTCCTCACGCTGCTCGGGCTGCCCCTCGACGAGCTGCCCCCGCTTCCTCGTCATGAAGGACGGGATCATCCGGCCCGACCAGGTCAGCGGCGAGGACTACGGCAGCGATGCGGCTCAGGCCTACCAGCAGCAGACCGCCGACTCGATCTACGACTACTTCAACGAGGTGCTCGACGAGCGCGAAGCCGAGCGCGAGGACGATCTGCTGTCGCGCTTCCTCGACGCCGAGGTCGAGGGCGAGCGGCTCACCCGTGAGGACATCCTCGACATCTGCTTCCTGTTCCTGATCGCCGGGCTCGACACGGTGACCTCGACGCTCGACTGCATGTTCGCCTACCTGGCTCGCAGCACCCCGACCAGCGCCGCCAGCTCGTCGACGATCCCGCGATCATCCCGGCTGCCATCGAGGAGCTGCTGCGCTGGGAGACACCGGTCATGGGTGTCGCCCGCGTGGCGCGTGTCGAGGACACGTCGCTCGACGGCTGCCCGATCCACCAGGGCGACTCGGTGATGATCATGCTCGGATCGGCCAACACCGACGACGCCGAGTTCGGCGACGCTGACACCGTGCGCTTCGACCGCGACGTCAACCGGCACCTGGCCTTCGGCGGGGGCGTGCACCGGTGCCTCGGCTCGCACCTGGCCCGCCAGGAGCTGCGCATCGCGATGCGCGAGTGGCACCGCCGCATCCCCGACTACGCCGTGGTCGACGGCCACACCCTCGAGTACACCGCGGGCATCCGCTCGATCGACCACTTCCCGATGGTGTTCACCGCCGCCACCTGAACGGTCTGCGCACGCCGTCAGGGCCCGCGGTAGGGGCAGTGGCGACAGCCGCTGTCGCAGCAGGTGCCGCGCGCCCGCAGGTAGTCGGCGGTCATCACGAACAGCCCGGTGGTCGGATCGAGGTAGCCGGGCTCGCCTGCGGCCTGGGCGCGGCGGTGGGCCTCGTCGATGGCCAGCGCGTCGAGGATGAGGGACCAGGACGCCAGCCCGTGCGCGCACCAGCCGTCGGGCGTGACCAGGCACTCGTCGGGGCTGCGGCTGACGCCGTCGGCGGCCCACTCGGCCAGCGTGTCGGGATCGGGCGGCGCCCACCCGCTGTTGGTCTCGAACCAGACGTGGGCGTTGCGGACGGCCTCGGCGGGCGTCATCCAGTCCGCTCGACCCGCTTCAGGTGCTGGAGCTCGACCAGGAGCGGCAGGACGAAGCCGATGTAGGCACTGGTGAGCACGTAGTCGTGGGTCGGCCCCGACGTGGTCCGCTGGTGGACGTCGATGACCTCGACCCGGTCGTCGCGGGTCTGGTACGCCTTGGCCCGCCCGACCAGCCGCTCGAGCTCGTCCCGCGTGGCCACCTCGAGCCCGAAGTGGTCGAGCGGCGGCGCGATCAGGTACGGCTCGGCCGGCAACAGGTAGAGGAACTGGCCGAACGACCCCGTGTAGAGGATCAGCGGGTTGCCGGTCTCGCCGGTGTTGTCCCCTTCGGTCCACCCGAACACCTCGCCGAAGAAGTCGAGCAGCGTGGCCCGGCCGGCGTCGTCGAGCATGGCGGGCTCGACGCTGATGGCGACGTGGTTGAAGCGCGGCGCGAAGGACGGCTCGGTCATGTGACCACCTCGGGGCGGACCAGGAGCTTGCCCACGATCTCGCCGGCCGCCAGCTCGTCCATCGCCGGTCGCAGCCCGTCGAGCAGCACGTCGTCGGGCGCGATGAGCAGGTCGAGCGGCAACGCGCCGCTCGCCAGCAGCTCGACCGCGGGTGCGAAGCCCTCGGCGTTGTAGTTGTAGGCACCGATCGCGGTGAGCTCGAGGATGATCATGCGGTTGTGGTTGATCCGCGGCGTCTGCCGACCGGTGCCCACGAAGACCAGCGTGCCGGCGAAGTCGAGCTGGTCGAGCGCCGATTCGGCGGCCTGGGCCTGGCCCGAGCACTCGAACGCCACGACGAAGGGCTGATCGACGACCTGGCCGGTCGCCGCGGGCTCGAGCGAGTCGGGGGCCACGGCGCGCGTCGCGCCCAGTGCCAACGCCCGCTCGCGCCGGTTGGCCGCCGGCTCGGAGACCGTGATGTCGGTGACGCCGCGGCTGCGCAGCACGGCGAGGATGAGCAGGCCGACCGCGCCGCCGCCGGTCACCAGCACCCGGTCGCCGGGCTCGACCCCGGCCAGGTCGACGGCGTGCAGGGCGATGGCCGTCGGCTCGGTGAGCGCGGCGTCGCGCGTGCTCAGGCCGTCGGGCAGGACCACGAGCCGGGCGGCGTCGCAGAGCACGTAGCGGCAGAACGCGCCGTTGAACGAGAGGTGGTCGGTGGCCCCTCGCCGCAGGCACACCGACGGCCGGTGCCGGCGACAGGCGCGGCACTCGCCGCACCCCGGCCGGTCGTCGGACACCACGCGGTCGCCCAGCCGGCGGCTCGTCACCGCGTCGCCGAGGGCGACGACGGTGCCGGCCCACTCGTGGCCGAGCACCGACCCGGGCCGGGCGTACTGCTCGAGCACGAGGTGCAGATCCGTGCCGCAGACCCCGCACTGCGCGATCTCGACCAGGGCCTGGGTGGGGCCCGGGGTCGGGACGTCGAGCTCGCGCACCTCGATGCGGCCGTCGCCCACGTAGACGGCGGCCGGCATCCGGTCCGGCAGAGCGTGAACGGGCGGAGCAGACAGGTCGTGAGCCGGCACGAGCACCGATGGTACGACCAGGTCCGCCGCGGGTCTGCAAAGGTGAGCGCGTGGACGCGAGTGACGACTTCCCGCCCGGGTTCTTCGACCGCGCCGATCCGTCGCCCGACGACCTCTTCTACGCCGACGACCGGTTGGTGACCCACATCGACGACGGCGCCATCGCCGCGGTGGGCGCGCTCTACGGCGAGCTCGGGATCACCGGTGACGTGCTCGACCTGATGTCCTCGTGGGTGTCGCATTTCACGACCACGCCGGCGAACCTCGTCGTGCTCGGCATGAACGACTGCGAGCTGGCGGCCAACCCGCAAGCCGCGTCATGGGTCCGCCACGACCTCAACGCGGAGCCGGTGCTTCCCTTCGACGACGCAACGTTCGACGACGTCGTCTGCTGCGTCTCGGTCGACTACCTCGTTCGCCCGGTCGAGGTCTTCCGCGACGTCGGGCGCGTGCTGCGCCCCGGCGGCCGGCTCGTCATCACCTTCTCGAACCGCTGCTTCCCCACCAAGGCGATCCGGGCCTGGATCCTCAGCCCCGACGAAGCCCACGTGGACATCGTCCGCCGATACTTCGAGCGAGCCGGGTGCTTCGGCGAGGTCCACGCCGGCCTGCGCACCCCGGTCGCCTCGCGCGGCGATCCGCTGTGGGCCGTCTGGGCCTCATCTCGAACCTGAACCGACAACGTCGGCGGGCGCTCGTCGCCAGCCGAGCGCGGCGCCCGCGACGGCGCCGTACAGGACGTGATCGGCCAGCTGCGGCGGGAACCCCAGTCGATCGATGGACGGGAACCGGCGCCGGGCCACCAGGCCCAGGTCGAGGACGGCGATCAACGCGCCGGCCCCCGCGCCGAGCGCCACGCGGCCGGCCAGGCGGTGGCGGGGCGCGACCAGCGTGCTGATCACCACCCCCCAACCCAACGAGAGCGCGCCGTGGGCGACCACGCCGCGAGGCAGGGTGGGCGCGCCGAGCAGGGTGCCGGCGGCCCGCGTCGACTCGGCCAGCGACCGGCCGCGGGCCAGGGTCACGACCGTCGACGGCGCGCCGCTCACCACGCCCGCCACCGCGCCGGCCATCAGGCCGTCGGCCACGATCTGCCGCGGCGATCGCGCGCCGTCCCGCGCCGCCGAGCGCCCAGTCGAGACGCGCACCTCGCGAGCCTCGATCCCGTGCGCCGCCGCGAACTGGCGCACCCCGGCGCGCACCACCCACTCGTGGCCCGCCTCGAGCACGCCGCGTCCGAGCGACCCCAGGGCCCGCAGGACCGGCCGCTCGAGGGCGAGGTCCCATTCGAGCGTGGCCCGCGAGCCGCCTTCGGCCGCCGTCGCGATCCGGAGCTCGGCTCGTCCGACGAGATCGCCGTCGAGGGCAGCCACGACCCGCTGGCCGGGCGTGACCTCGGTGAGGCGGAGGCCGAGACGCATCCGGTACAGCAACGGCGCGGCCACCGAGAAGCGCGCCCGGGCATCCCGTTCGAGCGCGGGGAGCTGCGCCTCACGGAGCCACGGCCACCATTGCGGGTACGACGACGTGTCCTCGAGCACGCGCCACAGGTCGTCGACGTCCATCGCGAACTGCCAGGTGCGCTCGAACCGGAACCGCATGGTGTCGGCGTGTCCCCTGCCGGGCGCACCCGGCCGCGCCGTCGGACCCAGAGGGATCAGGCCGGGATGACCGGGCCGCTCGGCGCGGACGCCGGACCGGTGCCGATGCCGTTGATCGCCGACACCGTGCAGGTGTAGCTGACCCCGGACACGAGGCCCGTCACGGTGATCGAGCCGCCCGGCAGCGTCATGCTCGACTTTGACCGGGTCGGTTCACCCGACGCCGAACACGTCGCGACGTAGCCGACCACGCTGGATCCGCCGTTGTCGGGCGCCACGTCGCTGATGGGCGTGAAGGCCACCACCACCCGGCCGGGCGTCGAGGGCGACACCGACGTGATGGACGGCGAGGCGATCGGCGCGGTCGGCAGGGTCGCCGGACCGCTCGGCGCCGAGGTCGGGCCCGAGCCGACGGCGTTGGTGGCCACGGCCACGCACGTGTAGGTGCGCGCCGGGCACCAACCCCGTCAGGGTGATCGAGCCACCGGGCAGGGCGCTGCTCGTCTTCGACCGGGTGGGATGGCCGCTCGACGAGCACCGCACGCCGTAGGACGTGATCGGTGAGCCGCCGTTGCCGGGCGGGCTGTCGGCGATCGGGTTGAACGACACCTCCGCGTTGCCCGACTTGGGCAGCGGCGAGATGGTCACGCCGGTGGGCGCCACCGTCGGCGCGGTGGGCATGGTCACGGAGGCGGGCGGAGCCGAGCTCGGTCCGACCCCGAAGGCGTTCTCCGCGGCCGCGGTGCAGGTGTAGGTCACGCCCGCCACCAGCTTGGTCACGGTGACCGATCCGAACGGGAGGGTGCTGCTCGTGTTGACCCTCGTCGTCTGGCCCAGCGCCGAGCAGGTGGCGACGTAGGCGATGATCGTCGAGCCGCCGTTGCCGGGCAGCGTGTCGCTGATCGGGGTGAACGACACCACGGCCGTGCCCTTGGACGCGGCGGGCGCGGCCGTCACGTCGGTCGGGGCCACCGTCGGCGCGGTCTGGTTGGTGAGCGTGGTGATCGACAACGACCAGGAGGCCAGCGAGCCGACGTCGCCCGAGGCGTCGTCGGTGATGTACAGGCTCCAGGTGCCGTTCGGGTCGGTGCCGTCGAAGGTCGACAAGGTCGTGGCCGACGAGGGGCCGGCGCGGGCGCCGGGAAGAGGTCGGGGCCGTCGCTGGTGTCGTTGCTCGGCTTGAAGTTGCCGGACGAGAGCGTGGACAGGTGCCCGATCGGGAACTCGGCCTCGTCGGAGAAGGTGAGGTTGACGTTGCTGGCCGGGCCGCCCCCGCCCACGTCGGACATGACCTCGATGTTCTGGCCCTGCGGGCCCACGAGCAGGGCGTCGATGTCCTGGGGTGACGTGTGCGACAGGCCGGTCAGGGTCACGTTGACGTTGGTGATCGGCCCGAACAGGTTCTGCAGGTGGATGTTCGACGGATAGGGGCTGGCCGGCGCGCCGGCGCTGCTGCCGGTGCCCGAGCCGGGGATGGAGATCGGCGTGGCGTTCGACGCCGAGTCGTTGTCCTCGATGACGAGCACGGCGCTCGACTGGCCGAGGGTCGCTCCGCCTCCGGGCGCGGAGAGCGCGAGGTCGACGGTGGTGTTGGCCCCCTCGACCACGTTGTCGTCGATGATCGGGATCGACACGTTGGCCGAGGTCTGGCCGTCGGCGAAGGAGACGGACTGGCTCACCGAGCTGTACTGGGTGCCTTCGACCGCGGTGCCACCGGACACGGTGTCGAACTGCACGGACACCGGCCCGTCGCTGCCGCCGGTCCGATCGATCGTGATCGCGGCCGAGCCGTCACCCTCGGCTCCGGTGTACGAGGCCTGCGAGAACGACAGGGTGCCGGGTTGCGGGGCCGCCGCGGTCGTGACCGTGACGCTCCAGCCGCCGGCCATGGTGCCGGTGTCGCCCGAGGCGTCGTCGCTCACGTACAGCTGCCAGGTGCCGTTCGGGTTGGTGCCGTCGAACGCGCTCGCCAGGGTCGTGTCCGACGAGGGCGCCGGGGCGGGGGACGGGAACGAGTCCGCACCGGGCGTGTCGTTGGTCGGCTTGTACGAGCCCGAGGCGATGGCGCCGCTGCCGGGCAGGTTCGACACGGCGGCATCGTCGAAGGTGATCGTGGCGTTGCTGGCGGTGACGAGCGAGTTGCCGCCGCCGAGGTCTGCCATCAGGTCGATGTTGGCGCCGGTGGGCCCCACCAGCAGCGCGTGGATGTCGCTGGCCGAGGTGTGCGACAGGTTGGCGAAGGTGACCGTGACGTTCGCGACGTTGCCGGTCAGGCCCGACACCGCGACACCGGAGGGATAGGGCGAGGCCGGTGATCCGCTCGGCGAGCCGTCTCCCGAGCCGGGGATGGCGATGCTCGTCGGGTTGGTGAAGGTGGTCGGTCCGTCCGCGAAGGACGGCGCGGCGTCGACGGCCAGCATGGTGCCGACGACGAAGACGAGGAGCAGCGCGGCCGTCCCGGTGGCCGCCATCCGGCGAGCCGCGCCGCACCGGGTCGTGCGGCCGTGGGTGTCGTTCGTCGCCATGGAGCGCCCCTATTCGTCCGTGCGACCGCCGTGGCCCTGCGCCCCACCGGCCGACGCCCACCTCTCGCGGTAGGCGCGGACACGGATGCTACTTCCCCCGAACCTGTGCCGTCGCGTGAACGCAGAGGGTCACGCGACGGCACAGGTACGTCAGGTGATGATGATCTCGTACTGCGCCCGATCGTCGGCCGATCCGATCGGGACCATGAACAGGTCGACGGATCCCAACGAGCCGTGCACCAGCCGGTACATGCCCTGCCCCAACATGGGCTCGACCGGCCCGGACAGCACGAGCGAGAAGCCCTCACGCCCGTCCCACATCCGACCCGACCCGGCGGCCGCCTCGAGCACCAGCGACACGTCACCGGCATCCTGGCGGCAGACGAACGCGTCTCCCACCAGAGGGGAGAAGTCGGCGAGGGTCAGCTCGGAGAGCTCGGGCACGGCCGCTCCATCCACTCGGTCGACTGGTGCAGGGACCGGTCACCGACCGCCTCGAACCCGAGGCGGCGGTACAGCCGTCGAGCCCGGTTCGTGGCCTCGACGTGCAGCTGCACGGGCAGTCCCAGGCCGTCGGCCTCCGCGAGCACGTCGCCCAGCACGTCGGTGCCCAGTCCGTGCCCGCGGGCGCCGGGGAGCAGGGCCACGTCGACGATCAGCACCCGCTCGTGGTCGGTGTCGACGACGAGCCGGCCCACCGCCTCGCCGCCCACCTCGATCACCGAATGATCGGCTCGGGGATAGCGGCGGTCGAAGTCGAGGCACTGGGCCCGGAACTGCATGCGCTCGAAGGCGTCGCGCTCGCCCGGGGGCCACGCCACCAGGTCGAGCTCGTCGGCGCGGGTCGAGGCGTAGATGCGCAACAGGAGGTCGTCGTCGTCGCCGCCCCTACGGACGGGGCGCAGAAGCACGTCGCCGTCCGGCAGGGACGAGAGCGACAGGCGCGGGCGTGGCATCGGCCGAACGGTAGCAATTGGCTACGGTTCGGCTCATGTCGTCGCCGGCCTTCGAGGCGTTCCGCCGACGTGTGCTCTCGGATCCGTCTCTCCAGGCCGACCTGCTGGCCCACGACGACCCCGCCACCTTCGCGGCGACGGTCGTCGAGCGGGCCGCCCGGCTGGGACTCACGATCGAGCCGGACGCGGTGACCGACGAGATCCGATCCGCCCGCCGGGCCTGGCTCGAGCGATGGATCTGACGCCCGGCCAGCTCGTCGACTGGACGCCGATCCGCGTCCACTGGCGCGACGGCGCGCTCCGCGTCGACTGGTGCCACACCGCCGGCATCGACTTCGACGACCCGTTCTTCGACGAGACCATCACGGGCGCGTTGACGCACCCCTTCCGCCTCCTGTTCCGCCACGAGACCACGATGGCCGAGACCGAGGAGCTGGTCGCCGACGCGCCGGGCCTGCCCGATCGCCGGGTTCGTCTTCCACCTCTCGCGTTGCGGTTCGACGCTGATCACCCAGATGCTCGCCGCCACCCGGCGGGTGCTCGTCCTGTCCGAGCCCGGCCCGCTCGACACCGTCGTGCGCGTGCCGATCGGTCGTCCGGCGCCCTCCGACGCCGAACGGGTGAGCGGGTTCCGCACCATCGCCCACGCGCTGGCGCAGCGCCGCTCGGCGGGCCTCGAGCAGTGCGTGGTCAAGCTCGACGCCTGGACCGTGCTCGACCTCCCGCTCGTGCGCCTCGCCTTCCCCGATGTGCCGTGGATCTTCGTGCACCGCGATCCGGCCGAGATCCTGATCTCCCAGCGCGGCCACCGCGGCTACCACATGATCCCCGGGTCGTTGGACCCCGGCTCGCTCGGGCTCCGCGGCGCGGCACCGGCCGACGTCGACGAGTACGGGGCGCTCGTGCTCAGCCGGTTGTGCGAGGCCGCGGCCGACGGCGCCGACCCCATGGTCCGGTTCGTCGGCTACGACGAGCTGCCCGGGGCCGTGGCCGACACGATCGCGCCGCACTTCGGGCTGCGCCTCGACGACGCCGCCCGCGCCGCGATGGCCCGAGCGGCGACGAGGGACGCCAAGAACCCGGTGCTGCCGTTCGAGCCCGACGGTGGGCACCGCCCGTCGGCGGTCGACGAGCGGACCCGGGCCATCACCGATCGCTGGACGCGCCCGGCCTATGAGCGGCTGCTGGCGCTGAGCCGATGACCACCCCGTCGACGGTTCCCGATCGGGTGCGACTGCCCATGCAGTTCGACCTCGACGCGCTCGCCGCCGACGTGTCGGCGCTCGACGAGTCGGCGTGGGAGCCGCACTTCAACACCCAGCAGTACCAGGGCGACTGGAGCGGCGCCGCCCTGCGCGTCACGGTCGGCAGCCCGCTGGCGCTCTACCCCGACCCCACGCGTGACGAGTACGCCGACACCCCACTGCTGGCCGCCTGTCCCGGCATCCGCACCGCCTTGGCGCAGTTCGCCTGCCCGTTGCAGACCGTGCGCCTGCTGCGGCTCGGTCCCGGCGCCGTGATCACCGGGCACCGTGACCACATGCTCGCCCATGTCCATGGTGAGGTACGCCTGCATCTGCCGATCGTGACCGGGCCCGAGGTGACGTTCTGGCTCGACGAGGTGGCGGTGCCGATGCAGGCGGGTGAGTGCTGGTACCTCGACCTCACCCGCGTGCACCGCGTGAGCAACGACGGCGACGCGACCCGGGTGCACCTGGTGGTCGATTGCAAGGTCGACGATTGGCTCGACGCGCTCCTCGTCGAGGGAGCCGAGGCACCGGGACGCGGGTCGATCGACGTCTTCGACGACAGCGGGCCTCACATCGCCTAGAGTGCCCCCGATGCACGAGAACGGGGCGGCCCGAGGGGCTGGCAGCATCGAGGGCGGCGGCGCACTCAACCGGCGCGCCTTCATGGCATCGGGCGCGGCTGCGGTCGCCGCCGGGCTCGTGGTCGCCCAGGGCCCGACCGCGTTCGCGTCGGTCGCGCGGACACTGACATCGCCGGCCCCGCTCGGACGGTCGCGGTTCGTGCCGCTCGTGAACAAGGTCTTCTCGGTCGCCGGCAGCCGCACGCGGTTGACCCTGGTCGAGGTCGACGACATCCTGGGCGCCCCGGCCGGGGCCGAGAACCAGTTCTCGCTCATCTTCCAGGCGACCGATGCCTCGCTGCCGTCCGCCATCGCCACGCTCAAGGGGCAGGGTGCAGCCGTGTCGCTGTACGTGTCACCCGTCGACCGGGGCGTGACCCACCACTTCTACCAAGCCGTCGTCAACCGGGTCGGCTGAGCCACCGCATGCAAGGAGACGTCCAGTGACCGAACCATTCATCGGCGAGATCCGGATGTTCGGGTTCAACTTCGCGCCGCGCGGCTGGGCGATGTGCGACGGACAGCTGCTCTCGATCAGCCAGAACACCGCGCTGTTCTCGCTGCTCGGCACCACCTACGGCGGCAACGGGACCTCGAACTTCCAGCTGCCCAACCTGCAGGGGCGCGTGCCCATGCACCTGGGATCGAACGGGTTCACCAACTACGTCGAAGGCGAAGTCGGAGGGGCCGAGACCGCCACCCTGCTGACCAGCAACCTCCCGAGCCACAGCCACCTGGTGCAGGGTGGCACCGATGGCACCACCAAGAACCCGATCGGTGAGTACCCCGGTTTCTCGGCGGGGGGCTCGGCCTACACCGGCACACCGGCCGGAACGATGAACGCGGCGATGGTCGAACCGACCGGCGGCAACCTCCCGTTCGGGATCGTGCAGCCGTATCTCGTGATCAACTTCTGCATCGCGCTCCTGGGCGTCTTCCCCTCGCGCAACTGACGCACCGCGGGACACGCCTGTAACCGGGGCGGTCCGAGGTCGTCATGGACCCCGAGAGCCGATCCGAACCAGGAGGCAGGCCATGAGCACCGACGAGTCCAACTCCGGACCAGCCGAATCCGCCGACGACGCCGAGGATGCCAACGAGGTCGAGGGCCTCGCCATGGGGTTCGAGCTGGGGCTGCCGGCGCCGGGCATCGCCCTCCCCGCGGTCCAGACCGCCGACAAGAAGGGCGGGTCGAAGGGTGGCAAGACGCCGCCCGTCGAGCACTACCTCGAGGTCACGATGGAGCAGACCTTCATCAGCTGACCGCTACACCGGCGGATCCGGAGTCCCGCTGACGGCCCGCAGGGCCGAGGTGGCCCTCCCGCCGAGCGCGGTGAGCCGGGATGCGGTGAGCGCGCCGGTGAGACGACCGGCCGCCGTCGAGGCCTCCTGCACGTTCGAGGCCGTGGCCCACAGCGCCGTCTTCATCTGGAACGGCCGCAGGTCGCCGTGCTTCGACTTGATCAGGGTCGCGATGCCGGCCAGGTGAGGCGCGGCGTACGAGTTGCCGGTGCCGGTCTGGCGTCCACCGCCGCGCCAGCTCACCTCGACGTCGATGCCCGGCGCCAGGAACTCGGTCGGCGGCTCGGGGTTGTAGTGGAAGTGGAACGGGTCTTTCGACAGGTTGCACGCGACGCTCGTCACCGACGCGTAGAGCGACGGGAAGCTCGGCCGGGCCATGTTGTTGGCCGCGGTGACGAGGAAGCGACCCGCGGAAGTACGCCTGGTCGCACAGCTCGTAGAACGGCAGCGCCCAGTCGCGCTTGCCGGTGCCGAGGGAGAGGTTGATCACGTCGAATCCCTGCTCGACCGCCCAGGCCAGGCCGGTGAGGAACACGTTCGACTTGCCGGTCAGCCCGGCCCCGAGCACGCGCACGCTGGTGATGCGGGCCGTCGGCGCCAGACGGTGGATGATGCCGGCGCAGGCGGTGCCGTGGCCGAACACGTCCTCGTGGGGGCCGACCTCGATGACGGGCTCGCCCTCGTCGTTGAGCGACACCACGATGCCGCCGTCGACGTCGACGCAGTCGTCGAGGTCGGGGTGGTCGGCCTCGATGCCGCTGTCGATGATGGCCACGCGCACGCCTCGGCCGTTCGAGCCGCCCCACGCCCATTCGGGTGAGAGGTCGTCGAGCCGCTGACACCCCGGGCAGGCGCAGCGCCACCGATTCGCGGGTCCACTCGGGCCGGATCTCGGGCGGCGCGGCGGGCGCGGGCCGGCGCGGCGGGATGCACCCCCGGGCTTCATCGGCTTCATCGGTGTCGTGGGCGGGACCTGGGGCGCCCCGGAATCCTGTTCAGCCACGGGCCAACAAGACCTCGAGGACGCTCGCCACCGCGATGTAGGCCGTCGGATCGTTGGCCGCCAGCTGCCGCAGCTCGCCGCCGAGCTCGTCGGGCGATCGGACGTCGCTGCCGGCCGACTCGCGCAGCGCCGAGCCGGCGATGTTGGCCAGCACGGTGATGAGCTCGACGTCGTCGAAGGTGAACGGGCTGCCGCCGGCCTTGTCGACCAGCTCGAGCACGCCGAGCACGTCGTCGTCGTGGGCGCACGGCACGCACAGCACCGAGGCCGGGCGCGTGCCGAGCAGGGCGGCGACCCCGTCGGCGGCGTTGGCGTCGTCGGCGCGAGGGACCATCGCCACGGGCTGGCCCGAGGCCAGCACGTAGGCGGCCGTGCCCGGCATCGGCGGCCACGCTGGCGCCCAGCAGCTCGGTCGAGCCGAGGGCGGCCACCACCTCGAGGCGGTCGTCGCGGGGCACGACGATCCAACCGAGCGCGGCGCCGGTCGTCTCGGCCGCGGAACCCAGGATCGACTGCAGCACGACGTTCATTGGTTGACCGCAGGCATGCTGCCGGTCATGCGACGCACGTCCTCGGCGTTGGGCGGCGCGCCGGCGCCGGCGATGGGGGCCACGAGCGACAGGCGGCTGCCGGGTGCGATGGTGAGCCGGGAGAGCCGGGTCCCGCCGGCGGGCACGGCGTCGTCGCTCGGTGCGCCACCCTCGAGGGCGGCGGCCACGCTCGGGGTGCAGCGCGGCGAGCGCACGGATGGCATCGTCGTCGAGCACGAGCAGCGACAGCGCTTCGTTGGCACGCAGGACATGTCCCTTCTCGTCGCCGAGCAGCGCGGCGATCCCGAACGCGTCGCCGGGACCGACGTCGGTCAATGGTGCCAGCTCGCCGGCGAAGTCCGGAGCCATCACCGTGCCCTGGCCACGGCGGATGACGAGCAGCCGGCCGTCGCCCTCGTCGATCGTGGCGCCCTGGGCCAGGTCGACGTTCTGCAGACGCCCGGCCGCGTCGGCCAGCGCGGCCGGGTCGAGCCCGCCGAACAGCGAGATGCGGGCCAGCGCGCCGACCGCGTCGAACGGGGGCTCGGTGGCCGCCACACCGCTCGTCTGCTCAGCCCACAGCTGGGCGTACACCCCGCCGGCCGCCACCAGCTCGCCGTGGGTGCCGTGCTCGACCAGGTGGCCGGCCACGATCACGAAGATCTGGTCGTAGGTCGTGATCGAGGTCAGGCGGTGGGTGACCGCGATGGTGGTGCGGCCCTCGCCGACGCGCTCGAGGGTGTCGGAGATCATCCGCTCGGTGCGGGGGTCGAGCGCCGAGGTGGCCTCGTCGAGCAGCAGGATGCGGGGGTCGCGCAGCAGCGCCCGGGCGATCGACAGCCGTTGGCGCTGGCCGCCCGAGAGGCGCCCGCCCCGCTCGCCCACGAGCGTCTCGTAGCCGCGGGGCAGGTCGACCACGAAGTCGTGCAGCTCGGCGGCGCGGGCCGCCGCTTCGATCTCGGCGTCGGTGGCGTTGGGGTTGCCGAGTCCGATGTTCTCGCGGATGGTCGAGTTGAACAGGAACGTCTCCTGGAACACCACGCCGAGCTGCGCCCGCAGCGACGCCACGGTGGCCTCGCGGACGTCGACGCCGTCGAAGAGCACCGCGCCCTCGTCGGGGTCGTAGAAGCGCATGAGCAGCTGCAGGACCGAGGACTTGCCGGCGCCGGTCGGCCCCACGAAGGCGACGCGCTGGCCGGCGGTGATCTCGACGTCGATGTGGTCGAGCGTGACGCGCTCGGCGGTGTAGGAGAACCCGACGTCGCGCAGGCTGACGGTGTGCAGCAGCGGCGCCAGCTCGGCCGGCGTCGGGTCGCTCGTCCACCTCGGGCTCGGCCTCGAGCACCTCGTTGATGCGCACCAGCGCGCCGGTCGACGACTGGATCTGCTGGCCGATGCCGGTGAGCACGGTCACCGGCGCCAGGGTCTGGCCCATGAGGCTCATGAAGGCCACCAGCCCACCGATGGTCAGGTGCCCGTGGAAGATGAGCCACGAGCCGAAGCCCAGGATGAACACCTGCAGGGCCGTGACGACCATCTGCACCGACACCCCGAACAGCCCGCCGAAGAGCTGGAGCTCGACCTGGCGGTCGAACAGGCGGTCGCTCGACTGGCGGAAGCGCGCCGACCTCGCGCGCCTGCAGGCCGAAGGCCTTGACCACCGACTGCGCGCCGTAGTTCTCCGACGCCACCGTCAGCACGCCGCCGGTCTCTTCCTGCACGGCGATGCTGCGCTTCTGCGCGCCCTTCGACATGGCCTTGTAGATCAGCGCGATCACCGGTGCCCCGAGCAGCACGATGAGCGCCAGCCAGAAGTTGAGGATGATCAGCACGGTGGCCGACACCCCCAGCGTGAGGATCTGCACCAGCCCGCCGCGCAGGGTCTGCGAGAGGCCCTGCTCGAGCATCCCCACGTCCGAGAACACGCGGGACAGCACGTCGCCCTGCTGGTGGCGGTTGTACCAACCCTGCGAGAGGTGCTGCATCTTGGTGAACATCTCCTGGCGCAGCTGGCGCACCACCGACCCGCTCACCACCGCCGACAGGTAGGCGCCCCGCAACCCGGCCAGCGCGGTGATCACGAACGCGATGCTCAGCAGGCCGAGCAGCTGGAGCACCTGCGAGAACTGACCGCTCGGGATGGCGTGGTCGAGCAGGTTCTTGAACACGAACGGGAAGACGACGGTGAACGCCAACCCCAGCAGCATGTAGATGAACATCTCGATCTCACGACGGCGGTGCGGACGCAGGTACCGCATCGTGAGGCGCAGGAACTGCCCCGTCTTCATGTCGGGGGCGCCGGCCGCCAGCTTCTGGCGCCACGCCTCGTCGAGGGCCGCCATGCCCGTGCCGTACTCCTGCTGGGCGGCCGCGTCGAGGCGGCCGGGCTGGGCCGAGGCCAGCATGCGCAGGAAGGTCTCCTTGCCGCCGCGCTCGACCAGGTAGCGCACGAACGACAGCGCCATCGCGGCGCCGAGGTCGCCGTCGGCCGCGCCGAGCGCCGGCAGGTCGATCTCGCGGAGCTGCTCGTCGACGTCGGGGCTGTCGCCCACCATCAGGCCGTAGCCCTCGAGCAGCAGGCCGAGGCCGTCGGCGGCCGGCAGGCTGGCCCCGAACAGCAGCGCCATCGGCCGCTCGAGCGCTTCGGCGGGCGACTCGGGGGTCACGACCATCCAGATCTCGTTGCGGGCACCGTCGACGATGGCGCCGCTCGTGACGGTCACCGACGGGTTGGCCGGGTCGGGGAACGGGTCGACCAGGCAGATCGTCGGCACCACGCCCCAGGGCTCGGACCCGAGTCCGGCCAGGGCCTTGCGGGCCCGCCGCGCGTCGCGTGCCACCGCGTTGGCCGCGGCCGCGCCCGGCGGTGCCGGGTCGGAACCGCAGGACCGCGGCGTCGGTGGTGCGGGCCTCGAGCTCGTCGAGCACCGGCCGGGGCCGCGCCACCTGGGCCACGGGCGCGGGTTCCGGTCCCGCGGGCGCCGGTTCCTCGGGTGCTGGTTCCGCGGGTCGGATCGGCTCGGCGGGCGCCTCGACCACCGGCGCCGGCGGCTGGCTCGGCGGGCGGTCGGCGGCGGCGGCTCGGGGGGCGGGGCTGGCGGCGGGGGCGGGCGGGCGGCGGCGGGGCGGGAGCCGGGGGCGGCTGGGGCGGTGGAGCCGGAGGTGGCTGGGGGGCCGGCGCGGACACCTCGACCACCGTCAGCTCGACCGAGCCCAGGGTGACGCGGTCGCCGCCGTGCAGCACCGTGGGCGCCGAGATCCGCGTGCCGTTGACCGAGGTGCCGTTGGTGCTGCCCAGATCGGTCACGGTCAGGCCGCCGTCCGAGACCGACAGCTGCAGGTGACGGCGCGACACCCGCTCGTCGGCGACGGTCACCCCGTCGACGCCGCTCGGCAGCTCACGACCGATCTCGATGGCACCGTCGACGGCGACGCGCTGCACGTCCTGGTCGGGCGCCGCCAGGTCGATCTCGAAGGTGCTCACAGCGCCCTCTGCTTCTGGACCTTGGCGAACCGCCGGCCCTTGCCCACGCGCACCGCCCCGATGGCGAACGCCACGCCGGTGGCGGCGCCGAGCACCATGCAGACCACGACCGTGGCGACGGTCGGCGAGCGGAATCCGGTGACCGACATCAACGACACCAGACCGAGACCGACGAGCGCGCCCATCACCCCCAGCCCGAAGGTGGCGGACCGGGTCCGGCGGCCCCGGCGCAACGAACGGGCGAACGACTCGCCGTAGGCCAGGGCGAACAGCAGCAGCACGATCGTCGCCGCGCCCCCGCGGTCAGCAGGCCGGTCTCCTTCGTCTTCACCGGGAACTGCTGGTGTGCGACCACGACCCCGCCCTGCATCAGCTCGATCTCGCCCTCGAGACGGCCACCGGCCAGGTACCGGGCGGATGAGGCGTCGATCGAGGCGATGCCACCGCCCGGAGGGTTGAGCGTTCCGTGCACGACCAGCAATGGCGCGGAAGCCTGCGAGATGTGCTGGCCGACGCTCTCGACGGTGAGTCGGACCCGGGTGGCACCCGGGGCCGCTGCCGTCACGCCGACCGGCACGTTCTTGGACAGGTCGAGGGTGACCACGTGTCCCGAGGTCGGGTCGATGCCGGCCACCGTGACCGTCCCGGCGTGCAGATCGCCCGAGTGGTCGGGCGAGCCGATGCCGAACGCGGCGATGACCACCACCAGGATCAAGCCGAGCACGGCGAGCAGCAGCGGGACCGTGGCCTTGGCCGGCGGGATGAGCACCGACTGCACCGGAACCAGGTCGGACTCCTGCACGTCCTGCAGCTGCACGCCGACCTCGTGGGCGGCTCCGGCCGGATGTACGGGAGCCGCCGGCGCTGCCACTGTCGGCGGAGCCGGGGCCGGGTGCGGCGACGTCGCCAACGGTGGGCGGCGCGGGCGCGGCGGCATCGCCGACGGTCGGTGGGGCGGGCCGTCGCCGCGCCAGCGGGGCGTCGGACACGGTGGGCGGGCGCGGCGGCGAGGTGATCCGGTCGGTCGCCGACACGATCGAGCTGGCCCCCATCACCGGCGTGCCCTCGGCCGCCAGCCAACCGGGACCCCACGCCGTTGGTGCACGCCTCGGCGATGGCGACGCCGAACGCCTCGGCGGTGGCGTACCGGTCGCCCGGGTCGGTGGCCAACCCGCGCATCACGACCTCGGCGATCCCCTCGGGCACGAACGGCGCCCGGTCGCGCAACGGCGTCGGCGTCTCGAAGGCGTGCTTGAAGAGCAGCGCCATGGCGTCGGCGTCGTCGGCGAAGGGCAGTTGGCCCGACAGCAGCTCGTAGAACATCGTCGCCACCGCGTACACGTCGGTGGCCGGCGAGAGCTCGCCGCCGCGGGCCTGTTCGGGGGCGATGTACGCGGGCGTGCCCACGACCTCGCCGGCCCGCGTGGCCAGCGTGCCGTCGCCGCCGACCACCTTGGCGATGCCGAAGTCGGTCACCTTGAGGGCGCCCGTCGCCGAGAACATCAGGTTCTCGGGCTTGACGTCACGATGCAGGATCTGGTGCTCGTGGGCGGCCTGCAGCCCCGCGATGGCGGCCAGCACCGCCGCCGCGGCGGCCGGCTGGGTGAACCCGTCGGTCGAGAACCGGCTCCACAGCGTGCCGCTCGGCAGCTGCTCCATCACCAGCAGGCAGAGCCCGTCGCGCTCGACGAAGTCGTACACGGGCACGATGTGGGGATGGTCGAGCGAGGCCAGCAGCCGGGCCTCGGTCACGAAGCGGGCGCGCACCGATTCGTCGGCTGCGAAGGCCCGCGGCAGCTGCTTGATGGCGACCTCGCGCCCGAGTTGGCGGTGTCGACCCGCCAGCACCACCCCCCACCCGCCTCGACCCAGCTCGGCGCCCACCTCGTAGTTCGGGAGGGCGTCGATGACCTCCTGCTGGTCGAGGGTCATGACACCCCGTCGCCGTGGGCGGGTTCGGCCTCCGGCTCGGATGCGGTCACGGTCTCGCGGGCGGGCACGGTCTCGGCTTCAGGCTCGGGCTCTGCGTCCGGCTCGGCCAGATCGATGTCGGCATCCGAACCCTCGGGCGCCGCGAACTCGGACTCGTCGACCTCGTCGTCGTCCTCCGCGCTCGAGGGCGTCGGAGTCAGGTACCCGATGACGAAGAACACCACCGCGAACACGAGCACCGTCACCAGCCACTTGCCCGGGCTGGGCACCCACACCCGCAGCGCGGACAGCGTGAACACGAGCACCAGACCGATGCCGAGGCCGACGAACAGCAGGCGCAGGCCCCGGCGCCACCGGTTGCGGTGCATCCGGTGGGTGGCGATGGCCCACACCGCGCCGGCGATGGCAGCGATCGTGAGGGCCAGCAGGGCCAGGCCGAACAAGCCGTAGACCGAGTCGAGCGAGCCGCGCACGTCGCTCACGAACGACTGCGTCGCCACCGTGTGGCCGTGCGTGTCGGCCACGCTGATGCGCGCCGGGATGAGGCCGGTGGCCTGGCCGGACAGGCCCGTGAGCTCGAGCGAGTAGCGCAGGTGGGTCGAGTCGCCCGAGCCGAGGTGGAGGTTGACCGACGTCTGGTAGGCGAAGAAGGTGAGGCCGGCCACCACACCGGTGAGGCTCACGCTGGACAGCGTCACGCTGCCGCTGCCCTCGTTGGTCACCTGGATGTCGACCTTGGCGGCGCGGTCGGGGTGCAGCACGATGGGGTGCGAGGCCGAGGAGCCGGCGACGGAGCGCCCGTTGATGGTGGTCTTGAGCGTGACCGACGACGACGCGCCGGCGGCGGCGACCGACGGGCCGAGCGCCAGCGACAGGGCCAGTCCCATGGCCACGGCGACGAGGCTCACGAGCCGGCCGGCGGTCGGCGGGCGATGCCGGGTGATGGTCGTCACGACGTGAATTCCTCTTCGGAGGGCGAGGTCGGGGCCTCGGCGGCGGGCTTGGACGGGAAGAGCCGGCGCCGGAAGGCGAGCAGTCCGATGAGGATGAAGAAGACGATGACGATCATCGTCGTCGAGGTGCCGGGGTCGACCCGGCTGGCCAGCACGACGTCGAACGACGCGGTGAGGATGGCCCCGCACTCGGCCTGGACGTCGTAGCGGCCCACGGCCAGCGACCCGAGGTGCAGCGGGGCGTGGAACGAGCCGTCGGTGGCGGCGGTGGTCTGGCCGACCTGCGTCGACCCGATGGTCAGGTCGACCGGGGCGTTGCTGTCGCAGCCGACGCCGGTGGCGGTCACCGCGCTGCCGGGCGAGATGGCCAGTGCATCGAGCTTGAGGTACGAGGTCGAGGTGGCGTTCGGGTTGTCACCGGGGCTGGGCAGCACGACGATCTTCTTGGGCTTGCCCTTCTGCCCGGGCTTGGCCGTCGTCGACGTGCTCGACGCTCCCGGCGCCCCGGAGGTGGTGGTCTGACCCGGAACGGTCGACGTGGTCGTCGCGCCCTTGGCGGTCGTGGTGGTCGTGCCCTTCTTGCCGGACGTGGTGGTCGTGGTCGGGCGGGTCGTCGTCGTCGTGGCCGGCGCCGTGGTGGTCGTCGTGGCCGGAGGCGTCACCGAGAACCTCGTGACGGCGTTGACCATGAGCCCGCCGTTGAGGGGGTTGATGCAGTCGCCGTCGATGGGGTACACGTGTGCCGACCACCGCCCCCGTCGGGACCTTGGTCTTGAACGGGGCGAGGCCCGCACCCGTGCCGAGCGTGATGGGCTGTGCGCGGCCGGGGTTCCAGACATACGTCGGGTTGACGGGCGCGGCGCAGTTCCCCCACGAGCCGGCCGGCGTCAGGGTGAACGTGCTGCCGACGGGGCCGCTGGTCGGCTTGACCGAGAGGCTCGGGGGGACCACGGCTGCCCCGGCACCACGAGCACGGGTCTGCACGCCGATCACACAGGCGGCGACCAGCACGACGACCAGGGCGACGAGCCCGAGGGCTTTCGCCACACCCGAGAACCGCCCGCGACCCGTCATCTCATCCATCCAGCCCTCGCTCGACAGTGCGTCGAGTATGCCTCACCAGCCTCCGCCGTACCCGCTGGAACGGGTCGGGCGCCCGTGCGGCACAGGTGAACAGTTGGTGATCGGCCCGTCACCGCCGGGCCCGAGTGCGTACCATCGCGGGGGTGGACAGTCCCGGAGTGCAACTGCGCCCGGATGGACTGCTCGTCACGGCCGTGCTCGCCGGCGATTCGGGCGCGTTCGACGAGCTGTACCGAGCGCACGTCGGAGCGGTGCGGGCCGTGGCCCGCTCGCACGTGCGCGACGGCGACACCGTGTCCGACATCGTGCAGGACACGTTCGCCCGGGCCCTGCAGCACCTCGACAACCTGCGCGACACCGACCGCTTCCGACCGTGGCTGCTGTCGATCGCGCGCCACGCCTCGGTCGACCAGCTGCGTGCCGGCAAGCGCGAGATCGCCCTCGACACCGAGCAGGCCGAGGCCCTGGTGTCCCGCGACGCCACCCCCGACGACCTGGCCGAGCTGCACGACCTGGCCGACACGGTGCAGGGCTGCGTGACGGGTCTCTCGCAACGTGACGCCACGGCGGTCGCCATGGTCACCCAACTCGGCTTCACCCCCGCCCAGGTCGGCTCGGCCCTCGGCGTGAGCAGCGGCGCGGCCAAGGTCATCGTCCACCGGGCCCGGCGTCGGCTGCGCAGCGCGCTCATGCTCGAGCTGATGGTGGCCCAGCCGCGGCTCGGCTGCGACGAGTTCCAGCTGCTGCGCACCACCGATCCCGGTGCGGCCAGCCGTCACCTCGACGACTGCGAGCTGTGCATCGAGTCGAGCCGGGCCGAGCTCGTGCCGTCCCATCGCGCCCGCGCCGCCGAACGCGAGAGCTCCTCGAGCACGAGGTGACACGTGCGCTCAGAGGCCCTCGACCCGCAGTCCGCCTTCGCGCAGGGTCACCGCAAGGGCCTCGGGCAGGGCGTTGGCCCTCCAGTCGACGCTGAAGCCGACCACCTCGTCGTCGGGGTAGGCCATGGCCACCCCCGGTGCCAGCAGGACGGCCAGCAGCGCCTGCTCGTCGGCGTCGAGCTCCTCGGTCACGAAGGCGCGCAGCTTGTCGAGCAGGCGCGTGGCCGCCTCGGCGGTCTGGGTGTCGTCGACCACGGCCCCTGCGTCTCGACCCGGCTTCGCCCCCGTCGCGTCATCGCTCACAGTGCTGCGACGGTCGGGCGGGCGTTCGGTTACACCAGGCGGCCCGCAGGAGCTGTAACCACTCTCCGCGCGCATAGCAACGCGATCGGTGATATGCCAGAATCGCGACATGCCTGATCCGGCGGCGGAGGACGGTACGCCGTCCCCGCGTCGCGTTTCGGCGCACGGCCACGTGGCCTCGAAGCCGCATCGGGTCATCGGCATGGCCATCACCTTCTGCCTCATCATGGTGGCCACCGCCGGATCGAGCAGCCTGGTCGACTCGACCGGGTCGTCCCGTTCGCAGGCGGCCGCGGGTGCGTCCGGCTCGGGCGGCGCCTCCCCGTTCCCGTACCTGGGCGGCGGGTCCGGATCGGGCACCGGACGCAACGACAACGGGATCTCGCGTGGAGGGTCAGGCTCGGCCGGGGGCTCGTCGGGCGGCTCGGGCCGAGGCGGGTCGACGGCGTGCGCGTACGGCGTCGGGTCGTGCGCGGCAGCGGGCGGCGCGGGGGCTCAGCCACCCGGGCGGGCGGCTCGGCAACCGGTGGCGACGGGACGGGCACCACCACGACCGAGCCGAATGCACCCCCGGACGGCGGATGCCGCGTGCCGGGCGCACCGTTCTCGACCTCGCCCGCACCGGTGAGCGGCGTGCTCACCACGTCGAACGTCGCCTACGGGACCCAGCCCGGCGAGGTGCTCGACGTCGCCCGTCCCTCGACCGGCTCGGGCCGCCCCGCGGTCCTGCTCGTGCACGGCGGGGGCTGGATGAGTGGCGACAAGTCCGAGTTGACCGGCGTCGGCTTCGAACTGGCCCAGGCCGGGTACGTCACCTTCAACGCCGATTACACCCTGGCCGACGCGCACCTCGCCGGGTACCCGATGCAGCTGCAGGAGCTCGAGGCGGCGGTCGGGTGGATCCGGGCCAACGCCGACAGGTACGGGGTCGATCCCACGCGCATCGCGGCGCTGGGATCGTCGGCCGGCGGCAACCTCGTGGGCCTGCTGGCCGCCGTGCCGACCGGAGCGTGCACCTCGGGTGACCGCGTGGCTGCGGTGGTGAGCTGGTCGGGCCCGATGGACCTCACCGCCCTCGACGAGGGCGTGCTGAGCTGCCCCGAGCGCAACTGCGCCATCAATTACACCGGCATCGGCGACTTCGCCGGATGTCCCACGGCCGGCCAGTGCCCGAGCAGCTACATCGCGGCCTCGCCCGACAGCCACGTCAGCGGCGACACCTGCCCGGTCGCGCTGTTCAACGGCTCGACCGAGGTCATCCCGGCGAGCCAGGCCGAGATCATGTCGACGGCGCTGACCCGGGCCGGCGTGCCGAACGAGGTCGAGATCATGGTCGGCTCGCAGCACGCCAGTGCGTACGCCGACCGGGCGATGCCCGCCACCGAGGCCTGGCTGCGCGAGTGGATCGGCTGATACGACCAACAATTGACAGACAGTGTGACAGAACTAGCATTCCGGACACCGATCCGGAGGGCTGAGACATGAACACCAGCACGAGGCGCGTCGCCATCGTGGGCAGCGGGAGCTTCTACGCCGGGCCGTGGCTGGCCCGCCTGCTGGCCGGGCGCGGACACGACCTGGTCGTCGGCGATCCGACCGACGAGCTCATCGCCGAGCTCGAAGCCGCGGGCGCCGCGGTCGAAGCCGTCCCCGGCGTGTCGAACCTGGCCCGGCCCGAATCGGCGCCCGCACTCGTGGATGCCGCGCTCTCCCGGTTCGGCCGGGTCGACGCGGCGGTCGCGTTCACCGGCGTCATCGTGACCGGCCGCTTCGTGAGCTCGTCCCTCGACGACCTGCAGTCGGTGGTGCGATCGTGCCTGGAGGCGCCGTACCACTTCCTCAAGGCCATGGTCACGCCGATGATCGAGCAGGGCGACGGTCAGGTCCTCCTCATCACGAGCGCGGCCGGCGCCCGCCCGACGCCCGGTGCGCCGCTGTACTCCGCCGCCCGCGCCGGCGCGACGATGCTGGCCCGCAACGTGGCCGACGAGGTGGCACGCAACGGCGTGCAGGTCAACGTGGTCGGCACCAACTTCATGGACTTCCCCGAGTTCCTGGCCGCCACCGGTGCCACCGATCCCGAGGTGCGCGCCAAGATCGAGAGCCAGGTGCCGCTGCGCCGCCTCGGCACCATGGAGGAGTTCGCCCACTTCTGCATGCCGTTCGTCGACGGATCGAGCGGCTTCACGACCGGCCAGTTCGTCGCCTACGCCGGCGGCTGGGCCTGACCCCATCGACTCCCTAGGGTGAGGCGGATGCCGAGCATCTTCACCCATGTCCCGCATCCTCACATCGACCGACGGCAGACCGCCGGCCCGCCCAAGGTGATCGACGAGCTGCCCCACGGCAGTCGGGTCGACCGCTTCAACACCTTCCTCGCCCTCAAGATCACGGGCGCGGTCGGCACCATGTGGTGCGCGTACGCGTTCGCGCTGCTCGCGTTGATCAGCCTGCCGACCGCGCTGCGGGCCGGTCTGGCCACCACGATCACGTGGACGGCGCAGACCTTCCTGCAGCTCGTCCTGCTGTCGATCATCATCGTCGGGCAGAACGTGCAGAGCGCGGCGGCCGACAAGCGGGCACAGGCCACCTACGAGGACGCGGACGCGGTGCTGCACACCGCCCTCGAGATCCAGGAGCACATGCACGCCCAGGACCTGCAGATCGAGCAGATACTGGCTTCGCTCCCGAGCCCTGGCTGAGGCGATGTCGTAGTTCCTGTGGTTGAGTGTCCGTGACCCGCACGGAGGCAACCACATGGCAGGCCTGATCGAGGACTACGCGATCATCGGCGACACCGAGACGGTCGCCCTCATCGACAAGAGCGGCTCGATCGACTGGTGGTGCGCGCCCCGGATCGACTCGGGCGCGATCTTCGCCGCCCTCCTCGGCGAGCCGAGCCACGGTCGCTGGCTCATCGGCCCGGCCGCAGAGGCCACCACCACCCGCTCCTACCGCTCCGACACGCTGGTGCTCGAGACCGTGCACACCACGTCGAGCGGCACCGTGGCGGTCATCGACTTCATGTCGCCCCGCTCGGTCAACCCGACGATCTTCCGGGTGGTCGAAGGGCGCCGAGGCAGCGTGCACATGTCGATGGAGCTGATCGCCCGCTTCGACTACGGATCGATCGTGCCGTGGGTCACCGAGACCGGCGACGGCCTGACCATGATCGCGGGCGAGGACGGCGCTGCAGCTGCACAGCCCGGTGCTCGTCCAGGGCCGCGACATGTCGAGCGTGGCCGAGTTCAGCATCAACGAGGGTGAGCAGCGGAGCTTCTCGCTGTCGTGGTTCTCCGGCCCTCGACGAGCCGCCGCTCCCCCTCGACGCGTTCGCGTCGCTGCGGCGCACCGAGGCGTGGTGGAAGACCTGGGTGTCGCGCTGCACCTACGCCGGCGACTGGCGCGACGACGTGGTCCGCTCGTTGATCACGCTCAAGGCGCTCACCTACGCGCCGACCGGCGCGGTGGTGGCGGCGGCCACGACCTCGCTGCCCGAGTGGATCGGCAGCGTGCGCAACTGGGACTACCGCTACTCGTGGCTCCGCGATTCGTCGTTCACGCTGCAAGCGCTGCTGCTCAGCGGGTACACGGAGGAGGCCGCGGCCTGGAACCGGTGGCTGCGCCGGGCGGTGGCCGGATCGCCCGGGGACTTCCAGATCATGTACGGCGTGCGCGGCGAGCGGCGCCTCACCGAGATCGAGCTCGACTGGCTGCCCGGCTACGAGGGCTCGAAGCCCGTCCGCATCGGCAACCAGGCCAGCGAGCAGTTCCAGCTCGACGTGTTCGGCGAGGTCATGGACGCGGTCGTGGACCGCCGTCACCTGCGGCATGAGCATGGACCACATGGAGCCGGCCGACACCCACGGTCGCATGCACGACATGATCCCGGCAGTCATGGAGCACCTCGACCGGGTGTGGGACCAGCCCGACGACGGCATCTGGGAGATCCGCGGACCGCAGCGGCACTTCACGCACTCGAAGGTCATGGCCTGGGTGGCCTATGACCGCGCCGTCAAGATCGCCGGGGCGTTGGGGTTGAAGCTGCCGGTCGACCGGTGGGCCGCCACCCGCGACGAGATCCACCGCAGACGTGTGCGAGAAGGGCTGGAACGACGAGAAGCAGAGCTTCACCCAGTACTACGGGTCCGACCAGCTCGACTCGAGTCTGCTGATGCTGGCGCGGATGGGCTTCCTGCCGCCCGACCGACCCGCGGCTGGTGAGCACGATCGAGGCCATCCAGCGCGAGCTGCTGGTCGACGGGTTCGTGCAGCGCTACTCGACCAAGGACGGCGAGTCGACCGACGGGCTGCCGCCGGGCGACGGCGCGTTCCTGCTGACCACGTTCTGGCTGGCCGACAACCTCGCGCTCATCGGGCGACACGACGAGGCTCTCGAGATATTCGAGCGGCTGATGGCGCTGCGCAACGACGTCGGCCTGTTCTCCGAGGAGTACGACCCGACCACCAAGCGCATGCTCGGCAACATCCCACAGGCCTTCTCGCACCTGGCCTTCATCATCACCGCCGCCAGCCTGTCCATGGGCGACGACGGACCCATAGCCATGCGGACCAAGTAGTCATGCGGACCAAGTAGGAGACGAGATGACCCTCGAGGGCAAGGTGGCCATCGTCACCGGTGGCAACAGCGGCATCGGCAAGGCCGTCGTGTTGGCCCTGGCCGAGGCGGGGGCCAACGTCGTGATCGACTACGTGGCCGACGAGGCCGCCACCGAAGAGCTCGAGAAGCAGATCGCGGCGCTCGGCAACAAGGCGATCGGCGTCGAGGCCGACGTGAGCAAGGTCGCCGACCTCGAGCGGTTGGTGGCCGCCGCGGTCACCGCGTTCGGCCGCCTCGACATCATGGTCAACAACGCGGGGATCGAGACGCGGACGTCGATCCTCGACACGACCGAGGCGCAGTACGACAAGGTCCTCGACATCAACCTCAAGAGCGCGTTCTTCGGCACCCAGATCGCGGCCAGGCAGATGATCGCCCAGGGCGGCGGCGGGCGCATCATCAACATGACCTCGGTGCACGAGGACTGGCCCATGCCCGGCAACACCGCGTACTGCCTGTCCAAGGGCGGCATGCGCATGTTGACCCGCACCGCCGGCGTCGAGCTGGCACCCCAGGGCGTGCTCGTGGTGGGGGTGGGCCCGGGCGCGGTCGACACCCCCATCAACGCGTCGACCGAGGCCGACCCGGTGGCGTTGGCCAAGCTCGATGCCGCCATCCCGCTCGGGCGCATGGCCCAGCCCGACGAGATCGCATCGGTCGTGGTGTTCCTCGCCGGCGACGGCTCGAGCTACCTCGCCGCCACCACGATCTTCGCCGACGGGGGCATCATGCACTCGAGCCCCGGGTTGTAGCCGTGAGCTCGGCCGTGGCGGTCGTGCTGTTCGTCGGCGTGACGGCCTACGCCATCTTCGGTGGCGCCGACTTCGGCGCCGGCTTCTGGGACCTCATCGCGGGCGGAGCCGAGCGCGGCGAGCGGCCCCGGGCCCTGGTCGACCACTCGATCGGGCCGGTGTGGGAGGCGAACCACGTCTGGCTGATCTTCTGCTTCGTCGTGCTGTGGACCGCGTTCCCCGACGTGTTCGCGTCGATCACGCTGACCTTGTTCGTGCCCCTCACCATCGCCGCGCTCGGCATCGTGATGCGGGGGGCCAGCTTCGCCTTCCGCAAGTCGGTGATGCGCACCCGCGACCGTCGCAACTTCGGAGCCGCCTTCGCCGCGTCGTCGGTGCTCGTCCCCTTCTGCATGGGCGCGGTGGCCGGCGCCATCGCCTCGGGCCGGGTGCCGGCCGGGGGCGAGGCCGGCAACCCGTGGCACAGCTGGGTCAACCCGACCTCGATCCTCGGCGGCGTGCTGGCCGTCGCGGCCGTGGCCTACCTGGCCTCGGTGTACCTGGTGTGGGACGCGCAGCGCATCGGCGACGACGACCTGGTCGGGTACTTCCACCGGCGGGCGCTCGTCGCCGCGGTGGTGACGGGCGTGATCGCGCTCGCGGGCATCTTCGTGCTGCACGCGGACGCCCACTACCTGTTCGACGGACTCACGTCGCGCGCGCTGCCGTTCGTCATCGCGTCCGCGGTGTGCGGGGTCGGGTCGATCCTGTTGCTGCTCCGGCGCAACCACCGCGGCGCCCGACTGCTGGCGATCGGCGCCGTGGCCACCGTCGTCATCGCCTGGGGCGTCGCGCAGTGGCCCTACATGCTGCCCACCTCGGTCAAGGTGTCGCAGGCCGCGGCGCCGTCCGGCACGCTCGAGGCGGTGCTGTTCGTGTTCGGCCTCGCCGTCGTGCTGATCCTGCCGGCCCTCGGCCTGCTGTTCACCCTCGACCAGAAGAGCCTGCTCCCCGGCGAGGGCGTGCCCAAGGCCGACGAGGCGACCCCCACGACCTGAGCTCAGCCCCGCGGCACCAGCGCCAACTGGCGCGACTGCGCCACCAGGCGGCCGCTCGCATCCCACAGCTCGCCGTCCTCTTCGACGAAGCCACCGGTGATGAAGTGGGTGGCGAAGTGGCAGCGCAGCCAGCCCGGGCCGGGCCGCGACCGCACCTGCGCGGTCAGCTCGACGGTCGGCGTCCACGCCACCGGCAGGTCCGCGTTGAAGATGGTGGGCGGGAAGGCGTCGGCTGCGCACAGCAGGCCGACCGTGTCGAGCGGCTCGCCGTCGCGCAGGCGGAACCAGCCCCGCATCAGCGGGCGGCCCGAGCCGCCCGTGGCGAACTGGGCGTCGTCGGGGTGCAGCCGCAGCTCGACCTTGCCCATGAACGCGGGCGGGAAGGTCTGGGCCGGCACGACCGGCACGCACTCGTCCGGGTCGGGCAGGGCCGGAGGTTCGCGGTCGGACCACTCGGGGCCCTCGGCGTCGGCCAGGTCGCCGAAGGTGGCGAGCGCGGTGAGCAGCGGCCGCTCGTCGGTGGCCAGCGTGGCCGTGGCGGTGGTGAACCGGCGACCGGCCTTCACGATGGCGGTGCTGATCGTCACGGGCCCGGGCTTGCCCGGCGACAGGAAGTGGCCCGTGATGGTGACCGGATCCGGCCGGCCCGTCGCCTCGCACAGGGCCCGACCGACGATGGCGAGGAGGTAGCCGCCGTTGGCGTTGGACACGATGTCCCAGCCGGGCGCGATCGCCCCGGCGAAGCGGCCGTCACCGAGAGGTTCGACGCGGGTGGCCTCGGCGAAGGCGCCGCGGTCGCTGGACATCTCGACAGCCTGCCGTCGGCCGGCGCGAAGTCACAACCTCAGTCGATCGTGGCGCCCGAGCCGGGCAGCGCGGCGATCTGCTGACGCAGCTTCGCGTTGATCGCGTTGTACTGGGCGACGAGGGCGTTGCCGCGGGCGACGTCGGCGTTGTAGGCGTCGACCGAGCCCGCGACCGCGGGCGTCTGGATTTCGTGGTCGAGTGCCTGCGTCTCATCCGCGAGGTGATCGAGCTGCTCGGAGCTGGCGAGCGGTGGGGCGAGCTGCGCGCGCAACGCCTTCGCTTCGCTCTGGGCCTGGCTCAGTCGCGACTCGGCAGCCTTGGCGTCCTTCTGCTCGTCAGCAAGGCGCGACTCGGCCCGGCTGTGGAGCGCGACCGCGACGCGACGGTCGTGGCGGGCCGCGTTCTCGTGGACGACAGCGGCGCCCAGCAGGGCCATCGAGACGACGACGGCGGCCAGCAACACCCGCGAGAAGCGCCGGCGGCGGCGGGGGGTCACCGGTTCGACCACGGGCTCATCCATGCGCTCATCCATGGAGGGCCTCCTGCAGGTGCTGGGCCGCGGCCTGGGCCTGGACGAGCGCGCGGTGGACAAGTGCGACCTTCTGGTCCATGGCCACGGTCGCCTGCGCGCCGGACCCTCTGAACAGCGCCTCGCTCGCCGAGAGCTCGCCGTTGTTGAACAGGCTGACCGCCTGGTTGTCGACGTCGGCGAGATGGTTCTGGGCGTCGACGGCGTCGTTCAGGCTGCTCGAGAGGTTCGCCATCGCCGGCCCGATCGCATCCACGGCGACCGTCAGGTCGCCCTGCTGCTGATCGGCTCGGTGGGCACGGGTGGCGACCTGTTCGCGCTCGTGGTCGGCGGCGGCCGCCGCGGTGCGAGCTCGCTGGGCATCGGTCGACATGCCGCGGCTGACCACCAGGAGCGCGGCGGCGGGTACGAGCAGCAGGACACAGAGCACGACGAGCAGCACGTTCCACACCCGCCGACGCTGACCGCTCGATGGCACGCCGGCGGCGGCGGCATCGTTGCCGTCGCCGCCAGCGCGGTCCGCCTGATACCCGGCGGGGGTGACCGGCGCCACGAGCTCGAAGTCCCCCAGACGCGGGGACACGCCGGGCAGTCCGTTCTCTGCGGCGTCGGTCATGTGCTCACCCTCGCACCCCGGTCCCGACCGGCCCATGGCCGGGCCGTCGTTTGCGGGGTGCGTCGTGGACAGGCCGACCTGTCCCTCCCGCTACCCCGAGTCGACACCCCCGCGGAGGTTTCCCCAGTCTCGCTCAACGGAGTCGATCGACCCGCTCGGTGCCCGAGGGCGAGTCCACGTTCCGGACCGTGATGACGGTCCAGTGCCCGAGGCCGATGCGGTCGCCGTCGACCAGCCGCACGGGCGAGTTGGCGGGCAGCGCCTCGGCGCTGTCGTTGAGGTTGGTCCCGTTGGTCGAGTTCAGGTCGACCACGGCGAACGACCCGTCGTCCTGGCGCACCAGCCAGGCGTGCTCGCGGGACACACCGGTGTCCTCGCACTCGCCGGACAGGTCGATGTCGGGATTGATGCCCTTCTTCGCGGACCGCCGCCCGATGAGGATCCGCTCGGCGCCGAGCGGCAGCACGCGCGGAAGGCGCCCTTCGGGGAAGGCGACGAGCTCGGGGGCGCCCTGCTCCCACCGGTGGTGGTCGGCGGTCACCTCGACCTGCCAGGTCACCTTGTGCCGGATCGTCTCGGTCGGGGTGGTCTCCATCTTCTCCCCGGGTGTGTCCGGCGTCGGCTGGTCTGGCTCGGTCATCTCGCCCTCATCCTGTCGTGTTCGACGCATCGGTGTCCCGGCCGTCGCTGGCCCGGGTGAGCGCACGGACGAACTCGCGCAGCGCGGTGGTGAGGGTTCCCGCATCCGCCACACCGTCGCGCTTGACGTCGGCGAGGACGCTGGCGGCGCGCTCGACCGATCGACTGTTGTCGGTCAGCCAGGTGTCCAGCGCGGCGGGCAGATCGGATCCGTTCCCGTTCGGGGGAGTGCGCACGACTGCGGTGGCGAGATAGCGCTGCACGTCCTCGAGGTCCTCGAACAGGTCGAGGCGGGCGCGGGTGTTCCACTGGGTGGCACACGGGAGCGCGGTGATCTGGTCGCCCAGCCACCCGAGGTCGAGCCGGTCGCGCAGGGCGAAGTAGACCGATGCGACCGGCCCGATCGGGATCTCGGCCTGAGCCGCCAGCTCGATGATGTCGGGCGCGTACGCGAGCGCGTCGGATCCGGCGATCCGACCGGCCAGGTCGGGCGGCAGCCCGGCCTCGCGAAGTTGGGCGGCCCTGGCATCGAACGCCTCGCGGTCGGCCGGAGGCAGCACGTCCGGCAGCACCGCGGCCAGATCGGCCACACCCGCGCCGAGGCGGGCGGTCTCGCGGCCGATGTCGATGGGGGTGCTGCCCCGCCGCAGCATCCAGCGCATCATCGACTCGACGCCCGCGTTCGCGTCGGCCAGCAGCGCGTTCAGCATCGCGGTGGGCAACAGGTTGCCGAGCGCGGCGAGATCGTCCCACAACGCCGGCATCCCGAGCGCGTCGCGGACCACCGTGTAGGCACGGGCGATCTCGGGGAGCGACGCGCTGTCGTGGTCGGCCAGGCGGAAGGGCAGCGTCACGTCCAGCCGGTTGAGCAGGTCGTTCGTGACCGCGTTGGCGATGATCTCGCGTCGCAGCGGATGCGCCGCCATCCGGTCGCGGTAGTCCGCCTGCAACCGCTCGGGGAAGTAGCGCTCGAGCTCGCCGTAGACCGCGGGATCCTCTGGCAGGTCCGAGGCGAGCAGCCCGTCGAAGACGTGGATCTTGGCGTGGGCGAGCAACGTCGCCAGCTCGGGTAGGCAGAGACCGCCCCCAGCCGAGCGACGGAGATCGAACTCGGTGTCGGTCGGGAGGCACTCGAGCTCGCGGTCGATCTGGCCGACCTGCTCGAGGTAGTGGATGGCCAACAACTGGGTCGAGCCGAATGAAGGGGTCCAGGCCAGGTTCATCGACAGCGCCCGCGTCTGGAGCTCGTTGTCGCGCAGCAGGAGACCTGCCACCTCGTCGGTCATCGCCGCCAGCAGCTCGTTGCGGGCCTGGGCCGTCAGCACGCCGTCGGCGCGGGCCTGGTCGAGCAGGATCTTCAGGTTGACCTCGTGGTCCGAGCAGTCGACGCCGGCCGAGTTGTCGATGGCATCGGTGTTGATGAGCCCGCCGCCCAACGCGAACTCGACGCGGGCGCGCTGGGTCCAACCCAGGTTCCCACCCTCGGCCGCCACGCGGGCACGCAGGTCGCGGGCGTCGACGCGGATCGCGTCGTTCGTGCGGTCACCGACATCGGCTGCCGACTCGGTGCTCGCCTTGACGAACGTGCCCACCCCTCCGTTCCAGAACAGGTCGACGCGGGACCGCAACAGGGACCGGACGACCTCGTCGGGCGTCGCCCGTTCGGTGTCGAGCTCGAGCAGGGCGCGGAGCTCGGGGGACAGATCGATCCGCTTGTCCCGCGGGAACACCCCGCCGCCCGGCGAGATCAGGCTCGGGTCGTAGTCGGCCCAGCTCGACCTGGGCAGGTCGAACAGGCGCTGGCGCTCGACGAACGACCGCTCGGGATCGGGATCGGGGTCGAGGAAGATGTGGCGGTGGTCGAACGCACCGAGGAGCTTGACGTGGCGCGATCGCAACAGGCCGTTGCCGAAGACGTCACCGGACATGTCGCCGATGCCCACGACGGTGATCTCGTCGGCGTCGGCGTCGATGCCGAGGTTGCGGAAGTGGCAGCGCACGGCCTCCCACGCACCTCGTGACGTGATCCCCATCCCCTTGTGGTCGTAGCCGACCGATCCTCCCGAGGCGAACGCGTCGCCCAGCCAGAAGCCGTACTGGGCGCTGATCTCGTTGGCCACGTCGGAGAACGTGCCGGTCCCCTTGTCGGCGGCGACGACGAGATACGCGTCGTCACCGTCACGGCACACGACGTCCGGAGGCCGGACGATCTCGCCGCCGACGAGGTTGTCGGTGACGTCGAGCAGGCCGCGGATGAACGCTGCGATAGCACGCGACCCCCTCCTCGGCGAGGGCCGCACGGTCCGTCGGGTCCGCCGGTGGCCGTTTGACGACGAAGCCACCCTTGGCCCCGACAGGGACGATCACCACGTTCTTGACGGTCTGGGCCTTCATCAGGCCGAGGACCTCGGTGCGGAAGTCGTCGTGTCGATCAGACCAGCGGATGCCGCCCCGCGCGACCTTGCCGCCGCGCAGGTGCACGCCTTCGACACGGCTCGAGTGGACGAAGATCTCGAAGGCGGGGCGGGGCGCGGGGAGGTCGGGCACCCGGGCCGGGTCGAACTTGAGGGCGAGGCGATCCTTCGGGCGGCCGTCGGTCGACTGGAAGAAGTTGGTGCGCAACGTCGCCTCGATCACGCTCAGGAAGGTGCGCAGGACCCGGTCCTCGTCGAGGCTCGTGACCTGGTCGATGGCGTCGACGATCCCCGACGCCAGCCCGTCGGTGATCCGATCCCGGTCGGTGGTGGCCGACTCGGCGGGGTCGAACCGGGCCCGGAAGAGCGCGACCATCGCCCGCGCGACGTCGGGATGGCCGCTGAGCGTCCGCTCCATGTAGGTCTGGCCGAAGGCGTTGCCGATCTGGAGCAGGTACCGGCAGTACGCCCGCAGCACCGTCACGTCCCGCCACTCCATGCCCGCCCCGAGCACCAGACGGTTGAAGCCGTCATCGTCCGCACTGCCCTGCCAGACCTGCGCGAATGCCGCCTGGAAGAGGGCGAACGCCGCGTCGATGTCATCGATGACGGGCTGATCGCAGGTGAGGTGGAAGTCGTGCAGCCACAGCCGCGGCGAGCTCTCCGGACAGAGCTCGTGCAGCTGCTCGTCGAGGACCCGCAGGCCGAAGTTGTCGAGGACCGGCAGCACGTCGGCCACCGCCAGCGGCTCGCCGCTCCGGAAGACGCGCAGGTCCAACAGGCCCTCTGCCGCGTCGACGTCGCGGCGGAGGGTGGCGTCGATCGTCCGGCCCGAGTCGCGCAGCTGCTCGATCACGACGATGTCGAGGGCCGCGCTCTCGGGCGTCACCATCGTCCAGTAGGCCGAAGGGAAGGCGGCGCGGTAGGTGTCGAGGAGGTGCCGGGCGCGGTCGGGGGCGACGGTCGCCGACAGGGCGTGGCCGAGCTCGTCGATCCAGGCCTGACGGGCCACGTCGATCGGCGGCGGGGTGGTCGGGTGGGGACCGGCGTCGGGACTCGGACCGACCACGGTGAGGCCACGGTGCGACGCGAGGGACACCGCCTCGTCGAGGCTGAGCCGTGACCCGGTGTCCCAGGCGGCCGCGGCCGCGTGGTCGTCGCTCGTCCTGATCTGTTCGATCGCGGCGTCGACGTCGGCGCGGTCGACCAGGGGCACGGGCAGGCCCATCCGGGCCCGTGCCTGCTGCGCGGCGGCCAGCAGCGACGCGCTCCGCATGGTCTGGCCGGTTCGCCGAGCCACGAAGGCGAGCTCCTCGAGCTGCTCGACGAGCCCGCGTCGGTCGGCGGCCTCGAGTCGCAGGTCGAGCGCGGCGAGGTGGTCGACCTCGGCGGCCGCGTCGTTGCCCTGGGCGGAGGCGAGACGTCCCCGGCTCCGCTCGATCGCGGCCAGCGTGGCCGGCGCCCGCTCGACCTCGATCGTCTCGCCCTCGGTCAGGTGGTTGACGGCGTCGCCCACCTGATGGGTGGCGAGGGCGACGTCGGCGAGTCCGGCGAGCGCGAGGCGGGCGACCGTGGGCTCTTCGAGCTGGCGGGCGAGGTGAAGAGCTTCGGTGTAGCGAGCATGTGCCCGGGCCTGGTCGTCACCCAGGTGGTACGCCTCACCCAACCCGAGGAGCGCGAGCACGGTTCCTTGCTGGAACCGGATCGAGCGCGATCGTGTGAGCCCCTCGTCCAGGAGCCGCGTGGCCTCGTCGTAGCGGCCCTCCCACGTCGTGAGCGTGCCCAGTCGGAACAGCGACCAGGCCAGACCCCACGCGTCGTCGTGCTCGCGCCGGATGGCGAGGCTCTCCTCGTAGCGCGTCCGCGCCTCGGAGGTCGCGCCGCGCAGCACCAGGATGTTGCCGAGGTTCGTGAGGGCGAAGGCGGTGAGCCACCAGTCCGACGTCTCCCGGCTCAGCGTGATCGCCCGTGCATAGAGGTCGGCGGCATCCTCGGGTCGGCCCTCGCCCACCGCGACGAGCCCGGCCAACGACCGCGCCCGAGCTTCCCAGAACGGCGAGTCCAGCTCGCGTGCGATGGTCAGCGCGTCGGTGACCACGGGGTCGGCCTCGCCGAAGTCGCCGGCGAAGCACGCCAGCATCCCCGCCGCGCAGAGCGCCTCGGCACGCAGTGCGCTCGTCGTCGCCGGGTCTCGCTCGAGCGCGGCGGCCAGCCACGCCGCGCCTTCGCTCAGCATCCCGCGGACGAGCCAGAAGTGGCCGAGCGAGGCGGCGAGACGCAGATCGTCGGCGGCTTCGCGCCCTTGCGCTTCGACGAAGGCGACCCGGAGGTTCTCGAGGTCGTCCTCGAGCACGTCGAGGAGCTCGGCCTGGCGCGGCCCGACCAGCTCGCCGGCCGAGCGCTCGGCCAGCGACAGGAACCACCTGAGGTGGCTGGTCCTGGTGTCGACCTCGCCGTTCGCCTCGGCCAGGCGCTCGCCGGCGAACTGCCTGGTGGCTTCGAGCAACCGGTAGCGGTTGGCCGACGGGTGCGGGTCGAGCTCGACGAGCGACTTGCCCACCAGCTCGGTGAGCAGGTCGAGGATCTGCTCACCGGCCAGACCCTGGCCCTCGCACACGAAGGTCGCCGCCTCGAGGGTGAACCCGCCGGCGAACACGGCGAGGCGCCGGAAGAGGATCTGCTGGTCCTGGTCGAGCAGGTCGTGGCTCCACTTGATCGTGGTGCGCAGGGTCATCTGGCGGCTCGCGCCGACGGTCGTCTCGGCCAGCTCGAGCATGCGGTCGAGCATGTCGGCGATCTGGGCGATGGTCAGCATCTTCACGCGGGCCGTGGCCAGCTCGATGGCGAAGGGGATGCCATCGACGCGCTGGCAGATCGACGCCACGAGCGCGATGGCCTCGTCCGAGAGCACCAGGTCGGGCTCCTGCAGCGACGCCCGGTCGACGAACAGGCGGACCGATGCGCACTCCCGCAGCGCGGTCGTCGTGGCCCACTTCGACGGCAGGTCGAGCGGGCCGAGGTGCAGGACCGCCTCGCCCGGCAGGCGCAGGGCCTCGCGGCTGGTGACCAGCACGCGCAGGGCCGAGCACTCGCGCAGCAGGTCGTCGACGAGGCCGGCCGACGCCTCGATGAGGTGCTCGCAGCGATCGAGGACGAGCAGGGCCTTGCGGTGCAGCAGGTGGTCGACGATCCGATCGGTCTGGCTGACTGCCTCGTGCCGACCGGGAGCGTAGGTGCCCGAGCCGCCCTGGCGGATCTCCAGCGCGCCGGCGACGGCGGCGGCCAACTGGTCGGCATCAGCGGTCTCGGACAGGTCGACGAACCACACGCCGTCGGGGAACAGCACGAGATCGCGGGCCGCGACCTGCAGGGCCAGGCGCGTCTTGCCTGCGCCACCGCTGCCGGTCACCGTGCAGAGACGGTTGTCGTCGATCAGCGCCTTCAGCCGGTCGATCTCGGCGTCACGGCCGATGAACCTCGTCAGCCGCTCGGGCAGGTTGTGCGGGCGGCTGTCGAGCGAGCGCACCTGCGGGAAGTCGCGCTCGAGTGACGGGTCGACGAGTTGGTACAGCTCCTGGGGGGCCAGCAGGTCCGTGAGACGGTGCGGGCCGAGCGACTCGAGCGACTGCTCGGGGGTGAGCACCGCCTCGAGCATCGGCTGGGCCGCTTCGGACACCAGCACCTGACCGCCGTGCGCGGCCAGGCACACCGCCCGCGTCGCGCCACTGGTCAGCGGTGAGACGAGTGCCGTCGAAGCACCACCGCTGCTCTCGGCGTGGATCCCGACGCGCACACGCCGCTCGTAGACGGCCATTCCTCCTGACGCGAACGCGTCCTGGATCCGCAGCGCCGCGTCGATGGCCGCCTTCGGGTCGGGCAGGCGCAGCACCGCAGTGTCGTCGACCGCGCTGATCATCCTCCCGCCGACCTCAGAGCACGACTCTTCGAGCATGCGCTGGTACTCGTCGATGGCCGCCGCGTACTGGTCCGGCGAGCGCTGAAGGAGCACCGACGCCTCCGCGATGTCCGCGCAGAGCAGCCACACCACTGCGGAAGGGGGCGGATCGGCATCGCCCTGGCGAACGATGCGCATCGTGCCGGACGACGACGGCGCTGGCGCCGTGGCGCTTCCTGCTCCGAAGGACGGCCGGCGTGCGTTGATCTTGATGGTCGTCCAGAAGCCGAGATGGATCTCGTCGCCGTCGCGGAGGTGGTGCTCGGCGTGCGGCTCGATGGGCGTGTCGCCGCGGTTGATCCGCGTGCCGTTCGACGAATCGGCGTCGACGAGCGAGTACGAGCCATCCTCGCGTCGGGTGAGGAACGCGTGCAGATGGGAGACCCCGCGATCCTCGGTCCCGCCTGACAGGTCGATCTCGGGGTGGATGCCGGCGCCACGGTCGGACCGGCCGATGCGGAGCTCGGGCAGCCTCAACGCGAACGTCCGCGGCGGCCAGTACTCGGGGAACTCGGTCGTCTCGTGGTCGTTGGTGTCGTAGTACGCGCGGTCGGGCACGATCGTGGCCTCCCACGCCATCTCGGCGGCCGGGCTCACGACGCACGCCCGTCGCGCCGGATCGGGTACGTCGAGTCCCGATCGAGTCCGGGCTCGTCGCCGTCGTCGGGGGGATCGATCGGGCGACGCGGCACGTTGCTCGTCTCCTCCTCCTCGGGCGGGGGCCAGATGGCGAGGAGGTTGGTCGGGCCCTGCGCGACACCGTCGACGACGACGCTCACTCGAGCGGCGCGCATGTCGTCGCCGGCCTCGCCGTGCGGCACCCGGATGCGCAGGCGGTAGTGACGCGACTCGGCTCGCCACGGGTCGGTCGGATAGTCGGTGTGGCGGTCGCCGACGGGCACGCCGCGCGAGGTGAGGTCGCTCGCCGTCGGGGCGACCTGCGCGACCGAACCGATCGAGGCGCCCGAAGCCAACCACAGACGCAACGCGACGCGCCCGATGTCCATGCCGGCGTCCCCGTTGACGAGCTCGGTGAAGTCGGCCGCCGTTGCCCCGTGGCTCGGCAGCCGTTCGGTGGTGCCGGACAGGACTCGGGAGATGGTCCCCAGCTCGTCCATCTGCCCGTCCTCCCCCCATCCGCGGCAGTCACAGCGGAAGCGGCCCCGACACCGACGCAGCACCTGGTTCAGCTCCGCCTCGGTGTCGCCCCCAGCTCGACCGTCCGACAGGAGTATCGCGTGCCGGACGGAGAAGCGCCCCGAGTCGAACCACTCGTCGGCCAGCGTGAGACACCCGGCGACGGCCCCGGCACCGCCCGCGACCAGGGTGTCGACGGCCTCCCGGGCTTCGCGGCGGTGCTCAGCGGTGGAGACGACCAGCTGATCGGTCGTCGGGTAGATGCGTCGGGCCACGGCCGAGCCGGCCAGCACACCGAAGCGGACGTCCTCGGGCAGGCTCGCGATGGCCACGGCCGCCGCGTCACGCGCCAACTCGATCGTCCGGGGCTCGCTGTTGGTCGACGACGCGTCGATGATGATGATCACGGCCGTGTCGGCGGGTTCGCGATCCGGTCCTGACGCTGCCGTGGTGACGGTGACGGTGGCGTCCATCGTCGTCGCTCCCACGTCGAGGTCGTGATCCTGCTCGACCTGCACGTCGAAGGTCGTCATCGCGCCACCTCGTTCCCGTCTCCGACACCGACGTCGACGATGGCCACCGTGATGTTGTCGTGGCCGCCGCCGGCCAGGGCGGCGTCGACCAGGTGGCGGGCCAGAGCCAGCAGGCCGCGCTCCGCCGACTCGTCGTCGAGCAGGCGGGCGAGACCGTCCGGCGAGCTCAGGTGGCCCCACATGCCGTCGGTGCACAGCACCAGCCGTCCGCCCGTCCGGGGCCGCAGCGCCACCACCTGGGGCGGCAGCGGCGGCGCGTCGCCACCGACCCATCGGGTGATCTGGTGCGCCCGCGGATCGGCCTCGGCCCGTGCCTGGGTCATGAGGCCGGCGGCGACCGCCTCGCGCGCCCAGGAGTTGTCGTTCGTGAGCTGGCGCACGTCGCCACCGCTGACCCAGTAGGCGCGGCTGTCGCCCACCCATGCGACGACGATCTCGCCGCGGGCGCACACCGCGGACACCAACGTGCACGAGGGAGGATCCTGCGAGCCCGACGGGGGTCGTTCGACCTTGTCGACCGCGCGCTGCGCCGCGTCCAGCGCCTCGACCGACTCCGCGACCATCGAGTCGGCGTCCGCGCGCAGCCCCTCCGCCAGGACCCGACCGGCGGCCTCGGCCGCGTACCGGGCAGCCAGGTTGGGGGCGTGTGAGGCGGACACCCCGTCGCACACCACGGCGACGACGCCGACCCCGGCGATCGCCTCGAGGTGGACGGCGTCCTCGTTGCGCCGGTGCAGCAGCCCGCGATCGGTGATGGCGGCACACACGCCCAGGTCGATCTCGAGGTGGTCGTCGGGCAGCAGGGTCGTCATGTCAGGGTCCTCATGTCAGAGTCCTGGGCCTGACCTGGTTGGCCCGGTCGACGAGTCGGATGCGCTCGCCCGAGGTGTCGGCGTAGCGGGCGAGCGTGCGGTAGGTGCTCTCGAGCCCGAGGCGGAGATCAGGTCCGGTCAGCGGCCGGCCGAAGATCCTCGCCGCCGGATCGGGCTCGACCAGACCGTCCTCCACCAGTCCCAGCGCGGTCTCGTAGGTCTCGCCGACCAGGCGCATCCGAGGTTCGGCGTCGAGGTCGAGGGCGTCGATCTCGACCTGGGCTGCCGCCAGGTCGTCGAGGTCAGGCGTCACGCCGTCGTCGCGACCGAGCCGCAGGTGGACCTTCGCCACCATCGCGTCGAGGTAGGCGATCGACGACTCGGGCACCCGGTCGTACGCGGCGAGCGCGCCAGCGCGGTCGCCGCCGGCCGATCGGCAGCGGGCGAGCCCGAACGTCGCGGTCGTGTAGCCCGGATCGGTGCGCGACACCGTGTCGTACCAGCCGGCGGCCTCGGCCTGGTCGCCGGCCTGCTCGTCGGCGACCCCCAGGGCGAGCTTGGGGGCCAGCTCGCCGGGGACGGCCCGGTACACGAGGTCGAACCACTTCCGGGCCCGAGCCGCGTCGTCGCGGGCGAGCGCGATCAGTCCCTGGTACCAGTCGACCCGCCACTCCCACACGTCGTCGATCCCGTCGAGCACCTCGGCGGCGGCGTCGAGGCGCCCGGCCTCGATCAGGACCCGGGCCAGGCGCAACTGCACCTCGTTGGTCTGCTCGGGAGCCGACGACAGCAACGCCACGAGGTCGTCCGGATCCGTGGCGGTGAGCATGGCCAGGTATGCCGATGCCGGGTCGTCGGTCGGCACGCGCAGCCTCGGGAGGAGGCGCCAGTCGACCTGGTCGGGTCGGGCGCGGAGATCGCCCGTGAAGAGTCGGCTCGGCGTCGGGCTGGGCACGCCGTCACGGGCGGCGAGGAGCTCGTGCAGCACCCCGAAGAGCTGATCGCTCATCTCCGCCGCCGACTGGAAGCGGTCGGCCGGATTGCTCGACGTCGCCTTGAGCAGCAGGCGGTACAGCGAATCGCAGCGGGCGAACAACGGCACCCGGTCGGGGCCGGGGAGCGTGTACTGGTAGGTGCCCTGATAGCCCTCGAAGTCGATGCTCATCACGGCCAGGGTGCGGGCGACCGTGTAGATGTCCGACGCCACCGACGGTCCGAACTGGGCGATCTCGGGCGCCTTGTAGCCGGCGGTCCCGTAGATCTGGCTGTTCTGGTCGGTGATCCGGCACACGGCGCCGAGGTCGATCAGCTTCACGCCGTGCTGGGTCCGGATGACGTTGTCCGGCTTGAGGTCGCAGTAGACGAAGCCGTTGGCGTGCAGGTAGCCCAGCGCCGGCAGCATCTCGAGCACGTAGCCGATCGCCTCGTCGGCCGGCAGCGGATCGGGGTGCGACCCGTTCGCGGCGCGGCGATCGGCCAGCAGATCGTGCAGGCTGGTGCCGCCGACGTACTCCATGACGATGTAGCCGCCGCCGTCGTGCTCGACGAAGTTGATGATCTTCACGATGTTCGGGTGATCGGCCGCCGCCAGGGACCGCCGCTCGGCGATCGCCACCTCGACGGCGTTGGCGTCGTGCGAGTCGAGCAGGCCTTTCAGGACGCACCACGCGCCCACCTGGAGGTCCTTCGCCAGGTAGATCCAGCCGAGGCCGCCCTGGGCGATGCAGCCGACCACCTCGTACTGCTCCTTGACGAGGTCGCCGGGCGCCAGGTCCGGGGTGAAGGAGTACCACTTGTGGCAGAGGTCGCACTCGGCTGAGGTTCCGCCCGACCGGCCGTCGGGGCTGCGCCCCACCGGATGCGGCGGCTCGTGCTCGCGGCAGAAGCGCTGGCGCTCGGGCACCGACAGATCGGCTTGGACGTCGTCGGACGGATCGCGCGGTGGGTCCGGCTCGACCTCGACGAGGCCGCCACCGATGCGCAGCATCGAGATCGTGGTGGTGAGTGGGGCGGCACGCGGGATGGCGGTGGTGGGACCGGAGGTGTGCGAGGACGGGGACGAGGACGAGCCCGCGAGCTGTCGCGTCGGCGGCCAGCCGCACTCGCTGCAGTAGCCGTCGTCCTCGATGAAGCCGCCACCCGGGCAGTCCGGCTGCTCGCAGCGCACCTCGCTCATGGTGATGCCGCCGGTGCCGTGACGGGAAGGCCGTACCTGTTCTCCAGCTGCTCCAACGTGCCGTTCTGCTGCAACTGCAACAGCACGCCGTTCACGAAGCGGATGAAGTCCTGGTGGTCGGCGTTCTTGCTGATCGCCATGCCGTAGGGCTCGGACTCGAGCATGGACCCGCGCCCCTTCACGATCGTGGTGGTCGGGTCCTGGGCGTGGAAGCCGACCAGGATCGTGCTGTCGGCCGAGATGGCGTCGACTGTGCCCTCCTGCAGGGCGACGAGGCAGTCGGTGCGAGCGGGCTTGCCGACCGCGATCACGCCAGGAATCGACTCGAGCTTGGCGATCGTGGTCGAGCCGGCGGTCGCGCACACCCGCTTGCCGGTCAGATCTCCGATCGAGTGGATCGGCGAGTTCTTGTCGACGAGGACCTCCTGCTCGGCCCGGTAGTACATGCTCGAGAACGCGACGTCGTTGAGCCGGGCGCACGTCATCGTCATGGCGTCGGCCACGATGTCGACCTGGTCCGTCTTGATGGCGTTCGCCCGTTGCGATGACGTGACGGCCCGGAACTCGATCTTCGTCTGGTCGCCGAAGATGGCCCCGGCGATCTCCCGCAGCAGGTCGGGCTCGAAGCCGGTCATTCGATCGGATTGTGGATCGAAGTACGAGAGTTGCAAGGTGTTCTGGTCGACGCCGACGATCAGACGCTTGTTGTGTTGGATGGTGGCCAGGTAGCCACCGGGAGGCATGTGTCCCGGCTTCGGAAGAGGTGACGTCGGCTGCAGGTTCGACGGGGTGCTCTGCGCCGACTGCGGTGTGCAACCACGCGGGGCCGGCTGGGTCGTGGTCGGAGCGGCCGGGGGCGGTGGGATCACGGCGAGCGCCGCGAGCGACCTCCGCTCGGCCTTATCCGAGCTCGTGGCGCACGCCGCCGTGCCGATCACGAGGCCGACCAGCGCGACCAGCCCGATCAGTCTCGGGCGACTCGTGGTGCGTGTCATCGGTACTCCTTGATGCGCCGCTGCAGGCCGTAGAGAGCGAGAAGCCCGATCAGCACCACCAGGACGGGCACGACCAGCCGGAGCCCGGGCAGGGCCGACGCGGCGTCGCCCGAGTCGCGCGCGAACCGGGCCTGGTGGCTGGCGATGTCACGGCCGAGGTCGGTGTTCATCCGGTCGATCGCCGCGACCTCCACTCCCTTGCCGGATCCGCTGCCCACAGCGACGGTCACGGCCGCCTGTCCCTGCGGATCACTGGTCTGCTGGTTGAAGTGGCCGTTCGCGCTCGAGTCGGACGATGGCCCGGTGGGCGGCTTCGTAGCCGTCGAAGTCCTTCGACAGCACGACGATCGCCGGCGCGCCGCTGTGTCCGGCGATGGCGCCGGCCTCGCCGATCAGGCCGCCCTGGCCGTCGTGTCCGCCCACTGAGGCCATGGCCGTGGTGAAGTCGGCCAGGTCGGTGTCGTCGCCGCCGCGGGCGATCAGCGCGAGGTTCTCGTCGCTCTGCGCCCGCAGGGCGTTGATGCGCGCCGACGAGAGCAGCTGCACCGTGTCCGAACCGTCGTGGCGGGCATCGGCCAGCGACCGCTGCTCGATCACGAAGCCTCCGACGACCCACGCGAGGGCGCCGACCACGACGATCGTCGCGGCGACGAGCGCCACGTTGAACGTGCGGTTGCTGCGATGGGCGACGAAGACCTGGGTGATCACGAGCAGGACGAGCAACACGAGTCCCGAGAGCACGACGGCGGCGAGTGCACCGGCGTCGGTGCCCGATCGGTAGTCCGCGTCGAGGCGCGCGGCCTCGAGCTCGTAGAGCTGCCGCGCCGCCGGCAGGATCTCGTTGCGCATCAGCGACGAGGCATCGCGGAGATACGCCGCCCCAACCGGGAAGTCCTGCCGGTTGTTCGACCGCGCCGTGTCGACGAGCCCGGTGTAGACGGGGAGCTGTTGGGTGATGGTCTGCACGGCCTCCTGCGCCTGCGCCGACGATCCGACCCTGGTGCTGAGCGACGCCAGTTGTGTGGTGGCCGACGAGATGTCGCGGACGTAGGCCTGGTGCTGCTGCGGGGACTCGATGCCACCCGTCAGGAAGGTCGTCGTCGCGGTGGCGTCGGCGTCCGAGAGCGAGCCGTAGATGCCCGTCGCCGATACGAGCAGCGGCTCGGTCTCGGTGGCCACGCCACGCGCCGCGTCGTGCCGGCTCGCCCCGGCGCTGACCGCGACCACTCCGAACGCGATCGTGCCCAGCACGAGCAGGATCGACGCGCCGACGAGCAAGCCTGGCGTGGTGACCGACCAGGCCCGGGTGGCTGCCGAGCGTGAACGAACCGTCGCAACCGTCAAAGCCGCCGCCCCCCCTCGGACCTCGTGCCTCGTCCGTCCCACCTCGACCCGCATGGCCTTGGTGGACGGATCTCTAGCACGACGATCGCGCCCACGGCCCTCGCGCGCCATCGCAGAAGCGACTTTCCGCCCCGGCGGGGAGGGAAGGCCCGCATGACCATTCGGACAGGTCCCTACCAGCGCTGATGTCGGGAACGCCTGACGTCCGTTCCAGGCCGGGGGCTACGATTCCGTCGCCGGAGGGAGATGCGGATGGCGGTCGTCGAGGTGTGGGGGAGCCGGGGTCACGACGTGGTCGCACTGGATGGCGCGCGGTGCAGCGTCGGCGCCAGCACCGAGGCCGAGATCGTGATCGTCGACGATCCCGCCGTGTCGCGGGTGCACGCGGTCCTCGAGACCATCGCGGGGAGCTGGTGCATCCGTGACCTCGGCGCCCACAACGGCACGTTCGTGAACGGTGACCGGCTCTTCGCCGAGCGCGTGCTGCGTGACGGCGACGAGGTGGTGCTCGGTCGGACACGTCTCGTGTTCCGCGAGAGTCGGACCGACGCGCAACCCGTGACCGAGGGGCTTGCGGCCCCGCCACCGCTGACGAACGGCGAGCAGAAGGTGCTCCTCGAGCTGTGCCGACCTCTGCTGTCCGGCAACGTCTTCACCCAGCCGGCCTCGGTGCACGACATGGCGGCGCGTCTGTTCGTCACCGAAGCCGCGGTCAAGCAGCACCTCGGGCACCTGTACGACAAGTTCGGGATACTCGACGACACCGAGGGACCTCGGCGCGTCCGGCTGGCCAACGAGGCGATCCAGCGGGGCGCGGTCCGGCTGGCCGACCTGCGGGACGACGCCCACGACAGAGGGCCATGAAGGGCGAGTTGCTCGACGATCGCTACCTCGTCCTCGACGAGCTGGACCACAGCGGCCAGGCCACCGTGCTCGAGGCCGTCGACACACGACACGACCGGCGGGTGGCGCTGAAGATCTCGCGGAGCGCGAGTGGCGACGAGAAGGACGCGTTGTTGGGCGAGATCCGCGTCCTGCTCGGCGTCACGCCGCACGCGGGGCTCCCGATCGTGCGCGACGACTTCTCGATGGGCGACCGCTCCGTCGTGGTGATGGACTGGATCGACGGCGTCGATCTCGCACAGCTGCTGGTGGCGCAGGGCGACCCGGGGCTCATCCGGAGCGTGGTGGTCGACTACATCAGCCAGGCCGCGGCCGCCCTCGACCACCTGCACACCCACGTTCCCCCGGTCGTGCACGGCGACGTCAAGCCGGCCAACCTGATCCTCACGCCGACGGGGAGCATCGTGCTGGTCGACTTCGGCATCGCCAGGGTGGGCGGGGTCGGTGCGGCCATCGGGAGCCGCGGCTTCATGGCGCCCGAAGTGGCGTCAGGCGAACCGGTCACGATCGCAGCCGACGTCTACGGCCTGGCGGCCACGGCCGTGACGCTGCTCACCGGTCACGTCCCGGGACCGGGTGGGCTCGCGCTCGACGAGCTCGATCCGGATGAGATCGGTCCCATGGCGCGGGTCCTGCGACGCGCCTTGTCGACCGATCCGGCCAAGCGCCCGCCGAGCGCAGGCGATCTCGCCGAGCGCCTGCGAGCCGGTCATCGGGCGTTGCCCACGGGGGTCCTGACGTTCCTCGCCACCGAGATCGTCGGTACGGGCGAGCTGTGGGACGACGACCCCGTCGCGATGGAGCAGATCTCGGCCCGGCTCGACGACCTCGTGGCACAGATCGTCGAGACCAATGGAGGACGGCTGGTCTCGACCACGGCCGATGGCGACTGCACCCTCTCGGTGTTCAGCCAGCCCCCGGGCGCGGCAGCAGGCGGCCGTGACCCTTCACGCCGAGATCGCGAGCGAGCGTTGGCCGAACGGGGTCGTCCTGAAGCTGCGGGCCGGGCTCGACAGCGGCATGGCCGAGCGGCGCGACGGCTCGTACTCCGGACCCGTCCTCAGCCGAGTCCGTCGCCTGCGCGACCGAGCGCCGGAGGGCAGGACCCTGCTCTCCCAGGCCACCGCCGACCTCGTCCGGACTCACCTGCCGGTGGGCACGTGGCTCGTGGATCTCGACGAACCCGCAAAGGGCCGCGACGCACCGACCGGTCCGATCCACGGGCTCGTCACCGAGGACGACCCCGACCGCTTCGCGGTCGAGCCTGCGCACGTGCCGCACACGCCCACCGTCCTCAGCGAGGTCGACGTGCTGCACCTCGCGGTGCAGGAGCTGAGGACCGCCAGCCAACTCGAGGCCTACGCCGTGGCCCTCGCCGCGCAGGAACGCCAGTCGGGCCGTCCCGAGCCGGCCGCCGAGCTCGAGGCGACCTCCGCCGTGCTGCGGGAACGGATGGCCGAGCTCGAGCGCCAGATCGCCGACGGCTCGACCTAGCGGACCTCACGCCCTTTCCGGGTCGAAAAATGGCACCGACCGGGGTGTGAGTGAGCACTCACTCATATAGGATCGAACGGTGACCCCGTCCCCCACCACCGCGCCGGCCGGCGTCGGACCGACCGCCCTGGCCCCCGAGACCGACGGCCGGCACCGGGCCGCTCCGCTGCCGCCCGACGAGCGCCGGGCCGCCATCGTGTCGGCCACCATCCCCCTGCTCATCGCCCACGGTGCGATGGTGTCGACGCGCCAGATCGCCGAGGCCGCCGGCATCGCCGAGGGCACCATCTTCCGGGTCTTCCCCGACAAGGAGGCGCTCATCGAGGCCGCCATCGAGACGGCGTTCGACCCGGTGCCCGTCGACGAGGCCCTGCGGTCCATCGACCGCACGCTCGACCTCGAGCACCGCCTCGGCCTGGCCGCCGAGATCATCCAGCACCGCGTCGAGGCCATCTGGCAGCTGATGGCCGCCGTGGGCATGACCAAGCCACCCGAGAGCGTGCGTCCGGCCGGCGAGAAGCACCGGCCGCCGAACTCCACCGCCCTCGCAGAGCTGTTCGAGCCCGACCGCGACCAGCTGCGCCGCGATCCGCACGCCTCGGCCCAGCTGTTCCGAGGCCTGATCTTCGCGGCCAGCCATCCGGCGCTGGCCGACGAGCCGCTGGCTCCGGGCGAGATCGTGTCGCTGCTGCTCGACGGCATCCGCAACGAACCGACGGGGGTCGACCTCCGATGCTGATCCGCCTGTTCCGCACCTATCTCTTCCCGTACAAGAAGCTGCTGTTCGCGGTGCTCGGCCTGCAGTTCATCCAGGTCATGTGCACGCTGCTGCTGCCCACCCTCAACTCCGACATCATCGACAACGGCATCCTCAAGAACAACACCGGCTACATCGTGCGGTTGGGCGCGGTGATGCTCGGCATCACGATGGTGCAGGTCGTGTTCGCCATCTGGGCCACCTACTACGGGGCCAAGGCGGCCATGGCCTTCGGGCGCGACGTGCGCGGCGGCCTGTTCCACCGGGTCACCAGCTACTCGGCCCAGGAGGTCGGCCACTTCGGCGCGCCGTCGCTCATCACCCGCATCACCAACGACGTGACCCAGGTGCAGATCCTCGTGGTCATGATGTGCACGCTGTTCGTCGCCGCCCCGATCACCATCGTGGGCGGCACCATCCTGGCCATCCACGAGGACGGGCCGCTCTCGCTCATCCTGGTGGCGGCCATCCCGATCCTGGTGATCAGCGTCGGCCTGGTGATCGTGCGGATGGTCCCCCAGTTCCAGTTCATGCAAGAGCGCATCGACCGCGTCAACCAGGTGCTGCGCGAGCAGATCACCGGCCTGCGGGTCGTGCGGGCGTTCATCCGTGAGCCCGAAGAGGTCGATCGCTTCGCGGTGGCCAACGACGACCTGACCGCCACCTCGCTGCGGGCCGGCCGGTTGATGGCCTTCATGTTCCCCACCGTGCTGCTCATCCTCAACGCATCGAGCGTGGCCGCGGTCTGGATCGGCGGCTACCGCATCGGCAACGGCCAGATGCAGGTCGGCGCGCTCATCGCCTTCCTCAGCTACCTCGTGCAGATCCTCATGTCGGTGATGATGGCCACCTTCGTCGCCGTGCTGTGGCCCCGCGCGTCGGTCTGCGCGGTCCGCATCAAAGAGGTGCTCGACACCGACTCGTCGGTCGTCACCGCCGACGACGCCGTCACCGAGCTTCCGACCCGCGGCAGCCTGCAGCTGCGCGGCGTCGGCTTCCACTACCCGGGCGCCGAGGCACCCGTGCTCACCGACATCACGCTCACGGCCCGCCCCGGCCAGACCACCGCCATCATCGGCAGCACCGGCTCGGGCAAGACCACGCTGCTCAACCTGATCCCCCGGCTGTTCGACGCCACCACCGGCCAGGTGGTGGTCGACGGCGTCGACGTCCGCGAGATCGAACCCGAGCTGCTGTGGAGCCGCATCGGCCTGGTCCCCCAGAAGCCCTATCTCTTCTCGGGCACCGTCGCCTCGAACCTGCGCTACGCCGATCCCGAAGCCACCGACGAGCAGCTGTGGCACGCGCTCGAGGTGGCCCAGGCGCGTGACTTCGTGGCGGCCATGCCGGGCGGTCTCGACGCCCGCATCGCCCAGGGCGGCTCGAACGTGTCGGGCGGGCAACGCCAACGCCTGGCCATCGCCCGCGCCGTGGTGCGCCAGCCCGGCATCTTCCTCTTCGACGACTCGTTCTCGGCGCTCGACCTGGCCACCGACGCGCGGCTGCGCGCCGCGCTGGCTCCCGTCGTGGCCGAGGCCACGGTGCTGATCGTGGCCCAGCGCGTGTCGACCATCATCAACGCCGATCAGATCCTGGTGCTCGAGGACGGTCGCGAGGTCGGGCTCGGCACGCACCGCGAGCTGTTGGCGACCTGTCCCACCTACGCCGAGATCGTCTCCTCGCAGCTCACGGCGGAGGAGGCGGCATGAGCGACGACGACATCGACGGCGTCGACCCCGTCGACGACGGCAAGGTCCCGACCAAGGCACCCGCCTCCGAGTCGCGCGGCGCCTTCGCCGGGCGCATGGGCGCCGCCGGCATGCCCGTCGAGCGCTCCGAGGACTTCAAGAACTCGAGCCTGCGCCTGGCCTCGCAGCTGGCCCCCGAGCGCATCGGCCTGATCGGCGTGCTCATGATGGCCGTGGTCAGCGTGTTCCTGTACGTGCTCGGCCCCAAGATCCTGGGCAACGCCACCAACATCATCATCGCCGGGGTCCAGAGCCCGGCCGGCATCAACTACACGCACCTTCGCAACACGCTGCTGTTCGTGCTCGGCCTCTACGTCGTGTCGGCCGTGCTGGCCTACCTGCAGGGCTTCGTGCTGGCCGGCGTGGTGCAGCGCTCGATGTACCGGCTGCGGGCCCAGGTCGAGGACAAGCTCAACCGGCTGCCGCTCAGCTACGTCGACCGCCAGCCGCGAGGCGATCTGCTCAGCCGGGTGACCAACGACATCGACAACGTGGCCCAGAGCCTGCAGCAGACGCTCAGCCAGATGCTGACCTCGACGCTGACCATCTTCGGCGTGATGATCATGATGTTCACCATCTCGCCGCTGCTGGCGTGCGTGGCGCTGGTCACCATCCCGGTGTCGCTGCTGACCATCAAGTTCATCGCCCGCCGGTCCAAGGCCCGCTTCGTCGAGCAGTGGACCCACACCGGCACGCTCAACGCGCAGGTCGAAGAGGCCTTCACCGGCCACGCCCTGGTCAAGGTCTTCGGGCGTCAACGCGACGTCGAGGCGCGCTTCAACGAGAAGAACGAAGAGCTCTACGAGGCCAGCTTCGGAGCGCAGTTCATCTCGGGGATCATCCAGCCGGCCATGACCTTCCTCGGCAACCTGAACTACGTGATCATCGCGGTGGTCGGCGGGCTGCGGGTGGCGTCGGGCCAGCTGAGCATCGGCGACGTGCAGGCGTTCATCCAGTACTCACGCCAGTTCACCCAGCCCATCACCCAGCTGGCGTCGATGGCCAACGTGCTGCAGTCGGGCATCGCCTCGGCCGAGCGCGTCTTCCAGCTGCTCGACGCCGAGGAGCAGAGCCCCGACGACCTCGCGCCGCTGCTCGACGAGAGCCCCAAGGGTCGCGTCGAGTTCGACCACGTCCGCTTCTCCTACGACCCCGACAACCCGCTCATCGAGGACCTGTCGCTCGTCGCCGAGCCGGGCGAGACCGTGGCCATCGTCGGTCCGACCGGCGCCGGCAAGACCACGCTGGTCAACCTCATCATGCGCTTCTACGAGCTCGACGGCGGGGCCATCCGCCTCGACGGCCAGGACATCTCGAAGATGCGCCGGCGCGACCTGCGCTCGAACATCGGGATGGTGCTGCAGGACACGTGGCTGTTCGGCGGCACCATCCGCGAGAACATCGCCTACGGCAACCTCGACGCCACCGAGGAGCAGATCCTCGAAGCGGCGCGGGCCACCTACGTCGACCGGTTCGTGCACTCCCTCTCCCTCGGCTACGACACCGTGCTCGACGACGAGGGCGGCACGGTCAGCGCCGGCGAGAAGCAGCTGCTCACCATCGCCCGGGCCTTCCTGGCCAACCCGACGATCCTGATCCTCGACGAGGCCACCAGCTCGGTCGACACGCGCACCGAGGTGCTCATCCAGCAGGCCATGGCCGCGTTGCGCTCGAACCGCACGAGCTTCGTGATCGCCCACCGGCTGTCGACCATCCGCGACGCCGACACGATCCTGGTCATGGAGCACGGCCAGATCGTCGAGCAGGGCAACCACGAGGAGCTGCTCGCCGCCGGTGGCGCGTACTACAACCTCTACAACGCGCAGTTCGCGGCCGCGGCCGTGGAGGTCTGATCCTCTCCCCCGGTGAGATTGACCCCTAGGCGGGTCGGCGGGCATCTCGTATGCTCGAAGGGCGGGCAGGACATGAAGGCGGGGTGGCGAGGATGGCTCCGACGATCACGTCGGCGTTGCCGAACGCAGCGGTCGACCAGACCTATTCGACATCGCTCAGCGCGACGGGCGGGACGTCGAGCTACAGCTGGAAGCTCGACGACGACTCGACGTTGCCTCCGGGTCTGCACATCAGCGATCGCGGCACGATCGCGGGCACGCCGACGCGGGCGGGGTCGTTCGCGTTCACGGTGTCGGTGACCGATTCGGCCACGCCCCCGACCGTCGCCACGTCGACGTTGTCGCTCGTCGTCGACCCGGGTGGTCCGTGGTGGAAGCGCTGGCCCGCCGAGCTCGGCCAGGTCACGTTCTGGCTCGCCCTGCTGGCCCTCGGCCTGCCGCTGATCGGAGCCGTCTGGATCTTCCGGTTCACCACGACGCCCAAGTACGTGGCGGTCGGCATGCTCACCGGTCTCGCCGCACTCGTGTCGGGCTGCCTCATCGGCTTCTTGTTCGGCGTGCCACGGGTGGTGTCGTCGGGCCAGCTGCGCCAGCAGTCCGACGCGCCGGCCTACACCCCGAGCTCGAACCTGGCCGAGGTGAGCGACTGGTTGACCAAGCTGCTGTTGGGCGCGGGCCTGGTGCAGCTCACGCACCTCGGCGGCCCGATCGGCACGCTGATCAACTCGGTGGCGCTCGGCCTGGCTCCCGCCATCGGCGGTGTCCCCGGCAACTCGGCCAAGGTCATGGCCGGCGCCATCCTGTTCACCTTCGTGATCGCCGGGTTCCTCGACGGGTTCGTGGTGACCACCATCTGGTACCAGAAGCGGATCAGCCAGCTCTAGCTAGCGCTTCTTGGCCGACTTCTTGCCCGCGCCACCGGGCGCCTTCTTCGGCGCCTTCTTAGCGGCGGCGGCGCCCGTCTTCTTGGTCGCCTTCTTGGCCGCCTTCTTCGGGACGGGGGCGGGCGGCGCCGGCGCGGGCGGAGCGACGGTGTGGGCGGTCAGGTCGACGGTCACCGTGTCCTTCGTGGTGGTGACCAGGTGGCCGTTCGCGTCGAGCGCCGGGGTGCGGAACTCGATCGCGAGCGTCGGCGGCTTCGCCCCCAGGTCGACGGCCAGGTTCAAGAAGCCGAACTCGACGATCGGATCGACGGCAAGCGTCACCTCGCCGATGACCGTGCCGGCGGGCGGGCATCCGGCCCGGGGCGGCGTGGCCGAGAACCCTCCGCTGCCGCACACGACGTAGGGGATCTGTCGGCCGTCCGGGGTGGCGCGGGTGAAGCGCTGGTAGAGGTGGGCGTGGCCCGACAGCACGGCGTCGGGCCAGAGCCCGGCGGCCTGGCAGGCCGAGTCGATGTCCTGGCCGAGGCCGGTGGTGCCGCCGTGCTTCACGTCGACCGACAGCGGCGGGTGGTGGCACGCGATGACCACGGCACGCTCGCGGTTGGCGCGCATGGGCGCCAACCGTTCGAGCTCGTTGGTGAGGTAGGTGAGCTGGTCGTCGCCGACGGTCGGGTAGGTGCCGTTCTGGCTCGAGATGACGCCGCGGTCCTCGAGCACGTTCGTGTAGAGGCCGATGATCGATACGAACGGCGCGTCGAGGGTGAAGTAGGGACCGGGCTGGGTCATCGTGCTGCGCACCAGCGATCCCGAGTCGGGCGACGGGCCCGGCGTCGGCGTGCAGAAGTTGCGCAGGAAGCCGGTCAAGGTCGGCGCGGTGGGCGTCTTGCCGTCGGGTCCGCCGTAGACGACGACGGCGTCGTGGTTGCCGGGGATGGCGAAGATCGGCCGGTCGTAGGTGCGGTACGGCTCGTAGAACTGGTCGTAGTAGTAGGCGTCCTCGCCGAAGTTGTAGATGATGTCGCCCAGGTGGAAGAAGAAGGCCGGACCGGCTGTGCCCCCGGCCTGGACCTCGGCCGCCATGGCGTCGGCCACGCGTGCCTGATGGGCCAGCGCGGTCGCCGCGGACTGGCTGCGGTTCACCTTGGCCGCGCCCGTGTCGCCCACCGCGTGGAAGACGATGCGCTGGGCCGCGGTGATGGGGGCCAGCAGAACCGGGCCCGCGACGTCGGCGAAGTCGACGCGCGGCGGGATGACGCTCGGCGGCGGCACCGGCTCGAGCTGGCTCTGGTGCAACCGGTAGTACGGCGAGTCGTAGTAGCTGGCGTCCGTGTTGGTCACCTGGAACGACGTCTCGTCCGCCGCCGGAGTCGGATCGGCAAAGAAACGTTGTCCCGCCACGCCAATGACGTTCGGCATCGGAACTCCCCCTTCCGCGGCCTGCGGAGCGCAACGTAGCCCACTCCGCGGCTCCCTGCTCCGGTGCGCGATCCGCAAGGTGCGCGCCAGATGAGGGCTTCTCACGAGCAGAGAATTTGAGGATGTGTTACAAGTCGCACATACGAATCCACAGGGCGAAGGACGATAAGAACTCCGAGGGCGACTCCGGGGGCGATCAGAACGCGCACGACTCGCTCGACGAGGTCGTGGGCGAGGTCGTCGACGAGATCGACCGCGAGCCGACACCGGTCGAGGGTGAGGACCGGTTCGACGTGATGGCCGACGAGATCGCCGCGGTCCTGCGCACCACCCACGAGTCGGCCGCGCGCCTGCAGGCCGAGGCCGAACAGAAGGCGACTGCTCGCATCGACGAGGCGACGGCCAAGGCCGCGGCGCTGCTCGCCGACGCCGAGACGGCGGCGAGCACGAGGCATGACGAGGCCGAGGCGGCCGCCCAGGCGAAGGCCGACGAAGCCGATGCGGCGGCGAAGGCCATGCGCGACGAAGCCGAAGCCGCCGCCAAGACCATACGAGACGAAGCCGAAGCGGCGGCGAAGACCCGGGTCGACGAGGCGACGGCCGAGGCTGAGCACGCGGCCGCGGCTCGCTCGGCCGAGGCGGACGAGCACAGCCAGGCGCAGACCCGCGAAGCGAGTGAGCTGCTGGCCGAAGCCACCGCGCTGCTCGAGCAGGCGCGCGAGCGCGATCGCACGATCCGCCAAGAGGCCGATGTCTATGCAGAGGCCAGGAAGGCCGAGCTGCACGCCGAGGCGACGAGCAACCGCGACACGACAGCCGAGCTGTTGGCTCGGTCGAAGCAGCTGTTCGCCGATGCCGAGCGCGAGCTGTCGAACAACATCCAGCGGTCGACGGCCAGCCTGTCCGAGCTGGCCAGCATCCAGGATTCGATGAAGGCGGTGCACGACGAGCAGGCCCAACTCGACCTGTCCCCACCAACCGAGGCGACCGAGGGTAACCAGGTCATCGACCTGACCGACGGCGACGGCGGCGAGTCGGACGATGACGAAACCGGGTCCGCGCCGGGTGCGGCCAAGGCGGACGAGCTCGGCGAGAAGCTCCAGTCCGCCAGCGCCAAAGCCAACGACAGGCTGTCCAACTGGCCTCCTCCTCCGCCGCCGTCGGAGGACTGACATGACGACTCGATCGGCCGCCCCCATCGGCGCCCCCTGCTGGACCGACCTGTGGACCTCTGACGTCGAGGGCAGCGGTGCCTTCTACGGCGCGCTCCTCGGGTGGGAGGCCCAGGAACCGAATGCCGAGTTCGGCGGCTACTTCATGTTCACGCGCGACGGCGTGCCGGTGGCCGGTGGCATGGGCGACATGGGTGACATGAAGGCCGACGACGCGTGGAAGATCTATCTGGCCACCGACGACATCGCCAAGACGGTCGAGTCCGCCGCCGCGGCCGGCGCCCAGATCGTCGCCGAGGTCATGGCGGTGGCCGACCTCGGCCAGCAGTGCGTGATGATCGACCCGACCGGCGCACCCGTCGGCGCGTGGCAGGCCGGGACCTTCCCGGGCTTCACCGTGCTCGGCGAGCACGGGACGCCCAGCTGGTTCGAGCTGCACACGCGGGACCACGCCGGCGCGGTGGCCTTCTACCAGTCGGTGTTCCATCTGGAGTCGACCTCGATCGGCGACACCGACGAGTTCCGCTACACCACGATGCGCGACCCCGCGGGTGGCGAGGACCTGGCCGGGATCATGGACGCCACGGCCTTCCTGCCCGGCTCGGAAGCGCCCCATTGGGCGGTGTACTGGGAGGTCGACGACGTCGACGCCGCTCTCGCCCAGGTCACGGCGCTGGGTGGTGCGGTCGTGGCCGACGCCCAGGACACCCCGTACGGTCGCCTGGCCCAGGCCGCCGACCCCGCCGGCGCCCGCTTCCGGCTCCGCACGAGCCCCTCCTAGCGCGCGACGCTCCGGCGCCCGGACGGCCCGAGCGGAATACTTGTCGGGTGCTCGAACGATTCACCGACGAGGCGGTCCGGGTCATCTGTCGATCCCGCGACCACGCCTGCGAGCTCGGGCACCGCCAGGTCGGAACCGAGCACCTCCTCCTCGCTCTCCTCGAGAGCGACGACGCCGTGGTCGCCCGGGCCTTCGCCCTCCACAACGTGACGCTCAGGCAGGCTCGGGCGCGGGTGTGCGCCGTCGTCACGCCCGAGCGCCCATCCCGTCCGAGCCACCTCGACTTCAGCGCGTCAGCGATGCGGGCCCTCGAGTGGTCGACGCTCGAATCGGGCACCGAGCCGGAGACGCGGGTCGCGCCCGTGGACGTGCTGCTCGGCATCATCCACGTCGACAGCACGGCGGTGGCCGTGCTCACCGAGCTGGGTGCGAGGCCCGACCGCATCTACCGCGAGCTGAAGGATGCCCCCGACTCGCTGCCTCCCGATCCCCTGCCCTATCCGCGTGATGCCGAGAGGGTGCTCGAGGAGATGCTCGCCATCGACGTCGGGCTGGCGACCATGGCCGTCGATGTGCTCATCGCCCTCTGGGTCGACGATCAGGCCGAGCTCGAGAAGCAGTTGGGCGTGTTCGTCGCCAGCGTCTACGGCACCTCGCACGAAGATCTGATCGTTCTACTGGCGCCGGTCATCGACGTCGACGACGCGGCCTCTGGAAAGGTTCGCCTGCGCCCCAGGCCGAATCCGTCGGCACCGGCGCCCGAACCCTCGGGCTGGCGCCGCCGCCTGCGACGCGACCGCGGCTCCGGCTCGTGACCCTGGTCAGACCTGAAGCGTGAGCTCGACGCGGTCGGGGTCGTTGGCCATGAGCCCGACGTCGATCGCATAGGTACCCGGCTCGTGGATCCATCGGCCTCCGTCCCGGATCGCCAGGGCGTCGAGCCCGAACGGCACCGCGACCTCGACGGACGCGTCGGCCCCGACGTCCACCCGGGCGAACCCCACCAGTCGCCGCGCCGGTCGATCCCACTGGGAGGCAGGCAGGCCGGCGTAGACCTGCACCACCGTCGAGCCTTCGCGCGGTTCCTGGTTCCGCACGGTCGTGTGGACCGTCCACCCGCTCGGCCCGGTCTCGATCTCGGCCCCGTCGAGCACGAGGTCGGTGTAGCCGAGACCGAAGCCGAACGCGAACGCCGGCTGGCGACCGTCACGATCGAGCAACCACTGCCCGTGGAAGAGGTCGTAGGTCTCGGCCGTGGCGTCGGGATGGAACGGCACCAGGTGCGACTCGTCGGTGGGGATGGCGAAGGGCAGGCGACCGCCGGGCTCATGGCGACCGGTGAGGATGTCGGCCAGGGCGTGGCCGCCCTCCAGACCGGGGTACCAGACCATGAGCGTCGCCGGCACGGTGTCGATCCACGGCATGACGACCGCGCTCCCGCCCATCACCACCACCACCGTCCGGTCGTGACGGGCGGCGACAGCCGCGATCAGCGACTCGTCGTCGGGCGACAGGCGCAGCGTCCGCCGGTCACCGCCCGAGGCGAAGCGCTCGGCCAGGTCGTCGGGGCGCCGGAACCGCTCGACGTCGGGCGACGCCACGGCCGAGCCCACGATCGGGTCGTCGGCGGGCGGGAACAGGGCCATGAGCTCGGGACCGGTGGCGCCTTCGAGGTACTCGCCCTCGTCCGCCCGGGTCAGCCCGACCACGACCACGGCCACCTCCGCGCCGTCGACCACGGTGGGATCGGTGTCGGCGTGCACGACCTCGACGCCCGGCAATCCGGCCCGCAGCCCCTCGAGCGGCGTGACGATCACGTCGCGCGGCGGATGGACGTCGCTCGATCCGCCGTCGCCGAGGTTCGGGACCGCGGCCAGGTGTCCGACCACCGCGACCCGCGTCAGGGTCGACGGGTCGATCGGCAGCAGGGCGCCGTCGTTGCGCAGCAGCACCGTCGAGCGGACGGCCACCTCGCGCGCCAGCGCGCGGTGCTCGTTGCTCAGGACGACCGAACGCGGCGGCGCGGGCCGACCGATCACCGGCCAGAACCGCAGGAGCGTTGCCACCGTCTCGATCGCGCGCGCGTCGACGTCTTCCTCGCGGAGCGAGCCATCGTCGAGGGCGGCGGGCAGCGTCGTCGCCCGCAGCTGGCGGAACGGCATCTCGATGTTCAATCCGGCTCCGACCGATTTCACCGCGTCGCGCACGCCGAACACGAAGTCGGACGTGACGAAGCCGTCCCAACTCCACTCGTCGCGCAGGATGTCGACGAGCAACGTGCGGTTCTCGCCGCACCACTCGCCGTTGACCGAGTTGTACGCGCTCATCACGCTGGCCACGCCCTCGTCGGCCACGCGCTTGAAGTGGGGCAGGTAGACCTCGTGCAGCGCCCGCTGGTCGACGGTGACGTCGACCGTGAAGCGGGCGTTCTCCATCGAGTTGAGGGCGAAGTGCTTCATGCATGCCAGCACCCACCGCTGCAGGCCGCGGGTGAGCGCGGCGGCCATCTCGCCCACGTGGTGCGGATCTTCGCCGTAGGTCTCCTGCGCCCGGCCCCAGGCCGGGTGGCGCAGCAGGTTCATGCACACCGCGCCCGTGTAGGTGGCGCCGTGGGCCGCCAGCTCCGCGCCGATGGCATCGCCGACGCGCTCTTCGAGCGCGGGATCGAAGGTGGCGCCGCGGGCCATCGACACGGGAAAAGCCGTGGCGTGGCCGATCACGCACCCCCGCGGGCCGTCGCTGAAGGCGATGCCGGGGATGCCCAGGCGCTCGACCGAGGCGGCCGGCCACACGTGCTCGCCGTAGCCGGTGCCCCCCATGTCCACGAGGCCAGCCCAGAACGGGATGTCGCCGTCGAGGCACCCCAGCTTCTCGTCGGTGGTCATGTCCGCCACGAGGGCCCGCGCCTCGTCGTGGTGATCGGCGCCCGCCGCCACGCGATCGGCGGCGTTGGTGAACCGGCTCATGGCCGGCAACCTAGCGGCCGTCGGGCGACCCCATCAGCGCCGGCGTTCGTCGCGGACGGCCTCGAGCACCTCGACCTCGATGCGATCCTTCGGTCGACCCGCCGCTCGCTTCATAGCGATGAGATCGTCGAGATCGACGACGTCGACCACGAGCGATCCGAGATCGATCGATGTCGCGGCCTCGCGGAGCGTCGGGTAGTCGAAGCCTCCGGTCGGCGCGGCCAGCACGTCGAGCCCCCCCGCCGTGGTGGCGAAGGTGAAGTTCAGACCGTTCGCCAAGGTCCGCGCGTCGAGTAGGAACACAACGTCGTCTGGCGCACCGCGCAGCCGAGCGTCGAGCTCGCGCAGGGCGGCTGCGAGGCGCTCGAGGTTCGCGCCGTCCCAGGCGGCGCAGATATCGAGGTCGTTGGTGACCGTCGGCGACCCCCACAATCGCGCCGCGAACCCCCCGATGACGACGAAGTCGACCTCGTGGGCGAGCAGCACGCGCAAGGCACGGAGCGGATCGTATGGGGCGCCGGTCATCGGGACCGCTCGGCGCGAGCCGCGAGCGCGCCGATCGGGATCTCGGCCAGGGCGCGTCCCTCGGCAGTGGCGAGCACCGCCCGTTGGGCGGGTGTGAGTGCGAGCAGCTCGCGGATCGCCGTGCGGTCGAGGCCCTCGCCCCCCGCGGCCTGCAGTTCGAGGCGGTGACCGCAGGCCTCGAGCAGGGTGTTGAGAGTGCCGACCCGTGGCTCCTCGATGCCCCGCTCGATGCGGGCGATCGTCGGCTGGGCCACCCCGGTGGCCAGGGCCAGGGCGCGCTGGGTCAGTCCGATCCGCCGCCGGGCCCGTCGCAACGAGAGCGCTGCATCCATGCGTTCATCGTAGCCCGCTTGATAGTGGATACGCTATCAGATGCTCACAGCTGGTCGGCCTGGACGCGGAAGCCGAGCAGCTCGACGGCGCCGAGGGTGGTCATCATGGCGACGTCGATGGCGTCGCGGCCCCGGCCGACGACGACCCGCCCGATCCGGGGCTGGTTGAGGCGGGCGTCGAAGGTGTGCCAGCGACCCGAGAGGAACACCTCGAACCAGGCGGAGAAGTCCATCGGCTCGTCGGGCAGCGGGACCCCGATGTCGGGGATGTAGCCGAACACGTAGCGGGCGGGGATGTTGAGGGCCCGGCAGAAGGTGATGGCGAGGTGGGCGAAGTCGCGGCAGACGCCCTGGCGCGAGCGGTAGGCGTCGGCCGCGGTGGTCCACGGGTTCGACGAGCCCGGCACGTAGTCGAGGTGCCCGTGCACGAAGTCGCACACCGCCTGCACGCGACCCCACCCCGGCTCGACCGATCCGAAGATCTCCCAGGCGTCGAAGCCCAGCTCGTCGGGCTGGCTGAAGCGACTGGGCATCAGCCATCGCAGCAGGTCGTCGGGCAGCTCGTCGGGCGGGGTCTCACGCGCATCGGGCACGATCTCGTCGGCGCCGGCGCTCGTCGACACCTCGGCGCGGTAGCCGATGCTCGACTCGCCGGCCGGAACCACGAACCGCTCGCACCGGTTGAAGTGCAGGTCGAAGTACAGGTGGTGGTCGGCGACGGTGTCCCACGTCTCGTCGTCGAGCACGGCCTCGATCTGTCCGTGGGGCGCGACCTGCAGCACGGCGGTGGTGGCGACGGGCGCACGGAGGTCGAACTCGCACCCGATGACCAACCGCAGCGACCGATCGGGATCCAGCGGCGCCAGGGCGCGGGGTTGAGCCACGCCCTCACCGTAGAGGCACTCGTCCGCGATGGCGGTCGGCCGTGCCGTCATGCCGTCGCTGGTCGTCGTTCCGACAGCTGGCCGATCGCAGCCATCACGTCGCCGGTGATGCTCCGGCGGCGATCGCGGCGGCTGCCCTCGTAGTCGCCCGGTTCGATCGGCGCACCGAACCGCACCGTGGCGGTACCGGACGGGTGGGGCACGCGAGCACCACGCGGCTGGATCCGGTCGGTGCCGACGATGCCGGCCGGGATGACAGGCGCTCCGGTCGTCACGCTCAGGTGCCCGACGCCGGCGTGGCCCTCGCCCAAGGTGCCGTCCGACGAGCGGGTGCCCTCGGGGTAGATGGCGAACAGCTCGTCGGCCTCGAGCACCCGGGCCGCGACCTCCAGCGCGCCGTAGGCCTGGCGCGGGCTGTCGCGGTCGACCGGCACCATCCCCAGCGCCGGGAACAGCCGGCGCGTCTTCCAGCTGTCCAGGTACTCGGCCTTGCCGATGAAGCGGAGCGGGCGGGGGATGGCGACCGCGAGCGCCACCGAGTCGAAGAACGAGACGTGGTTGGCGGCGATGATGGCGGCACCGGCGGACGGCAGGTGCTCCTTGCCTTCGACGCTCAAGTGGAACATCCGCCGGCACAGCGGCGCGCCCACCCCGAACAGCACCTCGCGCAAACCGCCACCGCATGATTGGATCGGTCGGACATCGTCGGGCATGGCGCACCGTCCCGGGGGTCGAGAAGCTCACCGTAAGTGTCCGGTGTTTCGGCCGGATTTCCACACGGCGTCATCTCGACTTTGTCGTCGTTCACGAACAGTTCACGGTCGCGTCATCGCGGCGCGACCGCTAGTCAACGCGGGCCCTCGTGTCGAGCCGGAGGCGCTGTGGGAGACTGCCGGTCGTTCGTCTCGGACGCGGTCGGCGACGTCTCGCCGACATGACTTGGGGGTACCGATGGCCAGCATCAACGACGATCCACGCATCGATCCGCGGATCAAGGCGCTGATGGGCGGGTTCCCGTCCATGACGCAGGACGACATCGCGGACCGCGAGATGCTGCTCAAAGAGGTGAACCAGCCCGAGGCCATCGCGGCCGCCGAGGCGGCGATGGCGATGTTCGACCTGATCGACGACGAGACGATCGCGCCCTCCGCGGGCCTCGACATCTCGACGGTCGAGTTCACGTCGCAGCCCGACGGCAACACGATCAAGATCCAGCTGATCCGGCCGGAGTCCGAGGAACCGTTGCCGTGCGTGTACTACATCCACGGGGGCGGGATGTCGTCGATGTCGTGCTTCCTCGGCCTGTACCGCTCGTGGGGGCGCATCATCGCCAACCAGGGCGTGGCGGTGGCCATGGTCGACTTCCGCAACTGCGTGACCCCGTCGTCGGCGCCCGAGGTCGAGCCGTTCCCGGCCGGGCTCAACGACTGCGTCTCGGGTCTGAAGTGGGTGCACGCGCACGCCGCCGAGCTCGGGATCGATGCGGACCACATCGTCGTGGCAGGTGAGAGCGGCGGCGGCAACCTCACGCTGGCGACCGGGCTCAAGCTCAAGCAGGACGGCGACCTCGGCCTGATCCGCGGGCTCTACGCGATGTGCCCGTACATCGCCGGCAGTTGGCCGCAGGATCGGTTCCCGTCGTCGACCGAGAACAACGGGCTCCTGCTCGACCTGCACAACAACCGCGGGATGATCGGCTACGGGATCGAGGCCTACGAGGCCGGCAACCCGCTGGCCTGGCCGTCGTTCGCCACCGAGGAGGACGTCGCCGGGCTGGTGCCCACGGTCATCAGCGTGAACGAGTGCGATCCGCTGCGGGACGAGGGCATCGAGTTCTACCGGCTGCTCCAGCGGGCTGGCGTGCCGGCGCGCGGACGGATGGTGCTGGGCACGATCCACGGCACCGAGATCTTCTCGATCGCCTGTCCCGACGTCAGCCGCGAGACGGCGGCGAGCATCGCCCAGTTCTGCCGCGAGGCGTAGAGCAGGTTGGGGGCGCGGAGCGTGCGCAGGTGAGCGACGAGCAGATCCTGGTCGAGCAGCGCGACGACATCGCCCTGCTCACGCTGAACCGGCCCGAGAAGCTCAACGCGTGGACGCCGCAGATGGGCGCCGAGCTGAGCGACGCCATCGAGGCGGCTGACGCTGATGCGAATGTCGGCGCCATCGTCGTCACCGGCGCGGGACGGGGTTTCTGCGCGGGGGCCGACATGAGCGCGGTGTTCGACGCGCAGATCCACGGCGACGCCGCGGCCGCCGTGCCGGCTCGCCGGCGCGACTGGGTCGAGCTGCTGCGATCGAGCAAGCCGCTCGTCGCCGCGGTCAACGGGGCGTGCATCGGCGTCGGGCTCACGATGATCCTGCCGTTCGACCGGATCGTGGTGGCCGAGGGCGCCAAGCTCAGCATCCGGTTCGTGAAGCTCGGCCTCGTGCCCGAGCTGGCCAGCACGACGTACCTGCCGATGCGCTGCGGCTGGGGCGCCGCGTCGGACCTCATGCTGTCGGGGCGGACGGTCGAGGGCGCCGAGGCGGTGGCGCTCGGCCTGGCCGACGAGCTCGCCACCGTCGACGACGTGCTCGAGGTCGCCCTCGCCCGCGCCCGGTCCTACGCCGAGAACCCGCCGCAGGCCGTGCGGTGGATCAAGCAGCTGCTCACCGACAACGCCAACGACACCGACCTGCGGGCTGTGCAGCGTCGCGAGGCCGAGCTGCTCCGCCTCGGCTACGAGACGGCCGAGCACAAGGCCGCGGTCGCCGCCTTCCTCGCACCCCGGCCACCCTGAACGGCCCTTCGTCAACCGTGTTCTGTGTTTGTGACGGCAGGAACAGAGTACATTGCCTTTCTGTTCAACGGTCGGTACACTTTGTTCGATGTTCGTGACGGCAGGAACACCAGACACGGCGAGCCGGATGGCCGAGCTCAGCGACGCGCTTAACCTCCTCGGTCTCAGTGCCCATGCCGAAGGCGACGTCCTGGTGGTCGACGGCCAACGCACCGTCCCCCAGCTGGTCGAGCGGGCTCACCCCACCCCGGCCGACCTGCGCGACCTCGTGGCTGGGGGGCCCAGCCGGCTGCCCGCCCTGGTCGTCGCGGATCGCATCAGCGACGCGGGCCGCGAGGTGCTGCGCGCGGCGGGATGGGGCTGGCTCGATCGTCGGGGCCATCTTCGGCTGTGGATGCCGGGCGTGCGGATCGAATCGGCGCTGCCACGAGTCGACGCCGATCGGCCGGCCACGGGCAACGTCTGGACGACGGTGGGGCTCGAGATCGCACTGGCCGCGATGTGCTTTCCGGACGAGCCGGTGACGGCCCGGCGCGAGGCGGTACGAATCGGGCGCAGCGTCGGCACCACGCACGAGCTCATCGGGCGCTTCGTCGAGCAGGGCCTCATCGGCTCGCGGACCCATCTGCCTCTCATGCCCGACCTGTTCTGGGAGACGGCCGGCCGGTGGCCCGACGACGGCTGGCTGGCACTGCCCGTCGCGCTCGACGCGTTGGCGGCGCGTTTGGGCGCCGACGAGCTGGTGCGCGTCGACGAACGCGCGGCCACCCTCGGGGGCGCGCACATCGCGGCAGCCGGCGACCTGCCCGCGCGGTGCTACCTGCCGACCGCTGCGGCCGTCCGAAGGGCGCGTAGCCTGGCCGACCGCGAGCAGCCCACCCGCACCTGGGTTCGACAGTCGCCGGTGCGCTGGCTGCCCGAGCTCGAGGGCCTGGCACCCGACGACGACCATCCATGGCGGGTGGGCCATCCGTTGGTGTGTGCCCTCCGTCTGGCGGCCGATCCGGCCCGCGGCCGCGAGATCGTCGAGTCCTGGGGCATCGTTCCGGGGCTGTCGTGACCCAGGTGCTGTTGTCGGGGCGGCGTGACGGATCGACCCATCGCGAGGTCGAGCTCCTCGCTCGCCTGCCGTCCGAGCTGAGACTGATCGGCGGCCTGGCGGTGATGTGTCGCGTCGGCACGCCGCATCGCACGACGGTCGATCTCGACGCTGTCGCCCGCGACCTCCCGCGCTATCACGATGCCGTCGCCGGCTTGGCGGTCACCTCGGTCAGCGGCGGTCAGTACCACTTTGCTGACCATCTCGACCTCGACGTCATCGACGTGGCGCCGGTGTCGAGCGACGAGCTCGTGCGCCAACTCTCCGATGACGGACCCCTCTCCGACCTCGAGCTCAACCTCATCGCCCACACGTGGGCGCACGACGCGGCAAAGACGATCGACATCGTGGCGATCGACGAGGAGCTGGGTGAGCGCATGGCCGTCGCACCGGCCCGATTCGTCGCCAGCTCGGCTGGTCTGGTCGCCATGAAGGCGACGACCGTGTCGTTGCGCGCGTCCTCCAAGCCCGAGAAACGGGCGTCGGACCTCTACGACCTCGGTCGACTGCTGGTCGCCGGGCACGTCGAGCCGGACGAGCTGCTGCTCATGCCGCTGCCGCTGCGAGAGGCCGTCATCGAGCGACTGCAGGGTTGGTTCGCCACCGATGCCGGACGCGACCGCACCTACCGCGAGGTGCGACGGTTCGATGAGCCCCGCCTCGACCTCGACGACGCAGCCGATGCCGTCGAGGCGCTCAGCTCGTTCCCCTAGCCAGGGCTCAGGGGGCGAAGGTCTCGCCGACGAGCTCCTCGGATGTGGTCCACAGCGCGGCCGCGGTGTCGGGGTCGAGGGCGTAGCGCATGACCCCGGGCGAGTCGTTCGGGTCGTCGATCACGGGCGCCACGGCGCAGTCCTCGCAGTAGCGGCCGCCCACCTCGTCGGCGTCGGCGACGAAGCCGGCCCACACCGACGTGGCCGCGCCCTGCGGCACGGTCTTCCACTCGAAGTGTCGCTCGCCGCGGTTCTGGATGAGGACGTTCATCGTCTCGTCGGTCAGGTGGCGGCCCAGGTCGGTGATGATGCCCCCGGGATGGACGGCGGCGGCTCGCAGGCCACGGTCGCGGAGCCGCCGATCCAGCTCGACGGCGAACAGGACGTTGGCCGTCTTGGCCCGGCCGTAGGCCGCCCAGGCGTCGTAGGGCGTGCGTTCGAACCCGGGGTCGTCGAGGCTGACGTCGCTGTAGCGGTGGCCGGCGGACGAGAGCATGACCACGCGGGCCGGCGAGCCGGTGAGCAGCAGCGGCAGCAGCCGGTTGACCAGCACGAAGTGGCCGAGGTGGTTGGTGCCGAACTGCATCTCGAAGCCGTCGGTCGTGGTCGCCTGCGGGCAGGCCATGATGCCGGCGTTGCCGATGAGCACGTCGATGCGGTCGTGGCCGTCGGCGAAGAAGGTGTCGGTGAAGGCGCGGATCGACGCCAGCGAGGCCAGGTCGGCCTCGTAGAGATCGACGCCGGTCGCGCCCACCTCGTCGAGGTTGCGGCGGGCCTTGTCGAGGTCGCGGACGATGCCGACGACGGTCGCTCCGCGGGCGGACAGGGCGCGAGCGGTCTCGACCCCGAGTCCCGACGAGGTGCCGGTGATCACGATGTTGACGTCGGTCAGGTCGAGCCCGTCGAGGACGTCGTCGGTGGTCGAGTCGAATCCGAAGGGGGCCATGGGTCCGTGCTTTCAGTCGAAGGTGACGGCGGTGGTGACAGGCTCCCACTCCTCGACGGTGGCCGACCAGGCCACGGGCAGGCGTTCATCGTCGACCGCGTCACCCGGAGCAGTCGGCGCCGCGCGTCACTAGCATCTCGGCCCATGCCCGACAGCGCCCGCGAGATCGAGAACCTGGTCTACGCCTACGCCGAGCGCATCGACGCCGGCGATCTGGCCGGCCTGGCCGAGCTCTTCCGCAACGGTCGCATCGAGGCCGCACCCGGCATCATGATCGAGGGCGCCGAAGAGGTGCAGCGTCTGTACGAGACCACGACTCGTCTCCACGAGGACGGCACGCCGCGCACCCGGCACGTGACCACCAACGTCGCGGTCGAGGTGGACGACGACGCGGGGACGGCCTCGTCGCGGGCCTACTACACCGTGTTCCAGCAGACCGATGCGCTGCCGTTGCAGCCCATCATCGCCGGCCACTACCACGACACGTTCCACCAGGTGGACGGTCGGTGGTGCTTCGACACCCGCACGATGTTCGTCGACCTCAAGGGCGACCTGAGCCATCACCTGTTGTTCGAGCTGTGAGACGGGACTGATGGCTGACGACCTCGGGACACCGGCGCTGCGCTTCGAGCGCGAGGGCTCGATCGGGTGGTGCACGATCGATCGCCCCTCGGCGCGCAACGCGCTCACGCCGGCCATGTACTACGGGTTGAAGCGGGCGGTGCAGCTCGTCAACACCGATCCCGACCTCGCCGCGCTGATCATCACCGGGACCGGCGACGTGTTCGCGCCCGGCGGCGATCTCGGTGGTCGTTCTGAGCCGGGCGAGTCGATGCCGACCGCGCCGGGAGCCGACGTGCTGCCGTTCCTGGCCATCCGTGACAGCCCCGCCCCGGTGATCGCGGCGGTGAACGGCATCTGCCAGGCCGGCGGGCTGCTGATCGCGATGCTGGCGGACATCGCCATCGCCAGTGACCGCGCCACGTTCCGCGTTCCCGAACTGCTGCGCGGCATCCCCGACGCGACCTACGCGGCGGTGCTCCCGGCCCACGTCGGCATCGCCGTGGCGCGCGACCTGCTGTTCTCGGCCCGACCGTTCGACGCAGCCGAGGCGCAACGGCTGGGCGTGATCTCCCGCGTCGTCCCGCACGACGAGCTGCGCGACGCCGCCCGCGAAGCGGCCACCCAGGTGCTGCACACCGCGCCCGAGGCACGCATGCACGTCAAGCGCATGCTCAACGAGCGGTACGGGTCCATCGACTACCAGACGATGTTCTGGTCGCTCGGCCACTCGGACGAACCCCGCGAGGGCATGCGCGCCTTCATGGAGAAGCGCCCGCCGAACTGGATCCCGCCGGACCTGCAGTGACCGAGCGTCAGCCGGACTCCTGGGTCAGCCAGAACGCGAAGGTGGTGCTGGCCGGGTCGGCCGGGCTGCCGTCGGGGGCGAGGAGCTTGGTGACGGTCAGGCCAGCCGTCCGAGCCAGATCGGCGAAATCGTCCTGCGAGTACCAGTGCAGGAGCCAGGGTCGTTCTTCCACCGTGGTCTCGCCCGCCGCCTCGACCTCGTAGCGCAACGTGGTGATCTGCAATCGGGCGTGCTCGTCGCGGTGCTCTCCCACCGCGGTCACGCGCAGGATGGTTCCGTCGTCAGTGGTGCACGACCGGGCCGTGCCGAGCGTCTCGGGGGCCAGGGGCTCGGGGATGAAGAGCGGGATGAGCGCGGCTCCACCGGTGCGAGATGGGCGCTGACCCGGCGGAGGGCCTGCAGCGCCACGTCGTCGTCGGGCAGGAGGTTGAACGTCGGTCCGGCGACATAGATCGACCGGTAGCGACGATCGAGGTCCATCGACTGCATCGCCTGCTCGTGCAGGACGACCTCGAGGCCACGGGCGGCGGCAGCCGTGCGACAACGGCCCAACATGTCGGGCGAGGAGTCGAGACCTTCGACGTCGAGTCCCGCGGCCACCAGGTCGAGTAGCGGGTCACCGTCGCCGCAGCCGAGCTCGAGCGCCGGCTCACCGACCCTCCTCACGAACCCGGCGTAGATCCGCGCGTCCGGTGGGTCGGAGCGCAGCGGGCCGTACACCTCGGCGACGATGCCCGTGTAGAAGAGCTCTGGAGGAAGCGACTTCATACTCGAGCTTCGCGCGATCGCCCGATGATGGAGCTACCGCCGAGATGCCGTCGCCAGCGGAGCCGTGGTCTCGGGTGGCAACGCGTGCGGGCGCAGCACAGATGATCGCTCCAACAGAGCGCTGAGCTCCGCCTCACCCATCGGAACCGCGAACAGATAGCCCTGACCGAGCGAGCACCCGAGGTCTCGGAGCGCCTCGAGTTGCTCGTCGTGCTCGATGCCTTCAGCCACGGTGCGAAGCCCGAGCTCGTGACCGAGCCTCACGATCGACCGTGTCAGGCCTGGCTCCTCGCTGGTGCCGAGCAACTCGATGAACGACCGGTCGATCTTCAGGCTGTCCACCGGGAAGCGGTGGAGGTAGCTGAGCGACGAGTAGCCCGTGCCGAAGTCGTCGATCGCGAGGGAGATGCCGACTTGACGCAGGGTCTGGAGAATCGCGAGCGACTCCGCACCCTGGTCGATCAGCATGCTCTCGGTGATCTCCAAGGTGAGCGCGCGCGGATCGAGCTCGGTCTCCTGAAGGATCTGAAGAATCGTCTCGACCAGCGGCTCGTGCAGCAACTGGCGTGCGGAGAGGTTCACGCTCATCGTGAAATCGTCGCCGTGGGCGGCCCGCCACTTGCGTGCGTTCCTGCAGGCCTGCCGAAGGACGAACTCCCCGATGCCGACGATCAGGCCGTTGGCCTCTGCGACCGGGATGAACTCGACCGGCGGGATCGGACCGCGTGTCGGGTGCGTCCAGCGAGCCAACGCCTCGACGCCGACGATCCGACCGCTGCTGAGATCGACGAGAGGCTGGTAGGCGACGAACAACTCGTCGCGCTCCATCGCCTGGCGGAGATCCTGGTCGAGCTCGACCCTCGCCTTGACCCCCGCCTGCATCCCAGGCTCATAACGGCAATAGGAGCCCGGTCGATCTGCCTTGGCCCGGTACATGGCCAGATCCGCGTAGCGAAGGAGGTCGTCGCACGCCTCGGTGCCGAGCTCGGACACCACGATGCCGATGCTGGCGGTGATGAACACCTCGGTGCCCGCCACCGTGAACGGCTCGCGCAACACGTCGATGAGGCGTTCGGCTGCTGCGTTCGCTTCCGCGTCCGTGGCCAGCTCCTCGAGCAGGATGCCGAACTCGTCGCCGCCCCACCTGCTGATCGTGTCCCCGACGCGCACCGAGGCGGCCAGGCGCGTTGCGACCTCCTTCAGGAGCAGGTCGCCGACGTCATGCCCAAGGGTGTCGTTGATGCCCTTGAATCCGTCGAGGTCGAAGTACAGCACCGCGAGCGGGCGCCGTCTGCGGGCAGCCTGCTTCAGCGCGTGCTCGACGCGGTCTGCGAACAGCGCCCGGTTGGCCAGATCGGTGAGGGGGTCGTGGAAGGCCTGGTAGGCGAGCTGTTGCTCAAGGGCCTTCCGCTCGGTGACGTCGCGCGCGTTGAGCACGATGCCGGCCACCGCGGCGTCATCGAGAAGGCTGTTGCCGAGAACTTCGGCGTGACACCACCGGCCATCGCGGCTGCGGATGCGCAACTGGGTCGAGACGTTGGTTCCCTGCCGCTGCATCGCCGAGTCGATGAGACCGCCGAGACCGGCGTGGTCGTCGAGATGCACGAGGTCGTAGTAGGACGTTCCAAGGAGGGCCTCGTTGTCGTGTCCGAACACGCGACCGATCGAGGGACTCTGGTACGTGATCGTGCCGTTCGCGTCGACGACCGTGACGACGTCGCTGCTGTTCTGGACCAGTGAGCGGAACCGCTGTTCACTCCGGTCGAGCTCGGCAGTGCGCTCCTGCACACGCTGCTCGAGGTGATTGGTGAGCGACACGTTCTCGAGCAGGGCGGCGACCTGCCGGATCACGGCAAGCAGGAGCAGCGCCAGCAGGTTCCACTCGAGAAAGCGCTCGAGCCCGTCGCCGAACGCGAGCGCCAGCCCACCCAGGGCAACTGCCAGCACGACCGGCGCGTACGGTACGAGCACCGCGAATCGATCGGGCACATCGTCGTCGGGGCTCGGCGGCGCCCCGACGCGAATTCGCATCGTGCCGGCCACGAAGATCGCGGCGAACGCGCAGAACCAGCCGATGTCGATGAGGCTGCCTGATGCGTAGGAGCCGTTGTTCGTCATGTAGACGAAGCCGCTGTCCGACACCGCGAAGGCGAAGACGCCTGCGAAGAGCAGCAATCGGCTCGCTCGACCGAACGATGCCGTCTGGCCCTTGTGCCGCGATGCGAAGAGCAGGAGCGTGAGGATGACGACGTCACCGAGCGGGTACGCGAGGCCGATCGTCAAGGGGAAGGGATCGCCGCCTGCTTTGTAGAGCGGACCGAGCACGAGCATCCAGCTCATGAAGAGGAGCGCGCTCGCGATCAGAAGGCCGTCCAACACGGCGCGCACCCGGCTCGAGAGTCGCGTCGGGACGTTCGGGAACGCCAGGAGCCCCGCCGCGGCCAGTGGCACGAAACCCAGGTACCCGATGTCGGCGATCGACGGGAACGGCACGTCCCGCCCGAGCACGATCTCGTACCAGGACCAGGCGACCTGGCCGAGGCCCCATGACAGGCACGCCAGGCCGAGGAGCCGCCACGCCCGTCCCGTCCGCGCCCCTTCACGCCGCCCCCGAGCGTATGCCTGGGCGCCGGCGGCGAGTGCGACGATCATGAGACCCAGATCTGACACGGTCCGAGCGCTCGACTCACTCGCGTGGACCGCCAGGAAGCCGCTCCACATGAGCGTGACGGTGACGGTCGCCGCGGCGACGACACGCGGTCCGCCGAGATGACCGATCCATCGCCATGCCCAATCGTCGTCGGGGGCGCAAGTTCGCTTGAGCGCCGCCGGGCCCTAACAGAACGAATTGAGGCGAACGACCCATGCCACCTCTCTCAAGGACGAGTTCTGCCGGGTCGATGGGAGGCGGTGCAACAGGTGTTCCAGCAGCGCGCGACGCGCGCCCGAAAGTGGCCGGCGAGGCTCGAACCGGATGCGCTGGACGCACTCGACTACGACACGCCCTTTCTCGTCACGGACTGCGAGGAGGTGGCGACGCGCTTCGACGAGTTCACACGGGCGATGCCCGAGGTGCACCCGTACTACGCACTCAAGTGCAACGGGGCGCTGCCGGTGCTCGCGACGCTCGGCGCTCGAGGATCGGGCTTCGAGATCGCCTCGGTGTTCGAGCTGGATCCTCTTCGAGCGGTCGGTGTTCGGGCGGAGGACGTCCTGTTCAGCAACACCGTGAAGCCTGAGCAGCACGTCCGCAGCGCAGTGGCACGAGGGGTGTGGAGGTTCGCTCTCGACTCGGAGGAGGAGCTCCGCAAGCTCGCGACGGCCGCTCCAGGCTCAGCGGTGTACGTGCGGCTCGATGTCGAGGACTCTCACAGCCTGTTTCCGTTGTCTCGCAAGTTCGGCACCTCGGCTGAGGAGGCCCTGCGACTGCTCGTGCTGGCGCCGGAGTACGGCCTCCGCCCCTACGGCCTGACCTTCCACGTGGGTTCGCAGTGCACGGATCCTTCGATGTACTCGCGGGCGATCGAGCAATGCGGCCTGGTGATGCGGCAACTCGAACTGCATGGCACGCGCATCGAGATGCTCAACGTCGGGGGCGGCATGCCCGCGACGTATGCCGACCCGGTGCCCGACATCGCGGCCATCGGTGAGGCCGTGAGTCGCGCCGTCTCCCGGCTGCCCTATCGTCCTCCCCACCTCGCCGCCGAACCGGGACGGTTCCTCGTCGCCGAGAGCAGCGTGCTCGTCGCGACCGTCATCGGCACGGCGCGCCGTGCCGGCGAGCGGTGGGCGTACCTCGACGTGGGCGGGTTCAACGGTCTGATGGAAGCGATTCAGACCGGCGGACGATGGCTGTTCCCGATGAGGACCTCTCGAGCCGACGACGGCGTCGCGCTCACCGCCTCCTTCAACGTCACCGGACCGTCGTGCGACAGCGGCGACACCATGTTCTACGGGGTCGATCTGCCCGAGACCCTCGACGCTGGCGACCGTCTCTACATCGGGTCCGCCGGCGCCTACACGCTCAGCTACGCCTCGAACTTCAACGGCTTCCCGCCGCCGTCCCACGTCTTCGTCTAGGACCGGCCATGTTCGGTGCAATCGTCGCCATCAGCGCGGCGGTGAGCTTCGCCGTGGGATCGGTCTTGCAGAAGGTCGGGGCGCCGACGGTGGACATGCCCGGATTGCCCCGACTGGTCCGCCACCTCCTGACCAGCCCGGCCTACCTGCTCGGCACCGGGCTCGACCTCCTCGGCTTCGTGCTGACCGCGGTCGCGGCGCGGCAGCTGCCGCTGTTCGCGGTCGAGGGGATCCTGTCGACGAGCGTGGGCATCACCGCGATCCTGGCGGCCCTGTTCCTGGGTGAGCGGCTCCGTTCTGCGGCGAAGGTCATGGTCGGCCTGATGGTCCTGAGCCTCGTCGTCCTGGCCGTCACCGCAGCACCGGAAGCGGGCAGGACCCTCGGGCTTCCCTTGGCCGTCCTGGCGATCAGCGGAGTCGGCTTGCTGGTCCTCGTCGCCGTGCTCGATCGGAACGTGCGATCACGTGCCACCCCCCCGGTGCTCGCGGCAGTGGCTGGGATCGCCTTCGGTGCCTGGGCCGCAGTGCCCCGCCTCACCCATGACGGCGTCAGCGCAAACGCCGTTGGGGCGCTCTTCGTCCTCGTCGGGCTGATCTCGTACGGATCGGCGATGCGTCGAGGATCCGCCGTCGCGGTGATGGCCGTCACGGTCGCGGCTGAGGCGGTGCTGCCGGCGCTGTGCGGTCTCGCGGTCGGTGACCGGGCACGACCTGGCGCCGGCGGCGCCGCAGCCCTTGGCTTCGCGGTTGCCGTGACGAGTGCAGTCGTCATCGCGGTCCTCGACCGAGAGCCATCCGAGGCGGCTCCGCCGCGCCTCGCGGCCGATTCCCTTCCCAACGGCCTTTCGCTCTCAGAAGCTCACGCGCTGCTCGAGGACCTCGGGGCGCGCCGACTGCAGCAACCCTGAGGGCAGGGACCGCGACCCTCATCGGGTAGCTCGGGTTCGTCGCGCACGACCATGTCGGTGCGCCAGCTGTCCGGCTACGGGTGAGCGTCAGGGTCAGGAACGACGCTGGCGCTGGGCGTGGTGACCGCCGAGGTGGGAGTGATCGCGAGAACGAAGCAGATCACGAACGCGACCCCACACCCCACGTACGTGAGCAGCAACCCGCTGCCCACGGCGCTATGCACCCCGGCGCCGCCGGGGCGGTCATCGACTCGGAGCCGACCGACCAGGAATACGGACAACGCGAGTACGGGGCGAGGGACCCCGAGGGTCACCGCTGGTGGTTCGCCACCCCGATCCCCACCACCTAGTCCGTCATGCGCACCGAACGGCACGTCGGCGCTTGCGCAGCGTCGCACCTCACGCCAGGTTCGTGACACGTTTGCGCCAGCCGATCGTGTCCTCGTACGAGCGCTGGAGCCGTGCAACGCCCGTCTCGAGCTCCACGACGGGCCGGTCGAAGCACAGCCGCAAGTGGGTACGTGCCGTCGCACCGAGCGACGCAGTCGTACCGGGCGCCACCGTCACGCCGTGACGTAGCGCGTGCGCCGCGAGCTGCTCGGCGTCGACGCCGGTGTCGACCCACACCGAGAGGCCACCAGCCGGGGGTTGAACCGTCCATCCGGGGAACACGTCGTGCAGGAGGCGCGTGAGGATCGTCGCCCTGGACCGGAGGCTCTGTCGGCGTTGTTCCACCAGGTCGTCGTAGTGCTCCAGCAGTCGCAGCGCCAACAGCTGTGACGGGACGCTCGTGCCGAAGTCGGTGCGTGCCCGTTCGGTGACGGTGCGCTCGACGATCTCCGTGTCGGCGCGCAACCAGCCCACACGAATGCCGCCCCACGCCACCTTGCTGGTGCTCTCGACCGAGATGACCCGTGCTCGCGTGCACAGCGCCGCCAGGGAGGGTGGGCGCCTTCCTCGGAACACGAGATCGGCGACGGTGTTGTCCTCGATCACGGGGATGCGCGCGGCGTCGAGGCGCGCGGCCATGCGCTGCATCGACGTCGCAGTGCGTACCCGACCGGTCGGACTGTGCACCGCTGGCACGAGCAAGGCGGCGCGGACCCCACCTCCGCGGAGCAACTTCACCAGCCGGTCCGAGTCATCGTCGAAGTCGTCGAGTGCGATCGGAAGCGCGTGCAGCCCCCGCGCGTCGAGCAGGTCGAGGACCCCGACGTAGGTCGGGTCCTCGATCGCCACGACGTCACCTCGCTTGGTAAGCGCCCCCAATGCGAGGTCGAGCGCGTGCTGCGCTCCGTTGCTGACATGGACCTGTTCCGGGCTCGTCGGCAGCCCCAGTGCGCGGTGTCGGGCCGCGATGGCCTCCCGCAACACCGGCAGGCCGGCAGGGGCGTAGCCGTGCGCAGGAACGGCGGCCACGAGGTCGGCGACCTCGAGACTCAGCGGGGGTAGGTGCGTCGCGTCGCTCGGCACCGACGCCGCAAGATTCACGTTGCCGGCGCCGGCGAGGAGACGTGCCGCGGCCTGTGCACGTGCATCGGTCACGTCGGTGCCGCTCGCCACCCACGTGCCGCTGCCCTGGCGTGAGTCGATGAACCCGCTCGCCCGGAGCTCGTCGAACGCCGCCACAACGGTGGATCGGCTTACGCCGAGCGCCGCGGCGATCGAGCGCTCCGGCGGCAGCACGACTCCCGTGGGAAGGAGTCCGCTCAGAATTCGGGAGCGGATGGTGTGGGCCAGCCGGCGCGGGAGGGGGCCGGGCGCGCCCTCGCGCCACCCCTCGACGAGGAGCGCGAACCGTGCCGCGCCGATGACCTCAGCCGGAATGGGTTGTACCTGCACGGTCCAATTATGGCAGATTGGACGGAGCATTCCTACTCCAATGTTGTCATCGTGGGCGACATGAAGGAATTCCCCACCCAAGCTGACGCCGAGGCCTTCGGCCGATCGTGGATGGCCGCGTGGAACTCCCACGACGCCCCCCGGATCGCCGCGCACTATCACCACGACGTCGAGTACCACTCGCCCTTCGTTGCCAGAATCTCTGGCGGCGACGCCCTCCACGGTCGTGCCGCAGTAGAGCACTACGTATCAGCCGGGCTGGCGCGCTACCCCGAACTCCACTTCGGACCCGAGATCACCGTCGCGGTGGGGGCGGAGAGCATCGCCCTCGTGTACCGCAGCGTGGACGATCTGCTGGCGGTCGAGGTGCTCCTGCTCGACGACGCGGGGCTGATCACGTGTGCCCATTGCCACTACGCCACGACCGAACCGGCGGCGGTCGCCGAACCGAACGGTGAGAGGTGAAGAAGACCACCGAGGCGCACGACAGCCGGCCCGTGGACGAGGCGTGCCGCGCGGAGCCTGCGCCGCGCCGCACGCCCTATCCCGGCCTCACCGACTTCAGCGCTGGAGCGCTCACCGCCTTCAGCCGCGGGTTTCTGCCGGACTGGCTCGGCATCGAGGACCTTGCGGTGGAACCGCGACGGGTCTGTGGGCGCGTGCCGGTGCGGCGTGAGCTCATGGCCCCTCACGGTTATCTGCACGGCGGCACGCTCGTCAGCGTCGCCGACTCGCTCTGCGGCTACGGCACAATCGTGAACCTTCCCCCCGACGCAGAGGGCTTCGTCACGATCGAGCTGAAGAGCAACTTCCTGGGCACGATCCGACACGGCGCGATGGTCTGCGAAGCTACCCCGGCGCACGTCGGGCGCAGCACGCAGGTGTGGGACGCCGTCGTGAGCGACGAGGCCGACGGCCGGACGCTCGCAATCTTCCGCTGCTCCCAGATGGTCCTGCGCGACGCGGCGTGACACCTCGTCGCGCGCCAACCGCGGTGGTCATCCCCCGACCTGCTCACGTGACGTCAGGCCATTGCAGGGTCGGCACCAAGGTGGTCAGCACCTCCGCGAACGGTTCGTCGGCCAGATGGTGGTCCCATGCCACGTCGGTGAGGAAGGCGTCGGCGACCAGTCCCGTGTCCGGGTCGAGCAGCGACTCGTCGAGATCCAGAAAACCGCATCCGTTCGCAGCGGCCCAGCTGCGCATCTCGTCGTTGTAGGCGACGGTGAGCGCGGCGCGCTCGCTCATGGTCGAGGTCACCTTGCTGCGGACACGCCCCAGGCCTTCCCAGGTCTGATAGTCGACGACGGTTGGAGGGGTCACCGAGACGATGGCGAGCCGCCGCCCCGCCGCGAGCAGCTGAGCCAAATAGGTCCGGTAGCGCTCCAGGGAGCGCTGGAACTCGAAGTCGATCGAGGTCCCGCGGGTCATCGACAGCTGCCAGATGAGGAAGCCGCAGTCGACCTCGCCGAGCATGACCAGGGTCTTGCGGCTCGGTGGCACATGTCGGAGTGCCGCGTTGAAGGCCTCGAATGCCGCGGTCCGCGAGCCCGCCCGCATCCCCAGCGCGGTTGCGCCGCTGACCTTGACCACGTCGATCCAGGTGCGCGGTGGCAGACGATGGCGGCTCATGTACCGGAACACCCGCGTGTGGCTGTCGCCGACCACCGACAACACCTCGCGATCGACGTGCGGCGCGATCCGGTCGGGACCGCCCCAGCAGAACGCCATCCGGTGCAACGCGTCTCCCGCCCGATCGCAGCCGCCTCTGGGCGAGCGGGAGGTAGGTGCGCGGATCGCCGAGATTCGCCTTCTTCAGCCGTCGTCGCCACGAACGACCGAGCGGTTGGATCGGCGGGAGCTCGTCGTTCACGCCGAGGCTCTCGAGCGCGTTCAGCATCTGTCCAGTTCACACCTTCTGGGGACTCGACTGGGCGGCAGTCCCGAGGCGACCCGACGGCGGAGACCTTGATCGGACCACACCGTCGGCGGACCGAACCGGGAGCCGGTGCGCCAGCTAGGGTCCCGGCGATGCTTCGGCCGAAGGTGTGTGCGTTGCTGGCCACGAGCTGCCTGCTCGTCACCGCCGTGGCGTGCAGCACCTCCAATCGGCACAACGCCTCGCCGACCTCGACGACGGCAGCGCCAGGAGGCCAGGCCTCGACCGGGACCGGGACCGCCACCACTGCGAGGTGCACACTCCCCCAGACCCGCGACCCCTATGACGGGTTCGAGATCGGCGTCCCGAGCGGCTGGGATCTCTTCACCAACGACGGCACCATCGTCGTCGAGAAGGATCCGTCCGCCACCGAGGAGTCCACCGTCACGCCGGTCCTGGTCACCGCTGGGCTCACGCCGTCGAAGATGTTCACGGCGGCGCTCGACTCGCTCCAGAAAGAGATCACCCAGTCGGGTGGGACGATGACGGTGGCCGCGACCACGCTCGACCGGCGCGACGCCGACCGCGACGCTCACGTTGACGACCCGCCACATCCCGCTCGCGGGTCAAGCGAGCCTCGTCGTCCTGCCCGAGAAGACCGCGCATGGCGCATCTGTCGCCGCGCTGCTCGCCAGCTGGGCCCCGACCGCCCGCTTCGCCGCCGAGCGCGCCACCCTGGCGGCGGTCGGCGCCTGCTACGGACCCGCGGCCGGCACGCTCTACCAGGTCCGCCAGGACCAGGCTTTCACCTACGCCATCCCGCTCGGCTGGACGGTGCCCAACGAAGGCCAGGACAGCATCGAGATCGCGCAGGGCGACAACGCCTCGGCCACCTACACGCTCACGCTGCTGCCGCCGGGCACCGGCGTGAACTCGCCGCAGACCATGCTGACCTACGCCTTCGGCAAGCTCGGCGTCCGCATCGAAAGCGTGCTCGCGTCCGCCCAGACACCCGGCACGCAGACCCCCACCGGCGCGACCCAAGGCGAGATCTACCAGGAGTTCACCGGCACGCTGACCAACGGCCAGCCCGTGCACGGCCTGGTCTACGTCACCGCCGTCACCGGCAGTGCCACTCCCTCGGGCGTCATCCGGCTCGGACTCACCAAGCCGAATCTGTGGAACTCGACCAACGGCGCGCTCGTGCACATCCTCGACAGCATCCAGCACAGCTTCACCCAGGACCTCCAGCAGTGGGAGCACCTCAGCCGCCAGGCGCAGTCGTTCAGCGCTCAGGTGCAGGGCTTCGACTACGCGCTCAACGGGGTCGACCTGGTGCACGACTCCGCCACCGGCGCCACCTTCGAGGCGCCCTACGACACGTACAACGCCACCGGACCCGACGGTCCCGGCTACTACGACCAGGCCGGCAACAAGCTGGAGATCCAGACCCCGCCCTGACGGGCCGGTTCGGGGCGAACCCGGCCACGCACGTATCCCTCGGGCCTGCATAGCGTGTGCTGATGCTCGTGTGGTTGCAGGGCAGTCCGAGTTCGGGGAAGAGCTCGATCGCGCGGCAGATGCTTGCTCGCGCCCAGTTTGGCGAGGCTTGGTACCACACTGGCGACGACCAGGTCGCCATCGGCGTGCCGCGGCGACTCCGGGCGGGACGCCGGTCGGACGCCGAGGAATCGATCGACGGATGGGACATCCCCCTCGCGGACCGAACGCTGGTGCGCCGACCGCGAGCCGGACCGGTCGCGTTGCGCATCCTTGACGGGATGTACCGCAGTGCCGCGGCGATGGCCGAGGCCGACGTGCACGTCATCCTCGATGATGTCGTCTGGGAGCCAGCGGTGCTCGAGTTGGCCGACCGCGCGCTCGTTGGCACCTCGCTGCTCGTCGTCGAGGTGCACTGCGAACTGGACATCGCACGCCAACGCGAAGGCGATCGAAATGACCGCTACCCCGGCGCGGTGGACGTCTTCGCGTCCGAGTCCCCACTCATCGGCCGCCCTGACATACGTGTCGACACGACGACACGCACAGCCGCGGACTGCGCCGACGAACTCGTCGGAATCGTTCGCAACTGGGACCCCCCGCTGGACCCTGTCTGAATGGTTGCGATTCGTCCTCGATCACGGCCTTCTCGCGGGTGCGAAGGAGAGGAGGGGTGTCCGCCTAGGGAGCCGAGTGACCCCCATCCCGCCAGGCGACTGTCGGGAGGGGGTCGCCTCGGCGCCCTCCACTATCTCGGCGTGAATCGCAACATCGTGGAGAGTCCAAATGGCCCGAATGCGTGTTCGCTCGCCGTCCCCAAGTTCAGCCGGCCGCGTCGGAACGGCACATCGGCGTGAACTGTCAGCTGCCGTTCCGGGCCTTGACGGGGTGTTCCTGCACCGAATCCCAGCCGTCGAGCGGTCAGGCGTGCGTGATTCGGTCGGCGTCGCAGCGGGCGAAGCCGGCCTTGGGAGCGGTGCACGCCGGTGTGAACACCGCTGCGGGGGTTGACCGGGGCGTGGAGAGCCCAGGACTCGCGCTCGGCGGGGCCAACAGGGTCGAGCAGCCCGGTGTGATGAACGACGCCGGTGCCGAAGTTGCTCGTGCCGCACGGCGTGCCCAGTCCGGTGGGCCCGTCGTAGCCGGTCACTCCGGTGCACAGGTAGCTGCCACCGCACGAGCCGTTCGACCCCGAGGTGACGTCGAACAGCGACGACGGGTTGGCGTAGGTCGAGGCCATCGTCCGGTCGGGGTAGGCCAGGGCGTAGACGCTGGCGATGATGGGCGACGCCAGGCTGGTGCCGCCGAAGTCCTCCCAGCCGGTGTCGCCGCCGTAGGTGTCGTAGATCGACTCGCCCGGCGAGCCGGCCAGGGCGGACACGTCTGCGATGGTGCGCTTGGCGCAGCCCGAATCGGTCTGCCGGGCCGGCTTGGCCTCCTGGGTCGAACAGCCGCTGGCGGCGCCGGGCCACACCGTCTCGGACCAGCCGCGCGCGCTGCTGTCGGCCGTGAGGATCGTGCCGCCGACCGCGGTGACGTTCGGATCGCTCGCCGGCCACGTGGCGCCGTAGCCGTTGTCGCCGGTCGAGACCGTGACCATGATCCCGGGGAAGCTGAAGTTGCCGTCGAGCGTGTTCTCGCCGCTGAACTCGGTCGACCCCCAGCTGTTCGAGATCGCCGTCGGGGTCGTGCCGCCGGCCGTCACCTCGGCGGCGTCCAGGTTGTTGATCGAGTTGTTGGTGGCCTCGACCAGGGTGATGTGGCAGAGCGGACAGATGGCCGACACGGTGTCGAGGTCGAGGGTGATCTCCTCGCCCCAGCCCTGGTTGCCGGCGGGGTAGTTCTTGGCGACGCCGGTCTGGTTGAGCTTGCGGAAGCACCCGTTGGCGGTGGTGCAGGCCGGCAGCCCGTACTGGGCGCGGTAGACGGCGAGGTCGGACTCGGCGTTCGGATCGTCGAACGCGTCGACGAGGGCGACCGTCCGGCCCGCTCCGGCGACGGTCGAGGGCAGCTCGTAGGCGCCCTCGAGCTGGCAGGGGCTGAGACCCGAGTGCGGGTTGGCGGCGCACGTCGTCTGGGGTGCGATCCACGGCTTGTCGGCGTAGAGCGAGTGGTCGAGCGAGCCGAAGTACACGACGCCCTTCGCCACGATCGGCGAGCTGGCCACCGCGCCACCGGTCGAGGTCGACCACATCGGCGTGCAGATCTTGGGGCTGCCCGAGCAGTTGGTGGTGCCGGTCGCGCCGTACGCGTCGACGTGGTCGTCGTCCGAGCCGATGTACACCATCGTGCCGGTCACCGCCGGCGACGAACGGACCACGCCACTCGTGGCTGCGGTCCACAACGGGGTGCAGGTCTTCGGCGAGCCCGAGCAGTTCGTCGAGCCCGTCGCGTCGACCGCGTAGAGGTCGTGATCGCTCGAGCCGACGAAGGTGACGTTGTTGGACACCGCCGGCGACGAGACGATCGAGCCGCTCGTCGTCATGGTCCAGAGGGGCGAGCAGGCCTTCGGCGAGCCCGTGCAGCCGGTCGAGCCGGCCGCATCGAAGGCGTAGAGCTTGCCGTCGGTCGATCCGACGAACACCGTGCCGGCTCCGCTCACCGCCGGCGACGAGAAGGTGATCGGGCCGCCGGTCGCTGCGGTCCACAGCGGCGAGCAGACACCGGCGGTGCAGTTGGTGACACCGGTTGCATCGAAGGCGTAGAGGTTGCCGTCGCCCGATCCGACGTAGACCGTCGAACCCGAGACGGCGGGCGTGTCCTCGATCGCGGCCGCGGTCGGCGCGGTCCACAGCGGGGTGCAGGTCTTGGGCGCGCCCGAGCAGTTGGTGACCCCGTGCACGTCGAAGGCGTAGAGCGTGCCGTCGGTGGATCCCACGTAGACGACGTTGCCGCTCACCCGCGGCGACGAGTAGACGGCTCCGCCGGTGGTGGCGGTCCACAGCGGCGTGCAGGTCTTCGGGCGTGCCGCTGCAGTTGGTCGCGCCGTTGGCGTCGAATGCCTCGAGCTGACCGTTGGTCGAGCCCACGAAGACGATGCCGTTCGCCACCGCCGGCGACGACGAGATGGTGCCCGATGCGCCGATCGCGCCGGACGGCTCGATGACCGCGGTCCACAACGGCGTGCAGGTGTTGGGGACGCCGGCGCAGTTGGTGACGCCCGTCGAGTCGAACGCGTCGAGTTGGCCGTCGTCCGAGGTGACGAAGGCGGTGCCCGAGGCGACCGCCGGCGAGGAGTAGATGGCTCCGCCGGTCGTGCCGGTGAACGAGGGCGCCATGGTGGGCACGCTGGCCGGGCTGATGCCGGTGTCGGAGGTGGCATGGGTGCCGGCGGCGGTGGCGCCGAACTGGGTCCAGTCCGACAGGCAGCCGGTGCAGAGCAGGCAGCCGACCACGAGGATGACGGCGAGCACAGATCGTCGGCCCGACATTCGTGACATTCCCCGGTGCTCCTTGGTCGCGACGAACTCCTCTCCAGCCGATCGACGCTAGCGGGGATTGGAGGTGAATACCACTCTTCGTGATCTATCGACCGCTCTGAGCGCGAGAGGCTCCCTGTCGGGTCTCAACGGGGTCAGCCGCCGGCCATCGCTCCGATGACGTGCAGCGCTTCGTCGCCGGCCACGACCGCATCGGGAAGGGGCGCGTCGGGGGACTCGAGGGACAGGTCCTCCTCACCCGCGTAGAACCGGATGAACGGGCGGCGCTTCTGCGTGGCCGGATCACGCAGCGTGCCGCGCAACTCGGGATAGGTCGCCTCGAGCGCGTCGATCAGGCGCCGCTGGGTGGCCGGGTCGGCCACGTCGAGCTCGATCTCACGCTCGACCCCGGCCAGCGTGCGCAGGTGGTGCGGCAACCGAACCCGGATCACGGCAGCGACTGGACCTCGACGGACAGCACCCGAGGGAGATCCCGGACGATGGGCTCCCACGAGTCACCCTCGTCGCTCGACGCGTAGACCTGGCCGCCGGTCGTCCCGAAGTAGAGGCCGCACGGATCGAGCGAGTCGACCGCCATCGCGTCGCGCAGCACGTTGACGAAGCAGTCGGCCTGCGGGAGCCCGTCGGTCAGCGCCTCCCACTCGTCGCCACCGGTGCGACTGCGGTACACGCGCAGCTTGCCCTCCGGCGGGTAGTGCTCGGAGTCGCTGGTGATGGGCACCACGTAGACCGTGTCGGGCTCGTGCGCGTGCACCGCGATGGGGAAGCCGAAGTCGCTCGGCAGGTTGCCGCTGATCTCCCGCCACGAGTCGCCGCCGTCGTCGCTTCGCATCACGTCCCAGTGCTTCTGCATGAACAGCGTGTCGGGTCGCGAGGGATGCCGGGCGATCCGGTGGACGCAGTGCCCGACGTCGGCGTCGGGATCCGGGATGCCCTCGGACTGCAGGCCGTGGTTGGTCGGCTCCCACGTGGCGCCCCCGTCGTCGCTGCGGAACACGCCGGCGGCCGAGATGGCGACGTGCAGGCGGTCGGCGTTGGTGGGATCGATGAGCACGGTGTGCACGCACATGCCACCGGCGCCCGGCTGCCAGTTCGGACCCGACGAGTGGGTGCGCAGACCCGACAGCTCGGTCCAGGTCGCCGCGCCGTCGGTCGACTTGAACAGCGCGGCGTCCTCCGCGCCGGCGTAGATCGTGTCGGGGTCGGTGGGCGACGGCTCGAGGTGCCACACGCGGGCGAACTCCCACGGGTGCGGGGTGCCGTCGTACCACTGGTGGGTGCCCGTCGCGCCCTCGTAGCTGAAGTCGTTGCCCGCCGGCCGCCACGTCGACCCTCCGTCGTCGGATCGCTGGATCACCTGACCGAACCAGCCCGTCGACTGCGACGCGTACAGGCGCATCGGATCGCTCGGTGCACCCACGAGGTGGTAGATCTCCCACCCGCCGAAGTGCGGCCCGTCGACCTGCCACTCGTCTCGTTGGGCATCCGCGGTGAGCACGAACGCCCCCTTCTGCGTCCCGACCAGCACTCGGACCCCGGTCATCGCATCCTCCTCGAGCGGCGTACCTGGTACCCCATTCAAACCGCGCTGAGCGCGAGGCGCTCGGCGCTCCCCTCGGCCCCCGGGGGCTCGCTGGACCACCGTCTGATGTCGACGTTCATCGGCGGTGCCGGCAACGGTCGCGGCGGCGGATCGGGTAGGCGCGCGGGCACACCGTCACGGGTATGACGTGCTCGACCAGGAGCGGACGTGGGGCGGGCGCCTCGACCACCGACGCGATCGCCTGTGCGCAGCCATCGGGCCAACCGCTCGAGCATGCCAGCGACGACGACGGCCGAACTGCGCCCGGCCGGGCGGCGCGGGCTCACGCCGCCGCCTCGTCCAGCGCGCGGCCGCGCATCGGCTCGCTCTGCTCGTCGTGGTCGATCGTGGACATGGGTCGCCAGGGCTCCGTTCAGCCGAGTCCCACGCCCTTTCTTGCTGGCCGGTCGACCAACTCCCGCGGGATCGAGAACAGCCTGCCCAGGAGGTACGACAAGAAACAGGGGTGTCATTTGAGGTGGGTCGGCCCCTCATGCGTCGCCCGTGGCGTGCTCGAACATCGCCAGCACCTGCAGCTTTTGGGCCTGATCGAGCGACTGGAACCGCTCGATGATCTGGTCGGGCGTGGTGACGTCCGCGAACGCCGCCAGCGGCGAGTCCGACTGGGCCAGCCGCTCGCGCTCGGCGGGGGTGACCTCCTGGAGGAACGCGATGGCGTCCTCGACGCTGTGGAGCTCGCCCATCCGCCGGAGCAGATCATCGCCGGAGTGGTCGACCCGGGCCGCCAGCATCGTGGTCGGGAAGGCGGCGATGATGGCCATCACCTGGTCGACGCGCTGGACCATCTCGTCGATCGACGAGAACGGTTCCGGGGTGACGCAGATGAACCAGGTGACCTGCACCCGGAAGATCCAGTCGTCGCGCGCCATGACCAGGCCCTGCACGGCGGCGGGCAGCTCGAACGGGCCGCCGAAGCCCCCGGCGCGCACTCGGAAGCGCTCGTCGAATGCCGGGTTCCCGGTCGGGCTCTCGGGCCAGTGCCTGAGGATCTCGTGGCGGTACGAGCGAGGCTGCACCGTGCCGAGCGCCATCGCCGACGGCAGCTCCACCACACACACCGCGACGCGTCGCACTCCGATCCGGCTCCCGGCCAACCCCGGGTTGGGGTGGAATCGCGCATTGGCCACGAGGATCTTCCGCCCGTCGCGATCGGCCCGGAACACGTCCTCGAAGGCCAGGCGGTACGAGGGGGGCAGGTTGCCGCCCTGCGCGATGGCCTGGGCCATCACCCCGTGCTCGACCCGGGCCGTCTCTCTCAGCGCCGACTCGAGCTCATCGTCGAACACGTCGCCGGACGCCGGCTCGAATCCGGCGGCGGGGCCGGCGGCGGCGAAGCTCGGTCCCTCGGGGACATCCTCCTCGTCGGTCGCGTCGCGATGACGTCGGAACAACGGCATGAGACCTCCCCGGGATCAGACTGCCTCGACAGTAGGACACATTCCGCATCGCTTCCGAGGCATCGTCAAGGCCGCGACGCAGCGACAACGAGGTCGGACAGGTGCTGCAGCGAGTTGTCGAGGTGTTGCAGCGGGAACGGCGGGAACTGGAGGCGCTCGCGCACCTCGGGCGGGGCCGCTGACCAGTCGTACGTCAGCGTCACCACTGTCCGCGACGGACCGCTCGCCTCGAGGTCGTAGCGCCAGGTCCAGCCCCCGAACGTGAGCTCTCCGGTCTCTGGCGACTCCGATCCGGGCATCCACGCGATCGCGCTCGGCTCGTCGAACACCTCGACCCGGTTGGCGATCTTGTAGTCCCCGTCCGGGTGGTTCGGGTGGTACATCGCCATCCGGAAGATCTGCCCGGCGGCCGTGATGCGATCGCCGTCGATGGCCTCGCGCACCCAGCCGGTGCCGTCGATGTCGGCGTGGGCCGACGGGTCGGCCAACACGGCGAACACCGCCTCTGGGGCGGCCTCGATGGTCGTGGACACACTGACGCGCTCGGGCTCCATGGAAGGGAGACGCTACGCCGACTCCGACTTCGTCGCCGGCCCAGGGCACGCCACCCGGCGTCGCTCTAGTCTCCAACGGGTGCATCGGATCTTCGAGCTGTACCTCGCGATATTCCAAGAGTTCGGCAAGCCAACATCCGGTGACTAATGGCGCTCAAGGCTCATAACGGCACATCGGCGTGCGCCGAGCACCGGTTAGGGACGCTCGCCGGGTGGCATTGGGACTAGTTCTTGCAGCCGATGAAATCGTAGGCGCGGCCGTCAGGCGTGACGATGGCGTGGATCTGCTGGGTGCTGTTGGGCTGCGTGACGTTGCCCAGCCGTTCGGAGATGACGGCGGTCATCACGTAGACGCGACCGACAAGGGGGGCGACGACGCCCGGGGGCCCATGCCAGCCCGGCTGCGGCACAATCGTTGATGGGTTGATCGTTTGGTTGGTCCACAGATCGGCGGCGTCGAACGCCTGGCACTGAGGCACTGTCACAGCGAATTCCGCCGCAAGGGGCGGGTACTGGTTCGACACGTCAGCCGCGATGCCGGCGCTCCGGCTCACATTCCAAGCGTCGTTGTCAGCGCGCAACATTGCGACGATCTTCGCCTTGTCGGAGGCGAACTGGAGTGCAGCCAGCTGAGCGGCTGACGCCGTTGTCGTAGTCGCGATCGTTGTCGTAGTCGCGATCGTTGTCGTAGTAACGATCGTCGTCGTAGTCGCGATCGTTGAAGTAGTCGCGATCGTCGTCGATGGAGTCGAGCTAGATGTCGCTGCTCGAGCCGCCTTCGGTGAACTGCTCGAGCAGCCAGTCGCGACCGCGGCAAGCACGACCGCCGCACAGAACAACCGCCTCATGTTCCCTCCCTCACCCCGCCGCGACGCCCGCTGCGCCGTGCACGAGGAGCATAGATAGGCGTACATTCGTCGAGCGTCATGATTACCCGGCTGGGGTTCCTGACCTGCGAAACCAAGTGCCGTGTCCTTTCGCGATTCAGCCCTTCCCGCCGACGCCTCGCACCGCAGTCGAACAGCGCCTGGGTCGGAGGCGACGATCTCCGCCTCCATCTGGATGGGAACGTTCATGATCGGCATCCGAGCACGGTGAGGATTCGTCGAGCGTCGGCGATCAGCGCCACCGCCGTGGGGGCCGGGATGAACAGCGGGGTCTGCAGTCTCACCTCGCCGATGAAGAGGCGGATGGTGGCGCAGGAGCTCGCCTGCTGACCTTCGGCGAGTTGCTTTCGTGCGAGAGCGACCGTGGAACCGAGGTCGTGGCCGATCCCGATCCCGACGACTGCCTTCGACAGTTCGCTGAGCTGGGCAGCTGCCCCGTTGACGCGGACCACGAAGCTGGCCGTGGCGTGGTTGCCGGCTGCGTCGGTCGCGGTGGCGGTCACCTTGGTGTCACCGATCGGGAACTGGCTACCAGAGGCTCGGGAGGTCGCGACGGTGACGCCCGGGCAGTTGTCGGTAGCCGTAGGCGTCGCGTAGGTGACGATCGCTCCGGTGGGACCGGTGGCGTCGACCGTCACCGTTCCCGGCGCGGTGACCTGGGGCCGCTCCCTGTCCTTGACGGTGACGGGGAAGTCGGTGGACGCGAACCCGGCGGCGTTGGAGGCGAACACCGACACATCGGTCGTGCCAACTCCGAGGAAGCTGCCCGAGGGCGGTGAGACGCTGACTGATGGGGTCGGGTTGCCCGTGACCGACAGGTCGTCGTAGGAGACCGTCGCGCCGCATTGGCCCGGGTCCGTCGTCACCTTGATCGGTGGTGCCGTGATCACCGGGGCGGTGGACGGGTTCGCGGCGGTCACGTCGAAGGTGAAGGTCGGTGAGGGTTCGAAGCTGCCGAGCATGAAGTAGTAGGTGGAACCGACCGTGGCCTGCACCTGCAGCGGCAGGAAGGTCGAACATCCCACCTCGGTCAGCGGTGACGTCGCTGTCGCGCCCGCAGGCCCCGAGTACGCGGTGGCCGTGGGCGGGAACCCGTTTCCGCCGCTGGTGCTGACCTGGATCAGTCCGTCGGCGGTGGGGGTGTAGGAGTACCAGACGGTGAAGTTGTTCGGCGCGCCGCACGACGGGGTCGGGTCGTGCGGGTTCTGGGAGGCGGTGAGGGTGTCCTGGGTGGCGCTGAACGGCAGCGGCCCGACCGGCGTGGCGTTGGCGATGTCGTCGTTGGCCGGGGGAACCACCGCCTGGACGGTGAAGGTGAAGCTCGGTCGAGGCGTGAAGCTGCCCAACATGAAGTAGTAGGTGGTGCCGGCGGTGAGGCTCACCTGCAGGCCCGACGTCGAACAACCCACCTCGGTCAAGGGACTGGCCGTGGTGGCGCCGGCCGGGCCGCTGTAGACGGTGGCGGTCGGTGGGAAGAAGTCCCCACCGGTCGTGTTGGCCTGCACCGTCACGTCGCTGCTCGGCGAGAAGGAGTACCAGACCGTGTAGTTGTTCGGCGCGCCGCAGCTCGGCGTCGGATCCGCCGCGTTCTGCGTCGCCGTCAAACTGTCCTGGGTGCCGTTGAACGGCAACGCCGTGATCGCCGTCGCCCCACCGATGTCATCATTGGACGGCGCGACGAGGGCTTGCACGTCGAAGGTGAACGTGGCGGTCGGCACGGAGCTGCCGAGCATGAAGTAGTAGGTGGTGCCGGCCTCGACCGAAACCTGCATCGGTGCGGACGTCGAGCAATCGATCTGGGTCAGCGGCGAGGTCGCGGTCGCATTGGCGGGCCCGGTGTAGACGGTCACGTTCGGCCCGGGAGTCGTCGTCGTCGCCTCGATCGCTGCGTCGGCGGTGGGGGTGTAGGAGTACCAGACGGTGAAGTTGTTCGGGGCGCCGCACGACGGGGTCGGGTCGTGCGGGTTCTGGGAGGCGGTGAGGGTGTCCTGGGTGGCGCTGAACGGCAGCGGCCCGACCGGCGTGGCGTTGGCGATGTCGTCGTTGGCCGGGGGAACCACCGCCTGGACGGTGAAGGTGAAGCTCGGTCGAGGCGTGAAGCTGCCCAACATGAAGTAGTAGGTGGTGCCGGCGGTGAGGCTCACCTGCAGGCCCGACGTCGAACAACCCACCTCGGTCAAGGGGCTGGCCGTGGTGGCGTCGGCCGGGCCGCTGTAGACGGTGGCGGTCGGTGGGAAGAAGTCCCCACCGGTCGTGTTGGCCTGCACCGTCACGTCGCTGCTCGGCGAGAAGGAGTACCAGACCGTGTAGTTGTTCGGCGCGCCGCAGCTCGGCGTCGGATCCGCCGCGTTCTGCGTCGCCGTCAAACTGTCCTGGGTGCCGTTGAACGGCAACGCCGTGATCGCCGTCGCCCCACTGATGTCATCATTGGACGGCGCGACGTCCGCCGCCGCCGTCCCGGCCGTGACGGCGGTTGCCGCCAGAAGCGTCATCCCCGCCATCAGCAGCGCAAACCACCGGAACCGCGCCGCGAACAGGGACCGGCCCACGCGTCGGACCGTCGGCTTCGCGAGTTCAATCTCGTAAGCAGTCATCGATTGCTTCTCTCTTCTCTCGTGTCCTCACATCGGGCGACGATGGCCGGGCCCGTTCTCGGTGCGCCGGTCATGTCTTCACGCTGGCCCCTGATCCCCCGCCGGCCCATGGCTGTCCGGTCGTTTGCGGGATGCGTCGGGGACAGGTCGACCTGACTTCCTCGCTACCCACCCATCCCAACGAACGGGAGCCGGGACATTCCAGAAAGTTGGCGTGCCCCGGTTCGGGCCCGTGTGAGGTACGGATAGGTCGGTGAATCACCCCGACCTGTCTGCCGACGGGTTCGAGCAGCCGCGCATATGCGGGAGGGGCCGGGACATTGCCGCGCGCAGTCTTGGGCCGAGCCATGATGGGCCCACGGAACCACTGGAACCAGATCTCTCAGAAGATCGTGGGCCCTCGTTCGTTGAGGAGGTGGTGAACCACGCCGACGAGAACTCGCAAGCTGTGGAGTTCGACGCCCGCAGCTTCGACGAGTTCTACGACCACGCGCTGCCGATCGTCTTCGGCTACCTGCTCAAGATGTGCGGGGGCGATCGTGACGAAGCCTGGGACCTCACCCAGGACAGCTGGATCGCGGTCGTCGATCAGCTCAAGCAGGGTCAGACGAGGGCGGCCACCGTGCCGTACCTGATCTCGACGGCTCGCACCAAGTACATCGACGCGTGGCGACGCCGGGAACGCCTCCAACGCAAGCTGCGACTGGTGTGGGCCGGGAACCGGGAAGCCGAGATCGATGGGCCGACGACGAGTGACGTGCTCGAGCACCTGACCGACTGCTCGACCGCCAGCCGCATGGTGCTGATGATGGCCTACGTCGAGGAGATGCCCGTCGCCGAGATCGCCCGACAACTCGGCAAACCCCTGTCGTCCACCTACTCGATCCTCGCCCGGGCCCGAGCCGAGCTCCGAGATCGCATGAGCCGAGAACTGCCATGACCGACCGATACGACGAGCTGGCGATTCCCCCCGACCCCAGCCGGGCCGAGGCTCTCCGCCGGGCGTTGCACGCGCACCTGCTCGACCCCACGAGCACGCATCTGACGGCTCCGACGGTGACACCCACTTCTGGCGACGACGGCGAGTCCCCGCTCTCCTCATACCCCCCCGGCTCGGGGAGCCACCCCAGCGACGCAACCGCAGCTGGCTGAAGATCGCGGCGGTCGCCGCCGCGCTGATCCTTGTGGTCCCCGCGGCCATCGCTCTGCTCCGCCTCGCCCACAAGAACGACAGGGTGGACGTCGGTCCCGCGGCGACGACCACGACGGAGCAGCCTCGGGATCCGGCGGTCGTCGCCACCATCAACGTCATGTCGACGCCGACCGAAGTGAAGGCTTTCGGCGATGCCGTCTGGGTGGTCGGCTACCTCCTGCCGGTAAAGCCGCGGGCCCGCTTGCCGCATGGTGGCGACACGGTGTCTCGCATCGATACCGCCACCAACAAGGTCGTCGCCACCATCGCGATCGACGCGCAGCACGTCACGTCTCGACGCCACCAATGACGCGGTCTGGGTCGGCGGGTCGACCCCGGGGGGCAAGCCGTTCGTCAGCCGGATCGACCCTACCACCAACCAAGTCGTCGCCACCATCGACGTGAGTCCCACGGCGACTCAAATGATGCGATGTGGCGGCGACCAACAACGCCGTGTGGGTCGCAACCTGGAACGCCGTCGTCCGGATCGACCCCACCAGCAACAAGGTCGTCGCCACCATCCCCGTCGGTGGCGCCTACCTCGTCGCCGTCACGCGCGACGCCATCTGGGTGTTTAGCGCCGTGACCACCAGCCCGTCCAACGTCCCCCACGGCCAGCTCACCCGCATCGACCCCGCCACCAACCGGATCGTCGCCACCATCCCAACCGGCATCGTGGCCGCCCAGATCGCCGCCTCCGACGACGCCGTGTGGATAGCCGACACCACCAAGCCGACCCTGCTCCGTGTCGACCCGCGGACCAACCAGATCGTCGCCACCTTGGCCATCCCGGCAATCGTGGGCGGCCTGGCGCTGGACCAAATCGGCGTGGTGAGGGCCACCATGGCAGACAACAAGCTCTACCGCATCGATCCCGCCACCAACCAGATCACCCTCACCGTCGGGCTCGATTTCGGGCTAAAGGCGTCGGTCAGCGTCACCCCCGACGCCATCTGGATCTCCTCGGAATACGGGAATGCCGTCACCCGCGTCGACCCCGGTACCCACTGAGCTCAACGGTCACCGTCGCGGTTGGGCCCACGCTCCAGCGCCTGGTCGAACGACTGGTTCCAGGTATCGAGGTAGCGCCATCGAGCCGCCACGTCTGCCGTGGCGTCGGCGACGGTCATGGACGGGTTCTGTGACAGGGCCCAGGCGCGCAGGATCAGCCCGGTCCGCGATCGTCCGCCGTGGCAGTGGACCACGATCGGCTGGCCGGCGTCGCGTGCCGCGGTCATGGTGTCGATCACGTCGTCGAGCACCGCCTGGATCGAGAGGTTTCGCCCCGGCTCGTCCTGGTCGATGAGCCAGATCTGGTTGCGGTTCGCGTGTCCGTCGAGCCGGCCCATGGTGCGCGACAGGGAGATCACGAGCATCTCGTCGGCCAGCCGACCGCCGGCGAATGCGGCGGCGACGCCGGGCAGGCTGGCTGCGTAGATCCGATCGGCGTCGAAGACGAGCGTCGGCTCGATTGCGGGCTCGGCCGGCGGGTCCGGGTCGGGGCTGGCGCCACCGACGAGCAGGTCACGGGCCAGGTTCTGCAGGTCGTCGAGGTGGATGCCGCTGTCGGTGTGACCGATGAGCTGGCCGTGCAGGTGGGTGGTCCAGCGCGACGGGATGGCCCCGATGCTGTACCGGGCGCCGGCGAGTCCGCCCGTGATGCACGCGACCGTGTCGGTGTCGCCACCGAGGTCGATCGCCGCTCGGAGGGCGCCCTCGAACGAGTCGGTCGTGCGTATGGCCCAGAGCGCCGAGCCGAGCGCCGGCCAGACGGCACCGTTGGGGATGCGGTCCCTGGAGGGCTCGTAGTCGGGATCGAGTCGAATCGCCCACTCGTCGCGGTGCTCGGGCGGGACCAGGTCCACGACCTCGTCGAGGTGCTCGAGCGGATCCTCGCCGTCCAGGGCGAGGCGGATCAGCTCGTGGAAGATGGCGCACCCTTCGCCGGCGGCCGGATCGCCGTGGGTGAGGAGCGAGATGCGCCGAGCCGCGTCCATGGTCGCGTCGCGGCCCGCGCCGGCGAAGTAGAGGGCCGCGGGCGTGGTCCGCATGAGCGAGCCGTTGCCTGCCGCCCGGTCGCCCGACTCGAAGTGCGCGGTCGCCGCCACGTCCCACGGCAGACCCGACGTCAGCACGGACCGGGTCTGGATCCCGACATCGGTCGGACCACCGGCCACCCACTCGCTGGAACCGCTCGAACAGGTCGGCTTCGTCCAAACCGCCCCGCTCGAGCAGCGACTGGGCGACGAGGAGGGCCATCTGCGTGTCGTCGGTCCACTCGGCCGGCTGCCAGGGACGACCGCCGGTCATCTCGCCGAGACCGAGCAGCACCCGCTGAGGGAACACCTCGCTGAACAGGTGCGGGTGGGCCGAACTCGAACCGAGCGCCGAGCGCGTCGCCGACGACCGATCCGACGAGGGCTCCGGTGGCTCGTTCGAGCCGGGCAGGATCGGTCATCGGATCTCCTGTCTCGGGAGGCCATCGATCGCCTCGATCGCCTGCGCCAACCGCTGTTCGTGCGGACCCCGCACCTCGACATGTGGTTCGGTTCGATCGGCGAGGACCGCACGCAACCGTTCGGTCATCCAGCCCCGGACGTGCTCACCGTCTCGAGTGCCGTCCTGCACGAACGGGATGTCGTCGCTGGTGAGCAGGTAGAGGGCATAGGAACGCGAAGCCGCCAGCTGCTCGACCTCGGGCGAACGGGTCCCCATGTACCGCTCGTGCCACACCGAGGTGGCGAGCGCGTCGGTGTCACAGATCAGCATCGGACCGGCGCAGCGGGCGGCTGCGTCCTCGTCGGCCTGCTGGCGTCGGGCGATGACGGTGAAGTCCTCGCTCGGTCCAGGCGCTCCCGGCTGCCTGCTTGGCCGCGGCATGGTCACGGCCGTACTCGGGCACCCAGGTCGTGCCGTAGTGGTCGGCGAGCGCCCGAGCGAGCGTCGTGGTTCCGGTCGACTCGGCGCCGAGGACGCACACGCGGCGGGTCAGGTACGCCCGTACCGGGGCCGCCAGCATCGACCAGTGGGCGGCCGGGTCGGCCCGCACCGCGGTGCCGGAGACGGGGAACGTGACGCGGTCACGGTCCACGAGAACGGAGCGACACCCGAGGTGGTGGGCCCATCGTCGGCCGTAGTCCTCGGAGGTGAACACGACGTCGGGGGCGCGCCCGAGCAGTTCGACCGTGCGTGTGGCCCACGCGGCCGACGTGGCGTCGCCTTCGTCGTCGGGGATGTCATCCATGACGACGCGCACCGTGACATCGGGGTGCAGCTCGGTGAGCCACGCCGCCCGCAGCGAGGCATCGATGGGATCGTCCGGTCGTTCGCACACCCAGACCTCGAGGTGATCGACCTGCGCGGCGCCGGTCGAGATGAGGTGGTGATGCCCGGCATGCGGGGGCAGGAACTTGCCGACGATCAGACCGGTGCTCACGCCGTCGCCTCGTCGAGCCCGACACTGACCGTCAGCTCGATCTCACCATCGAGCTTCCGGTGCCAACCGACGAGTCCGACGACGCACATGGCGACGAACAGAGGCTGGAGGGCGGCGGTCAGGTAGAGGTGCTGGGCGACGTACATGTACACGTAGGCGACGTCGACGCCGATCCACAGCACCCAGTTGGCGATGAGCTTGCGGCACAGCAGGTAGGTCGCGACCAGTGAGACGACCGTGGTCGATGCATCCCAGAACGGCATCGCCGAATGGGCGAGGGAGGCGTCGACCCACCACAGCAAGCCGGTCGCGGCGAGGGTGAGCCCGGCGAGCGTGACCGCGAGGCGCACCGTGGCGCGGCCGATCGGAAGGTCGTCGCGGGTGTCGCCGCCGTAGAGCCACCAGTACCAGCCGGCCAGACCGAGCCCGATGTAGACGAGCTGCAGGCCCGAGTCGAGGTAGAGGCGCGATGTCCAGAACAGGACGAACCAGCACGCGCTGTTGACCAGGCCGATGGGCCAGTTCCACACATGCTCCCGGGCGGCCAACCACACCGACACCGCGCCGGTAACGAATCCCGCCACTTCGATCCAGCTCATCGTCGCGCTCGCTTTCGCTTGGCCGGCTCGACCTCGGGGGCCGAGACCGGTCGGAGGATGGGCGGCACGAGGTCCGTCGCCGTCCCGCGGGTGTAGAGCTCGGCCGGTGCGCGCCCGGTCGGGCGCTCCTCTCCGGTGGCCACCACGAATCCAGGCGTGGCCAGGACCTTTCGCCGGAAGTTGGCCGCGTGCAGCGGTGCGCCCCACACCGCCTCGTACACGCGACGGAGGTCGGCCAGCGTGAAGGGCTCGTCGACGAACGACGCGGCCAACGTCGAGTACTCGAGCTTGGCCTGGACCCGCGCCACGCCGTCACGGAGGATCTGGCTGTGGTCGAAGGCCAGGTCGGGACCGTCCGCGGTCTCGATGTCGTCGACCGGCCAGAACCGGGCCGCGGCTGCGTCGGTACCCGCCACCGGGGACGGCAGGTCGGCGGTCATGGCCACGAAGGCGACCGACACGACCCGCATGCGCGGGTCCCGGTCCGGCGTGCCGTAGGTGCGCAGCTGCTCGAGGTGGGCGACCGGAGCTTCGATGCCCGACTCTTCGGCCAGCTCGCGGCGGGCGGCGGCGTCGAGGTCCTCGTCCGGCCGGACGAAGCCGCCGGGCAGGGCCCACTCCCCCTCGAACGGTGGCCCGCCCCGGCGCACGAGCAGGACCGACAGAGACCCGGCCCGGATCGTGAGGAGCGCGACGTCAACGGTCACCGCCACCCGCGGGAATGCCGCCGGGTCGTACCCGTCGACCCCGCTCTGTGCATCGTGGGTGACCGCGCTGGTTCTCCTGGTCATGCGCCAATACTACTCAATTCGAGTAGTTATGCAACTCGAATCGAGTTCATCCTCTAGGGGCTCAGCCGGTCAGACCTTGTAGGTACGACGGACTCCGCCGATGAGACAGCCGCTGAAGCGGCTCGACCGGGAGAAATGGTGGCGGGGGCGGGGGATTGAACCTGCGACCTTCGGTTTGAGCCCGACGAGCTACCAGACTGCTCCACCCCGCGGCGTGGGGCTGAGGTTAGCAGCGGGCCCGAACCCCTCCAACTCGCCCGCTCAGGCCCGATCGCGCACTCGCCCGAGCGTGTGGTCGGCGACTAGGTCGACCCAGTCGTCCCAGTAGGCCTCGGGGTAGTCGTGGCCCATGCCCTCGATCTCGACGAACCGCGCCCCGGGGATGACCTTGGCGGTGCGCCGGCCGCCGCTCGGGTCGATCAGGGTGTCGGCCGATCCGTGGATCACCAGCGTCGGGACGCGGACGGCGCCGAGGGCCGCGGTTCGGCTGCCGCCGGGGTGATGGCCTGGAGCTGGGCGCCTATGTCCTCGGGCCGGAACGCTCGGTCGTAGGCGCGGCCGGCGAGGGCGGTGTGCTCGGCGTCGTCGACCTTGCCGGGGCTGCCCCAGATGCGCAGCCCCGCGAGGTGGCCCTCGACGAACTCGCGGGGCGCGAGGTGGCCGGCCCCCGCAGGATCGGGGCCGCGCGCGGGGTCGACGACTGGCCGACGTCGGGCTCGCCGGTCGTGGACATCACCGAGGTCAGCGTGCGGACCCGCTCGGGATGCTCGATGGCCATCGTCTGCACGACCATCCCGCCGAGCGACACGCCCACGATGTGGGCGCGTCGATGCCGAGCGCGTCGAGCACGGCGACGCCGTCGGCGGCCATGTCGCTCAGGGCGTAGGGCTCGGTCGCCGGCGTCTCGGGACCGGAGAGGCCGAGGCCCGCGGTTGTCGAACCGGATCACGAAGAACCCGGCGGCCACGAACCGCTCGCACCAGCCGTCGCGGCAGTTGATGCTCTGGCTGCCGAGCCCGTTGACCAGCAGGAGCGGCTCGTCGGACGGCTCGCCGAACGTCTCGTACTAGATCTCGATGTCACCGTGTGGGCCCAGGCCATGCCGAAGTCTCACCCCTCCCCCGATCCGCCGGCAAGCAGCACCAAGATCAGGTCGGGCTCGACGACCCGGCCTGCGCCCTCGCCTCGGCCCGCGCCTTCTTGCGGGCGAACGCCTCGTAGTCCTCGGCCGTCCGGCCGGTCGTGACGTTGATCCGGTTGAAGGCGTTGATCAGCGCCACGAGCTGGACGAGCGACGCCAGGGTGGCATCGTCGAACTGCTCACGCGCCGACGCCCAGGTGGCGTCGCTGACGTGGCCGCGGTCCC
>CAWBIF010000002.1:0-340000 GCA_963788835.1 uncultured Microthrixaceae bacterium
GCCCCGAAGTCCGGGACTGGGAGGCGCGTGGGTCGCCGGTCAACTGGGTGGGAAGGACACGGCAGTGTCGACCGGCGAGCGCGACGGCGCTGGCTCTTGGCGGGCGTCCGACCTGATCTGTCCGGCGAGCAGGAACATCACGACGATGAACGGGGCCGCCATGACCACGCCGAGCAGCCCGGGCGGGCCCGCCGCGGCGACCAGGCTGGCCACCGAGAAGAGCAGCGCTAGCCATCGAGCCACGCGACCGCCGCGCCAGAGCGCCACGCCCATTGTTACAAAGGCCACCACGAGCCCGCCGAGATAGCAGACGAGTAGGAGATTGCCGGCAGTCGACGTGGTGGCCGAGACAAGGACTCGCGCTGCCGCCGCCGGGGCGGTGTGCGCGGTCGCGGCCGCAGCCAGGTTGAATCCCACCAAGGTGTTGAAGATCACCCCACAGAAGGCGGCGATCAGCCCGACGGTCGCGGCGACATCGGCGAGTGCTGTCCCGCGATCTCGGGCCAGGGTGGCGATGACCCTGAACGACAAACCCAGCGCGGCCAACCCCACAAGGACGATCAGGTTGGCGAGATAGAGCCGCCCGGAGTGCGCGGCCGCGATCGGCAATTCTTTCAGTGCACCGTGGAGGTCGCGCAGGGGCTTGTCGAGCCCGCTCGGGGTCAGCGCCCCACCAAGGGTCAAGAGAAGCGCGGCTACTGGTGGAAGCACCCAGAGCGAGGAGCCCTTCTCTGGCGACATGATCTCATCTCCCGGTCGGCGAGAACCACCCTTCAGTCGCACGCTACGAAAGCCTTGACTGGCAGTCATGGGGCAATGGCCCCACCTATCGCCAACCACGCAGGGCGTTGCGACCGCACCTGTCGCGACAGCCGATTCCGACGGCGTCAGAGACAGAAACCGGCAGCCACGCCGTATCCCAGAGCCCGGCTCCGGGCGCTGCGCAGGCGTCGCCCGAGCGGAACATCGGGCTCCAGGGCGACGGCTCAACAGATGGGCCCCGTGCTCACAATCCCCGGTCCGCCATACAAGGGAACTTGGGCACCGTGGTACTCGAAGTAGCCATTCGCGGACAGGGAGGGCGGGCGGCTCTTCGGTATCTTGCCAATGATGGTCAGGGAGCCTCTCCACGGGCCTCTCGGTCCCCACGACGCCGGAAGCGCACCGATGGGACGCCAGAGAACTCCTCCGTACTCGAAGCTCGACCAGACCCACGGGTTGCCGCAACCGACCATCTCGGGGTCCATGCGCATCGTCACTGCGTGATGACTGCCGACACCCAGATCAGGAGAACGCCAGAACCTGTACGCCGCGACGCTGCCCACGCCGAGGGCGAGCACAATGAGCAGAGCGACGGCGCGCCGTCTCCGACGCTCGCTGCCGCTCTCGGGCATGCTGCTCAGCGGCGGCCTTGTCGGCTTCGCCCACCTGCCTCGACCGCCCAGGTCCCGCGTCCCCCACGACGAATCCTTCCTCGAGCGCCGAACGGTACGTCGTACTGTCAGACCTTCGACCACCTATCGGCCAACGTTGGCAGAACTCAACCGGGTGGTCCCTGATCGGCAAAGGATCTAGGGACCACCACGCCGGAGCCTGCCGCGCAGAGATCCGAACCATGCGCACCGAACGGCACATCGGCGCACGCCCGAGCGCTGGTTCGGACGCGCCGGTCGCGGGGAGCGGTGCGCGGTTCAGCGAGGCTTCTAACCTCGATCTTCCAGAGGGAGAGCTCGAGCTCATCGTCTCGTCGACCTGGTCGACCGGCGTGTATCGGAGGTGGCCGATGGCAGTGTTGGCAAACGGGCGAGGTTCACCGCTGTGAACGGGTCGGCGCCATGGGTCGCGCTCGCGGCGCGCAACAACGCCGAGTGGTGCGACCTCGTCTGTCGCATGCACGGCGTGGTTGGATCCGGCGACGACCTGGCGTGGTGGTGCCATGTTCGTACGCCGGTGGGCTACCCGGACGCAGTGACGTTATCCCCGGCCATCGAGGCTCGAGACCTACTGGCCCGCATCGACGCCACCGGGGGTTGTTCGGTGAAGGACTCATTCGGCGCGCTCGACCTCGACGCCTACGGCTTCCGGGTACTGCTCGACGCCCACTGGATCGTCCACGCCGCGACGTCCGCGCCGGCGTCCGGCCCATCGCCAGACTGGATCGTGGTGCGTGACGTCGTCGGCTTCGAACTGTGGCATGACGCGTGGGTGGCCCATGGCGGTTCTCCCGGAGTGCTCGGACCAGCGTTGCTCGAGCACGAGGACGTGCAACTCTTGTCGCGCGAGGTCCGCGGGCGCGTTGTTGCCGGCGCAGTGCTGAGCACGGGATCGGCGGCGGTTGGCCTGTCGAACGTCTTCACCGACAACCTCGATGCAACGGGGTCCTGGGCCGGCTGTCTGGCGTTGGTCAATGCCCTCCTCCCAGGCATACCGGTTGTCGGCTACGAGACCGGTGCGCCGCTGATAGCCGCGCTCGCCAACGGCTTCGAATCACCTGGGGCGCTCCGGGTGTGGCTCCGCGACATCTGATCGGCCGGACAAGCCGGGTCCCGGTGTACAACCCACTCCTGCACGACTACCCCAGTCGTGTCTCCGACGCGCGGGTTGTACTCGTTGGGCCTGTGGGTCGGACGCGCACAACGGGACTGCGGGCGGCGTGAGGGGCTAGTGGTGGAATCCACTGCGTAGGTGTCGGTCGAGGTTGGGTGGATGCGCCTCGAGATCCGCGGTCGCCTGGTGAAGATCCTCGACCAGTAGGTCGGCTAGGTCTCGGGTGAAGCCGTTACGGACGACGATTCGGAGTACCGCGACCTCCTCGAGATCAGGCGGAAGCGTGTAGGCGGGCAGGAGCCACCCGCGCTCTCGAAGACGAGTCGAGACGTTGAAGACGGTGTACGCGCCGACGTCCTCCCGCAGGGTGAAGGCAAACGCCGGGAGCTGGGATCCGTCGCTCAACAAGCGGAAGGGGCCAAGATCCGCGATACGACCGGCCACGGAGCGAGCGACCTCGCGTGTCGTCGCCTGGACCTTGCGGAACCCTTCGCGTCCCAATCGAAGAAACATGTAGTACTGCGCGGCCACGTGCGCGGCGGGACGCGAGAAGTTGAGGGAGAACGTAGCCATCTCGCCCCCGAGGTAGTTCACGCTGAAGACGAGGTCTTCGGGCAGCGCCGCCTCATCGCGCCAGATGGCCCACCCGACCCCGGGATACACCAGCCCGAACTTGTGGCCCGAAGCGTTGATCGACTGCACCCGCTTCAGCCGAAAGTCCCATTTCACGTCGGGATCGATGAAGGGTGCGATGAACCCGCCGGACGCCGCGTCGACATGCATCGGAACTGAGAAGCCTTGGTCATTCTCAAGCCGATCGAGCGCGTCGGCGATCTCGGCCACCGGTTCGTAGCTCCCGTCGAGCGTCGACCCCATGGCCGCCACCACCCCGATCGTGTTCTCGTCGCAATGGGCGACGGCACCCTCGGCCGTCAGATGCAGATGGTCCTCGCTCAACGGCACGTGGCGAGGCTCGACATCCCAATACCGACAGAACTTTTCCCAACAGACCTGCGCGTTCGCACCCATCACCAGGTTGGGACGATCACACGGTTGCCCGGCCTCCTGCCGACGCGAACGCCACCGCCACTTCAGGGCAAGGCCACCCAGCATCGCCGCCTCGCTCGAGCCCGTCGTCGAGCACCCCGTGGCCGTCCCCCCCTCCGGCGCATGCCACAGGTCCGCGAGGATGTTGACACAACGCCGCTCGATCTCCGCGGCCTGCGGATACTCATCCCGGTTCACCATGTTCTTGTTGAGACACTCCGCAATCAGCTGCTCAGCCCGCGGCTCCATCCACGTCGTCAAGAACGTGGCCAGATTCAATCGCGGATTACCGTCCAACATCAGCTCGTCATGCACCAGCTGATACGCGGCCTCCTGAACTAGCTCACGATCCGCGAGACGGAACCGTGGAAGCTCCTCAAGCTCACACGCGACCAACGGGTTGACCAGGATCCCAGCGTCCTCAGCGTGATGAACATGCCTGTGCAAACCCATGAACCACCCTCCCTCGGACACAACCCCCGCGTTCGCCACACCCGCAGCTGCAACACGACACCGCTTCATACCGACCCGACACCCGACTACACCCGCTCATCAAGCATCGCGCCCCCGACTTCGAGACGCACCGAGAACGGGACTCCCAACCCCGTGCGGCACCTCACGATCGCGACGCCCTAACGGCACATCGGGTGTGCCAGGTGCGGGCGACGGTGGGCTGCCGCGCGACAATCTGCCTGTGGATCAGCCGGTGGTTGTGAGGCCGGTCGTGGCAGAAGACAGGGCTTTCCTTCAGCGAATGCTCTACGAGGCGGTGAACACCCGTCCGGGCAAGACATGGCCCGACTTCGAGGTGTCGATGCGCGAACCAAGGAATCGGCGGTTCTGGTTCGCCTGGGGGCGCGACGGTGATCTCGGCGTGGTTGCCGAATACGAACGCCGAGCGATCGGTGCAGCATGGATCCGTCGCTTCGATGGCGACGACCTCGCACCAGTCGACGATCCGACCATCCCTGTGATGGCAATCGGTATCGAAAGCGACCACCGATCGGTCGGCATTGGGGGCCTCCTGCTGGATGGCCTCATCGCGTCGGCCCGACTTGCGAAGGTGGAGGTGATCGCGCTGACCGTCAACACATGGAACGAGGCGGCCCTCCGCCTCTATGCCCGCCGAGGGTTCGAGGAGAGCTCCCGACACGACAAGACCGTCCGAATGCACCTCAGGCTGTCGTAGCCGAAGACATCGTCGCCACCCAGCACACAATGGGACGTAGGGCGCGCCCGAGCGCCGGTTCGGCGCGGCGGGCCTTCGCCTCTCTAGCTATCTCGTCGAGGGGTGAGGACCACATCAAGGGCCGGACCGATGCGGCTACCGTCGAGGTCTTCGCCGGTGAGTAGGGCCCGGTAGTAGCTGGTCAGCTGGGAGGCCAGCCGTGACCTGGGATCGGGGCAGCGGACCGAGCCGCTCGACACGACCAGCGAACCCAGGAGCACCTCCGTCCTCGGCGCCACCGGACCGGTGACCCAAGACGCCGTGGAGTGCTTCCGAAGCAATGGCATCGACGTGCACCGCTTCGATCGGTCGCCCTTCACCAGCTATGCAGGGCATACCGGCGCCGCGATGCCGAGCAGGCACCATCGACTTCCTCGATTCGCCTGGGGCGGCCAAGTTTCCGCTCCCCTTCCCCAAGACGACTACGAAGCCGAGCACATCGCCCGAGCGCGCCGAACAGCGACAACCCCGACGCGTGGCTCCTCGTCCACTTCGCTGAGGGCAAGCCCAACCTAGGTATCCGCGTGATCAACCCCGGCAACGGCTGGTCATGGACTACGCAACCCTGTGCGGGAACCACTGACACAACAACCAGCCCCGCCTCTGAGGCGAGACCGGTAACGTGCGTCCAGCATGGCGGCAAGGGCGCCCATCGTCTGGCGCGCTCCTTGGCGATCGGCGTATCTCACGGTCGGACTGGGATTCATGCCCGAGCATGGTGACTGGATCGCGGTGGAGGCGCCGTCGATACCGCGCGACGCTCGTTGGCCACGGTCTCGCGGTTGCGCTCGGTTGGCGTCGGCGACGAGGCACGCAGCGTGGCGACTCGACTGTTCGGCCGCCGCCGCCGTTGCACCTGCGCTGAGAATCGAAGTCGGTGCCCGAACGGCACGTGACCTCATGCGACGCTGAACCCCGTACACGCGACCTATCCTGTGGCGCATCGGCCTCAACTCGGCGTCGGTCACCAGAGGTGCGATCGGTCCACGTCGTCGACCCACACACCGATCCAGGGTCTCGCGGGTTTGCCGTCGGCGTCGAAGAAGCGTGGAGGCCCGGCGTCGAGCCACAGCTCGGTGTCGCCGACCTGCACCTACCTACCTTCGAGCTTACCTAATGTCGCGCCCACCGATACCGGTCCCTCTGGGTCGGGCCGCCACCCTCAATAGCGGTGTGAGACTCTCGCGGGTAGATCCGCGACGGGAGGACGAGTCATGCCCGAGCACTCGATCGAAATGGAGTCGCCGCCTCGTGTCGTGCTCAACAGCGACGTGACCTTCCACGTGCGATCAGACGACGAGTTGCTCGGTCACCTCGAGGTCTCGCGTGGGGCACTCGAGTGGAGACCCTCACGCGCCTCGGTCAACGTCTGCTCGGTGTCGTGGGAACGGTTCGACGCGATCATGAAGGCTCAGCGAGACGGTCGACTTCAGATCGTGTAGCGCCTCGGCCCGGCGTTGCCCTGCGATCGGGTACCCCTGGTCGCTCACCCAGCTCGCAGAACTGCTGGACTGAGACACTGTGCGCGACGCTCGACTCATTCTCACCTGCGGGTTGCCGGGGGCGGGTAAGACCGCACTCGCGAGGCAACTCGCCGCGGACCGGGGCGCCGTGCGCCTCACGAAGGATGAATGGCTCTGGGCCCTCGGTGCCACCCCTTGGGACGCCCCGACCCAGGAGAAGGTGGAACATGAGCTCTGGCAGCTGGCCCAAGAGATCCTGCGCCTTGGGCTGAGCGTCGTCCTCGATTTTGGGCTCTGGGCGCGGATCGAACGTGACGAGATGCGATCCGTGGCTCGCGGCCTCGGGGTCGGCGTCGAACTGCACTACCTCGACGTGCCTGCCGACGAGCTCTGGCGGCGCATCGACGCACGGAACTCGCAGCCACCCTGGGACAGCAACCCGATCCGCCGAGCCGACCTCGAGGGGTGGCTACGACTCTTCCAGGCGCCCGATGCTGCCGAGCTGGCCCTGTTCGACCCTCCACCAGGGTCAAACTGAGCCAATCGCCCACGTCGCGGTCCTCGACAGCTCGACGTGAAGACGATCCTTCAGGCCATGGACCCGCCTAGCCCTCCGCTCCCGCGTCCCATGTCACGAGAACGGCGACGACGGGCTCGGCGATGCCCTTGAGCTCGAGGGTGCGTTCGCCCGACTGAGGCACCGCGTGCCGGCAGCCTGCGACGAGGTCGGCACTCGCCAGCACCTCGCCGGCACCGGCAGCCGCAGAGATACGAGCGGCCCGCGTGACCGCCGATCCGAAGTAGTCCCCGTCGCGAGAGGTCGCTTCGCCGGCGTGGAGTCCGATGCGGATGCTCGGCGCGAAGCCGTGCTCGGCACGGTGGCGCGCCAAGGCGCGCTGGATGGCCGCGGCGCACCCGATGCCGTCGTCGGCTTGGCCGAAGGCGACGAAGAAGCCGTCGCCCCCGTGCTTGATCTCCTCGCCGTTCCACCGCTCGAACTCGGCCCGCAACGTGCGGTCGTGCCACTGCAGCAGCGGCTCCCATGCGGCGTCGCCCATGGCCTCGGACAGTCGCGTCGAGTCGACGATGTCGGAGAACAGGAACGTGCGGATGGTTCGAGCTCCCTCGGGCCGGGCGGGAGCGATGTCGAGGTCGACCGCGACGCCGAACTCGTCGACCAAGCGGGCGGCGGCCTTGAGCTCGAGGCGCGCGCCCGCGTCGTCTGCGTCGGCGGTCAGGGCCCGCGCGAGCAGCACACGCGCCTGGGCGGCTTCGTATGGGGCGTCGACCTCGCTCCAGGTGCGGACCCCCTCCCGCAGGGCGGCGATCGCCTCCTTCGTGTCGCCTCGATGGAGCGCCACCTGCCCGCGCGCGACTGCCGCTGCGGCCGCCGGTCCCGCGGTGCCGAACCTTCGGGCCAGCTCCTCCAGCTCGACGACGCTCTCGGCCGCTGCTTGCTCATCACCCACCGCCACGCACGCCGCGACGTACACGGGCAGGAGGAAGACACGGCGCTCGCGAGCGACGAAGCCGGGGTCGGCGAGCGAGCGGCTGAGGCTCCGCACCGCCGCCCGGGCATCCCCTTGCGCCAGCATCAAGCGACCCCGCCCCGGCTGGCCGTCGTCGCCCAAGGCGATGGCCTCGGCGAGTGCCTCTTCGGCACCGTCGAGGTCGCCGCGACGTACCCGGATCTCGACCAGCTCGCTGTACCCCCAGCCCGCGCTGAACCGGTTGATCCCGAGCAGCTCCTCGCACGCTTGCAGGACCCGGTCTTCCGCCTCAGCCAGTTGACCGTGGAGTCGGTCGATCTCACCCTGATGGAAGCGGCACAGTCCCGCGTAGCCCGCGATCGACTCGCGCTCGCAGTAGCGGGTCGAGACCTTGGTCCACTCGGTGGCCCGCCCCCAGTCGCAGAGCGCTCGGCAGATCGAGATCACCGAGCAGTACACGTGGCCAGCATGGACGGGGGCGACTCCAGGTCGCATGGCGAGCGCGGCCGCCTCGTCGAGCAGCGGGAGCACGTCGGTGACCTCACCCGTTGTGGCGGCCAGGTGGGCGAGACCCTGTACCGCCATCGCCTCCATGCCCGGGCTGCCGACGCGTCGGGCGATCGCGCGCGCCTCGAGGAGCGCTGCCCGCGCCCCGTCGGCGTCTCCACCCTCCATCAGCGTGAAGGCGAGCGACCACCTCTCCAACGCGTGCTCCGCGCACTCCGGCACCTCGGCCAGGTGTTCGGTGGCTCGGACATAGCACGTGAGGGCCACCGCGCCGTCGAGCATCATCGCGTGCTGGCGGGCCTGCTCCAGGGCCATGCGCGCGGCACCTGCCATCCCCGCTGCGTCAGTGAACGCCACCTCCGCCCGTTCGAGGGCGTTCAAGAAACCAGCGGCGTCCCCGATCCAGCGGCACGACCAGGCCAGCCGCTCGAGGTCGTCGGCCCCGATCGGCTGATCGGCGTCGGCATCCCGCAACGCGGCCCGCGCCGCGGACCACTGGCTCTGGTCGTATGCGGCTCGGGCGTCGTCGAGCAGTGCCTCACGCGTGGACACACCGCAAGTCTGTCATGCCGCACGTTGAGGAGGACTTTGCCGCGGGGCGTCGAACGTGTCTGACCAGAGCGGGATCAGCCCGCCCATGACGTCGGTTGTCCGCTGACTGGCCCACGCTGCGCGATCCGGGTGGCAGAATGATGCCAGCGCGGCCGTCGGGAGCGGACCGGACGGACGGCGATCACAAGGGGGGACGAGCGATGCGCAGGATCATCGTTGCGATCGCCGTGGCCCTCCTCTTCGGCTCGGTCAGCGTCGCGGAGTCGGTGCCCGCCAGCGCCGCCCCGACCTTCAGCCACGTGGTGACGGTCCCCTTCACGGGGACCAGCACGTTCGACTTCTCGACCCCTTCGTGCTCGTTCGTGCACCAGGTGTTCGATGCCAGCATGGGGGCGGATCCTGCATGGGCGACGCTGCACCTGGATGGCTGCGTCACGTACGCCGGTCTCACTTTTGCCGGCACCTTCGTCATCACCCTGGCAGACCAGGCTCGCCTCACCGGAACCGTGTGGGGAACGCTTGCCAACCCGACTCCGGCTACGTGCGCGGCTCCCGACGTAGCGGTGTCACTCGCCTTCGTCCTGACCGTCAGCAGTGGACCTCGGGTCATCGGAGACACGCCTGTCGGCCTCACCGGGGTCTGGTGCTCACCCGCCAGGCCAAACGTCGCCGCGCCGATCAGCGGCACCCTCCAATGGGGCCGCCCCGAGATCAGAACGCTTCCACCCCGACCTCCACCCGTTCCCGACTGAGCCCAGGTCACCAGGAAACCGGGCATCTGTGCGTGCGGTTTTCGCGTGTTTTGGTGCCCGGTTTTCAGGTGGGTGGCGGTGACTCGGTCGGCGTCGCGGGCGCAGGCGGCTGGTCGGAGGCAGGCACCCACCTCTCGGTGGCGGGATCCCACTCGATCCAGCGGCCGTGCACCTCGTCCCACTGCGCCTTGTCGTCGGGACGGTCGTGCGGCTCGGCGATCGTCGGCGGACCCTCGACGTGCCCGTCGCCCGGATGCTCGTGCGCCTCGTGCTCGGCGCGCAGCTCCTCGTCCTGCCAGTTACCGACGATCGAGATGTTGGCGATGTCATCGCCCGGCATCGACATGCCGCGAGCGTAGATCCACGTGACCGGCCGTGCGCTCAGAACCGTCCACCCCGGGGCGGGCCCGCCTCAGGCGTCGACGGGGACGGCGGACACGTGGCGGTGCTCCTCGAGGTGGCGCCGGGCCATGAGCAGGGCGGCGATGCCTTCGCCGACCGCCGAGCCGAGTTGCTTGGTCGATCCCGACCGCACGTCGCCGGCCGCGAACAGGCCTGGGAGCGACGTCTCCATCGTGGCGCTGGTGACCAGGAACCCGCCGGCGTCTCGTTCGAGGGCATCGCCCAGGAACGCGTTGTTCGGCGTGAGCCCGATGAACACGAACGCGGCCGCGGCGGGATACTCGTGGGTCTCACCGGTGGCGCGGTCGCGCGTCACGACCGCGGCGAACCGTCCACGCTCGCCTTCGAGCTCGACGATGTCGACCCCCGTGTGCACGATGAACTGCGGGTCCGAGCGCACCCGTTCCTGCAGCACCGTCGACGCCGACAGCTCGTTGCGGGCCAGGACCCGGACCTGCTTGGCGAACTCGGACAGGTGCAGCCCTTCCTCGAGCGCCGAGTTGCCCCCACCGATCACCACCACCTCGTCAGCTCCCTTGTAGAAGGGTCCGTCGCAGGTGGCGCAGAAGTGCACACCCGCGCCGATCAGGTCGTCCTCGCCGGGCACGTCGAGGCGCCGGTAGGTCGAGCCGGTGGCGACGATCACCGCGTGCGACGTCAGCACCTGGCCCGACGCCAACGACGTCACGAGGTCGTCGCCGTCGGGCTCGACCGAGGTCACCGCGACGGCCGACAGCAGCTCGACGCCGTAGCGACGGGCCTGGGTCACGAACCGGTCGGTCAGCTCGGCCCCCGCGATGCCGTCGGGGAATCCGGGGTAGTTGTCGATCCGGTCGCTGATCCCGGCCTGGCCTCCCAGCGCGCTGGCGTCGACCACGATGGCGTCGATCCCTTCGCGGGCGGCGTAGATGGCCGCCGCCAGGCCGGCGGGCCCACCACCGATGATGACCAGGTCATAGGCGGATCGGCCGGCCTCGACGGTCAGGCCGATGCGGGCGGCCAGGGCACCGTCGGTGGGGTTCACCTCGAAGCTGCCGTCGTCGTAGACGACCGTCGGGATGATCTGCCCGCCCGCTTGGAGCTCCTTCAGGTGCTCGATGGCATCGGGACGCTCGTCGATGTCGACGTTCTCATAGGGCACCCGGTGCGCGGCCAGGAACTTCTTGACCCGCTTGCAGTGGGGACACCAAGGGGCTCCGTAGACGGTGACGCTCGGGTCCTCGGCAACGGTCATGGTCGACTCCTCGTCCCCGCCATCGGCAGCGCGCGCGGTCACGCTCACCGTGCAATCTACGGACCCTCGTGGCCCTGGCGTTGCTCGGGTGGGCCGTCCGGGCCGGCGGCGTCAGGGCTTGTGGAAGGTGATGCCGACCAACGACTCGACCGTCCCGCCGCGGAACCCGTGCTTACCGCCGATGGTGAACGGGTTGAACGTGGCCTTGCCCGCCCCGGCCCCGCTGGACTGCGAACCGATGTTCAGCACCTGCTCGATGTCGAAGCTGTAGTCCTCGATCTCGAACACCCCGGGGCCCGTGTAGCCCGTGACCTCGTCGCTGTCGCTGGGGGCGCGGACCGAGTCGGGGAAGGCCCGGACGGCGACCATCTGCAGGATGGCCTGCTCGCTCTCGCTCAGCGTGGTGGCCCAGGTGTCGAGCTTGTCCCGGAACGAGGCCACGTCCTCGTCGGTGATCGTCATGTCGCTCATTGGACGCCTCGATGCAATGGAGAGATCGGACGGATGCTGTGCGCACCTTCCGACGAGGACACGACGGGATGGTTACAGGTCCCCACTCCCGGAAACCGGGCGTCGAAACGGTCGCGATCCGCATGCAAAGGGTGCCCAGTTTCCGGTGGTGGGGGACAGGTACGTTTGGCCCGTGAGCCACCTTCCCGCGAGGTGCGGGGGCCGAACACCGTTCTCGAGGGCCGTCGCGATCCGCGATGGTGGTCGTGGTGACGGCCGCGGGGTGCAGCTCGGCCTCGACGTCGAGCCCGCCGACGACCACCCACGCGTCGAAGCCGAACGTTCTCTTCATCCTCACCGACGACCTCGATCTCGGTGAGATCGCGCAGATGCCGCACCTGAAGTCGCTGATGATCGACCAGGGGGTGTCGTTCTCGAAGTACTTCGTGTCCGTGTCGCTGTGCTGTCCCTCGCGCACCACCACGCTGCGCGGCCAGTACTCGCACAACACGGGAGTCGAGACCAACGGAGGGATCAACGGGGGCTTCGAGACCGCGCACCGGCTCGGCGTCGAGGACTCGACCGTCGCCACGTGGCTGCAGGCCGACGGCTACCGCACCGCGCTCATCGGCAAGTACCTCAACGGCTATCCCGACGGGGTGACGGAGACGTACGTGCCGCCGGGTTGGGACGAGTTCGACAGCGCGGCGGCCGGCAACCCCTACTCGCAGTTCAACTACACGCTCAACGAGAACGGCAAGCTCGTGCACTACGGCAGCGCGCCGAGCGACTACGGCACCGACGTGTACGTGAAGAAGACCCAGGACTTCATCACGCGAGTCGGCCGACGCCCACCAGCCGTTCTTCGCCTACCTCGCCGTGTACGCCCCGCACCAGCCCGCCACACCCGCGCCGCGCGACGCGAACCTCTTCCCCGGCGCGCACCGCCCCCCGGACGCCCGCCTACAACGCCGTCGACGTGGCCGGCAAGCCGCAGTTCATCCAGCAACCTGCCACTGATGACGCCCAAGGTGCAAGCGGCGGGTCGACGCGCTCTACCGGCGCCGCATCCAGTCGTTGCAAGCCGTCGACCTCGGGATCTCCGAGCTGATCGACACGCTGCGGGCCACCGGTCAGCTCGACCACACCTACATCGTGTTCACCTCGGACAACGGCTTCCACCTCGGGCAGTTCCGCATGCCGTCCGGCAAGCAGACCGCCTACGACTTCGACATCCACCTGCCGCTGGTCGTGCGCGGGCCCGGGCGTTCCGGCCGATCGCACGGCCGACCAGCTCGTCGGCAACATCGACCTGGCCCCGACCTTCGCGGCGATGGCCGGTGCGACGACGCCGAGCTTCGTCGACGGGCGCTCGTTCCTCGGACTGGCGACCGACCCGTCCTACGCGGGGGTGTGGCGCGACGCGTACCTCGTCGAGCACTGGAAGGAGGACGACGGCACGGGCAACCGCGGTGGCGTCCCGCTCGAGCCCGGCGACCTCGACCAGACCCTCACGCCGGTGCGCACGAGCAAGGCGTCGCTGAGCAACATCCCCGAGTACCACGGCGTGCGAACGGCCCGATACCTCTACGTCGAGTACTCGACGGGGGAGCGCGAGCTCTACGACCTGAAGGTCGATCCCTACGAGCTGCACAACATCGTCACCACCGCCAGCCCGTCGCTCGTCGCCGCGCTCTCCCACGAGCTCGCGGCCCTCGAGCACTGCAAGGCGGCGGGCTGTCGAACCGCCGAGGACGCTCCCGTCCCCACCTGATGCCGGTCAACTCCCAGAACTGGGCGTCGAAACGGTCGCAGTTCGCATGACAAAGATGCCCGGTTTGCGGAGCGGGTCGGGGGGTGGGGTCAGTGGCGGGCGGCGAGGGCGCGCAGGTCGTGGTCCTCGTCGTGGAAGAGCTCGACGTCGTGATACCCGGTCTCGTCGAGCACGGGGCGGATCCGCTCGGCCTGGTCACCGCCGAGCTCGACGACGAGCGAGCCGCCGCGACGCAGCAGCCCGGCGGCCTCGCGGACCGCCCTGGCCAGCAGTCGGGTGCCGTCGACACCCCCGTCGAGCGCCAGTCGCGGCTCGTACGCGATCACATCGCGCGGCAGCAGGCGAAGGGCATCGGTCGGCACGTAGGGGACGACGGCTGTCACGACGTCGGCTCGGCCCCAGAGCTCGTCCGGAACAGCGGCCGCCATGTCTCCCTCGTACACCTCGATCCCGTTCGCCCGCGCGCAGGCCACCGCGAGAGGATCGATCTCGGTGGCGACGACGCGGGCCGACGGTCGGCGGTGGACGAGGACCACCGCGATCGCGCCGGCGCCCGTGCACAGGTCGACGGCCAGGCCGCCGGGCGGCAACCGGGCAGCGGCCTCGATGGCCAACTGCTCGCTCTGGAGGCGGGGCACGAACACCCCCGGCTCGACCCCCACCACCTCGTCGCAGAAGCGCATCGACCCGACGAGCCAGGCGAGCGGCTCGCCGAGGCTCCGGCGCGCCACGAGCTCGTCGAGTCGCTCCGCATCGCCACCTGCGGCTTCGACCAGCTCCACAGCCTCGGCCTCGGCGGCCACGCACCCCGCTCGTCGCAGCTGCTCGGTGACCCTGGCGAGCACCTGATCCGTTCCCACCGCCCAGTTCCTACAGCAGCGGTGGCCGGAAACCTTGCAGACATGGGGTGATTGCCCCATGTGCCGCGATCGGCCCGATCGTACGTTGACCCCATCGATCCACGCCTGGAGGAGGACGGAGATGGGGCTACGAGGACGGTTGTTCGCTCTCGGCTACGACCGGCAGATGAAGAAGGTCGAAGCGGGCGGCCTGCGGCGCGCGCGTGAGGGCCTGCTGGCCGGGACGGCGGGCCGCGTGCTCGAGATCGGCGGTGGGACCGGGGCCAACCTCGCCTTCTACGGAGCGGGCGTCGAGTCCCTGACGCTGACCGAGCCCGAGCGCCCGATGCTGCGCCGACTCGAGGCTCGAGCCCGCGAGCAGGCGCCCGATGCCCTCGTCCTCCGGGCCCCCGCCGAGGACCTGCCGTTCGACGACGACTGCTTCGACGTGGCCGTGTCCACGCTGGTGCTGTGCGGCGTGAACGACCAGCCGCGGGCCCTGCGCGAGCTGCGCCGCGTCCTGCGACCGGGAGGCGAGCTGCGCTTCATCGAGCACGTGCGCTCGCACGATCCCCGCATGGCACGGCGACAGGACCGCATGAACGGCCTGAACCGGTTCATCGCCGGATGCGAGTGCAACCGACCGACCGTCGACAGCATCACGGCGGCGGGCTTCGAGGTCACCCGGGTCGAGGTGGCGACGCCGAAGAAGGTGCCGTCCTTCCTGAGCCCGTTCGTCGTCGGTGCGGCCCGGGCGCCCGCCGGCCAGCAGCTGAGCACGCCCGACATCCCCACACCCATCCCCACCATCAAGGAGCACCAACGATGAAGGTTTCGAAGCAGAGCGCGTCCAAGGTCGAGGACTTCGGTCCCGCCGAGGACCGGAGCGAGGACCTCGACGGCTACACGGTCAACTTCGTGTCCATCAAGCAGGACGCGGACCTGACGCCGATGTTGATGGGCCTGCCGAACGACTCGTGCCCGTGCCCCCACTGGGGGTTCATGATCAAGGGCCAGATGACGATCCGCTACGCCGATCACGAAGAGACCATCGAGGCCGGCGACGCGTTCTACCTGTCGCCGGGCCACGTCCCGAGGGCGCCGGCCGGCACCGAGTTCGTGCAGTTCAGCCCGGCCGAGCAGCTGGCCGAGGTCACCGCCACCATCCAGGCGAACATGCAATCGCACTGAAGGGGGTGAGCGGTGGAGCGGGACGGACACGATCTCCTCTCCTGAACCGGCCACAAGATGACCGGATATGGGGCGCATGATGGTGTTCGTCCCACCCACCACCCGAGAGGTTGCACCCATGCCCGGAATGGCTCCCCCCGTCGCCGACGAACGAGAAGGCCTGCTCGCCTACCTGGCCCAACAGCGGCTGGTCATGCGCCTCACCGCCTACGGGCTGACCGACGACGAGGCCCGCCAGGCGGCACCGCAGAGCCCCCTGACCGTCGGCGGGCTGATCAAGCACGTCGCCGCGGTCGAGTTGGGCTGGATGCACACGGTGCAGGGCGTCGAGCAGGGTTCCGAGGCCGACTACGAGGAGAACTTCCGGCTCGGCCCGGACGAGACCCTGGCCAGCGTCTTCGACCGCTACGACGCCGTGGCGGCCGAGACCGAGGCGATCGTGGCCGGCATCGCCGATCTCGGCCAGGCGGTTCCGGTGCCCCAGGGCGTTCCCTGGTTCCCCGACGACGTCGAGGCCTGGTCGGTTCGCTGGGTCCTGCTGCACATCATCACCGAGACGGCCCGCCACGCCGGCCACGCCGACATGGTGCGCGAGTCGGTCGACGGCGCCACCGCCTTCCCGCTCATGGCCGCCGCCGAGGGATGGCCGGCCACGCCGTGGATGCAGCCCTGGGAGCGGTCAGCGGTGTGACGGCTCGCGCTCGCGCTCGACGGTGACCGGCTGGCCCTCGCGCAGGATCGGGAACTGACGGCGCGGGTCGTCGGCCGGGTAGACCTGCAGTTCGCCGTCCGCATCGAACATCTGCACCTCGGCGCCGTCGGGCGCGTACTGCACGATGTACGCCTTGCGCACCTGGTCGGTGCGGTTCGGACCCGTGCAGTGCGGGGTGAGCGACGAGAACACCACGATGCTGCCAGCCTTGACCGGCACCGCCACCGCGTCGGGCGGGTTCTCGAGGCAGACGAGCCCGGTCTCGGTCAGGTGGTGCGCGAGCGTGCCGAGCCGGTGCAGGCCGGGGATGACCCAGGGGCAGCCGTTGTCGCGGGTGGCGTCGGTGAGCGCGATCCAGCACGTCAGGTACTGCTGGGGTTCGACGAACGCGTAGCCGTTGTCCTGGTGCCACGGGAAGCTCGCCTGGGTGTCGGGCTTCTTGTACACCGCCTGGTCCCAGTAGAGGCGGACGTCCGGTCCGATGAGGTCGTGGCCCAGGCCGCGCAGGGGACCGGTCGCCACGAACTCGCGCAGCCGCTCGGACTTGGTCACGAGGTGGGTCGTGAAGGTGATCTCGTCGGCGCGGGCGATGAAGGCCTTGCCGTGCTCGAACCCGCGCAGCGTCTCCTCGATCTGCACCTCGAACGGGTCGATCTCCGCCTCGATCTCGGCCACCGTGTCGGGATCGAAGGCATCCTCGAGCACGAAGTAGCCGAGGTCGTCGTAGGCCCGGGCCTCGTCGGGCGCGACCAACTCGAACGGGCCGGGCCGCGAGCGCCAGGCGAAGTGCTGGTTCTGCTCGTGCCGCACCACCACGGTGTCGGGCATGGTCGTCCCCCTTCGAGCGCGTCGCCGCGGCTGGCGGTGCGATGAGCAGCCGAGGATACCCGTGAGCCACCCCGGTCGTTCGGGCGAGATGGTCGTGGCTTTCGTATGCTGCCCGCCCGGACCCGTCTCGCCGTGGAGGACCCGATGCCTGCTGAGCCGGTGCGGATCGTCGACTCGATCGACCAGATGTTGGCGGACGTGTCCGAGCGCGAGGTGCTCGTCGCCAGCGACGGCAAGTCGGGCAACGTGCTCGAGCGCGTGCTGATCGGTGGCGAGCGCCGCGTGGTCAAGCGCATGTCGCTCGAGGGCGACTGGATCATGCGGGTGATGGGCGATCGGGTCTTCTGGCCGTTCCTGGCCGCTCGCGCGGGCCTCTTCGACCGCGTTCCCGTCTGCATCGACCATGCGGTGGTGGCGGTGGCCCAGGACGGCGACGGCCTGACCGGTGAGCTCGCCTTCCTCATGCACGACGTGGGCGCGCAGCTCATCCCCGAAGGCGACGCGGTCGTCACCGACGCGCAGCACCGCGGCTTCGTCGAGCACATGGCCGCCATGCACGCGGCGTACTGGGGCTGGCGCGACGACATCGGGCTGCAGACCATGGCCCTGCGGCTGCTGCCGTTCGCGCCCGCCACCATCGGGCCCGAGCTGGCCCGCCCCGAGGTCGCCGGCCCGATCCAGGTGGCGGCCGAAGGATGGGCGCGTCTGCCCGACGGTGGCCCCGGCGATGGCCGAGCTGGTGTTCGCGCTGCACGCGGATCCGACCCCGCTGGTCGACGCCCTCGCCACGACGCCCGCGACGTTCCTGCACGGCGACTGGAAGATGGGCAACCTGGGCTGGCATCCCGAGGGGCGCACGATCCTGCTCGACTGGGCTTACCTCGGGGAAGGGCCCGCCGCTGTGGGACCTCATGTGGTACCTCGCCCTCAACCGCGCCCGGCTGCCCGACTCGAAGGAGCACTCGATCGCCGCCTACCGCGCCGCGCTCGAGGCAGCCGGCATCGACACGGGGGCGTGGTGGGATCGTCAGCTCGGGCTCTCGGCGGTGGCGATGATGGTCTGCTTCGGGTGGGAGAAGGCGGTGGGCGACGCCGACGAGCTGGCCTGGTGGGACGCTCGCGTCCACGCCGGCCGCCTGTGGCTGGACTGATCGCCCTCCGCACACGTTCGGAGGAGGGGGCGGTAGTCAGTGGGGCCGGCACGTCCCTCGCAGCAGCACGTCGACCTCGGCGTGGCCGGTCGAACCGGCCGAGCCCGTCGGGATGGCGGTGACCTCGATGAAGGTCTTCGAGGCCGTCGTCCCCGGCAGCCGGGTGTGGACCACGGCGGTGCGGCCGGGACCGACGGGGTTCGGCTCGAACGCGCCCCCGGGGACGAGGAACTCGGCGGCGTCGAGGCGCACCGGGATGGTTCCCTTGTTCGCCACCGACCAGGTGATGACGTAGGCACCACTGGTCGTGCAGTCGACCTTGGCCGTGAAGGCGATCACGGCGTTGTAGCTCGGTCGGGCCGACGTCGCTCGCGATGGCGCGAACGCGTCGGCGTCGATGGTGGCGGCGCGGACGATGGCGTGGCCACCGGACAGGTCTGCGTTGGGATCGAACCCCCACGCGAACACCCGGTCGCCGGCCACCGTGGCCTGGGTGATCGGGATCGATCCAGCCGGCAGGTCGGGGATGGCGGACCAGGTGCCGGTGGCCAGGTCGAGGGCCTGGCCGTCGGCGGCGGGCGCCCACGTGCGAGGTGCCCCGGCCGTCGTGGCGGTGGTGCCCGAGACGGGACTCGAGCCGCCGACGGCCACGAGCTCACCACCCACCCACACCGACGCCGCGAACGGCGAGCGATCCCCATACCCGTCCGGCCCGGCCTCGGTCTGCCACGACCGGGTGGTCGAGTCGTACCAGGTGAGCTGGTTCGACGGGTCGCCGGTCCCGAGGTAGCGACCGGTCCAGGCCGCCTGCCCACCGGAGGCGAGGTTCGGCGAGGGCAGCTGGCGCCATGTGCGCGTGCCCGGGTCGAAGCCACGGACGAAGCCGTCCAGCCATCCGACCACCACCATCTCGGTGCCGGTCCAGACGGCGCTGGCGGCGGTGACCGACGCCGCGGGGTCGACTCCCCGGGTCCCGGGTGGTCCAGGCGCGGTCGACCACCGGGTCAGCTGATCCCACGAGTCGGTCGCCGGGTCGTACGAGGAGACGCCGACCCCCGGCACCCACGTCAGCACCTCGTCTCCGGTCCAGACCGCCGTCATCTCCGACAGATCGACTCGGGGTGGGCTGGCGATCGTCGCCCAGCGGCCGGTCCCGGGGTCGTACGAGGCGCCGATCACCTGGTGGTTGGCGTCGTAGACCGAGGCGCCGATCAGCAGCAGGCGAGAACCGGTCCAGAACGCGTCGAAGGTCACGGGCGAGATGGCGACCGGGGGGGCCGGGATGAAGTGCCACTGCTGCGACGAGACGTCGTAGGCGGGAATGGCCTCGATGGTCTGAGGTGGGCGCCGGGTGATGGTGTCCGCGGCTCCGAAGGTTGGAGGTGCGCTGACCACCTGCCCGACCAGCAGCTGCTCGGATCCCGTCCAGACCGGTACGACGTGGGTGCCGATCCAGCTCGTGGGAGAGGTGGGGATGGCGAGGTCGGGGGCCTCGAGCCACTGCGGCCCGTTCGGCTGGTTGGCCGTGGAGAGCCCATCGCCCCGACCGGTCGTGCGGGCGTGCACGACCAGCGCGGCGGCCACCAGCGCCAGCAGGGCGACCGCCGCGATCGCGAGCACGGCTCGCCGCCGCGGCCGCGCGTCGCGAGGAGCCTCGCCCAGCGGCTGGATGTCGGCTCGCGAGCGCTGGCGCAGCTCGTCAGGATCGAGGCGCGGGCCTCGCTCGTCGATCCAGGCCGCGTGGGAGCGCAGCTGCTCGGTGATCTCAGGCATCGCTCTGCACCTCCAGGGTCGCCCGCAGGCGGGCCATGCCGCGGGCCAGGTGGTTGCGGACGGTCGAGACCGACACGTCGAGGATCCGGGCCGTGTCAGTGAGTCCCCAGCCGAAACCCTCGACCAGGTAGACGACCTGGCGCTGCATCTCGCTGAGGTCGTTGAGCGCGGCGATCAGGCCGGGTTCGACGTCGGGCAGCTCGACGGGGTCGGGAAGGGGGAGCGCCGGTTGTCGCCGCGTGGCGCGGACCGCGTCGCGGCGGGCCATCGTGAACACGTAGCCCACCGGGTTGTCCATGCCCGAGATGCGATCCCAGTGGCCCCACGCGTAGGCGAGCGCGTCCGCGACCGCGTCAGCCGCGACCTCGGGCCCGGCCACGGGCACGAGCGCTCGCCAGAGCGTCCGCCCGTGGGCGGCGACGAACTGGTCGAATCCCGACTCATCGGTCACTCGCTCGTCGACCCCCGGGGCGCGCTCGGCTCAGGCGGGTGCCCGCACCCGCGCTCTCGTGAGAGAAAGGAGCCGCCGACCCGAATGTGTCACATCGGGTCAGGCGGAGACGACATCGAGCACCCGGCCGACGAAGTCGGCGGCCCCGGCCTCGAGCCGGTCGCGGCGGATGGCCAGCCCGCCGATGACCTCGGCCCCCCGCTCGTCGAGGATCTTGGTGAGCTTGTCGAGCGTGTGGCCAGAGTCGACCGCGAACGTGCAGAAGACCGCGCAGCGCTTGCCCGAGAGGTCGGGGAGGCCCTTGAACTTCTTGCGGCGACCCGGCTTCTGCCCGATCACGAAGAAGCCGTCGGTCCAGGTGCCCGCCACCACCAGATCGGCCTCGGCCAGCGCCTCGGCGTCGTAGCCGTCGATCGGGAAGCACGCGGGCGCCGACCTGGCGGTCGTAGAAGGCGTTGGCGATGAGCCGGGCCGCCCGTTCGGTGTTGCCGGTGAGGCTCTCGTAGAGGATGACGACCTGCATGGGACCCGGTCCTCGGTCGGGGATGCGCTGATCATGGTCTAGCAGGTGGCCCGGGGGCCGATTGACCTTCAATCCGGGCCCATCGCGGCCGATGAAGAAGGTGTGGATGACGACGACGCCCTCGACGGCTTCGGTCCCGAGGTGGTCGTGATCGAGCGGGTTGCCCTCAACGACTTCGAGGACGGCAAGCTCATCGCGGCGGCCTTCGTGGAGCAGTTCGGCCGGTTCATGTCCGAAGAGGTGCGACCCGTCCTGCGCCGGATGGCCCAGAGCGGCAACGATCCCCAGCTGCTCGTCAACGGGCTGGCCGAGCTCATGCGCCTGACCGCGGACACCATCGAGCTCCCGCTCGGTGCCGAGCGTCCGTCCCGACCCATCTGACCGCGAGCTCAGCCGCGAGCCGACCCGAGAGGATTTGCCCATGGAGCGCTGGACCTTCCTGGTGATCGCCGGACCCGACGACGAGCCGGCGCAGATCCGCGTCCTGCTGCGCAACGGGGACGACCCGGCCGGTTGGCCCGGGGCGCAGGTCGCCCTCGACGGCTCGGACGTCCCGCTCGACGACGCCGTCCATGACTTCGAGGCACCCGAGTGGCGCGCCGCCCAGCTGCTGGACGGGGCGACCGGCGGGGGCGGCGCCGCCCGGCTCGAGCAGGTGAAGGACGGTCTGCGATCCCGCGTCGCCGGCTGAGAACTCCGTCCCAGGCGGCCTCCCGGATGTCACCGTGCGTGAGATCGCGTCGTCCTTGTCTAGCCACGGGCCCGGATCTCCGATACAACTGGGGCCGAGGGAACAACAGGAGCGACGCGGCCAGTGGTCGTCGTCGAGCGAATCAGGGCGAACGTGTCTCGGCTGAGACACGTCATGGGCGTCATCCAGGTGACCAATGGCTGTAGTGATCGTGTGCGTGGTGGTACTCGCCCTGGGGGGCCTCCTGACCGCCGGGTTGCGTGCCCGCTCACGGGCCCGGGCCGACGAGGCCGGCCTCGGTGTCAACGAGCTGCTGGCTTCGCCGCCCACGTCGTTCCCCACCTACCAACCGCCGCTCGGCCTGCCGGCCAGCCCGGTGCCCGACACCGAGCCGGTCTCACCGGTGGCGGCCGAGACTCCCGAGGATGACGAGGCGGAGACGCCCGATGCCGCTGATGCGCTTGTCGCGGGCGAGGCCGCCGGCGTCGGCGACGGTGACGTCGATGCTGCGCGGGCCGACCACGACCCCGATGCCGAGGACGGGGCCGAGGATGACGACGACGAGAGCGTGATCGCCCGGTTCCGCCTACCCGGATCGCGCTCCACCCTTCCCGCTGACACCCCCGTGGTGGCGGCGACGGCCGCGGCCTACCCGCTCGAGACGCCCGACACTCCCGACACGGATGACCCCATCGACGCCGCGGCCGTGTCCACCGTCGAAGCGGCCATGGCCGAGCCAGAGGTCGCGCTTCTTGACGACGCCCATGAGGACGGCACGGACCCCGACGACGCCGATGAAGCCCCCCTCATCATCGACCTCGACCACCCGCCCGAGCCGGTGGGGGCTGACGCCGAACGCGAGTGGCAGGAGCTCACCTTCGAGCCCGAGCCCGACTCGGTCGACCACGTCCTGCAGGCACTGATCAACCGGGCCCGGTTCAAGCAGGTCGGTGTCGAAGAGGTCGCCACCGAACTGGTCGAGCGAGCCGACCTGCGGGGCGAAGAGGTGTCCGACGTGCTCGCCGACCTGGTCGGACGGGCCGACGCACCGGTGCTCGACGCCGACCGCTCGAGCGAGCTGGTGCTCTTCAACGACGCGGTGCCGAGCCGGCCCGGGCAGCTGACCGACTTCGCCAAGCTGAACGCCGGCCGACAAGAAGCGGATCATCATCCGGGTGCTGTGCCTGCTCGTCGCCCGCTCCGAGGATCAGCAGCTGCCCCCGCGGGTCGGCAGCGAGAGCCCGTCGACCTCGTGGCCGCTGGCCCGGGCGGTGTGGCCGGTGGCCGCGTCGGACGACGATCCCGAAGGCGTCCTGCCGAGCCGCCTGGCCAAGTCGGGCTGACGTCGGGCCTGAACGACGAGGTCAGCCCGCCAGCCGCTCGGCGGCCGGCTCGTCGTCGTAGGCGACCAGACCGCAGAGCACGCGCACGAGCAGTCGCCGGCGCTCGTCGCCGTCGAGGCGGTCGAGCGGGCTGAGGTCGCGGTCGAGCACGATGCGCGTGGCGGCGACGGTCGGGCCCAGTCGACAACGGCACGTTGGCGCCCGCTACGAAGCGCAGCCGCGGGCGGCGGCGGGAGGTGGGCGTGCCGGGGGTCGACCGGTCCGAGCGTGGGAGGCGGCGCGGCGTAGGTCATGTCAGCGGCGCCGGGGGAGCGGCGCGGCGGGCGGTGACTCGAGCGGTTGGCCCGTCAGCGCCCCACTGGGATCGGCGGGGACGAGCCCGACCCGCAGCCGGTCGTCGGCGGTGGCGAAGTCGGACGAGGCCAGCAGGCGATGCACCTCTTCGAGGGTTCGCAGATCGATCGCTTCATGCTGGTCAGCCACCGGTGCCTCCCGTGCCCGTCCGCCGAGGGTTCCTCGTGCTCGCGGCTCATCGTAGGAGTGGGCACCAGCCGGCTGGGGGATGGTTCTGGCCGGCGCGCGTCAGCGCCGACGGGGCAGCGGAGCCAGGGTGTGGGCGTCGCGCAGCGCAGCGATCTGGTCGCGGATCTCGTCTTCTTCGCGGAGGGCCGCGGCCACGCGGGCCAGGACGGCGATGCGCTCGTCGAGGGTGTCGACGCCGCGCCAGATCGGCCAGGCCGGCCAGCTCGGTGGTCGGCGCCAGGGTCACGTCGCCGACCATCACGGGCGCCTCGAGCACTTGCTGCGTCATGGGTCCTCCAGGGCGACCGGCGTCGGGAGCCGGACCGGCCGAGGGTACGGCCGGGTACCGCGACGCGGACGCGGATGGTCGCGTCAGGCCCCCGCCACAGCTGGAGGGGCGTGCGGTCACGGGGCCCGGCGAACGGCAGGGCCACGGGTGTGCCGTCGGCCCCCGCGGAGGCGTAGGCGGCGCAGGTGATCTCGAGCACCAGGCGCCCGAAGGCGGCGCCGATCTCGGGCGTGCGGCCCTCGGCGAAGTCCGCCAGGAAGTCCTCGAGCTGGGTCACGTAGCCGAACTGGTCGAGGCGGGGATCGCCCGCACCCGGACGGGCGGCCGGCAGCGCCAGCGCCACGCCGTCGTGCTCGATGGCGACGTTGGGGATCATCTCGGCCCGTACCACGCCGTCGTCGCTGGCGGCCTGGAAGTCGAGGACCGGCACGGCCTCGCGCCAGCTCGTCTCGACCCGGGCGTGCAGGCCGCTGGCGAAGTCCAGGCTGACCTCGGCGTAAGTGTCGACCGGCACGTCGGGCTCGCCCTCGAGGCGCGCCCGCACCACGGTCGACCGCGTCGTCGCCGCCCGGTCCGGCGTCGGCCAGCAGCAGCACGATGGCGAGCGGATGGGCTCCGAGATCGAACAGCACGCCTCCGCCCCACCCCTCGGTGAGGAAGTCGCCCCAGTCAGGTCGACCCTGCAGCATGCGGGCGTCGACGTGGCGCAGCGAGCCGAGGCCGTGCACCAGCGAGGTGGCCCGCATCACGATCGGTGCGAAGGCCAGGTTCTCGGCGTAGCCCGTGCGCCCGCCGGCGGCCTCGTCGGCGGCCACCAGCGCGTCGGCGTCGGCCAGCGTGGTGGCGAAGCGGCTTCTCGACGATGACTGCCGCCCCGGCGGCCAGCGCGGCCCGCGCGTCCGCGGCGTGGCATGCCGGGGGGGTGGCGACGAGCACCACGTCGGCGTCGCCCGGCAGCTCGTCGTAGGTGCACGCGGTCGCCCCCGAGCTGCGCGGCGCGCTCGGCCGCACGCGCCGGTGTGCGCGACGCCACCCGGGTCGACCGTCGCGCGACGGGACCGCCTGCGCGGCCAGCCCGTGCACGACCGCGATGTGGCCTGCACCGGCGAACGCGATCCGCGTCACGTCCCGCTCAGGATCCGGCCAGGCGGGCGACGACCGGGGCCAGCGCGTCGAGCCCGTCGCCCTGGACGACGAAGTACGACACCCCCCACGTGTCACGTCGTCGCTCGAGGTCGTCGCAGATCTGCGTCGACGCGTGCCGAGGAAGATGTGGGGGATGTCGGGCACCTCGGTGGGCGTCGACCGAGAAGACGGGGGCCAGCCTCTCGGCCATCGCACTCGCGGTCGTCGGTGACCTTGGTGAAGAACGTCAGGCAGTTGAGCTCGATGTCGTCGAAGCGGTCGCCGGCCGCCTGCTTCACCCACTGGATCTTGCGGTCGAAGGCGCTGGCCACCGCGTCGGCGGCCGCGTCGACCCCGACCTCGCCAGACCGCATGTTGGGGTTGATCCCGACGATGTCGGCCTCGCGTGCCGCGATCGACAGCACCCGCTTGCCGCCGCCGCCGATGAGGATCGGCGGGTGGGGTCTGGTCAGCGGCTTCGGGCGCCCGTCGAGCCCGTCGATCGTGTAGTGCTCACCGGCGTAGCTGAACGGTCCGTCGGCGAACATCCCCTTCATCACGGCGATCCCCTCGACCATGCGGTCGACGCGGACCTTGGGCGGGTCGAGCGGGATGCCCGACTGCTCGTAGTCGGTGGTCATCCAGCCGGCCCCGAGGCCGAGCTCGAAGCGGCCGCCCGAGAGGATGTCGAGGGTGGCGGCTTCCTTGGCCAGCACGACCGGGTGCTTGTAGTCGTTGTCGAACACGAGCGCGCCCACGTGCAGCTCGGTGGTGGCGTCGGCCGCCGCCATCAGGGCCGGGACGGGGGCCAGCTGCTCGCCGAAGTGGTCGGGGACGAACAGCGTCGAGTAGCCGAGATCCTCGACCTTGCGGGCCAGTCTCGGCCCATTCGGCCCCGGTCGCAGCCATGTGGGTCTGGACGCCGAAGCGGAACCTGCGCGGATGAGCCATCGGGGCGCTTTCGTGGAGGTGGCATTGCACGAGGAGCCGCTCGTGCGGCTAGAAACAACCTATGGCCTCGCTCGATCAGCTGCTCGTCCTCCAGGAGCACGACACGGTCATCGACCAGCTGCAGCATCGCCGCGCCACGTTGGCCGAGCGGGCCCAGCTCGAAGCGCTGCGCCGAGACGTCGAGCACCACCGCCACCGACCGCGACACGGTCCAGACCCAGCGCGACGAGGTGGCCCGCTCGCAGAAGCGCCTCGAGGACGAGGTGGCCGCGTCGAGGACAAGGTGGCCTCCGTCCACGCCACGCTCTACGGCGGCACCGTCACCTCGCCCCGCGAGCTCCAGGCCCTGCAGGAGGACGAGGCGTCGCTCAAGCGCCACCAGTCGGCGGTCGAGGACAAGGTCATCGAGCAGATGGAGCTGGCCGTGCCGCTCGACGACCGCCTGGCCGCCCTGACCGACCGCGGCATCCAGCTCGAGGCCGAGATCGACCAGGTCGGCGCGGCGCTGGTGGCCGCCGAGTCGCAGATCGACGGCGAGCTGGGCAACGGTCGCCGCGCGAGCGCGACGAGGTGGCGGCCGGGATCGACGCCGAGCTGCTGGCTCGCTACGAGCAGCTCCGCCACGAGCTCGGCGGGATCGCGGTGGCCCGTCTGGTCGGCACCAACTGCGGGGGCTGCCATCTCACGCTCTCGGCGGTCGAGCTCGACCGGATCCGCCACGAGCCGGGTGACGCCGTGGTGCTGTGCGAGGAGTGCGGGCGCCTGCTCGTCCACTGAGATGGTCTTCTGGTACCTCGGGGTGAGCGTGGCGTTCGTCTGGAACGTGTTCCGCAGCCCGGCCCTCGACTACCGGCTCGTCATGGTCGGCTCGATCCTCCCGCTCGTCGGAGGCCGTCCTCGGCGGCCCGCGCCTGCTGCACACGCTGGCCTTCAGCGTCGTGCTGCTCGGCGTCGTGATGCTCGCCACCCAGCACCGCCGGTTGCTGCGTCGCCGGCTGATCAGCCTGCCGATCGGGCTGATGGTCGGCGCTCGTGCTCGACGGGTCGTGGACGTCCAAGGCGGTGTTCTGGTGGCCCTTCTTCGGATGCGCCTTTCCCGACGGCGGACTGCCCGAGCTGCAGCGCGGGCTCCCGGTGCTGGTGGTGCTCGAGGCTGATCGGCATCGGCCGCGCTGGTCTGGTGCTGGCGGGCCTTCGGCTGGTCCGACCCCGCCAACCGCCGCCTCTTCCTGCGCACCGGCCACCTCAACCGGGACGCTGGTGCGGTGAGTCGCCGTGCGCTGATCGTCGTGCGCCACGGGCGCACCGAGGCCAACGCCGGCCGGCTGCTGCTCGGACGGCTCGACGTGCCCCTCGACGAGCTCGGCACCGCCCAGGCCGCAGGCGCTCGTCGCCGCGGTGGGCCCGGTCGACCGGGTGGTGACGAGCCCGCTGACTGCGCACGCGCCAGACCGCCGCCGGGTTCGACGCGCCGCTGTCGATCGACGAGCGGCTCCTCGAGCTCGACTACGGCGACTACGACGGCATGCCGCTCGGCCGAGGTGCCCCCGTCGATGTGGTCGCAGTGGCGCTCGGACCCGGACTTCGCCCCGCCGGGTGGCGAGTCGCTGGCGGCACTGCGCCGGCGGGTCGAGGCGGCGCTCGGTCGAGCTGTCCGAGGCGGCGCGGCACGAGACGGTCGTGATCGTGTCGCACGTGTCGCCGATCAAGGCGGCGGTGACCTGGGCGCTCGGGGTCGGCGACGACTGTCGTCTGGCGGTTGTTCGTGAGCCCGGCATCGATCAGCCGGATCGACGTCACCGAGACGGGCCCGATCCTGCACTCGTTCAACGAGGTGGCCCACCTCGTCGGCGCTCACCGCCTGATCGAGGCCGCCGCCGGGCCGCGGAGGACCCTCGAGCCGAGAACGGGGGTGCGCCGCGGAGGCCCCGGCCGGGATCGTACGGAGCGAGGAGGGGACCGTACACACCGGTTTTGTCGGGACCACCGCGGCGGGTTGGGTTGGTCTGGACGCCAGTCGTGCCTTCCCTCCAACACCCGTGGCCAGAGATACGGCCCCGTCCGACCCGGTGTTGAGCGCGATGAGCCGTCCGACCCACGCGAACGATCCGACCGGCCCACGCCCCCCGACCCACCCCCCCGAACCGCACCCCGAAATCTGTGCACTTCACCGTCCATGCCACGGTCAAGTGCACAGATTTCGGGGAGGGGAGCGTTCCTCCGGGAGATCTTGACGCGATCTTTGCGCGGCGGACCGAACATTGACGGACGCTTAGCGCCCATCCGGAGTGCCTCATGCGACGATCCGAACGTGAGGTCAGCCGCGCCGCCGCCGCTCCCTTGTACCAACTGCGGGGCCCTGACGACGGGCCCGATCCTGCGGTGGGGCAGCAGCCGGCGCGAGCACATCGTGTGCGAGCAGTGCTGTGGCGCCGACTTCGAGTTCGGCGAGCAGTGCGGGTGGTGCGAGCGCCTGTTCCGGTACTCCGGCCAGGGTCGGCGGCGATACTGCACCGAGCGCTGCCGGCGACGGGCCGCGGCCGTTCGCACCGGTCGGATCGCGCTCCGCCGAGCGAGGTCCACTGCGCGGTGTGCGGGCAGATCTTCATGGGCCGCCGGGCCGACGCCGTGTACTGCGGCTCGTCGTGTCGCCAGCTGGCCTACCGGCGCCGTCGCACCGAGGATCAGACCTCGGACGAGTCACTCGAGCGATCGTCGGGTCGAGCCCAGCTCGTGTCGCCTTCGGGCTGATCGCCGACCGGCGAGCGCCTGGTGCGCCGCTCGACGTCCGCGGGCCCACGGCCCGGGTGCTGACCAGGTCGTCACCGGTAGTGTCGGGCCGGCGTCGAGCACGCCCGCGACCGATCGGGGTGGACGATGTTCGAGAAGCACCATGCCAAGAAGCTGGCCGACGCCTACGAGAACGACCTCGCCGAGTGGACCGCCGAGCGGGCCGGCCAGGCCGAGCTGCTCTCGATGGCGCAGAGCTTCACCGGCGACACCAGCGCGCCCGGCTTCGTGCTCAAGCGCGGCGAGGCCCTGTTCGCCACGGTGACCTCGGTGAGCCTGATCGAGGAACGGCGGTCCGGCGGGCACTTCCAGAGCGGTTCGCAGGGCGTGTCCATCCCGATCGGCTCGCTCGGCGGTCGCACCGTTCGCTACCACGTGGGCGCGACCCGCGGTCACTACGTGCAGGGCACGCCCGCGCCTACGGCCATCGACTCGGGCACCGTCTACGTGACCAACCAGCGCGTGGTGTTCACCGGCCAGGCGCAGACCCGCGAATGCCGGTTCGACAAGCTGCTGTCGTGCCAGGCCACCTCCGGGGCCACCACGTTCTCGGTGTCGAACCGCCAGAAGCCGACCACGATCCACTACGGGGCGGCGCTCGACGGCTGGTTCGCCTTCCGCCTCGAGCTGGCGATGGCCCACTACCGGGGCGAGCTCCCCGCCCTGGTGGCGCAACTCACGGGCGATCTGGCCGCCCTCGACGCCCACCGGCCCACGCCCCCGCCGCCGGTCAGCGCAGGCTGAGGTAGCGCCGGAGCGCGATGCCGGCCCAGATGAGCTCGACCACCCCGAAGGGCCACGCCCCCGACAGCCAGCCGTAGGCACTCGACGCCACGCACCCCACCGCGAACAGCAGCACGTAGCGCGGGCCGCGGTCCTCGAGCGCGTACATGGCCATCATGAACGTGAGGGCGCAGACGCCGTAGATGGTGACGGCCATGGGGGGGTGTCTAGCGGACCGCGAGGAGGGTGCTGCGCGGCGGTTCGGATCTTGTCGCGATCCACACGGCGCCGCCGCGACCGCGACCGAGCCGGAAGACAGAGGCCGAATGGCCGAGGCGTGCCCGGCCGTCTATCTTCCGACCGTCGAGGCCCGCTCGGGGCCCGTGCGTGTCGGAGGATGCAGCATGTTGCGCAGGATCGTGCTCGTGGTGGCCATCGGGGCCGGCGTCGTCGCCTGTGCCCCGAACCCGGCGCCGACCAGCACGCCCTCCAAGCCCACCGGGTCGACGCTGCCGCCGCTCAACTCCGAGCCGCCGTCGTCGGCCCCGCCGCCGGCCACGATCGTCATCACCACCACGGTGCCGCCGAAGAAGTAGCGGCGCCGGTCGCGTCATGGCCCGATGAGGACATGACCCGCTGACGACATATCCGGATGGGCCGATCGTCGGCTGCCGTAGGTTCGAGGAATGCCCGACCAGCTCGCTCCGCTGTCCCGGCGCGAAGGCTGGTCGGTCGCGGGCCTGCTGGTGGCCGACTTCTGCACGGCGGCCGCGGCGATCGGGCAGGCCACCATCCTCGGCAAGCTCGTCTACGACCTGACCGGGAGCGAGCTCGACCTGGGCCTGCTCGGACTGGCCGAGTTCGCGCCGGCGTTGCTGCTCGTCCTCGTCAGCGGCGCGGTGGCCGATCGCTTCGAGCGGCGGCTGATCGTGGCGGTGGCCGGGGTCGTCCAGGCGGTGATGGCGCTCGGGCTCGGTTGGTACGCCGGGAGCCAGCCCTCCTCGACCCTGCCCATCTTCGTCCTGGTGCTCGGCTTCGGCATCGCCCTCGCGTTCAGCGCGCCGGCCTCCCGATCGCTGCCGGCCGACCTGGTGCAACCCGAGCGCCTGCCCTGGCTCATCGCCCGGAGCGCGGTGGCCTTCGAGCTTGGCATCGTGGCCGGGCCCGTCCTGGCCGGCTTCCTGTACGCCGCCGACATCCGTCTGCCGTTCGTCGCCATCGCCGTGCTGCTCCTCTTGAGCGCCGCGGCGATCCTCGTGGTGCGGGTGGCACCGGCCCACCGCCGGGTGTCGTCGGCGAACGTCGACGGCGAGCTCGACGTGGCGCGGCTGCGAGCCGAGTCCGCGCAAGAGGCGGCCGAGGAACCTGCCGCCGGCTACGGCCCCGCGGCTCCTGCCGCGCCAGGGCCTGCACGGCGCGCTCGAGGGGCTGCGCTTCGTGCGCGACGAGCCGATCCTGCTCGGCGCCATCTCGCTCGACCTGTTCGCCGTGCTCTTCGGTGGCGCCATCGCGCTGCTGCCGGCGATCGCCAAGGACCGCCTCGGGGTCGGGGCGGTGGGCCTGGGCTGGTTGCGCGCCGCCGGCGGCATCGGAGCCGGCGCCATGACGCTGGGCCTGGCCGTGCGGCCGATCACGCGCCGCGTCGGACCCAAGCTGCTCGTGACGGTCGCGCTCTTCGGAGTGTTCACCATCGTGCTCGGCGTCACCCACAACTTCGGCGTGGCCTTCGTCGCCATCCTGGCGCTCTCGGCGGCCGATGCGATCAGCGTGTTCATCCGGGCCACGCTCGTCCCGCTCATCACACCCGCGTCCAAACGCGGACGCGTCCTCGCCGTCGAGAACGTGTTCATCGGCGCGTCGAACGAGCTGGGCGCGTTCGAGTCGGGCGTGTCCGGCCAGCTGCTCGGCACCACCGGATCGGTCGTGCTCGGCGGCATCGCCACGCTGGCCATCGCCATCGGCTGGCGGTTCGTCTTCCCGAGCCTCCGCCGGGTCGACCGGTTCCCGACTCCGGACGACGAGACCGGCGACGACGCCGACCGATCGGCGCGGCCCGACGGCGCCGTCGACTGACCGTTGCTCAGGCGGGACCGTGGCGCTCGGAGCCGCGCCAGACCTGCCAGCTGATCCACGAGGTCAGCAACGTGGGCGGGATCATGATCGCCAGCGTCGAGGTGCCGGTGTGGCTGGTCGTCGCGACCCAGCCGACGAGGTAGAGCGTGGGGTAGAGCACCGCGCCAGCGGTGAACGCGGTGAGCGGCACCGCTCGACGTGCGCCGGACGCGAGGGCCTGGGCGCTGAGCGCCGAGCCCACGACGATCACCGCCAGGTCGGGGTAGGCGAACGCCCTGGTCACCACCGGGTCGTGCCGGGACCAGGCCCACCCACGAGCGCACCGTCGGCGAGGCCGCGTAGGCCATCCACAGGGCGACGCCGACGGCGGCCTGCAGCACGAAGTACGCGGCGTACAGGCGGGTGGCCTCGGACGGCGGGGTGCGACCCGACCCGGGCGTCGGGTCACGACGCACGTGGTCTTCGGCTCGGGCCATCCCGACGAGCGTACCGCCGCGTCCGGATGCGCTCCGGGAGCGCGATCCGCGCGACAGTACGCCGATGTTGCTGACCAGCGAGGGGCCTCGCGACGTGCCCCAACGGGTGCTCGTGGTGTGCGCCCATCCCGACGACGTGGACTTCGGCGCGGCCGGTACCGTCGCCGCACTCACCCAGGCGGGCGCGTCCGTCTCCTACGCGATCGTGACCTCGGGCGAGGCGGGCAGCGACCACCTGCCCATCGACGCCATCGCGCTCGCCGCCCTGCGCGAGGGCGAGCAACGCGCCGCTGGACGCGAGGTCGGCGTGGACGACATCACCTTCCTCGGCCACCCCGATGGCCAGGTCGAGCCGACGATCGCGCTGCGACGCGACCTGGCCGGCGCCATCCGCCGCGTGCGTCCCGATCTGGTCATCGGCCAGTCGCCCGAGCGCCGGCTCGATCGGGTCTTCGCCTCGCATCCCGATCACCTGGCCGCCGGCGAAGCCACCTTGTGCGCCGTGTACCCCGACGCCCGCAACCCGCGGTCCTATCCCGAGCAGGTCGAGGCCGGCCTGGCGCCCCACGCCGTGGCCGAGGTGTGGCTGATGGCCCATCCCGCCTCCGATCTCTGGGTCGACGTGACCGACACGTTCGACCGAAAGGTCGCGGCGCTGCGCGCCCACGAGAGCCAGACAGGCGAGCGTGACGACCTCGAGGACATGCTCCGGCAGTGGCTGCGGGTCGGGGCTGCGGACGGCGGGATGGCCGAGGGCCGTCTGGCCGAGTCGTTCAAGGTGGTGCCCACCGGGGTCTGACGGGCGATCCCGGCCCGCCGATCCACCCCGGCGCTCGGTGGGCGATGTGTAGTGTGGACGCCATTCAGGAGGGGTCACGAGGGGGGACGTTGGTCGAGCCGACGAGTGATGACGTCGCCCTGGTCGACGTCACGAAGCGATTCGCTTCTGTGACCGCCGTCGAGCACGTGAATCTGTCGGTGGCCGCCGGCGAGTTCTTCTCGCTGCTCGGTCCCTCCGGATCGGGCAAGACCACCTGCCTGCGCATGATCGCCGGCTTCGAGCAGCCGTCCGAAGGGCAGATCCTGCTGCAGGGTCGCGACGTCGTCGGCTCGCCGCCGTACGACCGCGACGTCAACACCGTGTTCCAGGACTACGCCCTGTTCCCGCACCTGAGCGTGGGCGAGAACGTCGAGTACGGGCTCAAGGTCAAGCGGGTCGGCCGGTCCGAGCGGCGGTCCCGCGCCGCCGCCGCCCTCGAGATGGTCCGCCTCGACGACTTCGCGGCCCGCCGGATCACCCAGCTCTCGGGCGGTCAGCGCCAGCGGGTGGCCCTGGCCCGGGCGCTGGTCAACCGTCCGAAGGTGCTGCTGCTCGACGAGCCGCTCGGGGCGCTCGACCTCAAGCTGCGCGAGGAGATGCAGGTCGAGCTCAAGCGCATCCAGTCCGAGGTCGGCATCACGTTCATCTACGTCACCCACGACCAGGACGAGGCCCTCGCGATGAGCGACCGGCTGGCCGTGTTCTCGCGCGGGCGCATCGAGCAGGTCGGCGCGCCGGGCGAGGTCTACGAGCGACCGGCATCGGCGTTCGTCGCCGGCTTCGTCGGCACGTCCAACGTGATCGACGGCGACCTCGCTATCCGCCTGCGGGGTACGTCGGACGCCGTTCACCGTCCGACCCGAGAAGATCCACCTGATCCCGGCGGACCAGGCCCCGGCGGCCGATGACAGCGAGATCCGCGTCACCGGCGACGTGCTCTCGGCGGTCTACCTCGGCGACCGGACGCGCTACACCGTCGACCTCGCACGGCGGGGGTCAGCTGATCGCGGTCGAGCAGAACCGCGCGCAGCACGCGGGCCGACGAGGCGGTGGGAGCGGGAACGATCGGTGCGCCTGGCGTGGGACCGTCGCTTCGACCAGGTCCTCCCGCCGATGCCCGATCCGGCATCGGTCGGGTCCGGTCCGTCGGCCGGGTCCGGCGAGCCAGCAGATCCGTCCCGTCCACCCGATCCATCCAACCCAGACCAACAGCTCGAAGCCAGCCGAACCGGCCCGATGCACGACGAGGGGAACGCATGAGCAGATCCACCAGAGGACCCGCCCGCGCCGCCATCGCCAGCTTGGCGATCGTGGCGATGGTCGCCGTCGGTTGCAGCAGCAGCGGCACACACGAGCACGAGCGGCACGGGCGGCAACGCACCCCCGTCCGGACCCACGGCGCTCAAGACCCTGGGCAAGGGCGAGGGCGCGCTCAACATCATCGCCTGGGCCGGCTACGCCGAGAACGGCTCGAACGATCCGAAGGTCAACTGGGTCGGCCCGTTCGAGACAGCAGACCGGCTGCAAGGTCAACGTCAAGATCGGCAACACCTCCGACGAGATGGTGCAGCTCATGAAGACCGGCGAGTACGACGGGGTCTCGGCCTCGGGCGACGCCGACCTGCGCCTCATCTACGGCGGCGACGTGGCTCCGGTCAACACCAGCCTGGTGCCGAACTACAAGGACCTCTCGCCGTTCCTGAAGATGACCTCGTACAACTCGGTCAACGGCGTGCCCTACGGGATCCCCCACGGCTGGGGCGCCAACCTGCTGATGTGGAACCCGACGGTGGTCAAGACCGCGCCCGACTCGTGGGGTGTCGTCTTCCAGAAGGACTCTCCGTACAAGGGCAAGGTCACGGCGTACGACTCGCCGATCTACATCGCCGACGCCGCGCTGTACCTGATGAAGACCAAGCCCGATCTCGGGATCAAGGACCCGTACGCGCTGACCCAGACGCAGCTCGATGCCGCCATCGCGCTGCTCAAGGTGCAGAAGTCCAACGTGGGCGAGTACTGGTCGGACTACCTCAAGGCCTCCGACGCGTTCGAGAAGGGCAGCCTCGTGGTGGGGACGACCTGGCAGGTCATCGCCAACACCATCAACGCGGCCGGCGCCAACTCGCAGAAGGTCGACACGGTGCTGCCCAAGGAGGGCGCGACGGCCTGGTCGGACACGTGGATGATCTCGTCCAAGGCGAAGCACCCGAACTGCATGTACATGTGGATGAACTACATCACCAGCCCGTCGGTGCAGGCGCAGGTCGCCGAGTACTTCGGTGAGGCTCCGGCCAACCCGCTGGCCTGCGGCCACATCACCGACGACACCACCTTCTGCGATCAGTACCACGTCAAGGACGCGGCCTTCGCCAAGAAGCTCTGGTACTGGACGACGCCGACCAAGAACTGCCTCGACGGCAGCGGCAAGTCGGACTGCACGGACTACACCGAGTGGACCCAGGCCTGGAACGACCTGACCGCATCGTGAGCCACCGGGGGTCGGGGCGCGTTTCGTGGGCCTCGACCCCCGATGCTCGACCCCGACCCCGGTGACATGACCGCCTCCACCCTCGAAGCGCCCCGACCCGACGACCCCGAGGTGGTCGAGCGCGGCCGTCGTCGGGCGGGCGGGGTGGCCGGCGCCTGTCGCGCTCGCTCGACCGCCACCCCCGCATCCAGCTCGGCGGCATGCTCAGCGGCCCGCTGCTGTGGATGCTGGTCATCTACGTCGGCTCGCTGGTGTCGCTGCTGCTCACGTCGCTCTACACGACCAACGACTTCACCGGGAACCTGGTCAAGACGGTCAGCCTCACCAACTTCAAGGAGCTGATCAACGATCCGACGTTCCGGACCGTCACCTTCCGCACGATCGGCATCGCGCTCTCGGTCACCGTCATCGACCTCGCGCTGGCGCTGCCGATCGCGTTCTTCATGGCCAAGGTGGCCAGCCGCCGCACGCGGCGCACGCTGGCGGTGGCGGTCGTGCTGCCCCTGTGGGCGAGCTACCTGGTCAAGGCCTACTGCTGGCGGGTCATGCTCGACCCGGTCGGCGGGGTCATGAAGCAGACGCTCGGGTACTCGCCCGGGTTCGGTCTCGTGGCCACCGTGCTGGTGCTGGCCTACCTGTGGCTGCCGTACATGGCCCTGCCCATCTACGCCGGCCTCGAGAAGCTGCCGGACTCGCTGATCGACGCCTCGGGCGACCTCGGCGCCAAGGGCGGGCGCACCTTCCGCTCGGTGGTGCTGCCGATGCTCACGCCCTCGATCGCGGCCGGCGCCATCTTCACGTTCTCGCTCTCGCTCGGCGACTACATCGCCGTGCAGATCGTCGGCGGCAAGACCCAGACGATGGGCAACGTGATCTACCGGGACTTCGGCGCCGGCAACCTGCCGCAGGCCGCCGCGTTCGCGTGCGTGCCCGTCGTGATCATGGCCGTGCTGCTGTTGGCCATCCGGCGCACCGGCGCACTGGAGAACCTCTGATGCTCGTCTCGAGCCGTGGGCGCACAGGGCTCCGGGTGGCGGTCGCGGTCGTGCTCGCGTTCCTGTACGTGCCGCTGGTGGTGATCCTGGTCCTGTCGTTCAGCTCGTCGCGTGCGTTCGTCTGGCCGCCACCGGGCTACAGCCTGCAGTGGTGGTCGCGCGCGTTCCACGAGCCCGGGCCGCGCGACGCGCTCATCACCTCGGTCAAGGTGGCCGTGGCCGCGACCGCGATCGCCCTCGTGCTCGGCAGCCTCGCCTCGTTGGCGGTGCAGCGCTTCCGCTTCTTCGGTCGCGACACGGTGTCGCTGCTGCTCGTGCTGCCGATCGCGCTACCCGGCATCGTGACCGGCGTCGCGCTCAACGCGGGCTTCCAACAGGCCGGCATCTCGCTCGGCTTCCTCACGCTGATCGTCGCCCACTCGACGTTCTGCATCGTGGTCGTGTTCAACAACGTCGTGGCGCGGCTGCGTCGGCTGGCGCCCAACGTCGACGAGGCGTCGGCCGACCTCGGCGCCGATCTCTTCCAGACGTTCCGCTACGTGACCTTCCCGCTGGCCCGGTCGGCGGTCCTGGCCGGCGGCCTGCTGGCCTTCGCGCTGTCGTTCGACGAGATCGTGGTGACCACCTTCACGGCCGGTCCGGGCATCCAGACGTTGCCGCAGTGGATCTTCAACAACATGTTCCGACCCAACCAGCTGCCCACGGTCAACGTCGTGGCCGTCGTCGTCGTGGCCCTGTCGATCATCCCGGTCTACGTGTCGCAGCGGCTCAGCGCGGATCCGATCGCGGGCATCATCAACGAGTCGTGAGGGCCGGGGCGCCTGACGACATCACGACGAGAAGACACCCCAACTAGTTGGGGTGGTGCGTGGGCGGGGCTCGTCGGACACTCGGGTCATGACCACCACCGAAGAGAACAAGACCATCGTCACCGACTTCATCGGCGCGCTGTTCACCAAGGGCGACCTCGGAGCCGTCGACGACTACCTGGCGGAGGACTTCGTGAACAACGACCCGCCGTTCGGGGCGTCGGCGGACCGCGAGGGCATGCGTGCGGCCGGAGCCATGTTCCGCGCCGTCTGCCCGGACTGGCACAGCGACCTCCACCTGCTCGTGGCCGAGGACGACATCGTCGTCGAGCTGTTCACGGCCTCGGGCACCCACACCGGAACCGACCTCATGGGCGTGGCGGCATCGGGCCGCACCCTGTCGCTACCGGGCATCAACGTCTTCCGCATCCGCGACGGCCGCATCGTCGAGCGGTGGGGACGCCTCGACGACCTGGCGCTGCTGACCCAGCTCGGCCTGGTGCCCCATCCCTGACCCGGTGGGCGGGGGGCAATCGCCCCCACGCCCGCATGGCCGCGTCGCCGGACCTACTGTGAGCGCGGTGGCGACGACGGCGGCTGAGCGGGGTGCGGCCGGTATCGATCGCCTGAGCAGCACCGGCCTGGATGTGACCGAGTTCCGCGCCGAGTCCCTGCTTCAGCTCCGGTCGCTGCTGAGCGTCGATGCCGCCTTCTTCGCCACCGTCGATCCAGCCACGCTGCTCTTCACCTCCGCCATGGTCGAGGAGCCGCTGGCCGCGGCCACGCCGCTCTTCCTGGCCAACGAGTTCGGCCACGACGACGTGAACAAGTTCGCCGACCTGGCGACAGGGACCGATCCGGTCGGATCGCTCGATCGGGCGACGGCGGGCGATCGGGCGGCCAGCGACCGCTACCGCGAGGTGATCGCCCCGCTCGGTCTCGGCGACGAGCTCCGGGTGGCGCTGGTGTCGGGCGGGCGCTGTTGGGGTGTGCTGTGCCTGCACCGCGAGCAGGCGGCGAACGGCTTCGGCGACGAGGAGGTCCAGCTCCTGCGCCACCTCGCCCCGCACCTGGCCGAGGGGTTGCGGCGGGGGATCGCGCTCTTCTCGGCCACCCCGGCCGATCCGCCCACCGAGGGGCCCGGGATCGTCATCCTCGACGCCGGGCTCGCGGTGGTCTCGATCAACGCGCAGGCCGAGCGGTGGCTGGCCGATCTGGACGACACGGATTGGACGACGACGGCCGACCTGCCCCTCGCCGGTCTACGCGGCGGCCGCCCATGTGGCGGCTGCCCATGTGACCGGAGGCGAGGAGGGAGATCGCCCCGCTGCGGCTCCGCCCACCCGCCTGCGGCGCGCCCGGGGCGGATGGATCACCGTCCACGCCTCACCGCTCAAGGGGCCGTCGGGGCAGCTGACCGCCGTGGTGCTCGACGCGGCAGACGCGTCGCAGCTGAGCTCGCTCGTGCTGGCCGCGCACGGGCTCACCCCTGCGCAGAGCCGCGTGGCCGCGCTGGTCCTGCAAGGGCGCTCGACCCGCAGCATCGTGGCGGAGCTCCACATCTCGTCGCACACGATGCAGGAGCACCTGCGGGCGGTCTTCGACACGTTCGGGATCGGCAGCCGCCGTGAGCTGGTCGCCGCGCTCTCGGGGCGTCCGAGCCACTCCTGAGCGGCGCGTGTCACTCGGTCCGCAGGACCGCCGCGACACGCAGACGGGCGGCGCGATGGCTGGGCCACACGCCCAGGGCGTTGACGGCCAGCAGGACAGCCGGCACCAGCAGGGGGATCTGCCAACCGGCCAGCGGCGTCACGTACTGCAACGGGGTGTAGGCGGCGACGGCTCCCCAGATGACGCGACCGAGGGCCAGGCCGAGGGGAACGCCGATGACGAGCCCGATCACGCCGAGCAGCGTGGACTGCACGATGACCACCCGCCGGCACTGGCCGGGCGTCATGCCCATGGCGCGCAGGACGGCCAGGTCCTGCTTGCGGCGGCGCACGGCGCTGGCCAGCGCGTGGCCGATCGCTCCCAGGGCCAGCACCACGAGGAAGATGCCGAGCAGAAGGGGGAGGCGTTGCACGTCGTGCAGCTCGGCCACCTGCATCAGCGGGTCGGGTGGACTGATCTCGAGGCCCTGCATGGACGGGTCCTTGGCCGCCACCGACTTCGCGACCGCCGCGGTCGTGGCCGGCCCGCTCGAAGCGGGGTGCAGCGACACGAGCACCGTGTCGAACTTGAAGCCCTTGACCACCCGCACGAACCCGGACGGCGTCGTCCACCCTCCCTGCGCGTAGGTGTTGTGAGGGCCCGAGGGCACGAACCCCGAGCCGGTGACGCGGTAGCGGTGCGATCCCGCCGTTCCGACCAGCGTCGTCTCCGCGCCGACGTGGGTGTGCAGGTCCGCCAGGCTCTGGGGAGCGAGGACGACCTCGTCGGCGGACGTGGGCATGCGTCCCGCAGTGAGCACCACCGGCAGGGGCTTGGTCCCGGAGGCGTAGCTGTAGAGCGTCACCGAGGCGGTGCCGGTCGGGTCTCCGACCACGCCCGAGCGGGTGTCGAGGACACCCGTGACCCGCGGATCGGCGGCGAGGTCGGCGACGAGCCGACCCACCCTCGTGTAGTCCTGGCCGTTGAGGCCGGCGAAGGCCGTGCCCTGGTAGGTCTGGCCGAAGCGCTGGGGCTTGGCGGCCGCGTCGGACACCGCCGCCGAGAAGGTGAAGGCAGCCGTGATGCCGAGCACGCCGATCACCGCGCCGACGATGGCCGGACGCACCGGAACGCGGTTGCGCCCCCGGCCGGGCTCGAGGGTGAAGCGGGTCCCGATCACCACCGAGATCGGCCAGCCTCCCCGGGTGACCATGTCGGTCAGCAGCGAGTGGGTGGCGGTGGCGCCCTCGGTTCGCGCCAGCGAGCGCCGGGCCGACCACGCCACCCCGCCGAGGACCACGAGCAGCGTCAGGATGGAGCCGCCGCCGAGGACCAACCAGTCGAAGGATCGCCCGGGCGACGGCTCGAGAAATGCGGCGGTGCCGATGGGGAACCACTGCGAGGCCAGGTAGGCGGCCACGACACCGATGACGACGCCGGCCACTCCGGCCAACCCCGGCCCCATCGTGGCGGCCACCACCGCGTCGGTGCGGGTCATGCCCAACGCCTGGGCGGTCCGGAGGTCGTCGACCTCGGCCTCGACGAACCGCGAGATGGCCTGGCCGGCCAGGAACACCGCCGCGATCGCCGCGATCGCGGCGAACGCCAGCAGGCACCATGCCTCGAAGACCGCATCGCGCTGCAGCTCGCGCTCACGGCCGGGCAGGTCCCACACATCGAGGTCGGACCTTCCGGTCACGCGCGCCAGGTCGCGGCGGAACTGGGGAATGGTCGCCTCGCCGCCGCGAAGGCGGACGAGAGCGTTGATGAAGTTGGGATCCTCGGCCTTGGACTGATCGCCCAGGATCTCGCCCGGATACTGCGCCGCGACACCGGGCGACAGGAACACGTTCCCGGGTCCTCCCGGCCCGTCCGAGAACCAGGGAGACTCGACGACCCCGACGATGCGCGCGTCGATGGTGGGTCCGCGGAGGCTGCTGGCGCCGCTCATCAACTCGGCCTCGGTCGGCAGCTGGATGATGACGTGGTCGCCGATGCCGCGATGGAACTCGCTGACGAACCGGCGCGAGACGTCGACCTCGTCGGCGCGACGAGCGTCGAACAGACGACCCGAGTAGATGACCGGATGCTCGATCGTGCGCATGGTGGCGGCGTCGCCGGGCGGGAAGTTGAGGACCTCGCTCGGCACCCCCTTGGTCGTGAGGTCGTAGTCGACGACGAAGCGCGTGAGCGCTTCTACCTCAGGTAGGCGCTCGACGCGGGTCCAGTCGAAGCCGGGGGTGTTCGCCAGCACGGCGGTGGTGGCCGGCAGGGTGCGGCTCTCGAGTCGCCCGACGGCGGTCTGGCCCCGGCGCGCGCCGGCCAGCGCGGCCAGGACGGTCCCGCACGACAACGCGATCAGGACGGCGAGCACGACCAGCGACCGTGCGCGCCGTCGGAGATCGCTGCGCAGCCACACGGCCGTGACCGGCCAGCGGCTGGCCGAGCTCGCACGGCGGGACTGTTCTGCCATCGGGAACCCTTCCCTCGATCCCAGCCCTTCCTACACCCCAGCCGACCACGATCGGCATGAGACTTCGAGGTGGCCAGGACGCGCAGAACGGTGGTGCTGGCACCACCACTCGCGGGGTGATGACCCGCCGGGGTGTCAGCCCCTGGCGAGTCGGGTCAGGAGCGGGCCGAGATCGCCGCGGCCGGTGACCTCGACGCGGTCGAGCTCGAGCCAGGACGCCATCAGCCGCAGCTCCTCGAGCATCTGGCCGGCGACTTCGCGCTCGTCCACGCCCGGCTCGGCCCACGCGCTCTGCACCAGCAGCGTGCCGTTGGCCCGGTCCGCCTTGAGGTCGACCCGCCCGACCAGCTCGTCGCCCAGCAGGAACGGCAGCACGTAGTAGCCGAACCGGCGCTTCGGCGGCGGGGTGTAGATCTCGATGCGGTAGTGGAAGCCGAACATCCGCAGGGCCCGGTCGCGGTTCCACACGACCGGGTCGAACGGGCTCAGCAGCGCGCGGGCGTGGATGCGGCGGCGCGGGCGGGCGTCGGGATGGAGGTACGCCGGGCGGTCCCACTCACGCACGTCGACGGCGAGCAGCCGGCCCTCCTCGACGAGCTCGGCCACCGCCTGCTTGCAATGGGTCGGCCGGAAGCGGTGGTAGTCGGCCAGGTCTCCGAGCGTCCCCACGCCGAGGTGCCCGGCCGCCATCACGAGCAGCTCCTTGCGAGCCTCGTGTTCGGGCAGGGCGGGCCGGGCGAGCACCTCGGCCGGCAACATGCGCTCGCTGAGGTCGTAGAGGCGGGCGAAGTCGTTCGGTCGCCGGCGAGCCGTGACGCGACCCAGGAAGAACAGCGCCTCGAGGGCGGTCTTTCCGTCGTCGTGGTCCCACCAGGTGCCCTTCTTGCCGACGCGGGCCTTCAGGTCGCTGGCCACCAGGGGACCCTCGTCGACCACGCGCTGGTACACCTGCTCGATGTAGTCGCCCTGGCCCTGCACCCGCTTGCGGAAGCCCGGCCACGGGAACGGCGCGCCCATGCGCCACCGGTACAGGTGGTAATGGGCGGTCGGGACCAGGCTGGCCTCGTGCACCCAGTACTCGAACAGCTCGCCGTCGCGCACGGCGTCGTCGATGAGCGTGCGTGGGTGCGGCCCGAGCCGGGCGAACAGCGGGAGCTCCTGGCTGCGCACCAGCACGTTGACCGAGTCGATCTGGATCAGGCCGATGCGGTCGAACACCCGACGCAGGTGGCGTCGGTCGACGCGCCCTGTCGGTCGGGGGTCGGCGAAGCCCTGCGCGGCGAGCGCGATGCGCCGGGCCTGCGCGTTGGACAGGGTGGAGGTCACGCCGTCGTCACCGGGCGAGCCTACTGAGGCGACGTCGCGCGCTCGCCGCGATCAGTCGGGGAGGCTGAGGAAGCGCCGGGCCAGGTCGAGCAGGTTGGCGCGCAGGGTGTCGTCGTCGAGGTCGACGACGAAGGGGTGCATGGCTGCGCCGCTGATGGCGGCCATGAGCATGACCGTGCGCACGCGCGCCTCGGGACCGGGGTGGTCGCCGATGAGCAGTCGGCACAGTCGGCGCATCACGTCGTGGAACGCCTCATGTTCGGCGAAGAAGCCGACGATCACCGGATCGCTCAGGATCGTGCTCACCTTGCGTCGCCCGTCGACGGCGAGGTCGACGATCCCGCCGACGAGCACGTCACGCGAGCGCTTCGGCGAGGGTTCGGCCTCCGCGGCCTCGATCACCGCCTGCAGCTTCGCGAGCTCGGCTTCGGCCGCGGCGAGCGCGATCCCGTCCTTGGTCTTGTACTGGTGGTAGACGGCCGCCTTCGTCACCCCCACCGAGTCGGCGATCATCTGCAACGACGTGCCGCCCACACCGTGCTCGGCGAACAGGTCGAGGGCGGCATCGATGATGCGGAGCTGCGCGGCCCGGTAGGGGACGGTCTCTGCCGAGACGGTCCTTGCCGCGTTGACGGCGACAGGCTCTGCGGTGCTCACGACCCGAAGCGTACCGGGCGGCCCTTGACCTCCCTAGCCGAACGGCTAGGGTGCGCATAGCCGATCGGCTACCACAGAGGGGGAGCCCGTGTCCGACCACCAGCCCGCCGCCGACCTGGACGAGTTCCTCCAGATCCGCAAGCCCGGCGCCCACCTGGAGGAGGAGGTCGTCCCTGACGACTTCGTCCTCATGCTCGGAGTCGATCTCACGAACTTCCCCAAGTTCCCCCGGGTCGACGACGACGTCACGTACCCCAAGGCCGACCTCGACATCCGCTACGAGCTCGACGTCGACTCGGGCGCGGAGCTGTCCGACTACAGCGGGCCGTACCGCCCCGACCTCCGGTACACGGACTTCTCGGCCGAGGCGCTGGCCACCCAGCTCATCCCGTGGAGCGAGGCCTACCTGCAGCTCTGCGTCAACGGATGGGCCGCCGAGGTGTCGAAGCGCTACGGCCCCGAGACCATGGCCGAGATCGAATGGGCGGGGTGGAACGACCAGATCCTCCCCGAGCTCGAGCGCATGAAGGACGAGTTCCTGCCACCGGGCACCGACTACGTCGACCCCAACCAGCAGGTGGCCGAGGCCGACCGACCGGCCACGCGGGTCGTCTACACCGGCCTGTTCAGCCCGTGGGCCGACATGGGCGGGATGTCGAAGGCGCAGCTGGTCACCTGGGTCCTCGGGGCGCACGAGTACCTGCTCCAGTGCATCGAGGCCTGGGCGGCGCAGATCGTCGTCCGCTACGGGCTCGACGTGATGTTCGACATCCAGTTCGTGCTGTGGGGCGACACCGTGCTGCCCGGCGCGAAGCGGCTCAAGGTCGAGTACCTGGGCATCGACGGCGACACCGTCGCCGACTGGATGAAGGACCTCCAGATGGACGCCACGGCGATGCCGGGCAAGGCCTTCGACGTGTCCTTCGAGATGCCCGAACCCGACGTCGGCATCATGACCTTCAACCGCTGCGTCGCCGCCGACCAGTGGGAGACGATGGGCCGCCCGGACATCCTCGAGAAGAACTGCCACTCGACCTGTCCGAAGTCGATGATCGTGACGACGAAGATGTACAACCCGAACATGAAGGTCGACATCCTCGCCATCCCGCCCCGGGTCGACCCCGGCAACGTGTGCTGCAAGTGGCGCTTCAGCATGCGGGACGAGGACGACCCCGAGTACGTCCCCGTGACGCTCGACGCGCCGGCCGGACGAGAAGCCAGGACCGTCCGATCAGTAGTTGAAGACCAGCGCGCCGCCGGTGGTGTAGTCGAGGATGGTCGGGACGCCGGCCACCTCGGTGTTGGCCACCCACTCGGCATCCTGCATGCCGCGGACACGGACGCAGACCGGGCAGGCGATGAGTCGACCGCCCGAGGCCACGTACTCCTCGTGGAGCTCGGCGACCGACGGCGCGCCGGGCACGACGATCGTGTCGGCGAAGCCGGGCGTGGCGACGTGGATGGCGTCCTTGGTGAGGAACATCACGGCTTCCTTGCCGGCTCGGAGCGACTCGACGCCCACGAGGTAGGCGATGAGCACGTTCTCGGGCTCCTCGGCGCCGTGGTTCAGGCAGATGAGGACCTTGTGGTCCGAGGCGATGGTGGCGGTCGGCTCAGGCATCGGCATGCTCCTTGCAGAAGCCCGAGCACACGAGCACGAGCGATTGGATGCGGCCGGTGGGCCCGGCGTCCGCGTAGGCGTGCTGCTCGACGACGAAGTCCTCCTGGCCGAGGCGACCACCGCGCACGTGGAGCCGCCACCCGAGCTGGAGCCGGGGGCCGACCATGCCGACGGTGGCATCGAGGACCTCGTACTCGTCCATGCCCCCGAAGAAGCCGTCGAAGGCGTCGCACACCGCGTGCCGTCCCTCCCACTCGCAGAAGCCCCGGGGGAGCAGGGCGCGGAGCGTGGCGTCGGGTTCGAGCGCCTCGGCGAGCTGGTCGAACTCGCCCGACGCGAGCTTCTCGAGGAACAGGCCCGCCGTGGCGAACCGGGGGTCGCTGGGTGATGTCGTCGTGGTCATGTCCCCGTTGTACGACGAGGGTGCTCCGCCTCACATCGGGCAGCTGCCCGATCTTTCGAGCAGATCCCGGACGGGACGACGATCCCGACGGGCCGAGGGTCGCCTCAGCTGGTGAGCGGGTCGACCAGGCCGTTCTGCATGGCGAAGAGCGCCGCTTCGGTGCGGCTGGTGACCCCGAGCTTGGTGTAGATGTGCTCGAGGTGCGACGACACCGTCTTGCGGCTGATGGTGAGCTTCGCGGCGATGTCGGGGTTCGAGAGCCCCCGGGCGAGCAGCACCAGCACGTCGACCTCGCGTCGGGTCAGGCCCGCCGGCAGCGCAGCTCGCCGCGCCACCCGGTGACCCGCTGCCCGCAGCACCGCATCGACCGCGGCCGGATCGAGCCGACCGCCCTGCACCTCGCCGCGCATCGTCGCCACCGCGGCGGTGGCGTCGAGCGCGTCACGATGGGGGCGAGCTTCGCGCAGGGCGTGGTAGACGTCGGCCGCGGCCAGGAGCCGGGCCGAGGGGGAGAGCGACGGGCCCGAGGTTCCGTGGGGGTACCCGCTGCCGTCGAGGCGTTCGTGGTGCTGCGACGCGCAGGCCACGATCGACTTCAGCGAGGCGACGTGGGCGAACATCCTCTCGGTCAGGTACGGGTGCGTGCGGGCCCGTTCGCTCTGTGCCAACGTCCACGGCTCGGTGGCGTCCCACACCCCGCTGGGGATGCCCACCATGCCGATGTCGTGGATGGCCCCGGCCCGGCGCAGGTCGCCGACGTCCTCGTCCGACATCCCCGCGACCGTCCCGGCCTCCGCGGCCAGGTCGGCCACCCCACGGGAGTGACCGAGCAGGTACGGGGACTTGAGATCGCCGAAGTCGCCCAGCGCGTCGAGGGCCGCGTCGAGCTGCGGTCCGGTGAGGTGCTCGCCCAGCCGGGGGTCGAGGTCGATCACCTGATCCCAGGCCTGGAACGAGCCGAGTCCGTCGAGGATCACGTCGGGATCCGCGCAGAACCGGTCGACGAGCTCGGGGTCGAACTGGGTGCCTCGGCGGCTGGTGGCCACCTCGAGCGCGGCCTCGGGCCCGCCCGAGTGGTGGAACGCCTCGATGTTGTCGGCCAGGTGGACGAGCCGGATGGCGGGCGCCAACTCGTCGTGGCCGACCTGGCCCGGAACCCCCTTGCCGTCCCAGCGCTCGAAGGCCTGGGTGAGCGGCACGGACACGTCCGCACCGAGCTCGAGGCGGACGGCGAGATCGCTGGCCGACTGGCAGTGCGACTCCATGAGCTGCTGCACGTTGCGACCGGCGCTGGCCAGGAACGTCCCGACCATGCCGATGCGACGCAGCCGCGAGGTGCCGTAGCCGAGGTGCTTGGCGACGAACACCGCCATCGACGCGCCGTGCAGGTCGCCGTCATGGCTGTCCTCGTACAGGTGCGTCTCGTCACCGAAGAGGTCGGCCAGCTCGCTCGTGTCGGTGGCGCAGCCCACCCAGGTGAGCAGCGACGTGTAGTAGGTGGCCGCGCTGACCTCGGCCCCGACATCCGCGGCATCCGCCAGCCGCATGGCGATCACCGTCTGGCGGAGCACCCGCTCCATCGGCCGACCCATCCCGAGGTCCGACACCAGCGACAACGTCGCCACCAGCTCGGACAGTCGCACCGGCTCGGAGGACATCCCGTGACACTACCGATCGCACCGATGCAGGCGGGGTGGCCGTCGTCGATCCGGCATCGAACTCGTCGTCCTGCGAGGATGACGTCATGGACGAACGTTTCGAGGTGCAGCGAACGATTCCGGCCGAGCCGTCGGCGATCTTCGACATCGTGAGCAGCCCGACGGGGCACGTTGCGATCGACGCGTCGGGGATGCTGCAGGGCGCCACCGGTCAACCCGCCCACGCAGCGGGGGACACCTTCGTGATCCACATGGACCGCGAGTCCCTGGGCGACCTGCCGATGGGCAAGTACGACGTGACGGTGACCATCACCGCCTACGAACAGGACGCGTTCATCACGTGGGAGGTGTCCGGTCCCGGGTTCCCGAGCATCGGCCACTACTACGGGTACCGGCTCGAGCCGGTCGACGGCGGCACCCTCGTCACGTCGATCTACGACTGGTCGGGCGTGGACGAGAAGTGGAAGCCCGAGGGCACCTGGCCGATCGTGCCCGAGTCCGCCCTGAAGGCCACGCTGGGCATCCTCGAACGCACGGTGGCGCCCCGCTCGTAGGGTCCGGCAGCGCTGCTCGCGGGCCGGGCGGGGAACCGCGTCTGTTGCGGCGAGGCCGGTTCTGCCGTTCGACGCCGGGAGTACGGTGGCCGATCGAACTCCTTCTGCTGTCCAACTCGATGAACTACGGGCGGCCGATGTTCGCCCACGCAGCCGACGCGTTCACCGAGGTGGCCGCCGGAGCCTGCGTGCTCTTCATCCCGTTCGCCCTGGCCGGATGGGACGCCTACGCCGACCGGGCCATCCACGACCTGGGGCGGCTCGGGATCGAGGCGTTCTCGGCTCACCGGGCGCACGCCCCGGAGCGCGCCATCCTCGATGCCGAGGTGGTGATGATGGGCGGCGGCAACACGTTCCGGCTGCTCGACTCGCTCTACCAGTTGGGCGTGGTCGAGGGCCTCAGCGAGCGGGTGCGCGAGGGGACCACGCGCTACGTGGGCGCGTCCGCCGGCACCAACGTCGCCTGTCCGACCATCCGAACCACCAACGACATGCCCATCTGCCTCCCGCCGCGCTTCGAGGCGCTGGGCCTGGTGCCGTTCCAGATGAACCTGCACTTCGTGGACGCCGACCCCGCATCGACCTACATGGGTGAGACCCGGCAGGAACGCATCGAGGAGTTCCTCGAGGAGAACGCGTGCGCCGTTCTGGCCATGTACGAGGGTTCGTGGCTGCGGGTCAGCGGCGAACGTGCGGCCGTGACCGGGCCGGCCCGGTTGTTCACCGGCGACCGGATCGAGGCCTTCGCCGACGGCGCCGACGTGTCCGAGTTGCTGAGCCACACGCCGCGGTTCGACCAGGGCGTTCGGATCGCCCGCGGCGTCGCCAACCGCTGAACGACCGTCGCTCCGGGTATCCTGGCCCCTCCAATCTCACCGGGGACCTCTCGTTGACCTTCGGCCGAACGTGGCCGGCACGATCCCGTCGCCTCCTCTGAGCCCTCCTCGAGGAGCGTCATGTCCACAGTCGTGCCCACCCCTCTGTCGTCCGCGTCCGCCTCCGAGGCGGACGAGAGACCCACGGCCGTCGTCTACTGCGAAGCCAACTTCGGCGCGCTGGACGGCAAGACGGCCAACGGTCTCGTGCGCCACTCCGAGCGCTACCACATCGTCTCGGTCATCGACAGCGTCCAGGCCGGCCTCGATGCCGGCATCGCCCTCGGCGAGAAGCCCAACGGCATCCCGATCTGTGCCGACCTCGCCGACGCCGTGAGCCAGACCGGCGGGCGGACGCCCGACTCCTTCATCTTCGGGGTGGCGCCGGCCAGCGGCCTGCTCTCCTCGCACGAGCGCGGCGTGGTGCTCGAGGCCATCGAGATGGGCATGAACATCGTCAACGGCCTGCACGAGTTCCTCAACGACGACCCGGTGTTCGCAGCGGCCAGCGTGTCACGCGGCGTCGAGATCCTCGACGTGCGCAAGCCCCGCGACAAGAAGGACCTGCGCCTGTTCAGCGGCCGCATCGACCAGGTCACGTGCCCCCGGATCGCCGTGCTGGGCACCGACGGCGCCATCGGCAAGCGCACCACCGCGACCATCCTGACCCAGGCGCTGCGCGACCGGGGCCTCAACGCGGTGCTCGTCGGCACGGGCCAGACGGGCCTCATCCAGGGCGCCCGCTACGGCGTGGCCCTCGACGCCATCCCCTCCCAGTTCTGCTCGGGCGAGATGGAGGCAGCCGTGGTCGAAGCCTTCGAGGGCGAGAGCCCCGACGTGATCGTCGTGGAGGGCCAGGGCGCGCTCAGCCATCCCGCCTACCTCACGTCCACGTTCATCCTGCGAGGCAGCCGGCCCCAGGCCGTCGTCCTGCAGCACGCCCCCGGCCGCGTCATGCTCGGCGACTTCCCCGACATCCCCATGACCACGCCGGCTCGCGAGATCGCCCTCATCGAGACCTTCGCGGACACGCGGGTCATCGGGCTGACCATCAACCACGAGCACCTCACCGAGACCGAGGTCACCGAGGCCATCGATCGCTACGAGGTCGAACTGGGCATCCCCGCGACCGACGCGCTCACCCGCTCGCCCGACCGGTTGGTGGACATGGTGCTCGGCGCCTTTCCCGAGCTCGAGGAGAAGTTGGTTCCGAGCACCTCGTGACCGCGCCGCGGCTGACCATCGACCTGGACAAGGTCGGGCACAACGCCCGCACACTGGTGGGCCGGCTCTCGGCGCGAGGCATCGCGGTGGTGGGGGTGAGCAAGGCCGTCCTCGGCCTGCCGGCGGTGGCGGCGTGCCTGGTCGACGCGGGGGTGGCGATGGTGGGCGACTCGCGCATCGAGAACCTCGAACGCCTCGCCGGCGCCGGCGTGTCCGCCTCGACGATGCTCATCCGATCGCCCATGCTCAGCCAGGTCGAGCGGGTCGTGGCCCATGCCGACATCAGCTGCAACACCGAGCCGGACGTGCTGACCTCGCTGTCCGCCGCGGCCGTGTCGGCGGACCGGGGTCACGGCGTCGTGCTGATGGTCGAGCTCGGCGACCTGCGGGAAGGGATCCTGCCCGACGATCTCGAGGCTGTCGCCGGGCTGGTCGTCGGCCTGCCCAACCTCGGGTTGCGGGGCATCGGCACCAACCTGGCGTGCCAGAGCGGCATCGTCCCCGACGCCGGGAACATGGCCGAGCTGTCGGATCTGGCCGCCGCCGTCGAAGCCCGGTTCGGCATCGACCTCGAGATGGTCTCGGGCGGCAACTCCGCCAACCTGGGCTGGGCCCTGGGCGGCGCGGAGGTGGGCCGGGTCAACCAGCTGCGGCTGGGCGAGTCGATCCTGCTCGGGCGCGATCCCCTGGATCGTCGACCGATCGAGGGGCTGCACCTCGACGCGTTCACCCTGGTGGCCGAGGTCATCGAGTCGAAGGACAAGCCGTCGGCCGCCCGCGGCCGTGTGGCCCAGACGGCGTTCGGGACGCCGACCCACCGCGTCGACCGAGGGGTCATCCGCCAGGCCATCGTGGCGCTCGGCGAGGCGGACACCGACACCGCCGGCCTGGCCCCAGCGGTCGCCGGCCTGACCGTCCTCGGCGCCAGCAGCGACCACCTCGTGCTCGACGCCGGCGAGGCTCGCCTGCGACCAGGCGACGAGATCGCCTTCACGCCGAACTACAGCGCGCTGGTCCGGGCCATGACCTCGCCGTTCGTGTCCCACGAGACCATCGGATCCCACTCGCTCGACGCGTCGACCTAGGACGTACTGGGCGCCGTCGGCGTGAACCGCACGGGCAGGCGCTTGATCCCGCCGACCAGCGGGATGCCCATCGAGTCGAGCGGCACCGGGTCGCCGGTCACCTCGATGTCGGGCAGGCGGGCCAGCAGCTGCCGGAACGCCACCGACACCTCGCGGCGAGCCAGGTGGGCGCCGAGGCAGAAGTGGGGACCGGGTCCGCCGAACCCGACGTGCGGGTTGGGATCGCGGCGGACGTCGAAGTGCTCGGGCTCGTCGAACACGCGCGGGTCGCGGTTGGCCACGCCGTAGAGCAGGACGACCTTGTCGCCCTCGACGAAGCGGTGGCCCGAGATGGTGACGTCGGTGGTCGCGGTTCGGCGCATGAAGGTCACCGGCGACGCGACGCGGACGATCTCCTCGACCGCGGTGGGCGTCACGCCTTCGAGATCGTCCTGCCAGAGGCGGCGCTGGTCGGGGTTCTGCGACAGCAGGTGCATGCCGTGGCTGATCGCGGTCCGAGTGGTGTCGTTGCCGGCGACCGCGAGCAGGATGAAGAACGGAGCGATCTCGCTCGGCGCGAGCATGTCCTCGCCGAGGTCGTTGTGCACGAGCTGCGAGGTGAGGTCGTCGGTCGGGCGCTGGCGGCGCTCCTCGGCCAGCTCGTTCATCAGGCTCGACAGCTTCATGCCGGCGTCGAACATGGCCATCATCGGATCGCCGTCGCCGCTGAACTCGGGGTCGCCGGCGCCGAGGATGACGTTGGTCGCGCTGAGCACCGTGTCGAACTCGTCGCGCGGGATGCCCATCATGTCGCAGATGATGAGCAGCGGGAACGGCTGGGACAGCGACCTTCACCAGGTCGACCTCGCCCTTGTCGCAGAAGCCGTCGATCACCTCGGTGCAGATGGTCTCGACCGAGTCGAGCACCCCTTGGAGCTGTCGCGGCGTGAACGACCGGGCGACGATGCCGCGCTGACGGGCGTGACGAGGGTCGTCCATGTTGATGAACGAGCCGAAGAAGTCGAGGGCCTCGGCCGGCAGATCGGGGATCGACACCGCGCCCTGACCCGAGCAGAACTCCTTCGGGCGCTTGCTGATCTCGACCACCTCGGCATAGCGGGTGACGACGTGGAACCGCTCGGTCTCACCCGTCATCGGGTTGTCGAACGACGCGGCCGCGAACGGACCCTGCTCGCGGATCTCGGCGAACTCGGCCATCCGATCGGCGAGGGGCAGGCGCCAGAACGCCGGATCGATCAGTCGTGCCGCGGTGTCGCTGTCCATGTTTCCCCCAGGTCGGCGTGGCCGCAGACTACCGGGCCGGTTCGGAGGCGTGGCACGGTCGCCTCACCCGGCGGGGCGGTCCGCGAGAACTGCGCAGAGTCGGGCGATGGCACCGGTCAACGCGTGCGTCGGCGGCGTGCCGTAGCCGACGACGAGCGCGGGGCCGTGCTCCTGGCCGGTCGAGCGGTAGGAGCTGAGGCCCTCGATGGCGAGGCCGTGGTGGCGGCTGGCGCGGGCGACGATCTCGTCCTCGGTCCGGCCTTCCGGCAGCTCGAGAAGTGCGTGCAGACCGGCGGCGATGCCCGTGATCCGAACGGCCGGTACCTGGCGCTCCAGGTCCGCCACGAGTCGGTCTCGTCGTCGGCGGTACGCGAGTCGCGAGCGGCGGACGTGTCGGTCATAGGCGCCCCGAGCGATGAACTCGGCCATCGTGAGCTGGTCGAGCACACTGGTCTGGCGGTCGGCCAGCGTCTTGGCCTCGACGATCTCGTCGATGAGGTGGGTCGGAACCACGAGCCAGCCCAGCCGGAGTCCGGGCGCCAGTGTCTTGCTCGCGGTCCCGACGTAGACGACGTGATCGGGCGCGAGCGCCTGCACCGCTCCGACGGGCTGGCGGTCATAGCGGAACTCGCCGTCGTAGTCGTCCTCCACGATCAGTCGGCCGTGGTGTTGAGCCCATTCGATCGCCGCCGTTCGCCGCGGAGCGGCGAGGGTGACGCCGAGGGGGAACTGGTGGGCCGGCGTCAGCAACACCGCGTCCGCGTCGCCGAGCTCGCTGATCGCCGCGCCTCGGGCGTCGACGGGAAGCGGCTTGATGGCCAGCCCGGCGGCGGAAGCGAGCGCGCGGTGGCTGGGCTGACCGTAGGCCTCGGTGGCGATGGTGACGGCGCCGCGCCCGCGCAGCACCTGGGCCAGCAAGGCGAAGCCTTGGGTGAAGCCTGAGCAGACGACGATGTGATCGGCGGTGGCGCGCACGCCCCGGGCGCGCGAGAGGTACTCGGCGAGCGCCCGCCGAAGCTCTGGACGACCGCGGGGATCGGTGTAGCCGAGGGCTTCGTCGGGTGCGGTGTTGAGGGCGCGGCGTGCCGCGGCGAGCCACCCCGCGCGTGGAAGCTGGACAGGTCCGGCGAGCCCGGACGCAGGTCGAACCGTGGCGCGCCGGTGTCCGGCTCGTCGGGGGGCTCGGACGCATCGCTGATGATGACTCGGTCGGCGACGCGCGTGCTCGAGCCGCGCTTCGCGGTCAACCAACCCTCGGCGACGAGTTGGCCGTAGGCGTCGGCGACGGTGTTGCGGGCGATTCCGAGGTCGGCGGCCAGCGCCCGGGACGAGGGCAGCGGCGTGCCGGCGTGGAGACGACCGGTCCGCACCGCGTCCCGCAGGCCGTCCTCGAGCCCGGCCCGCACGCGTCGGCCCGCCACCTCGAGGTGCAGATCTCGGCCGAAAGTGGCCCATGATTCTGTCATCGAAGTGGACCTTATCTCTGGGCTGATCACACCGTAGGTTGGACCCATGACCACGACAGACACCACCACGACAGAAGCCCCGCCAGAGGTCCTCGTCCGACTGGACTTCGACAGCCACGCCGCTGTCTTCTCCCGCGCGATGAGCCACCTCGACCAGGCCGCCACCAAGCAGCTCGACCAGGTCGCGTTCGACCCTCGGCTGCGGGAGCTGGTCCGCATCCGGGCCTCCCAGCTCAACGGCTGTGCCTACTGCATCGACATGCACACCAAGGACGCCCGGGCGATCGGCGAGACCGAGCAGCGCCTCTATGCCCTGCCGGCCTGGAGGGAGACACCGTTCTTCACGCCACGGGAGCGCGCCGCGCTGGCCTTTGCCGAGTCGGTCACCCTGCTCGCGGCCGACCACGTTCCGACCGAGGCCTACGAGGCGGCCGCCCGCGAGTTCGCGCCTGACGAGCTCGCCGCGTTGATCAGCCTGCTCGTCACCATCAACGCGTGGAACGCCATCGGCGTGACCACGCGAGCCTGGACGCCGGGGTCGTACCAGCCGTGAGCCCCGACCCGTCGCCCATCCCCACCGGCAACTCGAACCGGAGCGAGGACCGACCATGACGAACGACCGTCACGCCTGCAACGAGCCGGAGGACCTCGCCAAGCGCTTCGTCGAGCGGGCGAACGTGGGCGACGCCGAGGGACTCGCACTGCTCTACGAGCCCCAGGCCGTGCTGGCCTTCCCGCCCGGGCAGACAACCGTGGGCCGGGACGCCATCCGCGCCGTCTGCGAACAGATGCTCGCCACCGCCCCCCACTTCGAGGTCGAGGCGGCGCTTCCCACGGTGCGCTTCGAGGACCTCGCACTCACCTCCACCCGCCCGGCCGACGGAACGGGGGGCAGGGTGCAGGTCGCCCGCCGCCAGCCCGACGGAACCTGGCTGCGGATCATGGACCGGCCGGAGGTTCGCCAGGCGTAGGCGCGGCCCGGTCATCGGCCGGGATCTCCCCTTGACATCCGCCGAGGCGCGCTGTACCCTTTACCTATGACCATAGATAAAGGGTACAGCGGCGACGGCGACGCTCACCGCTCGAGTTCCGGCTCGACCCCGCGTCGGGCGTGCCGACCTACCTGCAGCTCGTGCACGAGGTCGAGCACGCGCTGCGGCTGGGCTACCTCAAGCCCGGCGACCAGCTCCCCAAGGTCCGGGACGTGGTGGCCTCGCTGGCCATCAACCCGAACACGGTGCTGAAGGCCTACCGCGAGCTGGAGACGAAAGGTCTCACCGTCGGACGGCCCGGCCAGGGCACGTTCATCGAGACGACGCTCAGCCAGGTGGCGCTGCCCGAGCTCACCGCCCTCCGCCGCTCACTTGTCGGCTGGGTGACCACCGCGGACGAGGCGGGGCTCGACGAGGACGGGATCGTGGCGCTGTTCACCAGCGCGCTGCGGGATTTCTACGAGCGCCGTAGCGGGTCGGGCCCCCGCCGCGGCGCGGCGGCCAACGAAACGGAGGACGTGGCATGAACGTCGTCGAGACCAGCGGACTGGGCAAGCGCTACGGCGGCACCTGGGCACTGCACGAGTGCTCGCTGGCGATCCCCGCCGGTCACGTGGCTGCGCTGGTCGGCCCGAACGGCGCCGGCAAGAGCACGCTGCTGAACCTGGCGGTCGGCCTGGCCGCGCCGTCCGCGGGCGACGTCACCGTGCTCGGCGGCCGGCCAGCCGGGTCGCCCGCCGCCCTGGACGGCATCGCGTTCGTCGCCCAGGACACGCCGCTGTACCAGAACCTGTCGGCCGCGGACATGCTGCACCTGACCCGCAACCTGAACCGGCACTTCGACCAGGCATCGGCCGAGGCCCGGCTGGCCGAGCTGGGCATCCCGCTGAAGCGGAAGGCGGGCAAGATGTCGGGCGGCCAGCAGTCGCAGCTCGCGTTGACGCTGGCGCTGGCGCGCCGGCCGCGGCTGCTCGTGCTCGACGAGCCGATGGCGATGCTCGACCCGATCGCCCGGCACGACTTCATGGCGACGGTGCTGACGGCGGCGGCCGACGACGGCATGTCGGTGCTGCTGTCCTCGCACGTGCTGGCCGAGCTCGAACGGGTGGCCGACTACCTCATCATGGTGTCGCGGGGCCGGGTGCAGATGGCCGGCGAGGTCGACGACCTGCTGGCCAGCCACCGCCTGCTGACCGGCCCGGCCGCCGAAGCCGACACGTATGCCGAGCGACCGGTCGTGCACGTCCGCCGGGGCGAGGCGCAGGCCCACCTGCTGGTCCGCGCCACGGCGGAGGACCCGGTCCCGCCGGGCTGGGAGGCGCATCCGGTCGGTCTTGAGGAGCTTGCCCTCGCCTACCTGCGCGAACCCGACGCCACCGCGCTTCCCGGCCCGGCTCGCGGCCAGAACGCCGAACCGTCGGAGGCGACGAGATGACCACGACTGACCGCGCTGACCGTGCCCGCCCGCCCGGAGGAGGACGCGAGCCTGCGGCCGGTGCCGTGGCGCCGGATGGCGTGGGTCACCTGGCGGCAGCACCGGTTCGCGCTGGGTGGCGCGGCCGTGTTCCTGGGCGCGGTGGCGGTGTACGTGTGGATCGCCGGACTTCAGCTGCACCACGCCTACGCCACCGCCACCACGTGCAACCCGGCCTCAGCCGCCTGCGGTGACCTGATCCAACACCTCGACACGGACTTCAACTTCGCCAACCACCTCCTGGTGGGGGGCTACGTGCTGCAGGTGGTGCCCGCGCTGATCGGGGCGTTCGTCGGCGCGCCGGTGCTGGCCCGCGAGCTGGAGACCGGCACCTTCCGCTACGCCTGGACCCAGGGCTTCGGGCGGTGGCGCTGGGCGCTGGCCAAGCTGGTGCTGCTCGCTGTCGCGGTGACCGCCGCGGCCGGCGCCATCAGCGTGCTGTTCTCCTGGTACTACCAGCCCTTCTTCGCGACGGGGAACCAGGCGCTGTCCCTTCCCGAGATGTCGCCCTTCTCAACGGCGCTGTTCGACCTGCGCGGGGTCGCGTTCGCCGCCTGGACCCTGACCGCCTTCGCCATCGGCGTCCTGGCCGGTGTGCTCATCCGCCGGGTCGTCCCGGCCATCGTCGCCACCCTGGTCGCCTACACCGGGCTCGCCCTGGTGGCCGCGAACCTCCTTCGCCAGCACTACGTGGCCCCGCTGCTCACCAGCAAGCCGACCGTGCCCGGTTCCGCCTGGATCTACAGCCAGTCGTGGACCAGGGGCGGCCGGTTCGCGTTCTCCAGCTGGCGAGATGCACCCCGGCGCGCTCCTCCAGCAATGCGTTCCCGTCCCTCAGGGCCCTCGCTTCAAGCCCCCCACCTCACCTCTCGCGAGCTGCCTCTCCCGGCACGGCTACACGCAGGTGACCAGCTATCAGCCGGCCAGCCGGTTCTGGACGTTCCAGTGGATCGAGGCCGGCTGGCTGCTCGCCCTGTCGGCGCTGCTCATCGCCACCACGGTGTGGCTCGTCCGCCGCGCGGGCTGAGGCGGGTCGTTCGTGTGGAGAATCGGGCGCGGTTCGGCTCGGGATCGGTGCAGACTCCACGTGCCGCGCCCGACCTCGGGAGGTTCGACATGGCCGAGTTCCCCGCTCCGACGAATGGGATCGTCCTGACCCACTTCATCGTGACCGGACCAGCAGCTTCCTGAACATCCGGGTCGCGGACATCGAAGCCGTGTACGCGGAGTGGAGCGCGCGCGGCGCGGAGTTCCTGACCCCGCCGATACCGCGCGACGACGAGATCCGCTGCTACATCCGCGATCCCGACGGCTACCTGATCGAGGTCGGCCAGTCAGGCCGGTGAAGGCGGTGTGTCCAGGCGGGTCAGGCTGTCGATGAAGGCGAGAGCAGGAGCGAGCACGGCGTCGGCGTCTCCGATCCATGGCCAGTGATCGCGGCCGGGAATCTCGAGGTAGCGCGAGTTGGGGATCCCCTCCGCGACATAGCGTCCACAGGCCGGCGGGCACCCACTTCTCGTCTGCCCGGTGGATGACGAGAGTCGGTGCCTCGACCCGGGCGAGCGCGGGACGGACGTCGAGCTGGCTGAAGTACTCGATGGTGGCTCTCGCCGTCGCCGGGCTGGCCGCCAGGCGGAAGTACCTGGCGATCCACTCGGCATACGGGGCATCGCCCGAGACGGTCGGGTTGGCGACCTCGCCGCCGCGTCCGGTCCTCCACAGGGTGTCGATGCCGTCCAGGAACATCTGAACGAACTCGGGCGCCCACCCGAGGTCGTAGTCGGCGGTGTTGCCGAGGCGGGCGAAACCTGCGTAGAGCACGAGGCCGTCCACCCGCTCGGGGTGGGCGACGGAGAAGGCCACGGCCAGCGGGGCTCCTTCGGACACGCCGAAGAGCACCGCCCGTTCACTGCCGGCCGCGTCCATCACTGCGCCGATCTCGCCCGCACGCTGCGCCACGGTGTCGTCCGGGGATGCCGGGTCGGACATGCCCATGCCGCTCTTGTCGAACAGCAGCAGGCGACGTCGCTCGGCCAGCCGGGTGAGGAAGGCGGCGTAGCGCGGCTCCTCCCAGCCGACCTCGACGTTGGTGAACGAACCGGGCATGAAGACGAGATCTCGGGGCCCGTCGCCGATGACCTGGTAGGCGAGGTGGGTCCCGTGATGCGATGCGTAGCGAGTGATGGGTGCGCCGGACCGCCTCCCGTCGACTTCGGTCCCGGCGCTCCGATCTCCGGCGCGGTCGATGAGGCGAGCAGCTCGGCCGCCGGGGTCTGGTTGAGCACGGCGAGGTAGAGGGCCTCGGTCTCGGGAAGCGGCGATGCGCCGATGGCGTCGCGCAGCTCGGCGCGGCACCGGTCATAGGCGTGCAGGGCCGCGCCCTGCTCGCCGAGGGCGTAGTGAGCGAGGATCAGGATCCGATAGCCACGCTCGGCGATGTCGTCGGTGTCCAATGCATGCTCGGCCCAGCCGGCCGCTTCCCTGAACCGTCCGATCGCGAGCAGGTCCTCGGCGCCGTCCAGTCGCGCCTGTCGCAGGCGTTCGGCGTAGAGGGCCCGAAGACCAACCGCGAAGTCGGCATAGGGCTCGTCGGCGAGCAACTCGCCGCGCGCCAGCCCGAGTGCCTCGGCGAGCAGGCCGTGTCGAGCGCCCGCCGGCTGGGTGGCAGCTGCGGCGACGAGCTGGTCGAACCGCCAGATGTCGAGCGACCCCTCATCGAGCCTGACGCGGTAGGCGCCCGGGGCCGTCACCAGCAGGTGGCGTGCGACGGCCGCGTCGTCGCTGATCCGGTGTCGCAACACCGAGACGTAGTTCTCGAGCGCCGCCATCGCGCGCCGCGGGGGCGCATCGCCCCACACCAGGTCGATCAGCCGTTCCTTCGGAACCGCATCGCCCTGGTGGCACAGCAGCACCTCGAGCACACGCTTGGGGATCTGGCCACCGAAGTCGCCCGGGCCCAGGGCGCGACGGTCGACGGTGACCTCGACGGGCCCGAGCAGGCGAACCGCCAGCGCTGGCACGAGGCCAGGGTAGGCCCAGAGGTTCCTCAGAGGTCGTGGCGCGAGGCTGTTCGCATGTTCGACATCGACACGTTCATCGATCGCTGCCAGTCCTGTCTCGCCGAGACCGAACCGCGCCGCGCCATCCGCGAGACCCTCACTGAGGCGGTGCAGGACGCGACCTCAGTCGCTGCCGCCATGCAACCGCGAGCGGCCGGCCTCACCTTGCTGCACCGGTCCGAGGAGCTCACCGTCGTGCACGTGGTGTGGGCACCCGGCATGGAGCTCTTCGCCCATGACCATCGGATGTGGGCCTGCATCGGGATCTACACCGGCCGAGAGGACAACAGCTTCTTCCGCCGTGCGACCGACGCGCGCTCCGGTCTCACCGGGTCAGGCGGCAAGACCCTCGACGAGGGCGACGTCGTGCTGCTCGGCGACGACACGATCCACGCCGTGACGAACCCTCTCGGAACCCTCACCGGCGCGTTGCACGTCTACGGAGGCGACTTCGTCGCCCAACCGCGCAGCCAGTGGCTGCCGCCCGACCTGGACGAAGAGCCCTACGACAGCGAAGTCGTCAACCGGGCCTTCGCCGACGCCAACGACCAGTGGCTCAGCGAACCGCACGGCCGCACCCAATGATCGAGCCGATGCACCAGGTCCCTGCTTCCTGAGAAGTTCCCGGGAACAACACTCTGGGCGCGCCCTCTCAGCAAGGCGTCAGGCGCGATTCAGGCTCGCTTCAGGACTGTCATCGAAGATCACGACAGGGATCTGCAGGGCTTCTGCACCCACGGGCAGCAACGGGCGCCGATCGGCTCGCGTCCGACGACGCGGGCCGATCACTCGTGACCGCACGAAGGGCGAGGACATGAGAAGGGCAACGATGCGTCGACTGTTCACCGCGGCGTGGCACGCGCCTGCCAGGACGGACCAGACGCTGAACGGCGTGTCAGCTACGGAAGCGGCGGCTTCTCGACCTCTACCCACCAAGGTACGAACTATCGGGTGGACGTCGTCTTCATTGGAGGCACCTTGATCGCAAGAGCTTGCCGGCGCCTGATCGGCTCGACCGCAGTATGTGTTCTGCTCCTGAGCTCAGCGGCAGTGCTGACTCCGAGAGTCGCGGCGGCCGCCACGCCCTGCGCGCCGCTCGTCAATCCAGTCGCGTGCGAGAACAGCAAGCCGGGGACGCCCCAGTCGGTGTGGGACTCGGGGGTCGGCGACGCATCGATCCAGGGCTTCGCCACGCAGATGAGTGTGAACCTCGGCCAGACGATCCAGTTCAAGATCAACACGCCCGTCGACCAAGTACCACGTCGACATCTACCGCATCGGCTACTACCAGGGGAACGGGGCGCGCCTGATCGCGACGATCACGCCATCGGTGCCGCTGCCGCAGACGCAGCCGGCCTGCCTGACCGATCCCACCACCGAGCTGACCGACTGCGGGAACTGGGCCGTCTCGGCGTCGTGGACCGTGCCCACCACGGCCGTCTCCGGCGTCTACATGGCCCATCTGGTGCGGGACGACAACACCGACGACAACCAGATCCCGTTCGTGGTGCGTGACGACTCGAGCCACTCGGCGATGGTCTACCAGACCTCGGACACGACCTGGCAGGCGTACAACACCTGGGGCGGCTCCAGCCTCTACACCGGGCCCAACGGCCGGGCCACGAAGGTCAGCTACAACCGACCCTTCGCCACGCGGGCTGGCGACACCAACGAGGACTTCTTCATGTCGGCCGAGTATCCGATGGTCCGATTCCTCGAAGCCAACGGCTATGACCTGACCTACAGTCTCGGGCATCGACACCGATCGCAGCGGCTCGCTGCTCCTGAACCACAAGACGTTCCTGTCCGTCGGCCATGACGAGTACTGGAGCGGCCAGCAGCGCGCCAACGTCGAGGCCGCGCGCGCTGCCGGTGTGAACCTCGCCTTCTTCTCGGGCAACGAGGTCTTCTGGAAGACCCGTTGGGAGCCGTCGATCGACGGCACGAACACCTCCTACCGGACGTTGGTCTGCTACAAGGAGACGGCCGCCAACGCCAAGACCGATCCGACGCCCACCTGGACAGGGACCTGGATGGATCCGCGGTTCAGTCCGCCCTCCGACGGGGGGCGCCCCCAGAACGCGTTGAGCGGGACCCTCTTCACAGCCCAGGCGGCGAACGACCCCATGTCGGTGCCGGCGGCTGACGGCAAGTTCCGGTTCTGGCGCAACACGTCGATGGCGACCCTGGCTCCGGGCACGGTTGGGACCCTGCCCGTGGGCGTCGTCGGGTACGAGTTCGACACCGACGCCGACAACGGCTTCCGTCCGCGCCGGCCTGTTCGACCTGTCGTCGGGCACGACGCAGGAGATCAACGTGGCGTCCCACTGGGGTACCGCGTTCTCGGCCGGGCAGGCCACGCAGAACTCGACGATGTACCGAGCGTCGAGCGGTGCGCTCGTCTTCGGCGCGGGCACGATCCGGTGGTCGTGGGGACTCGACGCGACCCATGACGGCACGGGACCAGCGGTCAGCCAAGCCATGCAGCAGGCCACGGTGAACGTCCTGGCCGACATGGGTGCGCAGCCCGCGACGCTGGCCGCGAACCTCGACAGCGGCCACGCAGTCCACCGACACGACACCGCCGACGACGACGGTCACCTCGCCCATCGCGGGCGCCACCGTCGGCAACGGCAACCTGCTCACGATCACGGGTACCGCAGCCGACACGGGCGGCGGCATCGTCGCGGCCGTCGAGGTCTCGCTCGACAACGGCGCCACCTGGCACCGGGCGACCGGCACCACCTCGTGGACCTACACGGGCTCGATCGGCGGGACGGGCGCGCAGTCGATCCTGGTGCGGGCCGCCGATGACAGCGGCAACCTCCAATCGACGCCGACCGCCCGCTCGGTCAACGTGGTCTGCCCCTGCTCGATCTTCGGCCTCGGGGCCACGCCCGCAACACCCTCGAGCGGTGACCCGTCGGCCGTCGAGCTCGGAACCAAGTTCACCTCGGACTCGAACGGGTGGATCAACGCGGTGCGCTTCTACAAGGGCACCGGCAACACCGGCACCCACATCGGCAACCTGTGGACGTCGAGCGGCCAGCTGCTGGCGTCGGCCACCTTCACCAATGAGACGGCGACTGGGTGGCAGTCGGCGACCTTCTCGGCTCCGGTGGCGATCACCGCCGGCACGACCTACGTGATCTCGTACTTCGCGCCCGCGGGCAACTACTCGGACGACGCCGGGTACTTCACGACGGCGACCGCGGCTGGGCCGCTGCATGCCCTGGCGGACGGCAGCAGCGGGGGCAACGGCGTCTACCACTACGGCGCGGACGGCTTCCCGACCGCGACCTCCGCCGCGGACAACTACTGGGTCGACGCGGTGTTCTCCGCGACCTCGCCGACCGACACCGTGCCCCCGTCGGTGACCGGTCAGACCCCGGTATCGGGCGCGTCGAGCGTTCCAACCACCACCGCTCCCACCATCTCGTTCTCCGAAGCCGTACAGCCCGCCACGGTCGGGTTCACCCTGACCGGACCCGGGACGACTGCCGTCGCCGGCACGGTCTCCTACAACGGGTCGACGAACACGGCCACCTTCACTCCGGGCGCGCCGCTGGCCGCGGGGACCACGTACACCGCGACGGTCTCCGGGACCAAGGATCTGGCCGGCAACACCCAGATCGGGTCCAGCCAGTGGACGTTCACGACGGCGACGGTCAGCCAGGCCGGCGTCTGTCCGTGCAGCCTGTGGAGCGATTCCACCTTGCCCACCGTTGTGACCGAGAACGACGCGCATGCGGTCGAGCTCGGGGTCCGGTTCAGCAGTGACACGGCCGGCACGATCACCGGCATCCGCTTCTACAAGGGACCGCAGAACACCGGCACCCACACCGGCACGCTGTGGTCGGCAACAGGGACGAAGCTGGCCACGGCCACCTTCACCAACGAATCGAGCACCGGCTGGCAACAGGTCAACTTCGCGACGCCTGTCCAGATCACCGCGGGAACCACCTATGTGGCGTCGTACCACACCACCGCGGGGTTCTACTCGCAGACGACCAACCAGTTCAACGGCGTCGGAGTCGACAACTCGCCCTTGCACGCCCCGGCGAGCGTGAGCGGAGCGACGAACGGCCTGTACCTCTACGGCAACGGTGGGTTCCCGACCTCCACCTACCAGGCCGCCAACTACTGGGTCGATGTCGTGTTCCAGCCCTTGGCCCCCGACACGACGCCGCCCACGGTGACGTCGACCACCCCCGCCTCCGGCGCCACGGGCGTCTCGCTCTCGACTTCGGTCGTCGCGACCATGAGCGAACGCCTGCAGCCGTCGTCGGCCAGCATGACGCTCTCCGGTCCCGGCGGAACCGTGGCCGGAAGCGCCTCGTACAACGACGCCGCTCGACAGGTGAGCTTCACCCCGTCGTCGGCGCTCAGTCCGAACACCACCTACAGCGCCACGTTGAGCGGCGCCAGAGACCTGGCCGGCAACCTCATCGCCGCCCCCGTGACCTGGACGTTCACCACCGGCGGACCGCCCCCGCCGACCAGCGGGATCTTCAGCGCGACCGCGGTGCCGGTGGCGACGACGTCGACGGACACGGGCAACGTCGAGCTCGGCGTGAGGTTCACCTCGGACACGAACGGCTGGGTGACCGGGGTGCGCTTCTACAAGGGCTCCGGCAACACCGGCACCCACACCGGGAGCCTCTGGTCATCGACCGGGACCTTGTTGGCGACCGCCACCTTCACCAACGAGACGGCCAGCGGCTGGCAGATGGTCACGTTCTCCTCACCCGTGGCGATCACCGCAGGCGTCCAGTACGTCGCCTCGTACCACGCGCCGACCGGCCACTACGCCGATGACGAGAACTACTTCGTGAACCAGGTCGACAACTCGCCGCTGCACGCGCCGGCGAGCGGTACCGCAGGCAACGGCACCTACCAGTACGGCGCGTCCGCGTTCCCGAACTCGACCTACCGGGCCACCAACTACTGGGTCGACGTGATGTTCACGACCATCGCCCCCGCCGTCACGACTCAGGCCCTCTCGACGCGGAACGCAAATCTGAGGAGCTTCTAGTCATGACGAAGCTGGGTGTCGAACCCTGACCGTCGATCGCCAACTGCTGTTTCTGCCGCGGACTATTCGCGGACTGCCGACTGCGGCAGGTCCTCCCACTCAGATGTTCAGACCGACCACGAAGGCGGCAACGGCGCGGCTACGCGCGCTCGACACGCCATGCACTGGACCTCTCGGTGCAATACCGCGGAGGTGGCGCGACAATCCAGGTCGGATCGACGGGGGAGGACCCGATGAGCGCAACGGAGGACGCCGGGACAGACGCTGGGACGGTGGGTGTCGATCTGAGGTTCGAGGCGGTCGTGATCCCGGTGGCCGATGCTGACCGGGCCAAGGCGTTCTATTCGGGGCTGGGCTGGCGGCTCGACGCGGACTTCTCCTTCGACAACGGCTTCCGGGTCGTGCAGTTCACCCCTCCGGGGTCGGGGTGCTCGGTCCAGTTCGGGACAAAGATCACGTCCGCGGATCCCGGCACGGCCCAGGGCCTCTACCTGATCGTGTCGGACATCGTCGCCGCCAGCGCCGAGCTTTCCGCGGCCGGTGCCGATGTCACCGCGGTCTTCCATCCGGGGTCGCCTGGTGCGCAGTTCGAACCCCTGGCCGCGGGCGGGCGGGTCGAGGGCCCCGCGCCTGACCGCGCCAGCTACAACACGTTTGCCACGTTCGCGGACCCGGACGGCAACTCGTGGCTTCTTCAGGAGGTGACGGCTCGGTTGCCGGGTCGGATCGACGGGTCCACCACGTCGTTCACCTCGGCGGGCGATCTGGCGAGCGCGCTTCGGCGGGCGGCAGCTGCGCACGGTGAGCACGAGAAGCGCATCGGTCACGAGGACGCGAATTGGCCGGATTGGTACGCCGAGTTCATGGTGCGTGAGCAGAGCGGTCAGGAGCTGCCGACGTGAGCGACTTCGACGTGATCGTGCTGGGCGGCGGTGCGCCGGGTGAGCACTGCGCGGCGGCGATCGCGACGCGGGGGCTGCGCGTCGCCGTTGTCGAGCGGGAGCTCGTGGGCGGCGAGTGCACCTACTGGGCGTGCATCCCCTCCAAGTCGTTGCTGCGACCGGGCGAGGCCGTGCAGGGCGCGCGCGACGTCGGCGCCACCGCTCAGGTCGACGTGCAGGCCACGTTGGACTGGCGGGACTACATGGTGTCGGACTATTCGGACGCAGGACAGGAGCAGTGGCTGGCGGATCGGGGCATCGCACTGCTGCGGGGCGTCGGCCGGCTGGCGGGGACCGGCGTAGTCGAAGTGGACGGCGCTAGGCACACGGCCGAGCACGTCGTGGTGGCCACGGGCTCGGATCCTGTCGTGCCGCCCATCCCGGGGATCGATGGCCTCGAGGGGGTGTGGGGCACGCGGGAGGCGACGGGCATGAAGGCCGTCCCCCGCCGCCTGATCGTGCTCGGTGGCGGGTCGGCCGGTGTGGAGATCGCGCAGGTGGTCTGGCGGCTCGGAGGCGAGGTGGTGCTCGTCGAGGGGGCCGATCGGGTCATCCCCCGCGAGCCCGCTCCGCTGGGCGAGGCGCTCGCCGAGGCGCTTCGGCGCGACGGGGTCGAGCTGCGCCTCGGGGTCCTCGCCACCCGGGCCCGGCGAGACGGTGATGAGTACGTGGTGGAGCTCTCGGATGGCACCGAGGTGCGGGGTGAGCGACTGCTGGTGGCGACCGGCCGCCGGCCCCGGGTCGAAGGGATCGGGCTCGAGACCGTCGGTGTCGAGGTCGACCCGCACGGGATCCGGGTCGACGAGCATCTCCGCGCCGGTGAACGGCTCTGGGCCATCGGAGACGTGAACGGGATCTGGCCGCTGACCCACGTCGGCGAGTACGAGGGCGATGTGGTGGCGGCCAACATCGCGGGGGAAGACCATCCGGCGAACTACGAGGCCGTACCGCGCGTGACCTACACCGACCCCCAGGCCGCGGCGGTCGGTGCCGCCGAGGCGCCGTACAGCGTCACGACGTTGGTCTCGGAGGTGCCCAAGACCGCCACCTACACCCACGCGTACGCGCAGTCGAACGGGTTCTTGACGCTGCTCAGTGAGGGCTCGCGATTGACCGGCGCCTACGCGCTCGGGCCCGAGGCCGGAGAATGGCTGCAGCAGGCCACGCTCGCCATCCGTGCGCGCGTCCCGCTGGAGGTGCTGAGCGACACCATCCAGCCGTTTCCCAGCTTCTCGGGGATCTTCGATTCGGCCTTCAAGGCACTCTGCCTGAAGGTGGCGGGCGGGCCGCCGTTCGACGTGGATGCAGACCGAGCTCCGGCGGAGGCTCTGCGTCGATCCTGACATCCGCTGACACCCCGTCGCGAGCGGGGTCGGAGACCCAACCAACGGAGGTGCCAGATGGCCGAACCCACCCCGCCCGCACAGGACATCTGGCTGACCCATTTCATCGTCTCGGACGATGTCGAGCGCTCGGCGCGCTTCTACACCGAGGTGCTCGGCGGCAAGGTGGTCTTCTCCGGGGAGCCGACCAATGTCGCGCTCTCCAACAGCTGGATCATCATCAACGGCGGCGGGGGCCCGACCGACGACAAGCCCGCGGTCACCCTGGAGACGCCACCCGACCCCGACCGGGTCAGCAGCTTCCTCAACATCCGGGTCAGGGACATCGAGGCCGTGTACGCCGAGTGGAGCGCCCGGGGTGCCAATTTCCTGACGCCGCCGAAACAGCACCAGTACGAGATCCGTTGCTACATCCGCGATCCGGACGGTCATCTGATCGAAGTAGGGCAGACCACCGACCCAGAGGGGGACTGGTCGCCTGCTCGATGGCCGTCGAGCACGTCCGGCGAGGAGTCGGAGTGAGGAGCGAGGCACGAATCCCTGGCCTCCGAACGTACTGACCGGTGAGCACGACACCGATTGCCGACTATGCGCTCCTCTCGGACCGGCACAGCGCGGCGCTGGCGAGCCGTGGCGGGTCCATCGACTGGTTGTGCTTCCCCCGATTCGACAGTCCCTCCGTCTTCGGTCGGCTCCTCGGTGACGAGGCCGGCCACTGGTCGATCCAGGCCAGGGGCGCCACCCAGGTGACTCGTCGCTACCTGGACCGAACCATGGTGTTGGAGACCACCGTCAGCACACCGACCGGTACGGTCGCCATCACCGACGCCCTGGCCATGGGCGACGGCAACCGGGGCCATCTCCTGGGCAAGGCCGCGCCGCACCTCCTGTTGCGGCGTGCGACCTGCCTCGAGGGGGAGGTCGACCTGCACCTGGAGTACGTCCCGCGCCCCGAGTACGGGCTCGTCCATCCGCTGCTCGACCTGGTCGAAGGCGGACTGGTCGCCTTCGGGGGTCCGGACGTCCTGGTCCTCTCCTCGCCGGTGCCCCTGACCGTCGACCAGTCGGCCGCCTCGGGCCAGCTGCACCTCCGCGGCGGAGAGAGCGCGGGCTTCGCCCTGCATCACGGGATGCAGGCCGATGGCCGCTCGGCCAGGGTCTGGAGCCAAGCCGAGATCGGCGCACGGCTCGACGACACCGTGTCGGCGTGGGAGTCGTGGTCGGAGCTCCACCAGGCCTACGTAGGTCCGTGGCGAGACCTGGTGCACCACAGCGGACGCGTGCTCCAGGCGCTCTCCTTCGCGCCCACCGGTGCCATCTGCGCCGCAGCGACCACGTCGCTGCCCGAGGTGGTGGGCGGAAGCCGAAACTGGGACTACCGCTACACCTGGGTGCGAGACGCGTCCTTCACCATCCAGGCCCTGTGGGTGGCGGCCTGCCCGGACGAAGCCAACGAGTTCTTCGACTACGTGACCACCTCCGCGGCCGGCTCGCTCGACCGGGGCGGCGACCTGCAGATCATGTTCGGCATCGGCGGTGAACGGGACCTGACGGAGCGGGAGTTGCCTCATCTGGAGGGTTGGCGGCACTCCCACCCGGTCCGGGTGGGGAACGGTGCATGGAGCCAGCGCCAGCTCGACGTCTACGGCGAACTGCTCGGCGCCGTCCACCGCCTCTCCGACCACCTCTTCGACGACGCCTCTCGACGGGTCGGGCCCCTTTCCGCCGCTGACAAGTGGGGTGCGCCGCCCGATCTGGCCCCCGCCACCCGGCGGTTCTTCGTCCAGCTGGCCGAGGCCGCGGCCCGGCGTTGGCAGGAGAAGGACCAGGGGATCTGGGAGGTTCGAGGCGAGCCCCGAGACTTCTTGTACTCCAAGCTGATGTGCTGGGTGGCGCTCGACCGGGCGGTGGCCTTGGCCGGCCCCCTCGACGCCGCCGACCGGGTCGAGCCATGGACGCAGACCCAGGCCCAGATCCGTGAGGCGATCCTGACCAGAGGCTGGAGCGACCGCGCCAATGCCTTCACGCAGTCCTTCGGCTCGGACGAGCTGGACGCGTCCAGCCTGATGCTGCCCCTGGTCGGTTTCCTTCCCGCCGACGATCCGCGAGTGCGGTCCACCATCGACGCGACCGAAGAACGTCTCGTCGATGAGCGGGGACTCGTCTACCGCTACCGGTCCCACGACGGGCTCGAGGGCGAAGAGGGCACGTTCCTGCTGTGCACGTTCTGGTTGGCCCAAGCCCTGGCCCTGTCCGGACAGCCGGCTCGGGCCCGCACCGTCTTCGAACGGGCCGCAGACCTGGTCAACGACGTCGGCCTGCTCGCCGAGGAGGTCGATCCCGTCAGCGGAGAGCTCCTGGGCAACTTTCCCCAAGCCTTCAGCCACATCGGACTGGTCAACGCGGCCTGGGCCATCTCTGAGGCCGAACGCCGTCAGAGCGCACCTGCTGAGGATGGGACATCACGTCCGTCGCGTCGGGTGTGATGGTGAGTCGGCCTGTAGGCGGGATTCTGTCCGGCGTCTCCCGACGCCTGGGTGGCCATCCATCTGAGCGGCCTACCAGCGGGCGCCCACCGGCGAACCGGCGGGCGGGCGGGAACCCGAACCCACACTTGGCCTTGCTCCGGGTGGGGTTTGCCGAGCCGTCCGGGTCACCCCGGACGCTGGTGCGCTCTTACCGCACCGTTTCACCCTTGCCTGTGCGAGCCCCCGGCGAACCGGTGACCCGCCATCGGCGGTCTGTTCTCTGTGGCACTTTCCGTCAGGTCACCCTGCCTGGCCGTTAGCCAGCACCCTTCCCTGTGGAGTCCCGACCTTCCTCGACTCGGTCACCTTCTCAGGGCCGGGCCGCGGCCACCCAGCCGACTCACCATCCCCGCCAGTCTGGCCCGACCCGCCGAACCCCGCCACTGGGATCGCTCTGGCATCGATCCACCCTCGCGGTGACGAGGATGACTCGAGACCTGCTAGATCGTGCAGCCGCCCACCCAGGAGGTGGGCCGCTGCACGAACCAGATCGCAGGAGAACCGGGCGTGGCGCGGCCGCGGAGGCTCAGCGATGCCACGTGAGCCCGTCGGTCGTGCGCCACAGGCCTGATCCGAGCGCCACGAGCCACGCCCCGCTCGAGTCGTCCGTGCTGATCGCGGAGAGCGATGCGTCGCCGATGGGCGCATCGACCGGGCTCCACCTCTGCCCGCCGTCGGTGCTGACCTCGACACCGGCGATGGTCGTCGCCCACAACAGTCGACCGTCGCCGCTCGCAGCCAGCGTGTCGACGATCCCGTCGCCGAGCGTGCCCGGACGGCTTCCGCCTTGCGCGTCGGCCGCGGCACGCGATGTCCATGAACTTCCCCCGTCGGTCGTCTCGTACAGGTCGACCGTGCCCTGGTTCATGCCCGCGTCCAGCTCGCACAGGACCCACCAGCGGGTTCCCGCGGCTGCGATCAGCGGGCCGCCATCTTCCGCAGAGACCGATCCGCACGGCGAGGGCAGCGTGCTGCCACGATCGCCCCGAGTCCGACGTCAGCTCGAGTGCGGGCGGCGCGCCGATCCGGGCGAGCAGGCCGGACACGGCGTCGATGCGGGTGGGCGACGTGCTCCGGTCCGGGAGGGCGCCTCCGATGGACACGACCGTCGAGCCGGGCGAGGTCGTGAGCAACACCGGGGGACACGGACCGGCCGGTGAGGGTCCGAGGCCGTTCGGGGCGGGGCACGCGCCCGACATGGCCCAGAGCGACCCACCGGCCAGGGACAGGCTCCACACGGGTCCGGGCGCCGCGAGCTGCGCCCAGTGCGTTCCGCCATCCGCGGTCACGAACACGGTCCCGGCGGCGAGCACGTCGCCGCGTGACTGCGAGCTGAACGCCAGGGTGACCAGGCTCGGGTTCGTGTCGGCCGTGGCGGGCAGCGTCGAACCCTCGACCCGCCACGAGGCGCCGCCGTCGGTCGTGATCGCAAGCGCTCGTGGCCACCTCGTGACGAGCGGGCCACAACTGGGAAAGCAGCTCGCCCCGGCCGATACGACGCCGATGCCTGTCTGCGGTGTGAGCATGTCGGTGCCCTCGAGCCAACGCGACGCCACCACGTCGCCCGCTTTGGGCAGCGTCGGCGCAGGTCCGCCGGTCGTCGTGGGTGGTGCGGTCGACGGGATCGTCGTCAGCGGCGTGCTGCTCGGCGTCGGATGGTGACCGCCCTCGACATCGACCTGCCGAGGCGCCGAGCCGGCGCGCAGCACGATCGCGCCGGCCACCACCACGCCGACGAGCACCATCGCCAGGCCCGAGCGCAGGGCGATCCGGCGGTTGCGACGCTGGCGCACCCGCGCCTCGACGGCGCTGATGTCGAGTGGAGCGACCGGGGGTGCGGCCGCCTCGAGCAGCTCGGTGAGCTCAGTCATGGAGCGGCACTCCTTCGTCGTCGAACGTCAGGTGGTCGCGCAGGTTGGCGATGCCCTGACTGGTCAGGGCCTTGACCGTTCCCGGCGCGCAGCCCATGGCGGCGGCAGTGTCGTCGACGGACAGGTCGGCGAAGTACCGCAGGATGATGGCGGCGCGTTGGCGCGTCGGGAGCAGCTGCAACGCCTGGCGCACCGCGATCTGGTCGGCCGCGTCGGGACCGGGCGCATCGGCGGCCGCCGGGACCGGGAACCGCCGCTCGAGCACCCGCCGGCGCAGCACCGACGTCGACAGGTTGAACGCGACGCGGAACGCCCAGGCGTCAGGCGAGTCGGCGTGGCGAACTTCGGACCAGTGCTCCCAGACCCTGACCAGCGTCTCCTGGGCGAGATCCTCGGCTACCTCGACCTGGCCGCCGTGCAGGGCCAGGGCGGCGACCAGCTTCGGATGCAGGCGCTGACACGTCGCCAGCAGCTCGGGTTCGGGCTGGTCGACCAACGTGCACCGCCTTCCCTGGTTGCGCGCAACCGCACCCTAGAGACGCACAGCACCCGAGAACGGTTTAGTGGGTCTACCTGCGTCGGCGGCGAGCCCGCACACCCATCGTCGGGCGATGATCCTCAGTTCGAGGCGGCGGTGACCACGACGGTGCCGTGCATCCGGTCGGGATGGATCGAGCAGATGTAGGTGTAGGTGCCCGGCTTGTCGAAGGTCTGGACATAGGTCTGGCCCGACCCGATGTCCGGCGAGCTGAAGTCCTTGCCGGCCGTCTGGGTGACGGTGTGCTGCACGTTGCCCACGTTGTGCCACTCGACCGACTGCCCCGCCTTGATCGTGACCGTCGCCGCGGAGAACTGGTACTCGCTCACCTGCACGACCGCGCCCTGGTTGATCGGCGCCGGCGACGCCGTCGTCGTGGGCGCATCGGAGGTGTCGGCGGCCGAGGACTTGTTGCTCTTCGAGCACCCCGAGGCGGCGACCATGGCCACCAGCGCGAACGCCGCGCCCGTCAGCAACAGGTGATGGCGTCGTAGGCGCACGGGGGCCTTTCGGTCGGGAGGCGAGTCTCAGCCGGCCCGCCGTCGCGACGGTCCTGACTGCTGTTCGGATCCCCCCATGATGCTGGATCAGGAGCTCGCCGCGGTGGTTGGTGTCGGCAGCAGGTCCTTGGCCTTGATCGGGACACCCTGCGCGGGCGTGTCCTTGTTCGGCACGATGTACGAGTCGGCCGGCGTGGCCTTGGCCGTCGAACCGATGGGCAGGGGCACCGGCACGAGCTCCTGCGCCAGGTAGAGCGCGGTCAGATGGCGGGACTCGGTGGCACCGATGCTCGACAGCGCGGCGCGCAGCGTGGGGGTCGTCAGGACGCCGGCGGCCTGCGTGTAGGTCTGAGCAGCCAGGTTCTCGAGCTCGGTGGCGAGGGTGACGATGTCGGCCTCGGTCTTGACGGTCAGCAGCGCCGGGTTGACCACCTCGTAGCTCAGGTACGGGTTGGCCGTCTTGTACGGCACGCCCCCGTTGTCGCTGGTGGTCGTGTACAGCAGGTTGGCGTGGTCGGTGTGCTGGCTCTGGAACAGCTCGATCGCCGACTTGATGCCGGGGGTGGTCAGCAGCCCCGAGTCGAGCCCCTTCTGGTAGGTCTGGATGGCCAGCACCTCGATCGACGACGCGGTCATCATCATCGAGAGGTCGGTGGCGTGGCTGCTCGGCGACGTCGTGGTGGTCGAGCTGGGCTGGACCGGCGTGGTGCCGGTCTGCGCGATCTGGTTGGGCGGCTGCTGGCCGCACCCGACGAGGATGGCCGAGCCGACCACGGTGGCGCCCCCGATGGTCAGGAACGCGCGCCGGCTGGGCACGCCCAGCAGCTGGGCCTTGTGTGCGTCGGCGCCGCGGTGCTCGCCGCTGAAGAGCTCCTTGAGCGCCTCGCGGAAGCGCGGCATCGACTCGGCGTGGTCACGCCTGGACTCGGCCAGCTGCCGGCGCAGTTCGTCGCGATTGGCATCCATCACTGTGCTCCTTGGGGGATCCGCGCTCAGCCGGCGGCGTAGGTGGCGAGGTCGAACGCGCCCGAGATGCTCTGGAACGCGGGCATCCACTGGGCGATCGGGAGGTTGAGCAGCTGGCCCCACACCACCGCGTGCTGGGCCTCGACGGGCTCGAGGGTGGCGATGGTGGTGGCGCTCTGCCAGTTGGCCACGGTTCCCATGAGCTGCTGGTGGGTGGCCGCCATCGACGATTCGAGGGCGAAGGCGATCTGGTAGATGGTGTTGGCGTTGGTCGCCGCGGTGATCTGCGGAGTGACCGAGGCCAACAGCTGCGCGTTGGGCTTGGTGGTGGCCTGGTCGGCGGCCAGCGTGCCGAGCGCGGTGGCGTGGTCGGCGTGGTGGCTGACGTAGAGCTGGATCTGGCCGAGCGGCGTGCCCGAGACGCGGCCCGACTGGGCCATCAGCGTGTAGAGCTGCGAAGCCGCCAGCTCGAGGCTCAGGTCGAAGTTGACCAGCCGCACGTCGCCGGCGGGGATGGTCGGGGGCAGGTCCAGGGTCGTGGTCGTCTGCGCCATGGCCGGCGCGGCCGCCATCAGCGGCACGGCGGCGGCTCCGGCGGCGACGGCCGCGCCGCCGAGGGCGAGCGAGCGGACGAAGCGGCGCCGATCGGGGACTGCGTCGAGCTCATGCTCAATCCCGTGGCCGTCGAGGCCGGTCGGGACGGATGGGTGCTCGTCGGCGGGATCGGTCGCCTGGCCGTTGGCCCTCGTCGACATCTCGGATCCTTCCTGCATCGGGTTGGTGGGCCGGCGCGTCACGGCGTGACGACGATCGTGCCCGTCATGTAGTTGTGGATGTTGCAGTAGTAGTGGTACGTGCCGGGAGCGGTGAAGGTGTGGGTCACGGTGGCGCCGCCCGACTGCGAACCGAGGTCGAAGGCGGTGCCGGGATCGCCGGTGGCCGACTTCACCTCGTGGGCGAACTGGTCGAGGTTCTTCCAGGTCACCGTGGTGCCGGCCTTGATCGTGAGCGACTTGGGGCCGAAGGCGTAGTTCACGATGTTGACACCGTTCAGGACCCGGCCGCGGGCGCGGTCGAGGCGGTGCTCGACGAGGCAGACGCGGCGGCGGTGCTCGACGTCGAGGTCGACGTCGACGTGGTGGTCGGGCTGGACGTGCTCTTCTTGGCCGACGAGCTGCAGCCGGCCACCAGCGCGCTGGCGGCGAGCGCGGCCGCGAGCAGCGAGACGGACACGACCTTGGTGGGAACGCATGAGGCTGTCATCAGAGGGCTGTTCGACGCATCCGAGTCCTGTGGATCGAGCGGCACCGGGTGATCGGACACCGGGTGATTATGGCCGGTGGGCGCGCGCGGGCTGAAACTCCCGGCCGGGCCCGGGACCCGGGTCAGAAGTCGAGGCCCGGAGAGCTCGGGGAACCAGGATCCGGCTCGCCGGACGGCCTCGGCCCACCGCTCGCGGTCGAGCGGGGCGCCGGGCTCGACGGTCGAGCGTGGGCGCCCAGGTGGCGGCGATCTCGTCGAGTCCGCCCCAGGTGCCGAGGGCCAGCCCGGCAGCGAAGGCGGCCCCGAGGGTGGTGGCCTCGACCACCGGCGAGATCTCGACCGGGCGCTGGGTGGCGTCGGCCAGCGCCTGCACGAAGGTCGGGTTGCGGCTCATGCCGCCGTCGACCCGCAGCGCCTCGATCGCCAGGTGCGCCGTCGGTCTCGGCCGCGTCGACCAGGTCGGCGCCGCGCTGGGCCACCCCTTCGAGCACGGCCCGCACGATCTGGGGTCGGCCGGCGCCGCGGGTGAGGCCGAGCAGCGTGCCCCGGGCGCCGTAGTCCCATTGCGGGGTGCCCGAGCCCGAGCAGCGCGGGCACGTAGACGACGCCGTCGGTCGTGTCGCAGGCCGAGGCGACGTCGTGGGACTCGGCGCTCGTGGCGAGGATGCCGAGGTCGTCGCGCAGCCACTCGACGTTGGTGCCGGCCGACAGCATGATCGCCTCGAGCCCCCAGGTGGCCGTCGCCGTCGCGTCGCCAGGCCACGATCGGGAAGGTGCCGCCGCCTCCACGCGTGTCGAAGCGCGGCCGGTCGGGCCCGACGACCACGTCGAGCATGCCGCCCGTGCCGAAGGTGATCTTGGCCGGGACCGGGCGCGACGACGCCCTGCCCGAGCATCGACGCCTGCTGGTCGCCGAGCATCCCGGCGATGGGCGGGCGCCCGTCGAGCGCGACTGGCCGCGCCGAGCACCCCGGACGAGTCGACGATCGTCGGCAGCACCGCCGCGGGGATGCGCAGCTCTCGACGAGCGCGAGGTTCCACCGGGTACCGGCCAGGTCGACCAGGCCGGTGACCGCCGCGTTCGACAGGTCGGTGACGTGGACGGCGCCCTGGGACAGGCGCCAGGCGATCCAGGTGTCGGGCGTGCCGAAGCACAGGTCGCGCGATCGATCGGGGTCGTAGGTGTCGAGCAGCCAGGCCAGCTTGGTGGCCGACTGGTTGGGAGCCAGGCGCACGCCCTCGGCCTGGTAGGTGAGGCACTCGCCGATCGTGCGCAGGTCCTGCCAGCCGAGCGCGGGACCGACCGGCTCGCCGGTGGCGCGGTCCCACACGATCGTCGACGCCCGCTGGTTGGCGATGCCGACGCCGTCGACGGGCCCCGCGTCGGCCAGGGCCCGCGCCGCCAACTCGAGGGCGGCGTCGCCGAGCGCGGCCGCGTCGAACTCGACGAGGCCGGCGGCCGGTGAGTCGGGCAGCGCCTCACGCTGATGCTCGACCGCGATCGTGGCGTCGGGGCGCACCACGCTGGCCCGCACGCTGCTCGTGCCCACGTCGATGACGAGGATGCTCACGTCGTCTCCCTCGGGGTGGCTCGCCGCGTCAGGCCGGCGCTGCCGCCGGTCGCCGATGCTGGCGCCCAGCATGCCGCAGCAGGTGCCGAGCAGGGCGGTGAACACGAGCGCCACCACCCGGATCGACCGGCCCGATGCGACGTGGTCGAGCAGCCCGATCGCGATGTAGGCGGAGACCGCCACCAGGCCCGACGCGGCGCCTTGGGTGAGGTACCGCGTGCGGGACGTGCGCCCGGCCACCGCGCCGCCGAGGCCGAACCCGATGACGACGCCGAGGAACAGCAGCCCGGCCGAGCCGGTGCCGGCGCCACGGATGACGAACCCGCAGGGCACGACGATGGCCAGCGCCACCAGGGCGCCGAGGCCGATCGAGCGCAGGTCGAGCTCGCCGGGGTCGCGGCGCCCGCCGGTGGCGTCGGCGCCGTCGGTGCCTGGGTCCCCGTCGTCGGGACCGGTCACGGCGTCCAGGCCGGGTCGGCGAAGGGGTTGGGGCCGAACGGGCTGTCGAAGCCGAGCTTGCCCGGGTTGAGGATGCCCTTGGGATCGAGGGCCGCCTTGACCGCCGCCGAGGGTGCCATGCGCCGCGCCGAGCGCCTCGCGCATGAAGCGGCCGCGGTTGATGCCGACGCCGTGGTGGTGGCTGAGCGAGCCGCCGTGGGCCAGGACCGCCCGCGTGCCGGCGTCCCACACCGCGCGGTAGTACGCGTCCTTGGCTGCCCCGTCGGGCTTGCCGGCGAAGGTGAAGTAGAGGCAGGCGCCGTCGGGATAGGCGTGGCTCTGGTGAGCCGACGCCGCCAGCGTGCCCGGCACGGCCTGGATGGCGGCGATGGCGTCGGCGTACATGGCGGGGAGCGCAGCGCCACGAACCGGTGACCTCCATCGTGTCGACCACCAGGCCGCCGCCGATCAGCTTCTCGAGGGCCGAGACGTCGTTGCGATGGCCCATCCAGCGCTCGACCAGGTCGACGTCGAGCGGCAGCCCGATCTCGCACTCCTCTTCGACGATCTCGACGGCGGCGTCGACCAGGTTCGGCTCGCCCTCGTCGAGCACGAGCAGGACCGCCAGCTCGCCGGTCTGGTAGTTGCGGTCGGCCTCGGTGGCGTCGTACAGACGCAGCACCGCGGGGGTCGCCCCCCGTCGCAGGATCCGGCGGCAGACCTCGAGCCCGTCGGCGAAGGTCTCGAAGCCGACGGCGAGGCGCCGCTCGTGGGTCGGGGCGGGGTGCACGCGCAGGCGGGCCCCGGTGATGATCCCGAGCGTGCCCTCGCTGCCGACGAACAGCTGGTTGAGATCGGGTCCCGACGACTGCCGGGGGTTGCCGCCGGTGGCGATCACGGTGCCGTCGGCCAGCACGACGTCGAGGCCGACGACCATGTCCTCGATCTTGCCGTAGCGGGTCGAGAGCTGGCCGGCGCCGCGACAGGCCAACCAGCCGCCGACGGTCGAGAGGGTGACCGACTGCGGCCAGTGCCCGCACGTGAGGCCGTGGGTGGTGCGCAGCTCGTGTTCGAAGTGGTCGCCGAAGGTGCCGGCCCGCACGTCGACGGTGAGCGACGCGTCGTCGACGTCGACGATGCCGGTCAGGTCGCAGAGATCGAGGACGACGCCGCCGTAGAGCGGGACCGACGAGCCGCACACCCCGCTGCGCCCGGCCGCGGCGGTGACGGGGATGCCGGCCTCGTTGCAGATGCGGAGGATGGGCGGGACCTGGTCGGCCGAGTCGGGACGCGCCACGGCGGCCGCCAGGCCGGCGACCTGGCCGTCGAGCGCCCACGTCATGGCCAGGGGCCACCAGTCGCGGCTGGCTTCGGCGGTGGTCGGCGCGGTCGGTGGTGACCGACGCGCAGGCCGAGCGGAGCTGGTCGAGCACCGGATCGGGCACCTCGACGCGCGGCTGGCTCAGCCGGGCCGATGCCGCGGCCGCCTCGCCGGACAGCGCGATCGGCGCGGTGGGCGCGGCCGGACCGAGCTCGGGCAGGGCCGCGGGCGCGTAGGCATCGGATCGGGCCATAGGTCAGTCGCTCTCGCTCGGTCGTGGGTCGGACCCGCCGCTCGCCGGGGTGCTGACGAGAGCCGAGGCTTCGAGGGCGGTCTCGGGCAGGTCGGCGGCGGTGCGCTCAGCGGTCACCAGGTCGCGGTACGCCTGGACCTGGGCCGCGCACTCGCTGCTATCCCATCCGAGGTCGTCGGCCACCAGCTCGGCCACCGCGTCGGCGGCGCGCGGCCGAGTCGTCTCGGGCCAGCAGCCGCGCCCGGGTGCGCCTCGACAAGCATGTCGTCGACCGTGCGCGCCATCTCGTAGCGCACGGCGTAGAGCGGCCTCGGCGCGCAGGTAGGGGAGCCCGGGGACCAGCGGCTTCGGCCGAGCGAGCGGTCGCGCTCGATCATGGCGACGAGCGTGCGCGCCTCGCCGCCGTAGCGGTTGGCCAGGTGGTCGAGCGGTCTCGGCGCCGATGCGCCCGGCGGTCGACGCCGACGTCATGAGCTCCTCGTAGCCCTCGGCGCCCCGCAACGGCAGGTGGCGGGTGCGGCTGTGCTTGGTGACCCGTTCGAGCACCTTGACCCCGAGCACCCGCTCGAGCACCACGTCGACGGTGTCGGCGGCCATCTCGCGGTAGGTCGTGAGCTTGCCGCCGGTCACGGTGACCATGCCGCTCGACGAGGGGCTGACCCGATGGCGCCGCGACAGGTCGGCCGTGCGCTCGCTGCCGGCGTCGCGCACCAGCGGGCGCAGGCCGGCCCAGGTGCCGAGCACGTCCGTCGGTGGTGAGCTCGCCGGTGATGGCGTGGTTGATGGCGCCGAGCAGGTAGTCGACGTCGTCCGGCGTGCACTGCGGGTCGTCGAGCGGACCGTCGTAGTCGGTGTCGGTGGTGCCGATGTAGGTGAGGTCGCCCCACGGCACGACGAACACCGACCGGCGGTCGTGGGGGACCGGGATGACCACGGCGATGTCGTTGCGCACCTTCGACCACGGCACGGTGATGTGGATGCCCTTGGCCGGCCGGATCGAGTCGGGGTGCGTGCCCTCGTCGAGGCAGCGCACGTCGTCGCTCCACACGCCGCCCGCGTTGACCACGGCATCGGCGGTGATGTCGATCTCGTGGACGAGCCGTGCTCGTCGGCCGCCTCGACGCGGGCGCCGATGGCCCGTCCGTCGGCGCTCTTGCGGATCGGAGACGACCTTGGTGCGGTTGGCCACCGCGGCGCCGAAGTCGATGGCGGCGGTGCGGGCCAGGGTCAGGGTCAGGCGGGCGTCGTCGGCGCGGGCGTCGTAGTAGAGGTAGGACGAGGCCAGCCGGTCGCGGGGGAGCGTCGGCATGTGCGCGAGCGCCTCGTCCGCCGCAGATCCGCTTGTGCAGCTTGCCGATCCGGGCGCCACCGGTCAGGTCGTACATCCACATCGCCGAGCCGAGCGCCCTGGCCAGCTTGCGCGGGATCACGCCGCCCTTGCCGAGCACGGGCAGCAGGAACGGCAGCACCTTCACCAGGTGCGGGCGCGTTGCGGCGGAGCCGCTGACGCTCGGCCAGGGCTTCGTACACCAGGCGGACGTCGCCCTGCTGCAGGTAGCGCAGCCCGCCGTGCATCATCTTCGAGGACTTGGACGACGTGCCCGACGCGAAGTCGTCGCGCTCGACGAGCGCGGTGCGCAGCCCTCGTGACGCCGCGTCGAGGGCGGTGCCGGCCCCGGTGACCCCGCCGCCGATGACCAGCACGTCGAAGTGGGTGTCGGCCAACCGGCGCAGCGCGTCGGCTCGATCGAAGGCACCAGGCATGTGAGGCTCGCTCGCTTTCGCGCCGGCCGCGGCGGATGGCGGTCGGCAGGACGGGGTCGAGTGTAGGGCGGGGCCTACGGGGCTGGTCCGCTCGGAGCGACGTCGATCCGCGCTCGGCGGCCCACGCCGGGCGGGATCCTGGGACCGGACCGAGTCTTCTCGTCGTGGTGGAAGCAGCAGTACCCGTCGAGCTGGTCGAGTCGGGTCTCGTGGGTGCGGGCCCAGTCGGCTCGGTGGTCGATCTGCTGGCGAGGAAGGTCGCAACCGGCCACGCTGCAGGTGGGGCTGGTCCAGTCGAGTGCGGTGCGCTGGTAGACGTCCGGCGGTCGCGAGCTTCGGGGTTCGACCACCTCGACACCCCGCTCGACCAGCTCGGCGGTGAGCACCGCGATGTCGGCGACCTTGCGGTGCCCGAGGTGGGCCACGGTGACGACCTGGCCGCGGTGGTCGGTGCCGACCACCGCGGTGAACACCTCACCCGAGGCGACCATCGCCGCCACCTCGCGGATGGGCACGGGTCCGGTGCCGCTGGCTTCGCAGCTCTCGCCCGGGATGGTGTGGCCCCGGACCAAGGCGGTGTGGTCGACCCGCACGATGACCTTGGTGGGCACGCGTCTCGGCCTGCCTCCCGGGCTCATCGAGGCGCGGGCCATGGCCAGCAGACCGTCAGCGGCGTAGGCCTCGAACGGGTCGCGGTGACCCTCTCGTCTCGCGGCACCGAAGATCTTCGTCTGGTGGTGGGCGATCGCGGCCTTGATCTCGGCCATCGCATCGGAGGTGGTGCGCACCGACATGGTGGCGGCGTCGTCGGTTTCCGAGCCGAAGCGGACGTGGCGGCTGTCGTGCACCCTCTGCCAGCGGGCCAGTTCATCGAGGTGGGCCACCTTGCGACGGGCCGCTTCGTCCTTCAGGCCCTTCAACGACTCCTTCTGGGCGACCGCCAGCAGGTCGGGCTCGGCGACGGGCGCGACGGTCGCCGCATCCGCGATCGCCGCGGCCTGGGCTCGCGACAGCGTGCCCTCACGCACTGCCTCGGCCGTGGCCGGTAGGCCCTTCAGCTGCTCGGCTGTCTCGAGCACCGACACCGCCTCTGCCACCGAGGTGCCCGACTGGCCGGCGAGCCAGTGCGCGGGGGAGCGGTGCCCCTGGTGCTGCCACACCGGGGTCTCGGCCACTCGACCCGCCAGGTGCATCTTCACGCCCGCCAGCTGACGCTCGACGCGGGCCACGCGCCCCACCAACGGCATGCAGGCCGACGCGGGCACCAGCTCAGGCTCGAGACCCCGCGCCAAGGCGTCGACCGCCTCTTCTGCCGCTGCGACCGCCGCCGCTAGATCGAACATGTGTCCTACATTATCCGGTAGGAACAACACCAAACAACCTGTTAACACCGTATATCCGTGTGACATCCGCCACTGGTTGCGGCTTGCGGAGCTCGCGCTTCTGCGACGCCTGGGATCGACACCCCGAGGACTGATCGCGCCTGCTCCTCGGTAACAATCGTTGCAAACTGCTGGTAGGTTGCCGCCCGTGAAGACACCGGGCGAGCTCACCGAGGCGTTCCGCCGACGTGGCCTCAAGGTCACGCCGCAGCGGCAGGCGGTCTTCCGGGCGCTCCACGACAACCCCGAGCACCCGACCGCCGAGTCCGTCTACGAGACGGTTCGGGTCGAGATGCCCACCATCTCGCTGCGCACCGTGTACCAGACGCTCAACGACCTCGCCGCCATGGGCGAGCTGCGCCAGCTGTCCTTCGGGCCCGGCTCGGCCCGGTTCGATCCCAACCGCGAACCGCACCATCATCTGGTCTGCGACCGGTGCGGGACGGTCATCGACGTGCATGCCGACGCGGATGCGCTCGAGGTCGCCCCGCACGAGCGACAGGGCTTCACCATCACCACCACCCAGGTCGTGTTCCGGGGCACCTGCGCCGAGTGCGCCCCCCTGGTCGCGGCCGACCAGACCCATCAGCCAACCAACCAGCAAGAGGAGAACATCCGTGCCTGATTTCAAGGGCAGCAAGACGCAGGGCAACCTCAAGGAGGCCTTCGCCGGCGAGAGCCAGGCGAACCGGCGCTATCTCTACTTCGCGCAGAAGGCCGACATCGAGGGCTACCCCGACGTGGCGGCGCTGTTCCGCTCGGTCGCCGAGGGCGAGACGGGCCATGCCTTCGGGCACTTCGACTTCCTCGCCGAGGCCGGCGACCCCGTCACCGACGTGCCGGTGGGTCCGACCGAGGACAACCTCAAGTCGGCCATCACCGGCGAGACCTACGAGTACACCGAGATGTACCCGGGCTTCGCCAAGACCGCCCGCGACGAGGGCTTCGAGGACATCAGCGAGTGGCTCGAGACGCTGGCTCGGGCCGAGAAGAGCCACGCCGGTCGGTTCACCCAGGGCCTCGAGGGCCTCGGCAAGCTCTGACACCGACGCGTCGGTGATCGCGGGTGCGAGCGGCCCCGGGCGAGAGTCCGGGGCCGTTTCGTTCCACGGGCGACGCCGCGACGCCCCCGACCTCGACGACGACCCCGACCAGAGACACCCGCCACCAGGAGACCCCCCATGCCCAAGCTCGTCCTCGACGACATCAGCGACCTGCGCGCCTACGAGCGCGAGCGCGACGAGTTCCGCAGGAGCATCATCGCCCTCAAGAAGCGCCGGCGGGTCCACATCGGGCCGGTCGTGACCCTCGTGTTCGAGAACCGCGACACCATCCGTTTCCAGATCCAGGAGATGGCCCGCGCCGAGAAGCTGCTCAGCGACGACGCCATCGAGACCGAGCTGGCGATCTACAACCCGCTGATCCCCGAGCCGCGGGCCCTGGCGGCGACCCTGTTCATCGAGCTGACCAGCGAGGACGAGCTGCGCGAATGGCTGCCCCGCCTCGTCGGCATCGAGAGCCACGTCGAGCTGCGGATGGGCCGGGGCGACGACACCGTCACCGTCCGGTGCACCGTCGACGCGGACCACGAGAAGCAGCTCACCCGCGACGAGATCACGGCGTCGGTGCACTACGTGCACTGGCAGCTGGACGACGAGCAGGTGGCCGCGTTCGAGGCCGGCCCCGTCGTGCTGGCCACCACCCATCCCGCCTACGACCACTCGGTGGCGCTCGGGCCGGACACCCAGGCTGAGCTGCTCGGCGACCTGCTCGGGGACTGATCCGGCGACAGCTCGGGGCGCGGAAGTCGTTTGGACATCCGAGGCGGGTGGAGACGATACTCGGCCGTCCCGATCGGCCCCTCCAGGAGCTGAGCAGTCCTCATGAACCAGCAGTGGCGGTCCAAGGCGGCATGCCAAGGACTCGACCCCGAGATCTTCTACCCGCTCGACGACGACGAGGCCCAAGAGGCCAAGACGGTCTGCTCGACCTGCACGGTCCGCGAGTCCTGTCTCGAGCACGCCCTCGGCTATCGCGAGAAGGAAGGCGTGTGGGGTGGCGCAACCGAGCGAGAACGTCGCCGCATCATCCGCCAGCGACGCCGAACGGCCTGACCCCGGGTCCCAGCTGACCGGCGGGTCCGGCCCGACGCGACCCCGCCCGATCCAGCCTCACCCGCAGGGGGTGTGAGATGGCAGTGACCCTCGACGAGCTCGGTGGATGGCGTCCGATCCTGCTGACGCTGACCGCCGGCAACGACCTGTCGGCGGACCAGGGCCGGGCCGCGATGACCGAGATCCTGGCCGGCACCGCCACCGACGCGCAGATCGCCGCCTACATCGTCGCCCTGCGCATGAAGGGCGAGGCCGTCGACGAGGTGTCCGGGATGGTCGATGCCATGCTCGAGGCGTCCGACCCCATCCACCTGCCCGATCGGGCCGCCGACGCCATCGACATCGTGGGGACCGGCGGCGGGGCCAGCCGTCGCACGCGGGCACTCAACGTTTCCACCATGGCGTGCTTCGTGGCGGCCGGCGCGGGCGCGCCGGTGTGCAAGCACGGCAACCGCAAGGCCAGCTCGACCAGCGGCTCGTTCGACCTGCTCGAGGCGCTGGGGGTGGCCATCGACCTCGATGGCCCGGGCGTGGCGGCCTGCGTCGACCAGGCCGGCCTCGGCTTCTGCTACGCCCGCGCCTTCCACCCGGCCATGCGCCACGCCGGCCCCGTGCGGGCCGAGCTCGGCATCCCGACGCTGTTCAACTTCATCGGACCGCTCTCGAACCCCGCTCGGGTGTCGCGCCAGGTGATCGGGGTCAACGACCCGGCCATGGCCCCCACCGTCGTCGGCGTGCTCCAGCGGAGGGGCTCGGTCAGGGCCATGGTGGTCCACGGCCACGACGGCATCGACGAGCTCACCGTCACGGGGCGATCGACCGTGTGGGAGCTACGCGACGGGCGACGTGTCCGAGTACGAGGTCGACCCGGCCGAGCTGGGTCTCACCGTCGTCGATCCCGACCAGATGCCGGGCGGCGACGCCGCCGCCAACGCCGCCATCGCCGCGTCGGTGCTCGCCGGCGAGCCAGGGCCCGACGCGCGACATCGTGACGCTCAACGCGGCGGCCGGGCTGGTGGTGGGCGGCCGGGCCGACGACCTCGAGGCCGGGCTGGTCCTGGCCCGCGCCGCGATCGACGATGGCAGTGCCGCCCGCGCGCTCAGCACGCTCCGACAGGTCTCGAACGCGTCGTCGACCTGACGACGCGCCGCGAGCTTCGTCGGGGCCGGCGGTGTGACGGTCAGTGCGGGGCGCGACCGGTGCGACGCTCGTGGAGCGACAGCGGCGCGACCGGCGGCGGCGGGGTGACCGCCACCGACGACTGGGTGTCGGCCAGCAGCTGATCGATGTCGACCAGGCCGCTGGCCCGCTCGATCTCGACCAGCTCGGACTGGGCGGCGTCGAGCAGGTCGAGCTGGCCCGAGATGCGTTCGAGCACCTCGGGCGGGGCACTGGCGCTCGAGTCCCAGCCGGTGGCCGGGGTGCCCTCGGGGCGGGTCATGCTCGACAGGCGCACGGCCAGACGCTCGATCTCGTCGACCTGATGCTCGAGGCTGGCCGAGCAGGCCGCGCCGATGCGAGCGCGGATGGTGCATGGCCACCACGAGGTGCTGGTCGAGCTCGACGGCCTGGTGCTCGAGCTCACGGCGCAGCTCGTCGACCGACAGGCTCGGCGACTCTCGGACCTTCGCGCGACGGCGCCAGGTGGATGAGCGCGACCGCCACGCGGAGGCGCCGGTGCATCCGGGCGGCGCGGCTCGGTGACCACAGCCAGGACAAGGGAGCGGGACTGCGCACGGCGGGACTGACTCGGTTGGCCCGAGCCATGCGCCAGCGCACCAAACCGAGGCCCAGCCCGAACAGGATCATCCAGGTGACCGCCAGGGCGAACACCACCAGGAGGATCTGCCGCATGGTTCCAGGCTACCCCGGAGGCCGGTGGCGTGGTCGGTGTCAGCGGCCGCGCCGCATGGTGACCGCCGCCCGACGGGGCTCGTAGGTGGGCAGGCGCGGGAAGCTCGACGTCAACCCGCGCTCGGCCGCGATCAGCCGCACCCGACCGGCCTGGTCGTCGAGCCAGGCCGCCACGCATGCCAGCTCGTCGGCCAGCTCGAGCGGCGGTGGGCCCGGACCCAGCGGCCCGGTGGTGCCGACCGCCGCCGTGTCGTCATCGGGCGCCCAGGCCGCGTCGGAGGCGAACGTCAGCTGGGCGCGCGGGCCCGGGTGCGCCCAGGGCGCGGGTCGTCGCCGTCGGATGTGGGCGCGGCGTCGAGCGCCCAGGCCCGCATCAGCTGGCCGTCGCGGAGCTCGGCGGCGGCCGCGTCGCCGATCTCGGATCACGATTCGGCCCGAGGTCAGCAGACCGTCGAGCTGGCGCTGGCGCCGCAGGGCACGGGCCAGGGCCGCGGCCCGGTCGCGCACGTCGGCCGCCTCTTCGAAGCGCTGCTCGGCGGCCAGGGCCAGCATCCGCCGCTCGAGCGGCTCGAGCAGGCGACTCGGGTCGTGGCGGAGCCCGCTCACGGCCTGGTCGACGATGGTGCGATAGCGCTCGGGGGTGATGGCGTCCGCGCACGGGCAGGACGGCCACCCCGAGCTGCGCCGGCGCGCACGGCCCGGACCGGGGGGACTTGCCCGGCGTGGCGCTGCACCGACGGAGCGGCACCGCGCGTCTCGATCGCCTCGGCCACCCGCCGCGCCTGGGCGGTCGACGTGAGCGGGCCGAGGTACAGGGCACCGTCGTCACGGATCGCCCGCACGATCGACAGGCGGGGGAAGGTCTCGCCCAGGGTGAGCTTGAGGTAGCGGTAGCGCGACCAGTCCTTGGACTGGCGGTTGAACCGCGGCTGGTGCTCGTGGATCAGTCGGATCTCGGTGACCGCGGCCTCGAGCGTGCTCGAGCACACGCGATGGTCGATCGAGTGCACCTCGCGCAGGAGCTGACCGACCTTGCGGCGCCCGTCGCCCGAGAAGTAGGAGCGCACCCGCGACCGCAGGTCGGTCGCCTTGCCCACGTAGAGCACGCGCCGGCCGCGGTCGCGGAACAGGTAGACGCCGGGGGCGCGCGGCAGGGCTGCGGTGAGGGCGAGCTTGCCGACCTGGGCGTGGCCTGCCGAGCTTGGGCAGCGCCAGCAGGTCGTCGAGGCCGGTGACGCCGAGACCGCCGGCCCGCTCGAGCAGCACGTGCAGCAGGTCGGCGGTGGCCAGCGCGTCGTCGAGGGCGCGGTGGCTCGGTCGGTGGTCGAGCCGCAGCCGCGACGCCAAGGTGCCGAGCCGACAGTTCGGCACCTCGTCGCGCACCAGCCGGCGGGCCAGGGCACAGGTGTCGACCCACGGGTTGGCCAGTCGCGGTCGCCCCGACCGCTCGAGCGCGGCGCGCAGGAAGCCGAGGTCGAAGCGCACGTTGTGCCCGACGATCACCGCGTCGCCCACGAACTCGAGCAGGGCGGGCAGCACCGTCTCGATGCGCGGGGCCGGCAGCACCATCGACTGGGTGATGCCGGTGAGCACCGTGATCTCGGGTGGAACGGCCACGCCCGGGTTGACGAGCGTCTGGAAGGTGCCGAGGCACTCGCCGCCGCAGATCTTGACGGCCCCGATCTCGGTGATGCCGCAGGATTCGGCCGAGCCCCCGGTGGTCTCGAGGTCGATCACGCAGAACGTGACCTCGTAGAGCGGCGAGCCGAGGTCGTCGAAGCTGCGTTGGAGCGACATCCCCCCGGTGTATCGAACAGACGTTCGTCCCGTCAAGGACCCTCTGGTGCCGATCCGGCGCCTTCTGGGCGCGGCGGGTGCCCGGGTACGATCGACCGATGCCCGAGACCCGGTACCGCTGCACGAGCTGCGGCAACCTGACCCGGTTCGACGTGACCGCCACCCGCCGCACCCGCGCCTTCCACCACTACAGCGTGGGGGGCGAGCTGCAGGTCGAGGAGGTCGAGGTGCTCGACGAGGTCGTCGAGGAGGTGTCGTGTCGGTGGTGCGGGCCCGGCTCGGCCGTCGTCGAGGTGACCGACGACCAGGACACCGCGGCGGAGCCGCTCGGGGGATGACACCCGGCCGACCTCGCCGCTGCGGCGGAGCCGCTCGGGGGATGACACCCGGATGGCGGAGCGGGCGCAGGGAGGCTCGCCGACCTCGCCGCTGCGGCGGAGCCGCTCGGGGGATGACACCCGGATGGCGGAGCGGGCGCAGGGAGGCTCGCCGACCGGAGCCCCAAGAGAGTTGTCATACCCCCTTCGTACGATGGCGAGTGGGTGGAGCGAACGGGGGGATCCCCGGCGTCCAGAGAACCACGGAGCCGTCATGCACTCGACCGATCAGGTCCTCATCATCGACTGCGACCAGTGCGTCGATGCAGCACACCGACGCCTGCGCCGACTGCGTCGTGACCTTCCTGTGCAACGAGCAGCCCGACCAGGCGGTGGTGGTCGACGTGGCCGAGGTGCGCGCGCTGCGACTCCTGGCCGACAGCGGGCTCGCACCTCCGCTGCGACTCGATCGCCGGACGGGCTGACCCAGGCCGTCGGCCCCAACCGGACCGGGTCGCGGTGCTGAGCCGCGACTATGCGGACGAGCTGTGCGCGGCCGGCTCGGCCGCCGGCCTCGACCGGGTCGGCATCGCGACCGCCGAGCCGTTCGACCGACGCCCGCGGATCGCGCTCGACCGAGCGGGCGGCCGCCGGCCTGGCCGGCGTCGATGCAGTTCACCTATCGCAACCCGTCACGCTCGACCGATCCGGCGCGGACGCTGTCGTCGGTGGCCTCGCTCGTGGTGGGCGCCCGGTCCTACGCGCACGCCGCGGCCGACCCGCCCGACGGCATGGTGGCGGGGCGGGTGGCCCGCTACGCCTCGCCGCGACCACTACGCCACCTTGCGATCGGGGCTCGACGCCGTCGCCGACCGACTGGCGCGCGACGGCTGGGCGGCCCGCGTCGTGCTCGACGACAACGCCCTGGTCGACCGGGCCGCCGCCCACCGGGCCGGGCTCGGCTGGTACGGCAAGAACGCCAACGTGCTGGTGCCCGGACTCGGCAGCTGGGTCGTGCTCGGCTCGGTGCTCACCGACGCGCCCCTGCCCGCCACGTCGACCGAGCCGGTCGCCGACGGCTGCGGCTCGTGCACCCGGTGCCTCGACGCGCTGTCCGACCGGCGCCATCGTGGCGCCCGGGGTGGTCGACGCCCGGCGCTGCCTGGCCTGGCTGGTGCAGGCCGAGGGCGTGTTCCCGGTCGAGCACCGGGTGGCGCTGGGCGACCGCCTCTACGGCTGCGACGAGTGCCAGGAGGTGTGCCCGCCGTCGTCGCGCGCCGAGGCCAGCGCCGATGCCGACGGGGGCAGTCCCGAAGATCGCGGATTCGGCGACCGGGATCCGGGCGACTGGGTCGACGTCCTCGACGTGCTGGCCGCCGCCGACGCCGAGCTGCTGGCGCGGTACGGCCGCTGGTACATCCCGCGCCGCGAGCCGCGCTACCTGCGCCGCAACGCGCTGATCGTCCTCGGCAACAGCGGGCGCGCCGACGATCCGGAGCGTGGTGCGCCGGCCCTGACCCGCGCGCTGGCCGACGCCGACCCGATCGTGCGGGGCCACGCCGTGTGGGCGGCGCGACGACTCGGCGTCGACGACCTGCTCGACGCCGTGCGCCACGACGACGATCCGCTCGTGCGAGCCGAGCTCGATCGTGACGATGTCGGCGCGGTCCGGGTCGAGCGGATCGGCGCCGTGCGGGTGGCCGAACCTCGGACGGCGCGCCGCCCCGACCACCCGTGAGCCTCCACCTGTGACTCACCTGCTCGTCACCAACGACTTCCCGCCCAAGCCGGGCGGCATCCAGTCCTACCTGTGGGAGCTGTGGCGTCGCCTGCCCTCCGACGAGGTCGTCGTGCTCACCACCGCCCACCCGCAGGCTCGGGCGTGGGACGGCCAGCAGGGCTTCCGCATCGAGCGCGCCCGCCGACCGCGTGCTGCTGCCGACACCGGGCCTGCGTCGGCCGGATCGACCGGCTGGCGTCCGAGGTCGACGCGCCGATCGTGCTGCTCGATCCGGCCCTTCCCCTCGGGCGCCCTCGGTCCGCTCCTCGAGCGGCCCTACGGCGTGGTCGTCCACGGCGCCGAGGTCGACCGTCCCGGGCCGGCTGCCCGGGTGCGCGAGGCGTGGCTGGCGGCACGTGCTGCGCGGCGCCTCGCTGGTGGTGGCAGCCGGCGGCTATCCCGCCGCCGAGGCCGAGCGGGCCGCCGGCACGCCGCTGCCCACCGTCGTCATCCCGCCCGGCGTCGACGTCGAGCGCTTCCGCCCACTCGACGCCGAGGCCCGGGCCGCGGCCCGACGTCCGCTTCGGTCTCGACCCGCGACGCCCGAGTCGTGCTCGGGCTCAGCCGGCTCGTGCCCCGCAAGGGCTTCGACGTGCTGATCCGGGCCGTCGCCGATCTCGCCCGGACCCGCCCCGACCTCGTGCTGGCCCTGGCCGGCTCGGGTCGCGATCGCGCCCGGCTCGAGCGCCTGGCCCGGCGCCTCGACGCGCCCGTGCGGTTCCTCGGCCGCGTGCCCGACGACGACCTCCCGCTCGTCCACGGCGCCGCGGACGTGTTCGCCATGCTCTGCCGCAACCGGTGGCTCGGGCTCGAGCAGGAGGGCTTCGGCATCGTGTTCCTCGAGGCGGCCGCGGCCGGGCGTGCCGCAGCTGGCCGGGGCCAGCGGCGGGCGCGCACGAGGCGGTCGTCGACGGGGTGACCGGCACGGTCGTGGGCGACCCGCGGTCCGTCGCCGCGGTCGGCGCGGGCGCTGGCCACCCTGCTCGACCATCCCGAACGGCGGGCGCGGCTCGGTGCCGCCGCCCGGCGGCGGGTCGAGGCCGACCTCACCTACGACACGCTGGCCCGGCGACTGGCCGACGCGCTGGCCACCGTGTGAGGCTGGAGGACGATGCCACCCCCCGACGAGCCCGACAAGACCGGCGGGACCGGCCGTCCCAGCGGTCCCGAGCCGCTCCCCGGTCGGTCGATCATCCAGGCCTCCTGGATCGGCACGATCGTCTTCTCGCGTCAGCGCGGTGGCCACGGCCATCGCGCCCCGGACACGTTCGTGGCGGTCGGGCGTCGGCGTGTCCTTGGTCCTGTTCTTCGTCGGGATCGGGCTGTTCTTCTGGGCCTACGCGGTCGCCGTCAACCGCAGCCGCACCGACCTGATCGGGCTCGGCGGCCTGTTCTTCCTCGCCGGCAGCGCGCCCTCGCCGCGTGCAGCGGTCCCTGCTCGGCTCGTTCGGCGGTCGAGGTCGTCGTCGGGCTGGTCACCGCCGGCGTCCACCCGTTCACGCCGCTGGCCTTCGGCGTCCTCGCCTCGATGTACGGGCTCTGGCGCTGTGCGGGCTGTGGGCGGCCAAGTGGGGCACCTTCCCACCCCGCCCGCCCGACGAGCCGTCGGCGCCAAGAAGAACGACCAAGGTGGCGGGCACGGCCGCTCCCTCGAAGGCGTCGATCGCACCGCCGCGAGCCAAGAGCGGCCGGGCCAAGGGTGGCCGGGTCACGGCCCCCGAAGAGCCGCAGCTCGAAATAGGGACCGCCGGTCACGGCCACCGGTGGGTGAGCCAGGGTCTTGTATCGTCGGCGACCATGGCCGAGCAGGCGAGAGAGCAGACCACGATCAACGCGTCGGTCGACGAGTGCTTCCGCACGCTGGTCGACTTCGAGTCCTATCCCGAGTGGGCCGGCGACCTCAAGGAGGCCACGGTGGTCGAGCACCGACGACGACGGGCGGGCCGTCGTGGTCGAGTTCCGGGCCGCGGCCATGGGTCGCTCGACCACCTACCGCTTGCAGTACGACTACGACGGGCGCCCCGGGCCGCCTGGCCTGGGAGCTGCTGAGCGGCGACCTCGAGCGCGAGCTCGACGGGTGCTACCTGCTGTCGCCCACGCCCGGACGATCCGGCGTCGACCGACATCGTCTACGAGCTGGCGGTCGACCTGATCGTGCCGATCCCCGGGCTTCGTCAAGCGCCGGGCCGAGGCCCGCATCATCAAGACGGCCCTGTCCGAGCTGAAGACCCGGGTCGAGGGCGGCGGCCCCGGCCGGCGGGCAGCGACGAGCCGGCGACGCGACGACGGTCGATCACCAGCAGCGCCGGGTGCGCGTCCTCCTCTTCACCGGCAAAGGCGGCGTCGGCAAGACCTCGGTGGCCGCCGCTACCGCCCTGGCCAGCGCGGATGCCGGCCAACGCACGCTGGTCATCTCGACCGACCCGGCCCACTCGCTGGCCGACAGCTTCGGCCGTCGAGCTGGGCAGCGCGCCCACCCGCATCGCCAAGCGCCTGCACGGGCCAGCAGCTCGACGCCCAGGCCCGGATGGAGGAGTCCTGGGACGAGATCCAGCGCTGGCTGATCGACGTCTTCAACTGGGCCGGGGTCGACGCCATCGAGGCCGAGGAGCTGGCGGTCGTCCCCGGCCTCGACGAGGTCTTCGCCCTCGGTGACATCAAGACCTACGCCGAGTCTGGCGAGTGGGACACGCTGGTGGTCGACTGCGCGCCGACGGCCGAGACCATCCGCCTGCTGAGCCTGCCCGACATCCTGTCCTGGTACATGGAGCGGGTGTTCCCGGCCGGCCGGCGGGTCAACCGGATGATCGGACCCGTGCTGTCCCGGGTGACCAACCTGCCCGTGGCCGGCGACGAGGTGTTCGGCGCGACGCGGCGCTTCTACGACCGCCTCGACGGGGTCAAGGAGGTGCTGTCCGACCGCGAGCCGCACCAGCATCCGCCTGGTGGTGAACCCCGAGCGCATGGTGATCGCCGAGGCGCGGCGCACCTACACCTACCTGTCGCTGTTCGGCTACCGGGTCGACGCGGTGATCGCCAACCGGCTGCTTCCCGACGAGGTCACCGATCCGTGGTTCGCCCAGTGGCGGGCCGCGCAGGCCAAGCACATGACCACGATCGACCGAGGCGTTCTCGCCCCTGCCGATCCTGCGGGCGCGGCTGGCCGACGACGAGATCGTCGGCGTCGACGCGCCTGCGTCGCTTCGCCGAGGAGGTCTACGACGGCGTCGATCCGCTGGCGGTCCTCCACGACCACGACCCGCTCGAGATCGTGGCCAACGGCGACGCGCGGGTGCTCATCCTCGAGCTGCCGTTCGCCGATCGTGACGACTCGAGGTCGGCCGCCGCGCCGACGAGCTGCTCGTGACGGTCGGTCCGTACCGCCGCACGCTGATGCTGCCCGACTCGCTGCGGCGCCGCGAGGTGACCGCGGCAAAGCTGCGCAGGGGACGCCTGCGGGTAACGTTCGGGGCGCCGCCCGGCGAGGATGCCGGGCCCCGCAACCGGGGGAAGCGATGAGCAAGGGCCACCACACCGGAACCGGGCACCCGCCCGAGGACGAGCCTCGGGGTGCCCCCGATCCGGGCGAGACGGACCCGGGTGTCGGACCCGAGGTGGACGGCGATGCCGACGGGCGCGTGGCCGAGGGGGTCGAGCACCTGCAGGTGGCGGCCCGCGAGATGATCGCGGCCGCCCGGACCTTCCTCGACGTGGTCGAGGAGGTGGCGGGGGACAACGCGGCGGTCGCGTCGCTGGCCGACGCGCTCGGCTCGCTCGGCCAGGTGGTGTCGCGCGCCGCCGCCCGGGCGGCCGGCGACGACGAGCACGACGCCGGCGGACGTGACGGCGACGAGCGGTCGGGTCGCTCCCGGGTGCAGCACATCGACGTGTCCTAGACGCCGTAAGCTCCCCTGCACTCCCGTGCTCACATTCCCCTGATCGGAGCCGATGGTGACCACACCATGAGGCTGCTCCAACTCCAGCTCGGCGACGGCTCCGACGCGTCCGAGCCCCTCGACTTCCATCCGATGATGACGGTCGTGCGCGGGCTCGACTCGGCGGCGCGTGAACGCGTCCTCGACCGCCATCACGGCGCTGCCGCGCGGCGCCGATCCGGGGATGACCGGCCTGGTCGAGTCGCACGGGGTGCTGTTCGACCTGACCGTCGAGAACCTGGCCCTGCTCGGTCTCGAGGGTGACCTCGACCCGCTGATCCGGCGCAGCGACCTGCCGGGTGCAACCGGCGGACCCGTCGACGCGCCGCCGCCTTCGGTGCTCAGCGCCGAGCAGTTCCTCGCCTCCGTGCCCGAGGGCCGATATCCCGACCTCGACGCCGCCCGCCGCCAGCAGCGCTCGGCGCGCGAGACGCTGTCGATCCTGCGCGAGGCGACCGAGCGGACCCGTCGCGATCACGCCGATGCCGCGGCCGCGCTGCGCCGGGCCCGTCTCGCGCTCGACGAGGCCAGCGGTCGGACCAAGCCCGACGACGACGAAGGCTCGAAGCTGCTCGACGATGCGCTCTTCGATCCGCCGGACGACGCGCCGGTGTACACCCGCGACGAGCTCGTGGCCCGGGCCGACGACTACGCGGCGCGCCTGACCCACGTCGAGCAGGGCCTGCGGAGCTGTCGTCGCTCGACATGCGACCGATCGAGGTGCTGGTCGACGCCTCCGCAACCCCGGCGCCGGCCGAGATGGTGCCTTCCGAGCGGGCCAACGAGCTGGCCGACGAGTTCGTCGCGCTGCAGCGACAGGTCGACGCGTTCGAGGCCGACCTCGAGGCGCGTGGCAACGGCACCGCCAGCGCGCTCCAGGCGGTCGAAGCGGCCCGCGCCGAGCTGGCCGCGGCCGAGCGGGCCATGCGCAAGCCCAACCTCTCGCCTGACGACGTGATCGAGCTCGAAGCCGCCCACGAGGCGATGCTCGACGCCGAGCCTTCGAGCTCGGGTCGCTTCCGCCGCGGCGGATCCAAGCGGTTCGACGAAGCGGTCGCGGCCCAGCAGGCGATCCTCGACCGGGTCGGCTTCCCCACCTGGAGCGCCTACGTGATGGGCGCGGGCCTCCTCGGCATCGATCCGCATGGCCGAGGAGCGCCTCGAGCAGGCCCGGATGCAGACCGGACGCGGCCGAGGCCCACTGGGCCGAGGTCGCCGCCGCCATCGAGGCCGACCCCGGCCACCGCGCCCTGCTCGACCGCCTCGAGGCCGTCTACCTCGAGGCGTTCGACCTGCTCGGCGGCGACGACGAGCAGGCCGATCTCGAGAACGCGCTGCGCTCGATCCGGGTGCCCAAGGGCGAGGTGACCCAGGACGAGCTGGTCGACGCCCTGGCCTACCAGCTCGAGCTCGTGGGTCTCGACCTCGGGCCGAACCCAGGCGTCGATCGCGTGCTGATGGCCGCCGACGCCTTCCTGGCCGAGGTCAGCGCCCTGTCCGAACGCATCGGCGAGCTGACGGGCGAGCGCGACGAGCTGCAGGTCGAGGTGGCCGACGCCCGGCACGCCCTCGAGGCCTTCGATGCGGCCGAGCGGGCCGCCGCCGAGCCGACGATCGACCTGACCGACAGCTCGGTCGCCAGTGCCTCCGACGGTCGCCACCATCGACGAGCTGACCGCCGAGCTCGAGCGAGCCACCGAGGACGAGGACGGCTACGCCGAGCAGCTCGAGGCCCGGTTCGCGCTGGTCGACGCGGCCACCCGGGTCGAGGCGCTGGCCTCGAGCCGGCTCATGCGGCTGGCCTCGCAGCTGGCCGCCGAGCGAGGCGGCGGCCGCTCCGCCCCCGCGACGAGTCGATCCGACCCGCCAGCGATCCCGCCTTCGACGTCGACGCCGGCGAAGGCCGGTCCCTGCCCGAGGCCATCGAGTTCTACCTGCTGGCCCGGCTGGCGGCCCAGCGGCCGATGTCGTTCTCGGGCTCGGTGCCGCTGGTGATCGACGACGCGCTGGCCGGCCTCGACGTCGTCGTCGTGCGGTCGCTGCTCGACAAGCTCGAGCGGATGTCCGAGGCCGTGCAGATCATCTACCTGAGCGACGACCCCGAGGTGGCCGACTGGGTGGCGTCGGTCGGCATCCAGCGGGCCGCGGTGGTCGCGGCCCCGCACCAGTTCGCCTGACCGCACCGCGGGCGTGGCCGGGGCGACCCGTCCGAGGCCGGCACGGAACGATCCTGCTGGTCGGACGGTCGCGTCAGCAGGGCGAGCCCGGCTTGCCTACGATCGGGAGACGACAACCGAGGATGACCTGGAGGCGCCGTGGCCGTGATCACCGAAGCGGCCGTCCGTGAGTTGGCCGGGTTCCGGGGCGAAGGGGTTCCGGTGACGACCTGTTACCTCGACGTCGACGGACGACGCCTCAGTCGTCACGGTGACTGCGAGCAGGAGCTGCGAGCGGATCCTGCGATCGGCCCGGTCGCGGGCCAACGGGACCGGCTCGGTGACGCCGCGACCTGCAACGCATCGAGGCCTACGTCCGCGGCGGCATCGATCGCACGACCACGCGGGGACTGGCCATCTTCTCGTGCTCGGCGCAGGACTTCTGGAAGGTGGTGCCGCTGCCCGTGCCCGTGCGCAGCCGCGTCGTCATCAACCAGGCGCCCGCGGTCGGCCAGCTCGAGTCGGTCACCCAGGAGTTCGAGCGCTTCGGCGTGCTGTTGGCCGATCGGCAGCGGGCGCGCGTGCTGGTGTTCCACTTCGGCGAGCTCGTCGACCGGTCCGAGCTGCTCGACGACCGCAGCCACTTCGACGACGTGCGCGGTCACCTCGACCGCGGCGACGTGGGCACCCGCACCGACGCGGTGGCCGCCGCCCACCTCCGGCGGGCGGCCGAGGCCGCCTTCCAGATGTTCCAGGTCGAGCCGTTCGAGCACCTCACGATCGGGGCCCCCGACCCGGTGGCCCGCTCGCTCGAGTCGTCGCTGCACCCCTACCTGCGGCAGCGCCTGTGCGGGCGCATCCAGACGACGGTGGGGGCCGGCACGGGCGAGATCCGCAACGCGGCGCTCGACGTCGAGCGCGAGGTCGAACGGCAGCGAGAGGCGACGGCCGTCGAACGCCTGCGCAACTCGATCGCGTCGCGCCAGCCGCGCCGTGGTCGGCCTGGCGAACACGCTGCGGGCGCTCTTCGAGCACCGCGTCGACCAGCTGCTGGTGTCGGCCGGCTACAGCGAGGCCGGTTGGAGCTGCGAGGCCTGCGGTCACCTCGGCCTCGTCGGGCCGGGCCTGCCCGACCTGTGGCAGCGAGCTCGAAGCCGGTGGACGACATCGTCGAGCTGGCCATCGAGGCGGCGCTGGCCCAGTCGTGCCACGTCGAGATCTGCGTCGACAACCCCGACCTCGACGTCATGGGGCGCATCGGCGCCCTGCTCCGCTACTGAGCAGGGAGGCCGCGGCGGGTCGCGCACTCGTCGCCGGGATCGACGTCGGGGGCACCAAGATCCTCGGTCGCGTGCTCGATCCCGACGACGCGCGCGCGACCGGGTCGCGACGCCCGGACGACACGCCTCGTGGCGGCGAGGCCATCCTCGACGCCACCCGTGAGGTGGTCGACGACCTGCGGGACGCACTGGCGCGCGCCGGGCAACGCCGACCTGGCGGCGGTCGGCGTCGGCATCGCCGGTCTCGTCGACCGCGAGGGCATCCTGCACTTCGCCCCCAACCTGCCCGGGGTGGTCGGCTTCGACGTCGCCGGTCCGCTTGCCGCGGCCGACCGGTCTGCCGGTCGTGGTCGACAACGACGCCAACTGCGCGACCGTCGCCGAGCACCGGGTCGGCGCCGGCAGTCGGGTCCGACGATCTGGTGCTGGTCACGTTGGGCACCGGCATCGGCGGGGGTGATCGTGGCGGGCGGCGAGCTGCAGCGGGGCGCAGCCGGCTTCGCCGGCGAGCCCGGGCCACATGGTCGTCGACCCCAACGGCCCGCCGTGCCCGTGCGGGCGACGGGGCTGCTGGGAGCGCTACGCGTCGGGCAGCGGGCTCGGCCGGCTGGCCCGCGACGCCGCCTACGCCGGGCGGGCCGACGCGGTGGTGGCCCTGGCCGGCGGCGATCCCGAGGACGTGCGCGGCGAGCACGTCACCCGCGCCGCCGCCGACGGCGACGCCGACGCCCTCGAGGTCCTGCGCCGAGTTCGCCTGGTGGGTGGCCCTCGGGCGTGTCGAACCTCGAGAACCTGCTCGATCCCGAGGTGGTCGTCATCGGCGGCGGGCTGGCCGACGCCGGCGAGCTCTCGCTGACGCCGACCCGCGAGGCGTACGCCACCCTCGTGCTCGGCTACGAGCACCGCCCGCCGGTGCGCATCGTCGGCCGCCGAGCTCGGCGCGGACGCGGGAGCCATCGGCGCCGGCCTGCTCGCCCACGACCTGATCTGACGTCGCGGGAGGGGGTGGCGCCGGGGCTACCGTGACGGCATGGAGTTCCGCCGGATCACGTCGCTGCCGCCGTACGTCTTCACCATCATCGACGCGCTCAAGGTCGAGGCTCGGCGCGGGCCGGCGCCGACGTCATCGACCTCGGGTTCGGCAACCCCGACTTCCCGTCGCCCGACGTGGCCGTCGAGAAGCTGGCCGAGGCGGTGCACAACCCGCGCAACCACCGGTACTCGTCGAGCAAGGGCATCCCCAAGCTGCGCCAGGCCGTCGCCGACCTCTACCTGCGGCGCTTCGGCGTCGACGCTCGATCCCGAGACCGAGGTGATCAACACGATCGGGGCCAAGGAGGGCTTCTCGCACCTGATGTGGACGCTGCTGCAGCCCGGCGACGCCGCGCTGGTGCCGTCGCCGTCGTACCCGATCCACATCTACGGCCCGCTGCTTCGCCGGCGCCGACATCCGCGAGGTCCCGCTGGGCACGGGCACCGACTTCTTCGAGAGCCTGACCGAGGCGTGGAACTACTCGTGGCCCAAGCCGCGGGTGATCGTGATGTCGTTCCCGCACAACCCGACGACCGACGTGCGTCGACCTCGACTTCATGCAGCGGGTGGTCGACTTCGCCCGCGAGCACGAGGTCGTCGTGGTCCACGACAACGCCTACGCCGAGATCGGCTTCGACGGCTACTCGCCGCCGTCGATCCTCCAGGCCGAAGGGGCCAAGGAGGTCGCGGTCGAGCTCTACTCGATGACCAAGTCGTTCTCGATGGCGGGCTGGCGCGTCGCCTTCATGGTCGGCAACCCCGAGATCGTCGCCGCGCTGACCAAGCTCAAGAGCTACCTCGACTACGGCACGCTTCCAGCCGATCCAGATCGCCGCCACCGTCACCCTCAACGAGGCGCCCGACTACCCCAAGGTGGTCAACGAGATGTACCAGGCCCGCCGCGACGTCGCTGTGCGGCGGGCTCAACCGCATCGGCTGGCCGGTCGAGCCGCCGATGGGGACGATGTTCGTCTGGGCGCCGATCCCCGAGCCCTACCGCGAGATGGGCTCGGTCGACTTCGCCTCGTACCTCGTGCGCGAGGCGCAGGTGGCGGTGTCGCCCGGGGTCGGGTTCGGCCACGGCGGCGACGGCCACGTCCGGTTCGCCCTGATCGAGAACGAGCAGCGCACCAACCAGGCCATCCGCAACCTGCGACGCGCCCTCACCAAGCTCGGCTGAGCTTCGCCTGGCCGCCGCCCGACGCGGCGAGCCCGTAGCCCGGCCCCGGACGCGACTCGCCCTACGCGGGCGAGGCGACGGGCTCGACCAGCAGGCCGTCGAGGCAGAACGAGACGGCGGCGTCGGCCACTTCGGGCCAGGGTCGGCCCTGTTCGTGGACGAAGCGGCGCACCAGGTGGGTGGTCACGCCGAGGATGGCGTGGGCGATGAGCTCGGGGTCGCCGTCGCGGATCTCGCCGCGGTCGATGGCCTCGCCGACGTGGCGGGCCGCGTCGGCCACCGCGGTCTGCTCGCCCCGCCGCAGAGCGGGCGCGAAGCGCTCCTCGGTGACGGCGAAGGCGAACAGCTGGTGGAGCTGCGGGTGCTCGCTCGACCACCGCATCGAGGCGCGGATGCCGAGCGCGATGCGGCGGACCGGGATCGTCCTCGTCCTCGATCGCCTGCTGCTGGGTGCGGCGCAGGTCGTGCTGCGCCTCGCGGAGGATCTCGAGGAACAGCTCCTCCTTGCTGGAGAAGTACCAGTAGAAGACGCCCTTGCCCACCCCGAGGCCCTGGACGATCTCGGCCACCGAGGTCGGGTGGTAGCCCTGGTCGGCGAACCGCTGGGCGGCGAAGTCCATCAGCTGCTGCCGGCGCTCGCGACCGCGCTGGGTGAGCCGACGGTTCATGGGCCAGAACGGTACACAGAACTTGACCGCGCGGTCTAGAACCTCCCCGAGCCCGGCCGGACGAGGGTCGCCCAACGGTTACCTGATGCTCGCGGGCTGGAAACACCCCGTTCATCGGGCCTCCGTACCGTCGACGGCCATGACCACGACCTACGTGCTGCGCGTGTGGCTGCCCGACCGTCCCGGTGCGCTCGGCCAGGTGGCGAGCCGCGTCGGCGCGGTCGGCGGCGACGTGGTGGGCATCGACATCCTCGAGCGGGGCGCCGGTCGGGCCATCGACGAGCTCGTCATCGAGCTCCCGGGACCCGATCTCGTCGACCTGCTGCTCGACCGAGATGCACCAGGTCGACGGGGTCGACGTCGAGACGGTCACCCTGGCCGCCGACTCGCTGCGTGACCCCCGGCTCGACGCCCTCGAGACGGCGGCGATCCTGGTGGGCGCCACCACCCGCCGCGACGCCCTCCAGGCGCTGTGCGTGCACTCGGTCCGCACGATCGGCGCGGCCTGGGCCGCCGTGGTCGCCCTCGAGGGTCCCGAGATCGTGGCCCAGCCAGGGCGACGCCCCGCCGGTGCCGTGGCTGGTGGCCTACGTCAAGGGCAGCCAGTCGTCGGCCAAGGTGGCAGGCGGTGGCAGCGGCCCCGCCGACGTGGTGTGGGCCCCGCTGCCCGGCGCCGACATGGCGCTGGTGCTCGGTCGTGACGGGAACCCGTTCCGTGCCCGAGAGAGGCGCCAGGCGGCGGCGCTGGCGCGGATCGTCGACACCAGGTTTCGCGAGCTGAGCCGGTCCGAGGCCCGCGACCTGCACCCGTCGCGCCGCTAGGCCGGTCCCTCCACCGCACCGCTGCGCCGCCATCGTGTGGGCGGCGACCCTCAGGTGTCCGACCAGCCCCGCGCCCGCTCGACGCCGCGGTGCCAGCGGGCGTGGGCCGCGTCGGTCTGCTCGGTGGGTGCGACCGGCTCGACCGACGTGTCGAGCACCCAGTTGGCCGTGATGTCGTCGCACGAGTCCCACACGCCTTCGGCCAGGCCGGCGAGGTAGGCGGCGCCGAGGGCGGTCGTCTCGTTGACCTGGGACGGCTGACCGGGCACGCCGCAGCTGGTCGGCCTGGAGCTGCAGCAGGAGGTCCATCACCGACGCGCCTCCGTCGGCGCGCAGCGCCGACACCGGCCGGCCGGAGGCGGCGGTCATCGCATCGACCACGTCGCGGGTCTGGAAGGCCATGGCCTCGACGACCGCCCGCGCCAGGTGGGCCCGGCCGGTGCCCCTGGTGATGCCGAGCACCGTGCCGCGGGCGTACGGATCCCACCAGGGACTGCCGAGGCCGGTGAACGCCGGCACGAACACGACGCCCTCGCTGTCGTCGATCGATTCGGCCAGCGGGCCGACCTCGGCCGACTCGGCGATGATCCCGAGACCGTCGCGCAGCCACTGCACGGCCGCACCGGTGACGAAGATGGCCCCTTCGAGGGCGTAGTGGGTCACCTCGCCCGATCCGCCCGGGCGCAGCGACGCCGCCCGGCAGCGTCCACGCGATGGTGGTCAGCAGGCCGTCGACCGGCTCGGGGCAGGTCTCGCCCACGTTCATCAGCACGAACGACCCGGTGCCGTAGGTGTTCTTGGTCATCCCCGGGTCGAAGCAGGCCTGCCCGAACAGGGCGGCCTGTTGATCGCCGCCGATGCCGCTCACCGGGACCCCGGCGCCCACCCCGGCCACGCCCTCGGCGGTCAGCCCCAGCCGACCCGACGACGGCCGCACCTCGGGCAGCATCGACATCGGCACCGAGAACAGCTCGCACAGCTCGGCCGACCACGATCGGTCGACGATGTCGAACAGCAGGGTGCGGCTGGCGTTGGACACGTCGGTGGCGTGCACGGCGCCGGCGGCCGCAGTGGCCCCGGTGAGGTTCCAGAGGATCCACGAGTCGATCGTGCCGAACGCCAGGTCGGGCGTGGCCTCGACGCCACCCTCGTGCAGCAGCCACTCGATCTTCGAGGCCGAGAAGTACGGGTCGAGCACCAGCCCGGTCCGGCGGCGCACGAGGTCGAGGTGGCCCGCTTCGCGCAGCTCGTCGCAGCGGCGCGCCGTGCGACGGTCCTGCCAGACGATGGCCCGATGGACGGGCCGGCCCGTGCGGCGGTCCCAGACGACCGTCGTCTCGCGCTGGTCGGTGATGCCGATGGCGGCGACCGGCTGATCCAGCTCGTCCACGAGTTGGCCGAGCGTCAGCTGCACCGCGTCCCAGATCTCGACCGCGTCGTGCTCGATCCAGCCGGGTCGCGGGAAGTGCTGCTCGAACTCGCGGTAGTGCGAGCCCGACCACCCGGCCCGAGTGGTCGAACGCGATGCTGCGCACGCCGGTGGTTCCCGCATCGATCGCGATCACGACGGCCATGGATCCAGAGGCTACGCAGCCGGGGGAGGGTCAGCTCCCCGAGTCGAGCTGGTGGTAGTCGGCGCGGGTGATGGCCTGCCCGGCCTTCGAGGTCGAGTTGTCGATCGGCACCTGGGCCGGTAGCCCCGCGATCATGAACCGCACCGAGTCGATCCCCGGGATGCCCGTGGCGGTGAACACGATCTCGGCGAAGGCCAGCCGCTGCTGCGTGCCCTCGACGGCGTCGAGCTTGGACACGTCCAGCTCGAGCACCCCTCCGTCGAGCTTGGCGTCGAGGATCTTCACCGTCGGCGGGATGGCGTTGGTGAGGTCGGGGGTGCCCGATGACGCCGACGGCTGCTCGGCGATCAGGCGGGTCAGCAGGATGCGTGCCTGGGCCACGTCGTCGGTCTCGAAGGGCACGTCGTCGATCAGCTCGGGGGTCACGGACTCGCTGTTGCCTCGGTGCGGACCAGGAAGATCGTCAGCGTGACCACGCTGCCGGTGCCCGGCTGGATGCTGGTCGTGGAGGCGTTCAGCGCCTTGGGGAGGGCGTCGTGGTCGATGGCGCGCGGCGAGCTGTCGACGGGGATCCCGCAAGCCGCCGCCACGCCGCAGAGAAGCGCGAGCACGGCGAGGATCCCGGCGTGACGGCGCTTCCGGGTCACGGGACGGAGGTCTCCTCGGGCAGGATCGAGCTGTCGGGCGTCTCGGTGACGACGTCGCTGAGCGCGGCGGCGTCGTCGGCCGACGGCAGCGGCACGATCGAGCAGCTCGACGACGAACCGCGCGCCCGAGCCTGCCGTCGCGGCGGTTCTCGACCCAGACCTGGCCCGCCGTGCAGGCGCACGTGCTCGTCGACCAGCGCGAGGCCGAGGCCGACGCCGCTGTCGCTGGCCCGGTTGCCGCTCTCGCTGCCCCGTGAGAACCGGTCGAAGATGACCTCGCGCTCGGCCTCGGGCACCCCGTTGCCCCGGTCCTCGATGGCGATCTGCACCACCTCGCCGATGCAGCTCGATGGTCACGTCGGTGGCGCCGCCGGCGTACTTGTCGGCGTTGTCGAGCAGGTTGGCCAGCACGCGGGCGAAGCGGCGCTTGTCGACGCGGACGATCGACCGAGTCGATCTCGTCGGCGTAGCGCACGGGGATCCCGCCGCCGCCGAGCACCTGCACGGCCTGGATGACCATCTCGGCCACCAGCACGTCCTCGAGGTGCAGCTGGATGGCGCCGGCGTCGAAGCGGCTGATCTCGAGCAGGTCCTCGACCAGCTGCTGGAAGCGGTCGACGTCGGCCGACAGCAGGTCGAGGGCGGTCTGGGCCCGTTCGGGGATCTCGGTCGCGGCTGTTCTCGAGCACCTCGACCGACGCGGCCAGCGTCATCAGCGGCGACCGCAGCTCGTGGCTGACCTCGGAGGCGAAGCGGGCGTCGCGCTCGACGCGGTCCTCGAGCGCCTGGGCCATGTGGTTGAACGGCACGGCCAGCACGTCGAGGTCGGGGTCCTCGCCGACCACCAGCCGGGTGTCGAGGCGTCCGCCGGCGATGGCCTCGGCCGCCGCGCCCACGTCGAGCAGCGGGGCCAGCGCCCGTCGGGCGGCCCACCAGCCGAGGAAGCCGCCCGCGGCGGTGGTGAGCAGCGACGGCACCGAGCCAGGATGATGGCCAGCGTGTCGAGCGTGTGGGCCACCTCGCTGAACGACACGCCCTCGAAGTAGCGACGCGTGCACGGCCGGGATGGGCACGCCGACCGCGAAGTACGGTCTGGCCCATGTGGTTGAAGCGCATGCGGGCCGGGGTGCCGGCGGCGACCGTGCTGGCGCAGCGACGCCGGGCAGGGCGTCCTGGCCGAAGCCGGTGGTCTTCTCGTACCACTGGCCGTTGTACTCGATGACCGGCTCGGCCCCGTCGGGGGTGGGCAGCGAGCTCATCAGGTTGTCGATCGAGTTGGTGTTGGCGTCGCCGCTCAGCCCGCTGCGCACGGTGACCGCGTTGGTGAAGCGCCCGGGACACGGCGCTGTCCTCGCGCTGGCTGAGCAGGTTCTGGCGGGTGAGCCCGAAGGTGGTGACGGCCAGCAGGACCGACAGGAAGCGCGGCGCCGAGGGCGTAGGTCACCGTGAGGCGCGCCCGAAGGCCCAGTCGGCGCCGTCGTGAAGGTGGTTCGCCGGAAGCGCAACGGTGGTGGTCTACTCCGTGGAGCGTCTGGTTCCGGTCGCCCTGCCGTGCGACGCCGGCTGGCTCAGGTCTGGAGCTTGTAGCCCAGTCCCCGCACCGTGACGACGTGGCGGGGGTTGGCGGCGTCGGCCTCGATCTTGGTGCGGAGCCGCCGGACGTGGACGTCGACCAGGCGGCCGTCGCCGAAGTAACCGTAGCCCCACACCCGCTCGAGCAGGACCTCGCGGCTGAACACCCGACCCGGGCTCGAGGCCAGCTCGACCAGCAGGCGGAACTCGGTCTTGGTGAGGTGGACCTCGCTGCCGTCGCGCAGGACCATGCCCTCGTCGGGCACGATCTCGAGGTCGCCGAACTTCAGGTGGGCGATGGCCGGGTCGGTGGTGCGGGCCCGGCGCAGCAGGGCCCGGATGCGGGCCGAGAGCTCCTTGGGGGCGAACGGCTTGGTCAGGTAGTCGTCGGCGCCGGCCTCGAGCCCGGCCACCACGTCGTGGGTGTCGGCCCGGGCCGTGACCATGACGATCGGGACGTCGCTGTTGCGCCGGATCGACCGGCACACCTCGAAGCCGTCGATGCCCGGGCAGCATGATGTCGATCAGCACGACGTCGGTCGGGTGCCGGCTGAACGAGTCGAGCGCGTCCTCGCCGTTGTCGGCCTCCTCGACCTCCCAGCCCTCGTCCTCGAGGGCGAGCTTGACCGCGGTGCGGATGCGCTCGTCGTCCTCGACGGCCAGGATTCGGGTTCCCACCGCCCCATCGTGCCCGATTTCCGCCGCGTTCGTGCCGATACCGACCTGGTTTCGCACGGACGTCGTCGGCCGCGGCGCCGACGGACGCCGATCGCGTCAGGGCGGGCGCCGGCCGGAGCAGCAGGGCGCAGCGACTCGGCCAGCGCCGGGTTGGCCGCGAGCAGGGGAGCCGCCCGGGGCTGGTCGCCGTCGAGGTCGATCACCACGGCCCCGGCCTCGGCGGCGATGAGCGCGCCGGCGGCGAAGTCCCAGGGCGACAGGCTCAGCTCGTAGTAGGCGTCGACCCGGCCGCAGGCGACCGAGCAGAGGTCGAGGGCGGCCGAGCCCATGCGGCGGATGTCGCGGATGTCGGCCCAGGATGCGGCCGAGCACCTGGCCCTGGTGGCGGCGCTGGTCGGGCGCGTAGCCGAAGCCGGTGGCGACGAGCGCCCGGGCCAGGTCGGTCTCGGTCGGACACGCGGATCGGCTGCGCCGTTGCGGGTCGCGCCCGACGCCGCGGACGGCCCGGAAGCGATCGCCGGTCGAGCACGTCGACGACCACGCCGGCGACGACCACCCCGCGCCACCTCGGCCGCGATCGACACCGACACGCCCGGATGGCGGTAGACGTAGTTGGTGGTGCCGTCGAGCGGATCGATGATCCAGCGCACCCCGGACGATGCCGGCCCGATCGGCTCCCTCCTCGCCGAGCAGCCCGTCGTCGGGCCGCGCGCCGAGCAGCTGTCCGACGATGAGCCGCTCGGCGGCGCGGTCCATCTCGGTGACCATGTCGGTGCCCGTCGACTTGGTGGACACCGAGGTCGCGGTCCGATCCAGCGCCGTCGGCCAGGAGCGTCGGCCGCGGCACGGGCGGCCTGCTCGGCCAGGTCGGCCAGCGTCGGCGCCGGTCGGATCGCGGGGTGGTCGGCCACGCCCCATCTTGGCCCGGGGCCGCGGCCGCCCGGTACCGTGCGGCTCGTGGCCAGTCCCGCTCCGCCCGCCGGGGGCACGCCCGAGCGGGTGCTCGCGGTGTACGCCCATCCCGACGACCCCGAGGTCTCGTGCGCCGGCACGCTGGCCCGGTGGGCCGACGAAGGGGCCGAGGTCGCGCTCGTCGTCTGCACCCGCGGCGACAAGGGCTCCCACGATCCCGAGGTCGATGCCGGCCGAGCTCGTCGCCCGCCGGGCCGACCGAGGCCGATGCCGCGGCGGCCGTGCTCGGGCTGACCGACGCACGAGAACCTCGGGCTACGACGACGGCGAGGTCGACAACGACGTCGAGCTGCGGGGCGCGCTCGTGGCCCGCATCCGTGCCTTCCGGCCCGATGTGGTGGTGTCGTGCGACCCGACCGCGGTGTTCTTCGGGAGCCGCTACGTGAACCACCACGATCACCGCGAGGTCGGGTTCGCGCTGCTCGACGCCTGCCTGCCGGCCGCCTCGCAGCCCGCTCTACTTCCCCGGGCACCGGCGACCCGCACACCGTGACCACGATCTATCCTGTCGGGCACCCTCGAGCCCGACACCTGGTCGACATCGCGTCGACCATCGACCGCAAGGTCGAGGCCCTCACCTGCCACCGCAGCCAGGTCGGCGACGACCTCGACCTGGTGGGCGAGGTGGTCCGTCGCCGGGCCGCCTCGGCCGGCAGCCGAGCTCCGGTCCTCGGCCTACGCCCCGGTCGGCAAGCGTTCCGCGGGCGCTGTCGTGCTCGTCGAGCGGCTTGCTCGGCACGCTTGACCGCCGGTCCGGGTGTCTCACGACGTGCCTGGCGACGCGTGGCGGGTTATCGGACGCGGGGGCGCTTGGTGGGGGCGAGGGCGGGGCGGTCGGGGCCGGTCGGGCGACGCTGGATGGTCTTCCACTCACCCATGGCCCGCAGCGCCAGCACGACGACGATGGCCACGCCGATCGCTCCGATCAGCGCGCCGACGAGGCCGCCGAGCGGCGTCGGGCGTGGCGCAGGCGCCGTGGCACTGCAGGTCGGTGAACGCGTACCCGATGAACGCGCCGATGAGGCCGGACGCGATGATCGCGACGAAGCCGAGCACGCGGGCGCCGACCGACGGCAGGGCCGTGGGCGCCGGATCGGGCGCCGCGTCGGACGGGCTGACGGGTTCGGAGGGCAGTCGCGTCGTCGATGCCATCGGGCTCGCGCCGGTCGTCGCGGTAGCCGGCCTGCGGGCGATCCGGCTCGACGAACCCATAGAGTGACCGCCCGTGAAGCCGCTCGTGGTGCTGCCCACCTACAACGAGGCCGACAACATCCTCGTGGTGCTCGGCTTGATCCGCGATCACCTGCCGCAGGCCGAGGTCCTGGTCGTCGACGACGGCAGCCCGGACGGCACCGCCGACCTGGCCGAGAAGTGGGGGGTCGACAACGGTGGCGTGACGGTGCTGCGCCGCACCGAGAAGTCCGGGCTCGGCTCGGCCTACCGGGCCGGGTTCGCGCTGCGGGCCTCGGCGACGGCTTCGACGTCCTCATCGAGATGGACTCGGACCTGCAGCACGATCCGTCGATGCTCCCCGCGCTCGTGCACGCGGTCGAGGACGGCGCCGACCTGGCGATCGGCTCGCGCTACGTGCCGGGCGGTTCGGTGCCGGGATGGAAGTACTCGCGCCGGTTGATCTCCCAGGGCGGCAACATCTACGCGGCCATGGTGCTCGGCATGCACGTGCGCGACTCGACCTCGGGCTTCCGGGCCTACTCCGCGTCGGCCCTGACGGACATCGACCTGCCCGCGGTGCGGGCCGACGGCTACGGCTTCCAGATCGAGATGGCCTACGCGGTGGCGTGCAACGGCGGACGCATCGTCGAGGTGCCGATCACCTTCGGCAGCCGCGAGCGCGGGCTCGTCCAAGATGTCGAGCTTCATCGTGGTCGAGGCCCTCGGCCTGGTGACGTGGTGGGCGGTACGCGACCGCGTGCTCAAGCGCGGGCGCACCAAGCCCACCACCCGCGTCGCCTGACCAGCACGTTCGCGGGCATCGAGCACCCCGCGCGATCGGCGCGAACCCGTGCCCGGCACGGTGTCGGTGCGACATGAGTCGTTCGGCCCGTTTCCCGGCCCTCCACGATCCGCGATACTGACGAGGTGTCACGGGCACCGATCTCCGTCGTCCCCACCTGGCGTCTCGGCGCGCTCCTGCGCACCGAGCGCGAGCAGACGGGTCGTACGACCGCCGACGTGGCGTCGCGCTCGACCTCGTTCAGCGCGGACGACCTGACCGAGATCGAGGACGGGCAGCGTGACGCTCGACGACGTCGAGCTCTCCGGCCGTGCTCGACCTGTACGGCGTCGACTCGACGCGCTCGTGCCCGATCGCGACGAGCTGGTCGTCGATCTCGACCAGCGCGAGCTGGCCGCCGCGGGACACACCCAGGCGTTGGCCGGCTCGGCGCCGACCGCCGACGAGGTGCTCGGGACCTACCTCACGCTCGTGTACACGCTGCGCTCGATCGAGCCCGGCACCCCGGTGCGCATGCGCCAGGGCGACGTCGACGTGCTGGCCCGTGCGCTGGCGCTGGCCGTGCCCGAGGTCGAGCAGCGACTCGAGGGCCTGATGGCCGAGCCCGAGCGCGTGGTCCTGCACCAGCGCTCGAAGCTGCTGCGGGCCCGCGTGCTCGTTCCGGCCGCCGGCGTCCTCGTCGCGGTGTGCGTCGGTGGCGCGCTCGTCGTGTCGTCGCGGAGCACACCGACGAGCGCCACGCCGGCCGCCCCGACCTCGTCGGTGAGCGATCGCTTCACGCCCACGACCAACGGCGCCACGACCCCGACGACGGCCCCGAGCCGCCCGCACAGCGGCGCCGGCGCGGTGGTGGTCGGCAACAACCTCACCCCGAGCCAGGTGCCGCCCGGTGGCGTCGGCCTGGCCCCGGCCCAGGTCGTGACCAGGGGTCCGGGCGGCCAGCCCGAGCAGTCGAACGTGACCGCGTCGACGACCACCAGCACGACCACGCTCACCAACCCCTGATCTGAGCGCGACGGCCGCGATCTCGGGCACACTACGGGGATGCGTGACTGGCTGGTCGGCCGGAGCGGTGATCGAAGGGCCCGAGGGGGTGCTGCTCGTCCAGAACCGCCGGCGCAACGGGTCCCACGACTGGTCGCCGCCGGGCGGGGTGATCGACGAGGGCGAGACCGTCCTCGACGGGCTGGCTCGTGAGGTGATCGAGGAGACCGGGCTCGTGGTCGTCGAGTGGGAGGGCCCGATCTACGACATCGAGGTGGTGGCGCCCGAGCTCGGCTGGCGGCTGCGGGTCGAGTCGTTCCGGGCCGTGTCGTACACGGGCGAGCTCGTGGTCGACGACCCCGACGGCATCGTCGTCGACGCCCGCTTCGTGCACCGTCCGACCTGTGCGCGAGCCACCTCGGCAGCTCGCACCCGTGGGTCGGCGAGCCGCTCGTCGGAGTGGCTGGCCGAGCCGTGGCAGGGCCTGCGGTCCTTCGGCTACGACGTGGCCGGCGCCGACCTGGCGTCGCTGTCGGTCACGCGGCGGTGAGCGCGGGCCGCCGGTCGAACCCCGACCCGCCGAGCCGGGCATCCTGCACGTCGACATGGACGCCTTCTTCGTGTCGGTCGAGCTGATCGACCAGCCCGAGCTGCGGGGCCGGCCGGTGATCGTCGGCGGCGCCGGCGACCGGGGCGTCGTGGCCGCCGCTTCGTACGAGGCGCGGGCCTTCGGCGTGCACTCGGCCATGTCGTCGGTGCGGGCCCGACGGCTCTGCCCGCACGCCGTGTTCCTGGACGGCCGCCACGACCGCTACGCCGAGGTCAGCCGGCAGGTGATGGAGATCTTCCGTCGTTCACGCCGTTGGTCGAGCCCATCTCGCTCGACGAGGCCTTCCTCGACGTCCGGTCGGCCCGAGCGGCTGCACGGCGCGCCGACCACCATCGCAGCCGCCATCCGCCGACGGGTGCTCGACGAGGTGCGCGCTGACCTGCTCGGTGGGCGTGGCCCCGAGCAAGTTCGTGGCCAAGCTGGCGTCCGAGGCGGCCAAGCCCCGCGCGTCGGTCGACGGGTCCCCAGCCCGGGCTCGGCGTGAAGGTCGTGCGCCGAGGACGAGGTGACTCGCCTTCCTGTTCCCGCTGCCCGTCTCGGCGCTGTGGGGGGTGGGCCCGGCCACCCTCGACGCGCCTCGCCCGCCTCGGCGTGACCACCGTCGGCGATCTGGCCGCAGCTGCCCGTCGACCGGTCGTGACCGGGTCGCTCGGCAACGCGGTCGGGCTGCACCTGCACGCGCTGGCCAACGGGATCGACGATCGGGCCGTCGAGCCCGACCGCCCGGTCAAGTCCGTCGGTCACGAGGAGACCTTCGCCCGCGACCACCACACCCACGCCAGCCTCGAGCGCGAGCTCGTGCGCCTGTCCGACGCGGTGGGCAGCCCGCTTGCGCGACCACGGCCTGGCCGGTCGGACCGTCACCCTCAAGGTGCGCTTCAGCGACTTCCACACGATCACCCGCTCCAGCACGTTCGGCCGAGGCCACCGACTCGACCCCCGCCATCACCCGGGGGGCGAAGGACCTGCTGGCCGGCGGTCGACCCCACCCCCGGCGTCCGCCTGATCGGGGTGAGCGTGAGCGGGCTGGCCGACGGCGTCGACCCGCCAGCTCAGCCTCGACGACGCCGGCTGCGCCCGGCTGGGACGACGCCACCGAGGCCGTCGACGCCATCCGCGAGCGGTTCGGGCGCGGCCGCCATCGGCCCGGCCACCCTGGCCGACCGCGGTGACCTGCGGGTACGCCGGGAGGGCGAGGCGCCCTGGGGTCCGGGCGACGTCGAGGGCCGGTCGCGGCTCAAGGCCGGCTCTCCCCGCTGACCGAAAAAGGGTGCGGAGATCGGTCCACGCGCGTTGTTGACGCGTGGCTGCTGTGGAAAGATGAAAGCCGGGATCTCCCGAACCGTCGGCCCGCCGGCCGCTCGACCGGCCGGGTTCAACCGACAAAGGGGTAGCAGGGTGCCGCTTTCCGAGGACGAGCAGCGAATCCTCAGCGAGATCGAGGCAAAGCTCTACGAGAGCGATCCGGCCCTCGCGCGCGACATCGCCGACACCACCATCTACACCCACGCCTACCGCAACCTGAAGTGGGCGCTGCTCGGGCTTCCTGGCCGGCCTCGTCGGTGCTGATCCTGACGCTCGGCGTCAGCTTCCTGCTGGCCTTCGGCGGCTTCGTGATCATGCTGGTGTGCGCGCTCGCCATCGAGCGCAACGCCCGCCGCATGGGCAAGGCGGGCATCGAGCAGATCACCCAGTCGATGCGGGCCGCCGGGTTGCGCGACTACTTCGGCAACACCAGCCAGCGCATGCGGGACCGCTTCAAGCGCGACGAGTAGTCGCCGAGCCGCCGCCGACACCGCGGCCCGACCAGTCTCAGCGCAACTGCTCGACTCGGACCCGTCGCGCGTCGAGACGGGTGAGGACCCTCTTCCACAGCGGCAGGTGGGCGGCGACGATCGAGCACACCGTGTCATTCGTCTGCTCGGCCTCGACCGCCGCATGCTCGTCGACGATGTCGGCTCCGAACAGCGCCGCGTCGGCCGCCTCGGCGAAGGTGGCCAGCCCCGCCGACTGGGTGGGCAGCCGTTCGGACGGCCCGACGGCGAACTCCCGGGCGGTCTCGTCGGGCCGTCGGCTGGTGCCGATCTGGGCCAGCGCCTCTTCTGATTCGAGCCAGGCCACCCGGACCCGGGCTCCGGGCTGCGAGGGCGTGGGCACGCCGGCGCCGACGTTCGCAGGCGTACATCGACGGCACCACCACGAGGTAGACGGCGGCACCCACCAGGAGGACGAGCGCCACGATCGAGGACCACCGCCGCCAGGTCGATCCCGTGGTCGTGGCTGGTGCCCGACGGCTCGTCTCGGTCTTGAGCTTGTTGTTGGTCTGGGACGGCGGCAGCGGTCGACGGGATGGTGGCGGACGACGGTGGTCTCGGTGGGCGTGCGACGTGCTCGGTCCGCCGCCCGGGTTGTCGTTCTGCTGCGGCCGGGACGCCCAGGTAGCCGGCCTCGCCCGGCGCGCCCCGGCCCGGCGTGGGCTCGAACGGGCACCCATCCGTACTGGCCCAGGTACACCTCGGGCCAGGCGTGGGCCTGGCCGCCCTTGACCTCGTAGCGCGTCGGGTTGGTCGGGTCGTTGCATGCCCGGCGTGAACCCGACCGCCACCCGGGTGGGGAGCCCGACCGAGCGGGCCAGCGCCGCGAACGTGCCGGCGAACTGCTGGCAGTAGCCCTGCTTGACCCGCAGGAACGTGTCGATGGCGTTGTCGTCGTTGGCGAAGTTGACGTTCGGGTTGTAGGTGAACAGCTGCGGGTCGCGGAAGTAGGTCTGCAGCGCCAGGGCCTTGTCGTAGGGCGTGCGGGCGCCGGCGGTGACCTGCTCGGGCGATCGCCCTGGCGATGGCGCTCAGGCCGGGCACGCCGAGGTCCTGGGCCTGGATCGCGCTCGGGATCGCCGGGTTGGCGGCGCGCAGCGTCGGACGCGGAGTAGTCGGGCAGCACGGATCGCACGGTGTAGGTCTGGTTGTCGTCGGAGGTCGGAGGTTGGTGTCGACGATCAGGGTGGACGAGCTGTCCTGGTAGCGCACCTTGAAGTCGGGCGACGTCGATGGCGACGGGCACGTAGGCGGCCGGCAGCCACAGCTCGGACAGCTGGACGATCGTGAACGTCTGGGTGAGCTGGTCCTTGCGGCCGGGGTCGGGCACGCCCTTCGGCAGCGTGCCCGACAGCGACCCGTCGGCCGAGTCGTAGCGGCCGCTCGACTTCCAGATCGTGCCGTCGAAGGTGTCGAGCGAGGTCAACCGCCAGTAGGCGGGCTGCGGGCTGGTGACCACGAACAGGGTGGTGTCGGACTGCTTGTTGAGCTTGCTCTGGATGTCGACGAGCGGGCTGATCGTGACGCGGGCGTTGTTGCCGCCCTGGTTGCCGTGCCAGTGCACGACACCGGGCTGGCCGGCGCCCGGCAGGTGGGGCCCGACGATCGCCCCGCCGAGGACCGCCACCGCCGTGGCCAGCACGGCCGACGTGCACCAGCCACGACGACCCGCGCTCGACCTGGTTCGCCAGCCAGGTCGTGGTGCGCTCGCGCTGGGCCACCCGGTGCTCGAGCACGAACAGCAGCGCCGTCGCGGCGTAGAGCGATGGTGGCGAAGACCTGGCAGCCGGCGTCGAGCCGACGAAGGCGGTGAACCCGAACAGGGTGAGCGTGGGGACCAGCGCCTCGATGGGGGCCCACAGCCGGAAGGCGGCCCAGTCGGCCAGGAACACGGCGAAGCAGACGGCCAGCGCCGCGACCAGCATGAACCCGGGCTGGGGGTGCGTCGGGGCGACGACCTGCTGGAAGGCGTGCCAGGACGACTCGACGGCGCGATGCGGGCGGCGTGGACGGTGTGGGCGGTCGGGCAGCAGCAGCCGGGTGGTGTCGCCGAACAGCAGCCAGCTGGCCAGAACGACGAAGGCCACCAGCGCCGAGCCCAGCGACGCTCAGGCCGAGGCCGAGCCGCGGCGCCGGGCCAGCGCCGAGGCCGACGTGCATGGCGCACGGCCATGACGATGAGCGGGCCGACGAACGCGCCGCCGTTGAAGACCCGGCCGAACGACACGATCACGGCCAGGGTGACCAGGGCCAGGAACCACTCGGCGGCAGTCTGGTGGGCGGGGTCGGGCCGGGCGGGGACGGGCCGGCCGGTCGTGGCCGCCGGACGCTCGGTCGCGCGCCCGGACGTCGGGCGGCGGCGTCGGGCCGGCGGGTGCGGTCGGTGACGGTCATCGGCGGGAACCTCGCCCAGCGGTCCCAGTCGTCGACGGCACCGCCGTCGCCGGGCTCGGCCGGTCCGGGCGCGGCCGCGGTGACCGTCGCCGGCGCCGCCCAGCCCGTTGCGCCGGTGCCGCGTCGGGCCGAGCGGCGCGGTTCCAGGTCGCGGCGAAGGGCGCGGCGCTGGTGATCGGCATCACGCCCTCGCGCGGGGCGGACGGCACCGGGGTGGCCGCCGGATCCCAGCTCGATCGGTCGAACTGCACGATGGTGAGCGAGCCGAACCGCGGGCGCAGGCGGGCCAGGCGCTCGAGCTCGGCCTGGCCGACCAGCGGCCACGACGACCACGAGCGCGCCGCCGGGCGCGCCGCGGGCCAGCCGGTCGAGCACCCGCTGGAAGGCGGCCTCGTTGGTGGCCTCGACGCTGGCCAGGTGCTCCATGATCGCCTCGACGTGGGCGTGGCCGGCGGCGAAGCCCGAGTCGGCGCCGTCGGTGGACGACCAGGCGCACCAGGTCCTGGCGCCGGGCGCTCGTGGCCACGATGCTGGCGGCGGCCGAGATCACCAGCTCGAGCGACTCGGCGGTGTTGGTCGACGACCGCACGTCGACCAGCACGGTGGCCCGGCCCTGCCACGGCAGCTCGTCCTGGCGGACCATGAGGTCGTCGTGGCGGGCCGTCGAGGGCCAGTGCACCCGGCGCAGGTCGTCGCCGACCACGTAGTCGCGCAGCGCGTAGAAGTCCTCGCCGCCGCGCCCGAGCGAGTTGGGGTGCTCGGCGCCGGCCAGCGGGTCGTTGCCGGTGGTCATCGGCAGCGGCTCGAGCTCGTCGATGCGCGGGTACACGGTCAGCTCGGAGGCACCCGAGGCGGTGATCGACAGGCGGGCCAGCCCGAACGGGTCGGACAGCTCGATGTCGAGCGGCCCGATCGTCAGGATGCCCCGCCGTTCGGTGGGCAGGCGGTAGGCGGCCCGGGCCGACTCGCCCGGGGCGAGCGGACCGACCAGGAGCCGCGCCCCGCGGGTGCCCGACACCGCGTCGTGCAGGCTGAGCAGCGGCGAGCGACCCGTGCCCCGGTTCTCGACCCGCACGTCGACCCGGCTGGGCGTGCCGGCGTGCACCCGCGGCGGGTGCAGCTCGCGGGACGACGTCGATCCGCAGGCGGGTGAGCGCGACGCCCACCACGCGTGACGCCGACCAGGCACCACCAGCACGGCGCCGAACACGTAGAGCTCGATCGAGCCGATCAGCCGTCCGGCGACGAACAGGGCGACGACCGCGAGCAGGGTCGGCCCGCCCCTGGCGGGTCAGCATGGAGGCACTCAGGGGGCCGTGTCGGTGGGGACGGCCACGCGTTCGGAGGATCTCGTCGAGCAGGTCGGCGGAGCTGGCGCCCTGGAGCTGGGCCTCGGCGGTGACCAGCAGCCGGTGGGCCAGCACCGGTCGGGCCAGCGCCTTGAGGTCGTCGGGCATCACGTAGGCCCGGCCGTCGGCCGCCGCCCGGGCCCGGGCCGACCCGCATGAGGCTGAGCGTGGCCCGCGGCGACATGCCGAGGGCGAACTGCGGGTGGCGGCGGGTGGTGTCGGCCAGGTCGACGAGGTAGGCCTTGAGGCTGGGCGCGACGTGCACGGCCCGGGCGGCGGCGATCATCGCCTCGACGTCGCGCGGCGCTGACCACCGGGCCGATGTCGTCGAGGCTGGTGTGGTCGCCGTGGGTCGTCGAGCACCTCGATCTCGGCGTCGCGGACCGGGTAGCCGACCGACACCCGCATGAGGAAGCGGTCGAGCTGGCTCTCGGGCAGCGGGTAGGTGCCCTCGTGCTCGATCGGGTTCTGCGTGGCGATCACCATGAACGGCGAGCCCAGCGGGTAGGTGATGTTGTCCACGGTCACCTGGCCCTCGGCCATGGCCTCGAGCAGGGCCGACTGGGTCTTCGGCGAGGCGCGGTTGATCTCGTCGCCGAGCACGATGGGCGCGAACACCGGGCCGGGGCGGAACTCGAAGCGGCCGTCGCTGCGGTTCCACACGGTGACGCCGACGACGTCGGACGGCAGCAGGTCGGGGGTGAACTGGATGCGACCGAAGGTGCAGTCGATCGACCGGGCCAGGGCCTTGGCCAGGCTGGTCTTGCCGACGCCGGGCACGTCCTCGATGAGCAGGTGGCCCTCGGAGACGAGGCAGAGCAGCGCGAGGTCGATCACCTCGGGCTTGCCCTGGATGACCCGCTCGATGTTGTCCGAGATGGCGCCGAACGCCTGGGCGAAGCTCGGCCGCTGGCGCCACGGATTCCTGCGTCGCCAAAGCGGGGGCTCCTGACTGAAGGCTCGAGGGCGGGACGGGACAGGCCCACAGGGTGTTCGAGCCGCGGACGCCTCTCCGGTTTCCGACAGGTTACGTCGGTCGCCCCCGATCCATCGGCGCGAAGGGCCATCCGGTGGAGGGATAGCGTCCGGCGATGGGCCCCGTCGAGCCAGCAGAGGCCCCGGGGCTCGGCGATCCGGGTCCGGGTCTGCGTCCGGCCCTGGCCATCGACATCGGGGGGACCAAGCTGGCCGCGGGGCTCGTGTCGTCGGCCGGCGAGATCGCTCGGCCGCGGCCAGGTGCCGACGCCGCCGGACGGCTCGGGCGAGGCGCTGTTCGACCGCGCTGCTGGCGCTGGTGGCCGAGGTGCGGCCGCGGCGCGCCGAGCGGGGATGGCCGGCTCCGATCGTGTGCGGGGTGGGCACCGGCGGTCCGATGACGGCGGCGGGCGAGGCCGTCTCGCCCCTCAACATCCCGGCCTGGCGCGACTTCCCGCTGCGGCCGCGCCTGGCCGACGCGCTCGGCCTGACCGACCGTTCGTCGACAACGACGCCAAGGCGCTGGCGCTGGCCGAGGGCTGGCTGGGCGCGGCCGCGGGGCAGTCGCCGACTTCCTCGCCATGGTCGTGTCGACCGGCGTCGGCGGCGGGATCGTGCTCGACGGCCGCCTGCTCGACGGCGCCGAGGGCAACGCCGGCCACATCGGCCACGTGATCGTCGAACCCGAGGGCCGAGCCTGCCGCTGCGGGAGCCACGGCTGCCTCGAGGCCGAGGCGTCGGGCACCGCCATCGCTGCGATCACCGGTCGCGCCGGCCGCCGAGGCCGATGCGGCCGACGATCGCGCGCACCGGCCTGCTCGTCGGCCGGGCCGTGGCCACGGTGGCGACGCTGCTCGACCTGCGCGCTGGCGGTGGTCGCCGGGTCGGTGGCGCTCGGCTTCGGCGCGCCGTTCTTCGACGCCGCCCAGGCCGAGATCGACCGGCGCGCCCGGCTCGACTTCGCCCGCGGCTGCGGATCCGTCCGGCCGGCCTCGGGGCCGACGGCCCGCTCGTCGGCGCGGCGGCGGTCGGCCTGCGCGGCCTCGGTGTCCCCGTGGGCGTCGCCTGACACCCGCGCACTACCCTCGGCGGCATGCAGCCCACCTACTCGGCCGAGGCCGAGGCGTACCGCGAGAAGATCCAGGCCTTCCTGGCCGAGCACCTCCCGACCGGCTGGCAGGGCGTCGGGGCGCTGCCCCGGGCCGAGGCCGAGCAGTTCGCCCGGGACTGGCGGGCGATCCTGCACGACCACGGCCTGCTGGCCGCCGTCGTGGCCGCGCGAGTACGGCGGCGGCGGCCTGAGCGAGCTCGAGCAGGTGATCCTGGTCGAGGAGTTCTACCAGGCCGGCGTGCCCGCCGGCGACCGGCAACGACGTGTTCGGCATCCAGATGGTCGGCAACACGATCCTGCAGTGGGGGACCGAGGAGCAGAAGGCGCACTTCCTGCCCCGCATCCTGCTCGGGCGAGGACCTCTGGTGCCAGGGCTACTCCGAGCCCAACGCCGGCTCCGACCTCGGCAACCTCGGGTGCCGGGCCGTGCTCGACGGCGACGAGTGGGTGATCAACGGGCAGAAGATCTGGACCTCGGCCGGCCACCTCGCCAACTGGATCTTCGTGCTCGCCCGCACCAACCCCGACGCCCCCAAGCACAAGGGCATCTCGTTCCTGCTGGTGCCGATGGACCAGCCCGGCGTCGAGGTGCGGCCCATCCGGATGATCACGGGCGACGCCGAGTTCAACGAGGTGTTCTTCACCGACGCCCGCTGCCCGGTCGACAACGTGGTCGGCGAGGTCAACGCCGGCTGGGCCGTGGCCATGACGCTGCTCGGCTACGAGCGGGGCGAGGCGGCCGCCACCTTCCCGATCATGTTCCGCACCGAGCTCGACCGGCTCACCGCGCTGGCCGCCGAGTCGGGGCCGCTCGACGACCCGCTCGATCCGCCAGCGCCTGGCCTGGTGCCACTCGAAGGTCGAGATCATGCGCTACCTCGGCATGCGCACGCTGACCAAGTACCTGGCCGGCGGCCACCCCGGCCCCGACGCGTCGATCTTCAAGCTGTACTGGAGCGAGTACCACCGCGTGGTCACCGAGCTGGCGGTCGACATCCTCGGCGCCGAGGCGATGGTGCCGACCGGGCCGGCCGCCGTCGAGCTCGTTCCAGGCCGACGACGCCGGCGCGCCCAACGACAGCGCCTCGTGGGTGGGCACCTTCTTCACGGCCCGGGCCGGCACGATCTACGCCGGCACGTCGCAGGTGCAGCGCAACATCATCGGCGAGATGGTGCTCGGCCTGCCCAAGGAGCCGGGCGCGCCCAAGGGCTCGTGGCGAGAGCTGCAACGCACCGACTCGTGAGCGACCGGGAGCACGGGCGTTGGGCGGCCCGCGCCGCGGTCGGCGCTCGCGTCCCACCCCGATCTGTGGGCGACCGCCGCGCACCAGGTGCTCCTGATCGCCCGCCCGGGCTGGTGGCGACGCCGGCCCTGGCTGCCGCTGCCCGATCCCGCGTACCTGCGCTTCCGGCTGCAGACCGCGTACGGCGACCCCGACCGCGAGCCCGCGCCCGGCCGACGTCGTGACCTACCTCGCACTGGTGCCGGGCGTGGCCTCGCGTCACGCGCTGAGCCGTCCGACCACGACCGACCCCGCGCCGCTCGTCCACCGGAACGGACACGCGACAGCGAGATCGATCCGGCTACCCTCCTGCGAATGGGCAGGTCCCTCGTGCTCAACGCGACCTACGAGCCGCTCTGCGTGGTGTCCGACCGGCGCGCCGTCGTGCTGGTGCTGAGCGACAAGGCCGACGTGGTGCACGAGACGGGCGAGGCGCTGCACTCCGAGCGGCTCACCGTCGCCATCCCGTCGGTGGTGCGGCTCCGCTCGTTCGTGCGGGTGCCCTTCCAACGCCGCGCCGCCATCAGCCGCCGCGGGGTCTTCGTGCGCGACGGCGGCGAGTGCCAGTACTGCGGCAACCGGGCCGAGAGCATCGACCACGTGGTGCCCCGCAGCCGCGGCGGCGAGCACGTGTGGGAGAACGTGGTGGCCGCCTGCCGGCGGTGCAACACCACCAAGCGCGACCGCTACCTCCACGAGACGGGCATGCGCCTGCAGCGCGAGCCCGCCGCGCCCCGCCACCTCAGCTGGGTCACCGTGGCAGTGGGTCACGTCCCCGAGCTCTGGGAGCCCTACCTCGCCGACGCCGCCATCCCGGCCTGAGCCCGAGCCGTCCCCCGGTGATCGGGTCGTGAGCACGGGCCCGGTCGACCGGGGGGATCCGGAGGGCGCCCACATCGCGCTGGCGGCCATCGAGCTGGTGCGCGTGCGCCTGCCGCTGCGCCGCTCGTTGCGCGCCGCCCATGGGCCCGAGGCGTCGTTCCGCGACGTCGTGCTCGTGCGGGCCATCGGCGTCGACGGGGGCGAGGGGTGGGGCGAGTGCAGCGCCCTCGAAGCGCCGACCTACTCGGACGAGCACACCGAGGCGGCATGGGCGGTGCTGCGCGACGAGTTGGCGCCCGCCGCGCTCGCCGGCCGCCCCGCCGTGCTGGCCGGTCACCCGTTCGCGTCGAGCGCGGTCCGGATGGCGCGGGTCGACCTGGCCCGACGGCAGGGGACCGCCGCGGTCGATCCCGCATCGGCCCCCGGCGGCGCCGCGTGGACGGCGGTCCTCGGCATCCCCGACGACCTCGACTCGCTGCTCGACCAGGTCGCCGAGGCGCAGCGCCGCCGGCGCGTCGGCGCTCAAGCTCAAGGTCCGGCCCGACGACGGCGAGCGATGGCTCGGCGAGGTGGTGGCGGCGGCACCGGACCTTCCGGTCGCGCGTCGACGCCAACGGTTCGTTCGGTGGCCTCGAGGATCGTCTGGTGGGGCTGGCCGAGGTGCTGTCGGCGAGCGGCTCGGCCTGGCGACGCCCGCGCGCTACATCGAGCAACCGCTTCCGGCCGACGACCTGGAGGCGCACGCGCGGCTCGCCCCGCGGCTGGCCGTGCCGATCGCGCTCGACGAGTCGATCCGGACCGCGGCCGACATCGATCGCGTCCGGGACCTCGGCGTCGGCGTCATGGTCAACGTGAAGCCGGCGCGGATCGAGGGTCTCGCCTGGTGGACCGGCGACGGCCGCGTCGGCCGGGCCCGCCTGCTTCCTCGGCGGGATGGTCGAGACCGGGGTGGGTCGGTCGGGGGCGCTGTCGATCGGCGCCGCGCTCGGCCTCGGCGTGACCGACCTGGGCCCGAGCACCTGGTACTTCGACGACGACGTCACCGAGCCCCTGGTGCTCGGCTCGGATGCCCGGATGCGACCCGCTCCGGGTCCCGGCGTGACCCTGCACCCGCGACCCGAGCGGCTGGCCCAGGTGGCGATCGACCGCGTGGTGGTGCGCCCGTGAGCGAGTCCCCCGGCGATGAGCGCGTCGAGCGCGACGAGTCGGCCGTGCGGGTCGAGGAGGGTGAGCGGGGTCGATGGCGGGTCGAGCGGTGGCGCGGCTCGGCCGCCGCCCTGCACGCGCTCGACTGGCCCGAGCCCGTCACGCCCACCGTCTGGTTGCTCGAGGTGGATCGGCCCGCGCTCGTGCTCGGCTCGACCCAGCGGGTCGACCAGGTCGACGTCGCCGCGTTGGCCCGATCGGGCATCGAGGTGGTGTCGCGTCGCAGCGGCGGGGGAGCGGTGCTGCTCGAGCCGGGCAACGGCGCCTGGATCGACGTGCTGGTGCCACGCGGTGACGAGCGCTGGGACGACGACGTCGGACGCTCGTTCCGATGGTTGGGCCACGCGTGGGTGGCCGCGCTCGGTGCCGTCGGCATCGACGCGTCGATGCACGAAGGCGCACTGGCCTGCGGCGCGTTCGGGCGCCGCGTCTGCTTCGCCGCCCTCGGTTCGGGCGAGGTCGTCGTCGGCGGAGCCAAGGCGATCGGTCTCTCGCAGCGGCGCACCCGGGCCGGGGCGCGCTTCCAGTGCACCTGCTACCGCGTCTGGCATCCTGCACCGCTCGCCGCACTCGATCTCGATCCGGCTGCCCTTCCGCCCGTCGCCGCGCTCGACCTCGACCCCCGCTCCCTCGAGCACGCGCTCCTCACCCACCTCTGACCCCCAACCCCCGAACCGGGCATCTTTGCGTGGCGTTTTCGCGTGTTCTCGTGCCCGGTTCTCGGAGAAATCAGGTGCGCCGCGGGGCGGCGTCCACGACGCTGTCCGGATGAGCACGATCGAGCCGACCGCCGCCCCGTACCCATCCGCCGCGACCGAGGTCACGACCGGAGCAGGCGCGCTGGCCGTCACCGACCGGTCGACGCTGCGTCGCAAGAAGGAGCGTGGGAGCTACGACCGGGCCGTGGTCGACGCGATCCTCGACGAGGGCATCGTCGCCCACGTGGCGCTGGCCGATGCCGACGGGCCGATCGTGCTGCCCATGGTCTACGCGCGCGTCGACGACCGCCTCTACCTGCACGGCGCGCTCGCCAACCACCTGCTCCGCACCGCGTCGGGCGGTGTGCCCGTGTGCGTCACGGTGACCCTCGTCGACGGACTCGTGCTGGCCCGTTCGGCGTTCCACCACTCGATCAACTACCGGTCAGTGGTGGTGTTCGGCGATGGCGTGCTCGTCGACGACCTGGCCGAGAAGCACCTGGCCCTCACGGCGCTGATCGACCACATGGTCGCGGGCCGCACCCGTGGCACGCGCCTGCCGACCGAGAGCGAGCTGCGCTCGACGGCAGTCGTGCGCGTCGACGTGATCGAGGGCTCGGCCAAGATCCGCTCGGGTGGACCGATCGACGAGGACGACGACCTCGAGCTCGATGTCTGGGCTGGCGTCGTCCCGGTCTCGACCACCTTCGGCATCCCCGTCGCCGACGACGGCCGACCGCTCACGTTGGCCGTGCCCGACCACGTGCGCGATCGGGTGTCGCCGATCGCCCGCTGACCGAGCGGGTCAGGAGGCGGCGGCGCAGCGGCGGTCGTAGTCGGCGGCCAGATCGATCAGGGCGGCGTGGCAGTCGCCCTCGTAGGCCGACCCGTGCATGAGCGCCAGCGTGGCGATGTCGAGCTCGGCCAGGCGGCGGACGGTGGCGCCGCTCGAGGGAGCCAGCGAGGACGCGTGGAACAGGTCTTCACCAGCGATGGCCGGGCCCATGATGTCGTCGCGGCTCGACGCCGGCGCCGAGCCCGTGCGCGTGAACAGGTCGCCGCAGAGCAGCGTGCGGGTGGTCTGGTCGTAGAGCAGCCCGGCCTCCCACCCGTGCGGCACGTGCGGGGTGTCGATCCACTGCATGCGGTGTCCTCCGATGTCGAGGACCTCGCCATCGGCGAGCGGGCGGGGAGCTCGGTCGGCCAGATCGCCGAGCGAGACCATGCATCCCACCGCGCTCTGGGCCACCGTGGACCCGGGCGCCGCCTCGAGCCACTGGTTCATCGAGCCGCACTCGTCGGCCTCGACGTGGCCGAAGCTGATCCACCGCAGCGACTCGGTCGGCAGCACCTGTCCGACCGCGGCCGACACGAGCGGGAACATCTGGCGCGGCCCGGTGTGGAACAGGAGGGGCTCGTCGCCCGCCACCAGGTACTGGTTGAAGCTGAAGTCCATCTCGGGGACGTAGGTCGTGAGCTGGTGGATGTCCTGGGCGATCTCGGTGACTCGGGTCTCCATCAGGATGGAACCTCCTGGTTCGGGTGCATGCTCATGCCGTGGCGCGCACGATGTAGGCGGCCGCCGACAGGCGCAGCTCGCCGTCGGCGACCTTGGCCTCGAGCGCCTGCTCGACCGCTTCGAGGATCTGCGCGCGCGTGGCGTCGTCCGCCTCGCGCAGCGCCTCGCGGACAGGGCCGACGCTCTGGGTGAGCGCGATCAACGAGCCGATGTCGCGCTCGGGCAGCACGACGGGCTCGGCCATCGGCTCGACCTCGATGTCGCGGAACCCGGCGTGGTCGAGCACGTCGGCCGCGCGGCCGGGTTCGGCCAGCGAGAAGGGTCCCGGCTCGCCCGGGCCGGGCATCGGCGGGAACACACCGGTGACGCCGATGACCGCGGCGCCGGGGATGAACATCCACTCGTTGGTGAAGAGGTCCTGCCAGCAGGTGAACGCGAGGGTCCCGCCCGGCCTCAGCGCGCGGCGGATGCGAGCGAACGCCACCTCGGGATCGGCGAAGAACATCACGCCGAACTGGGAGAAGGCGGCGTCGAAGGCCGCCTCGCCGAGGTCGGCGGTCTGCGCGTCGGCCGTCACGTACCGGACGTTGGTCACGCCCGCGGCCTCGGCTCGTCGCTCGGCCGCCGCCACCATGGACGCGGCGATGTCCGCGCCGGTGGCGACGCCTCCGGGGGCGACTCGGCGGGCCAGCTCGAGGGTGGTCGGGCCCGAGCCGCAGCCGATGTCGAGCACGTGCTGGCCGTCCGTCAGGTCGAGGCGCGACATGGCCGCGAGCCCGAACGGGCCGGCCACCTTCTCGCTGTGCTGCTGGCCCGACAGCCACGAGGGGGCCAGGTCCTCCCAGTAGGTGGCCTGGGCCGTGTTGCCGTCGTCTGCCATGGTCGGTTCCCACCCTGTCGGTGCCCGTCGCCGGGAAGCGACGCCGGCGCCAGTGTGACCGCGTTCGCGCCGCGTCGCCCGGGCGACCCTGCCGCGAGGTGCTCCGACTCCGGTGTCGAGCGACGTGCCGCGGCGGCGGAACGTCATGGCCCGACCGCGCCCCGCGCGAATCGATCTGGCTGGATCCGGCGGAGGGCGGCGGCACCCCCGCGCGGACGAGTCGACCGACGAACAGACGGACGGGTGGGGAAATGGTTGACCGGGTGGTGTTCAGTGGCATAGGGTGGCGCGAAGTGGAGGACGGGGGTGCCTGTATCCCACGGCTCGATCCGATGGCTTCGTCCAACGACGAACGGGGCCGGAAGGATCGTTTCGGGGCACCGTCGACCACCACCACAGGGGCTCCGAAGCAGGACCAGAGCCGGGAGTGGGTCAACCGGTTGGAGAGGGAAGCGTGTTCGTCGGCACCTTCGAGCATTCGCTCGACGACAAGGGCAGGGTCGTCCTGCCCGCGACGTTCCGCAGCCACCTCGCCGACCGGGGGTTCGTCTCCCAGTTCGACGCCTGCCTCGGGGTGTGGACCGAGGAGGGATTCGCCGACGTGGCCAAGCGACTGACCGACAAGATCCGAGAAGGGCTGGCGCCCCAGGACGCCATGCGCGCCTTCTCGGCCAATGCGGCCGAGGTGAAGCCCGACTCGCAGGGACGCATCCTGCTGCCCCATCGCCTGCGCCAGTTCGCCGGGCTCGATCGGGAGGTGGTCGTCATCGGCGCCATCGACCGCATCGAGATCTGGGACTCGCGCCGGTGGGGCGACGTGGCGGCCCGCGCCGACGAGAGCCTGGTCAACGCCGTCACTGCCCTGGGGATCTGAGGACCCTCGGGCGCCATGTCCCTCCTCGCACCGACCGACACCACCACCGACACGGAACCGACCACCCACCACCCAGCGAAGGACTCGACAGGACCCGGATCGCTCATTCGCAGCCTCCCGGCCGGCACGATGGAAGGCCCCTACTCCGCCCGCTTCCCATCCAGCCCGATCGGGGAGACATCCCGACGGGCGCCCGCCGGCCGAGAGGCTGCCGATGAGCGATCCACCTGTTCACCGCGAACCGGGCATCTGCGGACTCGGTTTCCGACCGAATCGACGCCCAGATTGCCGAGTGACCCCCGATCCGCGTTCCGCCACGAGCCGGTCATGGTCGACCGGGTCGTCGCGCTGCTCGGCCCGGTGCCGGCCGGGGTACTGGTGGATGCCACCGTCGGCGGCGGGGGACACGCACGGGCGCTGCTCGACGCCCATCCCCACCTTCGCCTGATCGGCCTCGACCAGGACGACGACGCCCTCGCCGCGTCGGCCGAGCGCCTCGGCGACCTCGGCCGACGAGCGGTGCTCGTGCGGGCCCGGTTCGACCACATGGCCGAGGCCATCGAACCGCACCGCCACGGCGATCCGGTCACCGCCGTGCTGTTCGACCTCGGCGTCAGCTCGCCCCAGCTGGACCGGGCCGATCGCGGCTTCAGCTACCGCCTCGACGCCCCCCTCGACATGCGCATGGACCAGCGCGGCGGCCTCACCGCGGCCGACGTGGTCAACGACTATCCCGAGGCCGAGCTGGCCTCGGTGCTGCGCCGGCTCGGCGACGAGCGCTACGCCACCCGCATCGCCCGCGCCATCGTCGCCGCCCGTCCGGTCACGACGACGGCCGAGCTGGCCGACCTGGTCCGCGACGCCATCCCGGCGCCGGCCCGCCGTCGGGGCGGCCACCCGGCCAAGCGCACCTTCCAGGCCATCCGCATCGAGGTCAACCGCGAGCTCGAGATCCTGCCGGGCGCGATCGACGACGCCGTCGACCTGTTGGCGCCGGACGGCCGCATCGCGGTGCTCACCTACCACTCGGGCGAGGACCGCATCGTCAAGGATCGCCTGCGCCAGGCCGAGACCGGGGGCTGCACCTGCCCGCCCGGACTGCCGTGCGTGTGCGGCGCCGTGCCCAAGGTCGTGCTGCTCAAGCGGGGCGGCTGGACCGCTGATCCCTCCGAGCTGGCGCGCCAACCGACGGGCCGAGAGCGCCCGGCTCCGCGCCGCCGACGACTCGGTTCGACCGCGACGGCGACGCCGTGAGCCCCGATCGCGCCCAGGCCGCGGCCCGGATCGACGACGACGCGGTCGGGCGTCGCGCCTCCCGCCCCGTCGCACTGCGCTCGGCCGACCCGCCGTCGACCCGCTTCTCGGGCCTCGCCACCGCCCTGCGGTCGGGCAACCTGCTCGGGCGCGTCGGGCACGCTGACGGCGATCGCGCTGTTCGTGGCCGTGTTCGGCGTCGTCGTGTTCCAGGCGTTGCTGGTGCAGGGCCAGGCCCGCCTCGACCACCTGAACGGCCAGATCGCCACCCAGCAGCAGGAGTCCAAGCAGCTCCAGCCTGCAGTTGGCGCAGCTCGACTCGCCCGAGCGCATCGTCACCGCGGCCCGGGGGCTCGGCATGATCGATCCCGGCGACGTCGTGTACATCCAACCGTCGGCCACCGACGACGCCAAGGCCACGCTGCCGCCACCGCCCGCCACCACCCCGGCGCACGCCGACCACGTCGACCACGGTCAAGGCCCCGCGTCCGTGACCGCGATCGTCGGACCGTCGCGGCGCGGCTCGGGCCGGGCCGCGACGTCCGACTCGCGCCCGTGCCGGCACCCGGCCGCCGTCGACGCGCTCGACCCAGTCGCGCTCGACCGGCCGCGCGCTCGACGGCGGCGCGCGCTCGACCGCAGGCCGCGCGCCGGGTGCGACGCGCACGCCCCCGATCTCGCACGGCGGGCACCCGCCCGTCGGCCGGTCGGACGCTGCAGGTGCGCACCCGGACGACCTCGGCACCGCGATCCGCGATCGACGTCCACGGGTCGAACCCGTCCGGCGCCGCGCCCGGTCCGGCGTCGCCGCCCGCCGCGCCGCGCGTCGACACGCGGCGACGGCTGCTGGTCCTGCTGGTCGGTCTGGCCAGCCTGTTCCTCGTCGTGGTGTGGAAGGTCGCCGACCTCCAGGTGATCAATCCCGCGCACTACCTGGCCGTGGGCCTGTCGCAGACGGTGCACAGCGAGGTCCTCGCCGCCGACCGCGGCACCATCCTCGACCGCAACCACAGCGACCTGGCGCTCACCGTCCCCGAGAAGACGGTGTTCGTCGATCCGAAGCTGGTGACCGACCCGGTCCGCGAGGCCGACATCCTCGCGCCGGTGCTGCACATCGACCGCAACGCGCTGGTCGCCAAGATGAGCGCGCACAACCAGTTCGACTACGTGGTCCGCAAGATCCCGCTCTCGCTGGCCAGCAAGGTGGCCGCGCTCAAGCTGGACGGGGTCGACTTCCTGGACGAGCCGACGGTCGTCATGCCCGATGCCGGCATCACGGGAGCGCTGGTCGGTTCGGTCGACATCGACAACAAGGGCCTGTCGGGCCTCGAGTCGCAGTACAACAGCCTCCTCACGGGGCGACCGGGCGAGCTCACGCTGGCCGAGAACCCGCAGGGACGAACCATCCCCGTGGGCGAGCACCAACTCGTGCCGGCGGTCCCGGGCAACGACCTGGTGCTGACCATCGATCGCTCGATGCAGTACGAGACCGATCAGGTGCTGTCCGAGCAGGTGGCCGCGGCGAGGGCCAAGGGCGGCATCGCCATCGTGTCGAACCCGTCGACCGGTGAGATCCTACGCCATGGCCGACGTGGTCACCGACCCGAAGACGGGCAAGGTGGCGCCGAGCGGCAACAACGCCGCGCTCACCACCGTCTACGAGCCGGGCTCGGTCATGAAGATCGCCACCATCTCGGCGGCGATCGAGCGCGGCCTGGTCACGCCGGCCACCAAGATCGGCGTCCCCGGGAGCATCTCGGTGGCGGGCACGACCTTCTCGGACGCCGAGGCGCACGGCACCGAGGCGATGACGGTGGCGCAGATCGTGGCCCAGTCGTCGAACATCGGCACGATCGAGATCGCCCAACGCCTCGGCAGACCAGGGCGTCTACAACGGCATCCGCAGCCTGGGATACGGTCGCACCACGGCGCTCCACTTCCCCAACGAGGCGGCCGGTTCGGTGCTGGCCCCGCCGAAGTGGTCGGGCACGTCGATCGCCACGCTGCCGATCGGTCAGGGCGTCTCGGCCACCGCGCTCCAGGTGCTCGAGGCCTACAACACCGTGGCCAACGGCGGCCGCTACGTCCCGCCGCACCTGCTCGACGCGACCATCGATGCCGAGGGGCACAGCCATCCGGTGCCGACCGATCCGGGTCGGCGCGTGATGTCGAGGTCGACCGCCGACCAGATGAACCTCATGCTCCGCGGGGTCGTCACGGGCGGCACCGGCACGCTGGCCAAGGTCGACGGCTACACCGTGTTCGGCAAGACGGGCACCGCCCGCGAGCCGCAGCCCAACGGCGGCTACACCGACACCCTCGGCCGGTACCACTACGACTCGACCTTCGTGGGCGTCGTCCCGGCCCAGTCGCCGTCGCTGTCGGTCATCGTGGTCATCGACGATCCTTCGGCGGCCAACTACTACGGCGGCTCCGTGGCCGCCCCCGCCTTCTCGAAGATCGCCTCCTACGGGCTCCGCCTGTTCCGCGTGCCGCCGCCGTCCAACGACGAGGCCGCCGGGGGAGCACCGATCACGGGTGCCGGCGCCGGGATCGGCGGGGTGGGCGGGACCTTCGTGACCGAGTCCGACGGCAAGATCCGTGCCATCGCCTCGGGCACCGAGGTGGCGGTGACGACGAGTGCCACGAGCACCTCGGCGTCGGCCGGCACCGCCGCAGGATCGACGACGCCGACCACCACAGGTCGAACCGCCACAGGGCCCCCGAGCTCAGGGTCGCCGCCGAGCACGGGACCGCCTGGCACGGGTCCGCCCACGACGCGGAAGCCGTAGCGCGATGAGGCTGTCTGAGCTCGTCGCCGCCCTGCCCGACGCGGTCGTCGCGGCCGGGCCGCGGGCGACCGGACCGGATCCGGGGTCGATCGAGGTCACCTCGATCGACTTCGACTCGCGCCTGGTCCGGGCCGGGAGCCTCTTCTGCTGCCTGCGGGGGGCGCACCGCGACGGCCACGACCTGGCGCCCGAAGCCGTGGCCTCGGGCGCAGTCGCGCTCGTGGTCGACCACCGGCTGCCGATCGACGTCGCACAGGTGGTCGTGCCCGACAGCCGGCTGGCGATGGCTGCCGTCTCGGTCGTCTTCAACGGCGACCCGGCCCGCGCCATGTCGGTCATCGGCATCACCGGAACCAACGGCAAGACGACCACCACCTACCTGCTGCGCGCCGTGCTCGACGCCGCCGGCCTCGAGGCCGAGGTGCTGGGCACGCTCTCGGGGGCGCGCACCACCCCCGAGGCACCCGAGCTGCAGGCGCGGCTGGCGGCCATGCGCGACGCCGGCACGCAGGCTGTCGCCATGGAGGTCTCGTCGCACGCGCTGGCCATGCACCGCGTCGACGGCACCTGGTTCGCGGTGGTGGCCTTCACCAACCTGAGCCGCGACCACCTCGACTTCCACGGGACGATGGAGGCCTACTTCGAGGTGAAGGCGCGCCTGCTCGGTCCTGCGTTCTCGAACCGGGCCGTCGTCAACCTCGACAGCCCCCACGGTCGGCTTCTGCTCGACGCGGCCAAGATCCCGACCACCGGGTACTCGCTCGACGATCTCGACGACCTCGACGTCGGCGCGACCGGTAGCCGGTTCCGTTGGCGCGGCCGGTCCGTCGAGCTCTCGCTGCGCCGGGCGTTCAACGTGTCGAACGCGCTCGCGGCCGCCGAGAGCGCTGTGGCGCTGGGACTCGATCCCGGGGTGGTGGCCGAGGGCCTGAGCCAGCCGCTGGTGGTCCCCGGCCGGTTCGAGGTGATCGACGCCGGCCAGCCCTTCGGCGTCGTCGTCGACTACGCCCACACGCCGGACGGGCTCGAACAGGTGCTCGGCGCGGTGCGCAGCCAGCGGCCGGACGGCGAGGTCACCGTGGTGTTCGGCTGCGGTGGGGAGCGGGACGCGTCGAAGCGGCCGGCCATGGGCGAGGTGGCGGCCGGTCCACGCCGATCGTGTAGTCCTGACGGCCGACAACTCGCGGGGGGAGGCCACAGGAGCGATCATCGACGCCGTGAAGGAAGGGTACGAACGGGCCGCCGACGCAGCCGCGCCACGATCTGGTCGTCGAACCCGACCGCCGGCGGGCGATCGTCGATCGCCCTGGCGTCGGCTGGACCCGGCGACGTCGTGGTCATCGCCGGCAAGGGCCACGAGACCACCCAGACGATCGGTGACGAGACCGTGCCCTTCGACGACCGCGAGGTGGCGCGGCCGAGCTGGCGCGCCTGGCCGGTGGCGACTCGTGATCCGGCTCCTGTTCGCGGCCGCCATCGCGATCGCCGTGTCGCTCATCGGCACGCGCCTCTTGATCGACTGGCTCGGCCGGCTCCGCATCGGCCAGCCCATCCGCGAGGACGGCCCCTCGGGTCACCTCACCAAGGCCGGGACCCCGACCATGGGCGGCGTCGCGATCGTGGCCGGCGCCGGGCTCGGCTGGTTCGTCAGCGACCTCTTCGGGGGCACCTACACACGCCGCGGCATCATCGTGATCGGCACGATGGGCGCTGGCCGGCCTGGTCGGCCTGGTCGACGACTGGCTCAAGGTGTCACGGGCCCGCAACCTCGGGCTCAACAAGCGCGCCAAGATCGGCGGCCTGCTCGTGGTGTCGCTCGTGTTCGTCGTCTGCGTGCTGCGCTTCACCCACATCTCGACCACGCTCGCGCTCACCCGCTTCGACTACCCGGGCTTCCAGCTCGGCACCATCGGGTGGGCGTTGTTCGCCATCTTCCTGATCCTCGGCACCACCAACGCGGTCAACCTCACCGACGGGCTCGACGGCCTGGCCTCGGGTTCGGCCATCTTCGGCTTCGCCGCCTTCGTCGTCATCGGGTTCTGGGGGTTCCGCCACCAGTCGATCTACGGCGACCAGAGCTTCCTCGACCTGGCCGTCGTGTCGGCGTCGATGCTCGGTGCCTGCACGGGCTTCCTCTGGTGGAACGCGGCGCCCGCCAAGATCTTCATGGGCGACACGGGCTCGCTGGCCATCGGCGCCGGCGCTCGCCTGCCTGGCCCTGAGCACGAACACGCAGCCTGCTGCTGGTCCTGATCTGCGGGCTCAACGTGATCGAGACGGTGTCGGTGATCCTGCAGGTCGGCAGCTTCCAGCTGACCGGGCAACCGCATCTTCCGCATGGCGCCGATCCACCACCACTTCGAGTTGGCCGGCTGGCCCGAGACGACCGTCATCGTGCGCTTCTGGATCCTCGCCGGCCTGTGCACGGCGCTCGCCCTCGGCATCTACTACGCCGACTTCGTCCGTCTCGGGGTGAACTACTGAACGCGTCCGGCCCGGCGGACACCCCGCACCGCGCGCTGGTCGTGGGCTTCGGCGTGACCGGACAGGCCGTGACGCGGGCGCTGCGAGCACGCGGCAGCGACGTCGTCGTGGTCGACGACCATCCCTCGTCCGGCCAGCCGGGCAGCAGCAGAATCTGCAGCCGTGGACCTGCTCGACGCGCCGACGCGCGCGCAACTGGACGACCTCGTGGCCTCGGTCGACGCGCTGCTGCCGAGCCCGGGCGTGCCCGACGCCAACCCCGTGTTCGACGCGGCGCGCCGCGGCCGGCGTGCCGGTGCTGAGCGAGTTCGACCTGGCGCAGATGTGGGACGACCGCCCGCTCGTGGCCATCACCGGCACCGACGGCAAGACCACCGTCACGACGATGGTGACCGACATGCTCGTCGCGTCGGGCCGCCGGGCCCGTCTCGGCGGGCAACACCGACGTCCCGTTGGTCGAGGCCATCGACGACGTGCCGACGTCGACGTGTTCGTGGTCGAGGCCTCGTCGTTCCGGCTCGGCCACACCCGCCGCTTCGCAGCCCGCGGTGGCCACGTGGCTGAACTTCGCGCCCGACCACCTCGACGGCCACGCGCTCGCTCGACGGCTACGAGCAGGCCAAGGCGCGCATCTGGTCCGATCTCGGGCCCGGACGCGGCGTCGGCGGTCGCCAACGCCGACGATCCCGTCGTCATGGGCCACGTACGACCCGGCGTGCGCACGGTGACCTTCGGGCTCGATCACCAGGCCGACTTCCGCGTCGACGAACGGCGCGCTGCGTGGCCGGCTCGGGCGAGGTGCTCGTCGCCATCGACGAGCTGCCCCGGTCGTTGCCCCACGACATCGCCAACGCGCTGGCCGCCTCGGCCACCGCCCTCGAGGGCGGGGCCACCGTCGAGGGCGTGCGACACACGCTCCGCAGCTTCGAAGGCCTGCCGCACCGCGTCACCCTGGTCGGCGAGTGGGGCGGCGTGGCCTGGTACGACGACTCGAAGGCGACCACACCGCAGGCGACCCTGGCCGCCGTTGCGCGGCTTCGCCCGATCGGTGCTCATCGCCGGGGGGCAGAACAAGGGCCTCGACCTGCCGGTGCTCCGCACCGCCGCGCCGACGGCTGGCCGCCGTCGTGGCCATCGGGGCATCGGCCACCGAGATCGTCGCCGCCTTCGGCGACGGCACCGACGTCGTGGTCGCCACCTCGATGGACGACGCGGTGCAGGTGGCCGCTCGACTGGCTGCAGCCGGGCGACGACGTGCTGCTGTCACCCGCCTGCGCGTCGTTCGACTGGTACGCCAACTACGGCGAGCGGGGCGACGACTTCGCCGCCGCTGTCCGACGTCTGCACGCCGAGGAGGATCTGTGACCACGCCGACGCGATCGACCCGATCCACGACGCGTTCCACGACTCGATCCGCTGGCCGGTCCGGCAGTGGCACGACGCTGCGCAGCGCCGGCTCGGGCCGGACGGCCAGCCCGAGGACCTCCAGCCGGTCGGCCGCGTCGGGATCGCCGAAGGTGTCCAAAGTGGCCGCCGGAGCCGCCCCCACCGGGCGGCGGGGTCGTCGCCTCGGGGGAGCCCCGGCCGGCCGGCGCTCGACCTCGTTCACGATCCTGCTGTCGCTCGTGGTCGTGCTGACCCTCGTCGGCCTGGTCATGGTGCTGTCGGCGTCCTACGCCACCGCCTACTACGAGTACGGATCGAGCTGGTACCAGTTCAAGCGCCAGCTCATCTGGGTCGTCATCGGCATCATCGCCATGGTCGTCATCATGCGGGTCGACTACCACCGCTGGCGGCGCTACACGAACCTCGCCCTGATCGGCGCACTGGGCCTGATGGTGGCGGTGATGGTCCCGGGCCTCGGGGTCAACGTCAACGGTTCGTCGCGTTGGTTGGGCTAGGGCGCCATCCGCATCCAGCCGTCCGAGTTCGCCAAGCTGGCCGTGCTGCTGTTCGTCGCCGACCTGCTCGCCCGCCGCGCCGACCGCGTCGACAGACCTCGGCTCAGCCTGCGCCCCGTGCTCGTCGTGTTCGGCGTGTTCGCCGTGCTGCTCATGCTGCAGCCCAACCTCGGCACCACGATCATCCTCGGCTCGATCGTGTTCGTGATGCTCTTCGTCAGCGGCGTGCCGATCAAGCCGCTGCTCGGCTGGTTCGGGGCCGGCACCGGCCTGGCGGTGGTGGCCGCGGTGGCCGAGCCGTACCGCTTCCGCCGGCTGCTGGCCTTCGTCAACCCGTGGAAGGATCCGCAGAACACGGGCTACCAGACGCTCCAGTCGCAGATCGCCATCGCCCACGGGGGCGTCACCGGCAGCGGGATCGGCCACAGCCTGGCCAAGTTCGGGTTCCTGCCCTACGCGCAGACCGACTTCATCTTCGCCATCGTGGCCGACGAGCTCGGGCTCATCGGGGCGCTGCTGCTGATCGCGCTGTTCCTGGCGGTCGGCGTGGTCGGCGTCCGCATCGCCCTCAACGCCCCCGACCGCTACGGCATGCTCCTGGCCACCGGCATCACCGCCTGGGTGCTGCATCCAGGCCTTCGTGAACATCGGCGCGGTGGTCGGCGTGCTGCCCATCACCGGCGTGCCGTTGCCGTTCGTGTCGTTCGGCGGCTCGTCGCTGGTGGTCGGCCTGGCGGCCATGGGGATCGAGCTGAGCATCGCCCGCCAGGCCCGCTGATGGCGGGGCACGGCCCATGAGCGCGACGGTTCGCGCTGCGTGGCCGGCGGCGGCACGGGCGGCCACACGCTGCCCGGCCTCGCCATCGCCGAGGCGCTGGTCGAGGCGGGCCACGACCGCGACGACCATCCACTTCGTCGGCGGCACGCGTCGGCCCCGAGGCGACGCTGGTCCCCGAGGCCGGCTTCGCGCTCACGGTGCTGCCCGGACGGGGCATCCCGCGGCGGGTGTCGCTCGACAGCCTGCGGGCCGCCTTCGACATGGTCCGCGGGGTGTTCGCCGGCTCGCGCTGTGCGTCGGATGCGACCGCGCGTGGTCGTGGTGCTGGGCGGCTACGCCTCGGTGCCCTGCACCGTCGGGGCCATCCTCTGGCGGGTGCCGATGGTGGTGAGCGAGCAGAACGCGCGGGCCAGCGCCACCAACCGCCTGGCCGGCCGCTTCGCCAAGGCGTGCGCGGTGCCGTTCGCCGGGACCGACCTGCCGCGCGCGGTCGTCACCGGCAACCCGGTGCGCCCCGAGATCCTCGCCGTCGACCGCGCCCGCGACCGCGACCGGCGCGCGGGCCGAGCTCGGCCTGCCCGCCGACCGGATCGTCGTCGGCGTGTTCAGCGGCTCGTTCGGCTCGACCCGGGTCAACCAGGCGGTCGCAGGGGCTGGCCGAGCGCTGGCCGGCCGCGCCGACCTCGCCATCCACCACGCCGTCGGCGCCCGCGACTGGGACGCCGAGCACGACGAGCCGACGCCGGCCACGCCATCGGAGCCGTCGCCGGGCGCGACGACGCGGGCCGGCTCGTGTACCAGCGGGTGCGCTACGAGGAGCACGTCGACCTGCCTCTACGCAGCCGCCGACGTGTTCGTGGGCCGCGCCGGCGGCTCGACGGTGGCCGAGCTCACCGTCGTCGGCCTCGGCGGCGGTCCTCGTGCCGCTGCCGATCGCCACCCGCGACCACCAGACGGCCAACGCCGAGGCCCTCGTGGCCGAGGGCGCGGCGGTGCGGGTCCCCGACGCCGAGCTCGACGCCGACCGGCTCGAGGCCGTGCTGTCCCCGCTGCTGGACGAGCCGGGCAGACTGGACGCCATGGCCGCCGCCGCCCACCACCTGGCCCACCCGGACGCCGCCCAGCTGGTCGCCGCGCTGGTCGAGGAGCACGCCCGCCGTGGCTGAGGGCACCGGGTCGGACCGCCGGCTCGACCTGTCACACCCCGTGCGCATCCACGTGGTCGGCATCGGGGGCGCGGGCATGAGCGCCATCGCGACCGTGCTCGCCGCGATGGGCCACCAGGTGTCGGGCAGCGACCTCAAGAGCTCGGCCGGGCTCGAGCGCCTCCGCGCCCTCGGCGTCACGCGTCGCCGTCGGCCACGACGCTGTCGAACCTGCCCGACGAGCTCGACGCCGTCACCATCTCGACCGCGATCCCGGCCAGGAACCCCGAGGTCGTGGCCGCCGCGGGCGCGGCATCCCCGTGCTGCGACGGGCCGAGACGCTGGCCGCCATCGCCGCGACGCGCCGGACCGTCGCGGTCGCCGGCACCCACGGCAAGACGACGACGTCGTCGATGCTCGCGCTCGTGCTGAGCGAGGCCGGGTTCCACCCGTCGTTCATCATCGGCGGCGACGTCAACGAGATCGGCACCGGCGCGGTGTGGGACGGCGACGGCGGCGGCGACCTGTTCGTGGTCGAGGCCGACGAGAGCGACGGCACCTTCCTCGAGCTGCCCCGCGCACGCCGCGGTCGTGACCAACGTCGAGCCCGACCACCTCGAGCACTACGGCGGCTTCGGCCCCCTTCGCGACGCGTTCAGACGGTTCCTCGCCGAGACCCCCGGCCCGAGCGTCGTGTGCGCCGACGACGACGCTGGCGGCCGCGCTGGCCCAGGCCGTCGACGCGGTCACCTACGGCACCTCCGACGCGGCCGACTACCGCATGGTCGACCTGGTCTGCGGGCGCGAGCGGCTCGACGTTCTCGCTGCACCACGCGGCGTCACGACCTCGGGGCGCATCCACCTGCCCATCGCCGGTGCGCACAACGCCCGCAACGCGGCCGCGGCGGTGGCCACCGCCCTCGAGCTGGGTGCGCCGTTCGAGTCGGCGCGGGCGGCGCTCGGCCGGCTTCGCCGGCGTGGCCCGCCGCTTCGAGCACCGGGGCGAGGTGGCCGGCATCACCTTCATCGACGACTACGCCCACCTGCCCACCGAGGTGGCCGCCGCGCTCTCGGCCGCCCGCTCAGGCGACTGGCGGCGGGTCGTGTGCGTCTTCCAGCCCCACCGCTACAGCCGCACCGCCGCGCTCTGGGCCGAGTTCGCCGATGCCTTCGGCGACGCCGACCTGCTGGCGGTGACCGACATCTACCCGGCCGGCGAGGCGCCCGCGGCCCGGCGTCTCGGGCAAGCTCGTCGCCCAGGCGGTGCTCGACGCCCACCCGTGGCGACGGCTGGCCTACCTGCCCCGCCGCCCCGACGTCGTCACCTACCTCGGACGCGAGCTGCGGCCCGGCGACCTCTGCCTCACCCTGGGCGCCGGCGACCTGACGTCGCTGCCCGAGGAGGTGCAGGAGCAGCTCCACCCTTCGGTGGTGCCGGCCCGGCCCAGTTCCTCGGCGGTGCCGGCGCGGCCCCGACCCTCGGTGGTGCCGGCCCGGCCCCGACCCTCGTGAGCGGGACGCGGTCGCGGCGGCCGCCGCCCTCCTCGGGCCCCGGGCCCAGGCCGACGTCTCGCTGGCGGGGCTCGACCACCTACCGGGTCGGCGGTCTGGCGCGGCTGGCCGTCACCGTGGACGACGACGAGGCGCTCGAGGCCACGGGTCGCGGCGGTGGCCGCCAGCGGGATCGCCGTGCTGGTCGTCGGGCGGGGATCGAACCTGCTCGTGGCCGACGCCGGCTTCGACGGGCTGGCCGTCGTGCTGGGCGAGGCCTTCGCCCGGATCGAGGTGTCAGGCACCACGGTCACCGCCGGCGGTGCCGCCAGCCTGCCGGTCGTGGCGCGGCGCACCGCGGCGGCCGGGCTGACCGGCTTCGAGTGGGCCGTCGGGCGTGCCCGGATCGATCGGCGGGGCGGTGCGGATGAACGCCGGCGGGCACGGCTCCGACATGGCCCGAGACGCTCACCGAGGGTCCGCGTCGCTCGACCTCGCCAACGGGCGAGGATGGATGGGTGCCCGCCGCGCTCCTCGACCTGTCCTACCGGCACTCGCGCGGTCGGTCCGGCACAGATCGTGATCGGCGGCCGAGCTCGGCCCTGCGCCCCGGCGACCCGGCCACGCTCCGAGGCCGAGATCGCCGAGATCGTCCGGTGGCGACGCGAGCACCAGCCGGGCGGACCGAACGCCGGCTCGGTGTTCACCAACCCGCCCGACGACTCGGCCGGACGGCTGATCGAAGCCAGCCGGGGCCAAGGGCCTCCGCGTCGGCACGGCCGAGGTCTCGACCAAGCACGCCAACTTCATCCAGGCCGACGAGGGTGGCGGGCCGACGACGTGCTCGCCCTCATGGTCGAGGTCCGCGGCGGGTCGATCGACGGCCACCGGCGTCCGCCTCCACCCCGAGACCCGGCTGGTCGGCTTCGGCGAGAAGTCTCGACTGTTGATCGAGGGTTCGTGACCCAGACCCTGGGCTCCCGTCCGGGGCGATCGGACGACCGCCCGGCCGAGGTCGACCCGCGGATCCAGGCCCGGCGCGACGAGGTCGAACGCGACCAGGCCCGGCGCCGCCGGCGATGGATGCTCGGGCTGGCCACCGTCGCCACCGTCCTGGCGGTCGCGTGGCTGGCCACCCACAGCCCGCTGCTGGCCGTGCGCGCGCGTCGACGTCGTCGGCACGCCGCACGTGCCGGCCGCCGAGGTCGTCGCGGCGGCCGGGATCCACGACGGCCAGCACCTCGTCGACGTCGACGAAGGCGCCGCCCGGGCCCGCCTGCTCGCGTCTGCCGTGGGTGGCCGACCGCCCACGTGTCGGTCGGCTGGGGCGGCACCGCCCACCTGTCGGTCACCGAGCGGACGCCGGTGGCGGCGGTGGCCGAGGGCAACGCCCGCTGGATGCTGGTCGACCGGCAGGGACGGGCCCTCGGGCTGGCGCCCGCGGTGCCGGCCGGGGTCATGGCCGTCCGCGGCGTGGCCGGGGTGGGGGCCGGGTCGGTGTTCGGGGCGGGTCTGTCCGCCCCGCTCGAGGTGATCGCCGGATCTGCACCCGGGCCTGCGCAGCCGCGTGGTGGCCACGACCGTGAACGCGCGACGGCTCGCTCACCCTCGGCTTGCGCCCGAGCGGCGTGGCCGAGCTGTGCCAGCCCGTCGACCTCGCCCGGAAGCTGGCCACCCTGACCACGCTGTTCGCCCACGTCGACGATCACGGGGTCACGGTGGTGCACGCCTGCATCCCCGACAGCCCGACGGTCAGCCGGATCCCGACGCCGACCACCACCGTCGCCCGGACGAGCAGCACGCCATGAGCACGCCCGGCCATGGTGTTGACCTGGGTTCACGCTCACCTCGTAACCTGTCAACCACAATCTGAGGTTGACATAACTCTCAACCTCAGGTCGAGGGTTCGCAGGGATGGTTTCGGGGACGGTCTCGACGAGCGAGTCGCAGAGGTCCGACGCGATGCCTGAACGGCCACCCCGAACGGGTCGACTCTTCGAGGTCGACGATCCCCCGAACCACCCACCGCCGACCGACCCCGACCTCGCCCCGTCCAACCAGCAGCCGTCCCGTTCGAAGCGAACCACCCCTTCTGCGCCCAGCACCTCGGAGGTAGCCAGCGCCATGTCCGGCAACCCACAGAACTACCTGGCGGTCATCAAGGTCGTCGGCATCGGCGGCGGCGGCGTCAACGCCGTCAACCGCATGATCGACGCCGGACTCGAAGGGCGTCGAGTTCATCGCCGTGAACACCGACGCGCAGGCGCTGCTGATGAGCGACGCCGACGTCAAGCTCGACATCGGGCGCGAGCTGACCCGCGGCCTCGGTGCCGGCTCCGACCCCGAGATCGGCCGCCAGGCGGCCGAGGAGCACCGCGACGAGATCGAGGAGGTGCTCAAGGGCGCCGACATGGTGTTCCTCACCGCCGGCAAGGGCGGCGGCACCGGCACCGGCGCCGCGCCGGTCATCGCCGAGGTCGCCAAGGCGCTCGGCGCGCTCACCATCGGCGTCGTCACCCGGCCGTTCGGCTTCGAGGGTCGCCGCCGCTCGGTGCAGGCCGAGACCGGCATCCAGAAGCTGAAGGAGAAGGTCGACACCCTCATCGTCATCCCGAACGACCGGCTGCTCACCGTCTCCAACGAGAAGACGTCGGTGCTCAACGCCTTCAAGATGGCCGACGAGGTGCTGCTGCAGGGCGTGCAGGGCATCACCGACCTGATCACGACGCCCGGCCTCATCAACACCGACTTCGCCGACGTGAAGATGATCATGAGCGACGCCGGCTCGGCCCTCATGGGCATCGGCTACGGCTCGGGCGAGGGTCGGGCGCTCAACGCCGCCCGCGCCGCCATCTCCAGCCCGCTGCTCGAGGCCTCGATCGAGGGCGCCCGCGGGCATCCTGCTCACCATCGCCGGTGGCAGCGACCTCGGCCTGTTCGAGGTCAACGAGGCCGCCGAGGTCATCCACGGCGTCGCCCATCCCGACGCCAACATCATCTTCGGCACCGTCATCGACGACGAGATGGGCGACGAGGTCCGCGTCACCGTCATCGCCGCCGGCTTCGACCGCTGGGACGATCCCAAGGCCCGCGCCGACGAGGCCGTCGGCCTCGGGTCGGGCCCGCCGGGGCGATCTCGAGCCGGTCACCGACGTGTTCGGCGACGGCGACGACGACGATCTCGACATCGAGGGCGACGACGACGACTTCGACGTCCCTTCGTTCCTGAAGTAGCCGCAGGACGTCGCGAACCCGCGAAACGTGGCGGCCGTGGTCGGCTCGTAGCCTGAGGCCATGGCCATCTGGATCGCCGACGGTGACTTCGGCGTGGTCCGGGGCTGCACCACGACCCGGGCCGACGGCGACTTCGCCATCGACGTCGAACCGCGGGCGCTGGCCGCGAGGCGGCGGGTGGTGGTCGATCGGCCATGGGTGTGGCTCCGTCAGGTCCACGGCGTCGACGTCGAGGTGGTGACCGCGGCCAACGCAGCCGCGGCGGCCGGTCGTGAGGCCGACGCGTTGGTGACCGCCGACGCCGGTCTCGTGCTGGCCATCCAGACGGCCGACTGCGTGCCGGTCCTGCTCTCGAGCCCCGAAGGCGTGATCGGGGCCGCCCACGCCGGGTGGCGCGGGCTCGAGGCCGGCGTGATCGAGCGCACGATCGAGGCGATGCGGAGGCTCGGGGCCACCGAGGTCCGAGGTGCCGTCGGGCCCTCGATCCGCCCCGAGTGCTACGAGTTCGGCGAGCGCGAGCTCGCCGCCCTGGCCGAGCGGTTCGGTGGCGGCGTGTGCTCGACCACGAGCGAGGGGACACCGGCGCTCGACCTGTCCGCCCTGTTCCGGGTGTGCTGGCGGCGCGCCGGCGGGGGAGCGGTCACCGATCTGTTCGGCGACGCCGCCTGCACCGCCTGCCACCCCGATCAGTGGTACTCGCATCGGGCGCGGCACGAGACCGCGCGCATGGCCACGATCATCTGGCGCGAGCCGTTCGACGCCGCGGCGGACCCCCGGTGATCGAACCAGGTGCGGTGGCGGCGCGACTCGACGCGGTGCGGTCGCGCATCGCGGCCGCCGGCGGCGACGACCGCGTGACGATCGTCGCGGTGACGAAGGGGTTCGATGTCGACGCCATCACGGCGGCGAGGGCGGTCGGGCTGTTCGACGTGGGGGAGAACTATGCGCAGGAGCTGCTCGACAAGCACCAGCGCCTCGCAACGGCCCACGCAGGCGGGCCGGCGGGACCGGAGTCGCTCGACGCGTCCGACGTGGCGCGGTTGTCGTTCCACTTCATCGGCCGCCTGCAGCGCAACAAGGTCCGCGCGCTGGCCGGCATCGTCGCGCTGTGGCAGAGCGTCGACCGGCTCGACCTGGCGGTCGAGATCGCCAGGCGGGCGCCGGGTGCCGCCGTCCTGGTGCAGCTCAACCTGTCGGGTGAGGGCCAGAAGGGTGGATGCGACCCCGCCGGGGTGGCCGAGCTGGTCGACGGAGCGAGGGGTCTCGGTCTCGATGTCCGTGGGCTCATGGGGGTCGCCCCGGCCGGGCCGGCCGCCGACAGCCGTCCCGGCTTCGATCGCCTCGTGGCCCTGGCCGACGCGCTCGACCTGCCGGTCCGCTCGATCGGGATGAGCGGCGATCTCGAGATGGCGGTGCAGGCCGGCTCGACGATGGTGCGCGTCGGCACCAGCCTGTTCGGTCCGCGGCCCGCCAGGCCCACCGGCTGAGGCCGCCACATCGACAGCCGGCCTGCCGCCCGGCCGCCGTCGAATCGTCGGGACACGCACCGATCTGGTCGTCGCGGTGAGATTCACTAGTGTTGGCCGACACGACGACGATCAGGATCGGCGACGCACCGCGACCACTCGCGGGAGGGCTGGCTCGGGAGGATCGGATGGCTTCCATGTGGCGCAAGGCCATGCTGTACCTGGGCCTCGGGCCCGACGACGAGTACGACGACTACGACAGCCTCGATGACGCCGTCGCCTCGCCGGCCCCGCCGCGCCCGGCCCCCCGGGAATCGGCTCGGTCAGTCCGCGTCCCACCGCCACGGCGACCCGCACCCGCCCGCCGGGCGCCCTGGCGCCGCCCCCGACGATCGAGCCGGTCGAGTCCGTCCGGCGTGCGACCCCTGCCCAGCCCGACCGGCGAGACCGCGCCCAAGCCGCGCACCGTCGTGCGCCCGGTCCCGGCCACCACCTCGGCCAAGCCGTTCGTGGTGGCACCGACGATGTTCAACCAGGCGCAGGACGTGGCTGACCGGTTCAAGGCCTCGCAGCCCGTGATCGTCAACCTGCAGGGCGTCGACCGCGATCTGACCCGCCGGCTCCTCGATTTCGCCGCGGGCCTCTGCTACGCCCTCGGTGGGCAGATGGAGAAGATCGCCGACCAGGTGTTCCTGCTCACCCCGAGCAACGTCGAGGTGTCGGCCGAGGAGCGTCGACGGCTACAAGAGCGTGGCCTGCACGACGGCTGACCCCCGCTCGGCGGCCTGATGCTCGACGATCCTCGTCGACCTGCTCGCGTTCTACCTGGTCGATCCTGTTCGGACGCGTCGTGCTCAGCTGGTTCCCGCTCAAGCCTGACGGACCGATGGCCGCGATCGCCCGGTTCTTCTACGCGCTCACCGAGCCGGTGCTGGCCCCGCTGCGGGCTGCGCTCCCACCGATGCAGATGGGTGGGATGGGCCTCGATCTGTCGCCCATGATCGTCTTCTTCGTCATCCTGATCATTCTCAACGACTGCTCCGGTGACCGTGGCGCGGCGCGCCTGCGTCGCGGTGTTCCGAGCGGCGCCCGGGTGCTCCGAGCATCGTCCCCGGCGCCCCTGCGGCGTGGGTACCATCCGATGTCATGGATGGCACACCCCAGCTCCTGACCGATGTGAAGTTCACGCAGCTGCGCAAGGGCGGCTACGACCCCGAAGAGGTCGACAACTACCTCGAGCGGATCAACGACGCCGTCGCCAAGCTGGCTGACAACCTGCGCACCGCGACCGAGCGGGCCGAGACCGCGCAGTCGCAGCTGGCCGACGCGCGTCGCGCCCAGAGCGACGCCGAGGCCGAGCTCGACCGCGTCCGGCAGGGCGGCGCGCCATGTGCCCACCGGCGGCCCCGCCGAGGAGCAGCTGGCCAAGGTCCTGGTCCTGGCCCAGCGGGCGGCCGACCAGGCGGTCGACGAGGCCAACGAGACCGCCACCAAGACGATCACCGATGCCCGGGCCAAGGCCGTCAACCTCCTGGCCGACGCCGAGCAGGAGCGCGAGCGCCTGCTGGTCAAGGCGCACAAGAAGGCTGACGCCGTGGCCGAGGAGCGCGCCCGCGTGCTGCGCGAGCAGGTCGACACGCTCGCGTCGGCCCGCGCCGATCTCGACGCCGATGTCGCCGCCCTCACCGCCCACCTCGACAGCGAGCGCGAGCGCCTGCGCGAGCGCATCGACTCGGTTCGTGCCGCGCTCGACGATCCCGACGGCCTGCGCATGGCTCCGCCGCCCGAGATGCTCGACACGCCGATCCCCGTGTTCGAGATCCAGCCCGAGGTCGAGCGACCCAGCCCGTTCGCGCCGGTCGAGCCGGCCGACTTCGACACCGAGGCGAGCGACCTGCACGCCCCGGTCGTCGACCCGATCGGCGACACCGGGATCGACGACTCGTCGGTCCTCGACCCCGTCGACGAGCCGAGCGAGCCCACGCCCGAGCACGCCGACCAGGCCGACGAGACGGGTGTCGACCACTCGCGCCAGACGATCTACCTCGACCCGCCCCCCGAGCCGCCGATCGCCGAGGTCGACGACGACGCCGCCGAGTCGAGCCTGTTCGGGGGCGACGAGGCGACGAGCGGCTCGGTGTCCGCCTCGACGCCGGCCGACAGCGGTCCGGCCACCGAGCTCTTCGCACCCGACGCCGACACCGAGCTCGGTCCGCCCGACGAGCAGGCCGACGCGGCCATGCGCGCCTTCTTCGAGCGCGATCTCGACGACCCCAACGTGGCGGCCAAGACCCGGTTCGGTCGTCGGCGCTGATCTGATCTCATCTGATCCGATCCGACCCGATCCGATCCGATCCGATCGCCCGTTCACGGGCGCGCCGCGCGGTGGCGCCGACGCGGCCGCACGGCGTCGTGGCGTCGTGGCGTCAGGGTCTGGCGATGGCCAGCCCGGCCCTGACCTCGTAGCCGTCGACCTCGAGCACCTGATTGCCCGGCCCGTCGTCGATGCGCGTGGCCAGCACCTCGGACGCGATCCAGTCGCGGTGCTCGTCGAGCGCCGGACGCAGCTCGGGGGCGACCGTCAGCGACACCACGGCGCGGTCGGAGATGGCCAGGCGCTCGGACTTGCGCAGGTCGTTGAGCGCCCGCACGAGCTCGCGGGCCTGGCCCTCGCGCGCGCAAGGTCGTCGTCGATCTCGAGGTCGAGAGCCACCGCCCAGCCGTCGTCCTCGGCCAGGGCGAAGTCGTCGTGGCTCTCGGCGCGGACCTCGACGTCGTCGCGCTCGAGGCGGACGTCGCCGACCATCGACGAACCCCTCGGTGGCCAGGGCCTGTTGCAGGGCCGACCCGTCGGCCGCCGCCAAGGCTGCCTTGACCTCGTTGACCTGTGGACCGAGCCGGGGGCCGAGCGCGCGGAAGTTGGGCAGCACGGTCCAGCTCATCAGGCCGGACAGGGTGTCGATGCGCTCGAGCGCCTTGACGTTGAGCTCACTGCGGATCTCGGCGTCGATGTCCTCGTCGAGCTCGATGCCCGGATGCAGCACCAGCGCCCGGCGGAGGGGCTGGCGGACCTTGATCTTGGCCTCGGTGCGGGCGGCCCGGCCGAGGGCGACGAGCTGGCGTGACGCCGTGACCTGGGCGGCGAGCTCGGGGTCGTGGCGACCCCGCGGGACCGGCCAGTCGGCGAGGTGGACCGACATCTCGCCGGTGAGCGGCACGTAGATGGCGTCGGCCAGGAACGGGCAGAACGGTGCCAGGAGCTCGGCGGTGGTGACGAGGCACTCGTGGAGGGTGGCGTGGGCCACCGGATCGCTGCTCTTCCAGAAGCGGGAGCGGGACCGGCGCACGTACCAGTTGGACAGGTCGTCGATGAACGTGGCCAGACGGCGTGGAGCCGGCCAGCGCGTCGAACCCGTCGAGGGCGACGGTGACCGCGTCGACGGTGTCGTCGAGCTCGCTGAGGATCCAGCGGTCGAGCACGTGGGCGGGCTCGGACGCGTCACCCGGCGACCATCCGTCGAGGTCGGCGTAGGTGGCGAAGAACGAGAAGACGTTCCAGAGGGTGAGCAGCGTCTGGCGGGTCGACTCGCGGATGCCGCTCTGGAAGACGCGGCGCGGCGTCCACGGCTGGCCCGACGAGAAGAAGTACCACCGCAGGGCGTCGGCTCCCTGGGTCGAGAAGATGTCCCACGGGGCGATGATGTTGCCCTTGGACTTGGACATCTTCTGACCGTTCTCGTCGACGATCAGGTTGAGGCACACCACGTTGCGGTAGGGGCTGCGGTCGAACACGAGGGTGTTGACCGCCAGCAGCGAGTAGAACCAGCCGCGGGTCTGGTCGATCGCCTCGCAGATGAAGTCGGCGGGGTAGGAGTGGTGGAACAGGTCGGCGTCGGCGAAGGGGTAGTGGAACTGGGCCGACGGCATGGACCCCGAGTCGAACCATGCGTCGAGCACGGGTGCGACGCGTCGGGCGATGCCCCCGCACTCGGCGCAGGTCGATCGTCACCTCGTCGACGTAGGGCCGGTGCAGGTCGAGCTCGGTCAGGTCGCGCCCGGCCAGCTCGGACAGCTCGGACACCGATCCGACGCAGTGCTCGTGGCCGCACCCCCGGCAGCGCCAGATCGGCAGCGGCGTGCCCCAGTAGCGGTCGCGCGACAGCGCCCAGTCGACGTTGCCCTCGAGCCACTTGCCGAAGCGGCCGTGCTTGATGTGGTCGGGCTGCCAGTTGATCGTCTCGTTCTCGCGCAGCATCTCGTCGCGCCTGGTCGAGGTGCGGACGAACCACGAGGTCTTGGCCCAGTAGATCAGCGGGGTGTCGCAGCGCCAGCAGTGGGGGTAGCTGTGGGTGTAGGCGAGCTCTCGCACCAGCAGCCCGCGCTCGGCCAGGTCGGCGATGATGCCGCGGTCGGCGTCCTTGACGAACAGGCCCTGCCAGGCCGGCACGGTGTGGTCGAAGGTGCCGTCGGCCTCGACGGGGTTGAGCATCGGCAGGCCCTCGGCCCGCGCCACCGCCGCGTCCTCCTCGCCGAAGGCGGGGGCCTGGTGGACGATGCCGGTGCCGTCGTCGGTGCTGACGTAGTCGGCGGCCACGACACGCCAGGCGTCGGATCCGCCCGGGACGGGCAGCAGGTCGAACGGGCGCTCGTAGTGCGCCCCGACCAGCTCGTGGCCCTTCCACGTCGCGATGGGCTCGGCGCCGTCGGGCAGCTGGGCCACGGCCACGACGAGGTCGCGCCCGGTCGAACCGAAGGCCTCGGCGGGGACGCGGGCGTACTCGATGTCGGGGCCGACGGCGGCGGCGACGTTGGAGATCAGCGTCCACGGCGTGGTCGTCCACACGAGCAGGTCGGCACCGACCAGGTCGGGCCGACGCTCGGGATCGTCGACGATCGGGAAGCGCACGTAGACGGAGGGGTCGACGATGTCGCGGTAGACGTCGGGCTGGCCCAGCTCGTGGGACGACAGCGCCGTGCCGCAGCGCGAGCAGTAGGGGCTGACCTTGTGCCCCTCGTAGAGCAGGCCCTTCTCCCACAGCTGCGAGAGCAGCCACCACACCGACTCGACGTATTCGTTGGACAGGGTCCAGTAGGCGTCCTCGGTGTCGATCCAGGTGCCCGACCGGGTGGTGAGCGCCGACCAGTCCTCGACGTAGCGGAACACCGAGTCGCGGCAGTGCTGGTTGAACGCCGCCACCCCGTAGGCCTCGATCTCGTGCTTCGAGTGGAGCCCGAGCTCCTTCTCGACCTCGAGCTCGACCGGCAGGCCGTGGCAGTCCCAGCCCCCCTTGCGGGGCACGGCGTGGCCACGCATGGTCTGGAACCGGGGGTAGAGGTCCTTGAAGACGCGGGCCCACACGTGGTGCAGCCCGGGGCGGCCGTTGGCGGTCGGCGGGCCCTCGTAGAAGATCCACGGCTTGCCGTCCTGGCGCCGGCGCTGGGACTCGGCGGCGCACGTCGTGCTCTCGCCATCGCTCGAGCACGCCCTCCTCGAGGGCGACCAGGTCGAAGTCGGGGTCGACGGGGCCGAAGGGCATCGTCCCAGCCTATGTGGCGCGTCCCGCCGCCCCGGACGGGGTTCCGAGGCTTGACGCGTCGCGGCGACGGCGCTTAGAGTCCGCCCTCTTTGCGGCGGGACCGGGAGGACACTCGACCATGCCCAGAGCAACCAGCACCGCCAGTTCGGCGGGTGCCCGCAAGGCCGGTGCCGGTAGCGCCAAGCCCGCCGCAGCCAAGTCGGCGCGTCCCGCGACCCCTCGCGCGACGGGCGCGGTGAAGGCCTCGGCCCCGGCCCGACCCGCGGCCAAGAAGGCCGTCGCGACCAAGAAGGCCGCTCCGGCCAAGAAGGCGACGGCCGCATCGACCCCGGCCAAGAAGGCGGCCCCGCCCGCCAAGGCGACGGCCAAGTCGGCTCCGGCCAAGAAGGCGACGGCCAAGCCGGCTCCGGCCAAGAAGGCGGCTCCGGCGAAGGCGGCTCCGGCCAAGTCGGCTCCGGCCAAGAAGGCGACGGCCAAGTCGGCTCCGGCCAAGAAGGCGGCGCCCAAGGTCCGCAAGCCGTCGGCGGCCGACCTCAAGTTCTTCGAGGCCCAGCGCCAGATCCTCATCGACGAGCGGGCGACCTACCTGCGCCAGGCCGAGTCGCTCAAGGCCGAGGCCGACTCGCTGGCCGAGCAGCGCGAACCGGGCGACGTCCAGTTCGACGAGGAGTCGGGCGAGGGCGACACGCTGGCCGTCGAGCGCGAGCGCGATCTCGCCCTCAGCGCCCAGGCCCGCGCCGCGGTCGAGGAGATCGACCACGCGCTGGCCAAGATCGACCTCGGCACCTACGGCATCTGCGAGGTGTCCGGGCTGCCCATCCCGCGCGAGCGCCTCAAGGCCATCCCGTGGGCCCGCGAGCGGGTCGAGTACAAGGTCGGGGGCTTCGGCCGTCGCTGAGCCGGCCGCAGGTGCGACCGCCAGGTCGCCCGGCCCGGCGCTGGGGGATCGTGCTGGGCGTGGCCGCCGCGGTGATCGTCGTCGACCAGCTGACCAAGTGGTGGGCGCTGCGGGCCCTGCGCACGCGCACCATCCACCTGGTGTGGACCCTGCAGCTCAACCTCACGCGCAACACCGGCGCGGCCTTCAGCCGCTTCGGGGGTGAGGGCCCGGTGATCGCGGTGCTGGCGCTCGGCATCGTGGGGTTCCTGCTGTGGCAGGGCACGAGCGTGTCGAGCCGCACCGGCTCGGTGGCCATCGGCCTGGTGCTCGGCGGCGCCCTCGGCAACCTGGTCGACCGGGCCTTCCGGCGGCGGGGGCTTCATGCAGGGCGCGGTCGTCGACTTCATCGACCTGCAGTGGTGGCCCGTGTTCAACGTGGCCGACTCGTGCGTCGTGGTCGGCGCCATCCTGCTGGTCGTGGTCAACCTCGTGCGTCCCGGCGAGCGCGGTGACCGGCGCGAAGGTGTCCCCCATGTCCGGGACGCCGCGGTGATGGACGAGATCGTGCCGGCCGCGCTGGCCGGCGAGCGGCTCGACCGGTTCGTGGCGATGGTCACCGGCATCAGCCGGGCCGAGGCCGCGGATCTGGTCGCGCGGGCCAGGTCGGGTCGACGGCCGGGCCGTCGACCACGCGGTCGCGCCGCCTGGAGGCCGGCCAGCGGGTGCGAGGCCGACGTCGACCCGCTGATGGCGGCGCGCGCCCGACCGCTCGAGCCGGAGCCCGACGTCGAGGTGCACGTCGTGCACGCCGACGACGACATCATCGTCGTCGACAAGCCGCCCGGTCTGGTCGTGCACCCGGGGGCGGGCAACCCCACCGGGACGCTGGTGCAGGGCCTGCTGGCCCGCTATCCCGAGCTGGCCGAGGTCGGCGACCCGACCCGACCGGGCATCGTCCACCGCCTCGACAAGGGCACCTCGGGCCTGCTGCGTGGTGGCCCGCACGCCCGCCGCGTACGCGGTCCTGGTCCGCCAGCTCGCGGCCCACGAGGTCGAGCGGCGCTACCTGACGCTCGTCTGGGGTGAGCTCGAGACGCTCAGCGGCATGATCGACGCGCCCGTCGGGCGCTCGGCGCGGGAGCCGCACGCGGATGACCGTGTCGGCCCGCGGCAAGGAGGCGCGCACCCGCTACGAGGTGATCGCGACCTACCGCCGACCCGTGCTCGTCTCGCTGCTCGAGTGCCGGCTCGAGACCGGCCGCACCCATCAGATCCGGGTCCACCTGCGCGGCCATCGACCACCCGGTCGTGGGCGACGCGCGCTACGGCGGTGCCCGATCCTCGCTGGCGTCGCCCCGACCGTGGTTGCACGCCGCCGGCCTGCGCCTCGCCCATCCGCTCGACCGGCGACCCGACTGGCGTTCGACTCACCCGTGCCGGCCGACCTCGAGGCGGTGCTGGCCCAGCTCAGCCCGTGACGGCTCGGATCAGGGCTGCTCGCCCGGCCAGCGGGCCTCGCCCCGCGCCATGGTGACGATGTCGGCGAGGGTGAGGGCCTCGAGGTAGTGGCGCATGTGCTCGCCGACGTCGGCCCAGACGGCCAGCAGGACGCACTGGCCCTCGTGGTCGCAGGCGCCGTTGGTGTGGGGCTCGCCGAAGTCGCCGGCCACGATCGGGCCGTCGACGGCGCTGACGATCGCGCTGAGCGCGATCTCGCTCGGGGCTCCGGGCCAGCACGTAGCCGCCGCCCACGCCGCGCTTCGACCGGACCAGCCCGGCGCCCTTGAGGGCGAGCAGGATCTGCTCGAGGTAGGGCTGGGGCAGCCCGGTGCGCTCGGCGATGTCGCGCACCGACGTCGGTCCTTCCTCGCTGGCGTGCAGGGCCAGCGAGAGCAGGGCGCGGCTGGCGTAGTCGCCTCGGGTCGAGACCTTCACACCGTCATCGTAGAGCCACGAGGCGTCATGCCCGCTGGAGGCCCGGGCCGATCGTGCGGTGGTCGCGCAGTTGGCCGGCCTGGGCCGCTGGGAACGGGGCCGTGGCGGCAGGGGTAGCCTGAATGCGGTTCGAAAGGATCGCGTTGGGAGACGGTCCGCAAGGTTCGCGACGGTGACGAGCACGCATCGGAGCCGACGCGTCCGACCCCGACTCTGCCGCTGCTGCCCGACTACGCCGGGCCGTGCGTGTGCAACGTGGTCCCGACCCTGCTCGGGCCGACCGACCCCTGGCCCGACTGGTTCCCGGCCGGCGTGGCCGAGGCCGACCAGGTGCTCCTGCTGGTGCTCGACGGGCTCGGCTGGGAGCAGCTGACCGAGCGGCCGCACCTCGCGCCCGACCCTCAGCGGCATGGACGGGCGGTCCCATCCTGACGGTGGCCCCGTCGACCACGTCGACGGCGATGACCTCGATCACGACGGGGCTCACGCCGGGTCGACACGGCATCGTCGGCTACCGGGTGGCCGTCGACGGTGCGGTGCTCAACGTGCTGCGCTGGGCGGTCGACGGGCGCGACGCCCGGGCCTCGATCCCGCCCGAGAAGCTCCAGCCGCGTCGCGCCCTTCCGCGGCCAGCGGCCCCCGGCGGTGACCCGCGCCGACTTCCGCACGAGCGGCTTCACCGACCGCCCACCTCGACGGCGTCCGGTTCCACGGCTACCGCGTGACCTCGAGCCTGGTGATCGAGGCCCGCGGCTGCTGCGCGCCGGCGAGCCGTTCGTGTACGCCTACTACGAGGGCATCGACAAGGTGGCCCACGAGTACGGCCTCGCCGAGCACTTCGACGCCGAGCTGGCCTACGTCGACCGGCTGGTCGGCGACCTGCTCGACAGCCTGCCGCCCGGCGCGGCGCTCGTGGTGACCGCCGACCACGGCCAGGTCGACGTCGGCGACAACATGGTCGAGCTGCATCGCGACGTGCTCGACCAGGTCTCCTTCCAGTCGGGCGAGGGACGCTTCCGGTGGCTGCACGCCCGCTCGGGCCGCAGCGCCGCGCTGCTCGAGGCCGCCGTCGCCCACCACGGCACCGACGACTGGGTGGTCACCCGCGACCAGGTCATCGAGGACGGCTGGCTCGGGCCCGAGGTGTCCGACGCCGCCAGGGGCCGGCTCGGCGACGTGGCCCTGGTGGCCCGCCGTCCGGTCGCGTTCTTCGATCCCGACGACAGCGGTCCTTCGAGCTGATCTCGCGGCACGGCTCGGTCACCGCCCCCGAGATGCGGGTCCCCCTGCTGGCCCGGTACGCGTAGCCGTGCGCCGCGGGTAGGTTCCCTCGGATGGACGCATGAGCACGAGGTGATCCATCCCGACGTCGTGACGCCGGGGGACGGCCGGGCCGCCACCGACGAGGCCGGGGGCGACGAGGACGAGACCGAGTTCGTGTCCGAGCCGGCCAAGGTCATGCGGGTCGGCTCGATGATCAAGCAGCTCCTCGAGGAGGTCCGCACCACCCAGCTCGACGAGCCGGGACGCGAGCGGCTGAAGGCGATCTACCAGACCTCGATCACCGAGCTGGGGTCGGCGCTGTCGCCCGATCTGCGCGACGAGCTCGGGCGGCTGGCCCTGCCCTTCGACGACGGGTCCGTCCCGAGCGACGTCGAGCTGCGACTGGCCCAGGCCCAGCTCGTCGGCTGGCTCGAAGGGCTGTTCCACGGCATCCAGGCCACGCTGTTCGCCCAGCAGATGGCCGCCCGCCAGCAGCTCGAGAACATGCGCAACCAGCTGCCCGCGGGCTCGGGTCCGAGCGAAGCCCCGCCCGGGACCTATCTCTGAGGCGCACGAGCCCTCTGACGCCACGAGCGCGGCCGGGTCCGAGCGGCTAGTGTCCAAATCACACCGTTGTAATGATCCACAGGCGGGGGAAATCCCTGTGGACAGCCCGGCTCCGGCCGGGCGGCCATCCGCCCCAGTCCGAGTCCAACGCCAAGAAGAACGTCGTGGCTGATTCGTTCACCCACCTGCACGCCCACACCGAGTTCTCGATGCTCGACGGCGCGGCGCGCGTCGAGGAGCTGGTGGCCAAGGCGGCCGCCGACGGCCAGCCGGCGCTCGGGATCACCGACCACGGCAACATGTACGGCGTCCTCGACTTCTACCAGGCGTGCCGTTCGAACGGCATCACCCCGGTCATCGGCACCGAGCTGTACCAGGCCTACGAGCACCGCAGCGAGCGACCGGCGCGCCGGGGCCGGCTCGACGACTCGGGCGGCGAGGCCGAGGGCGGGCGCAAGGCCTACTACCACCTGACCGCGCTGGCCGAGACGGCCACCGGCTACCGCAACCTCATCCAGCTCTCGAGCCGCGCCTACCTCGAGGGCTACTACATGAAGCCCAAGGTCGACTGGGAGCTGCTCGAGGCGCACCACGAGGGCCTGATCGTCACCACCGGCTGCCTCGGCGGCCAGGTGCTGCAGGCGTTGCTCAAGGGCGACGAGGCCGGCGCGCTCGAGAAGGCGGCGCGCCTCCAGGACATCTTCGGGCGCGACAACATGTTCGTCGAGCTGCAGGACCACGGGCTCGCCGACCAGCACCGCACCAACCCCGAGCTGCTCGAGATCGCCCGGACCATCAGCGCCCCGCTGCTCGCCACCAACGACAGCCACTACACCGACCGCGAGCACCACGAGGCCCACGACGCGCTGCTGTGCGTGCAGACCGGCGCGCTGATGAGCGATCCCGATCGCTTCAAGTTCCACGGCGACCAGCACTACCTGAAGACGGCGGCCGAGATGCGCCGCCTGTTCGCCGAGCTGCCCGAGGCGTGCGACAACACGCTCTGGATCGCCGAGCGGGCCAACGTCGAGATCGAGTTCGGCAAGCCGCAGCTGCCGGCGTTCCCGATCCCCGAGGGCTTCGCCGACGACGCCGCCTACCTCGAGCACCTGACCTTCACCGGCGCGCGGCAGCGCTGGGGCGAGCACCTCCCCGACGAGGTCGTCGAGCGGCTCGCCTACGAGCTCAAGGTCATCGGCGACATGGGGTTCTCGTCGTACTTCCTCATCGTGTGGGACCTCATCAAGCACGCCAAGGACCACGACGTGCGCGTCGGACCCGGCCGGGGAGCGCGGCCGGTTGCGCGGTGGCCTACTGCCTGCGCATCACCGATCTCGATCCCATCCGGTACGACCTGCTGTTCGAGCGCTTCCTCAACCCGTCGCGCATCTCGATGCCCGACATCGACATGGACTTCGAGGCCCGCTTCCGGGACGAGATGATCCGCTACGCGGCCGAGCGCTACGGGCGCGACCACGTGGCCCAGATCGTGACCTTCTCGACCATCAAGGCGCGCGCCGCGGTGCGCGACGCGGCCCGCGTGCTCGGCTACCCCTACTCGGTGGGCGACAAGGTGGCCAAGGCCATGCCGCCGCTGGTGATGGGTCGCGACACGCCGCTCTACGCCTGCCTCGAGGAGAACCCCAAGTACGTCGACGGCTACAAGATGGCCACCGAGCTGCGCGACATGTACGCCACCGATCCCGACGCCAAGCAGGTGATCGACGTGGCCCGGGGCCTCGAGGGCCTGCGCCGCCAGGACGGCATCCATGCCGCCGCGGTGGTGATCACCAAGGAGCGCCTGACCGAGTACCTGCCGATCCAGCGCAAGCCCGAGGCCGGCCAGGATCCGGAGCTGGCTCCGATCGTCACCCAGTACGAGATGCACGGCGTCGAGGACCTCGGCCTGCTCAAGATGGACTTCCTGGGCCTGCGCAACCTCGACGTCATCTCCGACGCCGTGAAGCTCATCCGCGAGTCGCGTGGCATCGACCTCGACATCGACGACGTCGACCTCGACGACGCAGCCGACCTACGAGCTGCTGCAGGCGGGCGACTCGATCGGCGTGTTCCAGCTCGAGGGCGGCCCCATGCGAGCGCTCATGCGCTCGCTCGCTCCCGACTCGTTCGACGACGTCGCCGCGCTCGTCGCGCTCTACCGGCCGGGCCCGATGGCGGCCAACATGCACAACGACTACGCCGACCGCAAGAACGGCCGCAAGCCGGTCACCTATCTGCACCCCGACGCCGAGCAGCTGCTGGGCGACACCTACGGGCTCTGCCTCGCCGGTGACACCATCGTGGTCGATGCTCTGACAGGTCGCCCGACACGACTCGATGAGATCGACCTCGACGGCGAGTTTCTCGTGCAAGGCGTCGACGAGTCGCTGGAGCCAGTCGTTCGACGAGTCACCCACTGGGTCTGCAACGGCGAGCGGGACACGGTCCGAATCACGCTGCGAAACGGCATGCATCTCCAGGGAACCCCCGATCATCGGGTGCTGACCGAGACCGGCTGGCGCACGCTCGGATCGCTCGGCCCCGACGACCATGTCGCCGTCGCTCGACAGTTGCTCGAGCCTCCGCTGCCGCGAGTTGTCGATCGGCGGCGACTGCGGGTGCTCGCGTACCTGCTGGGAGACGGATCGCTGTCAGTTCGCTCGAGTGTTTCATTCATCAACTCCGACCAGGTTCTGCTGGACGAGTTCGCAGAGTCGGTCGAGGGCGCCTTTCCGGGCGTTCATTGCTCCTGGAGTGAACACAGCGGCGTGACCCGGATCTCGGTGGGCAACGGCCGGGGCAACGGTGGGCCCTGTTCGGGCCTGGTGAGCTGGCTCCGCGAACTCGGTCTCAAGGCTCCAGCCGGCTCGACTCCCGGTGGGCCGACAAGTGTCGACAAGTTCATCCCCTCCGCCATGTTCGAGGTCAGCGATGACGATGTGGCGTGGCTGCTGGCGTCACTGTGGGACTGCGACGGGCATGTGAACGAGCGGTTCGCCACGTACCGCACGATTTCGCACCAACTCGCAGGAGATGTGGCGCGGCTGCTGCTGCGACTCGGCATCGAGGCCGTTGTGTACGAGCATCCGTGTCACGACTGCCGGGGCGGCATGGCCTACCAGGTCACCGTGTTCGACGGTCTGGCATTCTCCGCCTTGGTCACTCCGTACATGGCATCGAAGCAGAAGCGCGATGTCGTGTTCCAAGCCACCCCGCGGGGGACCACACTCGACCGTGTTCGCACGATCGACTTGATCCGAACGGCCGCTCCTGGACCCGTTCGAACGATCAGCCAGGAGCTGGGGCTCCCGCGTTGGCATTTCATGCCATACGCGGCTGAGCGTCACCCGAGGGTCCATGAGGGAACGCTGGCGACGGCCCTGGACGTGCTGGACCTGTCCGACATCGAGCGGTCACTCCGTGTGAACTGGGTGCAGGTGCGGAATGTGGAGGCAACTGGGCGGCAAGCGGTCTATGACATCACCGTCGATGACATTCACAACTTCATCGCCAATGGCATAGTCACTCACAACTGCATCTACCAGGAGTCGGTCATGCGCGTGGCGCAGAAGTTCGCCGGCTACTCCCTGGCCGAGGCCGACAACCTCAGGAAGGCCTGCGGCAAGAAGGATCGGGAGCTGATCGCCAAGGAGCGCGAGAAGTTCGTCGCGGGGTGCGAGGCCACCGGCTACGGGCGCGAGCTCGGCACCAGGTGGTTCGACATCATCGAGCCGTTCGCCGACTACGCGTTCCCCAAGGCGCACGCGTACGGCTACGGACTGGTCGCCTATCAGACGGCCTACCTCAAGGCGAACTACCCGGTCGAGTACTTCGCCGCCCTGTTGACCAGCGTCAAGACGAACCTCGACAAGGCGGCCGTCTACCTCAACGAGTGCCGGCAGATGCGCATCTCGGTGCTCGTGCCCGACGTCAACGTGTCGCGACAGCGACTTCGCCGCCGTGCTCGACCCGAGCGGTGCGACGGCCGGCTCGATCCCGTTCGGGCTGTCGGCGGTGCGCAACGTGGGCGAGGGCCTGGTGGGCCTGATCGTGACCGAGCGCGACGCGAACGGCCCCTTCGCCGACTTCTACGACTTCTGCAACCGGGTCGATCTCTCGGTGCTCAACAAGCGGACCATCGAGTCGCTCATCAAGGCCGGCGCGTTCGACTCGCTCGGCCATCCCCGCCAGGGCCTGCTGCTACGTGTACGAGCAGATCCTCGACCAGACCGCGGCCCGGCGGCGCCGCGAGGCCGAGGGCCAGTTCGACCTGTTCTCGGTCGCTCGGCGACGCAGACGCCCAGGCCGCCGGCGCGCCGCCCGAGACCCGCCTCGCCATCCCCGACCGCGAGTTCGACAAGAAGCAGCGACTGGCCTTCGAGAAGGAGATGCTCGGGCTGTACGTGAGCGACCATCCGCTCATGGGAGCCGAGGCGGCGCTGCGCCGGCGCACCGAGTGCACGATCGCCGAGCTCGAGGGCGTCGAGGACGGCACGCTGCGCATGGTCGGCGGCCTGGTCACGAGCCTCCAGCGCAAGTGGACCAAGAAGGGCGACCTCATGGCCGTCTTCGTGCTCGAGGACCTGCAGGCGTCGATCGAGGTGATGGTCTTCCCCAAGACGATGCAGCAGTTCGGGCACCTGCTGGTCGACGACGCGGTCGTCTGCGTCAAGGGCCGCATCGACGGCCGCGAGGACACGCCCAAGCTGATGGCCCTCGAGCTCTCGGTGTTCGAACCGGTCACCGACGGCGCCCCGCCGGTGCGCATCCGCATGTCGCCCAACGCCCTCAACGAGGACCTGCTGGGCCAGCTCAAGGGCCTGCTCGGCGAGCACCAGGGCGAGTCGCAGGTGTTCCTGCACCTCGGCGAGCGCCAGGTCCTGCGCCTCCCCGACGAGTTCAACGTCGACTCGTCGAACGGCCTGATGGCCGAGCTGCGGGTGCTCCTCGGACCCGCCGCGGTCGCCGTCTGAGGTCCGGCCTCCGGGGTTCGAGTTGCGCCGATCGCCCGCGACCGCTGGACTAGAGGGGTCCGATCCCAGGGCTTGTCCGGGCCCGTCGCACCACCTGGGGGCATCAGCGCGCATGGCAATCGAGGTCGAGACCAAGGACTGCACAGCTCTCAGCGACGCCGAGCTGGCCGAGATGGCCGACATCTGCGCCGACGGGCCGTCGCGATTCGAGGCCGGTCTGCTGTCGAAGCAGGCCGAGGCCTGGGTGCTCATCACCCTCGCCCGTGACGGTCGGGCCCTCAAGGGCTTCTCCTTCAGCACGCTCGAGCGCATCGGTGGCACGCCCGAGCGTGCTGATCGGCCTGGCGTCGGTCCGGCGCACGTCCAAGCGCGACGCCGTGCTGCGGGCGATGATGACCGACCAGTTCCGCCGGGCCGTGCTGGCCTTCCCCGACGAGGACGTGCTGGTCGGCACCCGCTTCACCAACGCCGGCGGCTTCGAGGCCTTCAAGACCCTGACCGACATCGTGCCCCGGCCCGGCCACAAGGCCACGGGCGAGGAGCGGGCCTGGGGCCGGCGCCTGGCCAAGCGCTTCGGGGTCGAGAACGGCGGCTACAGCGACCGCGACTTCACCACGGCCGGCGACAGCACCTTCCCGCTGGTGCTCGACCACGAGAGCCTCAAGCCCGAGCTGATCGATCCCGAGGTGGTGGCCCTGTTCGCCACCGTCGACGCCAAGCGGGGCGACTCGCTCATCGCCTTCGGGTGGGCCATGGCCGAGCGCCTGGCCAAGTTGGGCTGACGCCGGCCCGACGGCCGCGGTCTGTCGCAGTGGAGCTCGTCGACGCCGTTCGTCGTCGGCGCATGGTCCGGGCCTTCGATCCGCGACCGCTCCCGGCCGGCACGCTCGACCGCATCCTCGAGCTCGGCCTGCACGCGCCGTCGGCCGGCTTCTCCCAGGGCTGGGAGTTCGTCGTGCTCGAGGGCCCCGAGCAGACGGCCCGCTACTGGGACGTCACGCTGCCCGGCCGAGCGACGCGAGACCTTCGCGTGGGCCGGGCTGCTGCCGGCCCCGGCCCTCGTCATCCCGCTGGCCCACGCCCAGGCCTACGTCGACCGCTACGCCGAGCCCGACAAGGCGGCGACGGGTCTCGGCCGCGCCGCGTCGCGACTGGCCGGTGCCGTACTGGCTGGTCGACACGGCCATGAGCACCATGATCATGCTGCTGGCCGCGGTGGACGAGGGGCTCGGCGCGCTGTTCTTCGGGATCTTCCAGCACCAGGCCACGCTCATGCGCGAGCTCGGCGTGCCCGGTGGCCACCAGCCGATCGGCACCATCGCCATCGGCTACCGGGCGCCCGACCGCCCCAGCCCCTCGCTGGCGCGCGGCCGTCGTCCCCTCGACGAGGTCGTGCACCGGGGATCGTGGTGACCGAGCCCGCGGCGGGATCGCGAGGTCACAGCTGCGCGGCGAGGGCGGCGGGGGTGTCGACGGGGGCCTGGCAGGCGAAGTCGCGGCACACGTAGGCCTGGCCGGTGCCGTCGGTCCCGGCGTCGCGGCTCTCCCACAGCGGCGACGGGTAGGGCTCGCCCCAGGCCAGCACGGCGTTCGGGAGGTAGCGCCCGGTGACGGCGCGCACCAGGTCGGGGCGGTCGCCCACGACGGCGATCTCGGTGGCGCCGTGGTCGCACAGGTCGAGCGCGCCCAGCAGGTGCCCGAGCGCGGTCGGGTGGCGGGTGGCCGGCGTCGCCCAGCAGGCGCAGGATCGACCGTCGGCCCGCTCGGTGTAGCGCGGGCTCGCCGGTGAGGGCGCCGCAGGCGCAGCAGCGCCGACCGCGGCCAGGCTGTTGGCCGACGGGGTGGCGTTGTCGAGCAGGTCCTTCGGGCGGGTGACCAGCGGCTCGGCGTCGCGGCCGGTGGTGAACACGCCCGCCGCGCTCGTCGTCCCAGAACAGGTCGAGCAGGCCGTCGGCGACCGCGCGCGGCCTCGTCGATCCAGCGGGCTCCGGCCCGTGGCCTCGCCCAGCCGGGTGAAGGCGTCGACCAGTGCGCCGTAGTCGGCTGCGTAGGCCAGGTGGCGCGTGCGTCCCTGCCCGTCACCGTCGGCCTGCCACGAGCGGCAGCCAGCGGCCGTCGGCGCCGGCGCAGCTCGGCCAGCAGGAACTCGCCGGTGCGGACGGCCTCGGCCAACCAGGTCGGCGTCGCCGGTGGCGGCGGCCGCCTCGGCCAGGGTGGCCAGCATCAGCCCGTTCCACTCGGTCAGGACCTTGTCGTCGAGGCCCGGGCGCAGTCGCCGCTCGCGCGCCGTCGAACAGGGCCTGGCGGGCCTGCTCGATCGGCTCGGGCCGCAGCAGGTCACCTCGCACCGGCCGGTGCAGGATCGAGCGCCCCTCGAAGTTGCCCGCCGTCGGTGACGCCCCACCACTCGATGGCGTCGTCGGCAGCATCGCCCAGCACCGCCGCGCATCTCGGCCGGGCGTCCACGTGTAGAAGAGGCCCTCTTCGTTGTGGCCGTGGCCGTCGGGCGAGTCGGCGTCCTCGGCCGAGAAGAACCCGCCAGTCGGGTGGCGCAGGTCGCGCAGCACGTAGCCGATCGTCTCGTCGAGCACCTGGCGGTAGCGGGCCTCGCCGGTGACCTGCCAGGCGTGCAGGTAGACGCGGGCCAGCAGCGCCTGGTCGTAGAGCATCTTCTCGAAGTGGGGCACCAGCCACTCGCCGTCGACCGAGTAGCGGGCGAACCCACCGCCCAGGTGGTCGTAGATGCCGCCCGAGGCCATGGCGTCGAGCGAGGTCGTGACCATGGCCAGCGTGTCGGGCGACGCCGTTGCGGGCGTGGGCCCGCAGCAGCACGTCGAGGCTCATGGTCTGCGGGAACTTGGGCGCCCGGCCGAAGCCGCCCCACTCGGGGTCGAAGGCGCCGGCCAGCCCGGCGTAGGCCGCCCGCAGGCCGTCGGCGCCGGGGATGTCGTCGCCGGGCGGCGAGCGACGCGATCCCTGGCCGATCGCCTCGGTCAGCTCGGTGGCCTGCCCGTCGAGGTCGTCGCGGCGGGTGCGCCAGACGTCGTCGATGCGTCCGAGCAGGTCGGTGAAGCTCAACATGCCGCCACGGGCGACCTTGGGGAAGTAGGTGCCGCCGAAGAACGGTCGACCGTCGGGCATGAGGAACACCGTCATCGGCCAGCCGCCCTGGCCGGTCATGGCCTGCACCGCGTCCATGTAGATGGCGTCGACGTCGGGGCGCTCCTCGCGGTCGACCTTGATGCTGACGAAGCGCTCGTTCATCAGCTGGCGGTGTCCGGGTCCTCGAAGGACTCGTGGGCCATCACGTGGCACCAGTGGCAGGCCGAGTAGCCGACGGACAGCAGCACGGGCTTGTCGTCGGCCGCGGCCTGGCGAACGCCTCGTCGCCCCAGGGGTACCAGTCGACCGGGTTGTCCGCGTGCTGGCGGAGGTAGGGGCTGGTCTCGTCGGCGAGGCGGTTCACGTCGGCCACGGTAGTGGCGGTCGACGACCGGCCTCTAACATGCCCGTCCATGGACATCCGCGTGGAGGGCAAGGTCGCGTTGGTCACCGGTGCGTCGCGGGGGATCGGGCGAGCCATCGCCCTGTCGCTGGCCGCGAGCGGCGCGAGCGTGATGCTCTCGTCGCGCAAGGTCGACGCCCTCGATCAGGCCGCGGCCGAGATCCGCGCCGCCTCGGGCTCCGAGGTCGACGTGTTCGCGGCCAACGCCGGCGAGCCCGACCAGGCCGAGGCGTGCGTGGCCGCGACGGTCGAGCGGTTCGGGTCGGTCGACATCCTGGTCAACAACGCGGCGACGAACCCCTACTTCGGGCCGACGCTCGAGCATCGACGCCAGCCGGTTCGACAAGACGGTCGACGGTGAACTGGCGCGGACCGCTCATGTGGACCCAGTCGGCCTGGCGGGCCTCGATGTCCGAGCGCGGCGGGGTCATCCTCAACATCGCGTCGGTGGGCGGGCTCAGCGTCGAGACCCACATCGCCGTCTACAACGGCACCAAGGCGGCCCTCATGCACCTGACGCGCTCGCTGGCCGCCGAGATGGCACCGGGCGTGCGGGTGAACGCCCTGGCTCCCGGCCTCGTCAAGACGGACATGGCGCGGGTGCTCTGGGAGCCCAACGAGGAGGCGATCGCACGGCACACGCCGATGCGCCGCCTCGGCGAGCCCGTCGACATCGCCAACGCGGCCGTGTTCCTGTGCTCGGACGCCGCCTCGTGGATCACCGGCGCCACCCTCGTGGTCGACGGTGGGGCGCTGCTCGGCTCGTCGTAGCGCTGGGTCAGTGGTTCGTGTAGTCGATGGGCGGGGCGTCCTTGACGCCCACGGCGAAGCAGAAGCAGTGGATCGGCTCGCCACCGGTCGGCGCCAGGCTGTGGATCGCGTCGGGCGGGATGTAGATCAGGTCGCCGGGTGACACGTCGCGCTGCTCGCCGGCGACGGTCATGACCCCCGAACCGGTCATCACGAAGTAGAACTCGTGGGTCGGGTGGGTGTGGGGGAACACCTCGCCCCCGACGGCCACCTCGAACTCGTTGGCCAGCTCGAGATAGCCCCCGTCGGTGATCTCGTGCATCTCGCGCGGACGGATCAGCCACCAGACCGGAACCGTGCCGTTGTGCTCGACCTCAGGGGTGACCTCTTGCACGTTGCGCACATCCATCGTGATCCTCCTCGGACCGGCCGGGTGCCCGGGTGTGTCGCGCCTCATCCTGGCAGACGCGCCGTCGACGCGCGAGTGCCACGCGCCGTCGGGCGACGCGCCGCGCAGGCGCGCCGTCGGGTAGACGCGCCGCTCCCCACCACTCACCCGGCGGCATCGGCGGGCGAGTGGTGGGTGAGTCGAGCGCAACGGCATCGCCGAGGTGACTCGATGGGTCGGGGCGACCGTCCGATCGTGGAGGTCGCCCCCGAAGACCTACTGGATGGAGGAGGCGACCTTGCTGAACTTGCTCGAGGCTTCCTTGCCCAGCAGCGTCACGGCGATGATGCACACGACGGCGATGAGGGCGACCAGCAGCGCGTACTCGACGAGCGACGCACCACGGTCGGTGCGGCACCGCGCCTGCAACCAGGCGCTGGCGAACTCGTAGCTGACCAACATGTGAGCTCCTTCTACTGCAGTAGCACGGGCCGAAGCCCGCCCGTTTGGATGGGGGGACTCCGTTGCCATCGACATGAGGGGAACATGAGAAGAGAGGCGAACGGCTCGTTCGCCTAGGCCATTCGGCTCATTTCTGGCCGGAACGGCTCCGGATCCGGGGCTAGAGGTCGCCGCGTCGAACCTTGCCGAGCGTGGTGCGGGGCAGCTCGGCCGACCAGCTCGAGGCGGCGGGGGGCGGCGTACGCGGGGAGCTGGGCGCGCACCAGGTCGCGGAGCGCGTCGAGGGTCGGGGCCGGCTCGCCCCGCCGCCACCACGATCGCGGTCACGACCCGCTGGCCCCACTCGGGATCGGGCCGGCCGACCACCGCGACCTCGGCCACGCCGGGTGCGCCGGCCAGGACGCGCTCGACCGCGACCGGCCACACCTTCTCGCCGCCGGTGATGATCACGTCGTCGATCGCGGCCGTGGACGATGACCCGGCCGTCGCCGTCGACCTCGCCCGCATCGGCGGTGGCGAACCAGCCGTCGGCGTCCTTGGGGTCGGTGCCGTCGCGGTAGCAGCGCAGGAGCATCGCGCCGCGCACCTCGATCTCACCCGATCGGCGCCACGCGGACCTCGACGCCGTCGAGCGGCCGACCGTCGTAGACGCACGCGCTGCCGGTCTCGGTCATGCCGTAGCTCGTCACGGCGTTGGGCGGCAGGTCCTCGGGGGGTGCGGCACCGCCGATGACCATGGCGCGGAACAGGCTGGCGTCGATGCGTGCCAGCGCGGTGGGCACGAGCGAGACGAGGGTGGCGCCGCGCCGGGCGGCGTCCTCGACGGCGTCGGCGTCGAAGCCGGGATGGACCTCGAGATCGGCGTGCCGGTGAGCAGGGCGCGGATGACCACCGAGAGGCCGCCGATGTGGGCGAGCGGCAGGCAGGCCAGCCACCGGTCACGGCCGGGATCGACGCCGAGGCGGGCGCTGCTGGCCGCGGCCGACGCCGCGACCGAGGCGTGGGTGTGGACCACCCCCTTGGGGGTGCCCGTCGAGCCGCTGGTGGCGATGACCACGGCGTCGCCGTCCTCGACCGCCAGGCCGCCGGCCAGGGCGGTCTCGTCGCCCGAGGCATCGATCAGGCGTCCGGGTCGCAGCGCGGCGATCAGGTCGTCGCGGGCCGGGTCCGGCAGCCGGGGGTCGAGCGGGAGGACCGCGTCGCCCCGGTCCCAGATGCGCTGCAACGTCTCGACGAAGGCCGGCCCACCCGGCATGGCCAACGCCACCAGCTCGCGCACCCGCTCAGGCTAAGCCGCCGTCCACCCCGAACCGGGCATCTTCGCGTGGCGTTTCGCGTGTTCCTGCGCCCAGTTCCGGCGCGGGGCGGCGATCGCGACAGATTCGGCACGAACCCGACCGCCGCGGCACACTCTCGTCGTGACCGAGACCACGATCCGCCCCGCCGCCGACTGGCAGGCGAGTCGGCGACTACACCGACATCCGCTACGAGCCGGCCGAGGGGATCGCCAAGATCACCATCTGTCGGCCCGAGGTGCGCAACGCCTTCCGGCCCGCAGACGCTGTTCGAGCTGCAGCACGCGTTCAACGAGGCCCGCGACGACGATCGCGTCGGCGTCATCATCCTCACCGGCCAGGGCGACCAGGCCTTCTGCTCGGGCGGCGACCAGCGGATCCGCGGCGACGACGGCTACATCGGCGACGACGAGGTGGCCGAGAAGGGCATCGGGCGGCTCAACGTGCTCGACCTGCAGATCCAGATCCGCCGCACCCCCAAGCCGGTGGTGGCCATGGTGGCCGGCTACGCGATCGGTGGCGGCCACGTGCTGCACGTCGTGTGCGACCTGACCATCGCCGCCGACAACGCCCGCTTCGGCCAGACCGGCCCCAAGGTGGGCTCGTTCGACGGCGGCTACGGCTCGGGGCTGCTGGCCGCCAACATCGGCCAGAAGAAGGCGCGGGAGATCTGGTTCCTGTGCCGCCAGTACGACGCCCGACAGGCGCTCGACATGGGCCTGGTCAACACGGTGGTGCCGCTGGCCGAGCTCGAGGAGACCACGGTCGAGTGGTGCCGCGAGATGCTCGCCATGTCGCCGCTCGCCCTGCGCATGATCAAGGCGTCGATGAACGCGGCCGACGACGGCCTGGCCGGCATCCAGCAGCTGGCCGGCGACGCCACGCTGCTCTTCTACATGACCGAGGAGGCCCAGGAGGGCCGCAACGCCTACGTGCAGAAGCGCAAGCCCGACTTCGAGCAGTTCCCGAAGCGACCGTGAGGCGGCATCGGGTCGACGGCCGCGAGCGCGGCCGCCGCCCGCCGACCGGCTGGCGGCTGTGGGTGGCCGGCGCCGCGGCCGCGCACGTCTGCCGGCCGCCATCGTGCCCGTGCTCGTCGGCACGGCCGGTGGCCGTCGGGCTCGTACTCGCCGGCACGGCGACAGCCGCGGGCACGCGTCACGTGGTCACGCGTTCGGCCAGGGCCCGACTGGGCTCAAGGGGCTCATCATCTGGCGGGGCCTGGCCGCGGCCGTGGTGGCGCTGTGCATCCAGATCGGCACCAACTACGCCAACGACTACAGCGACGGCGTGCGGGGGACCGACAACGAGACCCGTGTCGGTCCGGTCCGGCTCGTCGGATCCGGCCTGAAGCGGCCGTCGTCGGTCAAGAAGGCGGCGATCGCGTCGTTCGGCGTGGCCGCGGTCGCCGGGCCTGGCGCTGGCGGCCGCGACGACCTGGTGGCTGCTGCTCGTCGGCGCCGTCTGCTTCGCCGCCGGCTGGCTCTACACGGGTGGCCCGAAGCCGTACGGCTACTACGGCTTCGGCGAGCTGTTCGTGTTCGTGTTCTTCGGTCTCGTCGCGACGGTCGGCTCGACCTACGTGCAACTCGGATGGATCCCCTGGTTGGCGTGGGCCTGCGCCGTCTCGGTGGGTGCGCTGGCCACCGCGCTGCTCGTGGTCAACAACCTGCGCGACATCCCCACCGACGCCGTCGCCGGCAAGAAGACGCTGGCCGTGCGCATCGGCGACCGCCCGACCCGCGTCCTCTACGTCGTGCTCATGGTCATCCCGTACCTGATGCTGCCGGTCATCGCCGGCGCTGGGCACGCGGTGGGTGGCCGTCATCGCGTTCGCCGCGATCTTCCTGGCCCAGAAGCCGGTGCTGCGGCGTGCTCGAGGGTGCCAAGGGCCCCGGCCTCATCCCGGTGCTGGTCGGGACGGCCCGCGTGCAGCTCGTCTACGGCCTCCTGCTGTCGGTCGGCCTGTTCGTCTCGGCCTGATCCTCCGATGGCGGGCACGTTCGACCCCCGGAACCGGGGTCAGACGTGCCGGGTGCGGGCGAGCCAGGCGCGGAGGGCGGCCAGGAAGGCGGCGGGCTGCTCGAGGTGGACGGTGTGGCCGGCGCCGGGGACGACGGCGAGCTCGGCGTTGGCCCCGACGGCGTCGACCATCCGCTCGGCGAGCGCCGCGAACTTGGCGTCGTCGGCGCCGGCCACGACCAGCACGGGCATGGCCAGCTCGCCGAGGCGGCCCCACAGCGGCTCCTGGGTGCCGGTGCCGGCCCGCCGCAGGCTCGACGCCAGCCCGTCGGCCGTGTTGGCCAGCCGGGCCCGCCGGTGGGCCTGCTCGGGGCCGAGGCCGGCGAACATCGGCTGGGCCAGCCACTCGTCGACGAAGGACTCGACGCCCGACCTCGAGCAGGTGGTCGGCCAGCCGCTCGTCGCCGGCCCGCCGCTCGGCCCGCGCCGCGTCGTCGTCGATCCCGGCGGTCGCGCTGACGAGCACGAGCCGCTCGACCAGCTCGGGGCGAGCCCAGGGCCGCGTGCAGGCAGAAGCGACCGCCCATCGAGTAGCCGAGATAGGTGGCCGGACCGCCGGTGGCCACCAGCGCGTCGGCGCCGCCGGGCAGGTCGGTGTCGACGCCGGCGGACGCGCCGTGGCCGGGCGCGTCGACCAGCACCAGCTCGTGGTCGGTGGCCAGGTCATCGTCGACGGGGGACCAGCACGCCGAGGTCTGCGTGAACCCGTGCAGCAGCACGAGCCGCCCGGCCGGCGGCCGGTCGGGGACGAAGCGCTGGGCGGCCAGCCGCGGCGCCGGGCCGTCGTCGACCGGTGGCTCGCGGGGGGAGTCGGGCGTGGCCATGCCGCACCCAAACGTAGGCTGTCGCCCGTGTCCGGCTCCGAACCGGCGGTGTCGACCGCCTCGACCTTCTGCGCCACGCTCGTCGACGAGTGGGTGCGGGCCGGCGTGACCGACGCGGTGGTCGCGCCCGGCTCGCGGTCGACGCCGATGGCGCTGGCGCTGGCCGGCGACGACCGGCTCCGCCTGCACGTGCACCACGACGAGCGCTCGGCCGGGTTCGTGGCGCTCGGGTCTCGGCGATGGCGACGGGGCGCCCGGCCGTCGTGCTCACCACCAGCGGGACCGCCGCGGTCGAGCTGCACCCCGCCGTGGTCGAGGCGCACGAGGCCAAGGTGCCGATGCTCGTGTGCACGGCCGACCGCCCGCCCGAGCTGCACGGCGTCGGGGCGCCCCAGACCATCGACCAGCAGCAGCTCTACGGCGCGCGCCGTCCGCGGCGTTCGTCGATGCCGGGCGTGCCCGACCCGAGCCATGTCGGGCTCGTGGCGGTCGCTGGCCGCCCAGGCGTTCGTGCGCGCACGATGGACGCGTCCGCCCGGTCCGGTGCACCTCAACCTGCCGTTCCGCGACCCGCTGGTCGGACGGGCCGGGCCGCTGCCGACCGGGCGCGATCAGCAACGGCCGTGGCGCCGAGCCCCGCTGGCGGCGGTGGCGCTGGACGACGACACCCTCGACTCGCTGGCCGGCGAGCTGGCCGGACGGACCGGCGTGATCGTCGCCGGGCGGCGGCATCGACGAGCCCGGCGGCGTGGCCAGCGCTTGCCGGGCGCGCTCGGTTGGCCGGTGCTGGCCGACCCCGCAGCGGCTGCCGCCGTCCCGACGCCATCGACGATCAGCCACTTCGACGCCGTCCTCCGCGTCCCGTCGGCTGGCGTCGGGCCTGGCCCCCGAGGTCGTGCTGCGCCTCGGATCGCTCGCCGGCGTCCAAGGTCCTGGCCAGTGGCTGGCCGGACTCGACGCCTGGCAGGTCGGCATCGAGACCGACGGCACCCGCTACGACCCCGACGCGCACCCTCGACGCGCTCCTGGCCGCCCCGCCCGGCCCGACCGCGGCGCGGCTCGCCGTGCTGGTCGAGCAGGCCGCGTCCGCCCCGCCCGTCGAGCCGACTGACGAGGCCGACGAGGTCCGCGAGTTCCGCGACGCGTGGATCGCAGGCCGACGCGGTCGCGGCCGAGGCCATCGCGGCCGTCCTCGGCGCCCATCCCGAACCCACCGAGCCGGCGATCGCCCGGGTCGTCATGCAGGCGGTGCCGGACGGTACGACGCTGGTGGTGTCGTCGTCGATGCCCGTCCGTGACGTCGAGTGGTTCGCGGCGCCGCGCCGGGGCGTCGCGGTGCTGGCCAACCGCGGCGCCAACGGCATCGACGGCGTGGTGTCGACGGCTGTCGGGCGTGGCGCTGGCCCGGTCGCGCCGACTCGCGCCGGGCCGACCGCGCTGCTCATCGGCGACGTCGCCTTGCTGCACGACACGAACGGCCTGCTCGGGGCGGCCCGTCGCCGGCATCGACCTCACCATCGTCGTCGTCGACAACGACGGCGGCGGGATCTTCTCGTTCCTGCCCCAGGCCGACGCGGTCGACCCCGACCGCTTCGAGACAGCTGTTCGGCACCCCCCACGGCGTCGATCTCGCCGGACTGGCCGCCGCCCACGGCATCGGCGCCGCGGCGCGTCGAGCGCCAGGACGAGGTCGGCGCGGCGGTGGCCGAGTCGATGGCACTCGGCGGCGTCCACCTCATCATCGTGCCCACCGACCGCGCCGCCAACGTCGCCGTCCACCGCGAGATCGACACGGCGGTCGCCGCCGCCCTCCCTGACTGACTAACGCGCTCGGATACCGGGCGTGAGAACACGCGGAAAACGTCACGCAAAGATGCCCGGTTTGCGGTGGGGTTCAGGGGCGGAGGATGGCGCCGAGGAGGGCCTGGAACTTGGCGCGGGTCTCGGCCAGCTCGGCCGTCGGGTCCGAGTCGGCGACGACCCCGACGCCGGCGAACAGGCGGGCCGCGAGCGCCGTCGATCTCGGCGCTGCGGATGCCGACGGCCCAGGCGCCGTTGCCGGCCGCGTCGACCCAGCCGACCGGTCCGCCGTAGCGGCCGCGGTCGATGCGCTCGTAGCGCTCGATCAGGTCGAGCGCGGCCTGGCGGGGTGATCCGTTGACCGCCGGGGTGGGGTGCAGCGCCCGCATCAGCTCGATGACCGACGCGGGCGGCGACGAGAGCCGGCCCTCGACCAGCGTGGCCAGGTGCTGCACGTTGGCCATGGCCACGATCGACGGCTCGCGCCTCCTCGTCGAGGTACGAGCACCACGGCAGCAGCGTGTCGTGCACCATGTCGATGGTGTGGCGGTGCTCGGCCTGGTCCTTGCGCCGACGCGAGCAGGTTGGCCGCCAGCTGCGCGTCGGTCGAGGGATCGGCGCTCCGAGGGGCGGTGCCGGCCATCGGGTGCGAGCGCACCAGGTCGCCCGTGCGGGCGACCAGCAGCTCGGGGCTGGCGCCGATGAAGCCGTCGGCCGCGAACAGCATGCAGGCCGGGATAGGTGCGGCGCAGCTCGTCGAGCACCGCCCGCCGTTGGATCGGGCGGTCGGCCTCGATGATGATCTCGCGGGCCAGCACCACCTTGCGGGCGCGCGCCGCCGCGCAGCTCGTCGCGGGCGTCGGCCACGGCCGCGCACCAGTCGTCGGCGGGGCGCGGGCTGGTGACGGTGAAGCGGGTGGGGTCGGTTCGTCGCGGTCGTCGCGGTCGTCGCGGTCGTCGTGGTGTCGGCCAGCGCCAGACGGCGGGCCCGACCGGCCGGGCCGACGGTGGTGATCCAGCGGGCGCCGTCGTCGGCGCGCCCGACCAGCGAGCTCGGGGACGACGAGCGTGCCGCCCAGGCGCGGGTCGAACGGGAGCGCCCCGAGCGCGATCGGACCGCGTGCCGAGCTCGCCGACCTGATCGTCGATCTCGATGGTGTCGAGCTGGTCGTGCACGGCGCGGGCGGCCGCGGCCGGGTCGCCCGGCGGGACCTCGATGCGGAGGGCCTCGCCCTGGCCGGCGAACCCCTGGCGGCCGTTGGTCCAGAGGGCGCCCGACTCGCCTGCCACCGCCAGCAGGTCGACGTCCAGGTCGAGGCGCTCGGTGCGGGCGACGAGGGCCGGTGCCGGTCGGGCCTCGCCGGCGCGGGCGGAGCTCACGCTCCCACCGCCCGGACCGTCCGGTCGGCGCGGTCGCGGGTGGCCACGAGCAGCTGAGCGATCCCGCCCGAGAGCAGCTCGCGCCGGGCGTCGGCGAAGCCGGCGGCGCGCAGCTGGTCGACGAGCTCGGCGGGCTCGGGCAGGTACGCCACCGACTTCGGCAGGTAGCGGTAGGCGGCCGGGTCGGACAGCATCCCGCCGATGCGGGGCACGACCTTGCCGAAGTAGACGCCGTGGCCCCAGCGCATCACCGCGTTGGACGGCACGGCCACCTCGAGCAGCGCGATGCGCCCACCGGGGCGAACGACGCGCGCCAGCTCGTCGAAGAAGGGCACCAGTGCGACGAGGTTGCGCAGCGCGAAGCCGCAGGTGACACCGTCCACGGCGCCGTCGGGTACGGGCAGGTGCAGAGCGTCGGCCTGGGCCAGCGGTGCCCCCGAACGCCCGGCGGCCAGCATCCCGAAGGAGAGGTCGCTGCCGATCGGGAAGAGGCCCTGGCGGGCCAGCTCGCCGCACAGGTCGCCGGTGCCGCAGGCCACGTCGAGCACACGCGACCGCGGGGCCAGCGCCAGCCGCCTGACGGTCCGCCGCCGCCACCCCACGTCCATCCGGAACGTCATGACGCGGTTGACCAGGTCGTAGCGCGGCGCGATGGCGTCGAACATCGAGCGGACGGCCCGGACCTTGTCGTCGCCCTCGGGCAGGTGGTCGGGGTCGATCGTGGCGGTCGGCGACGTCTCGGGCGCCGGGCGCCGGTTACCGGTCGCGTCGGCCGGATCGGTCGCGGTCACGTCACCGAGCCTATCGAGGCCGTCCCGGGCGGCCGCCGGCGCGCCTGACCGACCGTCCTGCTGACCGTCCTGGTGGTTGCCGACCGACGCTCGGAACCCCCGGCGGCTGCCTACCCTGGGGGCATGGCCAAGCCCTCCCACTTCCGTCTGGCGGGGATACCGGTGCGGGTCGAGATCTACTTCTTCGTCATCATCGGGTTCCTGGCCTACGACTTCAACGTCAACGACCCGAAGTTGATCTACGTCGTTGCGTTCGTGGCCATCGCCTTCCTCGGCGTGCTGGTGCACGAGCTCGGCCATGCCATGGCCTTCCGCCACTACGGGATCGACCCCAACATCACGTTGGTGGGCATGGGTGGGGTCACCTCCGGATCGGGCCGGCTCACCCCTCGCCAGAACATCGTGATCAGCCTGGCCGGGCCCCTGACCGCGCTGATCCTGTTCGGCGGGCCGGCCTTGTGGCTGTGGTCGCAGGGCACCATCAGCTCGGTCGACGGGCGGGTGATCCTCTACGAGGTCCTGTGGATCAACGTGGGCTGGTCGGTGCTCAACCTCCTGCCCATGCTGCCCCTCGACGGGGGCAACGTGTCGCGGTCGCTGCTCGACATCGCGACGAACGGCCGCGGCCAGCGGCCGGCCGAGATCATCTCCATCGTGGTTGCGGTCGTCGGCGGGCTGGTCGCCCTGGCCTTCGGCTACGTCGGGCTGCTGCTGATCGTGGGCCTCGTGGTGGCCATCAACCTCAGCTCGCTCAGCAAGGCCAAGGATCAGGGCCTGGGCGACGAGATGTTCCGCGCCCAGAAGGCGCTCGTCGAGCATCGACCCGCCGAGGCCGAGCAGATCGCCCGGTCGGTGTTGGCCCGCAAGCCGTCGGGGTCGACCTTGCGCACCGCGTCCGAGCTGCTGGGATGGGCCCGCCTGTGGCAGGGCGATCAACCCGGCGCCGAGCAGGCCGTCACCCGCTACGCCCACGCCGGCGCGCCGAGCGCCTCGTTCAAGGGCGGGCAGGCGCTGGCGGCCGGGCGTCTGGTCGAGGGCGTGTCGATCATGACCTGGGCCTTCGCCAACGAGCCGCCCGGTCCCTTCCAGATCTTCGGCGCCATCGCCGTCGGCGGCACCGGCCAGACGCGGCCCCTCACCACCGAGCTGCTGCGGCTCGAGGGCACGGGTGGCGTGCGGGCGGCGGTGCGGTTCCGCCAGATGCTCGAGTACGCGGGGTACCACCGCGAGGCCGAGGTGGTGGCGTCGATGCTCGGATCCGACGGCCGGGCGGCACAGCTCGCCCCTGGCTGACCACACCCCCAGAACCGGGCGTGGAAACACGCGAAAACACCACGCAAAGATGCCCGGTTTCGAGAAGGGGGTCTAGACGGGGGTGGGAGCGGGCTCGGGCTCGGTCTCGGGGCGGTCGAGGTCGATGACGGGCTCGATCTCGCCCTCGACGTCGAGTCTGGGCACGATGCGGTCGAGCCAGCGCGGGAACCACCAGTTGGCCTTGCCGAGCAGCTCCATCGTGGCGGGCACCAGCACCATGCGCACGATGCGTGGCGTCGATGAGCACGGCGACCGCCAGGCCCAGGCCGAACACCTTGAGCACGCGGAGATCACCGATCACGAACGAACCGAACACGCAGAACATGATGGCGGCGGCGGCGGTGATGACCCGGGCGGTCTGCGCCAGCCCGTCGGCCACCGCGGTGCCGTTGTCGCCGGTGCGCAGCCACTCCTCACGGATGCGCGAGAGCAGGAACACCTCGTAGTCCATCGAGAGCCCGAACAGGATCGTGAACAGCATCAGCGGGATCCAGGGATCGATCGGGCCGGTCTGTCCGATGTGCAGCGGCCCACCGAGCCAGCCCCACTGGAACACGGCGACGGTGACGCCGTAGGCCGCACCGATCGACAGGAGGTTCATGATCGCGGCCTTGATCGGCACGGCGATCGAGCGGAACACGGCCATGAGCAACAGGAACGAGAACAGCACGACCGCGCCGATGACCCAGATGAGCCGGTGCGAGAAGTTGGCGGCCGAGTCGATGCCCGCCGCGGTGAAGCCGCCGACCAGAGCCTGCACGTTGGTGCCCGCCGTCGCCGTCGGGATGACCTGGCCGCGCAGGTGGTGCACGAGCGCCTCGGTCTTGCCGCTCTGCGGCGAGGTCTTGGGCACCACGATGATCACCGCAGCGTTGCCGCTCTGGCTGACCTGGGGCGGCGCGACCACCGCGATGCCCGGGGTGGTGCGCAGGGCGGCGACCACCTTGTCCGCGCCGCTCGTGATGGCCTGGACCTCGCCGCCGGGGCCGGTGGAGGAGACCGCATCCGGCGACTTGCCCACGGCGATGACCAGCGGGCCGTTGGTGCCGGGCCCGAAGCCCTCGGCCAGCAGGTCGTAGGCGTGGCGGGTGGTGAGCGCGGTCGAGTCGTTGCCGGCGTCGCTGAACAGCATCTGCAGCGAGAACACGGGCAGGGCCAGCACGAGCAGGATGGCGAGCGAGCCGAGGGCGGCCGGCCACGGGTGGCGCTGGATCACGCGGCTCCACCGGTACCAGAACGAGTGGCGGTTGTGGCCGGGGTCGGCGTCCTGGTGCAGGAACGGGATGGCCAGCCGGTCGATCTTGGTGCCGGTGAAGCCGAGCAGCGCCGGCAGCAGCGTGAGCGACGCGCTCATGACGAGCAGCACGCCGGCGATGGCCCCGAAGGCCAGGCCGTACACGAACGGCTGGCCGAGCAGCAGCATGCCGAGCAGCGAGATCACGACGGTGCAGCCGGCGAAGAGCACGGCCCGACCCGAGGTGTCGAGGGCGCGGATCACCGCCGCCCGCGGATCGCGCCCCTCGGCCAGACCCTGGCGGTAGCGCGTGACGATGAACAGCGCGTAGTCGATGCCGACGCCGATGCCGATCATGGCGGCCAGCTCGGTGCCGAAGCTGGGCACGATCAGCCACCGGCTGAGCAGCGAGACGACCGCGACGCCGACGCCGATGCCGAACAACGCGGTGACGATCGGCAGGCCCATGGCGATGAGCGAGCCGAACGCGACCAGCAGGATGATGATGGCGGCGAGGATGCCGATGCCCTTCGCTGGCGCCGAACGGCGGCTGCTCGACCGCGCTGATCGGCTGGCCACCGAGCTCGATCTCGAAGCCGTTGGCCCGCGCCGCCTCGGCCACGTCGACGATGCGTTGCAGGTCGGCCTTGGGGATGTCGATCGTGGCCTTGTCGACCTGGACGGTCGCATAGGCGATGTGGCCGTCGCGGCTCACCTGGAACTGGCCGGCCGGCACGGTCGGGCTCTGGCACCGCGGTGACGTGGGGCAGGGCCTCGAGCTTGGTCACGAGGGCGTTGATCCGGGCCTGGTTGGCCGGATCGGAGATCGGGGTGGCGGTGCGGAAGACGACCTGCGCGCTGTCACCTGCCTGCGACGGGAAGTTCGCCTTGAGCAGGTCCTGAGCCTGCTGCGACTCGGAGTGGCCGCCGTTGAACTTGTCCTGGTAGTTCGCGCCGACCACCTGGGCGACGACCGTCGAGGCGATCAGCAGCACCACCCACGCCAGCAGGACGCGCCGGCGCCGGTCGTAGGACCACCCGGCCAGGCGAGCGAGCACACCGGGTCGGTTCGCGGCGGCGGGATTCGGGTCGGGGGCTACCCGGGGCTGGCGTCTGCGCGATAGAATTCATCAGTGATGAGTTGTATCACCGTCGGGGCCGCTTGTGAACCGTCTTCTGGTGTGACGTTCGTCCGGCGGTCTGGCGTCGCGTCGATCGCGGGCTCGGGTCGTGGCTGACAAGGGCCGCCGCCCGGGCAAGCGGGACACGCGGGCCGAGATCGTGGCTGCGGCACGCGCCGCGTTCTCCGCCGACGGCTTCGAGGGGACCAGCCTGCGGGCCGTGGCGGCCCGCGCCGGAGTCGACCCCGCCCTGATCCACCACTACTTCGCCGGCGGCAAGTCCGAGCTCTTCACCGTGGCCATGGAGGAGGCCCCCGACCCGCGCCTCATCCTCGACCAGGTGATCGTGGGGCATCCGTTCCCCGTCCCCGGTGCGCCGGACCCCACCACGACGGGCGGGGTCATCGTGGCCAACTTCCTGCGCATGTGGGACGAGGTCGACCAGGCCGAGCCCGGGGCGGCGTTCGTCTCGTTCGTGCAGGCGGCGTCGTCGTCACCCGAGGCTGCGGCGGGGGTGCGCGAGTTCCTGGCCGAACGGATCTGGTCCCAGCTCGGCGACGGCGGACGGAGCCCCGACGACCTGGCCCGCCGCCGGGCGCTGATCGCGTCGCAGCTCATGGGCCTCGGCTTCGTGCGCTACGTGCTGCGCCTCGAGCCGGTGGCCAGCGCCGACGTGGCCGACCTGGCGGCCTGGGCCGGTCCGGCGGTCGACCGCTATCACGACGGCGAGCTGGACGAGCCTCCTGCGACCGCGGCGGACTGAGCGGCATCGGCGGGGCGGATCGCCACCGCCTGGGGCACGTCGGATCCGAGCGGCTCGGCCAGCCAGACCTCGAGCCCTTCGGGGGTCGACTCGGAGCGCAGCCGGACGCCGTCGAGCGACGACACGGTGGTGGTGGGCGTGGCGCGCACCTCGCGGAGCACGATCGAGGGCGCGCTGGCGGCCGACGGGGCACCGGTCTCGCGCCGGGCGAACGCGAACACCACGTCGTCGCGGGCCAGGTAGCGGACCTCGGTCCCGCCGGTCGTCTCGCCGGGGGAGATCCAGGGACGGGTCGCGAACAGGCCCTCGCCGAGCGTGCTGGTGAACGCCCCCAGCCAGTCGAGGCGCCGCAGCTGGGCGTCCGCGATCGTCGCGTCCTCACCGCGTGGCCCGACGTTCAGCAGCAGGTTGCCGCCCTTCGCCGCGATGTCGACCACCGACCACAGCAGGTCGCGCTGGGACAGGAAGTCCTCTTCGTTCGAGGCCCGGTTGTGGCCGAAGCTGCGGTCGATGCCCGCGCACGCACTCCCACGGCGTCGTCTGCACCCGGTCGAAGGTCGTGTACTCGGGGGTGCGCACGTCGAACAGCGGTGGCTTGGGAGGCACGATGCCCTTGTCGGCGCGGGCCGAGCGGGCGGCCAGCCGGTCGAGCGCGCCGCGGCCGGCCGCCGTTCCGGCCAGGCGCCAGGCCGGCGACCACGGCATGAAGCGGTCGTTCACCACGCCGTCGGGCACGGCCGCGTAGTAGTCGGCCAGCAGGCCGGCCAGCTGGTCGGTCGGCGCCGGCCACGAGATGTCGTTCCAGAGGACGCTCGGCCGGTAGCGCTCGGATCAGCTCGCGCACGTGCGCCTCGGCGTAGGCCACGTAGGCGCCGCGCGGCTGCGCGGCGATGAGATCGCTGAAGGTGCCGATGGGATGGGACTCGAAGGTCCAGTCGAGCCCGCCCGAGTAGTAGACGCCGAACCGCATCCCGCGGGCCCGCACGGCCTCGCCCATCTCGCCGACGACGTCGCGGCGGCTGTTGAAGCCAGGGTGCCGTGCGGGTTCGCCACCTCGGTGGGCCAGAGGCAGAAGCCGTCGTGGTGCTTGGTCACCAGCACCACGTAGCGGGCGCCGGTCGCGGCGAAGCGAGCCGCCCAGCCATCGGGATCCCAGCGCGTCGAGCGCGGCCTCCCACTCGCCGGCGAACTCGTCGTAGGGCTTGTCGCCGTAGACCTCGGCGTGGTGGCGCGCCACCGGGCTGTCGGGGAAGCGCATCGAGTTCTGGTACCACTCGGCGTAGGGCGACCAGGCCATCGCGTGCGGGTCGCGCCTGGCCATCAGCTCGCCCATGTCGACGTCGACGGGGGCGAAGGCCGGCACCGACGCCGGGGTCCAGTGCACGAAGATCCCGAGCTTGGCGTCGCTCCACCACGCCGGCACGCGATGGTGCTTCACGTCGCGGCGGGTGCTGCGTCGGGAGCTCATCGGCGCCTCTCCGTGGTCAGTCGGTGGTGCCGAGCGCCTGCTCGCGCGCCCAGCGGTAGTCGGCCTTGCCCGACGGGCTGCGCGCGACGCGGTCGACGAACACGATGTCCTTGGGCAGCTTGTAGCGGGCGATGTGCTTCTCGCACTCCTGCGAGCAGGTCGTCGACCGTCGGCGGTCGTGCCCGGGCGCAGCTGCACGACGGCGACGACCTCGTTGCCCCAGCGTTCGCTCGGACGCCCGGCCACGACCGCGTCGTACACGGCGGGGTGGGCCATCAGGGCGGCCTCGACCTCCTCGGCGAAGATCTTCTCGCCGCCGGAGTTGATGGTCACCGAGTCGCGGCCCTGCAGGTCGAGCAGGCCGTCCGGCGTGTAGCGGGCCCGGTCGCCGGGCACCGAGTAGCGCACGCCGTCGATCACGGGGAACGTGCGGGCCGTCTTGGCCGGGTCGCCGAGGTAGCCGAGCGGCACCCGGCCGCGCTGCGCCAGCCACCCGAGCTCGTCGGTCGCCCGGATCGAGCACGTGGTCGAGGTGCTCGTCGACGATGCACATGCCGGGACTGGGCGTGAACGTGCCGGTGGTGGCGACCGCGCCTGCGCCGGAGACCTGGGTCGCCTGCTGGCCGGTCTCGCTGGCGCCGAGGCCGTCGAGCACGCCGACGCTCGGCAGCCGCTCGAGGATGCGGTTCTTGACCGCCGCGCTCAGGGCGGCGCCTCCGCTCACGATCATGAGCAGCGAGCTCAGGTCGTCGGTGACGGCGCTCGAGCTCGTCGATCAGCGGGCGGCCGAAGGCGTCGCCCACGATGAGCAGGACGTTGACCTGCTCGTGCTCGATCGTCGCCCAGATGGCCGCCGGGTCGAGGCGGTCCGATGCCGGCGGCAGCACGACCGTGTTGCCGCCTTCGAGCGCGTTGAACGCCAGCCAGTGGGCGGCGCCGTGCATGAACGGCGGGGCGGGCATGAGCCGGACCCCGCCGCTGGCGGGCGTTCTCGACGATCGCGCTCGAGGTCGGGCCACTCCTCCTGGGTGCCGAGGTCGCGCCCGCCGAGCGCGGCGGGGTAGATGTCGGCCTGGCGCCACAGCACGCCCTTGGGCATGCCGGTGGTGCCGCCGGTGTAGAGGATGTAGAGGTCGTCGGGCGACGGGTCGACCGTCGGTGGCGGCGGTCGAGGCCGACGGCGAGCGCGTCCTCGTACCAGACCGCGCCGGGCAGCAGCGCGTGGCCGCGACTCGTCGGCCACCTGCAGGAGCAGCTCGAGGCGGGGCAGGTCGGTCCGCACCGCGGCGAGGGTGGGCGCGAACGCGGAGTGGTACACGATGCCCCGCGCCTGCGCGTCCGACAGCAGGTACTGCAGCTCCTCGGCCACGTAGCGGTAGTTGACGTTGAACGGGGCCACCCGGGCCTTGTAGGCGCCGAGCATGCCCTCGAGGTACTCGTTGCCGTTGTGCAGGTAGAGGGCGAGGTGGTCCTGGCCGGACTCCCATCCCTCGAGGTCGGCCCGCTCGGCGCGCACCGTGAACCCGGCCCCGAGCAGGTAGTTGGCCAGTCGTCGGGTCCGGCTCGCGAGCTGCCCGTAGGCGACGCGGCGCTCCCCGAACACGATCGCCTCGCGATCGGCGATGGCGGCGGACACGGCCTCGTTCAGGTCGCGAGGTTGAAGTCCATCGGATCGGTCGGTCCCCCTGCGTCATCGGGTCGGACCGCGGCGGGCGATGCCCCGCCGCTGGTGTCCGGCTCGATCGGAGCCTATGGGTCGGACCGGTGGGGTCGAAACCGCGGTCAGCTCGACAGGCAGAGCGAACCGCGCGGCGGTGCCACGAGGCCGACGAGGTAGCGGCGCACCGCGGCGTCGACGCAGGCGCTGCGCCCGCAGCTCGTGTGCCCGAGGCCGTCGTAGGTCAGCAGCACCCCGTGGGCCAGGTGCCGCGCCACCGACGCGGCCGAGCTGAACGGCGTGGCGGCGTCGCCGGTGTTGCCCACCACGAGGATGGTGGGCGCGGTGGGCGCGGTGACGACCCCGGGCGTGCCGCGCGACCGGCGCCGGCCAGAAGGCGCACGGGAGCAGCTCGTTGGCGATCGCCGCCCCGAGGCGCGGCGCCCGCTGGGCCAGACTCGTGGCGAAGTCCCGGTAGGCGGCCGCGCCGACCGGGTGCGGGAAGTCGACGCAGACCACGGCGACGTAGCCGGCGTAGCCGGCGACGGCGTGGTGGTAGTCGGCGGCCAGCTGCGGCGATGCCGCTCCCGTCGCCGCGGCCTGCTTCGGCGAGCGCGGCGAGGAACGCGGTGGCCGAAGGTCGGGTCGTAGGTCGCCTCGATGGCCGCGGTGGCCAGGTCGCGCCGGTCCGATGCTGCCCACGCCCGCAGGCTCGCGGCGGTCGACGAGCCGGGACGCCAGTTGGTCGTAGACCGCCGTCGGCCTGGCGCACGGGACACGAGCCGTCACCGGCGCAGCGGTCGAAGATCCCCTGCAGGCTCTGCTCGACCGCGCCGGCCTGGACGCCGAGCAGCTGCTGCGAGGTCCCAGTCGGGATCGACCACGCCGTCGAGCACCATGGCCCGGATGTGGGTCGGGTACCGCTGCCGCGTAGGCGAGGCCGATGGCCGTGCCGTAGGAGTACCCGGCGTAGGTGAGCTCGGCCTCGCCGAGGGCGCGTCGCAGCTGCTCGAGGTCGCGGACCGTCGTCGCGGTGTCGACGTGGTCGAGCAGCGGACCGGCGTGGGCCCCGCACTCTTCCGCGATCGCTCGGGCCGCCCGGTCGAGCGTGCGTCTGGCGTGCTCGCGTCGGGTGGATCGGGATCGAGCGCCTCGCAAGGCCGGGCGCGTTCGCTCCGCAGGCCAGCGGCTCGGCTCGCGCCGGTGCCACGCGTGTCCCACGAGACGATGTCGAAGCGCAGGTCGAGCTGGTTGGCCACGCCGAAGCCGCGATCGCACGAACCCGACCCCCGACGCGCCGGGTCCGCCCGGGTTGACGACGAGCGCGCCGACGCGATGGGCCCGGTCCGAGGCGGGTCGGCGGATGACCGCCAGCTCGATCTGTCGCCCCGGTCGGATGGGCGTAGTCGAGCGGCACGACCAGGCGTGCGCACTCGAGCCGCGAGCCGCAGGGCGTCCAGGTGAGCGGCGGCGGTTGCGGGTCGGCGACCGCCGACGGGCGCCGCTCGGTCGTGGTGGCGCTCGACCGTCGATCCGCCGCCCGACGAGCCGGCGCAGGCAGCGACGAGCACGGCCACCGAGGGCGAGGGCACTGACCGCGGCGGCGAGCCTCGCGTGTGCCGCGCCGCGGCGGGATCGACCGGCCGTCGGTCGACGTTGACCGACGGATGGGCGCACCAGCGCATCGTAGAGATGTGTCGGTAGTGTCGCCGCCATGATCTTCGGAACGTTCATCCCCCAGGGTTGGAAGATGGAGCTGGCCGGCATCGCCGACCCGCAGGCCAAGTGGGCCAAGGCGCGTCGAGATCGCCGTGCTGGCCGAGGAGCTCGGCTACGACTCGGTCTGGGTCTACGACCACTTCCACAACGTGCCGGTCCCCGCCCACGAGACGATGTTCGAGTGCTGGACCACGCTGGCCGCCATCAGCCAGCGCACCACGCCGGGTCCGCCTCGGCCAGATGGTGGGCTGCGCGCTCTACCGGAACCCCGGCCTGCTGGCCAAGATCACCTCGAACATCGACGTGATGTCCGGCGGCCGCCTCGACTGGGGCATCGGCGCCGGCTGGTACGACGGCGAGTTCAAGGCGTACGGCTACGACTTCCCGTCCGCACGCCGACCGCATCCGCATGCTGCGCGAGACGGTCGAGATCGTGAAGCTCATGTGGACCGAGCGCCGACGCCACCTACGAGGGCCGGCACTTCTCGATCGCCGGCGCCCAGTGCGACCCCAAGCCGGTGCAGTCGCCGCACCCGCCCATCTGGATCGGCGGCGGCGGCGAGCAGCTGACGCTGCGGGTCGTGGCCCGGCTCGCCGACCGCTCGAACTTCGGCGGCAACCCCGACGAGTGGGCCCACAAGTGCGAGGTGCTGCAAGGGCCACTGCGCGGCGGTCGGGCGCGACTACGACGAGATCACCAAGACGTGGTCGCCCGAGGTGTTCATCCGGGAGACCGAGGCCGAGGTCGCCGACGCCGGGTCGCGCTCGTTCTGGGGCGAGCCGTTCGAGTCGTGGACGCGCCGGCAACCTGGTGGGCACGCCCGAGCAGGTCGCCGAGCAGATCGCGACCTACCGCGACCCTCGGCTGCGGGGGCATCGTCCCGTGGGTGCGCCGACTACCCCGACGACCGAGACGCTGACGTTGCTGGCCGAGAAGGTCATGCCCGAGTTCCGCTGAGCGGTGCGCCCCCGCCCGCGACCAGGCGCCATGGCGCCGGGATCACTCGTAGTAGCGGAAGATGATCTCGGCCACGCACGACGGCTTGGGCGCGCCCTCGACCTCGAAGGTGAACAGCATCGTCACCTGGGCCCCGCCGGCCACGTCGTCGACCGCGACCAGCTCGGCGCCGAGGCGCAGCTTCGAGCCCACCGGCACCGGCGACGGGAAGCGCACCTTGCCGGCGCCGTAGTTGACGCGCCATCGAGATGCCCTCGACCGCGAGGATCTGCGGCATGAGCTGCGGGCCGAGCGACAGCGTCAGGTAGCCGTGGGCGATCGGGCCGCCGAAGGGGCCGGCCTTGGCCCGCTCGGGGTCGACGTGGATCCACTGGTGGTCGCCGGTGGCGTCGGCGAACAGGTTGACCTGCTCCTGGGTGATCTCGACCCAGTCGCTGTAGCCGAGGTGCTCGCCGACCTTCTCCTTCAGCCCGCGATGCCCTGCACGATGGTTGTCATGGGCCGATCATGCCCCGCTGGGCGGCTAGTGGAACCAGATCTTCTGGTACTCGCGGCTCATCGGGTGCACGAGCAGGGCGAACAGCGCCACCGGGAACAGCGCGGCCAGGAGCAGCGTCGGGCTGAAGATCGCGCGTCAGGCCCCCGGTGGCGATGGCGCAGCACGAACGGCAGCAGCCCCAGCACGGCGATGACCACGGCCAGGTAGTAGCCCCAGCGCTTCTCGTTGGCGATGCCGAAGGCGCCGGCCACCTCGCCGACGACGAGCACCAGGCACGATCGGGCTGAACGCGGCGCCCGAACACGACGTTGAGGACGGCCTCGATGTAGAGCAGGAACGTGGCCATGTACAGCGTCTGGGGCTGCGACGGGTTGGTCCATCGGCGGGTCTCCATGCCTGACAGTCTGGCAGGTCCGCCCCGAGATCGGAACGCGACAGACCCTGGCGATCTGGCCGCGGTCGTGCTGGCGGCGGGGGCGGGCGAGCGGCTCCGCCCCTTGACGGACTGCGCCCCAAGCCCCTGTGCCCGGTCGGCGGGGTGCCGCTGGTCGATCTCGCGCTCGCCCGCGTCGAACGCGGTGACCGGGCGGTGGCGGTCAACCTCCACCATCGGGCGCGACCAGATCGCCGCGCACCTGGCGGCTCGACGGGCGTCGGCGCCCCTGCACCTGTCGGTCGAGGAACCCGTGGCGCTTCGGCACGGCCGGGGCGCTCGGCGCCCTGCGCGCCGTGGATCGACGGGCGGGCGCGTCCTCGTGCACAACGCCGACGCCTGGACCCCGGCCGACCTGGAGCCGTTCGTCGTCGGGCTGGGACGGCGAGGCGGGTGCGCGTCCTGGCGTCGTCCCCGCCGGCGCCCGGTCCGGTTCGGGCCGTCGGTCGGGCTGGTGGCCACGCTGCTGCCGTGGGCCGAGGTCGTGCGGCTCGAGCCGACCCCGTCGGGCCTGTACGAGACCACCCTGGCGACCGGCGTGGGCCGAAGGGCGACTCGAGTCGGTGCTCGCTGCGACGGAGCCGTTCGTCGACTGCGGCACGCCGGCGCGACTACCTCGCGGGCCAACCTGGCGGCGGCCGCGCGAGCGGGCGGCTCGATCGTCGACCCGTCGGCCCGGGTGACGGGCACAGTCGAGTCGTCGGTGGTCGGCGCCGGCGCGGTGGTCGAGGGCACGGTGCGTCGACTGCGTGCTGTGGGACGATGCCGTGGTCGGGCGCCGACGAGTCGCTCAGCGGGGTGATCCGGGTGCGGCCGAGGCGTGCATCCCGACCTGCGCCCCTGACCGCCGTGAGCTCGACCCGGGTGGCGGTCGGTCGGCGCTGGCGCATGGACGGCGCGGAGCTGGCCGCAGGCGGCGTCGATGTCGGTGCCGCGGTTCTGGCGAACGGTGGCGTTGACCCCGAGCGCGCGCAGCCCGTCGCGGAAGGCCGCGACCCGGTCGGGCGGCGAGCCCCGGACGGGGAAGCCCGGGGTCGGGTTGAGCGGGATCAGGTTGACGTGGGCGCGCAGCGGCCGGGCGTAGGCGGCCAGCTCGCGGATGTCGGACCGGGCGGTCGTTGACGCCGTCGATGAGCGCCCACTCGAACGAGAGCCGGCGGCCCTTGGCCGTCAGGTAGTCGGCGCACGCCTCGGCCAGCGTCGGCCAGCGGGTAGCGCGCGTTGATCGGGCACCAGCCGGTCGCGCAGCTCGTCGTTGGCGGCGTGCAACGAGACGGCCAGGTTGACGGGCAGCGCCTCGCGCGCCAGCCGCCGGATGCCGGGGACGATTCCGACGGTGGACACCGTGAGGTGGCGGGCCGAGATCCCCATGTCGCCGTGGAGGCGCTCGACCGCGGCCCACATGCGGTCGTAGTTGGCCAGGGGCTCGCCCATGCCCATGAACACGATGTTGGACACCCGCCGGGGCGGGTGCCGCGCTCGGCGCGCTGACGGGCCCGGGCGACCTGCTCGACGATCTCGCCGATCGACAGGTGGCGGGCGAAGCCGGCCTGCCCGGTGGCGCAGAAGCCGCAGCCCATCGCGCAGCCGGCCTGCGTGCTGACGCAGACCGTCGATGCGGTCGTCGTAGTGCATCAGCACCGTCTCGATGGCCAGGTCGCCCGACGCGTCGCCGGTCGACCGCCCGTCCGGATCGGTCCGGTCGGTCCGGTCGGCGATGCCCCACAGCCACTTGACCGTCTCGCCGTCGTCGCTGACCGACTCGGCCAGCGGGGCGAGGGCCGCAGGAGCGCCCTCGGCCAGGCGGGCCCGCACGGCCTTGGGGACGTCGGTCAGCTCGTCGAGGTCGGCGCCCGCGGCGTAGAGGCCCTGCCAGACCTGGTCGACCCGGTAGCGGGGCTGGTCGTCGAGGAGCTCACCCAGCGCCTGGCGGGACAGGTCGTAGAGGGAGGGCATCTCCCGAGGCTACGGCGGGAGAGGCGGTCCACCGCGGCGCGGATCTCAGAGGGTCAGGCGCCACCAACGGTGGGCGTGGTGCTCGACGAAGCCGAGGGCGTCGTACAGGTGCAGTGCGGGCGCGTTGTCGGCCTCGACGTAGAGCATGGCGTGGTCGAGGCCCTGGTCGGCGAGCCAGTCGAGGCCGGCCAGCACCAGCGCGCGACCCAGGCCGCGGCCGTGCGCATCGGGGTCGACGCCGATGACGTAGATCTCGCCCAGCGGCGGATCGTGGTCGGCGTGGATCTTGGTCCAGCAGAACCCGTCGATCGCGCTCGTCGTCGCGGTCACCGTCGTCCGTGCGTCCGCCGTGCCGGGCGACAGTCGTGCACCAGGAAGCCGTCGGCGCGGAACCAGGGCTCCGCGCTCGAGACGGTCGAGGTCGTCGACGGGTCTGGTCCGACTGGTCGGGATGCCACGCGAAGGCACGGTTGTTGACCGCCAGCCAGGCGTCGTCGTCGGCCCCGGGCTCGGAAGGCCCGCGTCGCGATCGGCGCGGCATGCACCACGCACCGCCGCCTCGACCGGAAGGGAACGTCGGAGCTGCAGCGTGGTGCGGACCGGCTCGAACCCCGCCCCGGCCATCGCCGCCTCGAGGGCGGCGCTGACCGGCTCGGCCTCGACGGTCAGCGAGGTCGCGCCACCGCGGCGAGCGACCGAGGACAGCTGGCCGAGCAGGTCGACCGGCGCCGCGTCGTGCGGCTCGTCCGCTGCGAACCGGTCCATCAGGCCGGCGAGCTCGGCGCCGACGGGGGCCACGTGAGGTTCGAGGTGCACGCGGCGCATGGGGGGACTCTATTGCCCGCCGTCGCATCGCCGCCGCGGTGTCGGTGCTGCGGCCTGCGCCGCGGCGGTCCCGCTCGGTAGGGTGCGACGGTGGACACTCCGGACCGCCATCCCGACACGCCGTCGCTGCGCGACACGTTCCCGGCGCTCCGCGAGGCGCAGAACGTCTATCTGGGCCAGATCGATTCGCTGCAGTCGCCCGACCGCAAGACCCACGAGCTGGTCCGGCTGGCGTGCTCGGTGATCCTGCGCCACCCGCCCGGGGTCGAGCGCCACGCCATGCTGGCCGCCGAGTTCGGCGCCACCTGGGAGGACGTGGTCGGCACGCTGGTGCTGACCCAGCCCGGGTTCGGGCTGGTGCCGTCACTCGAGGCCCTGGCCCCGGCCCGGGCCGGGTTCGAGCGGGGGCTGTCCGCATCCGACGACGAGACGCGTGAGCGGCCCCGGGCCACACGAGCGCAGCGGGGGGACGACCGAGCGATGGGCGAGCGATGAGTCCGGACGACGCGCCGCGGCCGTTCCGGGTCCTGCCGGCGGTCGACGCCGGACAACGAGCACTTCTGGTTGGGCGGCGCCGAGGGCGAGCTGCGCCTGCTGCGCTGCCAGGACTGCGGTTGGTGGATCCACCCGCCGGCACCGATCTGCCCGATCTGTCTCAGCCGCAACCTGTCGGTCGAGGTCGCCGTCGGGCCGGGCCGTGCTGCACACGTTCACCGTCAACTGGCAGCCGTGGTACCCGAACCTCGACCCGCCGTACGTGGTGGCCATCGTGGCGCTCCCCGAGCAGGAGGGCCTGCGCCTGACGACCAACCTCGTGGGCTGCGAGCCCGACGAGGTGTCGATCGGGATGCCGGTGCGGGTGGTGTTCGAGGAGTGGGACGGCGTCTGGCTCCCGTTCTTCGAGCCCGACCCCGACGCCGACGGACCGGCACCCGTGCCCCCGCCGTCGGCCGAGCGGACACGCGAGCGCGTGCCGAGCGCCGCGTCGCGGCGCCCGGCCCCGGTCAACGAGCGCGGGGTCGTCATCTCCGGGCGTCGGCCAGTCGCAGATCGGCCGGCGCATCTACCGCGATCCGCTCGAGCTGACCATCGATGCGGCGCTCGCCGCCATCGCGGACGCCGGGCTGACCCGGGACGACATCGACGGCGTCGGCCACCTACCCCGGCAGCGATGAACACGCCGCCCGGGTTCTCCGGTGTCGGCGTGACCGAGATCCAGGACGCCCTGCGGCTGAACCTCAACTGGTTCGCCGGCGGGCTCGAGCTGCCCGGCCAGCTCGGCTCGGTGGCCAACGCGATCGCGGCGGTGGCCACCGGGCTGGCCACCCACGTGCTGTGCTTCCGCACGGTGTGGGAGGCGTCGGCGCAGGGCGACCAGGGTCGGGCGTCGGTCACGACGGGCGGCGGCGGCGGCAGGCTTCAAGGCCACCGGCTTCATGCAGTGGACGCTGCCGTTCGGCGCGCCGTCGGCCGTCGAACTGGATCGGGATGATGGCGCAGCGCCACTTCCACGAGTTCGGCACCACCCGCGAGCAGCTCGGCCCAGATCGCCGCTCAACGCCCGGCGCAACGCGGCGCGCAACCCCAACGCCATCTACCGCGACCCGATGACGCTCGACGACTACCTGACCGTGCGCATGGTGTCGACGCCGCTGTGCCTCTACGACTGCGACGTCCCGGCCGACGGATCGACCGCGGTCATCGTGTCGCGGGCCGACACCGCGCCGGATCTGCGCAAGACCCCGGTCGCACGTCGAGGCGGTGGGCACCGCGCTGCACGGTCGCCCGTCATGGGACCAGTTCGACGACCTCACCACGATGGCGCTGCGCGACGCGGCGGCGATGATGTGGGACCGCACCGACCTCACGCCGGCCGACGTCGACGTGGCCGAGCTCTACGACGGCTTCAGCTTCATCGCGCTGGCCTGGCTCGAGGCGCTCGGCTTCTGCGGCCACGGCGAGGCCGGGCCGTTCCTCGAGGGCGGCGCCAACATCGCGCCCGACGGCGTCATCCCGCTCAACACCCACGGCGGCCAGCTCTCGGCCGGGCGGCTGCACGGCTACGGCTTCCTGCACGAGGCGTGCGTCCAGCTGTGGGGCGAGGGTGGCGAGCGCCAGGTGGTGCGCCCCGGCGGCCGGCGCCCCGAGGTGGCCGTCGCCGCCGCCGGCGGCGGCCCGCTGGCCGCCAGCCTGCTGCTCACGCGCCGATAGCGGTCGCCTTCGTCCGGCGCCTGCTTCCGGGTCGTTCGCGCAGCAGCCCACCGTGGGGGTGGGGGGCTGCACGATCCAGCCGGGCGGCTCCGGGCTCCGGAGGAGCGAGCGTCCGCCTACCAGCCCTTGAAGTCGGGAGCGCGGCGCTCGCGGAAGGCGGCCATGCCCTCGGCCGAGTCGCCGGTGTCGACGATGAGCTCCTGGAAGAACGCCTCGTCGTCGAAGCTCTGCTCGCGGCTCGACTCGAAGCTGCGGTTCACCAGGCGCTTGGTGAGCGTGACCGCCTTGGTGGGGAGGCGCGACGAACTTGGCGGCCAGCTCGGCGACGGCGGCATCGAGCTCGGCCGCCGGCACGACCCGGTTGACCAGGCCGATGCGCTCGGCCTCGGCGGCCGGGCAGTCGTCGCCCAGCATGCAGCAGCTCCTTGGCCCGGTGCAGCCCGACCAGGCGGGGCAGCAGGTAGCAGCCGCCGGCGTCGGGCATGATGCCGCGCCGCACGAACACCTCGATGAACTTGGCCGTGTCGGCCATGACGACCAGGTCGCAGGCCAGCGCGAGCTGCATGCCGCCGCCGGCGGCGGTGCCGTTGACGGCGGCGATGACGGGCTTCTCGCAGTCGAGGATCGATCCGACCAGCCGCTGCCAGCCGGTGCGGATGAGGCGGGCGGGTTCGCCCAGGACGCGGTCGGGTGCGCCCTCGGGACGGGGCGGACCGGCGGCCTGCGGCCCGCCCAGCGCGGCGCCGGTGCAGAAGTGGCGTTCGCCGGTGCCCCGCAGCACCACGACTCGGACGTGCAGGTCGGCCGAGGCCTCGATGAACCGGTCGGCCAGGCGATCGCGCATGTCGCCGGCCAGCGCGTTGCCCTGGTCGGGGCTGTTGATGGTGGCGCGGGCGACGCCGTCGGCCACCTCCCACCGGATCAGCTCGTCGACGTCGCGCTCGTCATCGGCCGTCATGCCCGTCGTGCCCGTCATGCCCGTCACCCCTCGGTGTCGTCCGGTTCCACTGCTCGCTCCCCGGTCCCGTCGTTGCCGGACAAGATGCGTCAGCGTAGTGTGCGGGAGCCAAACCTGACGCCCATGTCAGGGTTGGTGGGCCCACGCCGTGGGCCCGTTCCGGATCGATCTCGGGGGGAGCACACGTGGGCATCTTCGACGGCAAGGTGGCACTGGTCACCGGAGCAGGTCGCGGCATCGGTCGCGAGGAGGCGAAACTGCTCGCCGCCGAAGGTGCCCGGGTCGTCGTCAACGACGTCGGCGGATCGCGGCCGACGGCAGCGGCTCCGACGCCGGGCCGGCCCAGGACGTGGTCGACGAGATCCTGGCCGCCGGCGGCCAGGCGGTCGCCAACACCGACGACATCTCGACCTGGCCCGGGGCGGCGGCGCTGGTCGACCAGGCCGTCGAGCAGTTCGGCGGGCTCGACGTGGTGATCAACAACGCCGGCATCCTCCGCGACCGACTCAGCTTCAACATGACCGAGGCCGAGTGGGACGCCGTCATCGCCGTGCACCTGAAGGGCCACTTCGCGGTGGCCCGCCACGCCGCCGCGTGCTGGCGGGCGCGCATCAAGGAGACGGGCGAGCCGGTCGGATGCCGCCATCGTCAACACCGCCAGCGAGTCGGGCCTGTACGGCAACGCCGGGCAGGCCAACTACGCGGCCGCCAAGGCCGGCATCGCCGGCATGACCCTGGTGCTGGCCCGGGAGCTCGAGCGCATCGGTGTGCGGGTCAACGCCATCGCCCCGGTGGCCCGCACCCGGCTCACCGAGGAGCTGGCCGGCGACTACATGAAGCCCGACGAGTCGGGCTTCGACCGGTTCTCGCCGGCCAACGTGGCCGCGGTGGCCTGCTGGCTGGCCTCGGATCTGGCCGCCGGGATCTCGGGACAGGTCGTCAAGGTGCAGGGCGGCCAGCTCCAGCTGCTCGAGGGCTGGCGCCCGCTGACCGAGGTGACCGACGACAAGGAGTGGACGCTCGACTCGGTGGCCGTGCTGCGCGACGCCATCCTCGGCGACGTCCGACGGGTCGGTGCCGCCGTTCTTCTTCGCCTCGCCCCCGGCGGACCGCCAGCCGTACCCCACCCAGCCATGACCGGGCGGGAGCGGAGGGGTGATCGGGTGAACCTCGCGTACGACCCGGCGGACGAGGCCTTCCGGGCCGAGCTGCTCGCGTTCGTCGACGAGCACGTGCCGGCCGAGCTGGCCCACGGGCGGGACTGGATCGGCGACGACGACGACACCGATGCCGACGGCATCATGGTCATCCCCGACTGGGCCCGCGCGCTGGCAGGCCACCCTCTTCGACCACGGGTGGATGATCCCCGGCTACCCGCCCGAGCTCGGCGGCCGCAACGCGACGCCGACCCAGACGCTCATCTACCTCGAGGAGATGGCCCGGATGGGCATCCCGCGGTCGGTCCACTTCGGCGGCTACGCCATCGTCGGTCCCTCCCTGCTCGAGTTCGGCGACGACGACGCAGAAGGCCATGGCCCCTGCCGCCATCCGGGGCGACACCGTGTGGTGCGTCGGCATGTCCGAGCCCGACGCCGGCTCGGATCTGGCCAACCTGTCGACCCGGGCCGTCGCCGACGGCGACTCGTTCGTCGTCAACGGGCAGAAGGTGTGGACCAGCTACGCCATGGTCGCGTCGAAGTGCTTCTGCTACGTGCGCACCGACCCCGACGTGCCCAAGCACAAGGGCATCTCGGTGCTGATCATCGACCTCGACACGCCCGGCGTGAGGTGCGGCCGCTCTACCAGCTCTCGCACCGGGCCGAGTTCGCCGAGGTCTTCTTCACCGACGTGATCGTGCCCAAGGTCCAACCTCGTCGGCGACCTCAACGACGGTTGGCGCATCACCATGGGCGCGCTGGCCCACGAGCGCGGGGCGCTCTGGGTCGAGGGCGTCATGGGGGCCCAACGCGGCATCGACGACCTCGTCAGGCTGGCGCATGCCCGCGGGGTCGCCGGCGATCCGGTCGTGCGCCGGCGGATCGCCGAGCTGGCCGCCCAGGTGCGTGCGCTGCGGGCCATGGGCTACAAGGGGTTCTCGTCCTTCGCGCAGGGCTCGTCGGCGCCCGAGCACAGCTTCATGAAGATGGCCACCTCGGAGGTGCGCCAGACGATCTACGAGCTGGCCATCGACCTGCAGGGCGCGGAGCGGGCCGTCACCGACCCCGCCGTGGCGGCCGAGGGGGCGCGGTGGCAGAAGTCGTGGCTGACCTCGCTGGCGTCGACCATCGGCGGGGGCACCTCGGAGATCCAGCGCAACGTGATCGCCACCCGGGTGCTCGGGCTGCCGAGGGACTGACATGGACTTCCGACTGAGCGACGAGCAAGAGCTGCTGGTCGAGACCGCGCGCGCCGATGTTCGCCAACGAGTGCCCGCCCAGCCCTGGTGCGGGCCGTCGGCGACGACCCCGGTCTGGCGCGCACCGCTCTTCGACCGGCACCTGCGCGACTGGGTGGGGCTGTCGGCCCCGCCGCCCGACGGCTCGCAGGTCGACCTGTCGCTCTTCCTGGTCGAGGCCGGCGCGGCGGTGGCGCCCGGACCGTTCCTCGCCACCGCCGGCCTGTTCGTCCCCTTGCTGCAGGCGGCGGGCCACGACCTGGCCGACGCCGCCGCCACCGGCGAGGTCACCGGCACCGTTGCCATCGCCGGACCGGACGGGGTCTGGACGGTCGACGACGAGCCGCCTGCGCACCCAGGTCGTCGACGCTGCACCTCGTCGACCACGTGGCCGTGGTGACCCCAGGCCCGGGCCTGGTGGTCGACAAGGCCGAGCGCCTCGTCCCCCACGACATCGAGACGCTCGACATGGCCCGCCAGTACTCGACCTTCGAGATCGACGACGACCTGCTGGCCGATGCCCAGCCGCTCGACCCGGCCGCGCTGGCCGACGCCGTCGAACGGGTGGCGGTGTCGGTCGCCGCCGAGCTGGTCGGCGTCACGCGGTGGCTCCTCGACACGTCGGTCGCCTACGCCAAGGAGCGGGTCCAGTTCGGCCGGCCCATCGGCTCGTTCCAGGCCATCCAGCACAAGCTGGTCGACATGGCGCTGGCCTACGAGGAGGCGGCGGCGGCGGTGGCCCACGCCTCGATGTGCATCGACGCCGACGACGCCGATCGCCACCGCGCCGTGCACGTGGCCAAGGCCGCGGCCGGCCTGGCCGCCCGACGAGCGGGCAAGGACGGCCTGCAGGTCCACGGCGGCATCGGCTTCACGTGGGAGCACGACCTGCACCTGCGCCTGCGCCGCGCCTTCGCCGACGACGCGCTCTGCGGCACCCACGAGTGGCACCTCGACCGACTGGCCGACCTGCTGATGGACGCCCCGGTCTGACCACCGGCAAAGGTGACACGAGCGTCAGGTAAGCTCGCCGCACCGGAACCAGCCACACCAGGCGACGACCCAGGGGGATCCATGACCGACCGGCTCGACCTCGACGCGGTGAAGGTGGGCGACGAGGCGCCGCCCCTGCACCCACACGCTGACCCGCACCGACCTGGTCATGTACGCGGGCGCGTCGGGGGACTTCAACCCGATGCACACCGACGAGGTGTCGGCCCAGGCCGCGGGCCTGCCGAGCGTGTTCGGCCACGGCATGTTCACGATGGGCTTCCTGGCCACCGCGCTCACCGACTACGTCGGCGTCGGCAACCTGCGCAGCTACAAGGTGCGCTTCACCAAGCAGACGTGGCCCGACGAGGAGCTGACGACGCGCATCGTGGTCACGGGTACGCGCGAGGAGGACGGCGACAAGCTGGTCGACCTCGAGTGCTCGGTGGCCAACGCCGACGGCGAGGTCAAGGTCGCCGGCGACGCGGTCGCGGTGGCCTCGTGAGGTCCGACTGATGAGCTTCAGCGTCCTCGAGCACCGTGACCGCCTGGGCGTGAAGCCCGGCCGGATCCTGATCGACGGGACGTGGCGGGAGGGAACCGCGGGAACGTGGCCCCACGTCCACCCGGCCACCAACGAGGAGCTGACCGACATCACGATCGCGTCGGCTGCGGATGTGGATGCCGCCGTGCTGGCGGCGCGCCGCGCCTTCGACGAGGGCGAGTGGCCTCGCATGCAGGCGCGGGACCGGCAGCGGATCCTCATGCGCATCGCCGAGACGTTCGACGCGCACCGCACCGAGATCGACGAGCTGCAGACGCTCGACAACGGCGTGCCGGTCGGCTTCACGGCGATCTATCAGCTCTCGTCGGCCATCGCCGCCGACGTGTTCACCTACCACGCCGGTTGGGTCGACAAGATCGCCGGATCGACCCTGCCCACCTACACCGGCAACGAGTTCTTCACCTACACGCTCAAGGAGCCCGTGGGCGTGGTGGCGGCCGTCATCCCCTGGAACGCGCCGGTGATGTTGTTCGCCCAGAAGCTGGCGCCGGCCCTGGCCGCCGGCTGCACCGTCGTGCTCAAGCCCAGCGAGTACGCCTCGCTGACCTCGATCCGCATGGCCGAGCTGTGCGAGGAGGCCGGCCTGCCGCCCGGCGTCCTCAACCTGGTGACCGGCCCGCCCGACCCCACCGGTGAGGCGCTCATCACCCATCCGGGCGTCGACAAGATCACCTTCACCGGATCGCGCGCCGTCGGGACCCGGATGATGCACGCGGCCGCGGAAGGCATCGTGCGCGTGTCGCTCGAGCTCGGGGGCAAGAGCCCGAACCTGATCTTCGACGACATCGACGTCTCGTCCGTGGCGATGGGGGCCATGGGGATGGTGTCGATGGGGCTGTCGGGCCAGGGCTGCGTGTGCCACACCCGGGCGCTGGTGCAGGACACGATCTACGACGAGTTCGTGTCGGCCGCGGCCGACTTCGCCGGCGCCACGACCTACGGCGATCCGTTCGACGCCGGCACCACCAGCGCCGCGCTCGATCAACCAGCGTCAGCTCGACCGGGTGACCGGCTACATCGCGAAGGGCCAGGCCGAGGGGGCCGAGCTCGTGTGCGGCGGCGACCGGCCCGGTGGCGACCTGGCCGGGGGCAACTTCGTCAACCCGGCGCTGTTCGCGGGGGCCAGCAACGAGATGGCCATCGCCACCGACGAGATCTTCGGGCCCGTGCTGGTGGCGATCCCGTTCCACGACGAGGCCGAGGCGATCCGCATCGCCAACGACACCAACTACGGCCTGGGCGCGTCGGTGCAGACCAACGACGTCAAGCGCGCCATGCGCGTGGCGCGGGCGGTGCGCGCCGGCTCGTTCGGGGTGAACGGGTACACCGTCATGCCGAACGCGCCCTTCGGTGGCTTCAAGCAGTCGGGCATGGGCCGCGAGGGTGGGGCGGAGAGCATCGCCGAGTTCCTCGAGACCAAGACCGTCACCGTCGCCCTGACCGACGCCGGGTTCTGAGCGCCCGGACGCCGATCCGCCGAGCCGACGCCCATGCCGATCCACTACGACAAGCGTGACGACCACATCCTGGTCATCACCATCGACCGGCCCGAGGCGCGCAACTCGCTCGACCTGTACCACTTCCGCGACCTGGCCAAGGCGTGGAAGGACTTCCGCTACGACGACGACCTCTGGCTCGCGATCGTCACCGGGGTGCCCGGCCAGTTCATGACCGGCGCCGACCTCAAGACCTACATCCCCCAGGTCACCGAGCTGGCCACGAAGATCGGCTCGGGCGAGGTCACCGAGATCGACGGCTGCAAGCTCGAGGACGGCACCCGGGCCGTGCTGCGCAACGTGAAGATCTACAAGCCGATCATCGCCGCCATCGACGGTCCGTGCGTGGCCGGCGGGCATGGAGATGCTCGGCGGGATCGACATCCGCATCGCCACGCCCAACGCCATCCTTCGGGGTGATGGAGCCCAAGCGGGGGCTGTTCGCCGGCGGCGGCACGACGGCCCGGCTGCCGCGCCAGCTCGCCTTCCCGGCGGCGATGGAGTTCCTGCTCACCGCCGAGGCCTTCCCGGCCGAGCGGGCGCTCGAGCTCGGGCTGATCAACGAGATCGTCGAGCCCGACGAGCTGATGGACCGGGCCCTCGACTGGGCGCGCGCGCATCCGCGCCAACGCCCCGCTCGCCGTGCAGGCCACCAAGGAGTCGGTGCTGCGCGGCCTGGCCGGCACGCCTCGACGAGGCCTACGACATCGAGCAGGCGCTGTCGTCGGAGATCTTCGCCACCGAGGACGCCAAGGAGGGGCCGAAGGCGTTCGCCGAGAAGCGGCCGCCCAACTGGCAGGGCGCAGCTGACCGATGGCGGTCGACCCGGCGGACTCGCCCTGCCTGATCGGGGTCGGCCAGCGCACCTGGCACCTGGCGGGCGACGACCTGGCCCCCGAGCCGCTCGACATGGCGGCCGACGTGGTGGCCGCCGCCCTGGCCGACGCCACGCCACCGGCGATGTGGGCGCGGCGGTCGAGAGCCTCGACGTCGTCTACTGCATGAGCTGGCCCTACGACGACTTCGCCGGGCCGGCTGGCCGAGCGCGCTGGGCGATCCACCCGCGCCACCAGCTGTACTCGGGCATCGGGGGCACGATGCCCCAGACGCTGCTGGCCGCGGCGGCCGAGCGGATCGCTGGCCGGCGAGCTCGACGTGGCGGTCGTGTGCGGCGCCGAGGCGCTCGACACCAAGCGCCGGGCCAAGAAGGCGGGGGAGCGCCTGCCCTGGTCGCACCGCCATCCCGAGCCGCCGCCGTTCCCGTTCGAGGCGCCGTTCCACCCGCGCCGAGGTGGCCCACGAGGTGTTCCAGGCCTGGCTGACCTTCGCCATGCGCGACGTGGCCCGCCGCGCGCACCGTCGGCGCCGAGCCCGGACGCGTATCGCAGCGAGATCGGCGAGCTGCTCGCTCCGATGACCGAGATCGCGGCGGCGAACCCCAACGCCTGGTTCCCGGTGCGCACGTCCCGGCCGAGGAGCTGATCACCGCCGACGCCCGACAACCGCATGGTCGGCTATCCGTACACCAAGACGATGATGTCGATCATGGACGTCGACATGGCGGGCGCGCTCGTCGTGGCCAGCCACGAGGCCGCCGACCGGCTCGGCGTGCCCGCCGACCGGCGCGTGTACCTGCGTGGCTGGGCCGAGGCCACGACGCGGTCTACGTGGCCGAGCACCCCGACCTGTGGCGCTCACCCTCCATGTCGTGGTGCTTCGACCGCGCGCTCGCGCGGCGCGGCGGTCGGCATCGACGACGTGGCCCACCTCGACCTGTACTCGTGCTTCTCGTCGTCGGTGTTCTTCGCCGGCGACGCGCTCGGTCTCGACCTGTCGACCGACACGCGCCCGGTGACGGTGACCGGGGGGTCTGCCCTACGCCGGGGGCGCGGCCAGCAACTACCTGGCCCACGCCGTGGCGACGATGGTCGACGTGCTGCGCGAGCGATCCGGGCTCGCTCGGTCTGGTGTCCGGCGTCGGCATGCACATGACCAAGCACAACGCCTTCGTGTACTCGACCGAGCCCGGCTCGCGCCGGCCCGATGCTCCGGAGCCATGGCCCGAGCCGGCCACGCGACCGATCATCGACACCTACGAGCGGCGCCGGCTACCATCGCCACCTACTCGGTGGCCCACGGTCGCGACGGCGGCCCCGAATGGGGCGTGGCCGTGCTCGACCTGCCCGACGGGATCCGCTCCTACGGCCGGTTCGACGATCCCGCGACGCTGGCCGCGCTCGAACGCGACGAGTACGTCGGTCGCCCGGTCACGTCCACACCCGACGGACCCGTCAACCGCCTCGCGCTCTGAGATCAGCGCGGTTCGCGGGGGAGCCCGAGCACGCGCTCGGCGACGATGTTCTTGTTGACCTCGGTGGTGCCCCCGGCGATGGTGAGCGACCGGGCGTGCACCGACAGGAAGCCCCAGTCGTCCCGGGCTCCCGCATCGGTCCCGGCGACGATCGAGTCGATGCCGAGGATCCGGGTGGCGACCAGGGGGAGCTCCTGGCTGACCCGGCTCCACACCAGCTTGATCAGGCTGCCTTCGGGCCCCGGTGGCAGGCCCTGCAGCGCGCGGGCGTTGGCCCGTTCGGACAGCAGGCGCTGGATCTCGGCCTGCGCTGTACAGCCGGCTCAGCTCCTGGCGCACGACCGGGTCGTCGGCGCGTCCCGCGGCCCGGGTCTCGTCGATCAGCTCCCGTACGTGGCGTCGGGTCGGGATGTGCAGGTTCGACACGCCGCTGCGCTCGAAGCTCAGCGTCGTCATGGCCACGGTCCAGCCCTCGGACTCGGGTCCCAGCCGGGCCGCAGTCGGGCACACGCACCTCGTCGAAGAACAGCTCGCAGAAATCGGCGTCGCCGGTGGCGGTGCGGAGCGGTCGCACCTCGATCCCGGGCAGGGTCATGTCGACGAGGAAGCAGGTGATGCCTCGGTGCTTCGACGCGGTCGGATCGGTGCGGACGAGCAGCTCGCACCAGTCGGCCAGCTGGCCGTACGTGTTCCACACCTTCTGTCCGCTGATCACCCAGTCGTCACCGTCGCGCCGCCCGCGGGTGGCCAGCGACGCCAGGTCGCTGCCGGCGTCGGGCTCGCTGAACCCCTGGCACCAGATCTCGTCGCCGCGCAGCATCGGGCGGAGGTACCGGTCCTGCTGCTCCTCGGTGCCGAAGGCCATGATCGACGGCGCGATGTTGGCCAGGCCGATCGGGTTGAGCGTGCCTGGCGCGCCGGCCCGGTCGAGCTCCTCGGCCAGCACCACCTGATGGGCCAGGCCCAGGCCGCGCCCACCGTGCTCGACCGGCCAGTCGATCCCGGCCCATCCGGCGTCGGCCAGCCGGTTGTTCCAGGTCCGCATGTGGTCGAGCCAGTCGGAGTCGGGATCGCCGCGGAACTCGAGGCCGCGGTAGGGCTCGACGCAGTGCTCGGCCAGCCACGCGCGTGCCTCGGCCCGGAAGGCGTCGAGGTCTGACAGGTCGGTCTCGGCGGACCGATCGGCGTCACGGGGTGTCACGGACGGATGGTAACCTGACGCCCGTGTCAGCTTCGGAACGCACCGCCCCGGAACCGCCGACCGGACCGCGGTTCGACCTGCCCACCATCGAGGACGAATCCGAGCCGTACTGGACCGCGCTGCGCGACGGCAAGCTGCTGATCAAGCAGTGCAACGCGTGCGGACGGCACCACTCGTACCCGCGGCCGTTCTGCCCGCACTGCTGGAGCGACGACGTCGAGTGGGTCGAGGCGGCGGGCGGAGCCACGCTCTACACGCACTCGGTGGTGTTCGTGAACGATCTCCCACCGTTCGGCCCGCAGGTCCCATACGTCGCGGCCGTGGTCGATCTCGACGAGGGCCCGCGCATGATGACCCGGGTGGTCGACTGCGACCACGACGCGCTCGAGATCGGCATGCGGCTGCGCATGCGGACCCAACCGGTGACCGACGAGGTCACGATGGCGGTGTTCGCCCCCGAGTGAGCCGGGTGCGCCCCGGCTAGCGTGATGGATCTGACGCACGCGTCAGGTCGTGGTCCGCGTCGAGGGGGTTGTGGACATGGGTGTCTCGTCGAAGCAGGTCGGTTCGCGCCGGGGTGCCGGCCGGGGGTCGGGTCGAGGCTCGAGTCGGTTGATGCTGACGATCTGGAGCGTGAGCGTCATCGCGCTCGTGGCCGTGCTCGCGCCGGGCAACGGTTCCGCCGGTGCTGCCGCGCAGAGCCCCGACAGCGTCCACGTCGTGCCCTGGCCGTCGAGCGACACCTGGGAGAACGAGACCGCGGCGGTGCAGGGCTGCGATCCGATCGTGACCGATCCGGTGACCGCCACGTCGTGCCTCCTGCCGTTCCCCGACGACTTCCTCACGGTGCACGATCCGACGACCTCGACCGGGCGACGGGTCGACTTCCCGGTCTCGGACATGGGCAGGAACATCCACGGCACGCCCATCGATCCCACCGCGTGGAACCGCAACGACGGCTTCAGCCCGGGCTCACCGATCATCGTCCACGTGCCGGGGATCGACCTGGCCAAGACGGGCATCGCGCCGATCACGAACATCGGTGCGTCGATCGCGGCGAACGCGCCCATCCTGCTGCTCGACGCGACGACGGGCCGGCGCGTGCCGTACTGGGCTGAGCTCGACGCCAACGACAGCGACACGACCGAGCAGGCGCTGTTGATCCATCCGGCCGTCGACTTCGGTGACGGTGACCACATCGTCGTGGCCCTGCGGCAGATGCTCGACGGCTCGGGCGCCACGATCGCGTCGAACCCGATCTTCGCCGACTACCGCGACCACGTGGCTCCGCCCACGACCGCCGAGCAGGACCGTGTCCCGCACATGGAGGCGATCTTCACGGAGCTGGCGGCTCACCACGTTCCCCGCAAGGGCCTCTACCTGGCGTGGGACTTCACCGTCGCCAGCACGCAGAGCCTGACCGGGACGATGATCCACATCCGCGACGACGCCTTCGCCAAGCTCGGCAGCGGCGTGCCGTCCTTCACGATCACCAGCGTCACGGACTACACGACCGCCCAGAACGCCAGCACCGCCCGGCTGGTCGAGGGGACCTTCGCCGTGCCGAACTACCTCAGCGGCACGGGTGGTCCCGGGACGACGTTCATCCTCGGGTCCCGACGGCCTGCCGGTGCAGAGCCCGACCACGCCGATGCGCCTGGCCAACTTCGAGTGCACGGTCCCGCGCGCCGCCGCGTCGGGGGGCGATCTCACCTCGAGCACCATCTACCCGGCGCACGGCATGCTCTACGGCCACGGCCTGCTCGGGAGTGCGGACGAGGTCACCGACTCGGTGATCGAGGACATGGGCAACGAGCACGACTACGTCGTGTGCGGGACCAACTGGCTGGGCCTGTCCGAGAACGACATCGTGGTCGACGCGGGCATCCTCGGCGACGTGTCCGGGTTCCCGAGCCTGCCCGACCGCGGGCAGCAGGGGATGCTCGACTTCCTCTACCTCGGGCGCCTGATGGACAGTCCTGGCGGCTTCGACACCAACGCCGCGTTCCAGGGCGGAGGCGCCACGCCGATCATCGCCCCGCACGACCTCGCCTACTACGGCAACAGCCAGGGTGGCATCCAGGGCGGCGCCCTCACCGCCGTCGCCCAGGACTTCACGCGGGCCGTGCTCGGCGTGCCGGCGATGGACTACGCGGTGCTGCTCAACCGCAGCGTCGACTTCGCGCCGTTCCTGTCGATCCTGAACACCAACTACCCGGACAAGCTCGACCAGCAGATCGGGTTCGCGGTGATGCAGATGCTGTGGGACCGCTCCGAGATGGACGGCTACGCCGAGCACGTCACCAGCGATCCGCTGCCGGGCACGCCGGTGCACCAGGTGCTGCTGGACGAGGCCTTCGGAGACCACCAGGTGGCGAACATCGCGACCGAGAACGAGGCCCGGACGATCGGCGCCGAGGTGCACCTGCCCGGGCTGGCTCGCAGGACGGTCGCCCGACGTCGTGCCGTTCTGGGGCATCCGCCCGCTGACCAGCGACGCCTACAGCGGGTCCGCGCTGTTCATGTGGGACAGCGGCTCACCGGCCCCGCCCACCACGAACACGCCGCCGAGTGCCGGCAACGATCCGCACGGCGTCCCGCGGGCCCAGCCCATCGTCCGCGAACAGGCGGCCGCCTTCCTCCTGCAGGGCATCGTGCTCGACGTCTGCGGCACCGCCCCCTGCACCGCCGTGCCGTAATTCTTGGCCCTCTGGTCGGCGAGCCTCCCGGCGGGCGGCTTCGCCATCCGGGTGTCATCGCGAGCGGCTTCGCTCCGCTCCGACTGCTTGGCCCTCTGGTCGGCGAGCCTCCCGGCGGGCGGCTTCGCCATCCGGGTGTCATCGCGCGAGCGGCTTCGCTCCGCTCCGACCGCGACGGTTGCCATGGGCAGCGCTTCGTCGCTCGCGCATCGGGTCAGTCGTCCCGAGGATCATGGTGCCGTTGGCGCAGAACCAGCCGCCGGTGCCGGACACGCACGCCAGCTCGGCGTCGGCCACCTGACGTTCGGGTGATCCGGTGGCGGCGTACTCGCCGCGGAGCTGGCGGGTGGCCTCGACCAGCAGGAACAAGCCGCGCATGCCGGGGTGGCAGGCCGATAGGCCGCCGCCGTCGGGGTTGGTCGGCAGGGCCCCGCCCAGGCGCAGCTTGCCGTCGGACACGAACGGTCCACCCTCGCCCTTGGCACAGAACCCGAGGTCCTCGAGCGTCTCGAGGACCATGAACGTGAAGGCGTCGTAGATGCAGCACAGGTCGATGTCGTCGTGGCTCACGCCGGCCTGGGCGAACGCCCGGGGCCCCGACACCGACGCCGGGCCGGTGTTGAAGTCGTCCCACTCGGACATCGTCGTGTGCGAGGCGGCCTGCCCCGATGCCGAGCACCCACACCGGCGCGGTGCGGCAGTCGGCGACGCGGTCCTCGGCGACCAGGACGATCGCGCAGCCGCCGTCCGAGCGGATGCAGCACTGCAGCTTGGTGAACGGATCGGCGATCATCGGGCCCGACAGCACGTCGTCGATCGTGATGGGGTCGCGGTAGTACGCATCGGGGTTGAAGCCGGCGTTGTAGCGGTGCGAGACCGCGATCTCGGCCAGCTGCTCCATGGTGGTGCCGTAGTCGTGGCGGTGACGGTTGGTGGCCATGCCGTACTTGGCGATGAGCGTGTGCCCGTAGGGCACCTCGTACTGGATGGGACCGCGGGCCCCGAAGCTCAGGTTGGCCGTGCGCCGGCGCTTCTTGAGGTCGGCCCGGGTGGTCGAGCCGTAGGACAGCACGACCACGTCGGCCGATCCGCAGGCGATGGCGTCGACCGCGTGGGCGGCCATGATCTCCCAGGTGCCCCCGCCGACCCCGGTCGAGTCGATCCAGCTCGGCTTGAGGCCGAGGTACTCGGCCACCTCGATCGGGGCCAGCGTGCCGGTGCCGGTCGAGGCGAAGCCGTCGATGTCGGCCTTGGTCAGGCCGGCGTCGGCCACGGCCCGGCGCACGGCCTGGGCGTGGAGGTGGAAGGGGGTGAGGTCGTCGACCCGTCCGATGTCGGACAGTGCGACGCCCACGATGGCGACCCGTCGGCTCATCCGCTCAATATAAGGCACCCGACCTGACACGCGTGTCAGGTCCGCTCGTCGGGAGGGAGGAGCCAAGTGGGGTCAGATCGACAGGTGGGGGGCGACCTCGGTGATGAAGCGGCGGAGGGTCTCGTCGCCGGGGAGGTCGCGCAGCCAGAGGATGAACTGGCGGCACCCCGCGTCGACGAAGGCCTGCGCCTTCTCGGTGACCTGCTCGACCGTGCCCACCAGGTTGTCGCGGAGGTACTCGTCGACCGGATCGTCGCCCCACAGGTCGCCGCCGTCGGGCTGCGCGCACCAGTCCCGGGTCTCGGCGTCGGTGTCGAAGATGCGGCAGTCGGGCCCGTGCGTCCGGATGATGTCGTCGAAGGGCCGACCGATGTCGTCGCAGTAGCCGGCCAGCAGCTCGGACTTGCGGATGAACGAGTCGATGCCGACCTGCCAGTTGGTGAGGTCGGCGTGGCGGGCCTCGATGCGTAGCGTGACCTTTTCGCCTCCACCGCCCGACCAGGATCGGCGGGAGTGTGCTGGATGGGCTTGGGGTCGCAGAAGGCACCGTCGAGGTGCAGGTGCGTGCCCTCGAAGCTGACCGTCTCGTCGGTCCAGAGCCGGGGGATCACCTGCAGGGCCTCGTCGAGGATGTGCCAGCCGCTCGCGAGCAGACGGGAACTCGAAGCCGTAGGCCTGGTACTCGCGGTCGAACCAGCCGGCGCCGAGCCCGAGGATGAGCCGCCCGCCCGAGTAGACGTCGAGGCAGGCCGCCTCCTTGGCCAGCAGACCGACGTTGCGGTAGGCCGCGCAGGTCACGAGCTGTCCGAGTCCCAGCCTGCGACGTGTGCTGCGACAGCGCCGAGAGCATGGTGAACGCCTCGAACATGTGGGTCGGCTCGCGCCGCGGCACGGTCTCGACGTGGTCGTACACCCAGAGGTGGTCGTAGCCGAGCTCCTCGGTCAGCCGCGCCAGCTCGACCGACCGCGCCCACGCCTCGGCCGCCGACCAGCCCGTGTACTCGAGCTTCCACCCCTGCGGTACGAACACGCCGAACTCGAGACTGCGGAGCCCCCGGTGGGGTTGCTCACGTGGCGAACTCCCACCACTGGAACTCGCACATCATCGGCAGCAGGTAGCTCGACGTAGATCGAGTGGATCTTGATGACGCTCCTGGTCGTCGACCGCCAGATCGACGAGGTCGACCCGATCGTCGTGGTCGCGGAAGGCCACGGCCCGGTCGCGCACGCCCTCCAACTCGTCGAGGTTGCCGAGGGCGAACCCGAAGTGGTCCATCCGCGGGCAGGCCATCGGATCGTCATCCGCGATGAGGAAGATGAACTGGTCCCAGTGCACGCAGCTGAGGATGAGGCGCTTGCGGTCGATGGTCTGGTGGGCATCTCGTCGAAGCCCATGACCTCGCCCCAGAAGTTGCAGATGTCGGTCCGGTTCACCTCGTCGAGCAGGTCGGCCGGCACGCTCATGGCCACGTGGTTGAAGCGCGGGTTGCCCGTCGGGTAGTAGGGGTGGGTCATGGAGATCTCCCGGGTCAGCTGGGTGGCGGTCGAGCGGCGGGGGACGACCATCGCCTTGGCCGCGATGCGGCCGTCGGCCAAGCCGTGCAGCGCGTCGATGAGGCCGTCGAGGGGCACGTCGCTGGGATCGATCAGTGCCTCGGTGGGGAACCGCGGATCGGCCAGCAGCTCGAGGGCGCGGTCGAAGCCGTCGGCGTCGTAGACGAACGAGCCGGTGATGGTGAGCTCGTTCAGCAGCATGCGGTTGGGGTCGAAGGTCGGGGCCTCGATGCCGGCGCCGACCATGACGAGCCGCCCGCCCCGGCGCAGCTGGTTGAAGCCGGCCTCCATGGCCGCCTTCTTGCCGGAGCACTCGAGCACGACGTCGACCGCGCGCGTCGAGATGCGGTCGGGCTCCCAGGCCGGGAAGACCTCGAGGTCGGACGGGTCGAGCACCTCGTCGGCCCCGAGCTGACGGGCCAGCTCGCTGGCGCGCCGTCGCCCGGCTCGACGACGTACACCGGACCGAGCCCGCGGGTCACGAGCGCGGCGATCGAGAGCGCGCCGATCGGCCCCGCTCCGAACACCATGACGGAGTCGTCCGTCGCCGATGTGGCCGCGGGTGATGCCGTGCAGCGCCACGGCCAACGGCTCGGCCAGCGCGCCGGCTCGCGGGTGCGAGCCCTCGGGCAGGCGCAGCAGCGATCGCTCGTCGGTCACGATGTAGCCGGCGAAGGCACCGTCGTTGTGGACCTCCTCGGTCATCGAGCGCTCGCGGTTCTCGCACTGCGACGGCTGGCCCTCGAGGCAGCGCTTGCAGCGACCGCACCGCGGCGACGGTCCTCCGACGACGCCGTCGCCGACCGCCCAGCTCCGTCGACGCCGTCGCCGACCGCGGCCACCACGCCGCTCCACTCGTGGCCCTCGACCACACCGGGCTTGCCCCACCCCTCGAGGATGATGTGGATGTCGGAGCCGCAGATCCCGCAGTGGCCCACCTCGACCAGCACCTGGCCCGGTCCGGGTCGCGGGACCGGTCGCTCCTCGACGGTGATCTCGCCGCGGGCGCTGTAGACGGCGGCCACCATCGTGGTCGGCAGATCGACGTCGGTCATCGGTACTCCTCTGGTGGGGTCGGGTTCGGGCCGGCGGCCCTCACCGGAACGACTCGGCCACGGCGTCGATCTGATCGGGCGGTCCGCTCGAGATGACCCGGCCGCGCTCGAGCACGACGACGTGATCGGCCAGCGCCGAGCGCGTGGTCGACCTGCTGCTCGATGACGAGCAGCGCGGTGCCGCTGGCGAGGATGCGCCGCAGCACCTCGTAGACCTCGTTGGTCACGATCGGCGCCAGGCCGAGCGAGAGCTCGTCGGCGATGAGCAGCTTCGGGGCTCGAGCACGAGCACGCGGGCGAGCGTGAGCATCCGCTGCTCGCCGCCCGACAGCGAGCCGGCCTCCTGGCGGCGCCGCTCGCCCAGGCGTGGGAAGAGCGTGTAGGCCTGCTCGAGCGCGTGCGGCCTGGCCTGCTGCGACCGAACTGGCGACGGAAGGCGAGCACCAGGTTCTCCTCGACCGACAACGTGGCGAAGACGGATCGGCCTTCGGGGGCGTGGGCGATGCCGGCCCGGGCGAAGTCGTGCGCGGGTCGGCCCGGTCAGGTCCGCGCCGTCGACGAGCACCCGTCCGGCGGTCGGTGCGACGAGACCCGACGCCACCCGGGCCACCGTGGTCTTGCCGACGCCGTTGGGCCGATCAGCGCCACGGCCTGACCGGGCAGCACCGTGAACGAGATCCCGAACAACGCCCGGAACTGGCTGTACGCGGCGTAGACGTCGTCGAAGTCGAGCGCAGGCGGCGCGTCCCCCGACGGCATCGAGGGCGACTCCGCCGCAGGGGCTGGCGTCGGGTCGGTCATGCGCCCAGTCCCAGGTAGGCCGCCCGCACGGCGGGATCGGCCAGGACCTCGGCCGTCGGTCCCTGCGCGATCAGCAGTCCGCAGTCGAGCACGTAGGTGCGGGCGGCGAGCCGTTCGACGAACGGGACGTCGTGCTCGCACAGGAGGATGGCCACCTCGCGCTCGGCGTGGACCTGCTCGAGCACCGACGCCATCTCCCCCGTCTCGTGGTCGTCGAGACCCGAGGACGGCTCGTCGAGGAAGAGCAGCCGGGGCTCGCACACGAGGGCCCGGGCCAGCTCGACCAGCCGACCCCGCCCGAGCGGCAGCGCCTGGGCGGGTGCGTCGGCCTCGTCCTGCAGCCCGACCAGCTCGAGCACCTCTTCGGCCCGGGCGCGCTCGGCCGCCGTCGGCGCAGACCGCCAGAGCAGGTCTCGGCACAGGCCACCGCGGCGGTGCTGGGCCCGCTCGGCGACGAGCAGGTGCTCGCGGACGGTGAGCCCGGCGAACAGCTCGATGCGCTGGAAGGTGCGGGCGACGCCGAGCCGCGCCCGGCGGTTCGGGGGCAGGCCGGCCAGGTCGCGGCCGTCGAGGCGGACGCGACCCGGGTCGGATCGATCACACCGGCCAGGCAGTTGAACAGCGTCGTCTTGCCGGCGCCGTTCGGCCCGATGAGGCCGACCATCTCGCGGCGTCCGACCTCGAGCGACACGTCGGTCGAGCGCGGTGATGCCGCTGGAAGCGCTTGGATGACGTCGATCGCCTCCAGCATCGGCGGTTCGGCGGCGGGCTGCTCGACGACCGGCGGGTGAGGAGTCGATGGATCGCTCATGTGGGGGCCTCGGACGAGCTGGCCAGGGCGGCCGGCACCCCGGATCCGGACAGCTCATCCGACGAGTCGGGCGGCGGTTTCCCTCGTAGGCGATCGACGATGGCGACCGTCCTGGCGATGCTGGCCGTGGTCTGGAACTCGATGATGCCCTCGGGGTGCTTGGCGTAGGTGAAGGCGCCGAAGCCGAACAGGATGAAGGCGACGCCATGCGTCCAGCTCGGGTTGACGAACGGGATGAACCCGTGCAGCCAGGTGAACAGGCGCAGCAGCAGCTCGGGGAACAGGAAGAAGGCGATGCCGGAGGTCATCGCGGCCTGCACGAGCGCGAGCCGGCAGTGATGACCAGCACCACCCACACGAGCGCGACGACGAACGGTGAAGTCGACGGCGTAGTTGGCCTGCCGTCTGTAGCTGGCCAGCAGACCCCCGCCGAAGCCGGCCACGCCGGCGCCGACGATGAACGACGATGAGGCGCTGACGGCTGGCGTTGATGCCGACCGCGGCCGCGGCCGTCGGGGCTGCCGCGGACCGCGTCGAGGAATCGGCCCGTGGTGCCCTGACGGAGCGCGATCGTCGCCAGCCCGAGGATCGTGAGCAGCGACGCACGCTCAATAACAGGAAGGTGTGGTCCGACGAGAAGTCGATGCGGGCCATTTGTGGTCGGGGCACGGTGAGGGGGAGCGTGCCGTTGCCGCCGGAGACCCAGGTGAGCGGGACGAGCAGCCCTTCGAACATGAGGGCGAACGCAAGCGTGGCCAGGGCCGCGTAGATCCCGGGCAGCCGGATGACGGGGAAGCCGAGCACGGCGCCCACCGCAGCTGCGATGAGCGCGCCGACGACCATCGCCTCCATGACCGGCCAGTTGTGCTGGCACGAGCTGTGCGGTGGCGAACGCGCCGATGGCGGCGAACGATCCCTGGCAGAGCGAGATCGTGCCGCCGATGCCCGGTCGTCAGACGATCGACAGCATGATCACCGCCCAGGCAGACGCCCAAGATGACGAGCGCCGTCCCAGTACGAGTCGAACACGAACAAGCGTCAGGAACAGACCCGAGCGAGGACGACGGTCACGCCGAAGATGCGGGTGCCGACGGTCATCCAGCCGGGCCGCACCGTCGCGGCGGGCGGGGCCGGCGGTGGATCGACGCCGGCCAGCGGATCGGAGGTCGGCTGTTGACGTGCGGAGGCTGCGGCGACCGATCAGCAGGACGAACATGACGACGAACGGCAGCGACGGTCGCAGGCCCGTCGGACAGCACGCTGTTGGTCGGCAGGTACGCCGGCCAGCTCGGCCTGCAGCACGCCCAGCCCGAGGCCGCCGAGGAAGGCGCCGGGGATGCTGATGAGGTTGCCGATCACGCACGCGGCCAACGCGGCCGCCAGCAGGTTGAAGAAGTCGGGCGAGTCGAGCTGGGAGAACAGCGGGGCGATCAGCACGCCGGCCAGGCTGGCCAGCACGCTCGACAGCACCCACGACGACAGCGCCACCCGCTCGGCGTCGACGCCCTGGAGCTGCGAGCAGGCGTGGGCTCTCGACCACGGCCCGCATCCGCAGCCCGAGCGAGCCCCGCGCGGAACAGCAGCACCAGGCCGATCACGATGACGACGGTGGCACACGATCGTGGCGATCTGGTTGGCGTCGAGCACGATCTGGCCGGTGATGCGCCAGAGGAAGTCGATGCTGTCCTTGACGGGCGCGAGCGGCGGCGGGTCTTCCCGGTTGCTGCGGACCGATGATCAGCTGGACGATCTGCGGGATGGCGACCAGCAGGCCGAGCGAGGTGACCAGCTTGGCCAGTGGCGTGGCGGTGCGCTGGTGGCGGTAGAGGAACCGGTCGAGCACCCAGGCGATGGCGACGCCGACATGACCACGACGCCGACGAACGCGGCCGGCAGCGAGCGGCCAGTTGTGGTCGCGGCGCAGCACGTAGAACACCGCGGCCGAGGCGTAGGCCTGCGCCGCGAAGGCCAGGTTGAAGACGCCGGACGTCTTGTAGTTGAGCGTCAGCCCGACGGCCAGCAGGGCGAAGACGCAGCCGACGGGAAGTCCCTGGACGCCGTACTGGATGACGTTGCTCATGGTCGGGTCACCATCGGGCGCTCAGGTCTGGGGAACGTGGTGGCACTCGCGGGAGGTCAGGCCTTGTACTCGGCGCCGAGCTTTCCCGAATTGTCGACGATGCAGATGAACGGCTTGCCCGGCTGGCTGTAGTCAGTCACGTACTTGCTGTTCTTGATCGTCGAGAAGAACTGGCAGAACGTGCCGTCGCTCTGGTGTGGGCGACCGTCCAGTTGACGCCCGCCAGCAGGCCGCTGCGCCGTGTAGTGCGGTCATCTTGTTGATGGCGTCGATCATCTTCTGGCGGCTGAAGTCGGGACCGGCCGCCTTGAGGCCGTTGACGAACAGATCGGCGTTGAGCCAGCCGTTCATCGAGTCCTCGGACGGCGACGACGTTCTCCTTGGCGATCCACGTCAGGTAGTCCTTCAGACCCGGCGGCTGCTGGTCTTCGGGGAGCTCGAACTGGGTGAAGTCGGTGCGCACGACCGAGCCCTCGAAGAGGTCGCCGTAGGTCTTGATGAACGTGTGGTCGTAGGCGTCGGGCAGGTACTGGATGGCGTTGAGCTGCTGCTTCTTCATCTCCTTGGCCAGCGTGACCACGCCGTTGGTGTCCATGCAGGTCGTGACCAGGTCGACACCGGCCTCCTTCATCTTCGAGACCTGCGGGGCGAGGCTGGTCACGCCGAAGGTGAGCGACTTGTCGCTCGAAGACGACCTGGGCGTCGGCAGTCCTTGCCGTACTTGGCGAAGCTGTTCTTGACGCCGGTCGCGCACTCGGCCGACTGGGCGACCGAGTAGGCGAGCACGCCGATCTTGTGGCGGTGGGTCTGCTGGGCCAGCCAGGGGAGCACAGGCGAGGCATCGGTGATGCCGAGGTACGAGCCGCTCTCGCCGAACATGTTGAGCTTGGGTTCGGCTGCGGTGCCCTGCCACTCGTCGTTGATCGTCCAGCCGAAGGTGGGGATGTTCGCTTCACCAGCGAGTCGGCCCCGCTGAAGAGCAGCACGGCCACCGGCAGCACCGCGAAGACGTTGTCCTGGCTGATGAGCTGCTGTACGTCGGACTGGTTGTTGCGAGAGCTGGTCGTCGAGCTGCTCGGCCAGCTTGAGCTTGCGGCCGTAGATGCCGCCCTGCGCGTTGACCATGTCGAAGTAGGCCTGGACGCCCTTGAACGATGTCGCCGTAGTTGCCCCCGAGCGGGTTGGTCACCGATGCGACCCCGCCCACGCGGATCTCGGTGGCGCTCACGCCCGGTGCGTTGACCTGCACCTGCCCGCCGGCCGCCGTGCCCGTCGGCCCCGTGTTGGCGTTGTTCTGCGCGGTCGGCGCCCTTGCTGTTGCCGCAGGCGGCCGCGATCAGCACGAGGACGATGAGGATCGAGACCGTCGCCGATCGTCCGGCTCGGTCGACGATTCCTCGACGACGAGCTGGTCACCCCTGGCATAGCCAACCCCCCGATACCCCAAAACCTGACACGAGCGTCAGCATACGACGCGCGCGGCCGGCGCGCTGGACGCCGGACTGGGTGCCGAGCCTAGGGCTGAGCGGGCCGACGCGATCGTCAGGCGAACAGGGCCGCGGTGATGTGTCGGACGAACGTGTCGAGCAGCTCGTCCCGGGACGCGACCACCTGGTTGGTGGTGGCGTAGTAGTTGAGCCGCTCGACCATCGTCATGAGGGCGAGGGCCGCGATCATGGGATCGAGCTTCGACCGCTTGGGCAGTCGGAGGTTGCGGGTCATCGCCGCGGTCAGCTTGCCGAGCACGTCGTCGCCGTGGCTGGCCACCGGCTCGCCGGACAGCTCGGCCTCGGTCCAGGTGCGGATGACGGGTCCGTACCGCAGGTAGAGATCGGCGAAGCGGTCGAGCCACGCCCGCAGCTCGCGGCGGGCGGCCTCGGTGTCGACCACGACGGGAAGGTCCTCGACGAGGGTCTCGAGGTCGGCGGCGACCTGCTCGACGAGCTGGTCGAACAGGTCCTCCTTGGAGGAGAAGTACAGGTAGAAGGTGCCGTGGCTGCTGCGCGCCGACTGCACCACGTCGTCGACGCGGGCGGCGTGGAACCCCTTGCGGGCGAACACCGTCGAACCGGCTTCGAGGAGCCGGGCCCGCGTGCGCTGGCCCCGCGCCCGCAGCACGCGACCGCCGCTGCCGTCGACGTCGCCGGCCCGGGCGCACGCGGTGGCGGTCTGGTTCGACAGGCTCATCGCCCGCAGGCTACTCGGGACGCGATTGCTGACACGGGCGTCACCTACAGTGGCCCACGATGCCCCGCACCGCTCCTGCACCTGGTCAGGCCGCCATGCCCGCGCCCGACGCGGCTGCGCTGTTCCGGCGCAACGCGACCGACCCCGACATCCGCGATCGGCCGGCGGTGCAGTTCGGCGACGATCGCTGGACCCACCGCGGCTACGTCGTCGAGTCGTGGCGGTGGGCCAACCTGCTGTTGGCCCACCGGCCCACCGGCGACACCACCGCCCGGCCGACCCACGTCGGCGTCCTGCTCGACAACACGCCGGACTACCTGTTCGCGTTCGGCGGCGCCGCCTTCGCGGGGGCGACGGTCGTCGGCCTGAACCCGACCCGCCAGGGCGAGCACCTCCTGCGCGACATCGAGCCACATCGACGTCGACCTCATCGTGACCGAACCTGCCCACCTCGACGACCTGGCCGGCCTCGACCTCGGTGGCCGCCCGGTCCTCGTGTCGCACCGGTTCGATGCCGCTGGACGACACCGGACGTCGGCGATCTCGATCTGGACGACGCGCTGGCTCGGGTCGGCTCGGACGATCCCACGATCGAGGTGGCGGCCGACGACAGGTGGGCGTTCATCTTCACGTCGGGCACCTCCGGCGCACCCAAGGCGGTGATCTGCACGCAGCGACGCCTGATGGTCACCGGCAACCGCATGGTCACGATGCTCGACATCGGAGCCGACGACGTCGGCTACGTGGCCATGCCCCTGTTCCACTCCAACGCGGTCATGGTCGGGTGGGCACCGTCGATCGTGGCCGGCGCGTCGGTGGGACTGGCCCGCCGGTTCAGCGTGTCGGGGTGGCTGCCCGACGTCCGCCGCTACGGCGCGACCTGGTTCAACTACACGGGCAAGCCGCTGTCGTACCTCGTGGCGTCGCCCGAGCAGCCCGACGACGCCGACAACTCGCTTCGCGTCGCGTTCGGCAACGAAGGCGCACCGCAGGTGCTCGACGAGTTCGCCCGCCGGTTCGACGTCGAGGTGATCGACGCGTTCGGCTCCACCGAGGGCGGCATCGCGCTGCAACGCGACGCCGACGCCGCGGGCGGGCTCGATGGGTGTGGCCGGACCCACCATCCGGATCGTCGACGACGACGGCGACGAGTGCCCGACGGCCCGTCTCGACGCCGAGGGTCGCCTGCTCAACGCGGACGAGTGCGTGGGCGAGATCGTCAACACCGCCGGCGGCGGCCCGTTCGAGGGCTACTACAACAACGACGAGGCCACCGAGAAGGCCACGCGCAAGGGGTGGTACTGGTCGGGCGACCTCGGCTACCTCGACGACGACCGCTACCTCTACTTCGCCGGCCGGACCGCCGAGTGGATCCGCGTCGACGGCGAGAACTTCCCGGCCGGTCCCATCGCCGACGCCATCGCCACCCACCCCGACGTCGTGGTGGCGGTGGCCTACGGCGTGCCCGACGTCGAGGCCGGCGACCAGGTGATGGCGGCGGTCGTGCTGCGCGAGGGCGCGACCTTCGACCCCGAGGCGATGGCCCGCTGGCTCGACGAGGAGGCCGGCATCGGGCCCAAGTGGCGGCCGCAGTGGATCCGCGTCGCACACGAGCTGCCGACGACCGGCACCAACAAGATCATCACCCGCACGTTGGCCCGCCAGAAGTTCCGCCTCGACCAGGTCGGGACCGATCAGCTCTGGCGGCGAGCGCGCGGTGCCGCCACCTACGAGCCCTTCGGCCCCTCGGACGAAGCGGCGTTGCGGGCCGAGTTCGCCGCCATCGGTCGCGAACGGTTCTGGGACCTCTGATGGATCTCTCGTTCACCGAGGACGAGCGGCGCTTCGGCGACGCGGCATCGGCGTGGTTCGAGGCCAACCTGGCTGCGGTCGAACGCCCCGAGCGTGTTCGCGTCGCTCGACGACGAGATCGAATGGGGTCGACGGTGGCAGGCGCGCATGGCGGCCGACCGCTGGGTGGGCGTGCACTGGCCCGAGGCCTACGGCGGCCGGTCGGCCACCCCCGTGCAGGTCGCGCTCTACCAGATGGCCTACGCCGCCTCGGGCGCGCCCCAGCCCGTCAACCGGGTCGGCATCAACCTCGCCGGTCCCACGCTGCTGGCGCACGGCACCGAGGCGCAGAAGCAGCGCTGGTTGCCGTCGATCCTCGATGCCAGCGAGCTGTGGTGCCAGCTGTTCAGCGAGCCCGACGCCGGCAGCGACCTGGCCTCGCTGCGCACCCGCGCCACCGGCGGCCGAGGGGCCGGACGGACAGACCGGGTGGGCGGTCTCGGGTCAGAAGGTCTGGACGAGCTACGCCCGCCAGGCGCGGTGGGGGATCTGCCTCGTGCGGACCGACCCCGATGCCCCTCGCCACCGCGGGATCTCCTATGTCGTGGTCGACATGCGCCAGCCCGGCATCACGGTGCAGCCGCTGCGTCAGGTCACCGGCGAGGCCGAGTTCAACGAGGTGTTCCTCGACGAGGTCTTCGTGCCGGACGACCACCTGGTGGGCGATCTCGGTCAGGGCTGGGCGGTGGCGAACACGACGCTGGCCCACGAGCGGGGCACGAGCTTCCCCTTCAAGGAGCAGGTCGTGCACGAGGTCTTCCTCGACGAGCTGTGGGCCGAGGCGGCGGCGACGGGTCGCCTCGACGACGTCGAGGTGTCCGACGGGCTGGCTCAGGCCTTCGTCGAGCTCCGCCTGCTGCGGCTGCACAACTGGCGGACGCTGTCGCGGCTCGGTCGCGGCCTCGAGCCCGGCCCCGAGTCGAGCTGGGTCAAGTTGGCCTGGACCGACATGACCCAGCACCTGTCGGCCACCGCCCTCGACGTGGTCGGGCCCGCCGCGCCCCTGACGGGGCGCTGGTCGCGCCAGTGGCTGTGGTCGAAGGCCGCGTCGATCGCCGGCGGCACCTCGGAGATCCAGCGGACGATCATCGGCGAGCGGATCCTCGGACTGCCGCGATGAGCGAGCGTCGGCAGAGCATCGCGACCGGGCCGAGTGCGATGTCGACCTTCGGCTGGGTCGAAGCCGACGAGCTCGAGCGCGTCGTCGTCCTGTCTCCCCACCTCGACGACGCGGTGATCAGCTGCGGGAGCTTCCTCGACGCGCATCCCGGTACGACGGTCGTCACCGTGTTCTGCGGGTTCCCGAGGACGATCCTCGACCCGCCCAACTGGTGGGCGCAGCTGTCGGGCTTCGGGCCGGGCGACGACGTGGTCGCAGCCCGCCGCGACGAGGACCGGCGCGCCCTCGGCCGGCTCGGGGCCGTCCCGCTGCACCTCGACGGGTTCGCCGAGCGCGACCTGCAGCCCGACGAGCCGATCGCCACGGCCGACCAGGTGGCCGACGTGCTCGCGACCACGCTGGCCGACCTCGATCCGACCCTGGTCCTCGTGCCGATGGGGCTGGCCAACCCCGAGCACGTCTGCGTGCACGACGCCGCCCTGCTCGTGCGCGAGCGCCTCGGCGAGGGCGGCCCGGGCTGGATCGCGTATCAGGACATCGCCTACCACCAGATCCCCGGCCAGCTCGCCTGGCGGGTGGCCAAGCTCTTCAAGGCGGCGGTGTGGCCGACGCCGGTGGCCATGCCCATGTCGGTCGACCCGGCGCCCAAGCGCGCCGCGGTGGCCGAGTACGCGTCGCAGGTGCAGGCCCTCGAGGCCGACTGGGTGCTGTGGCGCCGCCTCGACGCGCCCACGCCCGAGCAGTACTGGCGTCTCGCGCCGCCGCCGCCCGGATGGGAAGCGCTCATCGACCTCGTGTGACTGCCCTCAGATGAGGGCGGTTTCGGCCGATCTGACAGACATGGCGACGGCTCGAGGAGCAGGCGCATGAGCGACGAGACGAGCGGAACCCCCGGTGACCAGAGCCCCTCCGCGGCGGGCCCCGGCGAGCCGGATGTCGTGCCGATCGTGGGTGACTCCTCGGGTCCCATCGGAGCGGACACCGACGCGGGCCCGATGTCGCTCACGCCGAGCGAGGTCGGACCGCCGACCGCGCCGCCGCCGTTCGTCCCCGCGGACATCCCCGACAACCAGCGCGACCCGGGCCCGTTCGGCTCGCCTCCGTCCGGTGACGCCCTCCCCGTCGGTCCCGAGAGCGCGGACGTCCCGCCAGACGTCTCGGAGCCGACGGTCGATCCACCTGCGACGGACGGTGAGGTCGTGCCGATCACGGGCGACTCGGGTGAGCCGACGGTCGATCCACCTGCGACGGACGGTGAGGTCGTGCCGATCACCGGTGACTCGGGTGAGGGGTCGGACGGGCCGGCCGCCGGGACCTCCGCGTCTTCGATGGTCGCCGACGTGTTCGAGGAGGTGGTGGACGAGGAAGGGCTCCACGACGGGGACGGATCCGCCAGCGGCGTCGTCGATGCACTGGCGAGCTGGATCCGATCGAGCCCGTCGCACCTCGCCCTGGCCGTCGGGCTCGTCGCCGTCGTGCTCGTCGTCGTGCTGGTCCTCACCCTCGGGGGCTCGTCGGGCCACACGCACACGGCACAGGCCGGTGCACCGAGCTCGACCACGACCACCGCCGCGCCGCACGCCGCGCCGCTCGGCGTCAGCCTCGTGCTCGGCCTCGGCCTCGAGACCGGCGCTCCGCCCGACAACCTGCCCCTGCACTTCACGGTGCAGGTCGCGGCCGCCGCGCCCGGCGACCAGACCGTGAATCTGGCGTACACCGGTCCCGGCCTTCCCGGCGGGGACACGATGTCGGTGGCTCCGGGTGGCTCGGTCACGCACACGTTCATGGTCGGGTGCGGGTCGTGGACCGTGCGGATCACCTCCATCGACGGCAGGCCGATCGTCGCGGAAGACAACCCGGCGCTCGAGAACGGCGCGACGCACCTCTGTCCGACGCCTTAGCGATCCTTGCCGCCCGCGTCCCACACCGCGAGCAGCGAGTCCACCTCGGCTTCAGACGACGACCGCGTCCATCCGATCCCGTGTCAACGCGCGACCGGCGGCGGGCGTCTGTCACGCAGAGGTGGTCCGATGAGTACCACGATGGGGATCGCGATGGTCGAGCAGGACGGATCCGGTGCGACGGTGGCGGGCGCCCTCGACGAGGGAGCTCGTACTCGGCGCGCACCCGGTGAAGGCCGGCCCGACGCGGACTGGCTCGAGGCCACGTTCCGCCGTGACTACGCGTCGCTCGTCCGCCTGGCCGCCATGCTCGTCGACCGGGACTCGGCGGAGGAGATCGTGCAGGACGCGTTCGTGCGAACCCACGGGCGGCTGCACCGCGTCGACCCCGACAAGGTCGATGCCTACCTGCGCGCCGCGGTCGTCAACGGCGCCCGCTCGCAACTTCGTCGTCGACGGGTGCGACGCCGGCACACGCCCGAGGCGGCGCCCGACGCGCCACCCGCGGAGGACGCAGGCGTGGCCAGCACCGAGCGCGGCGAGCTGCTGGCCGCCCTCGACCGGCTGCCCGCCCGCCAGCGCGAGGTCCTCCTGCTGCGCTACTTCGCCGACCTGTCCGAAGCCGAGATCGCCGAAACCCTCGGGATCTCGACCGGGTCGGTCAAGACCCACGCCCACCGCGGCCTCTCCTCGTTGGCCGCCCGTCTGGAGTCCCAACCATGAGCGTCACCCCTCCGTCCGACACGAGTCAGCCCGACCCCGCGGAGCTCGACGCGGTAGCCGGCGACCTGCATCGCGCCCTGCACCACGACCCACCGCTCGAGGTCGCGGTCGATCCGGCTCTCGTCGACGAGGTGCGACGCCGATCGTCGGCTCGACGTCGCGCCAAGATCGCTGCCACCACGCTGATCGTGCTGTGCCTGGTCGTCGGGGCCGGCGTGGCGCTCGCGGCGTCGCGCTCTGGCTCGCGCGCCACGAACCTGGCTGCGGGCGACACCGACACCACCGCGCTGCCGGTCACCACGTTGCCGATCACCACGTTGCCGTCCACCGAGACCACGCCGACGCCGTTCACGTCGACCTCGATCGGCGGGGGCCCCGTCGACTGCGGATCGGCCACGCCCTCGGGGTGGCCGACGACCGTCGCGTTCTCGCCGGTCGCCGCCCAGTGCCTGCTGCACGGCTTCTCGACCGGCCTGGCCGACACCTTCACCGAGGTGATCCCCGACACGGATTACCCGGCCCACCAGATCACGACGACCTTCCTCGTGGTCGGGGTCGGCGTCGTGCAGGTGCGGGTCGATCGCACGATGGCGCTCGACGCTCCGAAGACGATCGTGACCAGCCAGTGCCGCCAGCTGTCGTTCCAGCCCGACAACCCCGAGGTCTACGCCTACGGTCAGTGCACGGTGATCAGCTGAACCCATGCTGACCTCGGGTCGAGGGCCGTAGCCTGCTTGGGTGCCTCAGTCCGCTGCTCCCGACCCCCGGGCAGGCGGGGTCGCCCCCGACCCACGGGTGGGTGGCGTGTGGACGCCCGGTCGGCGCCTGCTGACGGTCGGCCTGATCCTGCTGGTCACCCTGGTCGCGTCCGAGGCGCTGGCGGTGGCCACCGTGATGCCCCAGGTCGAGCGGGACCTGGGCGACCTCGGCCTCTACGGCTGGGTGTTCAGCGGCTTCTTCCTCGGCAACCTGGTCGGCATCGTGGTGAGCGGCCGGGCCTGCGACCGCATGCGCCCGGTCGTCCCCTTCGCCGTCGGGCTGGTGCTCTTCGTGAGCGGTCTGATCCTGGCGGGCTCGGCCACGTCGATGCCCATGCTGGTGGCGGCGCGGGTGTTCCAGGGCATCGGCGCGGGCGCGTTGCCGGCGGTGGCCTACGTCTGCATCGGTCGGCAGTATCCGGCCGAGTCGCGGCCCCGCATGTTCGCCCTGCTCTCCACCGCATGGGTCGTGCCGTCGCTCATCGGCCCGTCGGCGGCCGCGGTGGTCGGCTCGCACTTCGGTTGGAAGTGGGTGTTCCTCGGCCTGGTGCCTGTCGTCGTGGTGTGCGGCGCAGTGGTGATCAGAGCGGTGGCGCGCGTCGAGACGCCGCCCAACGACGATCCGGGTGGCTCGAGCCTGCGCGACGCCCTGCTCGTCGCCGCCGGCGCCGGCCTGGCCCTGGCCGGCCTCGACCAGGTCCGCTGGGTGGTGATGGTGCCCATGACGGCCATCGGGGTGGCGGTCGGGCTCACCGCGTTCCGGCGCCTGACCCCACCCGGCACGCTGCGGGCGCGACCCGGGCTGCCGGCCGCCGTGCTCGTGCGGGGGATCCTGACGTTCTCGTTCTTCCAGGCCGACGCGTACGTGCCGCTCACGCTGACCTCGGTGCGCGGCGCGGCGACCATCGTCGGCGGGTTGGCGCTCACCGCGTCGTCGGTGTTCTGGACCGTCGGCTCGTGGGTGCAGGAGCGGCGCATCGGTCGCGCCGGTCCGCGGCCGCTCGTCGGCGGCGGCATGCTGTTCGTCGGCCTCGGCATCGCGTTGCTCATGGTCACCGTCCTGCACGGTGTCCCGGTCGGGCTCGGGGTGGTCGCCTGGGGTGTCGCAGGACTGGGGATCGGCGTGGCCTACTCACCGTTGTCGGTGACTGCTCTCGCTGAAGCCGAGCCGGGCCAGGAAGGGGCGGCCACCGCGGCCCTGCAGCTCTCCGACGTGCTCGGGGTGGCCCTCGGCACGGGCATCGGCGGCGTCATCATCGGTGCCGGCCATCGCGCCGGCTGGTCGCCCCGGCCCGACGCTGCTGATCGTGTTCGCCATCGCCCTCGTGGTCAGCCTGATCGGGGTGCTGCTCTCCAAGCGGTTGCCCCGCGAGATCGTGCACCAACCACCGAGCCACCGAGGAGCGCTCGACGAGATCGCGGCCGGCGCCGCGCCGCAGGTGCTGATGACGCTCGATCCGGCCTTCACGGAATCCTCACAGGTCGCCCGAGATTCGATCACGGCCCCATGGGATCGTGCCTCCCATGACCACCGCACCGCACCGTCGGGGCCCGAGCCCCGTCCGGCCGACTGAGACCGGCTCGATCGTCGGTTCCGCCGCGCCGAACCGTCCCGTCAGCCGTCGGCGCAGCGTCGGACTCCTCCTCGCCACCGTTCCCGTCGAGCCTGTTGCTGGTGGCGGGATGCGGACGGCTGCGACACGACGCCACATCCACGGCCACCACGAACGCGCCGGCCACGACGGCGGCCGCCGGCTCGTCGAGCCACGCCTCGACCAGCACGACCTCCGACCCGCAGACCCTGGCCAGCATCGACCAGCAGCTGTCGAGCGTCGACAGCCAGCTCACCACGGTGAACTCCGACCTCAGCACGGCCGACAGCGCCATCAACAGCCAAGAAGGAGACCCGTCGAAATGAGCTCCCCCCTGCTCTCGACCCCACGCTCGACGTCGACCCCGGCCCGATGCAAGATCGTCGGCGGGATCGTGGCGGCCGCGCTCGCGCTGGCGGTTCCCACCGCGGCCGGCGCGGCGACGCCCAACCTCCGCTCGACGGCCTCGTCGCTCGCGGCGCAGGGCCTCGCGACCGTCGCGCAGCGGTGCGAGGACGCCATCACCACCCGCCAGGGCCAGATCGACAAGCTGTCCGGCCAGATCAGTGCCGCCCAGGCCTGGTCCTCCCCGCGCACGCCTCGACGCTGCGGGTGAACTGGCGAACGACCGCAGCGGGCTGGCCGGCCTGAACGGTCAGATCGCAGGCGGCCACCACGCTCGAGCAGGTGGGCCCGCTCTGCGAGCAGATCGTCACCGGGTTCCGCATCTACCTGCTCGAGACGCCCAAGGTGCACCTGACCATCGGCGCCGACGGCGAGTCGGCGGTGGTGGCCAAGCTGCAGGGCATCGCTCCCGAGCTCGAGGCCGCCATCACCGCCGCCCAGGGCCAGGGCCAGGACGTCGGGAACGCCCCGACCTGTACGCGGATTTCACTGCGAAGGTGGCCGCCGCCTCGGCCGAAGTCGAGCGGCGTCGCCGACGCAGGTGCTCCCCTGACGCCGCCGCAGTACAACGCCGGGACGGCCAAGCCGGTCCTGCAGTCGAGCTACAGCTCGCTCGTCGCTGGGCACGCCGACCTCTCGCCGCCCGCAGCGACGCGCTGCAGATCGTGCAGATCCTGCAGGCGCTCGAGCCGGCCACGACGACGTCTGCTCCGTGATCGAGCGCTGACCGGTCAGCCGATCGGCGCCTCAGGAGGTTGCGGCGAGCTCGTCGAGCCCGTCGAGGATCGCCCGGCTGGCCGAGCAGCCGATGCGGGTGGCGCCGGCATCGAGCATGGCCAACGCGGTGCCCGCGTCGCGGATGCCGCCCGAGGCCTTGACGCCCGACCGCGGATCCCGACGGGGCGGCGTCGGATGCCGCGGCGATCGCGGCGAGCGCCGACACCGCCTCGAGGGTGGCCCCGCCGGTGGGGTGGAAGCCGGTCGACGTCTTGAGGTAGGTCCGCACCGGATGCGACCGCCGTGCGCGCCGCCAGGTCGAGCTCGTCCGCGGTCAGTGCAGCCGACTCGACGATGACCTTGAGCATCCCGCCGGTGTCGGCACGCACCGCCGCCGATGTCGGCGGCCACCGCCACCCAGTCGTGGCGCTTGACCGATCCGAGGTCGACCACCATGTCGAGCTCGACCGCACCGTCGGCCTCGGCCAGGCCGGCTTCGGCTGCCTTGATCCCGGGTCGGTGCGCGCCCGACGGGAACCCGATCACGGCGCAGACGCGCAGGCTCGATCGCGACGCAGCCGATCGCGGTCGCCACCATCGTCGGCGACACGCACACCGCGCCCACGCCGAGCTCGACGCCCTCGGCGCACAGCCGCTCGACGTCGGCCGGTGTGGCCTCGGGCGCGAGCAGCGTGTGGTCGATGCAGGCAGCCAGCTCGGCGCGGGTGATCACGCCGCTCGAGCCCCGGCGGCGTCGGGCACGAAGCGCGCGCAGGAACTCGACCACCTCGGTCGCCGCCGCTCGGCCGACCGCGGTCACCTCTTCGTGCGACAGCGGCTCGCCCAGCCCGGCGGCCCGGTTGGTGACGAGGCTGAAGCCCGCCACCCGCACGCCGAGGTGGCGGCAGGCGATCGTCTCGCAGGCGGTCGACATGCCGACCAGCGTCGCGCCCAGGTGGCCAGCATGCGGATCTCGGCCGGGCGTCTCGAAGCTCGGTCCGGCCAGCGCGGCGTAGACGCCCTCGGCCATGCCGGGCGCCAGCTCGGCGGCCCGGGCGCGGAGGCCGGCGTCGTAGGCCTCGCTGAGATCGACGAACCCGGGCTGGGGGCCGTCGTGGTCGCCCGTGAGCGGGTTGGCGCCGCTGAGGTTCAGGTGGTCGCCGATGCGGACGAGCGAACCGACGTGATAGCCCGGATCGATGGCGCCGGCGGCGTTGGTCAGCACCACCGTGTGCGCGCCGGCGGCGGCCGCCATGCGAACGCCGTGGCAGACCTCGTGGGCACTGCGACCCTCGTAGAGGTGCACGCGGCCGGCCAGCACGAGCACGTCGTGGCCGTCGAGGCGGCCGGCGACCACCTCACCCGCGTGCCCGGCCACGACCGGGGCTGGTGAAACCGGGGAGGTCCGCCATGGGCAGCCGCTGGCTGTCGTCGAGGGCGTCGGCGAAGGTGCCGAGGCCAGATCCGAGCACGACCGCCACGTCGAAGCGCTCGACGCCGACACGTTCGCGAAGGACGCCGGCGGCCCGCGTCGCCGCTGCGAACGGGGCCGGGCGGAGGTCGGTCGGTGGCACAGGCGCAGGGTCCACGGGGCCAGCCTCGCGCACCGGGATTCACTACCGTGACGCCGTGGCTCATCCGCTGCTCGACGCCATCCGGCCCCTGGCCGACGCGATCGGCGCCACCGTGGTCGAGCCGGGCGATCTCGACGCCGGCGACATCCGCCTCGAGTGGTCCGGCCAGGTGGTCGGCGGGGTGCGCCTGCGGTCAGCGGTCGCGCGACATCGACTGGTACCTCGCCGCCGTCGAGCGCGAGCTCGGCAGCCCGCTCGGTCGACCTCGACCGCGAGGACAAGCAGCGCGCCGTCAAGCTGCTCAACGACCGGGGCGCCTTCCAGCTGCGCAAGTCGGTCGAGCAGGTGGCCGAGGTGCTCGGCGTCAGCCGGTTCACCGTCTACAACTACCTGAACCGGCCCGAGGCCGGATGACCGGCGCCTCTCACGAGTCGGGGTCGGGCTCGACCCGCGAGATCTGGACCGACACCCGCGTGGCTCCTGCGTCGGTGGCGGCGCTGAGCAGCTCGGTCAGCGCCGCGCTCACGGCGCCCAGGTCGCCCGTGACGGTGCTGCCGAACGGGCCGACGTCAGGCTCGAACCCGGCCGCTCGCACGGCATCGAGACCGGCCTGGACATGCGGCCCCGGCGATCCCTCGACGAACGGCTCGATGGTGAACTCGGCGACGACCTGCACGGTGCGCCCGGTCCTCAGCCGCCGGTCGGCTCGGGACCGACGAGCGGCTCGTCGGCCGACCAGGGAAGGTGATCCACGCGTCGGTGCGCCGCCAGGTGTAGGTCGGGACGATGATCGAGCGGGACTTGGCGTAGAGCACCGCGGAGCGGGCCTCGCGGACGTGGGGCTGGATGATCTTGTCGACCATCGACAGGGTGTCGCCGGTGTCGGCCACGTCGTCGGCGATGAGCACGTTGAGGTCGCGCACGGCGATCAGGTCGGGCATCGGCGGCAGCACCACCGGCACGTCGAGGCGCTCGTCGACGCCCGTGTAGTACTCGACGCTGATGGCGAAGCAGTTCTTGATGCCCAGCGCGTAGCCGAGCGCGCCGGCCACGGTCAGCCCGCCGCGGGCGATGGCCAGGATGATGTCGGGGCGGAACCCGCTCGTCGACGACCTGGCTGGCGAGCTGGCGGGAGGCGTCGCCGAACAGGCGACCAGGTGAGGACCTCCCGATCGACCGCGCGACGAGGTGTCGTACACGTCGTCGACATGGGTGTGTGCCGGCGTCGGATCCTCCATCCGGGGCACCCTAGTGCCAGCGGCAACGAGCGGGCCGCGGCGTGCTGATCGCAGGTGGCACCGTCGTCGATCGTCGACGGCGAGCGGGTCGCCGACGTCCGCCTCGGCGGCCGACGGCCGGGTGTCCGAGGTCGGTCCCGGGCTCGCGCCTGGGCGGGGCGAGGAGGTCATCGCCGGCCGCCGGACGGCTGGTCATCCCCGGCGGGGTCGACGCCCACACCCACCTGCACCTGCAGGTCGGCGCGGCCGAGGTGAGCGACGACTTCGGCTCGGGCACCGCCGCCGGCGCGGTCGGCGGGACCACCACGGTGATCGAGTACGTGACGACGCGACGCGGCCAAGCCCCTCTTCGACGCGTTGGACGAGTGGCGCATCCGGGCCGAGGCAGCGGCCATCGACTACGGGTTCCACATGACGCTGGTCGACCGTCCCGCCGAGGGCGAGGTCGCCGACGTGCGTCGAGCAGGGGATCACCTCGTTCAAGCTCTACATGGCCTATCCCGACACGTTGCAGGTCGACGACGACGTCATCGTCGACGTGCTGCGCGTGACGGGCCGCCAGGGTGGTCTCGTCACCGTGCACGCGGAGAACGGCGCCGCGATCACGGCACTCGAACGGGCGGCGCTGCGCGACGGGCAGACCGATGTCATCGAGCACGCGCTGACCGCGCCCGGCCGAGGTCGAGGGCGAGGCGACGGCGCGGGCGGGCGCGCTGGCCGAGCGGCTCGAGGCCCCCATCTACATCGTGCACGTCAGCTCGGCCCCGGCCCTGGCCGCCGTCCGCGAGGCCCAGGAGCGCGGCGTCACGATCATGGCCGAGACCTGCCCGCAGTACCTGCACCTCGACGTCGGGCGCCTCGTCGGCGACGGCGCCGAGAACTTCGTGTGCACGCCGCCGCTGCGCGAGGGCTGGCACCGCGACGAGCTGTGGCACGGGCTCGGCGCCGGGTGGGTGCACACGGTGGCCACCGACCACTGCCCGTTCTGGATGCACGACCGACGCGCCGGCACCGCCGGACGGCCGGAGGGATGGGCCGACTTCACCGAGATCCCGGGCGGGCTGCCCGGGATCGAGACCCGGCTGGCTCTGGTCTGGCAGGGGGTGCGCGCCGGACACATCACGGTCGCCGACTGGGTGCGTCTGTGTGCCGAGGCGCCGGCCCGGACCTTCGGGCTCTGGCCCCGGAAGGGGTCGCTCCGGGTCGGGTCCGACGGCGACGTCGTGGTGTGGGACCCCGAGCGGACGCAGTCCTTCGAGGCCTCGGACCTGCACATGCGGACCGACCACTCGCCCTACGCGGGGATGGAGTCGCCGGGCTGGCCCGAGGTGGTCGTGTCGCGCGGCCGCGTGGTGGCGCGGGACGGCACGTTCTGCGGCGAGCCCGGATGGGGCCGCTACCTGGCGCGGGATCAGGTCTGGTTCGGCGATTGAGGCGAAGTAGCGTCCGCGGCGTGGTCACCGAGGACGTCGCGGTCGCGTTGGGGGACTTCCTCGCAGCGCGGCTCGAGCGCGAGGCGGTCGAGGTGCGCGGGTTGCGCCGCCTGTCCGGCGGTGCATCGCGCGAGACGTGGGAGCTCGAGCTCTTCGACGCGCTCGACGGGCGACGAGAGCCGCTGATCCTCCAACGTGTGCGCGCCGGCGTGCTGAGCACGACGTTCAGCATGGAGGGCGAGGCGCAGCTGTTGACGGCGGCCAAGGCGGGCGGTGTGCCGGTGGCCGAGGTGGTGGCGGCCTCGGACGACGTCGAGGTGATCGGCGCGCCCTTCCTCGTCATGCGACGGGTGGCGGGCGAGACCATCGCCCGGCGCATCCTGCGCGACGACGAGTTCGCCCACGCCCGCGTCGCGATGGTGGCGCAGTGCGCCAGCGCTCTGGCAGCCATCCACCTGACTCCCGTGACCGCCGCGCCCCACCTGCGCGGCGACGATCCGGTCAAGCAGCTCCGGGGCCTGCTCGACGCGCTGGGCCAGCCGCATCCGGCGTTCGAGCTCGGGCTGCGTTGGCTCGACGAGCACCGCCCACCCGCCCGTGAGCACGTGGTGGTCCACGGGGACTTCCGGCTGGGCAACCTGATGATCGACGCCGACGGCCTGGCCGCCGTGCTCGACTGGGAGCTGGCCCATCTGGGCGATCCCATGGAGGACCTCGGCTGGCTGTGCGTGCGGGCGTGGCGCTTCGGGTCGGACCTGCCGGTGGCCGGCGTGGGCACCTACGACGCAGCTGTTCGACGCCTATGCCGAGGCGTCCGGCGCGGCGGTCGATCCGGTCGTCGTGCGCTGGTGGGAGGCGCTCGGCACCCTCCGCTGGGGCGTGATCTGCATCCTGCAGGCGTCGAGCCACCTCACCGGCGCCAGCCGATCGGTCGAGCTGGCCGCCATCGGGCGCCGGGTGTGCGAGAACGAGTACGACCTGCTCGGCCTCGTCGGGGCGAGGCCCGCCGGCGCGGATGCAGGTGAGCCCGCTGGCCCGCCGGGCGCAGGCGACGTCACGCCGATGCCCGCCCTGCACGACGAGCCGAGCGCCGGACAGCTGGTCGAGGCCGTGCGCGAGTTCCTCGAGGGCGATGTGATGGCGGCGACCGAAGGGCGCGTGCAGTTCCACGCCCGCGTGGCTGCCCGGGTGCTGGCCATGGTCGAGCGTGAGCTGTCCGACGACGAGCTCGCCCGTCGGATCGGGCACGCGGCGCGCCTCCTCGCTCTCGGCGTGACCGACGACGCCGAGCTGGCCGCCGCCATCCGTGAGGGTGAGCTCGACGGTCGACCACTGGACGGCGACTGGCTGGCCGCCGCCCGCGCCTCGGTCTGGGCCGACGTGGTCGCCAAGCTCACCGTTGCCAACCCCGCCCACCTCCACCCCGAAGACACGTAGCCCGCGCTGTCAAGCTCCAGTTGCGTGGAAGCCGCCGTCGACGTGGACGATCTCGCCGGTGGTGGACGGGAACCAGTCCGACAGGAGGGCGACGCACGCCTTGGCCACGGCGGACGGGATCGTTCGACGTCCCAGCCGAGGGGGAGCGCGGGTCCCACACGTCCTCGAACTGTGAGAAGCCGGGGATCGACTTGGCGGCCAGCGTGCGCAGCGGCCCGGCCGCGACCAGGTTGACGCGGATGCCCTGCGGCCCGAGGTAGCGCGCCAGGTAGCGCGAGGTCGACTCGAACGCGGCCTTGGCCACGCCCATCCAGTCGTAGGCCGGCCAGGCGACGGTGGCGTCGAAGTCGAGTCCGACGAGCGAGCCGCCGCCGGTCATGAGCGGGGCGACCGCGTCGGCCAGCGCCTTGTACGAGTAGGCCGAGATGTTCACGGCCACCGACACGTCGGCCCACTGCGCGTCGAGGAAGGTGCCGCCCAGGCAGACCTCGGGCGCGAAGCCGATGGCGTGGAGCGCGCCGTCGACGCGGTCCCAGCGCGCCGCCAGGGCGTCGTGCAGGGCACCGACCTGGTCGGGGTCGGTGACGTCGAACTCGAGCACGTCGGGCTCGGTGGCGAGCTTGCGCGCCGTGCGCCGGGTCAGCGAGAGCCCCCGCCCGGCACCGGTGAGGACGATCTCGGCTCCCTCGGCCTGGGCCAGCCGCGCCACGGCGAACGCGATGGACGCGTCGGTCAGGACGCCGGTGATGACGATGCGCTTGCCGTCGAGCAGACCCATGGACCCTCCGACCGTGAACGGTGCGGGCACGTTACCCGCCGCCCTCCGGCCGCACGGGCAGCAGCACCAGACGGCCACGCCGGCACACCAACGGCCACGCCGGCACGCCAACGGCCACGCCGGCGGAGACCACGGCGGTCGGGGCCCCGTCGACGGGCCGACACGTCGACGGCCACGGGCGGGGTTGGGGTCCCCGCCGAGTGGAGGAGCACGGGGTTGGGGCCCCGTGCGGGCTAGCAAGTGTGTTTGGGGCCCCGTGCGGGAAGACAATTAGTCTGTTCGGATGCAAATCGGAGTGTTGGGAGCCACCGGTCCCGCGGGGAGCGGCCTGGCGGCCCGCCTGGCGTCGGTCGGGTTCGAGGTCGTCGTCGGCTCGCGGTCGCGCTACCGGGCCATGGAGATCCGCGACACCCTGCTCGAGCGGTGGGACGGGCGCGGCCTGGTGATCGACGCGGCCGACAACGACGGGCGCGGCCGACGGCCGACCTCGTCGTCATCGCCACGCCGTGGGACGCGGCGGCCGCCACCGCGCTGGCGGTGTCGCGGCAGCTCCAGGGCAAGGTCGTCATCTCGATGGCCAACGCCCTGGCCAAGGTCGGCAACGAGTTCCAGCCGCTGGTGCCGCCGCGTGGTTCGGTGGCGGCCAGCGTGCAGGCCGCGGTGCCCCGCTCGAAGGTGGCGGCCGGGTTCCACCACGTGCCGGCCAAGGAGCTGGGCGACCTGTCGCAGCCCGTCGAGAGCGACGTGCTGATCTGCTCCGACCACCGCGAGGCCACCGAGGCCACCTGCGAGATCGTCGCGCAAGATCCCCAACATGCGCCCGCTCGACGCCGGCCAGCTGTCCAACGCCGCCCCCATCGAGGCCTTCGCCGCCGTGCTGCTGCAGCTCAACATCCGCTACAAGACCCGGGCCGCGGTGAAGTTCACCGGCATCCACGAGGACTGAGCCGGACCACCGACTCCGCCGGCCGGCCCGTTAGCCTGCCGACGTGATGCGCCTCTACGACACGGCCCGCCGCGAGATCGTGCCCTTCGAGCCGGGCCCGCTCGTGCTGATGTACACGTGCGGGATCACGCCGTACGACGCGACCCACCTCGGGCCACGCCGCGGTCTACGTCACCTACGACGTGCTGCAGCGCCGCCTGCGCGACCTCGGCCACGAGACCCGCTGCGTGCGCAACATCACCGACGTCGACGACGACCTGCTGCGCAAGGCCCGCGAGCTCGGCGTGCACTACCTCGACCTGGCCGCGGCCGAGGTGGCCCGCTTCGACGGCGACATGCTCGCCCTCAACGTGATCGAGTGCTGGAGCGAGCCGCGCGCCACCTCGGCCATCGCCGACATCCGCGGCTTCATCGGCATGGTGCTCGACCAGGGCTACGCCTACCAGAGCGGCGGCTCGGTCTACTTCGACGTGAACAAGTTCGAGCGGTTCGGCCAGATCAGCCACCTCGACCGCGACGAGATGCTGGTGCTGGCCGCGCGAGCGCGGCGGCAACCTCGACGATCCGAACAAGCGCGACCCGCTCGACTTCGTGCTGTGGCAGCCGTCGGCGCCCGACGAGCCGTCGTGGGAGTCGCTGTGGGGGCCGGGTCGACCGGGCTGGCACATCGAGTGCTCGGCGCTGGCGCTGCGCGAGCTCGACACCACGATCGACCTGCACGGCGGCGGGGCCGACCTGATCTTCCCCCACCACGAGTGCGAGGCGGCCCAGAGCGAGGCCGCCACCGGCCAGCTGTTCGTGCGCCACTGGATGCACCAGGCCATGGTCCGCATGGACGGCGAGAAGATGTCCAAGTCGCTCGGCAACCTCGTGTTCATCAGCGACCTGCTCAAGACCTGGGACGCCCGGGCCATCCGCCTGGCCATCGTCGAGCACCACTACCGCGACTCGTGGGAGTGGGACGACGACGCTGATGCCGCGGGCGGCCGCCCGCCTCGACCGCTGGCTCGCCGCGTCGCCGTCGGGGGCGCCGACCGAGTCGGCCCTCGACGAGGTCCGGGCCCGCCTCGACGACGACCTCGACACCCCCGGCGCCGTGGCCGCCATCGACGCCGCCGTCGAGCGGGGCGAGCCGGTCGACCGCCGCAGCCGCGCTCCTCGGCGTGTTCCTCGAGGGCGAGCCGACCGTCTGAGCGCCGTCCGGTCGGGTGACGATCGGCCGAACCGGACGGAGAACTGATCGGCAGGCCCAACGCGGGTGAGGCAGACTCGCACCCGGATGCGGCCGGAGCCTCGGCCGTTCCGGCCGACATGTGACGACGAGCCACGAGACGAGGTGAGAGGGATGGGACGCGAGGTGGGTCAGCTCTACGGCGCCGCCCGCACGGTGCTCGACCCCCTGTTCTCGTTCCTGTGGCGCATCGAGGTCGAGGGGCTCGAGCACCTGCCCGCCGACGGGCGGCGCCATCCTGGCCCCCAACCACCTCTCGGTCCTCGACCACTTCGTCCTGGCCACCTCGTTGCCTCGGCGCATCACCTTCGTGGGCAAGGCCGAGTACATGGACGACTGGAAGACGAAGTACATCTTCCCGGCGCTCGGCATGATCCCCATCGACCGCGGCGGCGGATCGGCGGCCAACCGAGCGCTCGAGCGCCGCCGGGCGCGTGCTCCGGCGCGGCGAGCTGTTCGGCATCTATCCCGAGGGCACACGTTCACGCGACGGCAAGCTGCACAAGGGCCACACCGGCGTGGCCCGACTGGCCATGCGCACCGGGCTGCCCGATCATCCCGGTCGGCCTGCAGGGCACGCTCGAGGTGCAGCGGCCCGACTCGTCGCTGCCCAAGCCGTTCAAGGTCATGCGGGTGCGGCTCGGTCGGCCGATCTCGACGGCCCGCTACGCGCGACCAGGCCCGCAACCGGCTGGTGCTGCGCGAGATCACCGACGAGCTGATGTACGAGATCCGCGAGCTCTCGGGCCAGGAGTACGTCGACACCTACGCCACCAAGCGGGCCGAGACGATGCCGGCCGAGACGACGCAGATACCGGTGGCAGTCGCGGTCTGAGCACCCTCTAGGCTCGGGGCGTGGCTGCACGACCGACGAGATCACCATCACGCTGCCCGACGGTTCGGATCGGCGCCTGCCCGCCGGCTCGACCGCGGCCGACCTGGCCGCGGCGATCGGGCCGCGGCTGGCCAAGGCCGCGGTCATCGCCAGCGTCAACGGGGTCGAGCGCGACCTCGACTGGGTCCTGGCCGACGGCGACGACGTGGCCATCGTCGTCGAGGAGAGCGATCGCGGGCTGTTCACGCTGCGCCACTCGACCGCCCACGTGCTGGCCCAGGCCGTGCTCGACGAGTTCCCCGGCGCCACCTTCGCCATCGGCCCGCCCATCGCCGACGGCTTCTACTACGACTTCCAGCTGCCCGGGGGCGAGACCTTCACGCCCGACGACCTCGAGCGCCTCGACGCCCGCATGCGCGAGATCATCGCCGAGCGCCAGCCGTTCGTGCGCGACGAGATCCCCGAGGCCGAGGCGCTCGAGCTGTTCCGCGACCACCCGTTCAAGCTCGAGATCATCAAGGGCCAGGCCGACGATCCCATGTCGGCCACCGAGACGGGCCTGGTGCGCACCTACGCCAACCCGCCCCGCTTCATCGACCTGTGCCGCGGCCCCCACGTGCCCGACACCGGCCGGCTCGGCCACTTCAAGCTGCATGCGGGTGGCCGGCGCGTACTGGCGCGGCGACGAGAAGAACCCGATGCTGCAGCGCATCTACGGCACGGCGTGGGCCTCGAAGAAGGAGCTGACCGCGTACCTCGAGCGCCTGGTCGAGGCCGAGAAGCGCGACCACCGCAAGCTCGGTGCCGAGCTCGACCTGTTCTCGTTCCCCGACGAGATCGGGTCGGGCCTGGCCGTGTTCCATCCGAAGGGCGGCCTGATCCGGCGGCTCATGGAGGACTACAGCCGCCAGCGCCACGAGCAGGCCGGCTACGACTTCGTGTACTCGCCCCACATCACCAAGGCGGACGCTGTTCGAGACGTCGGGCCACCTCGACTGGTTCGCCGACGGCATGTTCCCGCCGATGCAGCTCGACGGCGGCACGGACTACTACCTCAAGCCGATGAACTGCCCGTTCCACGTCCTGATCTACCGCAGCCAGCAGCGCAGCTACCGCGACCTGCCGCTGCGGCTGTTCGAGTTCGGCACGGTGTACCGCTACGAGAAGTCAGGGGTGGTGCACGGCCTCACCCGGGTGCGGGGCATGACCCAGGACGACGCCCACATCTTCTGCACCAAGGAGCAGATGCGCCACCGAGCTGGCCAGCACCCTCGAGTTCGTGCTCGACCTGCTGCGCGACTACGGCCTCGACGACTTCTACCTCGAGCTGTCGACCCGGCCGGAGGGCAAGGCGGTCGGGACCGATGCCGAGTGGGACGAGGCCACCGAGACGCTGCGCAGGGTGGCCGAGGGCAAGGACCTCGAGCTGGTGCTCGACGAGGGCGGCGGCGCGTTCTACGGCCCCAAGATCTCGGTGCAGACCCGCGACGCCATCGGGCGCACGTGGCAGATGTCGACGATCCAGCTCGACTTCCAGACGCCCCAGCGCTTCGGCATCGAGTACATCGGCGCCGACAACGAGCGCCACGTCCCGATCATGATCCACCGCGCGCTGTTCGGCTCGATCGAGCGGTTCTTCGGGGTGCTGGTCGAGCACTACGCCGGCGCCTTCCCGCCCTGGCTGGCGCCGGTGCAGGCACGGGTGCTGCCGGTCAGCGACGACCACGACACCTACGCGCGGCGCATCGCCGATCGACTGCGGGCCGAGGGCTACCGCGCCGACGTGGTGACGGCCGACGAGTCGCTCGGCAAGCGCATCCGCGCCGCCAAGCTCGAGAAGCTGCCGTACGTGCTCGTGGTCGGCGACGACGACGTCGAGCACTCGACGGTCGGGGTCAACGCCCGGGGCAGCGACGCACCCGAGCGCGGGGTGGCCGTCGACGCGTTCGTCGACCGGCTGGCCGCCGACGTCGTCGGGCACCTCCAGGTCGGGTGACCGCCATCGTGATCCGACCGACGTCCGCCCCGTGAACCGACTGATGGTCGCTCTGTGAGCGAGGGCCTCGACCACCTCTGGGCCGGCTGGCGCCGCTCGTACATCGAGAGCGTCACGAGCGGCGACGGTGCCACGGCCGAGCCGCAGGGCGCGCCGCCGGGGGAGGGATCGCTGTTCGAGCGGATCCTGGCGCTCCCCGACGAGGAGGGCTTCGTGGTGCACCGGGGCGCGTCGATGCTCGACCCTGCTCAACGCCTACCCGTACACGAACGGCCACGTGCTGGTGATGCCCGACCGCGCCTGCGCCGAGCTCGACGAGCTCGACGACGAGACCTACGACGAGCTGTGGCGCGAGGTGCGCTCGGCCGTCGTGGCTCATCCGCGCCGCCTACGGCTGCGACGGGGTCAACGTCGGGCTGAACCTCGGCCAGGCCGCCGGCGCCGGGGTGCCCGAGCACCTGCACGTCCACGCCCTGCCCCGATGGTCGGGCGACACCAACTTCATGACCGCGGTGGCCGAGACGAGGGTGATGCCCGAGACCCTCGGGTCGAGCTGGGCCAAGCTCCGCGCCGCCTGGCCTGCCTGAGCTCCCGACCCTCCGAAACCGGGCATCTTTGCGTGGCGCTTTCGCGTGTTTTCACGCCCGGTTTCGGGGGTGCGAGGCCCCGCGGGTACCGTCGGAGCCCTCATGGCCGACGACGCCCAGCCGCAACCCGAGCCTTCGCCCGAACCGGACGAGGATCCGGTGACGCACCCGCTGTCCGAGGACGACGTCCGCGACGCACTGCCCGAGGACCTCGACGCGTCGGGCTACGTCGGTCCCTACATGTTCCCCAACAACAGCCGGCGCCGGGTTCCCGGTGTCATCTACCTGGTGCTGGCGGTGGGGTGCCTGGCGCTGTGGCTGACGCATCGCTCCGGACCGCAGATCCTCGATCAACGACGGGTTCCTGGCTGCCGCCATCGGCCTGGGGCTCTTCGGTGCCTACTCGATCGTCACCGGATGGGACCTGACGGTCGACGAACGCGACGCGCTGGTCGAATCGGTCAAGCAGGTCGGGTTCCCCGTCGGCCACGCGTCGGCGCAGATGGGCTGGCGCGGGTTGCTCAGCCGCCCGACCTGGCGCATCCTGCTCTACTCGGCCGAGGACCCGCCCTTGCAGCGAGGTCTGGTGCTGGTCGACGGCGTCGACGGCCGCGTGCTCGAGTGGTTCGTCGAGGAGAACCCCGAGGACTGGTCGCAGTACGACTGACGCGTCGCGCCGAGAGCTGAGCCGTCCGTGTGGCGCTCGGGCCAGTTGGCCGGGAGCTAGCCGGTGAAGGCAGGCGTCGCCGCGACTGCGGCCGCGGCAGGCGCCGAGCCCGGGACCGTCGTGGTGGGCGAGCCGGAGCCGGTCGTCGTGGTGGTCGGCGGGGGCTGCACCTCGACGGCGCCGATGTCGCAGCCGGTGCCGAACGGTCGGGGGTAGCTGCGCTGGTCGACCAGCGGGTCGATCGACGAGGCGCCGTCGCTCGAGCAGTCGGCGATGGCCACCGCATCGATCAGCGGGCTCCCGGTCTGGGGCAGCAGCGTCTGGGTCGGTCCACCGTTGCTGGCCAGTGCTCCGAGCAGCGGATCGCCCGCGTCGGACTGGTCGCCCTTGCCGGACCCGAACCCACAGCTTCCGTCGTCGTCGTGGTTGTAGCCGTTGGACGTCACGGTGAGGTTCTCGCCGAAGTTGCTGCAGTTCTCCCCGCCGCCCAGGGGCAGGGCGATGACCGATGCGAACGACGTCAACGATGTGGGGCCGTTCTCGACGGCGGAGTTCGACAGATCGATGTTGGCGCCGACCTTGGCGGAGTTGCGGGCCACCGTCGAGTAGACCGTGGTGACGGCCGCCGCCTCGATGCCGCCGGCGAAGGTGTTGGTCGAGGCGCTGGTGGTGTTGCCCGTCACCGTCGAGTTCTGCAGCGTCACCGTGTCGTTGTGCGCATAGATGGCGCCGCCGTCCGCGGACCCGCACGCGGAGGTGCAGATGGCGTGGTTGTCGGCAACGGTCGAACTCACCATCGTGACGGTGCTGCCGTCGTTGATCGAGATGCCACCGCCGCCCACCTGGCAGGCGCTGTCGTCAGCGGTGGTCGTGGTGGTGTTGTTCACGACCTGCGCGTCGATCAGGTGGATGTCGCCGTTCGACTGCACACCGGCCCCCCCGATCGAGCACGTGTCGGTGAGGTTCCCGCCGGTGACGGTGACGTCGTCGAGGGTGAGCGAGCCATTTCCGCCGTTGAGCAGGACCTGGCTGTTGCACCCGGCGCCGGTGATGGTGTGGCCGTTGCCGTTGATGGTGAGGTCGTCGGCCGGAGGCGAGCCTCCACGGTCGAACACACCCGAGGCGCAGTTCATCTGGATGTCCGCGGTGAGGTCGATCTCGGTCACGGGCGTGCTGACATCAGAGAACGCAGCCCGGAAGCTGGCGTCATCGTGCACCGAGGCGGTGCTGGCCGAGGCCGGGCCGGCGCTCATCAGCCACGTGCTCCCGCACACGAGCGCGGACACCGCAAGAACACACCAACGGCGACGAACCCCAGTCGTACGCATGTCGCGACCTCCCCATCCCAGTTGGGTACATCGACGATGCGAGAGCCTAACGGTTACATCGCGTCGGCTGCGCGACTGACGGCGGCTGGACCTGTGACCGGGCGCGATCGGGCCCGGTCAGTGGAGTAGATGACCGGACCCGATGCCTCCTCGCTCCACAAGCAACGCCGCCTCGCCCAGCACCTTACCCCGATCGCGCTCGATGGCCCACCACCGCAGATCCGTTCTCAGCGCCGCACCGAGGCCAGCACCAGGCGCACACGGTCGAGCCCTTCGGCGCCCACCCGGACGGCCTCTTTGACCAGGTCGAGCGCGCTGACCGCGCCCCCGCCGGCGACCGATCCGGTACGGGTCCAGTCCTCGGCGGTGGTGGCCAGGCGCATCGTGTCGACCAGGCCGCCCGTCTCGCGCTCGAGCAGGTCGAGGGCCTCGTCGACGGTGTCGCTGGCCGGCGCGTCCCAGTGACGGAGCGACGGTTCGGACACCGCCGGGTGCAGGACGACGTCGTCGAGGGTGAGCGTGCGGCGCAGCTCGGCATCGAGCACGCCGAGGGTGCGGGTCACGTCGCTGACCACGTCGAGCGCGCTGACGCCGTCGGGGCCGATGCGGTTGGCCAGCTCGTCGGCCCGGTCGTCGTCAGGTCCGCCCGCCAGCTCGGCGCGGTAACGCCGGCCGTAGGAGCGCAGCGCGACCTCCGCGTCGGCGGGCGCCAGGCGGGACAGGTCGAGCGAGCTCATCGGGTGGGCAGTCCTCGGGAGGTGGGCGCGGTGGACAGGGAGTGGATCAGGATCACACGTGCACGCTGGCACGCGACGGATTGGCACCGGCCACCGCGTCGACCAGGTGCGAGGGCAGCACGTCGTAGTGGTCGTGCTGCACCGTGAAGCGGCCCCGTCCGCTCGTGCGCGAGCGAAGGTCGACGGCGTAGCGCCGAAGTTCGGCGGTCGGCACGAGGGCCACGATGATCTGCTCGCCCGTGTCGCCCGCCTCGGTGCCCTGCACGCGTGCCCGCCGCGAGTTGAGATCGCCCATGACATCGCCCTGCAGCTCGGTCGGGACGGTGACCTCGAGCAGTGAGACCGGCTCGAGGATCACGGGTTCGGCCTGGGCGAGCGCCTCGCGGAAGCCGAGCCGTCCGGCCATCTTGAAGCTCATCTCGGACGAGTCGACGGGGTGGTACTTGCCGTCGACGCAGTAGACGCGCACGTCGACCACCGGGTAGCCGAACACCCCACCCTCGACCATCGCCTCCTCGACGCCCTTCTCGACGGCCGGGATGAACTGGCGGGGGATGGCACCGCCCACGATCTTGTCGACGAACTCGAAGCCGGCGCCGCGGTCGAGCGGCTCGACGCGCAGGCTGGCCACCCCGAACTGCCCGTGCCCGCCGCTCTGCTTCTTGTACTTGCCCTCGGCCTCGGCCGAGGTGGTGACCGTCTCGCGGTACGGCACCCGCACCTCTTCCTGGTCGACGGCGACGCCGAACTTGCGCTCGAGCTTCTCGAGGGTGATCTGCAGGTGGGTCTCGCCCATGCCCCGCAGGATGGTCTGGTGGGTCTCGTCGTTGCGCTCGACGACGAGCGCGGGGTCCTCGTCGAGCAGGCGGTGCAGCGCGTTGGCCAGCTTGTCCTCGTCGGCGGCGGTGCGGGCCATGATGGCCACCGCCAGCACCGGCTCGGGCCGCGGCAGGGGCTGCACGCGCACCGGCGTGCCCTTGGGGGCGAGGGTGTCGCCGGTCGCGGTGCCCGACAGCTTGGCCACCGCCGCGATGTCGCCGGCCACGGCCGCGTCGATGTCGAGGTGCTCGCGTCCCCGTATCGCGAACAGGCCGTGCAGACGCTCGTCGGCGCCCGACCGAGGGTTGACGAGGTGCTCGTCGGTCTTGATGGTGCCCGACAGGATCTTGAGCAGCGAGATCTGGCCGACGTGGCGGTCGGCGATCGTCTTGAACACGAAGGCCAAGGGCTGCCCGGCGGTGTCGGGTGCGATCTCGACGGTCGTTCCGCCGGCCTCGACCTCGACGGCGGGCCGATCGAGCGGCGACGGTCCGATCTCGCAGATGAAGTCGGCCAGGCGGTCGATGGCGACGCGGGCGGTGGCCGATCCGCAGATGACGGGGAACACCGTGGCGATGTCGACACCGTGGGCCAGCGTGTGCTCGAGCTGCTCGAGCGACGGGATCTCGCCGTCGAGGAACTTCTCGAGCAGGTCGTCGTCGGCCACGACGATGCCCTCGACCAGGTTGTCGTGCACCTGGTGCTCGAGCGCCTCCATCTCGTCGGGGATCTCGCCCGGCGTGCGCACCGTCTGGCGGTCCGACGGGCTGGCACCGGCCTGGCGCTGCGCGGAGATGTCGTAGGTGAAGGCGGTGTCGGTCAGCAGGTCGGCCACGCCGCGGAACTCGGCCTCCTCGCCGATGGGCAGCTCGAGAGGTGCGACGCCGGCGCCGAACACGCGGCGGACCTCGTCGAGCGTGCGCTCGAAGGACGCCCGTTCGCGATCGAGCTTGTTGATGAAGACCATGCGGGGGAGCCCGAGGGCGGCGGCCTGCTTCCAGAGCTTGGTGGTCTGCACCTCGACGCCGTCGACCGCGCTCACCACGAACACGGCCAGGTCGGCCACGCGCATGGCGGCCATCGCCTCGCCCTCGAAGTCGGCGTAGCCGGGGGTGTCGATCAGGTTGATCTTGTGGTCGTTCCACTCGAACGGAGCGACGGCCAGGTTGAGGGACTGGTGGCGGCGTTGCTCTTCCGGGTCGGAATCGCACACGGTCGTGCCGTCTTCGACCCGACCGATCCGGTTGGTGGCGCCCGCCTCGAACAGCAGGGCCTCGGCCAGGGTCGTCTTGCCGGCGCCGCTGTGGCCCACCAGCACCACGTTGCGGATCTTGTCCGTCGGGACCTGCTTCACGAGGCCTCACCCCCCGGGTGCTCGTCGTGTCTCGCGTCCCTCCTGAGCGTAGGTCGACCGAGGTCGATCGTGACGGGCGGAACCGCTCCGGAGCGGGATCGGAGCCCTAGCGGGCCCTCGGACCGGTGGCAGGGGGATCCGGGAGGCTCGCGCTACCCTGATCGGGTTCTCGTTGCTGGGCTCCACGGGCCTGGCATGCCCACCACTCTGGAGTCCACATGCTCGACGGTCGCTTCAAGGCGAACATCGAGAAGGGCCTGCGCCCGATCGGCGCCAACCTGCGCCGCACCGGCATCACCGCCGACCACCTCACTGCGCTGGGCGTGGTCATGGCGGCCGGGGCGGCGGTCGCCATCGGCGCCGGCCAGCTCCGGGTCGGCCTGCTCCTGCTCATCCTCACCGGCCTGCCCGACGCGCTCGACGGCGCGGTGGCCAAGGCCTCCGGCACCGCGGGGCCCCGCGGCGCCTTCTTCGACTCGGTCGCCGACCGCGTCTCGGACTCGTTGCTCTGGGTGGCGTGGCGTGGTACCTGGCCAGCACCCATCCGGGTCACCTGTCCCTGCTCCCGATGGCCGTGTTGGCCGCGTCGCTGCTGATCTCGTATCAGCGGGCCAAGGCCGAGGCGCTCGGCTTCGAGGCCAAGGGCGGGATCATGGAGCGCGCCGAGCGCGTCATCCTGCTCGGCTTCGGGCTGCTGTTCGACTCGCTGCTCATCGCCGTGCTGTGGATCATGCTGGCCCTCACGCTGGTGACCGCCGTGCAGCGGTTCGTCAAGGTGTGGCGCCAGGCCAGCATCGAGCGCCCGCAGGTGTCGCAGAAGCGACTGGCCAGACGGCGTGCGTCACGCGCCGCCCGCTCGGGTCGCGCCAGCTCGACCATGTGGCAGCGCCGGCTCGGCAACCGCCGCACGCCCTGACCGCGCCCCCGACCGCCGCCCCCGCACCCGCGAGTCCACCGGTGCCTCAGGGATCGCCGCGCTTCGAGCGGGTGTCGGCCACCTACAAGGCCGGATCCGCGTTCGTGCGAGCCGTCCCCCGGCCCGTCGCCGATGTGGGTGCCGCCGCGGCGGCGTTCGTCGCCGCGGAGGTGTCGACCGAACGACGGCTGCTGACCGAGCGCAACCTGCAGCGGGCCCGCGGCGCCGACTTCACCGGTGCGCCGCTCCGCCGCGCCGTGCACCAGACGTTCGGGTCGTACATGCGCTACTGGGTCGATTCGTTCCGGCTGCCCAAGCTGTCGCCGGCCGAGATCGATGCGGGGTTCGCGGTCGACGGCTACGACCACATCGAGCGAGCGCTGGCCGCCGGCATCGGGCCGATCCTGGCCCTGCCCCACCTCGGTGGATGGGAGTGGGCCGCCTTCTGGCTCACCCAGGTGATGGGAGAGCGGGTGACCGCGGTGGTCGAGGCGGTCGAGCCCCAGGAGCTGTTCGACTTCTTCGTCGAGTTCCGCCGCGACCTCGGCATGAACGTGGTGCCGCTCGGTCCCCACGCCGGCAGCGAGGTGATCGGCGCCATCAAGGCGAACCACATCACCTGCCTGCTGTCCGACCGCGACATCACCGGTGACGGCGTCGAGGTCGAGTTCCTCGGCGAGCGCACCACGCTGCCGCCCGGGCCGGTGACCATCGCCCTGCGCACCGGCGCCCCGATCCTGCCCACCGCCGTCTACTTCGAGGGCGCCGGCCATCACGCCATCGTCGGGCGCGCCGCTCGACCTCGAGCGCCACGGCCGGTTCCGCGAGGACGTCACCCGGCTCACCCAGGACCTGGCGTTCGCGCTCGAGGGTCTGATCCGTCAGGCGCCCGAGCAGTGGCACCTGCAGTCACCCAACTGGCCGAGCGACTACGAGGCCCTGGCCGCCATCGGCCGCCCCCATCCCCGCCCCGGCGAGCCGGCGGCCTGATCAGCGCGTCGCGGGTCGCACCGCTCGACGTCGAGGGCGAGGGCGGGGCGGCGCCGTTCTCTAGGCTCGCACCCATGCCCACCACATTCGAAGAGGCGCTCGACCAGCTGCCCAAGGTCGAGCTGCACTGCCACATCGAAGGCACGATGCGCCCGGCCACCGTGGTCGAGCTGGCGCGCACCAACGGCGTGTCGCTGCCGACCTCGGACCTCGACGAGCTCTACCGGTACGGCTCGCTCGACGAGTTCCTGGCCGTGTTCTGGCTGGTGCAGAGCTGCCTGCACGAACGGGCCGACTGGGCCCGGCTCGCCTACGAGAGCGTGACCGACGCCGCCGCCCACGGACGGGTCTACGCCGAGAGCTTCTTCACGCCGGCCCGCCACCTGGCCGCCGGCCACGCGCTGGCCGACATCGTGGCCGGCCTGGGCGAGGGGATCGAGGCGGCCGAGGCCGAGACCGGCGCGCGCTGCATGCTGATCGCCGACATCGACCGCGCCTACGGGCCCGAGGCCGGCCGCGAGCTGGTCGACGGCGTGGTCGAGCTGCGACGACAAGGGGCCCCGGGCGCCGATCGGATCATCGGGGTCGGGCTCGACTCGACCGAGATCGGCGTCGACCCGCGCTCGTTCGCGGCGTCCTACGACACGGCGGGACGCAACGGCCTCCATCTCACTGCGCACCAGGGCGAGGACACCGGGCCCGAGGCCATCGGCCACTGCATCGACGTGCTGTCGGCCGAACGCATCGACCACGGGCTGTCGATCATGCAGGACGACGCGCTCGTGTCGCGCGCTTCGCGGCCGAGGGCATCCCGCTCACGGTGTGTCCGACGTCCAACATCGTGATCGCCAACAAGGTGGCGACCCTCGCGCGACCACCCGTTCGCGGCCATGCGCTCGGCCGGGCTGTTGGCCACCCTCAACACCGACGATCCGGCACTGACCGACCTCGACCTCGGGCGCGAGTACGCGGCGGTGTCGGCCGCCTACGAGTGGGGCTTCGACGAGATGGTGGCGGTGTCGCACGACGGCGTCGACGCCACGTGGCTCGACGACGACGGCAAGCGGAGGTTGCACGGCGTGATCGACACCAAGGCCGCCGAGCTGCGGGCGGACCTCGGCGTCGACTGAACCTTTGGCGGTCGGCGCGACTCTATGGGTCGCGTGGCTGACTTCGAGGCGTTCTTCGGCGAGCAGTACGACCCGGTGGTGCGATCGCTCACCATCGTGTTCGGCGACCGCGCCGCCGCCGAGGACGCGGCCCAGGTCGGCTTCGAGAAGGCGCTGCGCAGGTGGCGTCGGGTCGGCGACATGGACCGGCCGGGCACGTGGGTCTATGTGGTGGCCCTGCGCCACGCGCGTCACGCCCTCGGCCGTGCAGAACATGAACCCCGGCCCGATGCAGCCGAAGAAGCGACCGGGCCGGAGCCAACCGTCGTGTCGGCGATGTGGGTCGCCGACGTGCTGGCCGGACTGCCGGCCCGACAGCGCGCGGTGGTCGTGCTGCGTCACCTGGCCGGCCTGCGGCTGGCCGAGATCGCCGAGGCCCTCGGCATGTCGGTCGGCACCGTGAAGTCGACCCTGCACGCCGCCCACGCCCGGTTGCGGGTCGAGCTGGCCGAATCCGACGACGAGACCGACGAAGAGGTGGTTCCCGATGCGCGTTGACGAGCTCGAGCGCAGCCTGCGCGAGATGGCGGCCGGACAGGAGCCGGTCACGTCAGGTCGACGAGCGGTGCAGCGCCGACGCCGAAACCATCAGGCGGTGCGCGTCGCCGGCGCGGTCGTGGTCCTGGTCGCGCTACTCGGCGGTCTCGTCGCCTGGCGGGCGTCGACCACGGCGTCGTCGGGCCTGAAGGTCGCGACCACTCCTGGCACGATCATCGCGGCGGGGCCGCTGGCCCGATGCTTCGCCACGATCACGAACGATCCGACGGGTCCGGATGGTCTGGCCGTCGCAGCGCGACCTCGTCGCACTGGCCATCAGGCGACCGCTGACCTGCTCGTGCACGACTGACGGCGGCGGCGTCGACGTGATCCACGATGGCTCGCTGACCCAGTGGGCCGCGGGCTATCCCACCCACGGACCGAACCCGAACCGCTACCTGTGGGCCCGCTGGGGCCAGGACGGCTCGATCTACGCCAGTCGCCTCGACGGCCGCTCGGTCGTCATCGACCGCCTGACGTCGGAGCGTCCTGCGACGGTGGCGGTCAGCCTGCCGTTCACCGTCAAGGCCGACGCGCCGGTGGGCTACTGCGCCATCGACGGGTACCTCGCCGGGTTCAGCATCGGGCCCGAAGGCGTGGTGCTGATCAAGCACGATGCCGGACCGGTGGGGCACAGCTGCCCGGCCTTCCCGAGCCAGGCGGCTGGTGAGACGAGCACGACGGCCGATCCGTGGCGCTGTGCGAGCCCTGACGGGATCAGCACCGAGCTTCGAGCAGAGGGGATCGCCCAGCCCGGCCAGATCGACGACTTCTACGGCGGGAGCTCCATGGCGCCGTCTGACGACTCGACACCCATCGCGGCCGACAGCACCGACAGCGGACTGGTCGTCGTCCGGACCGGCTCGGACGACGACCCTCGAACAGGTTCGGCGCCGTCCGGCGTCCTGCTGCCGCGGCCGTTGGGGTCGGACCGGTGGCCATCTCGCCCGACGGGACGCACTACGCGTCCGTCGTGGGTCGGGCGGTGCGGGTCGATGTCGCGCCCAGCGGGGGTCCGTCGGCGCTGACGCCCGGCAGCCAACTCTGGATCTCGCCCGACAGGGTGGAAGCCATGGCCTGGTCCGGCGACTGGCTGGCCGTCGCCCACGGTCGATGAACTGTCCCTCGTGTCGACGACGACGAGCGGTCAGGTCATCGACGTCGCCCACCTGTCGGCGTCCGGTCCGCGACCTCGACTGGAGCCGTTGAGAGCCACCCGGTGGTGCGGTTCAGGGGCCGAAAAGCCGATCGGGCTACCGTGGCGTGGTGCGCATCGGCATCATCAGCCCTTACAGCCTGTCGCTGCCCGGCGGCGTGCAGGGCCAGATCCTCGGACTGGCCCGCTCGCTGCGCACCGCCGGCAACGACGTCCGGGTGCTCGGCCCCTGCGACGGCCCGCCGCCCGACGCCGGGGTCACGCCCATCGGCAACAGCGTGCCCACCATGGCGAACGGATCGGTGGCGCCGATCGCGCCCGATCCCGTCCGCGCAGCTGCGCACCATCCGGGCGCTGCGCGACGAGGCCTTCGACGTGGTCCACGTGCACGAGCCGCTGTGTCCGGGCCCGACCCAGACCGCCATGTTCTTCAAGACCGCGCCGCTCGTCGGCACGTTCCACGCCGCCGGCAGCAGCAAGGCCTACACCTGGTTCTCGCCCGGCGTGAAGTGGTTGTCCAAGAAGCTCGACCTGCGCTGCGCGGTGAGCGAGGACGCCGAGCGGATGGCCAAGGCCGCCCTCGGGGGCGACTACACGGTGCTGTTCAACGGGGTCGAGGTCGAGACGTTCTCGAAGGCGGCGCCCCGCCCGACCGAGGGACCCACGATCTTCTTCATCGGACGCCACGAGCCGCGCAAGGGCCTCGACGTGCTGCTGGCGGCCATGAGCGAGCTGCCCGGCGCAGGTGCACCTGTGGATCGCCGGCGACGGGCCCGAGACGGGGCTGCTGCGCCAACGGGTGGCCGGCGACACGCGCATCGAGTGGCTGGGTCGGGTCAGCGACGACGAGAAGGCCGCCCGGATGCGGGGGGCCGACGTGTTCTGCGCCCCGTCGCTGCGGGGCGAGTCGTTCGGCGTGGTGCTGCTCGAGGCGATGGCGGCCGAGACGCCGGTGGTGGCCAGCGACCTGCCCGGGTACTCCAACGTGGCCCGGTCGGGTCGCGACGCCCTGCTGGTCGAGCCCGGCGACGCCCGCGCCCTGGCCGACGCCCTGCGGCGCATGCTGACCGAGCCTTCGCTGGCCGCCCAGTACGTGGCCTCGGGCGACCAGCGGGCCCGTGAGCTCTCGATGGAGCGGCTGGCCGAGCGCTACCTCGAGCTGTACCGCACCATCGCCTGATCGCCTGACCGCCTGGGCGGATCACCCCAGCCGTATGATGTGGCCATGATCATCATCCTCATCGTGCTGGTCGTGATCGTGGTGCTGGCGTCGCTCCTGTTCGTCGGCTCGTACAACGGTCTCGTCCGGCTCCGCAACAAGATCGACGCCGCCTGGGCGCAGATCGACGTGCAGCTCAAGCGTCGCTTCGACCTCATCCCCAACCTCGTCGAGACCGTCAAGGGCTACGCCGCCCACGAGAAGGACACCTTCGAGGGCGTCACCCAGGCCCGGGCCAACGCCATCTCGGCCCAGAGCCAGGGTCCGGCCGCGGCCGCTCAGGCCGACAACGTGCTGACCGGTGCGCTCAAGTCGCTGTTCGCGGTGGCCGAGGCCTACCCCGACCTCAAGGCCAACCAGAACTTCCTCGAGCTGCAGGAGGAGCTCACCTCCACCGAGGACAAGGTGGCCTACGCGCGGCAGTTCTACAACGACACCGTCCGCGGCTACAACACCAAGATCCAGTCGATCCCGGCCAACATCATCGCCGGAGCCTTCCACTTCGAGAAGCGGGAGTACTTCGAGGCCGACGACGACTCACGCGGTCCCGTCAAGGTCTCCTTCTAGCTCCACCAGCTGTCCCTCGCGCATCCACCCCTCGCTCCACGCCTCCGGAGGCTTCGGCCCTGTACGACCAGGTCAAGCAGAACAAACGCCGTTCCGCGCTGCTCATGCTCGCGTTCACGATGCTGGTGGTCCTCGTGGCCGGCGCCTTCAGCCTCGTGTTCCACCTCGGGCCGGTGGGCTACGCGTTCGCGCTCGTCTTCGCCCTGCTCGTCAGCGGTGGAGCCGTCGTTCGTCTCCTACTGGAACTCCGACAAGGTCGCGCTGGCCATGACCCACGCGGTGCCCGGCCGACCCGCACACCTACGCCCGGCTCTACAACCTGGTCGAGGGCCTGTGCATCGCCAGCGGACTGCCCCAGCCCAAGCTGTACATCGTCGACGACCCCGCCCCCAACGCCTTCGCCACCGGTCGCGACCCCAAGCACGCGTCGCTGGCGGTCACCTCGGGCCTGCTCGACAAGATGAACCGGGTCGAGCTCGAGGGCGTGCTGGCCCACGAGCTCAGCCACGTGAAGAACTACGACATCCTCGTGTCGTCGATCGCGGTCTGCCTGGTCGGCGTGATCGCGGCGCTGAGCGACTTCGGGCTGCGCTGGTTCGTGTTCGGCGGCATGATGGGCGGGCGGCGCAACAACAACCAGGGCGGCGGCGGCGGCAACGACCGCAACCCAGCTGATCATGTTCGCCTGGCCCTCGTCGTGATCGCTGCTGGCCCCGCTGATCGCGACGCTCATGCAGTTCGCGGTGAGCCGCCGGCGCGAGGCGCTGGCCGACGTGTCCGCGGTCGAGATGACCCGCTACCCGCCGGGGCTGATCTCCGCGCTCGAGAAGCTGCGCGACGACCACACCGTCATCAAGGAGAACGGCCGGGCCACCGCCCACCTCTGGATCGAGGAGCCGATGGACCACTACGAGGGCGACGACCAGCGCAAGAGCAAGTGGTCGCACCTGTTCGACACGCACCCGCCGATCGACGAACGCATCGCCGCGCTGCGGGAGATGTGACCGAGCCGACCTGCCCCACGCGGCGCGATCCCCGCCGGTCGCTCATCATCGGGTCGGCGATCGCCGCCGCCGTCCTGCTGGCGCTGGCCATCGTGGTCCTGGTGGGTGTGGTGATCGTGTTCACGCCCCGCCGGACCGGCCGCGACTCGCTCGGGCCGACCCTCGCGGTGGCGCCCGCCATCCACCCTGTGCCGCGACCCGCTACGTAGGGTGTTCGCAGTGAAACGCCGCTTCACCGCCCCCGCTCTGGTGCTGGTCGCCGCTCTGCTGGCCACCGCCTGCTCGAAGGCGGCGTCCAAGACCCTCGATCCGACGACGACGACCTCGACGACGATCGCCACCACCACCACGGCCAAGCCCGACGGCCCGACCTACCCGCTCACCGGCCTGCCGATGGCCAACCCGGCCACCAACCGGCATCCGGCCATCGTCGTCAAGATGGACAACAGCCCGTGGGCCCGCCCCCAGACGGGCATCAACCAGGCCGACATGGTGTTCGAGCTGCTGGTCGAGGGCATCACCCGCTACGCCCTGGTGTTCGGCTCGAACATGCCCGCGACGGTCGGCCCGGTGCGCTCGGCCCGCACCAGCGACATCGACCTGTTGGCCGGGCTCGGCACGCCGCTGCTGGCGTGGTCCGGCGGCAACCCCACGGTCATCGGCCAGGTGACCTCGGCCGCCCGCCTCGGTCTGCTGATCGACGCCAGCCGGGGGGCCAACCCGCCCGAGTACTGGCGTGACCACAGCCGCCAGGCGCCCCACAACCTGTACACGAGCCTGCCGATGCTGCTGGCGAAGTTCGGGCCCGGCAGACGTGAAGCCGCCACAGGCGATGCTGCCCTTCGCCAAGCCCGGGACGCCGCTGCCGGCCAGCGCCCGCGGCGTCGCCGGCGTGACGGTCAACTTCGGCGAAGGCGTGGTCGCCACCTACGTCTGGGACGCCCGCCACGGCGGCTGGGCCCGCTACCAGATCGACCAGCTCCACGACCGCGCCCACAGCGCCACCCTCGACTCGAACGGTCAGCAGGTGGCGCCGCCCAACGTGGTCGTGCTCTTCCTGCACTACGGCGTCTCGATCGCCGACCCCAAGTCGCCGCAGGCGTTCACGGTCGGCAGCGGCACCGGGATCGTGTTCACCAAGGGCCGCGAGATCCCCATCACCTGGTCGCGGCCGACCAACACCCGCCCCTTCGCCTTCCACACCGCCGGCGGCCAGCCCTTCGGCCTGCCTCCGGGACGCACCTGGGTGGCTCTGCCCCAGGTGGGCTCGGCCGTGACCGACGTCGACCCCGGCACCGCCCACACCTGGCTGATGTTGCCCAACTGAGCTCGGGCGTCGAGGCTCGGGCGGCGGGGCTCCTGCGGCGGCTCGGCCTCGGCTCAATCGCTTCGAGAACCGACCTGGCGCGGCCCTAGACTGGGTCCATGGCTGACACGAACCACACCGATCAGCGCCAGACCGGCACGCAGCTGGTCAAGCGGGGCCTGGCCGAGATGCTCAAGGGCGGCGTCATCATGGACGTCGTGCGGCCCGACGAGGCCAAGATCGCCGAAGACGCCGGTGCGGTGGCGGTCATGGCGCTCGAGCGGGTGCCGGCCGACATCCGGCGCGACGGCGGCGTGGCCCGCATGAGCGACCCCGAGATGATCGAGGGCATCAAGGCGGCCGTCAGCATCCCGGTCATGGCCAAGGCCCGCATCGGGCACTTCGCCGAGGCGCAGGTGCTGCAGTCGCTCGGCGTCGACTACGTCGACGAGAGCGAGGTGCTCACCCCGGCCGACGAGGCCCACCACATCGACAAGTGGGCCTTCACCGTGCCGTTCGTGTGCGGTGCCACCAACCTGGGCGAGGCGCTGCGCCGCATCTCCGAGGGCGCGTGCCTGATCCGCTCCAAGGGCGAGGCCGGCACCGGCAACATCGTCGAGGCGGTGCGCCACCTGCGCTCGATCCTCGGCGACATCCGCAAGATCACGCACCGCCGATTCGGCCGAGCTGTTCGACTGGGCCAAGCGCCTGCAGGCGCCGCTGCCCGCTCGTGCAGGAGGTGGCCGAGATCGGTCGGCTCCCCGTCCCGATGTTCTGCGCCGGCGGCATCGCCACGCCGGCCGACGCATCGCTCGTCATGCAGCTCGGGGCCGAGGCCGTCTTCGTCGGCTCGGGCATCTTCAAGAGCTCCGATCCGGCCGGTCGGGCCAAGGCCATCGTCGAGGCCACCACCAACTTCCGCGATCCCGAGATCGTGGCCAAGGTGAGCCGCGGCCTCGGCGAGGCGATGCCGGGCCTCGAGATCGGCACGCTCGACACCAGGCTCGCCGAGCGGGGCTGGTAGTCGCCGTGACGTCGGCTTCGGCGGGTGAGCCTCCGGGTGCGGGTCGGCGTGCTGTCCCTGCAGGGTGCGATCGGTCCGCACCGCGACATGCTGGCGCGCCTGGGCGTGGACAGCGCCGAGGTCCGCGGCCCGGCTGAGCTCGATCTGGTCGACGCCCTGGTGATCCCGGGCGGCGAGTCGACCACCATCTCGAAGCTGCTCGACGCCAACGGGCTGTTCGAGCCGATCCAGCGCCGTCTCGACGACGGGATGCCGGCGCTCGGCACGTGCGCGGGGATGATCCTGCTGGCCGACGACGTCATCGACGGTCGCCCCGACCAGCGCTGCTTCGGGGCCATCGACATCGCCGTGCGGCGCAACGCCTTCGGTCGCCAGGTCGACTCGTTCGAGGCCGACCTCGCGGTCGCGGGGCTCGACGCGCCTCTGCACGCGGTGTTCATCCGGGCGCCGGTGGTCGAACGGGTGGGCGACGGCGTCGAGGTGCTCGCCACCGTCGAGGGGCAGGCGGTGTGCTGCCGTCAGGGCGCGGTGGTGGTGTCGTCGTTCCACCCCGAGCTGTCGGGCGACACGCGGTTGCACGAGCTGTTCCTGTCCACGTTCGACGCCGACGCGTCGGATCGACCAGGCTGACGGGGCCAGAACAGAAAGAGGCATGCGATGTCGGGTCATTCCAAGTGGGCCACGATCAAGCACAAGAAGGGGGCGGCCGACCAGGCGCGCGGCAAGCTGTTCGCCAAGCTGATCCGCCAGGTCGAGGTGGCGGCCCGCCAAGGGGGCGGCGATCTCGACATGAACCCGACGCTGCGCACGATGTACCAGAAGGCGCGCAGCAGCTCGGTCCCGCTCGACACCATCGAGAAGGCGATCAAGCGGGGGACCGGCGACCTCGAGGGCGTCGTCTACGAGCAGATCACCTACGAGGGCTACGCGCCCCACGGCGTCGCGGTGCTGATCGAGGTGCTGACCGACAACCGCAACCGCACCGGCTCAGAGATCCGCACCGCGCTCAAGCGCAACGGTGGATCGATCGCCGAGCCGGGGTCGGTGGCGTGGCAGTTCGAACGCAAGGGCGTCGTGATGGTGCCGCTGGCGGTCGACGAGGACGACATCATGCTGGCCGCGCTCGATGCCGGCGTCGAGGACATCGTGGCCGAGGGCGACACCTGGCGGGTGACCTGTCCGCCGAGCGACGTGCCGGCCGTCGAGGCCGCGCTGGTCGAGGCGGGCATCACCGTCGAGTCGGCCGACACGACGATGCTGCCGAGCTCGACGGTGCTGCTCGACAGCCCCGACGCGGCCAGGTCGGTGCTGCGCGTGGTCGACGTCCTCGAAGAGGACGACGACGTGCAGGACGTCTACGCCAACTTCGACATCCCCGACGAGATCCTCTCCGAGGTCGTCTAGCCCGCGAGCGGGCATCATGGACATGGTGGCGCCGAGGCTGGTCGTGCTGAACGGGCCGCCCGGGGTGGGCAAGTCGACCATCGCCGAGCGGTACGCCGCGGATCATCCGCTGGCGCTTCGCATCGACGTCGACGAGCTGCGCGAGTGCCTGGGAGCGTGGCGCGTCGATCCACACGAGGCGGGGTTGCGGGCCCGGGCTCTCGCCGTGTCGATGGCGAGGACCCACCTGCAGTCGGGCCACGACGTCGTGATCGCGCAGCTCTACGGACGGGTGGACGGCCTCGACGAGCTCGAGCAGGTCGCCCGGGTGTGCCACGCCCCGTTCAGCGAGATCGTGCTCATGGCCGAGGTCGACGCGATCGTCGATCGCTTCGTGGCCAGGGCCGGTCCGCGACTCGACGACGTCATGGCGTCTCCGGCTCGCCTCGACCAGGTGCGAGACCTCCACGCCCGGGTGGTCGCGGTCGCCGCGGCTCGACCCACGGCGACGGTTGTCGAGCAGACCTGGGGCAGCGTCGACGACACCTACGACGCGGTTCTGGCGGCGATCGCGGCGCGGGAGGCGTAGTGGCACACGCCGGCCCGAGGCTCACGAGCGGTCGTAGGAGAACTCCATCACCTGCGTGAGCCTGATGTTGTTGCCCGAGGGGTCGCGGAACGACGTGTCGACGCCATAGGGCTGCGGGGTCGGCGGATCGTTGAACACCACGCCTCGGGCGGAGAGCTCGTCGTAGCTGGCCTGGCAGTCGTCGGTGGTCAGGAAGAGGGTGCCGCCCGCTCCCTTGGCCACGAGCTCGGCGAGCTGCGCGCTGCTCGAGGCGTCGAGCATGGGCGGCCCGGGGACGGGCATCAGCACCAGGCCGACATCGGGCTGGTCGGCCGGTCCGACGGTGAGCCAGCGGAAGCCCCACTCCTCCATGGTCACGTCGGCTCGCACCTCCCACCCCAGCTTCTGGGTGTAGAAGGCAAGGGCCTCGTCCTGATCGTGAACCCAGAACTGTGCATTGGCGATCTGCATGTCGTGCGCCTCCTGGCTGGTCGGTGGCTGCAACGCTACGGGGCGACCCCGAGATCGACTTCTCGAAACGTGCGGTTCGCGGGCCGACCGTGCGCGCGTGCGACACACGGTGGGATGCGGATCAGCGACTCGGCTGGCGGGTGCGCAGCGCGGTAGGCGCTGGGGCTCACGCCGAACACGCGACGAAAGCTCGTCACGAAGGACCCGACGCTCTGCAGTCCGACCGCGAAGCAGATCTCGGTGACGGGGCGGTCGGTCGTGCGGAGCAGTGCGGCCGCCCGCTCGAGGCGTCGGGTCAAGAGGTACTGGTGAGGCGACTCGCCGAAGGTCCGGCGGAACTCGCGGCTGAAGTGGGCGCGGCGAGAACCCGGCCGCCGCCGCGAGATCGGCGACGCCCAGCGGCTCGAAGTACCTGGCGTCAGCCAGATCCTTGGCCCGCAGCAGGTGACGGGCGAGGGGGACGTCCGCCATGTCCCGAGCCTACCGACCGCTCGCCCGGCCCCACAGGAGTGGCCCGGGCACGCTAGGACCCGGAGGAGTCGAAGCCCACGTCGCTCGTCGCCACGACGCTGGCCGTGCGCTCAGGGCCGGCCTGCCAGGTCCAGTACATGTTGGTGTGGGCGATCACCTTGTCGGCCGGGGGGAGGCCGTACTCGGAGTAGTCCTCGGTGGTGTGGGCGTCGCTGACGAGGACGGTGTCGTAGCCACGGACGAAGGCGCCGTGCAGCGTGGCGCGGATGCAGGCATCGGTCTGCGCGCCGGTCACGACCAGCCGGCCGACGCCCCGCTCGGCCAGCTCGGACTCGAGCGACGTGGCTTCGAACGAGTCGCCGTAGTTCTTGTGGATCAACGGCTCGGACTCGTCGCGCTGCAGCTCGGGGACGTACTGCCAACCATCGCTGCCCTCGACCAGGCCTTCGTCGGCATGCTGCACCCAGATCACCGGGACGCTCTCGGCGCGGGCCCGGTCGACCAGCGTGCTGATGTTCGCGACGACCTCGTCGCGCTGGTGGGCGTTGGCCACCACGTCGTTCTGCACGTCGATCACCAGGATGGCGGTGTTCGGTCGGTCACGAAGGCTGCTCATCGGACTCTCCTCATGTGTCGCCCGCTCCAGCTCATCTTGCCAAGGCCGTCTTTCTACCGCCGTTCTTCCCACCGCCGTCGCTCGACCGGAAACCGGGCGTCGAAATCGTCTGACTCCGCGGCCAGAGATGCCCAGTTCCGGGATCGGGGCGGGGGTCAGCGAGTCAGCGCGGGGTGGCCTTGGATTCGGCGAGGGCGCGGCCGGTGTCGGTGAGCTGCCACCAGTCCCAGGTGACCCGGGCGTCCGGGTCGGGCCGGCCGATCTTGTCGTGGACGAGGGCGAGGTACCCCTCGTCGACGGCCTGCTCGACCAGTCCCCAGAGCCACGCCAGGTCGCTCTTGCCCGGGTAGCGCCCGACGATGTTGCGCCACGTCGTGTATTCGCCGCCCGCCTTCGCCGCGCCCAGCCACAGGGCGAGAAGCCACACCATGTCATCGGGGCTGTACGGCATCCGGCGATCCTAGGCGGCCGACGGCGGCTCCGTACCGAGGCCCTGCGGGGTGTCCGGTACGGCTTGGGCGCCGCGACGGCGCGCCGGTAGTGTCCCGACCCATGGCTGTGGGAGTGGGAGACGAGGCGCCCGACTTCAGCGCCCGCGGCACCGACGGCACCGCCGCCGGGCGTCGCACCTACTCGCAGCACGACTACCTCGGCCAGCCGTTGGTGCTGGTGTTCTATCCCGCCGACCACTCGCCCGTGTGCACCGAGCAGCTCACCTCCTACAGCCACGACATCGGCGAGTTCAGCGATCTGGGCGCGCAGGTGTTGGCCCTGAGCCCGCAGTCGGTCGACGAGCACGAGAGCTTCGCATCGGCCAACGGCGGCTTCGCCTTCCCGCTCCTGGCCGACGAGGACAAGGCGGTGGGCACCGCGTACGGCATCCTCGGGCCGCTCGGCTTCTACCGTCGCTCGATCTTCGTCATCGACGGCGACGGCACCATCCGCTACGCCCACCGGGCCACGGCGGGGCTGACCTTCCGCCCCACCGGCGAGATCGTCGCGGTCCTCGAGTCGCTCTGACGCCGCGGGGCGCTGCCGGCGGCGCTCCCGCGCCAGCGGGCGGAGGCCGCTCAGGTCAGGCCTCGCTGGCCACGCCCAGCAGGCGCCCGCGGGTGAGCGAACGCATGCCGCTGGCCAGCAGCAGCAGACCGACGGCCCACGCCACCCCGCCGAGCACCACCGAGATGGCCACGGCCGAGCCGCCGAAGAGGGCGCCCGTGGACTGGCCGTAGGCGATGAGGATGAGGGGGAACGTGATCAGCCCGGCCGCCTGTTGCGCGGCTGCGGTGCTCTTCACCCGGGCCGACAGGCGCAGCACGAGCGACAGCGCGATCAGCAGGAACGGCGGGAGCACCCACAGGATGAGCAGCCACCACGACGGCGTGGGGAAGAACCACCCGCCGGCCTTCGGGCCGACGATCAGGTTGACCATGAGCGAGTAGAGGCCGAAGCCGATGACGGTGGTCAGGTAGCCGGGGATGAGGCTGGCGATCAGCTTGCCGAGGTAGATCTCGTGCACACCGGCGGGCGAGTGGGCGAGGAACTCGCCGGTGCCGCGCTCGCGCTCGCCGACGATCGAGCTCGAGCCCACCGCGGTCGAGATGGTCAGCGGAACGATGACCGCGATCGGCGCCAGCAGGTAGACGGCGAGCACGAACGACACCTTGGTACCGGCGCTGGCGTGCTGGGGGACGCTGCGCTGGGCGGCCTGGGGCAGGAGCTGCAGGGCCTGCGACACCTGGCGCACCGCGCCGACGTTGCCGATGTTGTTGATGATCTCGAGCAGCACCGCCGGCACCACCACGAAGAACGTGAGCCCGAGCGCGGCCATCGGGATCCAGAAGTCCTTCGACTGCCAGAGCTGGCGCAGGTCGGTGCGCATCACCGTGCTCATGCGTTGGGTGTTCACGAGCCGTCCTTCGGCTGGTCGGTCAGGTGGTGGACCTCGGGGAAGTACACGCCGTCGGTGGGCGCCGCGTCGCCGCGCCGCTCGCGCCGGATGGCGAAGTAGAGGTCCTCGAGCGACGGGTTGTGGGGATCGACGCGGGTCAGCGCGAACCCCGGAGGCGGTGAGCGCGGCAACGATGTCGGGCACGCGGGCCACGTCGTCGAGCTGGACCTCGGTGATCCCGTCGACACGGTCGACCCCGACCACGCCAGGCATCTGCGCGATCGGCGCCAGTTCGTCGGGGTCCTCGGCGTCGAAGCGCACGAGGTTGGCCGGCCAGTAGCGCCGGGTCAGCGCTTCCTGGGTGCCGTGGATCAGGTCGGTCCCGTTCTCGAGCACGACGATCTGGTCGGCCAGGCCCTCGGCCTCGACCAGCAGGTGCGTGCACATCACGACGGTGTGACCGTCGGCGGTCATCTCGCGGATCAGCTCGAGCACGGCGTGCGACGACTCGGGGTCGAGCCCCGACGTGGGCTCGTCGAACAACAGCAGCTCGGGGTCGTGGAGCACCGATCGGGCCAGGGCCAACCGGGTCTTCATGCCCGTCGAGAAGCCGCCCACCCGCTGGTCGAGCGCGTCGAGGATGCCGAAGCGGGCGGCGGCCGCGCGGATGGGCTTGATGGCGTTGCGACCCAGGCCGTACAGCTCGGCGGAGTACTGCAGGTTGTCCCAGCCCGACAGCCGGTCGTAGAGGGCGGGCTTGGCCGACACCACGCCGCACCGGCGCCGCACGTCCTCGCCGAAGCGGTCGGGGTCGTAGCCGAAGGTCCGCACCCGGCCCCGGTCGGGGGTCAGCGCGCCCGTGACGACACGGATGGCCGTCGTCTTGCCGGCGCCGTTGGGGCCGAGCAGGACGGTGATCCGCCCCTTGGGGGCCAGGATGGTCAGGTGCGACAGGGCCGGCACCCGGCCGAAGCTCTTGCTGACGTCGCGCATCTCGACGACGAGGTCGTTCGGATCGAACGATTCGGCCGAGGCGACCGTGTCCGGCGCCGGCGCGTCGAGGTCGGGTGACGACTCGCCGCGGCCGTCGCTCGGGGCCCGTTCGGAGGAGGGAACGAGAGGCGCGGCTGGAGAGGTGGCGGTCTCAGGGGTCACGCCTCTACTCATCGGCCGGCCGTTCGTCGGGTGAAGTCGTGCATGGTAGGAACTTCGTCGACCGGCTCCACCCCGGATCGTGTCCCGCCGAGAATGAGCCGAACGGACCGAACGGAACCGAACGGACCCGAGCCGGACGGATCGAATCGCTCGGCGATGGATCCACCACTCGTCCGGGTGCGATCGGTAGCTTCGTACGAGTGTTCGTCCTCGGGCTCGATCCGGGCCTCTCGCGGTGCGGCTACGCGGTCCTCGAATCAGGACCGCGGGGCACGGCGCGCGCCGTGGCGATCGGTGTGCTGGTGACCCCGCCGAGCCATCCGGTGCCCGAGCGCCTGGCCGAGTTGCAGCGCGATCTGCGCGCCCTGTTCGACGAGCATCCACCCGACGTCGGTGGCCGTCGAGCGGGTGCTCTTCCAGGTCAACGTCCGCACCGCCATGGCCGTGGGACAGGCGAGCGGGCTGGCGATGGCCGAGGCCGCCAGCCGCGGGTGCGAGGTCGTGCAGTACTCACCCAACGAGGTCAAGCAGGCCGTCACCGGCTACGGCGCGGCCACCAAGCGACAGGTGCAGGAGATGGTGCAGACCCTGCTCGGCCTGGTCGAGCTCCCTTCCCCGCCCGATGCGGCCGACGCCGCCGCGCTGGCCCTGTGCCACCTGGCCACCGAGCCGCTCCGGCAAGCGGCCGCCCGCGCCGAGCGCGGCACGGTCGAGGCGGGCCGATGATCGGCTCGCTGCGCGGCGAGCTGCTCGACCGGTGGGGTGACGGCGAGCTGCTGATCGAGGTCTCGGGCGTCGGCTACCGCGTCACGGTCACCCCCACCACGGTGGTCGAGCTGGGCGATCTCGGCGCCACCGTCTTCGTGCACGTGCACCACCACCTGCGCGACGACGCACAGGTGCTGTACGGGTTCCGCACCCGTGCCGAGCGTGATTGCTTCGAGAGCCTGCTGGCCGCCCATGGGGTCGGGCCCGCACTGGCGCTCGGCATCCTCTCGGTCCACGGTCCCGACGCGCTGGCGCAGGTCGTCGCCGACGACGACATCGACGCGCTGTGCCTCGTGCCGGGCGTGGGCAAGAAGACGGCCGCCCGCCTGCTGATCGAGCTCAAGTCCAGCCTCAGCCGGCCCGTCCTCGACGCCATCGGTGGCGAGGCCGGCTCGTCGGCCAGCGGCACCCCGTCGGCTCGCGCCGGATGTGCGTGAGGCGCTGGCCAACCTCGGCTACGGGCCCGACGAGGTGGCATCGGTGGTCCGCGACCTGCCCGACGCGGACGACGTCTCCATGCTGCTCAAAGAGGCGCTCCAGCGTCTGGCGGTCGGCTGATGCGCGACGAGCTGCTCGATCCCACCGCCAGCGCCGACGAGCTCGACCACGAGACGATCGACGCCCAGCTGGTCGAGCGGGTGGCGCTCGACGGTCTCGGCGACGAAGGGGGGCTGCGACCTCGCCGCCTCGACGAGTTCGTCGGCCAGGGCGAGCTCAAGGAGCACCTCGCGATCATCCTCGAGGCGGCCCGGCGGCGCGGCCAGGCCGTCGACCACCTGCTGTTCGCCGGCCCACCCGGCCTCGGCAAGACCACCTTGGCCGCCATCGTCGCCCTCGAGATGGGCGCCGGGCTGCACATCACGTCGGGCCCCGCTCTCGAGCGCGCCGGCGACCTCGCCGCCATCCTGACCCGGCTGTCCGAGGGCGACGTGCTGTTCATCGACGAGATCCACCGCCTGTCGCGCACGGTCGAAGAGGTCCTCTACCCGGCCATGGAGGACTTCCAGCTCGACATCGTGCTGGGCAAGGGTCCGGCCGCTCGTTCGATCCGCCTCGATCTGCCCCGGTTCACGCTGGTCGGTGCCACCACGCGCACCGGCCTGATCACCGGACCGCTGCGCGACCGGTTCGGTCTCGTGGCCCGGCTCGACTACTACGACCCCGCCGACCTCGAGCAGATCGTGGTGCGGGCCGCGGGCATCCTCGGCGTCACGCTGATCGACGGGCCCGACGGCTCGGGCGCGCGGGAGATCGCGTCACGCGCCCGCGGCACGCCTCGCATCGCCAACCGCCTGCTGCGGCGCGTCCGCGACTTCGCCGAGGTGCGCGGCAACGGTGCCATCGACCAGGCCACCGCCCGCGAAGGCCTCGTGCTGTTCGGCGTCGACGAGCTCGGTCTCGACAAGGTCGACCGCGCCATCCTCCGAGCGGTGTGCGAGCGCTTCGGCGGCGGTCCGGTCGGGCTCTCGACCCTGGCCATCAGCGTCAGCGAGCCCACCGAGACGGTCGAGGACGTGTACGAGCCCTTCCTCATCACCCAGGGCCTGCTCATGCGCACGCCGCGCGGGCGGGTGGTGACCCCGGCCGCCTGGGCCCACCTGGGGCTGGTGGCTCCGCCCAGTGCGGCCATGGCCGCCGCCGACGAGCCCCCCAACCTCTTCGCCACCGACCAGTAGGGCGAGCGACCGGAGGGCAGGGTTTACGCTCGCCGGCGGTGGACACGGCCGACTTCGACTACGACCTGCCCGAGGCGCGCATCGCACAGGTGCCGCTCGATCAGCGCGATGCGGCGCGCCTCCTGGTCGATCGCGGGGCGGGCGTCGAGCACCGCCAGGTCCGCGACCTGGCCGGCCTGCTCGATCCCGGTGACCTGGTGGTGATCAACACCACGCGGGTGCTGCCGGCCCGCCTCCACCTGGTCAAGGCCACCGGTGGTGCGGCCGAGGTGCTGCTCCTCGACCGGCGCCCCGATCTCGGAGCCGGCTGCTGGGAGGCGCTCGTGCGTCCGGGCCGACGGTTGCCGGCGGGCACGGTGCTGACCCACCCGGCGGATCCGTCCCGCTTGCAGGTCGAGGTGGGCGACGAGCTGGACGACGGTCTGCGGCTCGTGACGCTGTCCACCGAGGCCGACGCCGATCTGGCCGACAGCCTCGCGGCGTCCGGTGAGGTGCCGCTCCCGCCCTACATCCACCGTCCGCTCGACGATCCCGACCGCTACCAGACGATCTACTCCGATCCGCGGCCACCCCGAGTCGTCGGCGGCGCCGACCGCCGGGCTCCACCTCACCCCGCGGGTCCTCGACGACCTCGCCGATCGCGGCATCGAGACTGCCACGGTCGATCTGGTGGTCGGGCTCGGCACGTTCCGCCCGATCGCCGTCGACAAGGTCGAGGACCATCGCATGCACGCCGAGCGCTACCGCGTCCCGCTCGACACGCTCGACCGCTGTCGGGACACCCACGAGCGGGGCGCGCAGGTGGTCGCGATCGGGACGACGGTGGTGCGCGCGCTCGAGAGCGCGGCGGTGACCGGCGATACCGATGGCCGTACCGAGCTGTTCGTCCACGACGGGTTCGAGTTCCGGCTGGTCGACCGGCTGATGACGAACTTCCACCTGCCGCGATCGTCGTTGCTGGCGATGGTCGACGCGTTCGTCGGGCCGGGTCCACCCGGCGCGGCCGGACGGCGCTGGCGTCAGCTCTACGACGTGGCCCTGGCCGAGGACTACCGGTTCCTCTCGTTCGGCGACGCCATGCTGCTCACCCGCCACGATCGCTGGTGAGCGTGGACGAACCCCACCGCGTGGTCGAGCTCGAGATCGATGCGGTCGACGGCGCAGCGCGCGCCGGACGGGTGCGGACACCCCGCGGCACGTTCGAGACGCCGGTGTTCATGCCCGTCGGCACGCGGGCCACGGTGCGGGCGCTGTCGTCGCTCGACCTCGAGCAGCTGGGGGCCGAGATCATGCTGGGCAACACCTACCACCTGATGCTGCGGCCCGGCGCCGACGTGATCGACGACCTCGGTGGGCTGCACCACTTCATGGCGTGGGACGGCCACGTGCTCACCGACTCGGGCGGGTTCCAGATCTACTCGCTCGATCCGAAGGTGACCGACGAAGGCGCGCTGTTCCGCTCGACCTACGACGGCAGCTCGCACCACCTCACCCCGGAGGGCGCGGTCGAGTTGCAGCGCCAGCTGGGCGCCGACATCCAGATGGTGCTCGACGTGTGTCCGGCGCTGCCCGCCACCGCGGAGGTGGTGCGGAGCGCCGTCGACCGCACGGCCGGCTGGGCGCAGCGGGCCCGCGCCGCGTTCCTGGTGGGCCGCGAGACCGCCCGGACGCCGGCGCAGGGGAACCAGGCGCAGTTCGGCATCGTGCAGGGCGGGGTCGACGTCGCGCTGCGGGGCGAGAGCGCACGGCGCACGGTCGAGATCGGCTTCGACGGCTACGGCATCGGCGGACTGTCGGTGGGGGAGAGCCGCGACGAGATGCTCCCTGCGCTCGACCGCGGCCACCGACGAGCTGCCCACCGACCAACCTCGCTACCTCATGGGTGTCGGCGACCCGATCGGGTTCGTCGAGGGGATCGCCCGGGGCGTCGACATGTTCGACTGCGTGCTGGCCACCCGGCTCGGCCGCCACGGCACGATCCTGACCTCGACGGGCCGCCTCAACCTGCGCAACGCGGCGCACGCCCGCAGCGACCGAGCCCCTCGACGACCAGTGCAGCTGCGCGGTGTGCGCCCGGTGGTCGCGGGCCTACCTGCGCCACCTGTTGCTGATGCAGGAGCCCACGGCCTGGCGCCTGCTTGACCATCCACAACCTGCACTGGTGCCTCGGGCTCATGCGTGCGGCCCGCGAGGCCATCCGCGCAGGGCCGGTTCGAGGCGCTGCGCGCCCAGATCGCCTCGACCTGGACCTGATCGGCAGAAATACGCCGCAGACCGGGCCCGGTGAGGCCCGTCCGACGGGTGGGGCGGTCTTGCCGCTCCTCCGCCCTGGACTAATCTGCTCTCCGCTCCGGCCAACCCTGGCCGGTACGAGCATGCCGTCAGCCACTCGTCTGGGATCCCATGGGCGCCGCCATCTTCATCGTCGTGGTCTTCGGACTGCTCTTCGCGATGCTCATCATCCCGAGGCAGCGTGAGGTCCGTCGCCACGCCGAGCTGATCGCCTCGATGGCGGTGGGCGACGAGGTCATGACCGGCTCGGGCATCTACGGCACGATCCGCGAGCTCGACGCCGACTTCGTCCACCTCGAGGTGGCGCCCGGGACCGTGCTCAAGCTGGCCCGGCGCGCCATCGCCTCGAAGGTGGAAGAGCCCGCCGCGGCCCAACCCGTCGACCCGGCCGACGACGAGGCCGAGTCCGACGCCGTCGACGTCGTCGACGCCACCGACGACGGTTCGGAGGCCTGAGGGTGGCATCGCGGCGGCGGCGTCCCTGGAGCCTGATCGTGATCGTCGTGATCGCGATCCTGTGCCTCAGCTACACGATCTTCACCACCAACCGACCGTTCCTCGGCCTCGACCTGCAGGGCGGCGTGTCGGTGGTGCTCCAGCCGGTCAAGAAGAACGTCTCGACCGACACGCTGCAAGAAGCGATCAGCATCATCGACAACCGCATCAACAGCCTGGGGGTCAGCGAGGCGCAGGTGTCGCGCCAGGGCAACAACATCCTGGTCGAGATCCCCGGCGTGAAGGACAAGGATCGGGCCCTCGCCCTCGTGGGCAAGACCGCCGAGCTGCAGTTCCGCCCTGTGCTCCAGATCATCCCCGTGATCAACGGTCGGATCGAGACCGCCGGGCCCACCACGCAGACCACCGCTGGCGCCACCAGCACCACCGTCAAGGGCGCGACGAGCACCACGGCCAAGGGTTCGACCGCCACCACCACCGCCGGCGCCACGACGACCTCGGGCGTCACCACCACCACGGCCGCGTCGACGTCGACCACCCAGAAGGCGCTCGGTGCCCCCGGGGTCGCCCACGCCCAGCTCACCGCGGCGCTGTCGACCGCGGCCGCGTCGACCACCACCACCGCCAAGGCGGCGACGACCACGACGGCCAAGGGTGCCACGACGACGACCGCCAAGCCGACGTCGGTGTCGGCCGAGTCGGTGCTCACGCCCCAGAGCGAGCTCGACAAGCCGGGCTCGCGCACCCAGGACGTGGTGCTGCCCGAGCGCGATCCCAAGACCCAGCAGATCGTCAACGTGTACGAGCTCGGACCGACCGTGCTGACCGGCAGCGGGCTCTCGTCGGCGTCGTCCGACCTCAACTCGCAGGGCGCGTGGGAGGTTCGCCCGGTCTTCAAGTCGGGCAAGAACGGCATCGACCTGTTCAACCAGATCGCGGCGGTCTGCTACACGGGTTCGGCCAGCAGCGCCTGCCCGGCTCAGCCGGGATCGCAGTCGGGGCACGGCCAGATCGCGGTCGTGCTCGACAACAACGTGCTCACCGCGCCGTCGATCGACGCGGCCAGCTTCGCCCGCGACCAGATCACCATCAGCGGTTCGTTCACCCAGTCCGAGGCCAGCGACGTCGCCACGGCCCTCAAGTACGGCGCCCTGCCCGTGGCCCTCAAGCAGGCCACCGCCGAGATCGTGTCGGCCACGCTCGGCCGTGACGCCCTGCAAGCCGGCATCGTGGCCGGCATCGTGGGCTTCGTCCTGGTGGGCCTCTACATGATCCTCTTCTACCGGATCCTCGGTGTGCTGGCGATGGTCAAGCTGGGCATCGAGGGCTGCATCCTGTGGGGCTTCCTGTGCTGGGCCGGCCCCCACCTCGGGCTGGCCCTCACCCTGGCCGGCATCACCGGCATCATCGTGTCGATCGGCGTCTCGCTCGACTCGAACGTCGTCTACTACGAGCACCTCAAAGAGGATGTGCGCTCGGGTCGCACGATCCGGGCCTCGATCGACAAGTCCTTCCACAGCGCATGGAGCACGATCCTCGCCGCCGACGGCGCGTCGATCCTCGGCGCCGCGCTGCTCTACTACCTGACCGTGGGCGCCGTGCGTGGCTTCGCCTTCTACCTCGGGCTGTCGACGATCCTCGACCTGATCACGTCGTACTGCTACATGCGCCCGGCCGTGGCGTGGGCGACGCGCTCCAAGATGTGCCAGGAGCACCCGCATCGCTTCGGCCTGCCCACCGCCGACGACATCGCCCATGCCGCCGATGTCCACCGCGACCTCATCACCAGCGGCGCTCGGTCATGAGCGCGCTGCTGCGGCTCTACCGGGGCCAGAACGACATCTCGTTCCCCAAGTGGTGGCGCCGGGGCCTGATCCTGTCCGCGCTCCTCATCCTGATCAGCATCCTGTCGTTCTTCACCCGGGGCCTCAACCTCGGGATCGACTTCGTGGGCGGCGTGTCCTGGGAGGTCAAGGCACCCGGCATCTCGGTGTCGCACGCGCGCGACGCGCTGAGCACCATCGGCGAAGCCAACAACCGCATCCAGATCGTCGGCACCGACACGCTGCGGGTCGAGGCGCCCAAGGCGTCGGCGGCCAAGCTCGTCGAGGTCCGCAACGTGATGGCCAAGCTGGGCAACACGACGCCCTCGCAGGTGAGCGTCAGCACGGTCGGGCCGTCGTGGGGCCAGGACATCACCCACAAGGCCGAGCAGGCGCTGGTGGTGTTCCTCATCGCGCTGCTGCTGTACCTGAGCATCCGCCTCGAGTGGAAGATGGCCGTGGGCGCCATCCTGGCCATGATCCACGACGTCGTGATCAGCGTGGGGGTGTACTCGGTCTTCCAGTTCGAGGTCACGCCCGAGACCGTCATCGCCTTCCTGACCATCCTCGGCTACTCGATCTACGACACGATCGTCGTGTTCGACAAGGTCAGGGAGAACCAGGCGCGCCCGGCGGTCGTGCAGCGCCTCACCTACACCGACCTCACCAGCCTCTCGATGAACCAGGTGCTGATGCGGTCGATCAACACCTCGATCGTCGCCCTCCTGCCGGTCGCGTCGATGCTCGTGGTCGGCGCCGGCATCCTGGGCGCCGTCACCCTCGAGGAGTTCTCGATCGCACTGCTGGTCGGCATGCTCTCCGGCGCGTACTCGTCGATCTTCATCGCCGCCCCGATCGTCGTCTACTTCAAGGAGCGCGAGCCGAGGAACCGGGCCCTGCGCCAGCGCATCGAGTCGGGCCGCGTGGCTCCGCCCACCGAGGCCGAGATCACTGCCGACCTCGACGACGAGCTGCCGGTCGACGGCGACAGGGCTGCGAGCGGGTCCCAGCCGGCCGGGGTGGGCGCATCCGACGCTCCGGTCAAGGCCCGGCCGAGCGCCACCGCGGTGGCGACCTCGCCCCGCGCGGCGGCGATCCCGCCCCGACCCCGCAAGAAGGGCAAGCGTCGCTGACCGCGGCGTGGCCATGACCGACCACGACGACCTGCGGGGACTCATCCGTGACATCCCCGACTGGCCACAGCCCGGCGTCACGTTCAAGGACATCACGCCGTTGCTGAACGACGGCCCGGCGTTCGCCGGCGTGGTCGACGCGCTGGCCTCGGCCTTCGACGACTCGATCGTCGACCGCGTGATCGGTGTCGAGGCGCGTGGCTTCATCTTCGCCGCGCCGGTGGCCACCCGGCTCGGGGCCGGGTTCGTGCCGGTGCGCAAGGCCGGCAAGCTCCCCTGGGAGATCGAGCACGAGGAGTACGTCCTCGAGTACGGCACCGATCGCCTCGAGGTGCACCGCGACGCGATCGCGCCGGGTGAGCGTGTGCTGATCGTCGACGACGTGCTCGCCACCGGGGGGACCGCAGCCGCGACCGCCCGGCTGGTCGAGCGGCTCGGCGGCACCGTGGTGGGCCTCGGGTTCGTGATCGAGCTGGCCTTCCTGGGCGGGCGGTCCAAGCTCCAGGACCAACGCGTCGCCTCCCTCTTGAGATACGAGTAGTCGCGCCGGGAGCGTGCTCGTTTCGGGCACACTGGGGGACGAGAACCGGCGCGGCCGGGATGGCGACGACGAAAGGAGCGCACCGCAGCGTGGCAACCGTCGATCGTGTGCTGCCCTGGCGACGTCACAGCGCTCCGCCGTCCCAGGAGATCGCACCCCTCATCGACGCGTTCCACGAGCGCCACCCTCGCAGCTCGACGGCCATGATCAGCCGGGCCTACGAGCGGGCCCGCGACGCCCACGCCGGCCAGACCCGCAAGTCGGGCGAGCCGTATGTGACCCACCCCGTGTCGGTGGCCAAGATCGTGGCCGAGCTGGGCCTCGACGACATCACGGTGTCGGCCGCCCTGCTGCACGACGCGGTCGAGGACACGGGGATCACCCTCGCCGACCTCGACGCCGAGTTCGGGGCCGATGTCGCCGCCATCGTCGACGGCGTGACCAAGCTCGACCGGCTCAAGTTCGACTCGAAGGAGGCGCAGCAGGCCGCCACCATGCGCAAGATGCTGGTGGCGATGGCGAAGGACCTGCGGGTCCTGATCATCAAGCTGTCCGATCGCCTCCACAACATGCGCACCATCGCGGCGATGCCGGCCTGGAAGCAGGAGCGCACGGCCCAGGAGACGCTCGACATCTACGCCCCCCTGGCCCACCGCCTCGGCATGCAGGAGATGAAGCAGCAGCTCGAAGATCTGGCGTTCGCCGCGCTCCACCCCAAGCGCTACGCCGAGATCGACCACATGGTGGCCACCCGGTCGCCCGAGCGCGACCTCTATCTGACCCAGGTGCTCGAGGACGTGCGCGAGCGCCTGGTCGAGCTGCGCATCACCGCCGAGGTGACGGGCCGGCCGAAGCACCTCTGGAGCATCTACGAGAAGATGGTGGTCAAGGGCCGCGAGTTCGACGAGATCTTCGATCTGGTCGGCATCCGGGTCGTCGTGCCCACGGTGAAGGACTGCTACGCCGCGCTCGGGTCGATCCACGCCACCTGGAAGCCGGTGCAGGGCCGCTTCAAGGACTACGTGGCCATGCCCAAGTTCAACCTGTACCAGTCGCTGCACACGACGGTGGTGGGTCCCCAGGGCAAGCCGCTCGAGGTGCAGATCCGCACCGAGGAGATGCACGGGCGCGCCGAGTTCGGCGTCGCCGCCCACTGGAACTACAAGGACGACCACACCTCGTCGGCCGACCTGGCCTGGCTGAACCGCATCGTCGACTGGCAGCAGGAGACGAGCGACCCGAGCCAGTTCATGGCCAACCTCAAGATCGACCTCGACCAGGACGAGGTGTTCGTCTTCACGCCCAAGGGCCGGGTCGTCACCCTGCCGGTGGGGGCCACCGCCGTCGACTTCGCGTACGCCATCCACACCGAGGTCGGGCACCGCTGCATCGGCGCACGGGTCAACGGTCGGCTGGTGCCGCTCGACTCGCCGGTCGACGTCGGGAGACTCGGTCGAGATCTTCACCTCCAAGGTCGAAGGCGCCGGGCCGTCACGCGACTGGCTCAAGTTCGTCAAGACCCATCGCGCCTCCAACAAGATCCGGCACTGGTACTCCCGCGAGCGTCGCGAGGATGCCATCGAGACCGGTACCGACGACCTGGTCAAGGCGCTTCGGCGCGAAGGCCTGCCGGTGCAGAAGATCCAGCAGGCGGGAACCCTCAACGAGGTGGCCGAGGCGCTCAACTACGTCGACCTCGACGCGTTGTACGCGGCGATCGGCGAGAGCCACGTGTCGGCCAAGTCGGTGGCCGAGCGGGTCCGCAAGCACCTGCAGGACATCGACCCCACCCGCGAGGAGCAGCTGTCGATCTCGGTCCGCGAGCCGAGTCGCGATCTGCGGCGCCACGGCTCGAGCACCGCGGGCGTCAACGTCGAGGGGCTCGACGACGTGATGGTCCGCCTGTCACGGTGCTGCACGCCGGTTCCCGGCGACGAGATCATGGGGTTCGTGACGCGGGGTCGGGGCGTGTCCGTGCACCGGGCCGACTGCGCCAACGCCGTCTCGCTGGCCGTCGGCCAGTCCGACCGGCTCATCGAGGTCGAGTGGGACGAGGACAGCACCGGTTCGTTCGTCGCGTCGATCGAGGTCAAGGCGCTGGACCGTTCGCGGCTGCTCCGTGACGTCAGCGCGGCGCTGGCCGACGCACACGTCAACATCATCGCCTGCAACACGATCACCGGGTCGGATCGCATCTCGAAGATGCGCTTCGACTTCGAGCTCGGCGACGCGGGTCACCTCGACTCGCTGATCCGCACCATCAAGCAGATCGACAGCATCTACGACGCCTACCGGGTGCTGCCGGGCTCGGGCGACAGCGCCCGCACCCGCGCCGACAAGGACATGGCGGACGACCGGGCGGTCGCCGAGGGCTGACGGTGCGGGCCGCGCCGGTCAGGTGCCGGGTGTCGGGGGGACGTAGTGGCCCAGGTCGAGACCGCCCGGCGGGTGCCGCTTGTCGCTGGCGAACACGTAGCCGATGATCCAGGCGAAGCCGCAGAGGAAGCCGAGGATGAAGAGCAGGTACTGGCCCTTCCTCAGCGTCGCGATGGCGCACCAGATGAGGAACACCAGCCAGATGAACCCGATCACGCCCCCCAGGCCGAGGAAGACGCTGCTCAGTGCCAGCACGACGGACCGATCAGGCGTGTCACGAGCATCCCTCCCCGTCGACCAGAGCAGGTCGACCAGGTCAGCACGTTAGTTCGTGCGATCGGGGGGATCGGGGAGGTGTGGCGACCGGCTCGCCTCGGGCCTGCCACCACACCTCCCCGGGGGGTTGCCGCCATGCTGGCGAACGGGTGTGTCAGGCGGTCGACGGCGCGATTACGGGCGCGTGAACCCGAGCGCGGACGCGCCACGGTCCTCGCGCTCGACACTCCGACGGGTGCTTCTCCCGATGAAGGTCATGCCGGGGGCGAGACCGGTGAGTCGGCGAGGACCGTGGCTGCGGGAGCGTACGCGAATCGCCCGGATTTGTGACCGCGACCCTCGGTCTGATCGCGGCCGCCATCAGCGAGCGGTAGGGGATCGCTCAGTCTTCGGCGTCGGCGATCACGTCGAGGTTGACGAAGGTGGCCTGACCGTCGGCCAGGGCCATCATCCGACCGGCGAACTCGGTGGTCTCGGCCAGATCGGAGTTGGCCATGGCCGACTCGTACGAGTCGAACACCACGATCTGCAGCACCCGGCTGGCGTCGTCGCGGTCTTGGCAGGTGATGCGTCGTTTGGTCGTGCGCTTCCCTTCGGTGGCCGCCTCCCACTCGTGCTCGAGCGCCTTCACCTCGTCGAGCTTCGAGGTGTGGAAGTCGATGATCTGGATGAACGCCATGTCGGATCCTCCCGAGGTCCGGTGCACGCCCAGCCGTGCAACCGCGGCGACGACCGTAGACGACCAGGTACCGTCGCGCCGTGAGCACCCTCGGACCCCTGGTGCCGGCCGACGAGACCTTCGACCACCAGATCGTCGACACGTTCGCCTCCGTCGGCCAGACCGACCGCTCGTGGACCGAGAAGGTCTGCGCGATGGCCTGCGCCCGTGACGGCTCGCTGCAACTCGCCCTCGGGCTCGGCAAGTACACCAACCGCGGCGTGATGGACGCGTACGCGGGTGTCTCGCGCGGCGTCGAGCAGTGGACCGTGCGGGCCAGCCGCGAGCTGTCGCCCGAGCCGGGCCGTACGGCCGTGGGTCCCATCACCTACGAGGTGCTCGAACCCTACGCGCGGGTCCGGTTCGCGCTCGCCGCCAACGATGTGGTGCCGATCGAGTTCGAGTGGACGTTCGAGGCGGCGGCACCGGCCGGGCTCGAGGACCACGAACGGCATCGCAGCTCCGATGGCTACCGGATCGACGCCGATGTCGTGCGCTACCACCAGAGCGGCACGGCGACGGGATGGTGCGAGGTCGACGGACACCGGACCGAGATCGACGACCGCTCATGGGTGTCGACGCGGGACCACTCATGGGGCGTCCGCTACCAGGTCGGCGTGCCTCCGCCCGATGTGGCCACCCGCGAGATGCCGAGCGAGCTCTCGACGCTCGTGATCTGGTCGCCGATCCTCTGCGAGCGCGCCGACGGATCGCGCTATGCGCTGCACATCTACTACCAGCGCCACTCGTTGGGCGAGGTGTTCAGCCGCACCGAGCTGCAGGGATCGGTCGAGCACGCCGACGGGCGCGTCGAGCGGTTCCGTGAGCTCCGTCCCGATCTGACCTTCCGGGACGACAACCGCCGTCTGCTCGGCGGGACGCTCCACGCGGTGATGGCCGACGGCACGGACCGGCCGCTCACGGTCGAGCCGATCGGCGACACCGGGTTCAGCCTCGGTGCCGGCCTGTACTTCGGCTTCGACGGGCACTGGCACGGCGAACACCGCGGCCGCCTGCACGTGGACGGCGAGCACCTCGCCGACTGCTCGGACCCCGAGGTGGCGCGACGCGTCCACCAGCACCGCGACTGCGTCGTGCGCGTCGACGACCCCATCGGCGGCGGGACGGGGTGGGGGAACATGCAGACGCTGGTGTTCGGCGCGCATCCCGACATGGGCCTGACCGCCGCGGCCTCGTTCGTCTAGGTCGCCGGGACGGACGTGGACGAGACCTCGATGGACGACGGCGAGCTCGTGTCTGGCTTCGAGGCCTGGCTGCGCGAGACCCGCACCTACGGCGAGGCGGTCCACGTCGCGGGGCTCGAGCGCCCGGCGGCCGGTCTGGCCAGCAACACCTTCCTGGTCGACCTGGTGCCGGATACATCGGGTCGTCGACGCATCGTGCTGCGGCTGCCGCCGGCCCGGGACGTCCACCACGGCGAGAACCTGCTGCGCCAGGTCCGTGTCCAGAACCTGCTTGCCGAGCACGACATCCCCGTCGCCAGTCCCGCCGTCCACGAGCCCGACGAGCGCTGGATCGGCTCGACCTTCGTGACCATGCCCTGCGTGGACGGCCATGTGGCCGGCGAGGTCCCCGCGCTCGACGAGTGGATCACCGGGTCGTCGACGGCGCGCCAGGCGAGGGTCTACGGGAACTTCATCGACGCCGTGGCCTCGGTGCACACCCTCGACTGGCGATCCAGCCAGATCGCCGACGTCGTGCGCGGCGCCACGGACACGCTCGACGACGACGTCGACCACTGGATCCGGTTCCTCGACTGGGCCACCGACGGCGACCCTCCCGCCCGTCTGGTCGACGCGCTGGCCTGGTGCCGAGCCACCCGCCCCACGACCGAGCCGCCCCGCGGGTTGCTCTGGGGGGACGTGCGCCTCGGAAACGTCATCTTCGACGAGTCCGGCGACATCCAGGCGCTCATCGACTGGGAGACGGCGTCGATCGGGCCGGCCGAGCTCGACCTCGGCTACTGGCTCGGGCTCGAGACCGTGCTCGACGAGGCGATGGGGCGCCGGGTGGGTGGGTTCGCGACGCGCGGCGAGACGCTCGATCGGTACGAGGCGCTCATCGGCCGCCCGCTCCTGCCGCTCGACTGGTTCGAGGTCCTCGGACTCGTCTCCGCGGCCTGCATCAGTGCCCGACTCGTGGTGATCGCCCGGGGGCGGCCCCCGTCCGACGCGGCGCTGGCGCGCAACCCGGTCGTCGCGCGGCTCGAGGGGCTCATGGCCACGTCGCGAGCGACAGAGCCGGGTCGATAGTCTCCTGGTCATGCCAGGCCAGATCCCCCCGCCGGCCGAAGACTACGAGATCCGCTTCGACGAGCACGTGGTGCGAGACGCCGACTGCGGGCTCAACTCCCACGATGTCGGCACCCTCCAGGGCCTCGTCGACGCGCTGCGCGAGCGCGACGACCGCGGCTGGGAGGCGCTGAGCGTGCACCGGGCTGTGTGGGTGCCCCACGATGTCGTCTACGACGTCCACGGCATCGCCACGCGAGGCCGCATGGTCCGCCACGAGCTCGCGTTCCGGCGTTCGCCGCCGCGCAAGCAGTTCATCTACAAGATCGACGCGCTCTCCGACCCGACCGATCCCCACGTCGAGCAGGTGGCGTCCGACCGGGTGCGCGAGGGCTGGGAGATGATCGGCTGCTCGACGTTCGACTTCCGCGCCGTCACCACTGGCGTCGACGGCGACGAGATCGAGCATCACACCAAGGACGCCGTCCTGGTGTGGAAGCGCGCCAGCAAGCGGCGCTGACCCCGCTCGGGTTGCCGCGGCTCAGGACGATCCGGGTGGTCCGGAACCGGCGGTGCTGCTGGTGGTCGAGGCGGTCGGCTTCGAGGCCTTGTCGGTGCCGACGCGGTTCTCCCAGTACGCCTGCATCACCGCACGGGCGAGCCACTTCTGGCTGACCTGGACCGACGCCGTGGGAGTGAAGTGCATGCCGTCGGGACGCATGGAGGCGTCATCGGGCGAAGTCGACGCGTACCAGTACGCCAGATCGACCACCTGCACCTTGCCCCGACGCAGGTGGGGGAGCTGCCGGATCAGCCGATCGAGCGCGGCCATGCGCTCCGGGTGATCGAGGTCGACCAGCGCGTCCTGGGTGCTCTTGTTGACCTGGCTGCCGACCGGAGGGCTGGTCAGCCACACGACATCGGCACCGTCGGCCGCGAACAGGTCGACCGCGGCCACCATCTCGCGCTGCAGGAACGCGTCGTAGGTGGGATCGCCGGGCACGCGGTACCGGTGGTCGCCCGGCATCTCGGTGGGGGCCGTGTCCCACGGGCCGAAGAGCACGACGACCAGGTTCGGGTGCTGGGCGAGGGCAGGCTTCCAACGCTCCCACGAGCACTTCGGGTTGAAGGGCATCCGTTCGCCGGCGCGTTGGCTGGCCGGCGCCTGTGCCAGCGCGCAGCCGAGCTGGGCGGCCCCGGACACGAGCACGGCTCGTCCCTGCGCCTGCAGCACCTGGGAGAGCCCGAGCCCGAGGGTGACCGCGGTCGAGTCGCCGAAGATGGCCACGCGAGGCAGCGTGCTGGACGTGGCGGTCCCGCGCGAATGGGCCGCGAAGGCCAGCAGCTGCTGTTGTTCGGCCGCGAAGTCGATGGCCGGCGAGGGTGCGGTGATGGTGACGAGCAGGGCGAACACGGCGACGAGCGCCATGGCCGGGCCCAGCAGTCGGGTGGGGCGCAGGCCGACCAAGCGGTCGCCCCGCCGGACGGGCTGCTCGAGCCATCTGAACGATGCGAAGGCGACCCCCAGGGTGACGACGACCCGCGGCACGAACAGCACGGGGGCCGAGAGGCCGGTCGTGGCCGGCGACACCCACTCGAAGATCGGCCAGTGGTAGAGGTACACGCCGTAGGAGATGAGGCCGAGCGCGCGCAGGGGTCGGCTGGCCAGGACCCAGCGCACCGGACCCACGGGGACGATGGCCGCGAGGATCACCGCCGCGGATCCGACCGCGTAGAGGCTGAAGCCGCCTCGGTAGAGCCACGTCGCGTTCTGCGACACCAGGACCCAACAGGCGATGGTGGCCACGAGGGCGAGGGTCCCGACGGTCGCGGCGGTCACGGCCGCCCCACCCGTCGTGCTGGCCAGGTACCGGACCCGCACGTCGTCGACGACGAGCGCGAGCAGGACCCCGACGAGCAGTTCGGCGGCTCGGGTCTCGGTGCCGAAGTAGACGGCGTCCTGCGAGAGGTGTCCGCTCACCGCGAAGGCCAACGATGCGGCGAACAGGATGCCGACGACGATGCCGAGATCCCGGCGCGTCCTGCGCAGGGTCACGAGCACGCCGAGGCAGATCAGCGGGAACAGCAGGTAGAACTGCTCCTCGATGGCGACACTCCAGAACTGGAGCAGCGCCGAGGGCCGGCTGAACAGGGCGCCGTAGGACTGGCCGCTCAGCAGGAAACGCCAGTTGGCGACGTAGGCCAGGCAGGCCAGCGCGTCGCCGGCGAGCCGCTGGCGCTGCACCGGGTCACCCGCCAGCAACGTGTAGGCGCAGCCCAGTGCGATGGCGGCCAGCGCGGCTGGCAGGAGCCGCCGGGCCCGCCGCGCCCAGAACGAGCGCAGTCCCACGGTGCCGTAGCGGTCGCGCTCGCGCAGGACGATCCCCGTGATCAGGAACCCCGAGAGCGTGAAGAAGGTGGACACGCCGAGGAACCCGCCCTGGGCCCGGGCGAACCCTCCGTGGAAGGCCAGGACGGCTGCGACGGCCAGGCCGCGGAGGCCCTCGAGGCCCGGGTGGAAGGCGGCCGAGGCGCGCCGCGAAGGGAGCGGCGCCTGGGGTCGGGCGTGGTCAGGACGCGACGACGAGGTGCGTTCGGGAGTCATCGACCGGGGTGCGGCGGGACGTCCTGGGGCTGACGCCGCACGATGCACCGTAGCATCGCGCCGGGCCGCCACGCATCGTCGCGCCACCGGCACAGCCCGTGGTCCGACCCGCGATCGCATCTCGGACCCGGTTGCGCCTAACGTGCCCGCCGGTGTCACGTCTGGGGGCCGACCTATCGACCGACGAGGCTGCCGACGACCACCACGAGTCGCCGGTCGCCCCGGCGCGCACGTCGGGGTGGGGCATCGCCATCGTCGTCGCCCTGATCGCGCTGGCCGTGTTCGTCCAGCATCCGGGCGAGATGGTGCACGACACCCGTCTGGACATGGCCATCGATCCGTGGACCTTCATCGCCCGCACGTGGCACCTCTGGCAACCCTCCGCCGACATGGGTCAGATCCAGAACCAGGCCGCCGGCTACCTGTTCCCCATGGGACCGTTCTTCGGGGTGGCGCACACCCTGCACATCCCGGTGTGGATCACGCAGCGAGCGTGGATGTCGATGCTGTTGGGCCTGGCGGTGTGGGGGATGGCCCGGGTGGCCGACGAGATCGAGATCGGCACGCCGAGCTCGCGACTGGTGGCCGCCCTCGGCTACGCGTTGTGCCCGATCTTCGTGTCGAGGATCGGCGCCGAATCCTCGGCGGTGCTCGGCGCCGCCATGCTCCCGTGGGTGCTGGTGCCGCTGATCCGGGCCACGAAGGGCGGCTCGGTCCGGCGCGCTGCGTGCTGGTCGGGTCTGGCCGTGTTCGCGATGGGCGGCATCAACGGCACCGTCGTGGCGGCGGTGCTCGTCGTCCCGCTCCTCTATCTGCTGACCCGGGCCCGGGGCCCGCGTCGCGGCGCGCTCATCCGGTGGTGGCTCATGGCCGTGGTGCTGGCCACGAGCTGGTGGGCCATCCCGTTGCTGTTCCAGGGCCGGTACGGCATCGACTTCCTGGCCCTGACCGAGCAGTCGAACACGACGACGGCGTACGGCTCTCCCATCGAGGCGATCCGGGGGACCGCCGACTGGTTGTCGTACTTCCACCTGCGCGGCCTGGCGCTGCCGGCGGGCTACACGCTCGCCTACGACGGGCTGGCCATCCTCGGCACGGCGTTGGTGGCGGCCGCCGGCCTCTTCGGCCTGGCCCGGCGCGACCTGCCCGAGCGCCGGTTCCTGCTCGTGACCTTCCTCGTCGGTGTGGCTGTGGTGGGCATCGGCTTCGGTGGCGTGTTCGGCAACCCGGTGGCCCATTCGGTCGACCACCTGCTCGACGGCGTGCTGGCCAGCCTGCGCACGGTGTACAAGTTCGCGCCGGCGGTCTCGCTGGCGTTGGCGTTGGGCCTGGCCCACGGCCTGGCCGTGGTGCGACGATCCGTCGATGGTCGTCGGCCCGAGCTCGGACGCGTCCTGCCCGTCGTGGCGGTGGCGATCGTCGTGCTCGGGGCGCTGCCGATCGTCAGCGACGGCCTGCTGAACAGCCAGCCGTTCAGCAAGATCCCGTCGTGGTGGACCCAGACCGAGGCGTACCTCCGCCGCGTGCCCGGTCGGACCCTGCTCGTGCCCGGGCTGCCCTTCTCGGATTCGACCTGGGGCTTCACCTCTGAAGAGCCGTTGCAATGGGGGTCCTCCGAGTGGGCGACGCGCAGCATCGTGCCGCTCGGGAGCACGGGTGCGACCCAGTACCTCGACGAGATCGAGACCGTCATCGAGCGAGGTGGCGATCCCGGGCTGACCGCCTTCCTGAGCCGCGGCGGGTTCTCGACGGTGACGGTTCGCAACGACGGGCTCTGGCGCAAGGAGGACGCCCCGTCGCCCGAGGTGGTCAACAGCGCACTCGTGGCCAGCGGCCTCAAGCTCGTGGCGTCGTTCGGGCCCCCCCTCGCCCGGGACCCGGCTGACCCGACGACCCAGCCCACGCTCAGCCAGATCATGATCTACGCCGTCGGCACCGCGTCCGCGATCCAGTCCTACCCACTGGACGAGGCCGCGCTCGTGAGCGGCGACCCGGGCACGCCACTGGCGCTCGAGCAGCTGGGCCTCGGCGGTCGCGCCCTCGTGCTGGCGAAGGACTACGAGGCCGGTCAGCCCCTGCCGCCGAACTGGATCGACACGGACGGCAACCAGCGCACCGTGGTGCAGTTCGGGCTCAACCGCGACAACCGCAGCTACGTGCTCACCCCGAACGACGCGGCCCCGAACAACCAGCCGGTCGACCAGCCGGTCGCACAGGGCCTGTCGCCGGGGAGCGTGGCGCAGGACCAGGTGGCCGTCGTGCACACGACCCTGGCCAAGACGGGCTACCCGGGCGACAAGGTCGCCGACCAGACGGTCGCGGTCCGCGAGGGCATCCTGCGGGTGAGCGCGTCGTCGTCGGGTTCGTGGCTGCTGTCCACGCCCGAGGTGTCGCCGGGCCGCGCCCTCGACGGCGACCCCGCCACCGCCTGGGTGTCGGGGCCGAGCAGCAACTCGTCGGCCGGCCAGTGGCTGCAGGTCGAGCTCTCCAACCCCGTCGACCTCAGCTCCCTGCAGATCCGGTTGCTCGAGGACGGGCCCTGGCGCCCGGCGGTGCACTCGATGCGGGTCATCACCGCCAACGGCACCCGGGTCACCAAGGTCTCGCCCGACCAGAGCCTGCAGACGCTCGCGGTCGCGCCGGGCCGGACCGGGTGGATCCGGGTCAGCTTCGACTCGGTGACCAACCAGCAGAAGGCCTCGGCTGGGGCGGGGATCCGCGAGCTCGACATCCCGGGCGTGACGGTGCAGCAGTGGCTGAAGCTGCCCGACCAGTTCGCCGGCCACTTCGCCGATCCCGCCACCGCGCCGCCGAGCTTCGTGTTCCAGCGCCTGCGCACCGGCAACCACTCGTTGCTGCGTAGCGACGAGGAGATCACGATGAGTCGGCAGTTCACCAACCCGCGGCCGTCCACCCTCGACGTCGTGGCCTACGCGTCGGCCCAGCCGGGATCCGCGCTGCTCGACCTGCTCGACACGACGCCGACCTTCGTCGTGTCCGCTTCGTCGACCCTCGGGGGCCTGCCGCTCTACGCCCCGCGCAACCTGGTCGACGGCGACCCCGACACGATCTGGGTGGCGTCCGGGGCGGGCTCGCCCCAGGCCCAGGAGGAGGCCGGCGAGGGCTCGGGCGTCCCCCTCCCGCCCAGCACCGACGACACGAACCCCACCGTCACGATGGCCTGGCACGGTGTGCGCTCGCTCGACAGCCTGCAGGTCACCGACGCCCCGGGCTACACCCGACCGATCTCCGTGCGACTGACGGCCGGCGGGGAGACCCGTGACGCCACCATCAAGGACGGGGTGGCCACGTTCGCCCCGATCTCGGCCGACCACGTCACGATCTCGTTCCCCGAGGTCGCGAAGGTGGGGGCCAAGGATCCGCTCGGCAATCCCATCACCCGCCCGCTCGGGGTGGCCGAGCTCAACTTCCCCGAGCTGGGCGACCTCGAACCGGGACTCGTCGACCGTTCGCAGCCGGTCACGATCTCGTGCGCGGAGGGTCCCGTCGTGCAGGTCGCCGGCCAGCAGATCTCGTTCTCCGTCAAGACGACCATCGGCGGCCTGACCTCGCTGCAGCCGCTCGCGGTCACGCCCTGCGGTGCGAGCAAGGTCGCGCTGCCGTCGGGCCAGAACCGGCTCGAGACGACCATGGGCACATCCCCCTTCGATCTCGACACCCTCGGACTGGTCGATCCCGCGCTGCTCGACTCGCCGCTCCAAGAGCCGCGCGACGTCAGCGTCGAGAGCTGGAACGAGAACACGCGTGTGGTGTCGATCGATCCCGGTCCCGCCGCGTACCTGGTGGTGAACGAGAACTTCAGCACCGGCTGGAAGGCCACGCTCGGCGGGAAGACGCTGCAGTCGATGAAGATCGACGGCTGGCGCCAGGGTTTCGTGGTGCCGTCGGGGATCGGTGGTGTGGTCACGCTCGAGTTCACGCCCGCCCGCCCGTACCAGATCGGTCTCATCGTCGGCTTCGTGCTCGTGGCGCTGCTGATCGGGCTGGCCCTCGTCCCGGGGCGCCTCGGCCGTCGGGACCCCGACCCGATCCGCGCCGGCACCTGGCCGGCCTGGCTGCTCATCGCGGTGACCGTCGTCGCCGCCATCGCCGTCGGCGGGATCACGGCGGTGCTGCTCGTCCCGTTCTGGTTCGTGTGGCGCAACCGGCGCGCCTGGGCACCGCTGCTCGCCACCGGTTGCTTCGCCCTCGCCGGGCTCTTCGTGGCCCTGACCCAGGGGTATCGCCGCACCGTGTGGGAGGGGGCGTTCAGCTATCCCGCCAACCTGCTGGCACTCGCCGCCTTCATGATCGTGGCGTCGACGCTCCTGCCCTCGCACCTGCGGCGTGAGCGGGAACCGTCCGACACGTCCGACCCGGTCGACGGGGACCACGGTCACGCGCCGGCCGGGCCGACACCCGCAACCGGTGCGGGGCCGGTCGGGGGCCTCCACTAACGTCGCTCGACGTGGTCGATCCCGCCGCGCCCTCGCCCCGGGCGCCCTTCCAGGCTCCCAAGGGCACCCATGACGTCCTCCCGCCCGAGTCGGCGCGGTGGGAGGCGCTGGTGGCCGCCTTCGCGGGTGTCGCGGGACGCGCCGGCTACGGCCTGGTCCAGACGCCGATGTTCGAGGACCTGGCGGTGTTCAGTCGGGTGGGCGAGGGCACCGACGTCGTCCGCAAGGAGATGTACGACTTCACCGACAAGGGCGGCCGACACGTCGCGCTGCGGCCCGAGGGAACGGCCTCGGTCGTGCGCGCCTTCGTCCAGCACCGTCCGACGGCCAGTCCCTGGAAGGTCTGGTACGCCGCTCCGAGCTTCCGCTACGAGCGGGCGCAGGCCAACCGCTACCGCCAGCACCACCAGGTCGGCGTCGAGGCGATCGGCAGCCCCGATCCCGACCTCGACGTCGAGGTCATCGTCCTGCTGTCGGACTTCTACCGCCGGCTGGGGCTGCGGCAGGTCGACCTGGCGCTCAACTCGATCGGCACGCCCGCCGACCGCGCCGGCTACGTCGACCGGTTGCGGGCGTTCCTGGCGACCCGGATCGACGAGCTGGCGCCCGACGACCGCGACAAGGTCGAGGGCCATCCGATGCGCGTGCTCGACTCGAAGCGGCCGGCCAGCCAGGCGGTCGTCGCCGACGCGCCGTTGCTGATCGACAGCCTCTCGCCGCCAGCCGCGGCGCACTTCGACCGGGTGCAGGCCGGTCTCGGCGCGGCCGGCGTCGCGTTCCGCATCGAGCCCCGCCTCGTGCGGGGCCTCGACTACTACACGCACACCGCGTTCGAGTTCCAGTCCGCTGCCCTCGGGGGCGCCCAGAACACGATCGGGGGCGGCGGACGCTACGACGGTCTGGTCGAGTCGCTCGGCGGGCCCCCCACGCCCGGCATCGGGTTCGGTTCGGGCATCGAGCGCGTGCTGGCCACCTGCGACGCCGAAGGCGTGTTCGGCGCGCCTGATCGCGCCCTCGACGTGTTCGTCGTCGACGTGGCCGGGGGAGAGGTCGCCCGCGACCTCACGCTCGAGCTCCGGCGCGCCGGCCTGCGCGCCGACCGCGCCTACGAGGCCGAGGCCGGCACCCCGCGCTCGATGAAGTCCCAGATGAAGACCGCCGACCGGTCCGGCGCCCGACTCGTCCTGATCATCGGCCCCGATGAGGTCGAGGCGGGCCACGTCGTCGTGCGCGACCTGCGCCACCGGGACGGCCAGCAGCCGGTCGGGCGCGAGCAGGTCGTGGCGCACGTCCGTGGCATCGTCGATCTCCAACCATCCACCCCCGAGGACCCGTCGTGACCACCGCCGCCCCATCCGAGCCGACCCCCGGTGGGCCGATGCGCACCGACTACTGCGGCGAGCTGGGCGTCGCCGACGTCGGGCGCGAGGTCGCGGTGTGTGGCTGGGTCGCCCGCCGGCGCGAACACGGCGAGCACCTCGCCTTCGTCGACGTGCGCGACCGCACGGGCATCGTGCAGTGCGTCGTCGACGGGGCCCACGACCTGCGCAGCGAGTACGTCGTGCGCGTGACGGGCACGGTGCGCCACCGCCCCGAGGGCACGGTCAACCCCGCGTTGCCCACCGGCGAGGTCGAGCTCGGCCCGTGCCAGGTCGAGGTGCTCAACGTGGCCGAACCGCCTCCCTTCCCGATCGACGACCGGGTCGACGTCGACGAGACGGTCCGGCTTCGCTATCGCTACGTCGATCTGCGGTCCGAGCGCATGCAACGGAACCTCCGTGTGCGGGCCACGGTCAACAGCGCCATCCGCACGGCGATGGAGGCTCAGGGCTTCACCGAGATCGAGACCCCGATGCTCATCGCGTCGACGCCCGAGGGCGCGCGCGACTTCGTCGTCCCGTCCCGCCTGGCTCCCGGCAGCTTCTACGCGCTGCCGCAGAGCCCGCAGCTGTTCAAGCAGCTGTGCATGGTCGGTGGCGTCGACCGCTACTACCAGATCGCCCGCTGCCTGCGCGACGAGGACCTGCGGTCCGACCGCCAGTTCGAGTTCATGCAGCTCGACGCCGAAGCCAGCTTCGTCGGACAGGACGAGGTCCTCGACTTCATCACCCGGGCCGTCGCCGATTCAGCCGAAGCCGTCACCGGCGAGCGCCCGGTCGACATCCCGACGATCACCTGGCTCGAGGCACGTGAGCGGTACGGCTCGGACAAGCCCGACATGCGGTTCGGCATGGAGCTGGTCGAGCTCACCGATGTGTTCGCGCAGACCACGTTCAACGTGTTCAAGGCGGCCTGCGTCAAGGGGATCCGCGTGCCGGGCGGCGCGTCGACGGGACGGAACGCGCTCGACGCCCTCGTCGACCAGGCCAAGCGCTGGGGGGCGAAGGGCCTGGTCTGGATGCGGGTGACGGCCGCGCCCGAGGGCGGCCTCGGCCTCGATTCGCCGGTGGCCAAGCACTTGAGCGTCTCCGAGCAGGCCGGCATCCTGACCGCGCTCGAGGCCGAGGCCGGCGACCTGCTGCTGCTGGTGGCCGACGACCGGCCCACGGTGTGCCACATCCTCGGTCTGCTGCGTCTCGAGCTGGGCCGGCCTCCGGTCACCGAGGGCGGCTTCCACTTCCTCTGGGTGGTCGACTTCCCGCTGTTCGAGTCGCTCGACGACGCCGGTCGGCCCGTCCCGGCCCACCACCCCTTCACCATGCCCCACCCCGACGACTGGCACCTGCTCGACACGGCCGAAGGGGCCGAGCTCCTCGAGATCCGGGCCCAGTCCTACGACCTCACCCTCAACGGCTGGGAGCTGGGTTCGGGCAGCGTGCGGATCCACCGCTCCGAGATCCAGTCGCGCATCTTCGACCTGCTCGGCATCTCGGCCGACGAGGCCCAGGCCAAGTTCGGCTTCCTGCTCGAGGCCTTCCGCTACGGGGCGCCGCCCCACGCCGGCTTCGCGTTCGGCATCGACCGGCTGGCCGCGCTCCTGGCCGGCGAAGAGAACATCCGCGAGGTGATCGCGTTCCCCAAGACCCAGTCGGGCGCCGATCCACTGACGTCGGCGCCGTCGCCGATCGATCCGGCCCAGCTGGCCGAGCTGGGCCTGCGCCTCCTGCCCAAGCCGACCTGATCGCTCGCCGCGGTCAGGTGCTCAGCTCGACTCCCACCGAGTTGTCGGGCGCGGCGGGGAACACGAAGTCGAAGCCGCGCTTGGCCGTGGCCGGTTTGACGTAGAGGACGACGCGCAGCTCGATGTCGTCGCGGCGGGCGAGGAGCTCGGTCGGGGTCGCGGTGGAGAGGCTGAAGCCGAGTCGCTCGAGCTCGTCGGCCAGCCCCGACCCGACGGTCGCGGCATCGGCGGTCGAGCTGAGGAAGGCCACCCGGAACGGGTTCGGGAGGGCCGACGAGCCGTCGACGATGGGGGCCAGCCCGCACGGCATCACGATGCCCCGGACCGCCTCGGCCACCGTCGATCGGCCCTTGGCCACCGGGCGGGCGCCGGGCGCATCGCCCGTCGCCGGTGCGAAGAAGCCACCCCGCACCTCCGAGGTGGGAGGGGTCGGGGCGGCGACCGCCGGCACCCCGAAGAGCCCGCCCGGGTCGGTTGGCCTCGGGGGGCTCATCGAGCTCGTGGGGATGGCCGGCGTCGCGGGGGGGACCGGGCCGGTCGGGTCGGCCGGGTTCGGGGGCACCGCGAGGTCGCCGGGGAAGGGGGCGAGCGGGGTGGGAGGCGCGGCGAAGGGATCGTGGGCTGTCGCGCCGGGATCGGCGGGCGAGTCGTCCGGGCGAGGCTCCCGGATCGGGATGCCCTTGAGGCGGCGGTAGATGAAGACCCCGAGGCCGCCGAACGCGAGCAGCCAGATGACCACCACGCCGGCCTTCGGCATCTGCCCCACGGTCACCATGGCATCCACGACCGGACATCGTTGCACTTCGCCGACCGCTCGTGCGGGAGGGCGCACTAGCCTCCGCGCATGGCCAGCGCGTCGCCCCCGAGCGACCTCTTCTCCGCGGCCGCCACCGACCGACTGGCCCGCCAGGCGCCGCTGGCCGCGCGGCTCCGACCGGCCACCCTGGACGAGATCGTCGGCCAGGAGCAGCTGCTCGGGCGGGGTCGACCCCTGCGGGCGCTGATCGAGGCCGACCGGCTCTCGTCGGTCATCCTCTGGGGCCCTCCGGGCACGGGGAAGACGACCTTGGCGCAGCTCATCGCCCACACCACCGCCAAGGCGTACGTGCAGCTGTCGGCGGTCAACGCCACCGTCAAGGACGTCCGCGAGGTCGCCCAGGGCGCCCGTGACCGGCTCGGACAGCACGGCCAGGGGACGATCCTCTTCCTCGACGAGGTCCACCGCTTCAACAAGGCCCAGCAGGACGCGCTCCTGCCCTCGGTCGAGTCCGGACTGCTCGTCCTGATCGGGGCCACGACCGAGAACCCGTACTTCGAGGTGAACCCGCCGCTGCTCTCGCGATCCACCCTCTTCCGGCTCGAGCCGTTGCCGGCCGACGCCGTCGAGACGCTGGTCGAACGCGGGTTGGTGGCCGAGCGCGCCACCGCCGAGCCCGAGGCCGTGAGTCACCTGGTCGAGCGGGCCGCGGGCGACGGGCGCCACGTGCTCACCAGCCTCGAGGTGGCGGTCGCGCTGGCCCGCGAGCGCACCGCCGGCGACGCCGTCCCGGAGGTGACGCTGGCCGACGCCGAGGCCGCGCTCGGCACCAAGGCCCTGCGCTACGGGCGCGACGACCACTACGACGTCGTGAGCGCCTTCATCAAGAGCATCCGGGGCTCGGACGCCGACGCGGGCCTCTACTGGCTGGCCCGCATGCTCGAGTCGGGCGAGGACGCCCGCTACATCGCCCGCCGACTCGTCATCCTGGCCTCCGAGGACATCGGCCGGGCCGACTCGACGAGCCTGCTGGTGGCCGATGCCGCTGCCCGGGCGGTCGAGTTCGTGGGCCTGCCCGAGGCGCAGCTGAACCTGGCGCACGCCGTGGTGCACCTGGCCACGGCCCCCAAGTCCAACCGCGTGACCGTCGCACTCGGACGGGCCCGGGCCGACGTGCGCGAGCGTGGTGCCGGCGAGGTGCCGAACCACCTGCGCGACGCGCACTACCAGGGGGCCAAGAGCCTGGGCCACGGCGAGGGCTACGACTACCCTCACGACGACAGTCGGGGCTGGGTGCCCCAGCAGTACCGGCCCGACGGGCTCGAGGGCCGCACCTACTACGTCCCATCCGACCACGGCGACGAAGCAGAGGTGGCTGCCCGCATGTCCCGACGAGCCGAGCAAGCCGACTCGCCGTCCTCACCGAGGTCGCCCTCCTCGCCGAGGTCGCCCTCGTGAGCGCCGGCGACCTGGCGGCGGTGCTCGTCAGCCTCGTGATGATCGCGGCCATCGTCGTCATCGCGGTGGTGACGGGCGCCATGTTGCGCACGCTGCGCGAGCTCCGGGCGACCCTCGAGGTCCTGCGCGGCGAGGTCGTCCCCCTGATGGGCGAGCTGCGCGACACGGTGTCGGCCGCCGGTGCCGAGGTCGATCGCGTCGACGATCTGCTCGACACGGCCGAGGCCATCTCGGCCACCGTCGAGGGGGCGTCGCGCGTCGGCTACCTCGCGTTCCGCGCGCCGCTCATCCGCGTCGTCGCGCTCGGCCGCGGGATGCGCCGGGGAGCGGGGCACCTGTTCCTCCGCCGCCCGGCTCCGGCGCCCGAGCCGCGGTCGACGACTCGCTCGAGCCGCCGCCGCGACGCCGGCTCGCGCTCCCGGGCGGCCTGATGTTCACCCGGATGCGTTGGTTCGCGCTCGGCGCGGCGGCGGGGGCGGGCACGGCGATGTACGGGTTCGTGCGACTGCGCGAGAGCCGCGGCCGGCTGGCCCCCGACCGTGTGGCCGAGACGGTCGTCGGTTCGGCCCGGACGCTTGGTCACGGCGCGGCAGCGGGCCGGCTCGACCCTGGCCTCGTCATGGCGTGACGCGGTCGCCGAAGGCCGCGATGCGATGGTCGACGCCGAGGCGCGCATCCTCGACGACCTCGAACGGCCTCGTCGCTCGTCCAATCCGGGCGGCGACAACCCGGGCGGCGACAACCTGACCGCTCAGTAGGCTGTCGACGCCATGAACCCGCTGACCGCCGACGAGCTCCGCCGCGCCTTCCTGGCGTTCTTCGCCGACCGCGGCCACACCGTCGTGCCGTCGGCCAGCCTCATCCCTCACGACCGCGACCTGCTGTTCACGGTGGCGGGCATGGTGCCGTTCAAGACCTACTTCCTGGGTGAGGAGCAGGCGCCGTATCCGAGCGCGACGACGATCCAGAAGTGCGTCCGCGTCGACGGCAAGGAGAACGACCTCGAAGAGGTCGGGCGCGACAGCAGCCACCTCAGCTTCTTCGAGATGCTCGGCAACTTCAGCTTCGGCGACTACTTCAAGGACGAGGCCATCCCGATGGCCTGGGACATGGTCACCAACCTGTTCGGGATCGACCCCGACCAGCTCTGGGTCACCGTCCACACCGACGACGACGAGGCCGAGGCGCTGTGGATCGACGGCGTGGGCGTGCGGCCCGATCGCGTGCAGCGACTGGCGGACAACTGGTGGGGGCCGCCGGGCGGCCCGCCGGGACCGTGCGGTCCGAACTCCGAGATCTTCGTCGACCTGGGCGAGCGCTACGGCTCCGAGGGGGGCCCGGCCCACGGCAGCGAGGCCCGGTTCCTCGAGATCTGGAACCTGGTGTTCATGCAGTACAACCGCGACCGCGACGGGGTCGACCGCGAGCTGCCCCGCAAGAACATCGACACCGGCGCCGGGCTCGAGCGCATCCTCGGGGTGCTGCAGGGCAAGGACTCGGTGTGGGACATCGACGTCATGGTCCCGCTGGTCGAGACGGCGCAGTCGGTCACCGGACGACGCCTCGGCGTGTCCGACGCGCAGGACGTCTCGTTGCGCATCCTGGCCGAGCACGCCCGCACGATGAGCTTCCTCGTGAGCGACGGCGTGTTCCCGTCCAACGAGGGCCGTGGCTACGTCGTGCGCCGGGTGATCCGTCGCGCCGTACGCCACGCGTACCTGCTCGACGTCGACCACCTCGTCACTCCGAGCCTGGTCGACACGACCGTCGAGGTGATGGGAAACGCCTATCCCGGTCTGGCCAAGAGCCACGAGTACGTGCGCGACGTCGTCGCCCGGGAAGAGGAGCGGTTCCGCCAGACGCTCAAGGCGGGCACCGCGATCCTCGACGGCGAGCTGGATGCGCTGGTCGAGGGGGCGATCCTCCCGGGGCGGGTCGCCTTCACGTTGCACGACACCCACGGGTTCCCGCTCGAGCTCACGCGCGAGATCACCCTCGAGCGCGGCGTCGACGTCGACGAGGCCGGGTTCGCCGAGGCGATGGCCGACCAGAAGCAGCGAGCCAAGGACGCCCGCAAGCGCGACGGGGCCGCGGTCGACGTCCCGCTGTTCCAAGAGATCATCGACGAGTTCGGCCCCACCGAGTTCGTCGGTCGCGAGCAGTTCGAGATCGAGGCGCGGGTGCTCGGCATCACCGACGCCGACGACGAGGGCCGGGTGTCGGTGCTGCTCGACCGCACACCCTTCTACGCCGAGGGCGGCGGTCAGGTGGGCGACACCGGCACCCTGACGAGCGAGACGGGTCGGGCCGAGGTGCTCGACACCAACTACGCCCTGCCGGGCCTGCAGCGCCACGTCGCCCGGGTGGTCGAGGGCGAGCTCGAGACCGGCCAGCTGGTCACCGCCGCCATCGACGTCGAGCGCCGCGACGCGATCCGCCGCAACCACACCGCCACGCACCTGCTGCACTGGGCGTTGCGCGAGCGTGCTCGGCGACCACGTCAAGCAGCAGGGCTCGCTGGTCGCCCCCGACCGGCTCCGGTTCGACTTCAGCCACTACGAGGCGGTGACTCCCGACGAGCTGGTCCAGATCGAAGACCTGACCAACCACGAGATCCTCGCCAACCAGCCGGTCCGTCATTACGAGACGACGCGTGACTTCGCCGAGCAGCTGGGGGCCATCGCGTTCTTCGGCGACAAGTACGGCGACATCGTGCGCGTGCTCGAGGCCGGCCCCAACTCGACCGAGCTGTGCGGTGGTACCCACGTCCGGGCCACCGGCGACATCGGGCCGGTCAAGATCATCAGCGAGAGCTCGATCGGGTCCAACCAACGTCGGATCGAGGCCGTCACCGGGTTCGGTCCCATCGAACGGCTGCGCCGCGACGAGGCTCGTCTTGGCGCGGTGGCCGACGCTGCTCGGGGTGGCCGACGACGAGGTCGTCGACGCGCGTGAGCCGTCGCGTGGCCGAGAACAAGGACCTGCGCGACGAGATCCGCGAACTGCGCCGGCAATCGGCCCGCGCCGGCGCGGCAGAGCTGGCCGCGGCGGCTGTCGACGGGGTGATCGTCGACCGCGTCGACGGCGTGGCCCGCGACGACCTGCGCGAGCTGGCGGTCGCGGTGCGCGACCATCCCGGGGTGCGCGCCGTCGTCCTGGCCGGCGCACCCGATGGTGGCGGCGTAGCCATCGTCTCCGCGGTCCGGCCCGACAGCGGCCTGCACGCCTCCGAGCTCATCGGCGACGCGGCGCGCACCGTCGGCGGTGGCACGGGCAAGAACGCCGGACCTGGCCGTGGCCGGCGGCAAGGACACGAGCCGCATCGACGAGGCGCTCGACCAGGTCCGCCAGGCTGCCGGCATCGCGTCACCGGCCTGAGCCGGGGGCCATGCGCGTCGCTCGGACTCGACCTCGGCAGCCGGCGGATCGGCGTGGCCGTCAGCGACCCCACCGGCGTGCTGGCCACCCCCCACGACGTGATCGCCCGCTCGGGCGACGAGCAGGCCGACCACCGGCGGATCCTCGAAATCGCCGCTGAGCTGGGCGTCGAGTGCATCGTGGTGGGCCTTCCCCTGTCTCTCGACGGCCATGTCGGGCCGGCGGCGGCGGCCGCGCTGGCCGAGGTCGACGCGCCTGGGTGCCACCACCGACCTCCCGGTCGACACCTACGATGAGCGCTTCACCACGGTCACGGCCGACCGCCAGCCTGAGGAGCGCAGAACATGAACGCCAAGCGCCCGGCGCCGGGTCGTCGACCAGGCAGCGGCGGCGGTCATGCTCCAGTCCTGGCTCGACGGGCGGCCCCGCCGTCCCGATCCCTCCTGACCAGCGCTCACGACCGAGCCCCCCGAACGAGGCCTGCGTGCCCGACACCACCGACGAACTCGAACCGGCTGACCTGCCGGTCACCGACGCGCCCGACGCCGCGGATGCACCCGGCGAGCCGTCCGAGTCCGTGCTGGGCGAGCCGGGGCCCGAGACCGGGCCCGACGACCGATCCGCTGCCGACGAGCCCGTCGTCTACCTGCCCGCCCGAGCGGGGGATGCCTGCGCCGGGCCGCGCCGATGGTCGCGACGGCGGTGGTGGTGCTGCTGATCATCGCCGGCCTGGGCGCGTGGTGGGTCTCGCGCCAGGTCGACCCGCAGGGCGCACCCGGTCCTCCGGTCACCGTCACGATCGCCGACGGTTCGAGCGACAGCGCAGATCGCGTCGGTGCTCGCCTCCAACGGCGTCGTGACCAACGCGACGGTGTTCCGCTACTACGTCAAGCTCCAGCGGCGCCGGCCCGTTCAAGGCAGGCGTGTACGACGGGCTGCACGCAGCCCGAGGACATGAGCGACGTCGTCGACCGGCTCGACAAGGGCCCGCTGCCCCCGGCGACGGTCTCGCTGCTCATCCCCGAGGGCCTCTGGCTCAGCCAGATCCGCGCCCGCATCCTCAAGACCTTCCCCGAGATGAAACCGGCCGCCCTCGACCACGCGCTGGCCACCGTGCGGTCCAAGTACGAGCCGGCCGGATCGCACAACCTCGAAGGGCTGCTGTTCCCGGCCACCTACCAGGTGCTGCTCGGCGACCAGGCCAACCCCACCAAGCTCATCCAGCAGATGGTCAGCACGTTCGACCAGGAGGCCGACAGCATCGGCCTCGACCAGGCCTCCAAGAAGCTGGGGCTCAGCCCCTACCAGGTGCTCATCGTGGCGTCGATGGTCGAGGAGGAAGCCAAGGTCCCCGAGTGACCGGGCCAAGATCGCACGGGTCATCTACAACCGGCTCGACCGCAACATGAGCCTCGGCCTCGACACCACCGTCGAGTACGCGCTGCAGAAGCGGATCACCGATCTCACCAACGCCGACCTGGCCGTCGACTCGCCGTACAACACCCGGACCCACACCGGCCTGCCACCCACGCCGATCAGCTCGCCCGGTCGGGCGTCGATCCAGGCCGCGCTGCAACCCGGCGTCCGGGGACTGGATCTACTTCGTGCTGGCCGACAAGGCCGGCGGTCAGTACTTCACGACGAGCTACAGCGACGTTCCAGGCGGCGACGGCCAAGGCCAAGGCCGAGGGGCTGTTCGGCGGGTGACCGCCCGGCCTGCGCCGACGGCCCACACCCGGGTCGCCGCGGTGATCGGCGATCCGATCCGGCATTCGCGCTCGCCCGCGATCTTCAACGCCGCGTTCGCCGATGCCCGAGCTCGACTGGGTGTTCGTCGCGTTCGAGGTCGCCGAGCGGATCGGCGCCGGCCACGCTCGACGTCGATGCGCGCGCTCGGGATCAGGGGCTGTCGGTCACCATGCCGCACAAGACGGCGGTCGCCGACTACCTGGGCGAGGGCGGGGCGCATGTCGGCGATTCGCTCTCGGACGAGGCACGCGCGCTGCGCGCGGTGAACTGCGTCGTGCCCCGCGATGGGGTCGCTCGTCGGCCACAACACCGACGGCCCCGGCTTCGTGGCGTCGCTGCGCACCGAGGCCGGCTTCGACCCGCTGACGAAGCGGTGCGTCGTGCTCGGAGCGGGCGGCGCGGCGCGCGCGCTGGTGCTGGCCCTGGCCCGAGCCGGCGCATCGCAGGTGACGGTCGTGAACCGCACCGCGCGAGCGTGCCGAGGTCGCGGCCGCGCTGGCCGGTGCCGGCCGGCCGGGTCGGCGGTCGCCGACGTGCTCGCCGGCGCCGATCTGGTCGTCAACGCCACCTCGGTCGGCATGGACGGCACGTCGTCGCCGGTCGACGCCCACCACCTGCACGCCGGGCAGCTGGTGGTCGACATCATCGTCGAGCCGGTGCAGACGCCACTGCTGGTGGCCGCCGACGCGCGGGGTGCGTCGACGCTCGGCGGCCTTGGGATGTTCGCGCACCAGGCTGCCATCGCCTACGAGCTGTGGACCGGACACGTGGCGCCCATCGACACCATGGTCCGTGCCGCCCGTCGGCACTAGATTCCCAAAACCCCCTCTATTCGCACCGCGGCCGTGCCGATGGAGGAGAGTCCATTCCCTTTCGGAGGTCACCGTGGCACTTCAGGGCACCCTCGAGACGTTTGCCCTTCCCGACGTCCTGCGCCTCCTGGCGTCGACCCACAAGACGGGTCGATTGCGCCTCAGCGGGGTGAGCGGGTCGGGATCGCTCTGGTTGGCCGACGGTGCGATCGTGGCCAGCGAGGCGAGCCGCGCGCCGCACGCCCAGGGCGCCACCGACGTGCTGTTCGAGCTGCTCCGCTTCAAGGAGGGCGAGTTCGTCTTCGATGACGACGACTCGGCTGCCGATGCGGGCGAGCCGGTCGACGTCGAGGACACGCTCGGCGCGTCCGAGGCGATGCTCGAAGAGTGGAAGTCGATCGAGGCCGTCGTGCCGTCGCTCGATGGCTGGGTCTCGCTGCGCAGCGAGCTGCCGAGCGACGAGGTGACCATCGACAACGAGCGGTGGAGCCGGATCGTGGCGGTCGGCGGCGGTACCACGGTCGGCCGGCTCGGCGAGGCGCTCGGCCTGGGCGAGCTGCCGGTCTCGCGCACGGTCAAGGATCTGGTCGAGCTGGGCCTGGTCGAGCTCGGCGACGCGCCCGTCGGCGCCGCCGCGAGCTACGACTACAGCCCGGCGCCCGCGGCCGAGGTTCCGGCGGCCAGCTTCGCTCCGCCCGAGGCCCCGGCCAGCGAGCCGCCGTTGCTCACCGTCGTCGGTGACGCCCCGGCCGATCCGGCTGGCGAGCAGTTCGATCCGGCTGGCCTGATCGTCGAAGAGCCCAGCTACGACGACTCGGTCGACGGCTTCGCGCCGCCGGCTCCCGCGCCGTCGGCCGAGGACGACCTGACCGACGCGGCCGAGATCGCCCGCCAGCTCGCCAACCTCAGCCCCAAGGCGGCCAAGGCCGTGGCCGCGGCCGCCAAGGCCACCACGGTCGAGGAGCGCGAAGCCGCGCTGGCCGAGGTCGACGACACCGAGGATCCGATCAACCGCGGCCTGCTCCTCAAGTTCCTCGGCTCGGTCAACGGCTGAGGACTCCCTGCTCGACGCGCCGGCCTCGCCGGCCCGTCGACATCACCAGAGCCCTCGAACCCTCCCGCTACCGTCTGCGCCCGTGAACGCCGTCCCGATCGTCTGCGCCGTCGCGGCACTGCCCGTGGGCTGGCTCAGCGGCGTCCTCGTCGACCGCGTGCCCGACAAGCTGGCGCTGCGGCCGCTCCCGGGCGTCCGGGTCAGGGGCCGCTACCTGGCCATCCACATCGTGATGCTCGGGCTGTTCGTGGCGGTGGGCATCCGCTTCGACGACGCACCGGCCCTGCTGATCGCCGGATATCTGCTGCTCACCGCGATGCTCGTGACGGTGTCGGTCGTCGACATCCTCCTGTTCCGCCTGCCCGACCGCATCGTGCTGCCCACGCTCGTTGCGTCCTTGTGTGATCGTCGTGGTCGAGTCGCTGCGCGAGGGGCACTCGACGCGGATCTCCTACGCGCTGGCCGGCGCCGGCATGTACTTCGGACTGCTGCTGGTCATCCACCTCATCTCGCCTCGGGCGATGGGCTTCGGGGACGTCAAGCTGGCCGCCGTCATGGGCCTCTACCTCGGGTGGCTGGCCGCGGGCTACGCCACCGTCTTCGTCCTCGTCGTGTGGGCGCTCGGCATCGGCGCACTGGCCGGGGCCATCTTCGGGATGGTGATGCTGACCGCGCAGGGGGCCAGCCGCCGGGCGGCGATCCCCTTCGGCCCGTACCTGGCCTTCGGCACCATGGTGGTGGTGCTGTTCACCCCCCACCTGGTGACGCTGACGCTCAGCGCGTGAGCATCACGGCCCTCGGTGGCGGCGCCGCCCGCCGGATTGCGCTGAGAGCGCGACACGGCGACCGGTAACCTGACGCCATGTTGCGATTCCTGACCGCCGGCGAGTCGCACGGGCGCGCGCTCATCGTCGTGATCGAAGGGCTGCCGTCGGGCCTGGCCATCACAGTCGACGACATCCAGTCCGAGCTGGCCCGTCGGCGGCTCGGCTACGGCCGCGGCCCGCGGATGCGCTTCGAGCAGGACGAGGTGACCCTGATCGGCGGCGTCCGCCACGGCCGGACGCTCGGCTCGCCGGTGGCCATCCAGATCGCCAACAGCGAGTGGGAGAAGAAGTGGACCGAGGAGATGTCGCCCGCGCCGGGCCGCACCTCCAAGCCGCTCACCACCCCGCGCCCGGGCCACGCCGACCTGGCCGGCATGCAGAAGTACGACTTCACCGACGCCCGCGACGTGCTCGAGCGGGCCTCGGCGCGCGAGACAGCCGCCCGCGTCGCTGCCGGCGCGCGTGGCCAAGGCGCTGCTGGCCAGCATCGGCACCGAGGTGGTGTCCCACGTCGTCGCCCTCGGCCGCGTGCGGGCCTCGACCGAGCGACGGCCCACGCCGGCCGACCTCGACGCCGTCGACGAGTCGCAGGTCCGGTGCTTCGATCCGGCGGCCGAGGCGGCGATGATCGCCGACATCAAGGACGCCGCCGCCCAGGGCGACTCGCTCGGCGGTGTGGTCGAGGTGCTCGGCTACGGCCTGCCGGTCGGCCTCGGCAGCCACGTCCACTGGGACCGCAAGCTCGACGGTCTGCTGGCGCAGGCGCTCATGAGCATCCAGGCGGTGAAGGGCGTCGAGATGGGCGACGGGTTCGAGGTGGCCGGCCGGCGAGGGAGCGAGGCCCACGACCCGATCACCTGGGACCCCGAGGCGTCCTCGTACCGGCGCGACACGACGCGCGCCGGCGGGCTCGAGGGCGGCATGACCACCGGCGAGCTGCTCGTCGCCCACGTGGCCATGAAGCCCCTCGCCACGCTCAACCGCCCGACGCTGGCCACCGTCGACACCGCCACCAAGGCCGACACGGTGTCGTTCAAGGAGCGCACCGACGTGACGGCCGTGCCGGCCATGGGTGTCGTCGCCGAGACGATGGTCGCGCTCGTGCTGGCCAACGAGGTGCTCCGCAAGTTCGGGGGCGACTCGATCGGCGAGCTGGTGCGCAACCACGGCTCGTACCTCGACCAGGTGCACGACGCGTCGACCCGGGTGGCCCCGCCGACCGACGCCGACGGCGCACCCCTCAACTGGGACGCGGGCGAGGCCTTCACGGGCGACGGCCCGGCTCCGCACATCGTGCTGGTGGGCATGATGGGCACGGGCAAGACCACGGTCGGGGTACGGCTGGCGGCCGAGCTGGGGCGACCCTTCGTCGACAGCGACCAGCAGATCGAGACGCGGACCGGGCGGACGGTCCGCGAGATCTTCGAGACATCGGGCGAAGCGGCCTTCCGCCGCGAGGAGCGTGACGCGCTTCACGAAGCGCTCGCTTCGCCTGCGCCCGTGGTCATCGCCGCCGCCGGCGGGTCGGTCACCGAGGAGCACACGCGCGAGCTGCTCCGCGCGCTGGTGGGCCGAGGCGGCCACGTCGTGTGGCTCAAGGCCGACCCGGCAGTCCTCGTCGAGCGGGTGACATCCGGGAGCCACCGACCCCTGCTCGAGGACGATCCGCTCGGCACGCTCGAGCGCCTCGACCACGCCCGCGTCGAGCTCTACCGCGAGGTGGCCGACATCGTCGTCGACGAGCAGCAGGACGGGCGCACGCTCGGCGCCGACGAGGTCACCGCCGCGGTGGCCAGCCGGCTGCTCGACGCGTCGAGGCCATGATCACCGTCGCGGTCGACCTGGGCGACCGCTCGTACGACGTGGTGGTGGGCGCCGGCGCGGTCGAGGGCCTGGCCGCCATGGTGCCCGCATCGGCGCGGCGGGTCGCCGTCGTGACCCAGGCCGACGTGCCTGTCGAGGTCGACCCCGGGGTCGAGCACCGCACGTTCGTCATCGGCTCGGGCGAGGAGACCAAGACCGCTCGCCACCGTCGAAGAGCTGGCCCGGGCCTGGTCGCAGTGGGGCATGAGCCGGGCCGACGCCGTGGTGGCCGTCGGCGGGGGGCTGGTCACCGACGTGGGCGGCTTCGCGGCCGCCGTCTACCACCGCGGGGTCGGCCGTGATCCACGTCCCCACGACGCTGCTCGGCCAGGTCGATGCCGCCATCGGCGGCAAGACCGGCGTCAACCTGCCCGAGGGCAAGAACCTCGTCGGCGCGTACTGGCAGCCCCGGGCCGTGCTGTGCGACACCGACCTGCTCGCGACGCTGCCGCCCCGCGAGCTGCGCAGCGGCCAGGGTGAGGTGGCCAAGTACCACTTCCTCGACGACGGCCGCTTCGGCGCCACACCGGTCGAAGAGCTCGACCTCACCGAGCAGGTGGCGCGGTGCGTGGCCATCAAGGCGGCGGTCGTGTCGGGCGACGAGCGTGAGACCGCGGCCCGGGCGACGCTCAACTACGGCCACACGCTCGGCCACGCCCTCGAGATCGCCGGCGGGTTCGACCTGCGACACGGCGAGGCCGTCGCCATCGGGCTGGTGTTCGCCGCCGAGCTGGCGCGCGTGCTCGGTCGCATCGACGACGAGCGCGTCGACGAGCACCGTCGAGTGGTGGGCGCCTACGACCTGCCGGCCGATCTGCCCCCCGGCAGCGACCCCGACGAGCTGATCGCGCTGTTCGGTCGCGACAAGAAGGCGCTCGACGGGGTCACGTTCGTCCTCGACGGCCCGTCCGGCGTCGAGGTCGTCACCGACGTCGACCGCGCCGCCATCGACGCTGCGTTCGCCGCCATGGACGACGCGCGGAGTCGCGGCGCCGGCGCCACCGCTGATGCCCTGTCCCACCCGGAGGCCCCGTGACCGAGCCGATCATCCTGCTGCTCAGCGGGCCGAACCTGTCGCTGCTCGGCGAGCGCGAACCCGAGATCTACGGCACCGCCACCCTCGACGACCACGTGGCCACGGCCCGGGCGGCGGCCGAGGCCGGCGGATGCGCGCTCGAGCACGTGCAGAGCGACCACGAGGGCGTCCTGATCGAGACCATCCACCAGGCGCGGGGTCGCTGCGCCGCCATCGTGATCAACGCGGCCGCCTTCTCCCACTACGCCTGGGGCATCCACGACGCGCTCGCCTCGTTCGCCGGGCCGGTGGTCGAGCTCCACCTCTCGAACCCGAACGCGCGCGAGCCGTGGCGCCACACGTCGGTGGTGGCCCCGGTGGCCACCGGCACGGTGGCCGGTTTCGGTGGCCACGGGTACGCGTTGGCGGTCGAGGCCGCCATCCGGTGCCTGTCATGAGCCTGGCGGCCATGGACGTGGCCGCCCGCGCGCCGCGCCTGCGTGCCGCGTTGGCCGATCGAGCCGGGGACGCGGGCGCCGGACAGGCCGGCGCCGACGCCATCCTGGTCACCAAGCTGGTCAACCTCCGCTACCTCACCGGATTCACAGGATCGGCCGGCCTGCTGCTCGTCCTCGCCGACGAGCTCGTCCTGGTGACCGACGGGCGCTACGGCCAACAGGCCGCCGAGCAGCTCGCCGCCGCCGGGGTCGAGGCGCGCGTGGTGGTCGCCGGCACCGACCAGCGAGAGGTCGTCCGAGGCGCCGTGGCGTCCGCCGGCATCCGGCGGCTGGCGCTCGAGGCCGACGCCGTGACCTGGGCCCAGCAACGCGCCTTCGCCGACAGCTGGTTCGACGGCGTCGAGCTGGTGGCCACGACGGGCCTGGTCGACGACCTGCGGCTCGTCAAGGACGACGGCGAGGTGGCTCGGATCGAGGCGGCGGCCGCCATCGCGGACGAGGCGTTGGCCAACGTGCGCGGCCGGCTGCGCGACGAGCTCACCGAGCAGGAGTTCGGCATCGCGCTCGACTTCGAGATCCGCCGGTTGGGAGCATCGGGCAACTCGTTCGAGACGATCGTCGGATCCGGACCCAACGGGGCCAAGCCCCACCACCGGCCGTCGCACGCGACGCATCGTCGAGGGCGACCTCGTCGTGCTCGACTTCGGCGCGGTCGTCGACGGCTACTGCTCGGACATGACCCGCACCGTCATGGTGGGCGAGCCGTCCGCCACGCAGGCCCGCATGCTCGAGGTGGTCACGGCCGCCCAGCAGGCCGGGGTCGACGCCATCGGCGACGGGGTGGCCGCCTCGGCCATCGACGCGGCCTGCCGGGAGGTGATCGGCGAGGCGGGGTGGGCCGATGCGTTCCTGCACGCCACCGGCCACGGGGTCGGCCTCGAGATCCACGAGGCCCCGCGGGTGGCCGCCACGGCCGATGCTACGCTCGTCCCTGGCGTCGTCGTCACCGTCGAGCCGGGTGTGTACCTGCCCACCCATGGCGGTGTCCGCGTCGAGGACACCCTCGTCGTGACCCGCGACGGCAGCCGTCCTCTCACTCTCACCCCCAAGACCACCGCGGTCTGACGACCGCAGGAGCGCACCCGCATGGCCGCCATCACCACCAACGACCTGAAGAACGGCATGACCCTCAACCTCGACGACGGGCTCTTCCAGGTCGTCGAGTTCCAGCACGTCAAGCCGGGCAAGGGCGGGGCGTTCGTCCGCACCACGCTCAAGAACGTCCGCAACGGGGCGGTGGTCGACCGCACCTTCCGCGGGCGGCGAGAAGGTCGAGCGGGCGGTGATCGACAAGCGCGAGATGCAGTTCCTGTACCGCGAAGGCGACGACTACGTGTTCATGGACAACACGTCCTACGAGCAGCTCAACGTCGGCCCGGCCGCCCTCGGCGACGCGGCCAACTACCTCGTCGAGGGGTCGGGGGCCATCCTCGAGATGTACACCGACGAGATCGTCGGCGTCGACCTGCCCGCCTCGGTCGAGCTCGACATCTCCGAGACCGAGCCTGGCGTGCAGGGAGACCGTGTCTCCGGTGCCCGCAAGCCGGCCACCCTGGTGACGGGTCTCGTCGTGCAGGTGCCGCTCTTCGTCGAGCCGGGTGACCGCATCAAGGTCGACACCCGGAGCGGCGAATACCTCACCCGGGCGTGACATCCGAGCCCGCGCCCGGCTACCACGGCGGAGTCGGCAGCCGGCGCGAAGCCCGCGAGCGGGCCCTCGGACTGCTCTACGAGAGCGAGAGCAAGTCGATCAGCGCCGCCGACGTGGTCGACGCGCTCCCGGTGCCCGCAGAGCCCTTCGCCGTCGAGCTCGTGCTCGGCGTGGGCGAGCACCTCGAGGACATCGACGCGACCATCCGCCGGTTCTCGAAGGGGTGGACGCTCGAGCGGATGCCTTCGGTCGACCGCGCCCTGCTCCGCATCGGTGTCTACGAGCTGCGCTACCGACCCGACGTGCCGACCGGTGCGGTGATCTCCGAGGCGGTCGAGCTGGCCAAGACCTTCAGCACCGACGACTCGGGCAAGTTCGTCAACGGCATGCTCGCAGCGGTGGCCGCCGAGGTCCGTCCGCCGTCTGATACGATCTCTCCCTGACCGTGAAGCGGGTCCTGTGAGGCCCGCACGGACAGGAAGGTTCATCGCGATGGCCGAACGCGAACGCCGCATCACGCCCCCATATGGGGGCGTTTTTCATGCCCGGACCCGGGTCATGGCGCCCGAGGACATCGAGCGGGCGGTCTGGCGCATGGCCCACGAGGTCATCGAGCGCAACCACGGCCTCGACGAGGTCGTGCTCATCGGGCTGCAGACCGGGGGCGTGCCGCTGGCGGCGATGCTGGCCCAGGACCTGCGCCAGATCGAAGAGGTCGACATCCCCCTCGGCACCCTCGACGTCGCCTTCTACCGGGACGACATCGGGTTGCGCCCGGTCCTGCCCGAGGCCGTCACCGACATCTCCTTCGACGTGGGCGGCAAGATCGTGGTGCTGGTCGACGACGTGCTCTTCACGGGGCGGACGATCCGGGCCGCGCTCGACGCGCTCACCGACTTCGGCCGGCCCCGCGCCGTCCAGCTGGCCGTCATGATCGACCGGGGCCACCGTGAGCTGCCGATCCGGCCCGACTACGTGGGAAAGAACCTGCCCACCCGGCGCGACGAGGTGGTCGACGTCGGGCCGTTGGGCGTCGAGCTGGGGGAGATGCGCAAGTGAACCTGCTCTCGATCGACGATCTGGGCGCCGACGGCATCGAGGAGGTGCTCGAGCTGACCGACAGCTTCGTCGAGGTCAGTGCCCGCGCCATCCCACGGTGGCCGCCCTCCGGGGCAAGACGGTGGTGTCGCTCTTCTTCGAGGACTCGACCCGCACGCGGCTGAGCTTCGAGGCCGCGGCCAAACGGCTCGGCGCCGACACCATGACCTTCACCGCCGGTTCGTCGTCGCTCAAGAAGGGCGAGTCCATCCGCGACACGGTCCAGACCATCGAAGCCATGGGCGTCGACGCGCTGATCGTGCGCCATGCGTCGGCCGGCGTGCCCGCCCAGGTGGCGCGGTGGGCCGGCTCGGCGGTGATCAACGCGGGCGACGGCTGGCACGAGCACCCCACCCAGGCGCTGCTCGACTGCTACACGATCCGGCAGCGGCTGGGCTCGCTCGACGGGCGCCGCATCGCCATCGTCGGCGACGTCAAGCACAGCCGGGTGGCGCGATCCGACGTCGCCGCGTTCACCGCGCTCGGCGCCGAGGTCACCCTGGTGGCACCCCCGACCCTGTTACCGCCGAGCCTCGAGGGCTGGCCGGTCGAGGTGAGCCACGACCTCGACGAGGTGATCGCCTCGACCGAGGTGGTGTACCTGCTGCGCATGCAGCGCGAGCGCATGACCGAAGCACTGGTTCCGAGCCTGCGCGAGTACACCGCCGGCTACGGGCTCACCACTCCGCGGGCCGACGTGGTCGAGCGCGCGGGTGGGATCGTGATGCACCCCGGACCGATGAACCGCGGGGTCGAGATCGCGGCCGAGGTGGCCGACCGGGACAACGTCGTGGTGGTCGACCAGGTGCGCAACGGCGTGCCCATCCGCATGGCGGTCCTCTTCCTGATCCTCGGGTCGGGGCGCGCCACCCTCGGGTCCGAGCCGCCGGGTCAGAGCGCCTCCGACGAGGCGCCCTCCGGTCCGGTCGACGCGGCGGCGCGCGCCGAGCAGCCGGCAGGAGCGACCGCCCGTGCCTGAGCTGATCGTGAAGGGCGGACGGCTCGTCGACCGTGATGGCGCGCGTCGTGCTGACGTGGCCATCGACGGGGGACGCGTCGTCGCGGTGGGTGCCGACCTCGACGTGGGCGACGCGCGGGTGCTCGACGCGTCCGGCTGCACGGTGAGCCCCGGCCTGGTCGACCTGCACACCCACCTGCGTGAGCCCGGAGCCGAAGAGGCCGAGACCATCGAGTCGGGCAGCCGGGCCGCGGTCCTCGGCGGATTCACGTCGATCGTGGCCATGCCGAACACCGATCCGACCATCGACTCGGTCGAGGTGGTCGAGTGGGTGCGCGACCGCAAGGCGCTGTGTCGTGTGCACCCCTCCGCCGCGATCACGATCGGGCGCAGGGGTGAGGCCCTGGCGCCGATGGCCGAGCTGGCCGCCGCCGGTGTGCGGATGTTCACCGACGACGGCAACGGCGTCCAGGACGATCTGCTGATGCGCCGGGCCATGGAGTACGCCACCGGCCTCAGCGTTGCGGTCACCCTGGCGCAGCACTGCGAGGTCGACGCCCTGGCCGCCGGCGGCTGCATGCACGAGGGCGAGTGGTCGGCGCGCCTGGGCGTGCCCGGCATCCCGGCCGAGGCCGAGGAGCTGATGGTGGCCCGCGACCTTGCCCTGTCCCGCTTGACCGGCGCGCGGATCCACTTCCAACACCTGTCGACCGCCGGATCGGTCGAGCTGGTCCGGTCGGCCAAGGCCGCGGGCCTGGCGGTCACCGCCGAGGCGACGACCCACCACTTCACGCTCACCCACGCCGAGCTGGCCGGCTTCGATCCGCTGTTCAAGGTCAACCCGCCACTGCGCACCGCGGCCGATGTGTCCGCCGTCAAGGCCGGCCTGGCCGACGGCACCATCGATGCCATCGCCACCGACCACGCCCCGCACACCCAGGACGCCAAGGAGCTGCCGCTCGACCAGGCGTCGCCGGGCATGCTCGGGCTCGAGACGGCCCTGGCCCTCGCGCTGACCGAGCTCGATCTGCCGGTCGAGCAGATCGTCGCGCTGCTGTCGTGGCAGCCGTCCGCCATCGCCGGCCTCGCGAGCGGCCACGACGGGCGCATCGCGGACGGGTCGGTCGCCGATCTGTGCGTGTTCGACTCCGCTGCCACCTGGTCGGTCGAGCCGGCTCGTCTCGCCAGCCTCAGTCGCAACACGCCCTATGCGGGGCGCCAGCTGACCGGTCGGGTGCGCCACACGATCGTCGGCGGCGAGGCGGTCGTGATCGACGGCGAGGCGCAGCGATGAGCGGCCTCACCGAAGCCCGGCTCGTGCTGGCCGACGGCACGACGTTCGAGGGCGAGGCCATCGGTGCCACCCCGCCCGATGCAACGGGACAGGGCGGGTGGATCGCAACGGGCGAGGTGGTGTTCAACACCGTGCTCACGGGGTACCAGGAGGTCCTGACCGACCCCTCGTACGCGGGTCAGATCATCACGTTCACCTACCCCCACATCGGCAACTACGGGGTGACCTCTGCCGACGACGAGAGCGCCCGACCGTTCTGCCGAGGTGTGGTCATCCGTGACCTTGCGAGGCGCCACAGCAACTGGCGCAGCCAGACCGACCTCGACTCGTTCCTGCGCGACCACGGCGTGCCCGGGATCGCCGGCATCGACACCCGACGGCTGACGCGGCACCTGCGCGACGCGGGCGCCATGCCCGGGGCGTTCGGCACCGCCGACGCGGCCGCCCTCGAAGCGGCCGCCCGCGCCGAGCCGGGCACCGACGGCGTCGACCTGGCCCGCGTGGTCACCTGCGCCGAGCCCTACACGGTGGGCGACGGCCCGCGCCGCGTGGTCGCCTACGACTTCGGCATCAAGCGCGCCATCCTGGCCCAGCTCGGACGGATCGCCACCGTCGAGGTCGTGCCGGCCACGACCACCGCCGCCGATGTGCTGGCCCGCCGCCCCGACGGGGTGTTCCTCTCGAACGGGCCCGGCGACCCGGCCGCGGTCGACTACGCCGTCGAGTCCATCCGCGGCCTGCTGGGCGAGGTGCCCGTCTTCGGGATCTGCCTGGGCCACCAGCTCATGGCCACCGCCCTCGGCGCCCGCACCTACAAGCTGCGTGTTCGGCCATCACGGCGGCAACCACCCGGTGCGTCGCCTGGACACGGGAGCAGTCGAGATCACCAGCCAGAACCACAACTACTCGGTGCTCGACGCGCCCGCTTCGACCGAGGTCACCCACCGCAACCTCAACGACGGCACGGTCGAGGGCCTGCGCTCGCTCGAGGTGCCGGCCTTCAGCGTGCAGCACCATCCCGAAGCCGGGCCGGGACCGCACGACGCCCGGTACCTGTTCGATCAGTTCGACGAGCTCATGGGCGTTCGAGCCGACGGGCGCCCCGTGGGACGCAGCTGATGCCCCGTCGCGACGACATCTCGTCGATCCTGCTCATCGGTTCGGGCCCCATCGTGATCGGGCAGGCGTGCGAGTTCGACTACTCGGGCACCCAGGCCTGCCGCGTGCTGCGCGACGAGGGGTACCGGGTGATCCTGGCCAACTCGAACCCGGCCACGATCATGACCGACCCCGACTTCGCCGACGCCACCTACGTCGAGCCGCTCGACGCCGACGTGCTGACCAAGATCATCGAGCGCGAGCACCCCGACGCCCTGCTGCCCACCCTCGGGGGACAGACGGCGCTCAACCTGGCCATGGAGCTCGTCGAGCGCGGCGTCCTCGAGCGCGAGGGCGTCGAGCTGATCGGCGCCAACGCCGAGGCCATCGCCACCGCCGAGGACCGCGAGCGCTTCAAGGTGGCCATGGGCGAGATCGGGCTCGACACCCCCGCCTCGGCCATCGCCCACACCCTCGACGAGGCCATGTCGGTGGTCGACCAGATCGGGCTGCCGGTCGTGATCCGGCCCGCCTACATCCTGGGCGGACGGGGCACGGGCATCGCCGCGACCACCGACGAGTTCGCGCGGGCCGCCGAGATCGGCCTCGAAGCCAGCCCGATCTCCGAGATCCTGATCGAGGAGTCGATCGCCGGCTGGAAGGAGTTCGAGCTCGAGGTGATGCGCGACCGCGCCGACAACTGCGTGGTCATCTGCTCGATCGAGAACCTCGACCCGATGGGCGTCCACACCGGCGACTCGGTCACCGTGGCTCCGGCTCAGACGCTCAGCGACGTCGAGTACCAGCGGATGCGCGACGCGGCGTTCGCGTGCATCCGTCGCGTCGGGGTCGAGACCGGCGGCTCGAACGTGCAGTTCGCGCTCAACCCGGTCAACGGCGACATGGTCATCATCGAGATGAACCCGCGCGTGAGTCGTTCTTCTGCGCTGGCATCCAAGGCGACCGGCTTCCCCATCGCCAAGATCGCGGCCCGCCTCGCCGTCGGCTACCGGCTCGACGAGATCGACAACGACATCACCCACAAGACGCCGGCCAGCTTCGAGCCGGTCATCGACTACGTCGTCACCAAGATCCCGCGGTGGGCCTTCGAGAAGTTCCCCGGCATCCCGGCGGTGCTCGGCACGCAGATGCAGTCGGTGGGCGAGGCGATGGCGATCGGCCGCACCTTCCCCGAATCGCTGCAGAAGGGCCTGCGGTCGCTCGAGCACGGACGCCTGGGTCTCAACTGCGATCCGGGCGAGCGCTTGTACGACGAGCTGACCGACGCCGAGCTGGTCAGCCAGGCGGCCATCGCCACCCCTGACCGTCCCTACCAGCTCGAGGCCGCCCTGCGGCGGGGCATCCCGGTCGACGACCTCTACGCCGCCACCCGCGTCGACCCATGGTTCCTCGACCAGATCCTCGCCATCGTCGAGGAGCGCCAGCACCTGGCCGAGCTGTGGGCCGGCTCGGGCTTGGGGGCGATGACCACGGCGGGATGGAAGCGGGCCAAGCGGCTCGGGTTCTCGGACGCGCAACTGGCCTGGCTGCACAACCAGGTGCGCGACGACCAGGTCACCGAGCTCGACGTGCGCGCCGCCCGCGTGGCCGCGGGTGTGCGCCCGACGTTCAAGACGGTCGACACCTGTGCCGCCGAGTTCGAGGCCGACACGCCGTACCACTACTCGACGTGGGAGGACGAGGACGAGGTGCGCCCGAGCGACCGACCCAAGGTGGTCATCCTCGGTTCGGGGCCCAACCGCATCGGCCAGGGCATCGAGTTCGACTACTGCTGCGTGCACGCCAGCTTCGCCCTGCGCGACGCCGGCTTCGAGACGATCATGGTCAACTGCAACCCCGAGACCGTGTCGACCGACTACGACACCAGCGACCGCCTGTACTTCGAACCGCTCACCTACGAGGACGTCATGCACGTCATCGAGGCCGAGCAGCCGATGGGCGTCGTCGTCGCCCTGGGGGGCCAGACCCCGCTGAAGTTGGCCGGCCAGCTGCCGCCCGGACTCGTCCTGGGTACGAGCCCGGAGTCGATCGACCTGGCCGAGGACCGCGAGCGCTGGAACGCGCTGTGCGCCCGCCTCGAGATCCCCCAGCCGGCGGGCGGCACCGCCACCGAGGTGGCCGAGGCCATGGCCGTGGTCGAGCGGGTCGGCTACCCGGTGCTCATGCGCCCGTCCTACGTCCTCGGCGGACGGGCGATGGAGATCGTCTACGACGACGACGGCCTCAAGCGGGCCATGGCCGAGCTGGCCGGGTTCGGCAGCCTGGGCAAGGAGGGCGGCCTGTCGGCCGATCGTCCCGTGCTCGTCGACCGCTTCCTCGAAGATGCCATCGAGGTCGACGTCGACGCCATCCGCGACGCCACCGGCGAGACGATCATCGGCGGGATCATGGAGCACGTCGAAGAAGCGGGCGTGCACTCGGGCGACAGCGCCTGCGTGCTGCCCCCTCCGCACCTGTCCGCCGAGACCATCGCGGTGATCGAGGGGCACACGCGGCGCATCGCGGACGAGCTCGACGTCCGCGGGCTCATCAACGTGCAGTACGCGGTCAAGGAGAACCAGGTCTTCGTCATCGAGGCCAACCCCCGCGCGTCGCGCACGGTGCCCTTCGTGGCCAAGGCCACGGGCGTGCCGCTGGCCAAGGTGGCGGCCCGGGTGATGACCGGCTCGACCCTCGAACAGCTCCGCGACGAGGGACTGCTGGTGCCCGGAGTGGTGGGCGACCACGTCGCGGTCAAGGAGGCCGTGCTGCCGTTCAGCCGCTTCCCCGACGCCGACGCCGTGCTCGGGCCCGAGATGCGCTCGACGGGCGAGGTCATGGGCATCGACCTCACCGTCGGCCTCGCGTTCGTGAAGAGCCAGCTGGCGGCCGGCAACCGGCTGCCCGAGAGCGGCACGGTGTTCCTGTCGCTGGCCGACCGGGACAAGGCGGCCGGCGTGCGCGCCGCCGAGCAGTTCGTGGCGCTGGGCTTCGACATCGCGGCCACCTCGGGCACCGCCGCCTACCTGACCGAGCGTGGGGTGCCCGTCGCCACGGTGGTGACCAAGCTCGGCGAGCAGGGTGGCAACGACGCCGTCGAGCTGATCGCCAGCGGGCAGGTGCAACTGGTGGTCAACAGCCCGCGGGGTCGCGGTCCCAGGGCCGACGGCGCCCACATCCGTGCTGCGGCCGGCGGCCACCGCGTGCCGCTCCTCACCACGGTGGCCGCGGGTCTGGCGGCGGCCAACGGGATGGCCGACTGGGCCCGGCATCCGCTGCGGGTGCGCACGTTGCAGGAGTACCAGCGCGGCATCCGGGACGACCAGCTGCAACTCGAGCTGTGACTGTGGACATGAGTTCCACATTGCCTGGCCCTCCGGTCGGACGAGCCTCCCTCCGGGCGCTTCGCCATCCGGGTGCCATCGCGTGCGCTGCTCCGCCTGGCGGCTGCGCAGCCATGGAACTCGCATGAACGTCGACATGACCACCCAGGTTGGATCGTTGAGGCTCCGTCATCCGGTGATGACGGCGTCGGGAACGGCCGGCCACGGTGCCGAGCTGGCGGCCCACGTCGACCTGTCCTCGATCGGGGCCGTGGTGGTCAAGTCGCTCTCGGCCGAGCCCTGGGCGGGCAACCCCGCCCCCCGGGTGCACGAGACGCCGGCGGGGATGCTCAACTCGGTCGGCCTGCAGGGACCGGGCGTCGAGCACTGGCTGCGCGACGAGCTGCCCGCCGCTGGTGGCCACCGGCGCCACCGTCGTCGCCAGCATCTGGGGTCGCACCGTCGACGAGTTCGCGCGCGGCGGCCGAACTGATGGCCGAGGCCCCACCCGAGGTCGTCGCGGTCGAGGTCAACCTTTCGTGTCCCAACCTCGACCACGACCAGGCTGGCCCGGCCGCGGCGAGATGTTCGCCCAACGACCCGAGGCGGCCGCGGCGGCGGTCGCGCGCCTCGCTCGTCGCGGGACGTCCGTTGTGGGCCAAGCTCACGCCGGCGGTGGCCGACCTGGCCGCGGTGGCCGAGGCCGTGAGCCTCGCCGGCGCGGAGGCCGTCACGCTGATCAACACCGTTCCGGGCCTGTCCATCGATCCCGACACGCGCCGCCCGCGCCTCGGAGGCACTGGTGGGGGACTGTCGGGCCCGGCCATCCACCCGGTCGCGGTCCGGGCCGTCCACGATGTGCACGCTGCACTGCCCGAGCCTGCCCATCGTCGGGGTCGGCGGCGTGGCGCGCGCCGTCGACGCCGTCGAGCTGATGCTGGCCGGAGCCACCGCCGTGCAGGTGGGCACCGCCACCTTCGCCGACCCCCGGGCCGTCGGACGCATCGCCGGCGAGCTCGAGACCTGGTGCCGTCGCCGGCACATCACCGCCATCACCGAACTGATCGGAGCCGTCCATGCCTGCTGAAGCCAGTGGTGCCGTGCCCGCTGACATCCGGAGCAAGCTCGCCCTGGTCCTCGACCTCGACGACCTGGTCCCCGCTCTGCGCCTGGCCCGTGAGCTCCGCCCCTACTTCGGCGTGGCCAAGGTCGGCCTCGAGCTCTACGCCGCGGCCGGCCCGGACGCCATCACGAGCTTGATGGAACTCGACTACGACGTGTTCGTCGACCTCAAGCTCCTCGACATCCCCACCACGGTGGGCAAGGCCGCTCGGGTGCTCGGCGCACTCGGCGCGCGGTACCTCACGCTGCACGCGCGGGGCGACGCCCCGATGCTGCAGGCCGGGGTCGAGGGGCTGCGCGACGGGGCCGAGCGGGCCGGGTTGCCCGGCGCCGTTCCCCCTGGCGGTCACCGTGCTCACCAGCGACACCGGGGCGCCTCCCCACATCTTCCCGCACCGGGTCGCGCTGGCGGCCGAGACGGGGTGCGGCGGCATCGTGTGCGCGGCGTCCGACCTGGCCGAGGCGCGCCAGCTCGCGCCGCGGCTGCTGCGGGTGGTGCCCGGCATCCGTCGCGCCGGCACCGACGTGCACGATCAGGCGCGAGCGGCGACACCGCGCGCCGCGTTCGACGGTGGCGCCGATCTGCTCGTCATCGGCCGCACGGTGACCGAGGCCGACGACCCCGCCGCGGCAGCCGCCGAGCTGGTCGCCGAGCTGAGCTAGCCTGCGCACATGCCGCTTCCTCCCGCACTCTCTGCCGAGCAGCGCCAGGCCGCCCTCGAGAAGGCCGCTGTCGCCCGCCGGACCCGCGCCGAGCTCAAGGAGCGACTCAAGATGGGCTCGCTCAACCTGAGCGAGCTGTTCGAAGCAGGCCGAGAACGACGAGATCGTGGCCAAGATGAAGGTCGTCGCCGTGCTCGAATCCCTTCCCGGGGTCGGCAAGGTCAAGGCCGGTCGCACGATGCACGACATCGGCATCAGCAAGACGCGACGGATCCGAGGACTCGGAGCGCAACAGCGAGAGGCGCTGCTCAAGGCGTTTCCCGGCTGAGCGCTCCACATCGTCGATGATCATGGTCGTGTCCGGCCCCGGAGGGGTCGGGAAGGGCACCGTGGTCGATCGGTTGGTCGCGCGTGACCGAGCGGCTCTGGCTGAGTCGGTCGTGGACGACGCGAGCCCGCCGTCCGGGCGAGCCGGCCGACGCCTACCGCTTCGTGACCCGGGACGACTTCGAGCGCCGCGTCGCCGCCGGCGGCTTCCTCGAGTGGACCGAGTTCCTCGGGAACCTCTACGGCACGCCCATCCCCGAGCCGCCCGACGGCGTCGACGTCGTCCTCGAGATCGACGTCCACGGGGCGGCCCAGGTCAAGGCGCTCGGCCTCGAGGCGCTGTTGATCTTCCTCGAGGCGCCCTCCCGCGACGGCGCAGGAGGAGCGCCTCCGCCGCCGGGGCGATCCTCCGGAGCGCCTGAAGGAACGCCTGGCCAAGGCCGACCAGGAGGCCGACGCCGGGCGCCGCCTCGGGGCCCACGTGGTGGTGAACGACCAGGTCGACGACACCGTCGACCAGGTGCAGGCCCTCATCGAGGCCACCCGGGCCGCCCGCGTAGTGTCCGTTCCGGACTCGTGCCGGCCCGGCTCGATTGTTTCGGCCGGCCGATGGCGGGGCGCCGCCCGGCCCCTGCTAGTCTGGGAAGCCGCTCGTACGCGGCCGCGCCCGTCGAAACCCCCTTGGAGGATCCCTGTGGCCCAGGTCCACGACTCGATGATGAACCCCAAGATCGAGGACCTCCTCAGCAAGGTCGACTCCAAGTTCACCCTGGTCACGCTGGGCTCGACGCGTGCCCGCCAGATCAACTCGTACTTCGGCCAGCTGGGCGACGGGCTCGGGTCGAACGTGCCGCCGCAGGTCACCTCGGTGGCCCGCAAGCCGCTGTCGATCGCGTTCGAGGAGATCGCGGCCGACAAGATCGTGGCCGATCCCCGTCGAGGCCGAGCCGGCCGACGACGGCGAGTCGGCCTAAGCCTGCCTTCGACGGGACGATGCTGGCCGGCCGCACCATCGTCCTCGGCGTCTCCGGCGGCATCGCCGCCTACAAGGCGGTCGAGGTCTGCCGTCGACTCGTCGACGCGCGGCGCCCACGTGGTGCCCGTGCTCACCGACGGTGCCACGCACTTCGTCGGCGAGGCCACCTTCTCGGCGCTGGCCTCCGAGCCGGTGCAGACGCTCGCTGTGGGACGAGGCCGACCCGATCCCGCACACCCGGCTCGGCCAGCGTGCCGACGTCGTCGTGGTGTGCCCGGCCACCGCCCGGCTGATCGGCGACTACGCCGCCGGGATCTCGCCACGACCTGCTCACCGCCACCCTGCTGGCCACGCGGGCGCCGGTGGTCGTGTGCCCGGCGATGCACACCGAGATGTGGGAGCACCCGGCCGTGCAGGAGAACCTGGCCACGCTGCGGCGCCGCGGCGTGATCGTCGTCGATCCCGCCGAGGGACGCCTGGCCGGCGGCGACGTCGGGACCGGCCGTCTGGCCGATCCGTCGGTCATCGTCGCGGCGGTCGACGCGGTGCTCGCCCGCCGCGATCAGGCCGCCGACCTCGACGGCCTGCGCGTCCTGGTCACCGCCGGCGGCACCCGCGAGGCCATCGACCCGGTGCGGGTCATCACCAACCGGTCGTCGGGCAAGCAGGGCTACGCGCTGGCCGAGCGGGCGCAGGCCCGCGGGGCCAAGGTCACGCTCGTGACCACCGTCGATCGTCCGGTGCCCGACGGCATCGAGGTGATCGAGGTGGCCAGCGCGGCCGACATGGAGGCGGCGGTCGTGCCCCACAGCGGCGACTTCGACGTCATCGTCATGGCGGCGGCCGTGGCCGACTTCCGTCCCGCGGCCGTGGCCGATCGCAAGATCAAGAAGGGCGGCGGCCCGCCCGAGCTCGTGCTCGAGCCCACCCACGACTTCCTCGTCGACCTCGGCGCGTCCAAGCCGGCCGGCCAGACCCTCGTCGGGCTTCGCGGCCGAGACCGACGACGTGGTCGCCAACGCCCGCGACAAGTTGCAGCGCAAGGGCCTCGATCTCATCGTGGCCAACGACGTGTCGGCCCCCGGCGTCGGCTTCGAGCACGACACCAACCAGGTCGTGATCATCACGGCCGCCGGCGTCGAGCATGATGTCGCTCTCACCGACAAGCGGTCGGTCGCCGACGCGGTGCTCGACGCCGTCGTCGCGTGGCGGGCGGCCCATCCGAACGCCGGTCATCCGACCGGCACCGAACAGGAGTCATCGTGACCAGCTGGACCTTCACCTCCGAGTCCGTCACCGAGGGTCACCCGACAAGATGGCCGACCAGATCTCCGACGCCATCCTCGACGCCATGCTCGAGCAGGACCCGATGAGCCGCGTGGCCTGCGAGACCTTCGTGACCACCGGCCTGGCCATCGTCGGCGGTGAGATCACGACGAAGGGCTACGTCGACATCCCCAAGGTCGTGCGGGCCACGATCAACGAGATCGGCTACAACCGCGAGTCGTACGGCTACGACGGCAACACGGTGCGGCGTGCTGGTGTCGCTCGACGAGCAGTCGCCCGACATCGCCCAGGGCGTCGACGACTCCGAAGAGGTGCGCTCGGGCACGTCGGGCGAGGACCTGCTCAACAAGCAGGGCGCCGGCGACCAGGGGATGATGTTCGGCTACGCCTGCGACGAGACCGACGTGCTCATGCCGCTGCCGATCCACCTGGCCCATCGCATGGCCGAGCGCCTGGCCGAGGTGCGCCGGGCCGGCACGGTGCCCGTACCTGCGGCCCGACGGCAAGACGCAGGTCACCTTCGACTACGACGGACGGCCGGCCCGACGCGGCTGCGCACGGTGCTGATCTCGACCCAGCACAACGACGGCATCGACCGCGACGAGGTCGATCCGCCCCGACCTGATCGAGCACGTCATCCGCCCCGTCGTCCCGGCGCAGTTCGCCGACGACGACTACGAGGTGTTCGTCAACCCGACCGGCCGGTTCGTGATCGGCGGCCCCGTCGGCGACGCCGGGCTGACCGGGCGCAAGATCATCGTCGACACCTACGGCGGCATGGGTCGCCACGGCGGCGGCGCCTTCTCGGGCAAGGACCCGTCCAAGGTCGACCGCTCGGCCGCCTACGCGGCCCGCTGGGTGGCCAAGAACGTGGTGGCCTCGGGCGCGGCGACGCGCTGCGAGGTCCAGGTCGCCTACGCCATCGGCGTGGCCCACCCCGTCTCGGTCATGGTCGAGACCTTCGGCACCGAGACCGTCGAGAACGCCGCGCATCGTCGATGCGGTGACCCAGATCTTCGACCTGCGCCCGGCCGCCATCCTGCGCGACCTCGACCTGCGCCGGCCGATCTACAAGCGCACGGCCGCCTACGGGCACTTCGGCCGTCCGGCCGTCGACGGCGGCTTCACCTGGGAGCGCACCGACCAGGTCGACGACCTGCGCGTCGGCGCTCGGGCTCTGACCCTCCCGTTCCCTCCCTCCAGCCCGCCGCCGGCCGCACCCGCCCGGCCCGAGGCGCCCGACCCCACGCCGGCGCCTGATCACGACCCTGGTGCGTCGCAATCGGCGCGGGCGGATGCGCTCGTCGTGCGGGTGCTGCCGGACCAGCCGGCGATCGCCAAGACCTTCGACTACCTGGTGCCCGAGCACCTGGCCGGCGAGGTCGCGCGTCGGCACGATGGTGCGCGTGGCCCTGCACGGCCGCCGCGTGGGGGGCTGGGTCGTGGCCGTCGGCGTCGAGCCGCCGCCCGGGCGTGGCGCTGACGCCCATCGCCAAGGTGACCGGCTGGGGCCCGTCGGCCCCGACCTGGTCGACGCTGGCCGACTGGGCGGCCTGGCGTTGGGCCGGACGGCCGGCACAGTTGCTGCGCACGGCGTCGCCCGACGCCGCCGTCCGGGCCCTGCCGCCACCGGCGCGCCGCTCGCCGGCGGTCACCGTCCCGTCCGAGGGCGGCATCGACGAGCTGGCCGGTCACCGCACTCGAGCACCGGCGCGCCGTGCGTGCGCCTGCCGCCGGCGACCGATCCCTTCCCCGTCGTCGCTGGCGGCCTGCGCTCGAGGCACACGCCCTCGTCCTGGTGCCGTCGGCGGCCGCCGCCCGCCACCTCGGGCTGCGCCTGCGTCGGGCGGGGATCGGTGTGGCCGTCATGCCCCACGACTGGCCGCAGGCGGCGGCCGGCGCCACGGTGCTCGGCACGCGGGCCGCGGCGTGGGCCCCCGCTCAGGACCTGGCTGCGGTGGTGGTGCTCGACGAGCACGACGAGCGCTGGCAACAGGAGCGCTCGCCGACCTGGCACGCCCGCGACGTGGTCGTCGAGCGGGCGGCCAGGGCCGATGTGCCGTGCGTGCTGGTCTCGCCCGTGCCCACCCTCGAGGCGCTGTCCTGGGGCGAGCTGCGTGACCCCGTCGCGCCAGGTCGAGCGCGACGGCTGGCCCGTGGTCGACGTGATCGACCGGCGCAACGACGACATCGGCCGATCGGGCCTGTTCTCGGACCGGCTGGTGCAGGCGCTGCGTTCGGACCGGCGCGTCGTGTGCGTGCTCAACCGCACGGGTCGGGCCTCGCTGCTGGCCTGCTCGCGCTGCGGCGAGACGGCGCGGTGCGAGCGTTGCGACGCGGCGGTCGCCACCGACACCGACCTCCAGCTCGTGTGCCGCCGGTGCGGCACGGTCCGACCCCGCGTCTGCCTGGCCTGCGGCGGCACGACCTTCAAGAACCTGCGCCCCGGCGTCACCCGCGTGCGCGAGGAGCTCGAGGCACTGGCCCGCGAGCCCGTGGTCGAGGTCAGCGCCACCACCGACGACCCGCGTCCCGACGCCCGGATCCACATCGGCACCGAGGCGGTGCTGCACCGCCTCGACGCGGCCGAGGTCGTCGCCTTCCTCGACTTCGACCAGGAGCTGCTGGCGCCGCGGTACCGGGCCGCGGAGGAGGCCATGGCGTTGCTCGCCCGCGCCGCGCGCCTGGTCGGCGGGCGTCGCGGGGGTGGGCGGCTGCTGGTCCAGACCCGGCTCCCGCAGCACGAGGTCGTGCAGGCCGCCCTGCTCGGCGACCCCGCCCGGGTGGCGGCCGCCGAGCTGGCGCGGCGCCAGCTGCTCCGCTACCCGCCCTGCGGCGCGCTCGTGGCCGTCAGCGGCGCCGCCGCGGCCGCGTTCGTCGAGCGGCTCGGCCATCCCGAGGGCGTCGAGGTGCTCGGCCCGAGCGACGACCAGTGGCTCCTGCGGGCCGACGACCGCACGGTCCTGCTCGACGCGCTGGCCGCCACGCCCCGCCCCCGGGCCGGCTGCGCATCGCCGTCGATCCGCTGAGGCCGTAGGTGTACCCGGCCAGCAGGTCGACCTAGGCGGTCGGGGCCGGCCCGGCCTCGGTCCGGGTCCACTCGCGACGGCGGACCTCGTACATGGCGATCGACGGCGGCGGTGGCCACGTTGAGCGAGGCGATGGCACCGAGCTGCGGCAGGTAGGCCACGTCGTCGCAACGGGCCAGGCAGGCCTTCGACAGGCCCCGGTCCTCGTGACCGACCGCCAGGCAGACGTCGTCCGGGCAGGTCGATCTCGTGGAGCGGACGGGCGCCTTCGGCCAGCTCGATGCCGATCAGGGTGTAGCCCGCGGCCGCGACCTGATCGGCTGCGACGTCCACATCCGCGCACGAGTCCCAGGTCAGGAAGCGCTGCGAGCCGAGGGCCGTCTTCTGCGTCTTCGGATGCATCGGTGACTCGGTGGCGCCGACCAGCCAGAGGTGGTCGACGCGGAAGGCGGCGGCGCTGCGCAGGATCGACCCGACGTTGTAGGGCGTCTGCACGGCGTCGAGCAGCAGGGCGAGGCGTCCCTCGGTGCGCGCGTCGCCAGTCGCGGTGCAGGCGCTTGAGCTCGGTGGGCGACAGCGTGCGGGCCACGACGTCCTCAGGCCGCGGACACGTCGAGCAGGCGGTATCCCGCGCGCGACGCCGAGGCGCACGGTGGCCCACCCGTGATCGGTCAACCACCGGGCCAACGAGTCCGAGCCGAGGTGCTTGTGCACCACGAGACAGGCGTGGCCGCCGGGGGCGAGGCGGGGGAGCCACGACGACAGCAGCGCGTGCAGGGCCGGTTTGCCGATGCGGATCGGCGGGTTCGACCAGATGGCGTCGAAGCGGATGTCGTCGGCCAGGCCGGCATCGATCGCGGCGGACGGGTCAGGGGCCACCACCGCCTGCACGTTGGCCAGGCCCAGCGCCGTTCGCGTTCTGCCGGGTCAGGTCGACCGCCCGCTCGTTGACGTCGACGGCCCACACCGTCGCGGCGGGTCGCCGGCGGGCCAGGCCGACGGCGATCGGCCCGTAGCCGCAGCCGAGGTCGAGCAGGTGCCGCGCGTCGGCGGGCAGGCCCGGTCCGTCCTGGAGCAGGTAGTGGGTGCCGGGATCGATGCCCTCGGACGAGAACACGCCGCGGTCGGCCACCAGCTCGACGGTGAGGTCGGGCAGGGTCAGCGTGACCGTGCGGGGCTCGGAGGCGACGCCCGGCTTCGGCTCGAAGTACTGGCCGGCGTGCGCTCCCTCCACCCGACCGACGCTAGCCTGGTGGTCATGGCTGCCTACACGATCCGCGTCTTCGGCGACCCGGTCCTGAAGCAGCGGGCCGCGCCGATCACCGACATCGACGGCGCCATCGCCCGCCTGGCCGACGACATGTTCGACACGCTCTACGACGCCCACGGCGCCGGTCTGGCCGCGCCGCAGGTCGGGGTGCAGAAGCGGCTCTTCGTCTACGACATCGACGAGGAGCCGATCGTCGTGGTCAACCCGACCATCACCGAGACGAGCGGCGAGTGGACCTACCTCGAGGGCTGCCTCTCGGTGCCCGGCCTGAGCTGCGAGATCGTGCGCCCCAAAGAGGTGCTGCTCACCGGCTACGACCTCGACGGCAACGAGCTGCAGATCGAGGCCGACGAGCTCGAGGCGCGCTTGTTCCAGCACGAGCTCGACCACCTCGACGGCGTGCTGCTGCTCGACCACCTCGACGACGAGCAGAGCCACGAGGCCAAGAAGGCGCTCCGAGAGATGGCGCTCGACCTGCCCGCCCCCGAGCCGCCCCAGCTCGGGCTCGGCGTCCGCTGAGGCCTCCGCTCGACCGGTGCGGTCGGGTCTGACGTGCCGATCAGCCCACCGCAGCACCCTCATCGCCTCGTCTACCTCGGCACCCCCGAGGCCGCCGTCGCGCCGTTGCGCGCCCTGCACGCGGCCGGCTTCGAGATCGCGCCGGTGGTCAGCCGCAGCCGACACGCGACGCGGTCGCGGCAAGACCCTCTCGGCCAGTCCCGTCAAGGCAGGCCGCGCTCGAGCTCGGACTGACCGTGACCGACCAGGTCGACGACGTGCTCGACGTCCGCGCCGACCTGGGAGTCGTCGTCGCCTTCGGTCGCATCATCAAGCCCCACGTGCTCGACGCCGTACCGATGGTCAACCTGCACTTCTCGCTGCTGCCGCGCTGGCGGGGGGCGGCGCCGGTCGAGCGGGCCGATCCTGGCCGGCGACGCGCGCACCGGGGTGTGCCTCATGGATGTGGACGAGGGCCTCGACACGGGCGGGGTGCGCGCCGTGACCGAGCTCGACGTCGACCCCGACGAGACAGCCGACGACGCTGCGGGGCCGGCTGGTCGAGGCGGGCACCCGCTTGCTGGTCGACAACCTCAGCGATGGGCTGCCCCCGGCCGAGCCCCAGGTGGGTGAGCCCACCTACGCCGACAAGATCACGGCGGACGACCTGGTGCTCGACTGGGACCGTCCCGCGGTCGAGCTGCACCGGATCGTGCGGGTCGGCGGCGCGCACACCACCTTCCGCGGCGACCGGCTCAAGGTCTGGCACACCCGGGTGGTCCACGTCGGCGACCACGACGCCCCGACCGCCCCGCCATCGGCCGGCGTGCTGTCCGGCCGCTGGGTCGGGACCGGCGACGGATGGCTCGAGCTGGTCGAGGTGCAGCCGGCCGGGCGAGCACGGCAGGACGCGGCCGCGTGGATCCGTGGCGTGCGCCCCGATCCCGATGGCGAGCGCTTGGGTGGCTGACGGGCCGCGGCGTCCCGGCCGCCCCGACCCGCGGCGTTCGGCTCGCGCGGGTCGCGCTCGAGAGCCTGGTGCGGGTCGAGCGCGACGGCGCGTACGCGAACCTCGTCCTGTCCGCCGCCCTCGACCGGTCGAAGCTCGACTCGCGCGATCGGGCGTTCGCCACCGAGCTGGTCTACGGCACGATCCGCCGGCGCCGGTCCTGCGACTGGCTGGTCGACCGGTTCCTCTGCCGCGAGCCGGATCAGACCGACGCGCGCCGTGCTCCGCCTCGGCGCCTACCAGCTGGTCTTCCTCGACACGCCGCCGCACGCCGCGGTCGATGCCACGGTGTCGCTGGCGCCGGCGCGGACGCGGGGGCTGGTCAACGCCGTGCTGCGCCGCGTGAGCCAGGCCGACCGCGCCTGGCCCGACCTGGCCACCCGGCTGAGCTATCCCGACTGGATCGTCGAGCAGCTCTCGGCCGAGCTCGGCGCCGAGGTCGCGGTCGCCGCGCTCGAGTCGATGAACGAGTCGGCCGAGGCCGTCGTGCGCGCCGACGGCTACCACCAGGACCTCGCCTCGCAGTGGGTCACCGCCGTCGTGGGCGCCCAGCCCGGCCGAGCTGGTGGTCGACGTGTGCGCCGGACCAGGTGGCAAGGCCACCGGCCTGGCCGCGATCGGCGCCCGGGTGGTGGCGCTCGACCTGCATCCGGCCCGGGCCGGGCTGGTGGCCGACAACGCCCGGCGCCTGGGCCTGCCGGGCGTGCACGTGGCCGCCGCCGATGCCCGTCGACCGCCGCTGGTCGACGGCCGCGCCGACCGCGTCCTCGTCGACGCGCCCTGCTCGGGGCTCGGCTCGTTGCGCCGTCGCGCCGATGCCGCGTTGGCGCATCGAGCACGACGACGTGGCGCGGCTGGCCGACCTGCAGCGAGCGGTGCTCGAGGCGGCCATCGCCCTCGTCCGTCCTGGGGGCGAGCTGGTCTACAGCGTCTGCACGCATGACCGAGGCCGAGACGCTCGGCGTCGATCGTTGGCTCGCCGCCAGCCACCCCGAGCTCGTCGCCGCCCCGCCCGGACGCGACGGCGGGGGGGCCGAACCGCACGAGGACGATGCCTCGGCCGTTCCGCCGACCACGGTGGCGGGGATCGCACCGTTGGCCGTGGAGCACGGTCGTGGTCGCCTGCTGCTGCCGCAGGCCGCGGGCACCGACGGGATGTTCGTGCTGCGCCTGCGCCGATAGCCTCACGGCGTGCCGGATCACGACGCGCGCCAGCTCGCAGCCAAGGTCCTGACCGTCTCGGACGGCGTGATGGCCGGCACGCGCGACGACGCCGGTGGTACCGGGCTCGTGGCCCGGCTGACCGACGAGGGCTACGTCGTCGTGGCGCACCTGGTCACCGGCGACGGGCGCGAGGTGGTGGGGGAGGCGCTCGTCGAGATGGCCGAGGGCTTCGCCGGGCTCATCGTCACCACCGGCGGCACCGGCTTCGGGCCGCGCGACCTGACGCCGGAGGGCACCTCGATCATCCTCGACCGCCCGGCGCCGGGCCTGGCCGAGGCCATGCGGCTCGTCTCGCCCCTCGGGCGCCTGTCACGGGCCACCGCCGGCACCCGCGGCCAGGCGCTCATCATCAACACGCCGGGATCGCCCAAGGGTGCCGTCGAGTGCCTCGAGGCGGTGCTCGACGTCGTGCCCCACGTCCTGCGCCTGCTCACCGGCGAGCCGACCGCCCACTGAGCCTGCCCCGAGCCCACCCGGAATAGAACGCGTTCTTGTTTGGGGCTTCCCTTCCGGGATGGCCCCGAGTACACTGGTCGCAATCACCGTCGACCGTCGTTGATTCCGACCGCCGCTCTGGTGACCAGCCGACACCCGCACACGAGCTGGAGCCCGTGGAACCGACCGACACCGACCGGATGCGACAGGCCATGGCCGCCGCCCAGGCGTCGCGCCGCACCGTGTCGCCGCGGCCGTGGGTGGGTGCCGTCGTGGTGCCGGCCGGGGCGCCACCCGACCATCCGGGCTTCGCCGGCGCCACCCAGGGCCGCGAGGGCGCCCACGCCGAGGTCGTGGCCCTCGAGGCGGCCGGGCCGGCGGCCCGGGGCGCCACGCTGTTCGTGACCCTCGAGCCGTGCTGCGCACCACGGGAGCCGTCCGAGCTCGTGTGCCGACGCGGTCGTGGCGGCGGGCGTCAGCCGGGTCGTGGTGGCCCTGGTCGATCCCGACCGCCGCGTGGCCGGCGAGGGCATCGCCCGCCTGCGCGCCGCCGGCATCGCCGTCGAGGTGGGCACCGCCGCCGACGAGGTGGCCGCCCAGCTGCGGCCCTACCTCGTGCACCGCACGCACGGGGCGCCCCTTCGTGGTGCTCAAGCTGGCTGCCACCCTCGACGGGCGAACCGCCGCGCCCGACGGCACCAGCCAGTGGATCACCGGCGACGCGGCCCGGCTCGACGCCCACCGGCTGCGGGCCGACAGCGACGCCATCCTGGTCGGCGCCGGCACGGTCCGCGCCGACGATCCGGCGCTGACCGTCCGGCTCCCCGAGGGCGAGCTGCCGGAGGGGTTCGACCAGCCTCGCCGCATCGTCCTCGGGTCCGCGCCGGCCTCCGCGCAGGTGCACCCCGCCCTCGAGCGCGGCGGCGACCCGGCCGACGTGCTCGACGAGCTGGGGGCCGAGGGCGTCCTGCAGGTGCTGGTCGAGGGCGGGGCGTCGGTGGCTCACGCCTTCCACCAGGCCGGGCCTGGTCGATCGCTACGTCGTCTACCTGGCGCCGATGCTGTTCGGCGGCGACGACGCCCGCGGCCTGTTCGCCGGCGCCGGGGCGACCACGCTGGCCGACGCCTGGCGGGGCGAAGTGGTCGCCGTCCGGCGACTCGGCGACGATCTGTGCATCGAGCTCGAGCCGCTCCGCTCGCCTCGACCGGGCGAACCCCCCTCCGCGGGCGGATCGAGCCGACGCCCCGAATCGATCCCTCGAACCGTGTCGTCAGGAGCCTGACCATGTTCACCGGAATCGTCGAGGAGCTCGGCCCGGTCGCCGCCCGCGACGGCGCGCGCCTGCGCATCGACGCCACGCACGGTGCTCGAGGGACGCCGCGCTCGGCGACTCGACCGCGGTCAACGGCTGCTGCCTGACGGTCGTCGCCTTCGACGCCGACGCGGGTTGGTGGGAGGCCGACGTGACCGACGAGACCTACGCCCGGACCAGCCTCGGCGACCTGGCGCCCGGCGATCCGGTGAACCTCGAGCGCCCGGTGCGCCTCGAGGACCGGCTCGGCGGCCATCTCGTGCAGGGCCACGTCGACGCGGTCGGCGAGATCGTCGTCGCCGGCGCCCGATCTGCGGGTCCGCATGCCTGACGACCTGCTCCGCTACGTCGTCGAGAAGGGCTCGATCACCGTCGACGGCGATCAGCCTGACCGTGGTCGACGTCCTGGACGACGGCTTCACCGTCGCCGTCGATCCCGCACACGACGGCGGTGACCACGCTCGGCCACAAGGTCGCCGGCGATCCCGTCAACCTCGAGGTCGACGTCATCGCCAAGTACACCGAGCGCCTGCTGACGCCGCCCGCCTGACGAGCACCGAGCGCCAGCTGATGTTCGCAACGAGAGCCGAACGCCTCCTGGTGTTCGCAACGAGAGCGGAGTGCAGGGTGACTGTCAAGCACGACACCCGAGAAGGCTTCGCCACCATCCCCGACGCCGTCGCCGCCATCGCGCCGCGGCGAGATCGTCGTGGTGGTCGACGACGAGGACCGCGAGAACGAGGGCGACCTCATCATGGCGGCCGAGTCGGCCACCCCCGAGAAGATCGCGTTCTTCGTGCGCCACACCTCCGGCGTGATCTGCGCGCCGCTGACCGGCGAGCGCCTCGACGAGCTCGACATCCCCCTCATGGTCCGCGACAACACCGAGGCCCAGCGCACCGCGTTCACCTACAGCGTCGACTTCCGCCACGGCACCTCGACCGGCATCTCGGCCGCCGACCGCGCCGCCACCATCCGCGGCGCTGATCGATCCGGCCACCCGCCCCGGCGACCTGGCCCGACCCGGCCACATCTTCCCGCTGCGCTACGCCGACGGCGGCGTGCTCAAGCGCGCCGGCCACACCGAGGCCGCCGTCGATCTGGCCCGCATGGCCGGCCTGTACCCGGCCGGCGTGCTCTGCGAGATCGTCAACGACGACGGCACGATGGCCCGGGTGCCCGAGCTGCGCGACGTTCTGCGCCGAGCACGACCTGCTCATGATCTCGATCGCCGAGCTCATCCGCTACCGCCGCCAGACCGAGAAGCTGGTCAAGCGCGTGGCCGAGGCCCGCATCCCCACCGACTGGGGCGAGTTCACCTGCTACGTCTACGAGTCGGTGCTCAACGGCGAGCAGCACGTCGCGATGGTCAAGGGCGCGGTGCAGGGCGAGGACGACGTGCTGGTCCGCGTGCACAGCGAGTGCCTCACCGGCGACGTGTTCGGCTCGCTGCGCTGCGACTGCGGCATCCAGCTCGACCAGGCCATGCGCCAGATCTCCGACGAGGGCCTCGGCGTGCTCGTCTACCTCCGCGGCCACGAGGGTCGGGGCATCGGGATCGGCCACAAGATCCGTGCCTACAAGCTGCAGGACCAGGGTCGCGACACCGTCGACGCCAACCTCGAGCTCGGCCTGCCCGTCGACAGCCGCGAGTACGGCATCGGCGCGCAGATCCTCGTCGACCTGGGCATCACCACGATGCGGCTGCTGACCAACAACCCGGCCAAGTTCGGCGGGCTCGAGGGCTTCGGCCTCGAGGTCACCGGGCGCGTGCCGGTCGAGACCGTGCCGAACCCCGAGAACCTCGCCTACCTGCGCACCAAGCGCGAGCGCATGGGCCACCTGCTCGACGGCCTCGACGAGTTCTAACTTGGGCTCGACCTTCTGGGCCCGGCGCAAGAGCGCCGGGCCTGCCTTCGGCATCCGTGCCGGGCGCGGTGTGCGGCTCCGCTCTGCTCCGCCGCGCCCGTCTACAAGGCGTCGACGAGCTCGCGGGGGATCGGCGGCGGCTCGGGTTCGGTCGCCTTCGGTCGGGCCCGCGGCACCAGGCGCATGGCTCGCTTCTCGACGAGGTGCCACGACGCGTAGCCGAACGTCATGGCCAGCACGGCGCCCTCGGCGAACGACAGCCACGGGTCGAGGTGCACCCAGCCCGCCCACACGAGGGTCTGCTGGATGACGAAGCCGGACAGGTACATGCCGTAGGACGGATCTCCCAGGCGGTGCAGGGCCTCGGCCGGGCGGCAGGGCAGCGTGCCGACGTAGATCACGAGGAAGGCCAGCGCCGGGATGGCGACGACGGCCTGGTGGGTGCCGAGCCCGACCGCCGCGATCACGAGCGCCACCAGCGCGGTGAGGTGCCGACCGATCGACGTGCCGTTTGAGCCCCGCCAGCAGAGCGCCGGCCACGAACCACACCTCGAGCCGCACGAAGTCGTAGACCCACATGCCGTTGACGTGCAGGTCGAGCGGGACGGTGCGGTGGGCCACGCTCAGGTTGTAGAGCACCAGGCCGACGACCAGCAGCGCGGCCAGCACCCAGGTGCGCAGCAGCCGCGACATGGCCAGGCCGAGCAGCACGATGTAGGCCAGCACCTCGAAGGGCAGGGTCCAGAGGCTGCCGTTCACGCCGCTCGGTGGGTTGGTGGCGGAACACGCCCGGCAGGGTGAACACGATCGGGGCCATGAAGCTGTTGTGGAGCAGGTAGCCCCAGGTGTGGCCGCCGGTGAAGTACGACTGCAGGCTGGCGTCGGTCACGATGGGACCGACCACGAACACGCTCAACAGGATCACGACCAGGAACGCGGGCCAGATCCGCAGCAGTCGCTTGAGGGCGTACCCGCCGCCCTCGGGGCGACGGTGCCAGCTCTCGGTCACGAGGTAGCCGCTGGTCACGAAGAAGATGGCCACGCCGACGTGGCCCCACGTGACGCCGAGCTTGCCCAGGTGGATCGGGATCGGCTCTTTGTGCCCGGTGGTGGTGAACGAGTGGCTGAAGATGACGAGCAGGGCCGCCACGAGGCGGATGACGTCGAACAGGGGGTAGCGCTGCGCCCGCCCCGGCCCCAGCCGCGATCTCATCTCGTGTCGTTCCTCGGTGATCGGATGTCTTCGATGTCGGTCTGTCGATCATCTCGCCCGCACCTGGGCGGTAGATGAGATGACCATGAGAATAGACGGAGATCGCCCGCCGGTCCCAGCCCGGGCGGCCCCGCCAGCCGGTGCGGTCAGCCATTTCGCGGTTGGCTAACCTCAGCCCGATGTCGTCGAACTTCAAGGCAGCCCGGTCGGTGACCGGCGAGGTGGACGGCTCCGGCGTCCGGGTGGCGGTCGTCTGCGGACGCTTCAACGACCTGGTGACCCAGCGCCTGCTCGACGGCGCCCTCGGGGGCCTGGGCCTGCACGGGGTGCGCGAGAAGGACGTGACCGTGGCCTGGGTGCCCGGTGCCTTCGAGATCCCGTTGGCGGCCAAGCAGTGCGCGGCGTCGGGCGAGTTCGACGCCGTGATCTGCCTCGGCGCCGTGATCCGGGGCGACACGGCCCACTTCGAGTACGTGGCCGGACCCTGTGCCGAGGGCATCCAGCAGGCGGCGTTGACCACCGGGGTGCCCATCGTGTTCGGGGTGCTGACCACCGAGAACGTCGAGCAGGCGCTGTCCCGCAGCGACCTCGACGGCGACAACAAGGGCGAGGAGGCGGCCCGCACCGCCCTCGAGATGGTCGACCTGCTCCGGAAGCTCCCGAGCTAGACGCAGCCCGTTCGGGGTGCCGGCCGCAGTCAGCCAGTGGCGACGCCGAGGACCTTGCCGACCAGCCCGACGATGAGCATGGCGGCCGCGCCGAACACGAGCATGCGGGCGGTGGGTCGGCCGAAGGGGGCGCCCCCGAGGCGGGCGGCGCCGGCGCCGAGCGCGGCCAGGCCGACCAACGAGGCGACGGCGGTCGCGACGACGCGGACCCCAGCCGACGATCCCGACAGCGAGACGGTGACCAGCGGGATCAGCGCCCCGACGGCGAAGGAGAGGGCCGACGAGGTGGCGGCCAGCAGCGGCCGGGCGAGGGTCTCGTGGGTGAGGCCGAGCTCCTCGGCCATGTGCACGGCCAGCACGTCGCCGCTCGAGAGCTCGGACCGCGACCTCGTGGGCCAGATCGGGGGTCAGGCCCTTGTCGATGTAGATGCGGGTCAGCTCGCGCAGCTCGCGCTCGGGTGTCTCGGCCAGCTCGAGGCGTTCCTTGTCGATGTCGGCCTGTTCGGCGTCGCGCTGCGAGCTCACCGACGTGTACTCGCCGATGCCCATGGACAGCGCGCCGGCGATGAGCGCGGCCACGCCGGCCAGCACGACCGTGTGGTGCGAGGCGTCGGCCGCGGCGACGGCGATCACCAGGCAGGCCACCGAGACGATGCCGTCGTTGGCCCCGAGCACGGCCGCGCGCAGCCACCCGCCGCGGTGGCTGAGGTGACGCTCGGGATGCAGAACGGGAGGTGGCACCCCGTCATCAAAGCCCGCGCGCGGGCCGCTTGACAACGGAGGCGGCCAACACACCGCGTGTTCGGTCACCTTGATCCGCGTGTCGTCCCACAGGCGCGGGCCGGGTCGGGACGGCCTCCCGGCAAAGTGGATGCGGCCATCGCGACCGGCTTCGATACGGTGTCGCCCATGCTCCGTCTGGTCCTGCCCAAGGGCTCGCTCGAGAAGGCCACCCTCGATCTGTTCGAGGCGGCCGATCTGCGGGTCCGCCGCGACTCCGATGTCGCCTACCGGGCCGAGATCGTCGACCCGCGCATCGTCGAGGTGCGGATCCTGCGCCCGCAGGAGATCCCGTCGTACGTGGCCGAGGGGCTGTTCGATCTCGGCATCACCGGCCGCGACTGGATCGAGGAGACGGCCAGCGACGTGGTGAGCATCGGCCGCCTCCAGTACTCCAAGGCGACGAGCAACCCGATCCAGGTGGTCGTGGCGGTCGGCCCGCGACTCGCCCTACGCAGACGGCCGCCGACCTGCCCCAGGGCGTGCGGGTCTCGAGCGAGTACCCCGGGCTGACCCAGCGCTACTTCGCCGAGCTCGGCATCGAGGCCGACGTGCGGCTCTCCTACGGCGCCACCGAGGCCAAGGTGCCCGACATCGTCGACTGCATCGTCGAGATCACCGAGACCGGCCGGGCACTGCGGGCGGCGGGCCTGCAGGATCATCGACACGGTGCTGACCTCCCCCACCGAGCTGATCGCCAACCGGGCCGCCTTCGACGACCCCGACCAAGGCCCACGCCATGCAGCAGATCCACACGCTGCTCGACGGCGTGCTCGAGGCCCGGGGCAAGGTGCTGGTCAAGCTCAACGTCCGCGCCGACCAGCTCGACGGCGTGATCGCCCTGTTGCCGGCCATGAAGACGCCGACGGTCAACGAGCTCTACGCCGGCCAGGGCTACGCGGTCGAGACGGTCGTGCCCAAGGCCGACATCAACATCCTGATCCCGGCTCTGCGCGACCACGGAGCCACCGACATCATCGAGCTCCCGATCGCCAAGATCGTCCACTGATGCCTCGCAAGGGCGAGCTCGTCGAGGGCACCGTCGTGGGCCGGGTCGCCGAGTTCGACGAGGCCGGCGGCTACGGCACGGTGGCCGCGGCCGACGGCTCGGGCGAGTGGTTCTTCCACTGCACGGCGATCGCCGACGGCACGCGCACCGTCGACGTCGGCGCGGAGGTCGCCTTCGAGGTCGAGCCGGGCCACCGCGGCCGCTACGAGGCCGTCGCCATCCGCCCGGCCTGATCCCGGCTACTCCGGGGCCACCGACCCGTCGGCCTGGCCGCGGAGCTGCACGAAGGCGACCTGCATCTGGTTGACGGCGTCGCGCAGGGCCGGTCCGTCGGGGCCGAGGCGGGGCTCGAGGGCGTCGAGCACGGCGGCCAGGGCGTCGATGGCCAGGGCCGCCTCGTCGAAGTGGGGCGGATCCTGGCTCAGGTGGATCCGGGCCAGCTCGTAGATGCCGCCGAGGTGGTTGACCAGCACCTCGACCGCCGGGGTCGAGGCCAGGCGGGCCTGCGCCTCGGCCATCTCGAGCAGCATCGCCTCGAGCTGGCCGCGCTCCTCGGGCGAGAGCTGGTCGATGTCGATGCCGGCGGCCGCGGCCGCCTCGGCCAGGACCTCGTCGGAGAGGGCGGCGCGGACCGACTGGTCGCCGGGGTCGCCGGGTCTGCCCGGCTCGCTCGGCCCGTCGGATCGATCGGGTCCGCCCGCTCCGGGTCGCTCGCGGTTGACGGGCACCTCGCCGCCAGGGGTCCACAGGCTCATCGGGGTCGGCTCCGGTTCGGGGGAAGAATGGTGGGCAGGGATGACGGGGAAGAGCGCAGAGTCGTCAACCGACGCCTGCCCTGGTACTCTAGGCGCCCTACAACCAAGGAAAGCGGGGTTCGCCCCCACCCGGCCACCGACGCCCTCGGGCGACGCGTGCGACGGGTCGACGTGCCGTCCGGCCGCTCTGCGACCGGGTCCGCGGCGGATGTCGGCTCTCCGACGTCCGCCCGTCGTTCGTTTTCGGGCGGCGTTTCCCACCCGACGCGACAGAGTGGACCTGCGCATTGATGAGGAGTGACTGGCGATAGCTGGCTCGGCGAACGACGAGACACGGATCAACGATCGTATTCGCGCCCGCGAGGTGCGCCTGGTGGCGCCCGATGGCGAGCAGATCGGTATCAGACCCCTTCCCGAGGCACTGGCCATGGCCCGCGAGCTCGAGCTCGACCTGGTCGAGGTGGCCGACAAGGCCAACCCGCCGGTCTGTCGGATCATGGACTACGGCAAGTACAAGTACGAGGCCGCCCAACGGGCCAAGGAGTCACGCCGCAAGAGCACGAACGTGGTCGTCAAGGAGATGAAGTACCGGCCCAAGATCGGGCACGGCGACTTCGACACCAAGACCCGGAAGGTCGAGAAGTTCCTCGGCGAAGGCCACAAGGTCAAGGTGACGATCATGTTCCGTGGCCGTGAGATGCAGCATCCCGAGCTCGGCAAGCGGATCCTCGACGAGGTCGCCACCGACGTGGCCCACATGGGCCGGGTCGAGGTCTTCCCCAAGCTCGACGGCCGCAACATGACCATGGTGCTGGCGCCCGACAAGCGGGCCCAGGCCGCCCGCAAGCGTGAGCAAGAGGTCGACCAGTCACCCAACGGGTCCGAAGCACCAGCCGACGCCGCAGCGCCCGTTAGCGCCGAAGCCGAGGCACCAGCCGAAGCCGCAGCGCCTGCCGCAGCTGAAGCGCCCACCGACGTGACCGACCAGCCCGAACCGATCGCCGCCACCCCCTCTCCACTGCCCACCGAACCCGAACCACCCGCCGAGGTCGCTGACCTCGCCGAGGTGGTCGAAGCCGCCGAAGCGGGCGACTGACCCGCCCTCCGACCGCTCACACGAAGGAACACCACGATGCCGAAGATGAAGACCCACCGTGGCGCGGCCAAGCGCTTCAAGCAGACGGGGTCGGGCAAGATCATGCGCCGCAAGGCCAACCTGAACCACATCCTCGAGAAGAAGAGCCCTGATCGCAAGCGCCGCCTCGGCAAGTCCACCGAGGTGACCGGCGGCGATCTCTCCCACGTCCGCCGCCAGCTCGGCCTGTAGCCGACCGCTCGCGCCCGACGACGTCCGCCGCCGCCGACGTCTCTCGATCTCGATCCTCTTCCCCGAAAGGAGCTCCCGATGGCCAGAGTGAAGCGTGCCGTCCAGAGCAAGAAGCACCGCCGCACGACTCTCGAGCGCGCCAAGGGGTACTACGGCAACAAGAGCCGCTCGTACCGCGCCGCCAACGAGCAGGTCATGCACTCGATGCAGTACGCCTACCGCGACCGGCGCGCCCGCAAGGGCGAGTTCCGCAAGCTGTGGATCCAGCGCATCAACGCGGCCTGCCGTCTGAACGACATCAGCTACAGCCGGTTCATCAACGGCCTGCACATGGCCGGGGTCGAGGTCGACCGCAAGGTGCTGGCCGACCTGGCCGTCTCCGAGCCCGCCGCGTTCACCGCGCTCGTCGAGGTCGCCACCCAGGCCAACACCAGCGAGGCCAAGGCCTCCTGACCGACACGGCCGGCGCCGACGCCCGACCGAACCCGTTCGAGTCGATCGGGGCCAAGAACCCGCTCGTCGCGCAGCTGCGCCGCCTCTCGAGGCGTCGCACGCGAACGAGCCGACAAGGGTCGGTTCGTGGTCGAGGGCGCCACGCTCGTCGACCTGGCCCTCGACTCGGGCGCGGCCGTCGAGACCGTCGTGCACGACGGGGCCGTCGCGCTCGACGGGCCGACCCACGCCCTGGCCGATCGCGCCGCGGCGGCGGGGGCCCGGCTGGTCGAGCTGGCCGCAGGCACCATGGCCCGCGTGACCGACACGGTGACGCCCCAGCCGGTGGCGGCCGTGGTGCGCAAGCCCAGCTGGGCGTTGGCCGAGCTGCTGGCCGACGCCGTGGGTCGGGGTCGGCCGCTCCTGGTCCTGGCCGACGTGGCCGATCCGGGCAACGCCGGGACGCTGATGCGTTCGGCCGAGGCCGCCGGGTGCGCGGGAGTGATCTGCTGCGGCGGGGTCGACCCCTTCGGACCCAAGACGGTGCGGGCCTCGGCCGGTGCCGTGTTCCTGGTCCCGGTGATCGAGCACCCACAGGTGCGCCTGGCGCTGGCCGCGCTCGGCGACGCCCGCATCCACCGGGTGGGTCTGGCCGCCCACGCCGGAGTGGTCCTCGATGCGGCCGATCTGCGCGGCCCCGTGGCGTTCGTGCTCGGCAGCGAGTCCCACGGGCTGCCCGACGGGCTCGACCGGGCCCTCGACGAGATCGTCACCATCCCCATGGTCGGGCGCAGCGAGAGCCTGAACGTGGCCATGGCCGGCACCCTCGCCGTGTTCGAGGCGGCGCGGCAGCGCCGCTCGCCCTCCGCGCTCGTCAGCGCGCGCCGCTTCAGCGCCGTTGCATGCGGTGGAGCTCTTCGCCGGGTCGCCACCACTCGATGATCAGGTGATCCTCGGTCGGCGCCAGCATCGAGACCTCGGACACGTCGACCCGGAACAGGTCGAAGGGCGTCGGGACGTCGAAGTCGGTGGCTGCCTTGAAGGCAGCGACGAAGGTCGCCTTCGTCTCGTCGTCGGTGACCTCGGAAGCCACGCCGGCGATCTTGGCGTCGCCGGCCTTGGCGTCCTTGTCGATCGTCGCGTTGTGCAGGGCCAGACGCCCGTCGCGGCGCAGATCGTCGTTCTTGCGCGAGTCGGGCATGCTGCCGAGCCAGATCTCGCCCCCGAGAACAACGGCTCCCAGCCGCTCACCCGCGGCGAGCCGTCCGCCCGCAGCGTGGCCACCATGGCCAGGCCGGTCTGGTCGAAGCGCGCCCGCACGCGGGCCGCCAGCTCGGGCTCGGCTCGTTCGAAGTCTCCCCAGGTGGACATGGCCAATAGTGTGGATCGGATGCGGATCGGGATGCTGACCGGGGGTGGCGACTGCCCCGGATTGAACGCCGTGATGCGCGCCGTCGTCCGCAAGGGCGAGCGGACCTACGGCGACGAGGTCCTCGGCTTCGTCGACGGCTGGCGAGGCGTCATGGACGGTGCCGTCCGCCCCCTCGACGTCGAGGCCCTGCGCGGATCGCTGCCTCGGGGCGGCACGCTGATCGGCTCGTCCCGCACGAACCCGTTCACCGTGGAGGGCGGAGCCGACCAGGTCATGGCCTCGCTCGATTCCTTCGGGATCGAGGCCCTCATCGCCATCGGCGGCGACGACACGCTCGGAGTGGCCGAGCGCCTGCACGGCCTCGGCGTGGCCGTCGTGGGCGTGCCCAAGACGATCGACAACGACCTCAACGGCACCGAGCTGACCTTCGGGTTCGACACCGCGGTCCAGATCGCCACCGATGCCATCGACCGCCTGCACACCACGGCCGAATCGCACCACCGCGTGATGGTCGTCGAGGTCATGGGTCGCCATGCCGGCCACATCGCCACGTGGTCGGGGCTGGCCGGGGGAGCGGCGATGATCCTCATCCCCGAGGAGCCCTACGACATCGTCCAGGTGTGCGATGCGCTCGTCCGCCGCCGCACCTTCGGTGACCACGCGTCCATCGTGGTGGTGGCCGAGGGAGCCATGCCGGCCGAGGGGACCGAGGCACACCTGTCCGACGAGACCGACCAGTTCGGCCACGCCCGGCTCGGGGGCGCCGGCGAGCGGTTGGCCGGCGAGATCGAGGCTCGCACGGGATTCGAGACGCGCGCCACGGTGCTCGGTCACGTGCAACGGGGAGGCACGCCCACCGCCTTCGACCGCGTCCTGGCCACCCGCTTCGGCATCGCCGCCATCGACGCGGTGCACGACGGCGCCTTCGGCACGATGGTGGCCCTGCGCGCCGGCCAGATCGAGCGGGTGCCGCTGGCCGAGGCCGTCGGCTCGCTCAAGCTGGTCGACCCCGCGCTGTACCACGGCGTCGCCGAGGTGTTCTTCGCGGGATGAGCACGCGGCGCGCGGGCCGCGCCGGTCAGAGCGGCACGCCGGCCGAGCGGTAGGCCTCGAGGTAGGCGTCGCGCATCTCCGGCGGCAGCACCTCGAAGCTCTGCCGGGTCTGGTCGATGACCATCTGGCGCATCGGCTTGGGCATCTTGTCGAGCTGCGCGGCCACGCTGGCCGCGGCCATCCGCACCGCCTCGGGCACACCTTCGTTCGTGGCTGGCGTCGGCGACGCCACGGCGTCCGCATCCGGCGGCGCGCCCGCTGCCGCGGCCTGGAGTCGGGCGGCTTCGGCCTGCGCCCGCTGGAACTGCGGGTTGTCGCCGTAGAGCTCCTGCATCCTCGCCTGCATGGCCTGGGCGCCGGCGCCCGGATCGGCCGACCCGCCACCGGCGTCGTAGGCCTCCATGACGGAGTCGGCGGTGGCCTGCTTCGCGGCCATCTGGGACTCGGCGATGCCGGCGACCTGTTCCATCGTGTCGCCGACCTCGTCCCACACCACCTCGAAGCCGGACCAGTCGTCGGCCACGATCGCCGGGAGCCACGGGTAGAGCTGGGGCTGGGTGGTGACACGCTTGTCGCGGGGGGACTGGAAGTGCTCCACGAAGAGCGCCCGGGCCGGCCGGCCGGGGAGGCTCACGGCGAACACCGCCTCGTTGCCGCGCAGCGACCGCTCGGGCCCGGCGCCGGGGTCGCCGTGCTCGCTGGCGGCAGGGGTGCCGTCCAGGCGGTGCCCGACGCTGCGCAGGACGATCCGCATCGCCACCAGCACCACCACGCCGCGATGGCCACCCGAGGGCGGCGACGAGGTGGCCTGTTGCAGGGCGGTATCGCAGGCGGCGGTCCACGCGCTGGTGTCCAAGCGCGGGTGGGGGCTGAGCGTTCCGGTCATGGGCGCACCCATCGCGGGTTGGTCGACGCGCGACACGATCCCGCCGGGCCGGTCGCCGAAGCCGACCCGGGCCGACCGGCGAGCGTCGAGCGCGGCCTGTCGCGCCGCCCGCGGGTCGGTCAGCACGGGATCGCCGGCGGCGACTCGATCGCGGATCGGGTCCACCGAGTCCCAGTCCACCTCGAAGGCGTGGATCGCGTCGGCCTTGGTGGGATCGAAGCCGATTCGCACCGTCGTGCCCGGGACGAGCCAGCGGTCGGGATCGAGGTTCACCACCGAGCGCAGCAGAGTGGGGCCGTCGTCGAGCCTCGCGACCACATACACCCAGTCGCCGTAGTGCCGCGCGGTGAGGTTCTGGGGCGGCGGAGCGGCGTCGACGACGATGGCTGACACCGTCCTCGATGGCGGGTCGGTCGCGTGTGCGCTGTCCGCGGCCGGATCGGTCCCATGACGTCGCAGCTTCATGGCTCTCCGATCTCGTCTGCCATCGAAGCCGAGCACCCGCATCCTCTCCGACTCGTTCGATCCGGTCAACCGTCTCCGGGCGGGCGCGTAGGCTCCGCACGTGCCCGACGCGCCCGACCGCTCCGTGCCCGAGTGGTTCGCGCGCGCCCTGGCGGTCGAGTTCACCGACGAGCGCGTCGAGGTCGACGGCGGACCGATCCACTACCTCGCGTGGGGACGGCCAGGTGATCGGGGCCTGGTGTTCGTGCACGGCGGCGGTGCCCACGCGCACTGGTGGACCCACATCGCCGCCAGCTTCGCGTCCGACCTCCGCGTGCTGGCGGTGGACATGTCCGGCCACGGCGACAGCGTCCACCGCGACGGGTACTCGCTCGAGCAGTGGACCGACGAGGTGGTGGCGGTGGCCGAGGCCGGCGGCATCGACGGTCGGCCGGTCGTGATCGGCCACAGCATGGGCGGGTTCGTCACGATCGCCACCGCCGCCCGACACGCCGACCGCGTCAGCGGTGTCATCGTGTGCGACTCGCCGGTCACCGAGCCCGATCCCGAGATCGGCGCCTACCGGCTGCGCGAGGCGTTCGGCGCCCCGCGCACCTACGAGTCCGTCGACGACGCCGTCGCCCACTTCCGCACGGTGCCGCCCCAGGACCACTACCTCGACTACGTCGTCGACCACGTGGCCCGCCGCTCGCTGCGGGCCGTCGAGGGCGGCTGGCAGTGGAAGTTCGACCGCCGGATCTTCGAGCAGTTCGGGGTCGGGATCCGGTCGATCGCCCTGCCCTACCTGCGCGACGTCACGTGCCGGCTGGCCCTGCTGCGCTCCGAGTGCGGTCTCGTGACCGCCGACATCGGTGCGTCGATGTACGACAACCTCGGACGGGTGACGCCGGTCATCGAGATCCCCGAGGCCGGGCACCACGCCATGCTCGACCAGCCGTTGCTGCTGCTGACCGCGCTGCGGACGCTGCTGGCCGACTGGGACCACTCGGATCCCCACCACCGTCGCGGCTGAGCGCGGCGCGGCGAGGGGGAACCGAGCGGCGAACTGATTGGACGGAGGCGGGACGAGGCGGCAAGGCTCCCCGACGATGATCGAGCAGATCGAGGGCATCATGGCCGACGCGGTGGCGCGGGCCCGGGCCGCATCGACGCTCGACGACCTGCGCGCCCTCGAGCTCGAGGTGTCGGGCAAGAAGGCACCGCTCACGGCGGTGAAGAAGCAGCTCAGAGACCTCGATCCCGATGCGCGGCGCAGCACGGGGCAGGCCCTCAACGCGGCGGTGGCCGCCATCGACGAGGCCGTGGCCACCCGGCGCGGCGAGCTCGAAGCCGCCGGGCGGGCGGTGCAGCTCGAGGCCGACCGGCTCGACCTGACCGAGTTCGAGCCGCGGTCGCGCCGCGGTCACCTGCACCTGGTCACCCAGACCCGGGACCGGCTCGAGGATGTTTTCGTCGGCATGGGGTTCACCGTCGCCGAGGGCCCTGAGGCCGAGAGCGACTGGTACAACTTCGAGGCCCTGAACATCCCCGCCGCCCATCCGGCCCGGAGCATGTACGACACGTTGTACCTCGACGTCGGCGAGCCCGAGAGCACGCTGCTGCGCACCCACACCTCGCCGGTGCAGATCCGGGTCATGCAGTCCCAGGAACCGCCCGTCTACTCGATCATGCCGGGCCGGGTGTACCGGCGGGACACCGCCGACGCCAGCCACATGCCTGTCTTCCACCAGATCGAGGGCCTGGTCGTCGACCGCGGGATCACCTTCGGGGACCTGGCCGGCACGCTCGAGGCGTTCACCTCGGCGTACTTCGGGGGCTCGATCCACTCACGGTTGCGCCCGTCCTACTTCCCGTTCACCGAACCCTCGGCCGAGTACGACATCAACTGCCTGTTCTGCGAGGGATCGGGCTGTCGCACGTGCGGCCAGACGGGCTGGCTCGAGCTCGGCGGGTGCGGGATGGTGCACCCCAACGTCTTCGCGGCCGTCGGCTACGACCCGGAGCAGTGGTCCGGGTTCGCCTTCGGGTTCGGCACCGACCGGCTGTCCTTGATGCGCTACGGCATCGCCGACCTGCGCGACCTGTTCAGCAACGACGTCCGCTTCCTGGATCAGTTCCCATGAGAGTCCTCTTGTCGTGGCTGCGCGAGTTCGCGCCGATCGAGGGGGACCCGGTCGCGCTCGGCGAGCAGATGAGCGACCTCGGGATGGCCGTCGAGTCCATCGACCGGGTCGGCGACGGCCTCGACGGCATCGTCGTGGCCCGCGGTGCTCGACCTGCGCCCGCATCCGCAGGCCGACCGCATCCAGCTGGTCGACGTCGACGCGGGCGACGGCGAGCCGCTGCAGATCTGCTGTGGCGCCTTCAACATGGCACGTGGGCGACCTCGTGCCGCTGGCCACCCTCGGCACGGTGATGCCGAGCGGCATGAAGATCGAGCGGCGCAAGCTGCGCGGCGAGTGGTCCAACGGCATGCTCTGCTCGGGCCACGAGATCGGCCTGGGCGACGACCACGCCGGCATCCTGATCCTGGACGGCGACCTGGCCCTCGGCTCCGATCTGGCCCAGGCGCTCGGACTCGAGCCCGACGTGCTCTACGACCTCGAGATCAACCCCAACCGGCCCGACGCCATGTCGGTGGCCGGGGTGGCCCGCGACCTGGCCGCCCGGCTGCACGTGCCGTTCGCCATCGCCGAGCCGCAGGCGGCCGCTCCGTCGGTGTCGCCACGGCGAGCGTCGGCCGAGATCGTCGATGCCGAGCTGTGCGGGCGCTTCTACGCCCGGGTGCTCGACGGCATCACGATCGGGCCGTCGCCCGCGTGGGTGGCCAACCGCCTGCGAGCCCTCGGCATGCGACCGATCAACCGGGTCGTCGACGCCTCGAACTACGTGATGCTCGAACTGGGCCAGCCCAACCACACCTACGACCTCGATCGGCTGGCCCCCGGCCCCGACGGCGCCGCTCACCTGCGCGTGCGCTGGGCCCGCGACGGCGAGACCCTCGTGACCCTCGACGGCGTCGAGCGCACGCTCACGCCGGCCGACGGCGTGATCGCCGACGCCGCGGACGTGACCGTCGGCCTGGCCGGGCGTCATGGGTGGCGCGTCGACCGAGATCTCCGACGCCACCACGGCGGTGCTGCTCGAGATGGCGTGGTGGGACCCGATGACGATCGCCCGCACCTCCAAGCGCCTCAACCTGCGCAGCGAGGCCTCAGCTCGGTTCGAGCGCGGCACCGACCCCGAGATCGTCGAGCTGGCCGCCCGTCGCTTCGCCGAGCTGCTCGCCGTGGACGGCGCCCGCCTCACCGACGAGGTCGTCGACGAGCGGGGGAGCGGCGCCGCCCCGGCGACGGTGCGCCTGCGCACGGCACGCGTCAACGCGGTGCTGGGCACCGAGCTCACCGCGCCCCAGATCACCGGCCTCCTGCGGCCGATCGGCTTCCACATCGCCCCGGCGGGCGACGACGGTGGCGCCGAGCAGGACGTCACCGTGCCGAGCTTCCGGCCCGACACCACCACCGAGATCGACGTCATCGAAGAGGTCGCCCGCCACCACGGCTACAGCAACATCGCGCGAACGATGCCGCCCGTCGGTGCGAACCGGGTCGCTGACCGACCGCCAGCTCGATCGGCGCAAGGTCCGCCAGGTGATGGTCGGACTCGGCCTCGACGAGGCGATGCCCATGGCGTTCCTGGCCCCCGACGACCTCGACGCGGCCGGGGTCGGCCAGCCCGCGATCACCCTGACCAACCCGTTGGCCGCCGAAGAGTCGGTCCTCCGGCCGTCGTTGCGTCCCGGGCTGCTCAAGAGCGTGCGCTACAACCAGTCGCACCGCATCCCGGATGCCGGTCTGTTCGAGATCGGCAAGATCTTCCGGCCACCCCGGCCGGGCGACGACCTGCCCGACGAGCGCGAGGTGCTGGCCGTCGTGCGATCCGACCGCGACGCGCTGGCCGCCGTCGACGTGTGGTCGGTGCTGGTCGACGCCCTCCGGGTCGACGGCCTGACGCTCGACCAGAGCCCGGTTCCGGGTCTGCACCCGGGCCGGTCGGCCCGCATCCTCGCCGGTGATGCCGAGATCGGTGCGCTCGGCGAGATCGACCCGTCGGTGCTCGACGCCGTGGGCGTCACCGGGCGAACCGCGTGGCTCGAGGTCGACCTCGACGCGCTGCTGGCGCTGCCCCACGGCACCCAGGTCTACGTGCCGCCCAGCCGCTACCCGTCGAGCGACATCGACCTGGCCTTCGAGGTACCCGACGACGTGCCCGCCGCGGCCGTGCGGGCCACGATCGCCGAGGCGGCCGGCCCGTTGCTGGCCTCGAGCCGGCTCTTCGACGTGTTCCGCAGCGAAGCCCTGGCCGCGGGCACCCGCAGCCTGGCCTTCAGCCTGCGCCTGCAGGCCGACGACCACACCCTCACCGACGACGAGGTCGGCCAGCTCCGGGCCCGCGTGATCGAGGCGGTCGAGACGGCGCACGCGGCCACGCTGCGCGGCTGAGGCAAGCTGGTCGCCATGAGCGACGACGCGGGTCCGGGGGTGATCGTGACCGGATCGCTCCTCGGGACGACGGTCCGCCTGCGGGCCGTGACCGACGACGACGTCGCCGCGCTGGCCGCGATCCGCCGCACCCCCGAGGTGCACCGGTACTGGCGGGGAGGCGACGACCTGATGGCCGCGGTGCAGGAGGACCGGGCCGAGCCCGACTCGACTGCGTACGTCATCGAGCTCGACGGCCGGGTGGTGGGCTGGGTCCAGTGGCAGCAGGAGACCGAGCCCGACTACCGCCACGCCAGCATCGACATCTACGTCGACCCCACCGTTCAGGGTCGCGGCGTCGGCACCGACGCGGTCCGCACCCTGGCCCGCCACCTCATCGTCGACCAGGGGCACCACCGCATCGAGATCGACCCGGCCGCCGACAACGCGGCGGCCATCCGCTGCTACACCAAGGTCGGGTTCAGGCCGGTGGGCATCCTCCGCAGCCACGAGCGCGGCAACGACGGGACCTGGCACGACAGCCTGCTGATGGACCTGCTGGCCGACGAGCTCGTGGCCGACGGCGACGATCGGGGGATCTGAGTCGCCGCCGGGGCGGGATCTGCGCATGATGGGTGGGTGCAAGCCGCGGCGTCGAGGACCATCTGGCACCAGCTCGAGATGGTCAACGCGGTGGCCTACTTCTCGCCCGAGTGCCGCCAGGGGGCCACCGACCTCGGCTTGCGCGGGTTCTGGATGGGCTACTTCGCCTCGCGGGCCGCTCCGATGGGTCCCGTGCCGGCGGGAGTGGTCGAGGCGACCTTCTACAACTTCCATCCGGCCATGGTTCGGCGGGCCATCCCCGATGCGTGGCTGATCGCCACGCCCGACGCCGTCCTGTCGACCCGTTCGGACTCGGCCGCCGCTGCCCTGCGCCGCCTGGCCCCCGACGCCGACGAGGCGGGACACCTGGCGCTGCCCAAGCTGCGGATCGCCATCGACCACGCCTCGGCCGCCGGCCGACCCCTGTTCGCGGCCAACCGCGAGGTCGAGCCCGCAGGCGAGATCCTGAGCCGGCTGTGGCAGGCCACCACGACGCTGCGCGAGCACCGCGGCGACGGCCACGTCGCCACCCTCACCGAGGCCGACGTCGACGGATGCGAGGCGCACGTCCTGTTCGCCGCCACCGAGGACGTCGATGCCGAGCTCTACCGTGCCGGCCGTGGCTGGTCCGAGCACGACTGGGCCGCGGCCACCGATCGGCTCGCCGACCGGGGGCTGCTCGGGTCCGATGGAGGCGCCACCATCGCCGGCCGCCAGCTCCGCCACGACCTCGAGCGCCGCACCGACGAGCTGGCCATCGCGCCCTACCGAGCCCTCGGCGACGACGAGGTGACGCACCTGCTGGCCGCCCTGGCCGCCATCACCCGCCGGATCGCGTCGTCCGGCGAGATCGCCTTCCCCAACCCCATGGGCCTGCCCCGCCCCACCCCCTGACCACCCCCTCGCAAACCGGGCATCTTTGTCATGCGCTTTCGCGCGTTTTCACGCCCGGTTTCAGGGGGTGACCTGGGGTCAGATCGACTCGAGCAGGTACTCGCTCATGGCCGCCAGGCGGATGCGGTCCATGTCGAGGAAGGCGGTCACGCTGTCGATCATGGTGGTCATGTTGGCGGCCAGGACGTCGTCGTCGCCGTCGGCGCAGTAGAAGAGCATCGGGTCGTTGACGTGGGTGGCCGACGGCCAGGCCTCCTCGACGATCCCGCGATACGGAGGCGCGCCGTCGGTCAACGGGCGGGCGACGGCGTTTCGGACGTAGCGGATGCGCGGCTGGATGGCCGTCGACATGGGTGTCTGGGTCCCGTACCAGTGCGCGAACCATGCGTCGTCGCTGAGGCGATCGGGCTTCTCCATCAGCGTGAGCATCACCACGCCGGGCGAGCGCTCGCCGTCGGCCCAGTCCCGGGTCGAGGCCCACTGGTTGTCGCCGTAGTCGGTGGGGATCGACTCGGTGACGAGGTATCCGGCCAGCCGGTCGGCCTGCGGTGCCAGCGCCGCCTCGATCGCGGCACGGTCGTCGTGGCAGTCGAGCCACACCGACACCAGGGCACAGGGAGCGGGATCGTCGGGGGGCGGGGGCAGCGGCAGGTGCACGGCGGCGGCCTCGTCGTCGGCCAGGTCCATCGACAGGCCACGGGCTCCGGCGCCCACCAGCGCGTCGCGCACCGGGCCGAGCAGCTGACCGGCGGCGGCCGCGTCGAGCCGGCCCGAGCCGTTCCACAACAGGTACACGAGCTTCTCCACGGACAGACGCTACGCCAGGCCCATCGCCCTCTCGCCCGAACCTGTGCCGTCGCGTGAGCCCATGGGTCCACGTTTGCGGCACAGGTTCGGGGAGGGAGTGGCCCGACCGGGCCTGGATTGCATGAGTATGCAGGACTATGTATGCTCTTGCGATGATCTCCGTGGGTGTCATCGGGGCCTCGGGCTACGCCGGGGCCGAGCTGCTCAGGTTGGCCGCCGGCCATCCCGAGCTCGAAGTCGCCCTCGCCACCGGGGACACGCAGGCCGGCCGGCCGGTGGCCGAGCTGTATCCCAACCTGGCCCCGGTCTACGGCGATCTGGACTTCTCGAGCTACGAGCCGGCAGCCGTCGACGGTCTCGACCTGTGCTTCCTGGCCCTGCCCCACGGGGCCTCCCAGTCGATCGTGGCCGATCTCCGGTCGCGGGTGAAGTGGGTGGTCGACCTCGCCGCCGACTTCCGCCTCCACGACGCCGCGCTCTATCCGCAGTGGTACGGCGAGGCCCACACCGCGCCCGAGCTGCTCGGCGAGCTGGCCTTCGGCCTGCCCGAGCTGTTCCGCGACCAGATCGCGGCCAGCACGGCCGTGGCCGCGCCGGGCTGCTATCCCACCGCGGCCACCCTGCCTCTCGCGCCACTGGTGGCGGCTGGGCTGATCGACGGCCACGGCATCATCGTCGACGCGGCGAGCGGGGTGTCCGGGGCGGGCCGTCCGCCCAAGCCCTCGACGTCGTTCTGCACGGTCGACGAGGACTTCACCGCCTACGCGCTGCTGACCCACCGCCACACACCCGAGATCGAGCAGGCGGTGGCCGAGGCGGCCGGGCTGGCGGCCGGGACCGACGTGCAGGTGCTGTTCACGCCGCACCTCGCGCCGATGAACCGGGGGATCCTGGCCACCTGCTACGCCCGCCCCCTCCGCGACACCTCGACCGGTGACCTCCTCGACTGCTACCACGCCGCCTACGGATCCGAGCCGTTCATCGTGGTCACCGACGGCTCGCCCTCGACCAAGGCCACCCTCGGCTCGAACGCCGCGCACCTGACCGCCCGCTACGACGAGCGGACCGGCTACGTCATGGCGATCTGCGCCATCGACAACCTGGTGAAGGGGGCCTCGGGGCAGGCCCTGCAGTGCGCCAACATCCTCATGGGGATCGACGAGACCGCCGGCTTGTCGGCGATCGGCGTGTACCCGTGAGCGCGGCCGACACCGCCGCGGCGCACCGCGACCGGCTGGCCGTCGCCACTGAGCGGGCCGGCGTCCTGGTCGAGGCGCTGCCCTACATCCGGCGCTTCTTCGGCACCACGGTCGTGGTCAAGTACGGCGGCAACGCCATGGTCGATCCCGACCTGGCGGCCCGCTTCGCCGAGGACATCGTCCTGCTGCAGGCCGTCGGCATCCGCACCGTCGTCGTGCACGGCGGCGGTCCTCAGATCGGCGAGCTGATGGCTCGGCTGGGCATGAAGTCCGAGTTCCGCGACGGCCTCCGCGTCACCGACGCCGAGACCCTCGAGATCGCCCGGATGGTGCTGGTGGGCAAGGTCAACCGCGACATCGTGTCGGCCATCAACGTGCACGGTCCGCTGGCGGTGGGCCTGTCGGGCGAGGACGCCGGTCTGATCACCGCCCACGAGCGCCACCCCGACCTCGGGTTCGTCGGCGACGTGGCCCAGATCAACCCGGCCATCCTCGAGCGCCTGCTGGCCGAGAGCCTCATCCCGGTCGTCTCGACCATCGGCGTCGATCCCAGCGGTCAGGCCTACAACATCAACGCCGACACGGTGGCGGGGGCGGTGGCCGCCGCGCTCGGCGGCCGAGAAGGTCATCTACCTCACCGACGTGGCCGGACTGCTGCGCGACGTCGACGATCCCGACAGCCTCATCACGCGCATCTCGGCCCCGGAGCTCGAGGCGCTCATCCGGGACGGCGCCCTGACCGGCGGCATGATCCCCAAGATCGCCGGCTGCCTCGAGGCCCTCGAGCACGGGGTCGGATCGGCCCACCTGCTCGACGGGCGCGTCGACCCACGTGCTGCTGCTCGAGCTGTTCACCGATGCCGGCATCGGCACGATGATCACGCGGTCGATCGGGAGCGGATCATGAGCCCGACCACCACGGTCCACCCGACGCCCTCGGCGGTCCCGTCCGCGCTCGACCACTGCCCGTTCTGGCCCACCTACGCCCCGCCCGCCGTGCAGTTCGTCCGCGGCTCGGGCACCGAGCTGTGGGACAGCACCGGCCGTCGGTACCTCGACTTCCTGTGCGGCCTGGCCGTCGTCTCGCTCGGCCACGCCCATCCCGAGGTGGCCGAGGCCCTGGCGCGGCAGGCCTCGACCCTCCTGCACACCTCGAACCTGTTCGCCACCGTGCCCGGCGCCGAGGTGGCGGTCACGATCGACCGGCTGCTCGGCGGGGGCGGCCAGGTCGTTCTTCAGCAACTCGGGGGCCGAGTCCAACGAGGCCGCGGTCAAGCTGGCGCGCCGGTGGGGCGGGCGGGGCCGCCATGTCGTGGTCGAGTGCGTACGGCTCGTTCCACGGCCGCACGCTCGCCACCCTGCACGCTCACCGGTCAACCGGCCAAGCACGAGGCCTTCCAGCCGTTGCCCGAGGGGTTCCGCCACGTGGCGTGGGACGACCTGCCGGCCCTCGAGGCGGCCATCGATCCCTCGGTGGCGGCGGTCCTGCTCGAGCCGGTGCAGGGCGAGGGCGGCGTCAACCCGGCGTCGGTGGCCTACTTCCAGGGCGTGCGCGAGCTGTGCGACGAGCGCGGGCTGCTGTTCATGGTCGACGAGGTCCAGACGGGTCTCGGCCGGACGGGGCGGTGGTTCGGCTTCGAGCACTACGGGGTGCAACCCGACGTGGTCACGCTGGCCAAGGCCCTGGGCAACGGCGTACCCATCGGCGCCTGCTGGGCTCGTCGAGACATCGCCGCGGTCATGGCCCCGGGCGACCACGGCAGCACCTTCGGCGGCCAGCCGCTGGCCTCCGCCGCGGCGCGGGCCGTGCTCGAGATCATGGAGCGCGAGGCCGCACCCGACCGGGCCGGCGCGCGCCGGCGCTCGCCTCACGAGCGCCCTGGAGGCCTTGCCGCAGGTCGTCGGCGTACGCGGCCTCGGCCTGTTGCTCGGGGCCGAGCTGGCGCCCGGCATCGACGCCACGCGTCGTGGCCGCCGAGGCGCTGGACGCGGGCCTGATCGTCAACGCGGTCACCCCGACCACCATCCGCCTGGCCCCGCCCCTGCTGGTCTCCGACGAGCACATGGACGAGGCCATGGGCCTCCTGGCCGCCGCCATGGCGGTCGGCGAACAGGCGTCGGGGCAGGACCAGGCATGAGGCACCTGCTCGAGATCGACGATCTCACCCGGGACGAGCTGCTCGACGTGCTGGATCGCGCCGGGCGGTCCGATCTCCCGCGGGTCCTCGACGGCAAGGGCATGGCGCTCATCTTCGAGAAGCCGTCGGCTCGCACGCGCAACTCGATGGAGATGGCCGTGGTGGCGCTCGGAGGCCATCCGGTGACCATCCGGGGCGACGAGGTCTCGCTCGACGTGCGCGAGAGCGTCGAGGACGTGACCCGCACGCTGGCCTGCTACCACGCGGCGATCGGAGCGCGGGTGTTCGAGCACAGCAAGATCGAGCGCATGGCCGCGGTCGACCTCGTGCCCGTCGTCAACCTGCTGTCCGACGATGCCCACCCGATGCAGGCACTGGCCGACGTGCTCACCCTGGGTGCCGCACCTCGGTCCGCTCGAGGGTCGCACGATCGCCTACGTCGGTGACGGCAACAACGTCTGCCGATCGCTGGCGCTGGCCGCCGGCATGGTCGGCATGGAGGTACGGGTGGCCTCCCCGGCGGGCTTCACGATGTCCGACGCGGACGTCGACCGCTTGCGTGCCGCGGGCGTCGAGGCGACGCTCACCGACCGGGCCGGCGACGCGGTCGAGGGTGTCGACGCGGTCTACACCGACGTGTGGACCTCGATGGGCCAGGAGGCCGAGGCCGAGGCGCGCCGCCAGGCGTTCGAGGGGTTCACGGTCGACGACCGGCTCATGGCCCTGGCCGCACCCGGAGCCGTCTTCCTGCACTGCCTGCCCGCCCACCGCGGCGAGGAGGTCGCCGCGTCGGTGGTCGACGGCCCGGCCAGCGTGATCTGGGAGCAGGCCGCCAACCGCATGCACGCCGCCCGCGGCCTGCTGAGCTGGATCGTCGAGGCGCCGTGAGCACGCGCCTCGGCAAGACGCAGCGCCAGCACCTGGTGTCGAAGCTCATCGAGCACGGATCGGTCGAGAGCCAGGCCCAGCTCGTCGAGCTGCTCGCGCAGCAGGGATGCGCGGCCACGCAGGCCACGGTGTCACGCGACCTCGACGACCTCGGTGCGATCAAGGTGCGCATCCCGGGCGGCGAGAGCGCCTACGCCATCCCGGCCCTGCCGGCCCAGCAGCTCGCCCCCGAGGACCACCTCCGTCGCGTGTGCGGCGACTGGGTGGTCGAGGTGAGCTCACTCGGGCAACCTCGTCGTGCTGCGCACCCCGCCCGGCTCGGCCCACGTCGTGGCCTCCGCGCTCGATCGGGCCGGGCTGGCCGACCTGCTCGGCACCGTCGCCGGCGACGACACGCTCATCGTGGTGGTGGCCGAGGACGTGGGTGGGGCCGCGGTCGCCGAGCAGCTCACCGACCTCGCCGGACTCTGAGAGCCTGACCCCTGCCCGCCTCTCTGCCCGCCCCCGACCCGTTCGCATCATCGCCAACCCGACCAACCCTGAACCGAGGAGTCCCATGCCGAACCGAGTCGTGCTCGCCTACAGCGGCGGCCTCGACACCTCCGTCGCCGTGCGGTGGATGATCGAGGAGCTCGGCGTCGAGGTCATCGCCGTGTGCTGCGACGTCGGCCAGGGCGGCGACTGGGAAGCCCTGCAGGCGAGAGCGATCGGCGCCGGGGCCATCGACGCCGTCGTCGTCGACTGCCGCGACGAGTTCGCCCGCGACTTCGTGGCGCCGGCCCTGCGAGCCAACGCCCTGTACGAGAACCGCTACCCGTTGGTGTCGGCGCTGTCGCGCCCGGTCATCGTGCGCCACCTCGTCGACGTCGCTCGCCGCCACGGGGCCGACGCAGTCGCCCACGGCTGCACGGGCAAGGGCAACGACCAGGTGCGCTTCGAGGTGGCGACCCGCGCGCTCGCCCCCGACCTCGAGGTCGTCGCGCCCGTGCGCAACTGGGGGATGACCCGGGCCGACTCGATCGAGTACGCGGCGCGGTTCGACATCCCGATCCAGGCCACGAAGGAGCAGCCGTACTCGATCGACGACAACCTCTGGGGCCGCGCCATCGAGTGCGGCGAGATGGAGGACCCGTGGGCCCGGCCGCCCGAGGGCGTCTGGTCGCTCACCACCGTCCGCGCCGGCGAGGCGCGCGAGGTGACCATCGGCTTCGAGCAGGGGACCCCGGTGTCGCTCGACGGGACGCCCGATGGCTCTGCACGAGCTGATCGTCGAGCTCAACGATGTGGTCGGCTCGTACGGGTGGGGCCGCCTCGACATGGTCGAGAACCGCCGCGTCGGCATCAAGAGCCGCGAGACCTACGAAGCGCCGGCGGCGCTGGCGCTGATCATGGCCCACGTCGACCTCGAGAGCATCTGCCTCGAGCGCGACCTCTTCCACGAGAAGCAGCGCCTCGAGGGCCGCTACGCGGACCTCGTGTACGACGGCCTCTGGTACTCGCCGCTCAAGCAGGCGTTCGACGCCTTCATCGACGAGAGCCAACGCTTCGTCACCGGCGAGGTGCGCCTGCGGCTCGAGCCGGGCCGGTGCTACGTCGTCGGCCGGCGCAGCGAGTACTCGCTGTACGACTACGGCCTGGCCACCTACGAGTCCGAGGACAGCTTCGAGCACGCGGACTCCGAGGGGTTCGTGCGGCTCTGGGGGCTCGGGGTGCAGACCTGGTCCGCCAAGCAGGGCCCCGGCAGCGGCTCGGATCCCGGGAGCGACGCGAGCGGCAGCCGCGGATGAGCACGCTCTGGCACGGTCGGTTCGAGGGTGGTCCCGCCGACGAGCTGATGGCGTTCACGGTGAGCCTTCCGTTCGACCGCGCGCTGGCCTCCGACGACCTGGCGGGGTCGCGGGCGCACGTCCGCGGGCTGGTGCGGGTCGGCCTGCTCAGCGCGGCCGAGGGCGACGCGGTGCTGGGGGCGCTCGACCAGGTGGACGGCGAGCTGGCCGACGAGCAGCTTCGTGTTCGTGGCCTCCGACGAGGACATCCACACCGCCGTCGAGCGCCGCGTGACCGAGTTGGCCGGTCCAGCCGGGGCCAAGCTGCACACCGGGCGCAGCCGCAACGACCAGGTCGCCACCGATCTGCGCCTGTACACCAAGCGCAGCCTGGCCGAGGTCGCCGACCGCGTGCTCGGCCTGCAGCAGGTGCTGGCCGACCGGGCCGGCGCGGCCGGCTCGACGCTACCTGCCCGGCTACACGCACCTGCAGCGCGCCCAGCCGGTGCTGCTGGCCCACCACCTGCTGGCCCACGCGTGGGCGCTGGCTCGTGACGTCGACCGCCTGCTCGACTGCCGGCGCCGTCTCGACGTGTCGCCCCTGGGCGCCGGCGCCCTGGCCGGATCGTCGCTGCCGCTCGATCCGGCCGGCGTGGCCGCCGACCTCGGCTTCGCCGCGATCTTCGAGAACTCGCTCGACGCGGTGAGCGACCGCGACTTCGTGGCCGAGGCGCTCTTCTGCCTGACGATGATCGGCCTGCACCTGTCGCGCATCGGCGAGGAGGTGGTGCTGTGGTCGAGCGCCGAGTTCGGGTTCGTCCGCCTCGACGACGCGTACTCGACCGGCAGCTCGATGCTGCCCCAGAAGAAGAACCCCGACATCGCCGAGCTGGCCCGGGGCAAGAGCGGGCGGCTGATCGGGGACCTCACGGGCTTCCTGGCCACCCTCAAGGGCCTGCCGCTGGCGTACAACCGGGACCTGCAGGAGGACAAGGAGCCGTTGTTCGACGCGTTCTCCCAGGTCGACGCTGGCCCTCGCTGCCGTCGCCGGGATGCTGGCGACCATCACGTTCGTGCCGCAGGCGATGCAGGCCGCCGCCGACGGGCCCGAGGTGGCGGCCACCGACCTGGCCGAGCACCTGGTCGCCTCGGGGGTGCCGTTCCGCGACGCGCACGCCATCGTCGGCGGCCTGGTCCGGCAGTCGCTCGACGACGGCACGCCGCTGGCCGAACTGGTGGCCGACCACCCGCAGCTCGGGCCCGACGCCCTCGGTCTGCTCGAGCCCGGGGTGGCCGTCCGTCGGCGCCGCACGCCCGGCGGTGCCGGTCCCGATCCGGTGGCGGTGCAGCTCGAACGGTTCCAGGACCGGCTGTCGGTGGACCGCGACCGGCTCAGCCAGATCCGCTGACCATGGGTTCGCACCACGAGATCGCCGTGCGCTACGGCGAGGTCGATCTGCAGCGGGTGGTGTTCAACGCCCACTACCTGGCCTACATCGACGACGCCATGGACCGCTGGATGCGCCGGCTCGACGTCGAGTTCGAGCGGCTGGGGTGGGATTTCATGCTCAAGCGGGCCGAGCTGGTCTGGATGGGGGCGGCCGGGCTGGGCGACACGATCGCCATCGACAGCGCGGTCTCGACGTGGGGCCGCACCTCGTTCACCGTCCACCACGAGGTGCGCGTCGAAGACCAGCTCGTGCTCAGCGCCGACATCGTCTACGTCGGCGTCGAGCCCGGGACCAACCGACCCATCCCACCTCCGGCCGAGGTGCGCAACCACCTGGGCGCGTCGGATGGGCCACGAGTCGTGGACGACCCCGACACGCCCGCGTGAGCGGTCGGGCGCGTGTGCTGCGCCGGTCGTTCTACGAGCGTCCGAGCCTCGAGGTGGCGCCCGAGCTGCTCAACAAGGTGCTCGTGTGCGGCCGCCGGGCGGTGCGCATCGTCGAGGTCGAGGCCTACGAGGGCGACGCCGATCCGGCCAGCCACGCCTTCCGCGGTCCGACCGCCCGCAACGCGGTGATGTTCGGTCCGCCCGGCCGCCTCTACGTCTACTTCACCTACGGCATGCACTGGTGCGCGAACGCCGTGTGCGGACCGCCGGGCCACGCCACGGCGGTGCTGTTGCGGGCCGGCGCGCCGCTGCGGGGCCTGGCTGCGATGCGCGAGGCGCGGCCCGGCACACGGCGCGATCGCGACCTGTGCAACGGGCCGGCCAAGTTGTGCCAGGCCCTCGGACTCGACCGCGCCCAGGACGGCGCCAACCTGCTGTCGGGTGATCGCGGGGTGCGCATCGTCGACGACGGCACGGCCCCCCCGGCCCGGCCCGGGCGCAGCGAGCGCATCGGCATCCGCGTGGCGACCGATCGACCGTGGCGCTGGTACGTTCCCGGCGACCCCAACCTCTCCCGCCGCGGGGTCGGAGATCCCTGACGTGCTCGAAGCGCTGACCGCCGGAGACGTGCGCCTGCAGTCCAGCGACGACCTCGCCGTGGCTCGGCGGTCGATCGCCTCGTACCCCGCGCCCGACGCCGAGCAGGCCCAGGTCCGCGACGAGCTGTTGTCGTTCGTCGACGCCCATCCCGACGCGGCGCGGCGCTCGTGCGTCGAGGGCCACCTGACCGGGTCGGCGCTGGTCGTCGACGCCGGCCACGTTCGCCTGCTCGTCCTCTTCCACCGCAAGGCGCAGCGATGGCTGCAACCGGGCGGACACGCCGACGGCGACACCAACCTGGCCGCGGTGGCGCTCCGGGAGGCGACCGAGGAGACGGGCATCGGTGATCTGCAGGTGGTGGTGCCGGCCATCGACCTCGACATCCATCGCGTGCACTTCCCGAACGAGGATCCCCATCTGCACCTCGACGTGCGCTACCTGGTCCTGGCCCCGCCGGGGGCGGTCGAGGCCGGCAACCACGAGTCCGAGGCGCTTCGGTGGGTCACCGTGGCCGAGCTCGAGCGGCTCGACGGGATCGACGTCGGCACGGTCAGGATGGCCCGCCGAGGGCTCGACCTGGTCTCGCAGCTGCCCTGAGGGGCGCGGCCGTTGAAGCGACGGGCGGCGGGTTCAGAAGTGGGTGACGCTCCACGGGGCCACCCAGCCGCGGAACATGGCATCGGCGACCGCCAAGGCTCCGGGCCTGCGCTCGGTCAGCCGACCGCTCCGCGCCAGGTCGGCGAGGGTGTAGCCGCCGAGGTAGGCGCTCGACAGCGACTGGACCGGCAGCTCGAGGTCGGCCGGCTCGTCGGTCGGCTTGCAGGTGGCGCCATCGGGCGCGCCCTCGAGCGCGAACCGTCCGGAGGCGTGGCCGAGCGGATCGTCGACCTCGATGACCACCCGACCGGCGCTGAGGTACCGGCGTCCCGCAAGGGTCTTGGGCGTGTCGAGGATGCGCAGCCAGAGCAGATCGCTGCGGTCGGATTCGGCGATGGCCCGCGCGTCGGTGAGGAACCAGCGCAGGGGATCACCCACACCGTGGTCGATCGAGGTGACCGTGCCGATCCAGTCGCTCTCGAGCAGGTAGCGCCACAGGCGGACGGTGGCGTCGACGTCGAGGGCGACCATGTCGTCGAGCACCAGGCGGTTGCGCGGCCGCACGTGCTCCCAGTTGTCCTCGATGCGGTAGGCGGCGAACCCGTCGAGCTGGCCGCGGGCGTCACGGCTCAGCACGAAGAAGGTCGGGTAGGTCCGGCCATTCACCTCGACCACGCCCAGGTTCACGTCCCACAGCCAGTCGGGGCGGGCGATGGCGCCCGGCTGGGTGGCCCGGTAGCGCTCGTAGACCGCCGGGCACTCGGCCCGGTAGGTGTCGCGGTCGACCAGCTCGACGGATCCCGCGGGCTGGTGGGTGAACTCGATGCCCTGCGCGTCGACCACCAGCTTGACCGCCTCGGCGGCCGGCCCGTAGCCGTGACGGCCGTAGATGGGGTACTCGGCTGCGATGAGCACGCTCACCGCGTCGCCCCTGGCCGCGCACGAGTCGAGGTCGGCCGTGATCATGCGGGTGAGCAGGCCCCGGCGCCGGTGGGTGGCCGCCACGGTGACGTGGGTGAGGGCGGTCGCGTCGACGTCGACCCCGCCGGGTACGGCGAAGGGCGTGGCGAAGCTCCGGAGGGTGCCGACGATGCGGTCGCCGTCGAAGGCGCCCCAGGTGTGGTCGAGGTCGGTGCACGTGGCGCGCCACTCGGCCTCGGTGGGGTTCGGCGCCGGCGGCGACTGGAACCCGGTGCGCATGGCGTCGACCCAGCGGGGGAGCTCGGACGCAGTGATGGTGCGGACGTCGACGGCCATGGCGGCAGGCTAGGGCGGTGCCGATCCCGCGCCGAGTCGATTATGCGGCGCGCCGGCACCCGCTCAGGAGAGGTCCTCGGGCGTCGTGCAGGACTGCATCTTGTTGGCCGTCGCCAACGAGTCGATGGCGATGCTGATCTGCTCGCCCGGCTCGATCTCGGTCTCGTAGTAGCGGGCGCCGGGATCGGTCCGCAGGCGCCTGGCGTAGTCCTCGCGGTCCGAGACGAGCCGTCCGTAGTCGGTCAGCCACTCGTGGACCACGTGGGCGTCGCTGCCCGAGGTGGGAGCCACGGCCGCCAACCGGGTGAGCATGGCCCGCAGGTCGACGTTGGTCTGGTCCACCACATCGGCCCGGTCGACGTTGGTCTTGGACTTGAAGGCCGGCGGCAGGGCGGCGAGCTGGGCTGCGGTCACCGCGCAGATGGGCTCGGCGCGTCGAGCGTAGGCAGGGCTGTCGAGCCGGTCGACCGGCTTCTGGATCGCCCCCCAGATGTAGACGAAGGCCCACATGCCGAGGATCAGCACCGACATGGTCACGGCGGCCACGGTGCCGAGGCGGACCCGGCGTCGGGGCGGCTGGGGGTCCATCCCGAGGTCCTCGAAGGTCCCGACTGTCGACGGGGGATCGGGCGGCAGGAGTGCGCCGGGCTGGTCCGGCCGCGAGTCGGTGGGGGAGATGGGCACGGCGCCAGTGTGGCCGCGGCGCCCCCTCGCGTACCAGCCGCCCCGACGCGATCGGTCCTCGGACCGACGAGATCCGAGTTGACGAGGTGGCCGGTGAGAGGGAACGTGACCGCCGTGACCGACGCCGCGCTCCTCGACGACCTGACGCAGCGCGGGCTCGTGCACGACAGCACCGATGCGGGTGACCTGGCGAACCGGCTGGCCGCCGGCCCGATGACCCTCTACGGCGGGTTCGACCCGAGCGCCGACAGCCTGCACATCGGCAACCTCGTCCCCTTGCTGCTGCTGCGACGGTTCCAGGACGCCGGCCATCGCCCGATCGCCCTCGCCGGCGGCGCCACCGGCATGATCGGCGACCCGGGCGGGCGTTCCGAGGAGCGCAACCTGCTCGACGACGCCACCCTCGACCACAACCTGGCCGCCATCCGCCTCCAGCTCGCCCAGTTCGTCGACCTGACCGGCGATCGGGGGCTCCTCGTCGACAACCGCACCTGGACCCAGCCCCTGGGCGTCCTCGACT
>CAWBIF010000002.1:345000-794873 GCA_963788835.1 uncultured Microthrixaceae bacterium
ACCAAGGCGATCGGGAGAACTGTGGTTAAGGAACTCGGCAAAATGCCTCCGTAACTTCGGGAGAAGGAGGACCTCATCAGGGTGACCGACTTTACGTCGCGAGCTCGAAGAGGTGGCACAGACCAGGGGAAAGCGACTGTTTACTAAAAACACAGCAGCGTGCGAAGTCGAAAGACGATGTATACGCTGTGACGCCTGCCCGGTGCCGGAAGGTTACGGGGAAGGGTCAGCCCACTTGTGGGCGAAGCTCTGAACCTAAGCCCCGGTAAACGGCGGCCGTAACTATAACGGTCCTAAGGTAGCGAAATTCCTTGTCGGGTAAGTTCCGACCTGCACGAATGGCGTAACGACTTTCCTGCTGTCTCAACCACAGACCCGGCGAAATTGAAGTACGAGTAAAGATGCTCGTTAGCTGCAGAAGGACGGAAAGACCCCGTGGACCTTTACTACAACTTGATGTTGGGTTTTGGTATGTGTTGTGTAGGATAGGTGGGAGGCTAGGAAGCATTGGCGCTAGCCAGTGTGGAGCCAACCTTGAAATACCACCCTGCTCATACTGGAACTCTAACCTAGGTCCGTTATCCGGATCGGGAACAGCGTCAGGCGGGTAGTTTGACTGGGGCGGTCGCCTCCTAAAGAGTAACGGAGGCGCCCAAAGGTTCCCTCAGGCTGGTTGGCAATCAGCCGTCGAGTGCAATGGCACAAGGGAGCTTGACTGCGAGACTTACAAGTCAAGCAGGTGCGAAAGCAGGGCATAGTGATCCGGCGGTTGCGTGTGGAAGCGCCGTCGCTCAACGGATAAAAGGTACCCCGGGGATAACAGGCTCATCTTCCCCAAGAGTCCATATCGACGGGAAGGTTTGGCACCTCGATGTCGGCTCATCGCATCCTGGGGCTGAAGCAGGTCCCAAGGGTTGGGCTGTTCGCCCATTAAAGCGGTACGCGAGCTGGGTTTAGAACGTCGTGAGACAGTTCGGTCCCTATCCTCTGCAGCCGTAGGAGATTTGAGGAAGGCTGTCCCTAGTACGAGAGGACCGGGACGGACGCAGCTCTGGTGTGCCAGTTGTCCTGCCAAGGGCACGGCTGGTTAGCCACCTGCGGAAGAGATAAGCGCTGAAAGCATCTAAGTGCGAAGCTCGTTCCGAGATGAGATCTCCCACTGGATAACCAGGTAAGGCCCGTGGCCAGATCACCACGTTGATAGGCCGGAGGTGTAAGCACGGTGACGTGTTCAGCCGACCGGTACTAATCGGCCGAGGGCTTGGATCGACAATGACGTTCGTGCTCGCTATGGAGTTCTCTCGGGGACTCGAGCGCAGGGCCACTGGCTCTCGCGCTCGTCCTTGACAACAGATTTCGGTGGCCATAGCGGTGGGGTCACACCCGTTCCCATCCCGAACACGGCAGTTAAGCCCACCCGCGCCGATGGTACTTGGGGGGAGACTCCCTGGGAGAGTAGGTCGCCGCCGGATTTCTCCTCAGAACGGGGCCCTTCGGGGCCCCGTTCGTCGTTTTGGCGTCCGTCGGAGCCGCCCGGTTGCGACCGGTACGCTGCCCGAATGCCCTCGAGCTCGCGCCCCCCATCCCGCCGTTCGGGTGGCTCTTCGAGTGCATCCAGTCGGTCGAGTCGCCGCCCGGCGTCCTCGACCCGCCGCAGCACGGGCAGTTCGAGCTCGGCGCGACGATCCACCAGCCGTTCGGCGCCGCGGCGAGCCAGCGACGGCCGGGCCGGCGCGCCGAGTCGCGGCTCGTCGAGCCGGGGTTCGTCGAGCCGGGGTTCGTCGAGCCGGGCGGGCGCGCCGCGCCGTGGCTCGTCCAGTCGGAGCTCCTCGAGTCGGGCGGGCTCGCCGCGCCGTGGCTCCTCCGGCCGCGCGGGCGCGCCGCGTCGGGGTTCGTCGAGCCGGGGTTCGTCCCACCGGGCGGGCTCGCCGCGTCGCGGTGCAGCTCGCGGTTCGGCCGGTTCGGCCGGTCGGGCGGGCCGTCGTCCCGAGGTGGACGACCGTCCGATGGCGGGTGATCCCAAGTGGGGTGGGCTGGCCCGGCGGGCCGCGGCCCGTCTGGACGAAGGAGGGTCGGGGGCATCGGCCACGTGGCGTCAGGCCATGGACCGGGCTCGTGACGACCGGGCCGGGAGCGACGATCCCCGCCACATCGACGAGTGGGTGCGGGTCGACGAGGTCCGCGACGAGGCGAGCTCGGCGGTGGCCCGTGGCCGGCGGCCCGAGCCCGGGACCAGGTCCGACCACGACGAGCTCGAGGACGAGCTGCGGGGCGACTTCGCCCGGGCGGTCGGCTCGACGAGGGCCCCACGGCTCGAGCAGCGCCTGAAGGACGCCGGTCGGGCCTTCGCGGCCGATCGCTACAGCGACGCCGCCCGGATCCTGGCCAAGCTGGTCAGCGAGGCCCCGGCCGTGGCCCCCGCCCGCGAGCTGTACGGGCTCACGCTGTACCGGCAGGGCAAGTGGCGCCCCGCCATCAAGGAGCTCGAGGCCTTCCGCCTGCTCACGGGTTCGACCGAGCAGCACCCCGTGCTGGCGGACTGCTACCGGGCCGTCGGCAAGGACGAGCGGGTCGAAGAGCTGTGGAGCGAGCTCCGAGAGGTCTCGCCGAGCGCCGAGCTGGTCGTGGAGGGGCGCATCGTGGTGGCGGGCATGCGGGCCGACCGCGGCGACCTCGACGGCGCGATCCGGCTGCTCGAACAGGGTTGGAAGCTGCCGCGGCGGCCCCTCGAGCGCCACCTGCGCCGCGGCTACGCGCTGGCCGACCTGTACGAGCGGGCCGGCGACATCAGCCGGGCGCGCGAGCTGTTCGGCCGGTTGGCCCGCGCCGCGCCCGACTTCGCCGACGTGGTGGCTCGTGCCCGGGCGGTGGGCTGAGCGCAACGGACCCGGCGTCGCTGTCACAGCCCATGGCTAAGGTCGCCACGTTCGTCATCTGCTCCTTCCCCCGACCGGTTCGCCGGTGCGCCTCGGCTGATCCCGGCCCACCGTGTCATCCGCGCCCCGTGAAGGAGGCTGCCGTGCCTGCCCGTACTCCCACCGATCCGCACTGCCCCGAAGACCAGTCGATCACCTTGGTGATCGGCCGCGTCACCCGTGAGCCCGAGCGGCGTGAGCTGCCCTCGGGGGCCGGCCTGCTCGTGCTCGACGTGTCGACGCGACCCGCCGAGGGCCCGGCCGAGTCCGTCCCGGTCGCCTGGTACGACCCGCCGGCGCGACCCGCCCTGTCCGCCGGCGACGCGGTGGTGGTGCTCGGTCGCACCCGGCGGCGCTTCTTCCGTGCCGGAGGTGTGACCGCGTCGCGCACCGAGGTGGTGGCCGAGCAGGTGGTGCCCCTGCGCCGTCGGGCCCGTCTCGACGACGTGATGGCGCTCGCCGGCCAACGTCTGGCCGAGGCCGCGGCCGCCCACCGGCGACCGGCGCGGTCCTGAGACGGTGACGTGGCTCGGGGTGATCCCGGGCGCCTACGCTTGGCAGGGCACGCGATCCGTGCACCCAGTCACCAGCTGAGGAGTGGCATGACCGACATCCAAGGCCTGCTCGGCGACGAGGCCGACAGCCTGCTGAGCCACGTCTCGAAGGGCATCCCCCGAGACGACCTGACCCTGCCGGGCCCCGACATCGTCAACCGCGTCTACGCCGAGAGCGACCGGTCGCCGCAGGTGCTGCGCAACCTGGCCCAGCTGTTCGGGCACGGGCGTCTGGCCGACACCGGCTACGTGTCGATCCTGCCGGTCGACCAGGGGATCGAGCACACCGCGGCGGCGTCGTTCGCGCCCAACCCCAAGTACTTCGACCCGAAGAACATCGTCGAGCTCGCCGTCGAGGGCGGTTGCAACGCAGTGGCCACCACCTTCGGCGTGCTCGGCCTGTGTTCGCGGCGCTACGCGCACCGCATCCCCTTCATCGTGAAGCTCAACCACAACGAGCTGCTGACCTACCCGAACGAGTTCGACCAGATCATGTTCGGCTCGGTCGACCAGGCCTACGAGCTGGGCGCGGCCGGGGTCGGGGCCACCATCTACTTCGGCTCGCCCGAGTCGCACCGCCAGCTGGTCGAGGTCAGCGAGGCGTTCCAGCAGGCCCACGAGCTCGGCCTGTTCACCGTGCTGTGGTGCTACCTGCGCAACGAGGCGTTCAAGGTCGACGGGGTCGACTACCACGCGGCTGCCGATCTCACCGGCCAGGCCAACCACCTCGGCGTGACCATCGAAGCCGACATCATCAAGCAGAAGCTCCCCGAGAACAACGGGGGCTTCAACGTGCTGGCCAACTACGCCAAGACGAGCAAGCTCGTCTACAGCGAGCTGACCACCGACCACCCGATCGACCTGACCCGGTGGCAGGTGGCCAACTGCTACATGGGTCGCATCGGCCTCATCAACTCCGGTGGTGCCTCCTCGGGCGCCAGCGACCTGGCCGAGGCCGTGCGCACCGCGGTGGTCAACAAGCGGGCGGGCGGCACCGGTCTCATCAGCGGACGCAAGGCCTTCCAGCGTCCGACCGGCGAAGGTGTCGAGCTGCTCAACGCCATCCAGGACGTCTATCTCGACGCATCGATCGACATCGCCTGACCCGTCAGCGCACCGCCCGCCGCGGCGCCCCACGTGGGGTGTCATGTGCGGCGCGATCGCGCCGATAGATTGGACGAGCCATCTACGCGCGGTCCCCGTGGGCCGCTCGCGACCATCAGCACACCAGCCAGGGACAAGGGGGTCCACGTGGCCGATACCGCCGAGCGCGCCACACCACGAGAGCTGGACCGGGTCATCATCCGGTTCGCCGGCGACTCGGGTGACGGCATGCAGCTCACGGGCGATCGCTTCACCAGCGCCAGCGCGCTGTTCGGCAACGACCTCGCCACGCTGCCCGAGTTCCCGGCCGAGATCCGCGCCCCCGCCGGGACCTTGGCCGGCGTCTCGGCCTTCCAGGTCCACATCTCCGACCACGACATCACCACGCCGGGCGACGCGCCCAACGTGCTGGTGGCCATGAACCCGGCGGCCCTGCAGGCCGAGCTCGGCAAGCTCGAGCCCGGCGGCACCGTGATCATCAACATCGACACCTTCGACGAGCGCAACCTCACGAAGGCCGGCTAGTCGACCAACCCGCTGATCGACGGCAGCCTCAAGGGCTACACGGTCTACGAGGTCCCGATGACCTCGCTGACCAAGCAGGCGTGCGCCCCGCTCGGGGTCAAGCCCCGCGACGCCGACCGGTCGAAGAACCTCTTCGCGCTGGGCCTGATCTCGTGGATGTACACCCGGCCCGAGCAGCCGACCATCGACTGGATCTCCGAGAAGTTCGCCAACCGCCCCCTGGTCCGCGACGCCAACCTGGCCGCCTTCCGCGCCGGGCACGCCTTCGGCGAGACCGCCGAGCTGTTCGATCACCCCTACCAGGTGCAAGCCGGCCCCGCAGAAGCCCGGCATGTACACCAACATCACCGGCAACACGGCGCTGGCCTGGGGCCTGGTGGCCGCCGGGCAGCTGGCCCAGCTGCCCGTGTTCCTCGGCTCGTACCCGATCACGCCCGGCGTCCGACATCCTCCACGAGCTGTCCAAGCACAAGAACTTCGGCGTGCGCACGCTGCAGGCCGAAGACGAGATCGCCGGCATCGGCGCCGCCCTGGGCGCCTCCTACGGCGGCCATCTCGGCGTGACCACGACCAGCGGCCCGGGCGTGGCCCTCAAGTCCGAGACCATCGGCCTGGCCATCAGCCTCGAGCTGCCGCTGCTCATCATCGACATCCAGCGCGGCGGCCCCTCGACCGGTCTGCCCACCAAGACCGAGCAGAGCGACCTGCTGCTGGCCATGTACGGCCACCACGGCGAGTCGCCGCTGCCGATCGTGGCGCCCTACAGCCCGTCCAACTGCTTCGACGCCGCGCATCGAGGCGGCCCGCATCGCGCTGACCTACCGCACGCCGGTGCTGCTGCTGTCCGACGGCTACCTGGCCAACGGCTCCGAGCCCTGGCTGCTGCCCAAGGTCGACGACCTCGCGCCCATCGAGGTCACCTTCGCCACCGAGCCCAACCACGTCGGCGCGGACGGCGAGCCCGAGTTCTGGCCCTACCTGCGCGATCCCGAGACCCTCGCCCGGCCCATCGCCCTGCCGGGCACGCCGGGGCTGATGCACCGCATCGGCGGCATCGAGAAGGAAGACGGCAGCGGCAACATCAGCTACGACCCGGCCAACCACGGGCGCATGGTCGATCTGCGGGCGGCCAAGATCGCCGGGATCGCCAACGACCTGCCGCCCGTCGAGGTCATCGGCGACGCCGACGACGACGCCGAGCTCCTCGTGGTGGGCTGGGGCTCGACGTGGGGCGCCATCAGCGGCGCGGTCGACCGTGTCCGCGGACCGGGGCCGCGGGTGGCCCAGATCCACCTCGTCCACCTCAACCCGTTCCCGCCCAACCTGGGCGAGGTGCTCGCCCGCTATCCCGAAGGTGCTCGTCCCCGAGATGAACCTCGGCCAGCTGAGCCGCCTGCTGCGGGCCGAGTTCCTGGTCGACGCCAAGGCCGTGACCAAGGTCAAGGGCGTGCCCTTCACCGCCGGCGAGCTCGAGATCCGCCATCCTGGGAGCCCTCGATGACTGACGTGATCCCCGTCACGACCAAGAAGGACTGGTCGAGCGACCAAGAGGTGCGCTGGTGCCCCGGCTGCGGTGACTACTCGATCCTCACCGCCGTGCAGCTGCTGATGCCCGACCTCGGCGTGGCCCGCGAGAACACCGTGTTCGTCTCGGGCATCGGGTGCGCGGCCCGGTTCCCGTACTACATGAACACCTACGGGATGCACAGCATCCACGGCCGGGCCCCGGCCATCGCCACCGGGCTGGCCATCGCCCGCCCCGACCTCGACGTGTGGGTCGTCGGCGGCGACGGCGACATGCTCTCGATCGGTGGCAACCACCTGATCCACGCCCTGCGGCGCAACGTCAACCTCACCATCCTGATGTTCAACAACCAGATCTACGGGCTGACCAAGGGCCAGTACTCGCCGACCAGCGAGGTGGGCAAGGTCACCAAGTCGACGCCGTTCGGCTCGATCGACCAGCCGTTCAACCCGATCAGCCTGGCCATCGGGTCCGAGGCCAGCTTCGTGGCCCGCACCCACGACATGGACCGCCAGCACATGATGGAGACCTTCCGTCGGGCCCACGCCCACCGCGGCGCCGCGTTCGTCGAGATCTACCAGAACTGCAACGTGTTCAACGACGGCGCCTTCGAGGCCATCACCGCCCGCGACCACCGCGACGAGATGCTGATCCCGTTGGTGCACGGCGAGCCCGATCCGCTTCGGCGCCGACCGCCAGCGCGGCGTCATCATGGGCTCGGACGGCAAGCTGCGCATCGTCGAGGTGGCCGACGTGGGCGACGACGCCCTCCTCGTGCACGACGAGACCAACCAGGGCCTGGCCTTCCAGCTCTCACGTCTGGCCAGCGGACCGCACGAGCCCACGCCGATCGGCGTGTTCCGGGCGGTCGACCGGGCCGACTACGGCACCGAGGTGAGCCGCCAGCTGGCGGTGGCCCAGGACCGCAACGGTCCCGGCGATCTCACCGACCTGCTGCACTCGGGCGCCACCTGGACGGTCGACTGACCGCACCGGTCGTCGAGCGCCGTCGTCCCGGACGGCGCGCCCTACTCGTCGAGCAGGCGGTAGCACCACGCCGGTGCACGGCTTGGGTGAGAAGAAGGTCGTCTTCGGCGGCATCCGCTCGCCCCCGTGGGCGATGTCGACGATCTGGCCGACCGTGGCCGGTCGCAACAGGAACCCGGCCTGCGCCTCGCCGTCGGCCACCGCGGCCACGACCTCGTCGATGCCGTGCTGGAAGCGCAGCTCGCCCACGGGGAGGGCCTCGAGGGCGGTGTCGAGGCGACTCGAGTCGAGGTCACGCCCGTCGGGCTCGCGGTCCGGCCGGGGCTCGAGGAACCACACCCCCGCCGGGGTGACCAGGCCGAGGGCGCCGGCGCGGACCAGGCGATCGGCCATGTCGGCGGTGACGGCGCCGGCGTCGGTCGCGGTGAAGTGCCCGGCGAGGGCGCCGAGCAGGTCGTAGTCGTCGGGCAGGCCCGACACGAGGCGATGGATGGGCAGGACCTCGAGCTCGTCGTCGACCAGTTCGACCACGTAGGCCAGCAGCGACCCGGCACCGGCAGAGGCGGACGCACTGGCGTCGCGCTGCTCGTCGCGATAGGTGAGGCTCGTCTCGTACCGGTGGTGCCCGTCGGCGATGACGACCGGATGGGCGCCGACCGCGGCGCCGATGGCGGCGATCCGGTCGGGGTCCGTGACCGGCCAGAGGGCGTGGGTGATCCCGTCGATCTGCCACGAGGCGGCAGGGTCGGTGTCGGTGACCAGCAGATCGGTCAGGCCCGGGGCCGGCGACAGCGCCCAGACCGCAGACAGGTTGGCCCGGGTGGCCCGCATCAGGCTCAGGCGGTCGGACTTGGCCTTGGGCGTCGTGAACTCGTGGGGCAGGATGGCGCCCTCGTCCGGGCGCGACAGCTCGAGTGCCCCGAAGACGCCGGTGGTGTGCCGGGTCGAGCCGTCGGGCGCGGCGCGGGACATGCGGTAGACGTAGAGGGACGGGGGATCGCGGCGCAGCACGCCCTCGGCCATCCACTCGTCGAGCAGCTTCCGCGCGTCCGCGTAGGCACCGTCGTGGGTGCCGGGCAGGTCGACGCACACGGCGTTGGCCGGGTGGCGGTCGGCCAGGCGCTGGCGGTGGGCGGCGTCGATCACGTCGTAGGGCGGCGCGGTGACCTCGGCCAGGTCGACCCCGGCGGGGTCGTAGCGAAGTCCGCGGAACGGTCGAAGGGGCGGCACCCCGCAGTCCTAGCAGACTGGCCGATCGGTCCCGCGACGATCCGTGCCACCATGACCCGATGGCGTGGGTCCTCGATCTCGACGGCGTGATCTGGCGGGGCGACGCGCCGGTCGAGCGGTTCCGCCGAGGCGGTGGCACACCTGCGCGAGGTCGGCGAACGCGTCCTGTTCGTGACCAACAACGCCCTGCCCACCCGAGCCGAGGTGGGGGCCAAGCTGGCATCGACCACGGGATCGATCCCGGCGACGACGTGGTCACCTCGCCCATGGCCGCCGCGTCGTTGATGCAACCCGGCGAGCGCGTGCTGGTCTGCGGCGGGCGGGGCGCCCTCGACGCCCTCGTCGACCGCGGCGTCGAGGCCGTCGACGCCAGCCACGACGACGGCGGGGCCTTCGATGCCGTCGTGGTCGGGCTGCACCTCGACTTCGACTACGCCCGACTGGCGGCGGCGAACCGGGCCGTGCGAGCCGGCGCCCGCCTGGTCGCCACCAACGACGACGCGACCTATCCGGGCGAGCACGGCCTGACCCCCGGTGCCGGCTCGCTCCTGGCGGCGGTCGTCACCGCCAGCGGGGTCGACCCCATCGTGGCGGGCAAGCCCTACGCGCCGATGGTCGAGCTCGTGCGGGCCCTGGCCGGGCCCGACGGCGTCGCGGTGGGCGACCGGGCCGACACCGACGGACGCTTCGCCCGGGCCCTCGGGTACCGCTTCGGCCTGGTGCTCACCGGCGTGACCACCGCGGCCGACCTGCCCGTCGCCCCCGAGCCCGACGCCACCGAGGACGATCTGGCTGCGCTGGTGGCGCGCTGGACGGCCCCTGCCGGCCACCCGGGCCCCCGGTGAGCCGTGGCGACCCGACGGCGACTCGACGACGAGCTGGTGCGGCGGCGGCTCGCCCCGTCGCGCACCCGGGCCCAGGCTGACATCGTCGCCGGACGGGTCCTGGTGGGCGGCTCGGTCGCCGACGAAGGCCGGCCCGGCTGGTGCAGCCGGGCGATCCCATCGTCCTGCAGGGCGAGCCTCCACGGTTCGTGAGCCGGGCCGGGGTCAAGCTCGATGCCGCCCTCGACCGGTTCGGCGTGGACGTGGCCGGCCGTCGGGCCCTCGACGCCGGGCGCCTCGACCGGCGGGTTCACGCGACTGCCTGCTCCAACGCGGTGCGGCCGAGGTCATCGCCGTCGACGTCGGCTACGGGCAGCTGCACGAGCGGGTGGCCGCGCGATCCGCGGGTCCGGGTGCTCGACCGCACCAACGTGCGCGACCTCGACCTCGACCACGGTCGGCGAACCGGTCGATCTCGTGACCGCCGACCTCTCGTTCATCTCGCTGCGGCTGGTGCTCGACGCCCTGCTGGGTCGTGGTGGCCGACGACGGCGACCTGGTGCTGCTGGTCAAGCCGCAGTTCGAGGCCGGGCGCGAGGTGGTGTCCAAGGGGCGGGGCATCGTGACCGATCCGCAGGTGTGGACCGACGTGCTCGGCGCGGTGGCGTCCGCCATCGACGCGCGTGGAGCCACCATCATGGACGCCATGGCGTCGCCGATCACGGGAACCGACGGCAACGTCGAGTTCGTCGTGCACGTGCGGCCCGACTCGGCGGTGGCGACCGTGCCGTCGGCCGACGAGGTGGCGGCCAGGCTCGAGCAGGCCGTCGACCAGGCCGCGTCCGTCGAGCCGGGAGGGCTGACGTGGCCACGATCGGGCTGGTGCTGCACCAGACCCGCGACGAGGCCGGCGACGCTGGCCCGCGAGGTGTCCGCGTGGCTGGGCGGCGTCCGGCCACGAGGTGCGGCTGCCGACGCCCGACGCGGTGCTGGCCGGTCTCCTGGGCCTGCGGCGTCGACGAGCACGGGTTCGCCGAGGGGCTCGATCTGGCCGTGAGCCTCGGCGGGGACGGCAGCATGCTGCGCGCCGTCGCAGCTGGTCGCGGCGGCCGGGGTGGCCGTGCTCGGGCGTGAACCTCGGCCAGCTCGGCTACCTGACCGAGGTCGAGCCGGCCGGCCTGACCGACGCGCTCGTGCGGTTCCTGGCCGGGGACCACCTGGTCGAGGAGCGGATGCTGCTCGACGTGGTCGTCGATCGCGCGCGGCGCGCCGCCCGAGCCCGCCGCACTGGCCCTCAACGACGCCGTGATCGGCACGCACGTCGACGGGCCACACCGTTCGCATCGAGGTGGCCATCGACGGCGAGCCGTTCACGCCCTACGCCGCCGACGGCCTCATCGTCGCCACCCCGACCGGCTCGACGGCGTACAACCTGTCCGCCCGCGGGCCCGATCGTGGCGCCGACCCACCAGGCGCTGCTGCTCACACCCGTGTCGCCCCACATGCTGTTCGACCGGTCGCTGGTGCTCGAGCCCGACCACCCATCTGCGCCTGACCGTCGGGGCCGACCGCCGTCAGCCGTCGCTGGCGGTCGACGGCCGCGGCCTTCGCCGACCTGCGGCCCGGCGACGCCATCGACTGCACCGCATCGACGCACCGCGCCCGACTGGTGATCTTCGGCCCGCGCGACTTCCATCGCATCCTCAAGGCCAAGTTCCGGCTGAGCGACCGATGACGACTCCGATGACGTCAGTCCGATGAACCTCAGTCCGATGAACGTCCGGGACGAGCCGTGCTGACCGAGCTGGCCGTCTCCGACCTGGGCGTCATCGCCGAGCTCTCGCTCGTGCTCGGCCCGGCCATGACCGCGGTGACCGGCGAGACCGGCGCCGGCAAGACGCTCGTGGTCGAGGCGATCGAGCTGCTGATGGGCGGGCGGGCCGACCCGTCGATGGTCCGCCACGGCGCCACCGAGGCCGTGGTCGAGGGCCGGTTCGTGGTCGACGGCCACGAGCTCGTCCTGCGGCGGGTGGTGCCGGCTTCGGGGCGGTCGCGGGCCTACGTCGACGGCCAACTGGCCACCGCCGGCCACCCTCGCCGAGGTCGGTCGGCGGGCTCGTCGACCTGCACGGCCAGCACGACCACCAGTCCCTGCTGAGCGCGACCGTCCAGCGCGACGCGCTCGACCGGTTCGGGTCGATCGACCTCGAGCCGCTGATCCGGGCGCGCAAGGAGCTGCAGGCGGTCGAGCACGAGCTCGACGAGCCTCGGTGGCGACGAGCGGGCACGCGCCCGTGAGGTCGACCTCCTGGCGCTTCCAGGTCGACGAGATCGACGCCGCAGGTCTTTCCGACCCCGACGAGGACGAGCAGCTGGCCGAGCTCGAGGACACGCTGGCCGACGCGCTGGCCCACCAGGAGGCGGCCCGCGCCGCCCTGGCCGCGCTCGATCCCGACGACGGCGCGGCCGACGGGTTGGCCGCGGGCGCTGGCCGCCCTCGACGGGCGGGCGCCCTTCGCCGGGCTCGTCGCCCGCCTGCGCGGGCTCGAGGCCGAGCTGGCCGACGTCGCCGTCCGAGATCCGGTCCACGGGCGAGGCGATCGAGGACGATCCCGGGCGGCTGGACGAGGTGCAGCAGCGTCGGCGCCTGCTCCACGAGCTGTGCCGCAAGTACGGCGACCAGTTGGCCGACGTCATCGCCTTCCAGGCCGAGGCGCCGGCGCGGCTGCGCCAGCTCGAGGATCGTGACCGCCTCGCGGCCGAGCTCGACGCCCGCCGGGTCGAGGTGCTGCAGGCGGTGGCCGAGGCCGAGGCCGCAGTGGGTCGGGCCCGGCGGCGGGTGGCACCGGCGCTGGCCGAGGCCACCCAGGCCCACCTGGTCGAGCTCGCCATGCCCCAGGCCGTCGTCGAGATCGAGGTGGGAGACGATCCCGGCGACGACGTGACCTACCTGCTGGCCGCCAACGTCGGGCGCCCCCGCCCTGCCGCTGGCCCGGGTGGCATCGGGAGGCGAGCTGGCCCGCAGCATGCTGGCGCTGCGCCTGGTGCTGACCGAGGCACCCCCCACCCTCGTGTTCGACGAGGTCGACGCCGGGATCGGTGGCGAGGCGGCGACGGCGGTGGGCCGCGCCCTGGCCGTCCTGGCCGCCGACCACCAGGTGCTGGTGGTCACCCACCTGCCCCAGGTGGCGGCGTGGGCCACCACCCAGGTGGGGATCACCAAGCGCGAAGCGGACGGCTCGACCTTCACCGAGGCCGCCGTGCTGGCCGGCACCGAGCGCGAGGTCGAGCTGGCGCGGATGCTCTCGGGCTCGCCCGACAGCGCGACGGCCCGGCAGCACGCGGCCGAGTTGCTCATACGCGTGAGGTCGGGGTGAGCCGCGCTACGGTGAGATCCCGTCGAGCTGTCGGACGGCCGAGGAGGATCGGGTAGTGACGAAGCACATCTTCGTGACCGGAGGTGTGGCGAGCTCCCTCGGAAAGGGCCTCACCGCGTCATCGCTGGGTCGCCTGCTGAAGTCCCGGGGTCTGCGCGTCACGATGCAGAAGCTCGACCCGTACATCAACCTCGATCCGGGCACGATGAACCCGTTCGAGCACGGCGAGGTGTACGTCACCGACGACGGTGGCGAGACCGACCTCGACCTCGGGCCACTACGAGCGGTTCATCGACGAGGCGCTGTCGAAGGACTCCAACGCCACGACCGGCTCGATCTACTCGGCGGTGCTGGCGGCCGAGCGGCGCGGTGACTACCTCGGTCAAGCACCGTGCAGGTCATCCCGCACATCACCGACGAGATCAAGCGTCGCATCACGCCGCCTGGCCGGCGACGACGTCGACGTCGTCATCACCGAGGTGGGCGGCACCGTCGGCGACATCGAGATCCTCCCGTTCCTCGAGGCGATCCGGCAGTTCCGCCTCGACGTCGGTCGCGACAACGTCTGCTACGTGCACGTGACCCTGGTGCCGTTCATCGGTCCGTCGGGCGAGCAGAAGACCAAGCCCACGCAGCACTCGGTGACCGAGCTGCGCAGCCGGGGCATCCAGCCCGACGCCATCGTGTGTCGCAGCGAGTCGCCCATCTCGAACGAGCTCAAGCGCAAGATCTCGAACCTGTGCGACGTGCCCGTGGCCGCGGTGGTCAACGCGGCCGACGCCCGCAGCCTGTACGAGATCCCGCTGGTCCTGCACGACGAGGGCCTCGACGAAGAGGTCTGCAAGATCCTCGGGATCGCCGGGCTCGACGTCGACCTGTCCGAGTGGGAGATCATGATCGACCACATCGAGACGGCCACCGATCCGGTGCGGATCGGCATCATCGGCAAGTACGTGAGCCTGCCCGACGCCTACCTGTCGGTGATCGAGTCGCTCAAGCACGCCGGCTTCCACCACGGCGCCGGCGGTCGAGATCGAGCTGATCCAGGCCGAGCAGGTCGAGGGCCTCCTGGCCGAGGGACGCCTGCGCGACCTCGACGGCATCGTGATCCCGGGCGGCTTCGGCGAGCGGGGGATCGAGGGCAAGATCGCGGCGGCCGGCTACGCCCGGGAGAACGACGTGCCCTGCCTGGGTCTCTGCCTCGGCATGCACGTCATGACCGTCGACTTCGCCCGCAACGTGCTGGGCATGGTCGGCGCCAACTCGAGCGAGTTCGACCCGCAGACGCCGTATCCGGTGATCGACCTGATGGACTCGCAGCGCGACATCACCGACCTCGGCGGCACGATGCGCCTCGGCGCGTACGTGGCCAAGCTCGTGCCGGGCTCGAAGGTGGCGCAGGCCTACGGCGAAGAGGTCGTGTCCGAGCGCCATCGGCACCGCTACGAGTTCAACCCGCGCTTCCGCAGCCGCTTCGACGAGACCGACTTCGTCTGCTCGGGCTCGTCGCCCGACGGTCGCCTCGTCGAGTTCATCGAGCTGGCCACGCATCCCGTTCTGGGTCGGCACCCAGGCCCATCCCGAGTTCAAGAGCCGGCCCAACCGAGCCGCGCCCGCTGTTCCGCGAGCTCATCGCCGCCGCGCTGGCCCGGGCCGAGGGACGCAACCCGCGCATCATCCAGCTCGAGCGCGAGCCCGCCCCTGCTTCGTGAGCCACGACACGGGCGGGTTCAGCCGCGTGTCCGAGCGTGAGGTGTTCCACGGCCACGTGATCCAGGTCGTCGTCGGCACCTTCGCGGCGCCCGACGGCTCCACCTTCGAGCGCGACGTGGTCCACCACCCCGGCGCGGTGGCCGTGGTGCCGCTGCTCGACGACGGGCGGGTGGCCATGGTGCGCCAGTACCGCGCCCCGATCGACCGGCTGCTGCTCGAGATCCCGGCCGGCATCCGCGACGTCGCCGGCGAGCCTCCCGAGCAGACGGCGCGGCGCGAGCTGGCCGAGGAGGTCGGCCTCGAGGCCGCGACCGTCGAGCTGCTGTGCGAGATCGACAACTCGGCCGGCTTCTGCGACGAGCGGTACTTCATCTTCCTGGCCCGCGGCCTGCACGCCGTCGACAAGTCGCCGCCAGGGCGTCGAGGAGCAGCACATGACCGTCGAGCACATCGCGCTCGACGCCGTCGGCGACCTCATCTCCAGCGGCGAGCTGACCGACGCCAAGTCGATCATCGGCCTCACGCTGGCGCTGCGTCGCCTTGGACGCTGACGCACCGTCGCGGCCGCTCGAGGTCGACGAGTTCCTGACCTGGCTGTCGGCCGAGCGCGGGCGGGCCGCCAACACCGTGGCCGCCTACCGACGCGACCTCGCCGCCTACTCGGACTGGCTGGCCGAACGGCACCGCTCGATCGCCGATGTCGACCGAGGCCGAGCTCGGTGCCTACGTGGCCTCGCTACGGGCGTCGGGCAAGGCGCCCGCGTCGGTGGCGCGGGCACTGGTGGCGGTGCGGGCCCTGCACCGGTTCCTGGTCGACGAGGGCACTGGCTCGCCACCGACCCGGCGGCCGAGCGTCGAGCAGCCCCGGGTGCCCAAGGGCCTGCCCAAGCCGCTGACCGAGGACGAGGTGACCGCGCTGATCGACGCGTCGTCGGCGACGACCCGATCGCCCGACGGGACCGGGCCATCCTCGAGGTGCTCTACGGCACGGGCCTGCGCATCTCCGAGCTGGTCGGGCTGTCGCTGCCCGACCTCGACCTGGCCGGCTCGATGCTCCGGGCGCTTCGGGAAGGGTTCCAAGGAGCGCGATGTGCCCATCGGCCGCCTCGCCCTCGACGCCGCTCGAGGCGTACCTCGGCGACGGTGGACGCCCGCAGCTGGCGCCCGAGCGGTGGGCCCGCCGGGGCGACGCCGAGGCCGTCTTCCTGAACCGCCGGGGCAGCCGGCTGTCGCGCCAGGGGGCCTGGCAGATCGTCCGGCGCCACGGCGAGCGGGCCGGCCTGGGCGACCACCTGAGCCCGCACGTGCTGCGCCACTCGTGCGCCACCCACATGCTCGACCACGGCGCCGACATCCGGGTCGTGCAGGAGCTGCTCGGCCACGCCTCGCTCAGCACCACGCAGATCTACACGCTGGTGTCGACCGAGCGGATCTGGTCGGTCTATCGCTCGGCCCACCCCGCGCCGGTCCGCCTCGCGGATCCCCAGGCGGCATCGGATGGCGCCAGCCCGATTGAGTACCCTGCAGGCGTGAGCGAGGACATCGAGGTCGAGCCTCAGGACACCGGCGCACCCATGGCCGACGATCGGCGATCGGTGCTGACGGGCGAGCACGAGCAGCTGGCCACCCAGCTCGACGAGCTGCACGTCGGCGACCCCGCCGAGGCGCACGACGAGAACTTCGCCGACAGCGGGCAGGTCGCCGCCGAGCAGGGCGAGACCATGGTGCTGGCCGGCAAGCTCCGCGAGCAGCTCGACGACGTGCAGCGCGCCCTCGACAAGCTCGACGCCGGCACCTACGGGGTGTGCGAGGCCTGCGGCGAGCGCCATCACCCCCGATCGACTCGAGGCCATGCCGGCCACCCGGTACTGCATCGCCCACGCCGGCTGACGTGGCGCGGCTGGGGCACCTCACCAAGCGCTTCTTCGGCTCGTTGCGACCGGGCGGTCCGCGATCGTCCGAGGTGACCTGGGCCAACGCGCAGCTGCTCGACAGCGAGGTCGAGCTGTGGCGCCAGATGAGCGGTCCGGACCGCCGCCACTCGGTGGTGGTGGCGCGGCGGGTCGAGCGCAGCCTCGGGCACGAGGCGACGCGGCCCGTGCTGGCCGCCGCCCTGCTGCACGACGTCGGCAAGACCCAGGCCGGCTTGGGCACCTACGGCCGGGTCATCGCCACCGTGTCGGGGGCGGCGGTGGGCCACGATCCCGACACGATCAAGAACTGGACCCGGACGCGCGGGCTTCACCCGGCGCGTCGGCCTCTACCTGCAGCACCCCAAGCTCGGCGGCGACCTGCTCGGCATCGCCGGCAGCGACCCGCTGACCGAGGCCTGGGCCCGTGAGCACCACTTGCCGCCGGACGAGTGGACGGTCGACCCCGGCGTCGCCCAGGTCCTGCACGACTGCGACGACGACTAGCGGCGGTCAGAGCAGGCCGAGCGCCGTCTTGGCCCGGGCCAGGGTGGGCGCGGCGATGGCCTGCGCCTTGGCCGCGCCGGCGGCCAGGATCGCCTGCGTGCCGCCCGGGTCGGCGGCCAGCTCCGCGGTAGCGCCGCCTGGATCGGCTCGAGGAGCGCCACCACGGCGTCGGCCGTGTCGGCCTTGAGCGGTCCGTACTGCTGGTAGTCGTCGGCGCAGGCCTGGGGCGTGCGTCCGGTGGCGGCGCCGAGGATCGACAGCAGGTTCGACACGCCGGGCTTGGCAACGGGGTCGTAGCGGACCTCGTCGCCGGTGTCGGTGACGGCCCGCTTGATCTTCTTGGCCACCCCGCCGAGGTCCTCGAGCACGAGGATCGGTGCCCTGGGGCGAGTCGGTCGACTTGGACATCTTGCGCTCGGGGTGCTGCAGGTCCATCACCCGGGCCCCGACGGTGGGGATGGCCGCCTCGGGCACCACGAAGGTCTGCCCGTAGCGGTGGTTGAAGCGCTCGGCCAGATCGCGGGTCAGCTCGAGGTGCTGGCGCTGGTCGTCGCCCACGGGCACCCGATCGGTGTCGTAGAGCAGGATGTCGGCGGCCATGAGCGTCGGGATAGGTGAACAGGCCCGGCCGACACGAAGTCGGCGCCCTCGGACTTGTCCTTGAACTGGGTCATGCGTCGCAGCTCGCCGAACGCGGCGGTGCACTGCATGATCCAGGCCAGCTCGGCGTGCTCGTGGACGTGGCTCTGCAGGAAGAGGATGGACGCCTCGGGGTCGATGCCGACGGCCAGAGCAGCTGGGCCAGCTCGAGGGTGCCGGCGCGGAGCTCGACCGGGTCCTGGGGCACCGTGAGCGCGTGCAGGTCGACGACGCAGTAGAGGGCGTCGGCCTCGTGCTGCATCCCGACCCAGTATGGACCGCGCCGAGCAGGTTGCCGAGGTGCAGGGAGCCGGAGGGCTGGATGCCGGAGAAGACGCGGGCCATGGGCGGCGATGCTAGGCGGGCCCGGTGCCGGCCGACGAGCAATTCCCGGCCGGCTCGACGGCGGCTCGAGACCGCTCGACCGGCTGGACCCAGCTCTAGGCGGAGGTGTTGGTGACGCTCACGTCGGGCAGCGACGACGGGGTCGTCGGGATGTGGCAGCTGGTGAGGATCTTGTCGGTGATCTTGCCGAGCAGCGCCGTCTCGATGTCGCCCAGGGCGGTCGGCACCGCCAGCCCGGCCAGCATCGTCGCCTGGTCGTCCGGGCTCAGCGCCGTCGACCGCGCTGCGCAGGCAGGTCTGCTCGGTGGCGGTGAGCCCGCCCGTGCCGCTGACGGCCCCGCCCACGATGGCGTCGGCCAGCGTCGAGACGGCGATGCAGGCCCGGGCGACCCGAGCCGAGGGCGGCGAGGTCTGCGTCGCTGGCCGGTCCGTCGCTGGCCAGCGGGCGCGTCGCGGCGCGGTTCGCGGCGAAGGCCCGTTCGAGGCACTGCTGCTGCGATCCCGACAGCTTGTAGACCGCCGCCAGGGTCTGCGCGGCGGTGGCCGGCTGGACGGTGGGATGCGAGGTGCCGCTGCAACCGGTCACCAGCACCAGCACGCACACCGCCGCCGCCACGAGCTGACGGGCGATGCTTGACGCGGGGCCACGGCGGCGACGGTAGCCGGGCCCCCTGCGGCTCAGGAGGCATGCGCGGAGGTGCCCGGAGACGCCTCTATCGTGTCGGGATGCCCTACGCGGTGCAGACCCCGGTCTACGAGGGTCCGTTCGACCTGCTGCTCCACCTCATCCTGCGCCAGCAGGTCGATCTCTACGAGGTGTCGCTCTCGGCCATCGTCGACGCGTACCTGGCCGAGCTGGCGCCAGATGGAGCAGCTCGACCTCGAGGTCGGCCACCGAGTTCCTGCTCATCGCCGCCACGCTCGTCGAGCTCAAGGCCCGCCGCCTGCTCCCCGACGAGTCCGACCTCGACCTCGACGACGAGCTGGCCATGTGGGAGGAGCGCGACCTGCTCATCGCCCGCCTGCTCGAGTGCAAGACGTTCAAGGACGCGCGCCCGTGCTGCAGCACCTGTCGGCCGAGGCGGCCCGCTCCTATCCCGCGCACCGCCGGGCTCGAGGACCGCTTCCTGGCCCTGACGCCCGACCTGCTCGAGGGCGTCGACCGCCGACGACCTCGGCGCCGCCTACCGGCGGTCGCTGACTCCCGAAGCCCGTGCCGATGGTCGAGATCGCCCACATCCACGCGGTGCGGATCAGCGTGATCGAAGCGGTCGAGGAGCTGATCGACGAGCTGCCCCGGGTCGGTCGCATCACCTTCCGCACCCTCACCGAGCAGCTGGTCGAGCGGCTCGAGGTCGTCGTGCGCTTCCTGGCCGTGCTCGAGCTGTTCAAGCAGGGCCTCGTCGACCTCGACCAGGCCGCAGTCGTTCGGCGACATCGAGATCCTGTGGCTGGGCGACCGATCAGGCCGGACGACGATCGCCGGGCCGACCTGGCCGTCGATCGACGCGTACGAGGGCTGATGTCCGACGAAGCCCGTCGGGCCGTCGAGGCCATCCTGATGGTCGCCGACCGCCCGGTCGATCCGCATCTGCTGGCCCAGGTCACCGAGACGGCTCCGGCCGCGATGGAGGCGCTGCTGGCCGAGCTGGCCGCGGCCTACGAGGCCGACGACCGCGGCTTCGTGCTGGTCAAGGTGGCCGGCGGCTACCGCTTCCAGAGCCATCCCGATCTCACCGGCTACGTCGAGCGCTTCGTGCTCGAGGGCCAGAGCGCCCGGCTCTCGTCGGCCGCGCTCGAGACGATGGCGATCATCGCCTACAAGCAGCCGATCTCGCGGGCCCAGATCGCGTCGATCCGCGGCGTCAACGTCGACGGCGTGGTGCGCACGCTCGAGCAGCGGGGCTACATCGCCGAGGTGTCGCGCGATCCCGGCCCGGGACAGGCGGTGCTGTTCGGCACGACCGACCAGTTCCTCGAGCGCATCGGCATCAACGTCGCTCGACGACCTCCCGCCGATCGCCGACTTCGTGCCCGGCGCCGATGTGGTCGAGGCGCTCGAGCACGGCCTGCGCGTCGAGGTCGAGCCCGTCGAGCTCGACGCGGGCACCGACGGGACCTCCGAGGCGAACGAGGGCTCGGCCGGCGCCACCGATGCCGGGTCCGGTCCGCTGGTCGTGGCCGACTCGGATCCTGCGACGCGCACGCTGATCGAGCTCGACGACCCGGACTGAGCCGTGGCTCGGCCGACGACGACGGCGAGCGGCTGCAGAAGGTGTTGGCGCGCGCCGGGCTCGGCAGCCGGCGGGTGTGCGAGGACCTGATCGCCGACGGGACGGGTCACGCGTCAACGGCGAGGTCGCCGATCTCGGTCGCCGGGTCGACGATCGACTCGCGACCTGATCGAGGTCGACGGCGCCGCCATCGGGGTGCGGCCCGGGCTGGTCCACTACCTGCTCAACAAGCCGACCGGCGTGGTGACCACCGCGGACGATCCACAGGGCCGGCCGACGGTCGTCGAGCTGGTGCCCGACCGAGCCACGGGTGTTCCCCGTCGGACGGCTCGACCTCGACACCGAGGGCCTGCTGCTGTTGACCAACGACGGCGAGCTGACCCACCGCCTGACCCATCCCTCCTACGGCGTCGACAAGGAGTACCTCGCCCACGTGGACGGTCGCCCCAGCCGGGCCGAGCTGCGGCGACTGCGCGAGGGCGTCGAGCTCGACGACGGGCTGACCGCGCCGGCGCAGGTGGCGCTGGTGTCGCCCGAGGTGCTGCGGATCGTGATCCACGAGGGACGCAACCGTCAGGTGCGGCGGATGTGCGAGGCCATCGGCCACCCGGGTCGAGCGCCTGGTGCGCAGCCGCATCGGGCCCATCACCGATCGCCGCCTCAAGCCGGGCCACTGGCGCGAGCTGACCGTCGACGAGGTGCGCTCGCTCGAGCGGGCCGCATCGGTCCAGAGCCCACCCCCACCCGGGCTCGGGCCGCCCGCGCCGAGTAGCATCCCGCCATGCCCGCAGCCGTCCGCGCCCTCCGCGGCGCCACCACCGTCGACGCCGACACGCCCGAGCAGGTGCGGACGCGCACCGTCGCGCTGCTGACCGAGATGCTGGCCGCCAACGACATCGACCACGACGACCTGATCAGCGTGGTGCTCACCGCCACCGACGACATCCACTCGATGTTCCCGGCGTTGGCCGCCCGGGAGTACGGGCTGGGCGACGTGCCGCTCCTGTGCGCCCGCGAGCTCGATATCGAGGGGGCCACGCCGCTGTGCATCCGTATCCTCATGCACATGACGACCGATCGGGCGCCGCGGCGAGCTGCACCACATCTACCTCGAGGGCGCCGCCGACCTTCGCGACGACCTGCCCGGCTGACCGGCCGCCGCGCCCATGACCGATCAACGGCGCGCCCAGATCGTGGGGACAGGCCTGATCGGCGGGTCGATCGGCCAGGCCCTGCGCGCGCAAGGCTGGCACGTCACCGGGCGCGACCGCTGCCGAGGCCATGGCCGCTCGCGCCCTCGAGCTGGGCGCCCTCGACGCGGTCGGCTACGACCCCGACGCCGAGCTCACCTTCGTGGCCACCCCGGTCGGCGCCGTGGCCGACGAGGTGCGGGCCGCGCTGGCCGACGGCCCGGGGCTCGTCACCGACGTCGGCAGCGTCAAGACCCCGATGCTCGACCTGATGGCCGACCCGCGCTACGTCGGTGGCCATCCCATGGCCGGCTCCGAGCTCGAAGGCGTCGACGGCTCGCGGCCCGATCTGTTCGAAGGGGCGACCTGGGTGCTGACGCCGGTGGCCGGCACCGACGACGCCGCCTTCACCACCGTCCGCACCGTCGTGTCCGTCGCTCGGCGCGTCGGTCGTGGCCATCCCGCCCGACCGCCACGACGCGCTGGTGGCCATGGTGTCGCACGTGCCCCACCTGACCGCCGCCACCATGATGCGCCTGGCCGCCGACCGGTCCGAGGAGCACCGCGCCGTGCTGCGCCTGGCCGCCGGCGGCTTCCGCGACATGACCCGCATCGCCGCCGGCCATCCGGGCATCTGGCCCGACATCTGCGCCGAGAACCGCGACGCCATCGTCGCCGAGCTCGACGACGCTCATCGCCGGCCTGCGCCGACGTGCGGGCCATCGTCGCCGACGGCGACCGCGAGCGCCTGCTCGACGTGCTCGGACAGGCTCGGCGGGCCCGGGTCAACCTGCCGGCCCGCGTGGCGCGCCCCGAGGACCTGGTCGAGCTGCGCCTCACCATCCCCGACCGCGAAGGCGTGCTCGGTCCGATCTTCACCCTGGCCACCGATCTCGACGTCAGCATCGTCGACTTCGAGGTGGCCCACTCGATGGAGGGTCCCGAGGGCGTGCTCATCCTGGTGGTCGACGCCGATCGGGGCGAGCGCTTCCAGGGCGGGTTGATGGCGCAGGGCTACCGACCCTCGCTGCGGCCGGTCGAATGAGCGCTCGAGCCCTCACCGCCCGGCCCGACCCTCTGCCGATCGAGCCGCTGGCCGGTCCGCTCGATGCCACGGTGCGCGTGCCCGGATCGAAGAGCCTCACCAACCGGGCCCTGTTGTGCGCCGCGCTGGCCCGAGGCACCAGCTGGCTCACCGGCGCGCTGGTGGCCGACGACACCGAGGCGATGATCGTCGTGCCTCCGCCGACTCGGCGCCGATGTCGACATCGACGTCGGTCGAGGAGCCGACACCACGATCGAGGTGGTGGGCGTCGACGGTGTGCTGGCCGCGGGCCCGCTCGATCTCGACGTCCGGCTGTCGGGCACGGCCGCACGCTTCGTGCTGCCGGTGCTCGGCATCGGGCCCGGTCCCTACCGCCTCGACGGGCCGCAGCCGCTGCGGGCCCGGCCGATGGAGCACGGCATCTCGGCCGCTGCGCGCGCCTCGGCGTCGAGGTCGACGAGCGGGGACATCCGGGCCACCTTCCCGTCGTCGTGCACGGTCACGCGACCGGCTCGACGGTCGAGGTCGACGGATCGGTGTCCAGCCAGTTCGTGTCCGGGCTGCTGCTGGCCGCGCCCTGCTACCGCGACGGCTTGTCGGTCGAGGTCGGCGACGTGCTCGTGTCGGCCCCGTACGTCGCGTTGACGCAGCAGGTGATGCAGTCCTTCGGCGCGGCCGCGACCGAGGTCGGCGCCGGCCGCTACGCAGATCGCGGCCGGCGGGTACACCTCGGCCGCGCCCTACGTCGATCGAGCCGGATGCGTCGTCGGCCTCCTACCTCTTCGCCGCCGCCGCGATCGTGCGGCGGTCGGGTCCGCGTCGACGGACTGGGCGCGGAGCTCGCGGCAGGGCGACCTCGGCTTCGTCGACGTGCTCGGGCAGATGGGCGCCGAGGTCGAGCCGCGGATCCGACCACACCGAGGTCCGCGGCACCGGCACGCTGCACGGCATCGACGTCGACCTGGCCGACATGCCCGACATGGCCCAGACGCTGGCCGCGGTCGCGGTGTTCGCCGACGGCCCGACCACGGTGCGGGGGGTCGGGCTTCATCCGTGGCCACGAGACCGATCGCATCGCCGCGGTGGTCACCGAGCTGCGGCGGTGCGGCATCGACGCGACCGAGACCGACGACGGCTTCGTGGTCCAGCCCGGCGCGCCGACAGCCGGCCGCGATCGAGACCTACGACGACCACCGCATGGCCATGAGCTTCGCCCTGCTCGGCCTGCGGGCCCCGGGCATCGCGATCGCCGATCCCGGCTGCGTGGCCAAGACCTTCCCCGGCTACTGGGACACGCTCGACGGGCTGCGGGCCGGAGCCGTTCCGGCAGCCGATTAGGGTTCGATGTTCCGATGAGCCTCACGCCGACGGGAACCGGGCCGATCGCGGGTGATCGCCATCGACGGGCCCGCCGGTTCGGGCAAGTCGACCGTCGCTCGGGCCGTGGCCGCCCGCACGGGTCTCGACTACCTCGACACCGGAGCCATGTACCGGGCCGTGACCTTCGGCGCCATGCGCCGGGGCGTCGATCCCGTCCGACATCGAGCCGGTGGTCAAGGTGGCGCGCGACCTCGACCTGCGCATGAGCGCGGACGGCACGGTGGTCGTCGACGGGGCCGACGCCACGATCGAGATCCGAGGTCCCGAGGTGACCCGGGCCGTGAGCATCGTGGCCGCCAACCCGGGCGTGCGGACCGAGATGCGCCAGCGCCAGCGCGAGTGGGCGGCCAAGCACGGCGGCGGGCGTGATGGAGGGCCGCGACATCGGCACGGTGGTGTTCCCCGACGCCGAGCTCAAGGTCTACCTCGACGCCGTCGCCCGAGGTGCGGGCGTCGCGCCGGTCCAAGGAGGTCGCCGACCTGGCCTACGAGACCGTCGCCGCCGATCTGGCCCGCCGCGACGCGCTCGACCAGGGCCGTGACGACTCGCCGCTGCGCGAGGCCAGCGACGCCGTCGTCATCGACACCAGCGACCTCGACCGTCGAGCAGATCGTCGACGCCGTGCTGGCCCACCTGGACCACGTGGCAGACGGGGCCGAGGACTCGTCGTGACCGACGAGATCGTCCACCTCGAGGGCCACGAGTTCGGCGAGGAGATGAGCCTCGGCATGCGCGTCTGGTACCGCATGCTGCGCGGCGTTCGTCGTCGTCGATGCGCGCCGCGGCCTACTTCCGGGCCTCGGTCACCGGCGCCGAGCACGTCCCCAAGACCGGGGCGTTCATCCTCTCGCCCATCCACCGCTCGAACCTCGACACCCCGCTCGTGTGCCTGGTGACCCGCCGGCGGCTGCGCTACATGGGCAAGGAGTCGCTCTGGAAGTCGAAGTTCGGCGCCTGGTTCCTGAGCGGCGGCCGGCGGCTTCCCGGTCAAGCGGGGCACCGCCGATCGTGAGGCCTTGCGCGCCTGCCAGCAGGTGCTCGAGCGCGGCGAGCCGCTGGTGCTGTTCCCCGAGGGCACCCGCCAGACCGGCCCCGAGGTGGCCCACTTCTTCGACGGCGCCGCCTACCTGGCCTGCCGCACCGGGGCCCCGATCGTGCCGGTCGGGCTCGGCGGCACCGAGGCGGCCATGCGCAAGGGCTCGAAGATGGTGCTACCCGGTCAAGATGACCGTGGTGGTGGGCGAGCCGCTCGTCCCGCCGCGCGCTGACCGAGGGCGGACGGGTGTCGCGCAAGGCCGTCCGGCAGCTGACCGCCGATCTGGCCGAGCAGCATCCAGGAGCTGTTCGACGAGGCCCAGCGAGCGGGCCGGTCGGCCCAACCCGCCGCATCCCGAGGCAACCGGTGACGAGCCGACGACCGAGTCCAGGCCCGAGGCCGCACCGGCCACCGAGCGCCGACTCGCACCGGTCCCACCGCCGAGGGTGCCGACGATCAGACGTAGGGGTCCCAGGCGGGCGGCGCGGTCCGCAGGGCGTGCTCGACCCGCCGGCGGATCTCGGCCGGATCGAGCTCGGTCCTCCCGCCGTCTTCGACGTGCAGCGCCGGTGTCAGCGCGCCGACGCCGTCGAACACCCAGCGGGCCGGCGCCCGGCTCGAGGGCGGTGAGCTCGTCGGCCAGCGGCGACAGGTCGACCCGCGGTCGCACCGTGCGGCTCTGGTACTGCACCCAGGACTCGTAGCGGTAGCGCAGCTCGACCGTGTCGCCCTGCACCAGCAGCACGGCGAACCCGTCGATGGCCTCGTGCAGCGCCATCGGATGGACGAGATCCGACCACATGCCGCCGAAGCGGTGCCCGCCGGTCGAGCGGCGTGGCGGCGGGCAGGGTGACGACCGTCAGGTCGAGGTCGGGGATCTCGTCGATCGTCGACGCGGCCCGAAGCCAGCAGCGCCTGGTCGGCCTCGAGCTGGGCGTCCTCGTCGGTCCACAGCGACGCGACAGACGTCCGGGTCGTCGAGCCACACCGACACCCGCGGCAGCAGCTCGAGCGTAGAGGTGGGCGCAGCATCTCGTCGTAGGGCCCGGCGACACGGCATCGCGTCCGAGCGGGGACCGGTCCGGATCGGTGCACGCGGCGATGGCCATGGACACGCGGGCGGCCTCGGCGTGACCGGGTGACGGCGAAGTCACCCGCCCGGGCCACCTCGACGACCAGGTCGGCCCGGGCCAGGGCCGCCTCGGGATCGACCAGCGCGTAGACGCTCATCAGCCCGTCCTGGTCGAAGTGGTTGTTGGTGACCACACTCGGCCGACCCGTGCAGCGAGCGGATGGTCGAGGTAGGCGAGGGCGGACTGCGCCGACAGGTCGCGCGCGCAGCGTCGGGCGGGCACGGTGCCTGCGGCCAGTGCGACAGCGTCAGGACGGTCGCCGCGTTGGCGCTGCCGTCGACCACGACGTTGGCGACGTCGCTGGTGTCGCGGATAGGGCAGGAAGCGGAGCGCCGGTGGCCACCACCGGGTGCTCATGCGCAGATCGGGCGGGTCAGGCCGCGGGGACGATCCGCGCCGAGGCGGTCATCTCGCGCACGAGCGGCTCGAAGTGCGACGAGGGGCAGCGTGTCGTAGTCGGGATCGAACGCGATCTGGTCCCAGTCGTCGGCGAAGTGGGCGGCCAGGTCGAACCAGGGCTCGCCGCGGTACTGCTCGCGGGCGTCGGGGTTGCCGCCGAAGTGGGCGTAGTAGTGGCGACCCTGGAAGTCCTGGTGGGTCCAGGATCATGTGGTAGGTCGTCGTCGCTCACGTAGGGGCGGATGATCTCGGCCGCGATGGCGGGGTGGTTCGGCACGCTGACCGCCTTGCCGATGTCGTGGCAGAGCGACGCGAACACGACCTCGGGCTCGGCGCCGGCGCGCTCGGCCAGCGTGGCCGTCTGCAGGCAGTGGGTCAGCTGGTCGGTGGCGAAGCCGTCGGTGATGTCGCCCAACGACTCGAGCATGGCCAGGATGCGATCGGCCACGCGGCTCTGGTTGGCGCGGTCTCCTGCCGATGACCATCCACTGCTCGAGGGTCGACTCGTCCATGCGGGTGAAGGTGTCAGCCATGGCGCGAGTGTAGGCCCGGGGCTCGTTCGGAGCACCGGCTCCAGCCGGCGTGATCCGGCTCCAGCCGGCGTGATCCTGCTCAGGCAGGTCGGATCGTGCCCGCCACCTCGGCCAGGCGCCGCTCGAGGAACCGGCGCTCGGGCGACGTGCCGACGAGCGCCAGCGCCCGCCGGTAGGCACCGGCCGCCTCGTCGCGGCGACCCAGCCGACGCAGCAGATCCGCGCGGGCCGAATGGTAGGGGCCGTACTCGTCGAGCTGGTCCGGGCGGTCGATGGCGTCGATGGCCTCGAGCCCCGCTGCCGGCCCGGACACCATGGCCAGGGCCACCGCGGCGTTGAGCGCGACCACCGGCGAGTCGTCGGAGGCGGCCAGGGCTTCGTAGACCTCGAGGATGCGGGGCCAGTCGGTGTCCGCCGAGCGGGCGGCGACGGCGTGCACGCGGGCGATCTCGGCCTGAGCCCGGTACGGCCCCATCACGTCGCCGGGTGGCGACGCATCGAGCCGCTCGACGGCGCGGGCGATCAGCTCGGCGTCCCAGCGGGCGCGGTCCTGGTGGTCGAGCAGGATGAGGTCACCGTGCTCGTCGACCCGCGCCGCCCGGCGCGAGTGGGTGAGCTCGAGCAGGGCGGTGAGGCCGGTGACCTCGTCGTGGTCGGCCACGAGCTGGCCGAGCAGGTGGCTGAGGCGCAGCGCCTCGTCGCACAGGTCGGTCCGCACGAGCTCGTCGCCGGTGCTGGCGCTGTAGCCCTCGTTGAAGATCAGGTAGATCACCGCCAGCACCGAACCGAGCCGGTCGTCGAGCTCGTCGCGCTCGGGCACCCGGAAGGCGATGCCGGCGATGCGGATCTTGCGCTTGGCCCGCACCAGGCGCTGGGCCATCGTCGGCTCGGGCACGAGGAAGGCGCGGGCGATCTCAGGCGTGGTGAGCCCGGCCACCGATCGCAGCGTGAGCGCCACGCGCGCCTCGGGAGCGAGGGCCGGGTGGCAACAGGTGAGCAGGAGGGCCAGCTGGTCGTCGGACACGGGCGCCGGGTCGGCGCCGCGGCTCTCGAGGCGAGCGAGGGTCTGCTCGCGGTCCGATCGGCGCGATTCGCGCCGCAGGCGGTCGATGGCACGTCGGCGGGCCACGGTCGTCAGCCAGGCCCCGGGGCGATCGGGCACGCCGGTGCGGGGCCAGGTGGCGAGCGCCTCGGCGATCGCGTCCTGGGCCGCGTCCTCGGCGGCATCGAGGTCACGCAGGTCGCGGGCGAGCGTGGCCACGAGCTGTGACCACTCGCCCCGCACGACCTGGGCGACCACCGATCCCGCGCCAGGCGGGCCGGTCGCCGGCGGGGTGGTCAGCCGAACTCCAGGAGGGGACGCACCTCGACCGAGCCGTGGGCGATGTTGGGCATCTTGCGCGCCCAGGCCAGTGCCTCGTCGAGATCGTCGACGTCGATCATGTAGAAGCCGCCCAGGAGCTCCTTGGTCTCGGCGAACGGTCCGTCGGTGGTCAGCAGCTCACCGTCACGCACGCGGACGGTGGTCGCCGTCTCGCGGCCCTGCAGCGGATCGCCGGCCAGCATCTTGCCGCTCGCCTGCAGCTCTCCGGTATAGGCGGTCCAGAGGTCCATCTCGGCCTGCCACTCGGGTGACTGGGGGACCGGGTTCGACTCGGGGTCCGAGTAGATCAGGAGCATGTAGCGCATGGGTCACCTCTCTGTCGGCCGGCTGGGAGGGCCGGTTCGTCACCACGTCGAACCTGAGCTGACGAGATCGACAGCTTCTCGCAGAACTGGCGCCCGGTTCAGCCCAACGTGGCGAGCACGTCGCTGGCGTGCACGGCCCGGTCGTTGATCGGAGGCCGGTCGCTCACCGGCCCGCCGAGCCCGAAGGTGGCGCATCGTGTCGACGGCCACCAGCAGGTCGCGGAGGTTGCGCGGCGGCGGGAAGTACTCGTCCTCGTCGGTGATCGAGATCTCGTCGACGCCGTCGCGGGGGGCCAGACGGGCGATGACCGCCTCGACGAGCTCCTCGGGGGCGGAGGCGCCGGCGGTGACGCCCGACCGTGCCCGACAGGTCGTCGGGCACCTCCTCCGCGCCGTTGACCCGGTGCACCCGGGGGCAGCCGGCGTCGCGGGCCAGGCTCTCGAGCGCCCGGGTGTTGGACGAGTTGGCCGACCCGATGACCACCACGGCGTCGCACCGGGGCGCGATCTCCATGAGGGCCGACTGGCGGTTGGTGGTGGCGAAGCAGAGGTCGCTGCGGCCCGGCATCCACATGTCGGGGAAGCGCTCGTGGGTGGCGTCGAGCACGTCGCGCCAGTCGCGGTGGCTGAGCGTGGTCTGGGCCAGCAGGGCGACGGGCTGGTCGAAGGCAGGGAGGGCCTCGACGTCGTCGACGCTCTCGACGCGGTGGATGGCCTCGGGGGCCACGGCCATGGTGCCGACCGCCTCTTCGTGACCCTCGTGGCCGACGTAGACGATCTGGTAGCCCTTGCCGGCCCGGACCTTGACCTCGTGGTGGACCTTGGTCACCAGCGGGCACACGGCATCGACGACGTAGCCACCCCCGGCGCGGGCCTGGGCCACGACCTCGGGGGCCGAGCCGTGGGCGCTGAGCATGACGGGACGGCCCGGGGGCACCTCGCCGACGTCGTCGACGAACACGACGCCCAGGTCCTGGAAGCGCTGCGACCACCCGCTGGTTGTGGACGATCTCGTGGTAGCAGTAGACGGGCGGCTCGAAGGCCCGCACCATCCAGGCCAGGGCCTTGATGGCCATCTCGACGCCGGCGCAGAACCCTCGCGGGGCGGCGAGGAGCACCTTGTCGACCGACCGGAAGGGCGTCCAGGCGTACGCGGTCTGCGTCGGCGCTCACCTGCGCCCACGGTAGCCGTGGACGGCCATGTCCGCTCCTCGAGTCGTCGCTGTCGCGCCCGGATCGCCCGCCGATCTGGCGGGGATCGTGGTCGGCGACGAGATCGCGGCCATCGCCGGCCAGGTGCCCCGCGACGTGATCCAGTACCGGCTGCTGGTCGACGAGCCCGACGTGGTCCTCGACGTCAACCGGGGCGGGCTCGAGCTGCAGGTCGAGGTGGCCAAGGCGGCCGGCGAGCCCCTCGGCGTCGAGGTCCACTCGGCCCTGTTCGACCAGGTCCGCACCTGCGACAACCACTGCGAGTTCTGCTTCATCTACCAGCTGCCGCCGGGCATGCGGTCGAGCCTCTACCTGAAGGACGACGACTACCGGCTGTCGTTCCTCTACGGCAACTTCACGACGCTCACCCGGTTCACCGAGGCCGACCTCGAGCGGGTGGTGACCGAGCGCCTGTCGCCGCTCAACGTCAGCATCCACGCCACCGACCCCGACGTGCGGACCGACCTGCTGCGCAACCGTCGGGGCGCCACCAGCCTGCGGTGGCTGCGGGCCCTGCTCGACCACGACATCGAGGTGCACGGCCAGGTCGTGGTCTGCCCGGGCGTCAACGACGGCGCGCGTGCTCGACGACACGCTGGCCGGCGTGCTCGACCGGTACCCCGAGCTGGCCAGCCTGTGCGTGGTGCCCCTCGGCGTGAGCCGCTGGTCCGACGCCCCGCGCATGCGGCCGCACACGCCGGGCCGAGGCCGCGGCGGTGGTCGACACCGTGCACGACTGGCAGGACGTCTTCCGGCTCGTGCTCGGGCCATCGCCTGGTCTTCGCGGCCGACGAGTACTACCTGCTGGCCGGGCGGCCGTTCCCCGACGCCCGACGACCTACGAGGGCTTCGCCATGCACGAGGACGGCATCGGCATGGCCCGCACCTTCGAGCGCGAGTTCCGCGGCGCGGTCGACCAGCCCACCGGCGTGCGCTCCGGCTTCTTCGCCTGGGTCGACGGCGCGCCGGCCGAGGGCTACCGCGCCCGCGCCGCGACCGCGGCGCCGACTGGCGCCCGACCGCCGGTGCAGCTGCGCGCCCGACGCCCGACGACGCGCCGGTCGGGGTCCTCACCGGGCCGCTCGGCGCCCAGGTGCTCGCGCCGCTGGTCGGCCGAGCTCGATCGCGACGACGTCCGCGTCGATCACGGTCGACAACGAGTTCTTCGGCGGCAACATCGGCGTGACCGGCCTGATGGTCGGCGACGACCTCGCCCGGGCCCTGCGCGACCAGCCCGAGGGCCACCGCTACCTGCTGCCCGACGTCTGCCTGTCCCAGGGCCGGTTCCTCGACGGCACCACCCCCGACGACCTGCCCCGACCGGTCGAGGTGGTGGCCACCGACGGGTTGGCCCTGCGCGGCCGCCCTGAGCGCCGGCGACCTGACGATGGACCTGCCCGTCGTCGCCATCGTCGGCCGCCCCAACGTCGGCAAGTCGACCCTGCTCAACCGCATCGTCGGTCGGCGCGAGGCCATCGTCGAGGAGAAGCCCGGCGTCACCCGCGACCGCAAGGAGGTCGAGGCCGAGTGGCAGGGCCAGTCCTTCCTGCTCGTCGACACCGGCGGATGGCTGCCCGGCGGCAGCGACCTCGACAGCCAAGGTGAGCCAGCAGAGCGAGCGGGCCATCCGCGAGGCCCAGGCGGTGCTCATGGTGGTCGACGCCGTCGTCGGCGTCACCGAGGAGGACAGCCCGGGTGGCCGACCTGCTGCGTCGCATCGACGCGCCGGTGCTGGTGGCGGCCAACAAGGTCGACGACACCAACCGCGAGCCGGCGGTGTGGGAGTTCGTGGGCGCTCGGCCTCGGCGATCCCTATCCCGGTCAGCGCGCTGCACGGCCGCGGCACCGGCGACCTGCTCGACGCCCTGTGCGCGGCGCTGCCCTACGTCGACCTCGACGACGCGTCGCAGATCGACGACGAAGCGGCCGAGGTGGCGTCGTCGGCCGCGCCCGGTCGACAAGGTCTTCTCGGTGGCGCTGGTCGGCCGACCCAACGTCGGCAAGTCGACGCTGTTCAACCGCCTCATCGGCGAGGACCGCTCGGTGGTGCACGACCTGCCCGGCACCACCCGCGACTCGATCGACACGGTGGTCGAGACCGACGACGGGCCGGTGCGCTTCGTCGACACCGCCGGCATGCGGCGCAAGGCCCGCATCGACGAGGGCACCGAGTACTACTCGTTCGTCCGGGCCCTGCAGTCGATCGACACGGCCGACGTGGCCCTGCTGGTCATCGACGCCACCGTCGGCGTCACCCACCAGGACCAGCGCCTGGCCGAGCGCATCGACGCGGCCGGCTGCCCGGTCGTCGTGCTGCTCAACAAGTGGGAGACGCTCGACGCCGAGGCGCGCACCGAGGTCACCTACCAGGTCGGCCAGAAGCTGCACTTCCTCGGCGACGTCGCCGGTGCTCAAGATCAGCGCGCTCACCGGCAAGGGCGTGCAGCCGCTGCTGCCGGCGCTGGCCGACACGATCGACGACTACCACAAGCGGGTGCCGACCCGGAAGGTCAACGAGGTGATCCGCGCCGCGCAGTCGGCCCAGCCCGGGCCCGCACGGCGTGCGGGTGCTCTACGCGATGCAGGGCGCCACCGACCCGCCCACCTTCACGCTGTTCGCCAACAAGGTCGTGCCGGCCACCTACCTGCGCTACCTCGAGCGCCGGTTGCGCGAGGAGTTCGATCTCGGCTCGACGCCGATCAAGCTGCGCGTCCGGCAGCGGTCGAGCTGAGGGTCGTCGCACGGCGGCCGCGGTGAAGGTCTCCGAGCATCCTCGACCTGGACCCGCACGGGCCCGACACCTTCGTCGGCACCGGGCCCGCAGTACCCGTGGGGCGGTCTCTACGGCGGTCAGATCGTGGCCCAGGCGCTGCAGGCGGCCACCGCGACCGTCGACGACGGGTTCGCCCCGCACTCGCTGCGCGCCTACTTCATCCGCCGGGGCGACCACGACGAGCCGGTGCGCTACGAGGTCGACCGCATCCGCAACGGTCGATCGTTCTGCACCCGCCGGGTGGTCGCCCGCCAGGCGATCGGCGCCATCCTCAACCTCGAGGCGTCGTTCCAGGTGCCCGAGAGCGCCGTCGACATCGAGACCGTGTCGTTCCCAGCCGACCTTCCCCGTCCCGACGAGCTCGACCGAGACCTCGTGGACGCCGATGATCGTCGCGCCGGCTTCATCCCACCGCCGCAGCTCGATCGCGACCGGTCGGTCGGGCCGGGGCCGGGCGGCGGCCTGGATGCAGATCACCGAGAACCTCGACGACCGACCCGATCTGCACCCGGGTGGTCTGGCCTACCTGTCCGACGATCTGCCCACCGACGCGGTGGTGCGGGCCCACCCGCTTGGGGCGCGAGACCGACGAGGTGCTGCACCCGGTGCTGTTCACGGCCAGCCTCGACCACACCATCTGGTTCCACCGGCCGGTGCGCGCCGACCGCTGGCACCTCCACGACTTCAGCTGCCAGACCTTCGTGGGCGGCCGGGGCCTGTCGATCGGGCACATCTTCGACGAGGACGGCAGCCACGTGGCCACCGTGGCCCAGGAAGTGCTGCTGCGGGACACTCGGGACCGCTGAGCGCGCGGGGAAGTGAGATTGACGGGCACGACCGACCGCGTTCCTGACGGGCCCCTCCGGTAGCATCGTTCCACCATGGAACAGCCTGTTCTGGCGCGTCGCGGCGCTTGCCTGCGTGCTCGCCGCGGTGGTCTGGGGCCGGTCGGCCCGGTACCGCCTGCGGCGTGCTGCGCCGGGTCGAGGCCGAGCGCCGACGACGCCGATCTCGAGGCCATCGCCCGGTCCGACTACCGCAAGGACCTCCACACCACCGTCCTGTACGGCCTGCTGGCGGTCGTGTGCGCTCGTCGACGCCTTCGCCCACACCACCGAGGCCGTTGCTCGTGACCTTCGTGGTGGCGGTGCCGGCGGTGGTGTCGATGCGTGCTCGGGCGCAACTTCGTGAAGCAGGCCCGGCTCGAGCAGAACCGCACCGAGCTCGAGCGCCGGGCCCAGGAGGTGCTGGTGCAGGACGAGCTGGCGCCGCGCCGCTGGGCCGAGCGCCTGGCCCCCGACGACCTGCCCGACATCGCCGGGTTCGAGCTCGGCCGCGTCTACCAGGCCGGCTCGGGCCTGATGGCCGGCGACTTCTACGACGTCGTGCCGCGTGGCCCCCACGCCGGATCGCCGCGGTGATCGGCGACGTCACCGGCCACGGCATCGATCCGGCCATCACCGCGTTCCAGGCCAAGTACCTGTTGCGGGTCTTCCTGCGCCAGTTCCGCGATCCGGCCCAGGCGCTCGAGGAGCTCAACACGCAGATGTCGGCCATGGGTCGCCACGAGGAGTTCATCTCGTTGTGCGTGCGTCGTGTTCGACACCGCTCGCCGGCACGCTGCGCTTCGCGTCCGCCGGCCACCCGGCGGCGTGGCTGTGGCACGAGCGCGACGTCAACCCGCTGCGGGCGACCGGTCCGCTGCTCATGCTCGACGCCAAGGCGACCTACTACAGCCGAGAGATCCGACTCGACCCCAACGACCTGTGCCTCATGTACACCGACGGCCTGGCCGAGGCCCGCAACGGCGAGCAGCTCTTCGGCGAGGAGCGCGTCGCCAACCAGCTGCGTCGCGATCCCGGCGCCGCGCCCGACGTGCTGTGCAAGGCGCTGCTCGAGGCGGCCCGCGACTTCTCGAGCGGGCCGATCACCGACGACGTCGCCATCCTGGCCATCCGGCGCGTCTGAGTGGTCGAGCGTCGACGACGCACGGTCGGGCGAGCTGGCGCGGCTGGCCGACCGCGCCCGGCGGGCAACCTCGACAACGGGCGCGGCCAAGCTGGCCGCCCAGCACAAGCTGTTCGTGCGCGACCGCCTCGACCTGCTGCTCGATCGCCGGCTCGTTCGTCGAGGACGGGCTGCTGGCCAACGCTCGGCCGCCGACGACCTGCCCGCCGACGGCGTGGTCACCGGCGTCGGCACCGTCGACGGCCGCCCGGTGTGCGTGATGGCCAACGACCCGACCGTGAAGGCGGGCTCGTGGGGGGCGCGCACCGTCGAGAAGATCGTGCGGCTCACCGAGCGGGCGCTGCGGGACGAGCTGCCCGTCGTTCTGGCTGGTCGACTCGGCCGGGGCCCGCATCACCGACCAGGTCGAGCTGTTCCCCGGCCGCCGCGGCGCGGGACGCATCTTCTACAACCAGGTGCGCCTGTCGGGACGCGTGCCGCAGGTGTGCTGCCTGTTCGGGCCCTCGGCCGCGGGCGGGGCGTACATCCCGTCGTTCTGCGACCTCGTCATCATGGTCGAGGGCAACGCGTCGATGTACCTCGGTTCGCCGCGCATGGCCGAGATGGTGATCGGCGAGATCGACCACGCTCGAGGAGATGGGTGGCGCCCGCATGCACGCCACCGTGTCGGGCTGCGGCGACAACCTGGCCGTCGACGACGCGGACGCCATCGAGCAGGCCCGGGCCTGGTTCTCGTACCTGCCCGACCGCTGGCGCGACCCGCCACCCACCTACCAGGCGGCGCCGCCCGGTGCGCGCGCTCGACCGCGGACGTCGTCCCGGCCGAAGAGGCGCGCGGCTACGACATGCACGACGTGATCGACGGCCTGGTCGACGCCGAGAGCTTCTTCGAGGTCAAGCCGCTGTTCGCACCCGAGCTGATCGTCGGCCTCGGCCTGCTCGACGGGTCGACCGGTCGGGATCGTGGCCAACAACCCGATGCAGAAGGGCGGCGTGCTGTTCGTCGACTCGGCCGACAAGGCGGCCCGGTTCATCTGGTTCTGCGACGCCTTCAACCTCCCGCTCGTGTTCCTGGCCGACGTGCCCGGGTTCATGGTCGGCACCGAGGTCGAGCGGCAGGGGATCATCCGCCACGGCGCCAAGATGATCACCGCGGTGTCCGAGGCGACCGTGCCGAAGGTGTCGGTGATCGTGCGCAAGGCCTACGGCGCCGGCCTGTACGCCATGGCGGGCCCGGCCTTCGACCCCGAGGCCACGCTGGCCCTGCCGACGGCCAAGATCGCGGTGATGGGGCCCGAGGCGGCGGTCAACGCGGTGTTCGCCAACCGCATCGCCGCCATCGACGACCCGGTCGAGCGCGAGGCGTTCGTGGCCGAGCAGCGCCGGCTGTACGAGGAGGACGTCGACCTGGTCCGGCTGGCCTCCGAGCTGGTGGTCGACGCGGTCGTCCCGTTCGGCGAGCTGCGTGACGAGATCGAGCGTCGGCTGCGCTACGCCGGCGGGGCCCGTCGCCAGCTTCACCGAGCGCCACCACGGCGTGCCGCCGGTCTGAACCGAGCTCGCCGTGCCCTGGTGTGAGGACTGCAGCAAGTTCTGGAACCCCAACATCGCTGCCGCCCGACGGCACCTGCCCGACCTGCGGCGCGTTCATCGCCGACGCGCCGCCGGCCAGCCGAAGGTGCCGTGGCACTTCTGGATCCTGATCGTGGCGCTCGGCATCTACCTGAGCTGGCGGGCCTTCCAGGGCATCGAGTGGCTGATCCACCGCTGAGCGGTGGGAGGGATCGCCCTAGCCGGTGAACGCAGGCGAGGCCGAGACGGGTTCGGCGGCCACGGTCGTGGCCGCAGTCGTGGGCGTGGTGCCCGCTTGGGTGGTCGTCGTCGTGGGGATGACCACACCGGTGCAGAACCGATAGGCGTTCTGGTTGTCCTCGTCGGACACGTAGATGTTGGCGCCGCTCGGGTCGACCGTCAGCCCCACGGGCTCGGCGAGGTGCGGGGTGGCGTCGGTGGAGAGGATGGCGAAGCGCTGGTGCCCGGACGAGTCGAACTGGTAGACGGTGCCGCTGCGGCTCGTGACCGAGATGTTGCCGAGCGGGTCGACACCGATGCCGTTCGGGTCGAACAGGTTCGGCGTTCCCGCGGTGGCCGGGATCGTCATGACCTGGTGACCGGTCGAGTCGAACTTGTACACGGTGTTGGTGTTCTCGATCGCCGTGTAGATGTTGCCGCTGTGATCCACGGCGATGCTCTCAGGGTTGTCGAGGGTCGGCGTCCCTGCGCTCGCTGGGATGGCGAGGGTCTGGGTCAGCGACGAGTCGAAGCGGTAGATCTCCTGCGTCCCCTCGTCGCTGACGTAGATGTTGCCCGCCGCGTCGACGGCGACGCCCTCGGGCGAGTTGAGGTTCGGCGTCGCGGCGGTGGCGTCGATGACCCGCATCTGGTGGCCGGTGGCGTCGAACTCGATGACATCGCTCTGGCTGCGGCTGGCGACGTAGATGTGGCCCGCCGAGTCGACCGCGAGGCCCTGGGGGTCGCTGAGGTTCGGGGTCGCGGCGGTCGGAGCGATGACCATGAGCGAGTTCCCGCTCGAGTCGAACTTGTACACATGGCTGTTGCTCTGATCGGCCAGGTAGATGTTGCCGGCATTGTCGGCGGCGATCCCGAACAGGTCCGACACCGACGGCGTGAATGCCGACGGGGGGATGTCGAGGGTCTGGCCGGGACAGGTCGCCGCGTGGGCCGACTCGGTGAGCGCCGGCGCCACCGTCGCGGCGAGGGGGACACCCAGCATCGTCACGGCGAGGGTGAGTCTGGTCAGCAGCCGTCGTAGGTTCATCGATCGCTCCCTCGGGATCACGCGCGTGTGCCCCGCTCGAGTTGGTCGTCCCCAACCTGTCGATCGAAGCGTCAGAAGGTTACAGGCGGGTATTCGTTCGCAAGTCGATGGTCATCAACCCGGTCGGAGCCGACCTGGCAAGGTACTAGAGTCGTTCCTTCACGGGCTGTGGCGCAGCTTGGTTAGCGCGTCGGTCTGGGGGACCGAAGGTCGTGGGTTCGAATCCCGCCAGCCCGACCAGAAAACACGCAGCTGTGGCGGCGCATCCTGCGCGCCGACACGATACGAGTGACCATCGGTGACTACCTGCGGTTCACCGCGCCGATCGGGGTCCCGGCCGTGCTCGCCGCGGCGATCGTCCTCGCCCTCGAGCGCCTCGTCGCGGGATCAGCGCGCGTCTCCATCGACCTGCGGTCGCGGCACCTACCCCCAACTAGAGTGCTGCCATGGCGTCGTTCGATGATCTGCGCGCACTGCCGAACGGGCGCCTCGCCCGGGTGGTCGACGGCTGAGCGTGGACAGATCGGAGGCTGATCCGGAGCGGATGTCGACCGGCAAGCTGGTGCTCTTCTGTGCGCTCACGCCGGCCGCGGGGGTGGCGCTGTTCGGGCTCATCATCTCGCTTCAAGTCGCGATTGGCGGTGATTCGAGCTCGGGATGGCCGAACGGTTGGACTTCGGTCATCGAGTGCGCGTTGGTCCTTGCCGTGGCAGGTGGCGGCCTGGCCTGGATCGTGTGGACCGAACGGGAGCGCATGGGGGCTTTGATCCGACGTTGAGCGGTGAACCAGGGCGTGGCGGGTGCGGGCAGGTCAGAATGTGGACGTGGACGGATCGGGGATTCGGTACACGCGGAGCGGTCACGTCGACATCGCCTGGACCGTGACCGGCCAGGGTCCGATCGACATCGTCTATGTGGCCGGGTTCGTCTCCCATCTCGACATGGCTCGCGAGCTGCCGGTGTACGGCACGGCTCTCGGGCGTTTGGATCGGATCGAGAGAGTCCTCGCATTCCTCCGGCCCGTGGCAAGGCAGAGCAGGTCGGCCGCTCACGCTGTGCACCTCGCCGGCGCTGAGGTCGCCTCGGGCCTGGTCATCTGGAACACTGGCCGAGCCGCCGCCGGTGGGGTGCCGGGCGAGTGGGTGCGTCACCGAGACTGAGAGACTGCTCCACCCGGCCTCACGGGCTACGAGTCACACGAGGAGTCGAACGTGTGAGCGACGACGACGCACTGATGGAGGTCATCCACGCGATCGTGGCCGACGATCGCGACGAGGTGTCTCGACTGCTCGCGTCCCATCCGGGCATCGAGCGCGCCAAGGTCGCACTGGGGGGTGCGACACGCGCCAACCCGACCGACTACTTCCTCGACGACATCAAGCACTACGTGTACCGGGGTGACACAGCACTGCATCTCGCGGCGGCCGCTCACCGGGTTGCCATCGTCACGCAGCTGTTGGAGCTCGGGGCCGATGTCGCGGTTCGCAACCGACGCAAGGCCCAGCCGCTGCACTACGCGGTCGACGGCGGCCCGGGGATCGTGTCGTGGAGCGCGCGATCTCAGGAAGCAACGGTCCGCCGGTTGCTCGACGCCGGCGCAGATCCCAACTCCTTCGACGGCAACGGCACCTCGCCATTGCACCGGGCGATCCGCAATCGCTCGTCGGGCGCCGTGCGCGTCCTGCTGGATCGGGGCGCCGATCCGACCCTCCCCAACGGGAAGGGCTCGACCCCCCTCGAGCTCGCCACCTGGACCACCGGCAAGAGCGGCAGCGGCTCGACGAGGGCGCGCCGCGAGCAGCAGAAGATCCTCGTCATGCTCCGGGCGGCGGCGTCTTGAGAACGGGTTGCGACGACGGAATGGTCCCGTTCGACCTCAGTCGACCTGACTGATCACGCCGTTGTCTGGCAGGCCGCGAACGACTCGCACCCGGCAGCCGCAGCGGGCGGGTCCGCCGTGCGTCTGTTCATGACGCAGCGGCCCGGGCGATGAATATGAACTCGAGCCCTCTCCGATCAGGAGCGTCCAACACATCCACAACGACGAAGCCAGCCCGCTGCGTTGTCTCGATCAGTTCGGATCTGCCACGGAAGCGAAGTGTCGAGTCGGATGTGAGCACCACTCCGTCCCGCTCGAACACGAAGGTCCAGCGGAACGAGATCAACGGAGGGTCAACGCTCGTGAGCTCGACCCACGTCTCGAGTTGACCGGCTTCCGGCAGGTCCACGCGACGGAAGGTCGAGTCGCGTGTCCAGTCCCGCCAGGCGCGTCGGGCCGGATCCCTCGCCTCGAACAGGAGCGAACCACCCGCCCGAAGCGATGACCGCGCTGCCTGGAGGGTGGCGCTCCACGCCTTGTCGGTGGTGAACACCTGAGCGACGTTTCCCGTCATCGTCACCACGTCAACGCTCACGGCAGACAACACGGCGGCATCTCCGACCACCCACTTCACCGCACCCGCCCCGGCCTTGCGTCGTGCCACATCGAGTGATGCGGCTGCCGGATCCACTCCGATGACCTCGATGCCCCGCTCCGCGAGCAAGCACGCGAACGTGCCGGTACCGCAACCGATGTCCAGAACCGACCGCGCACCGACTTCTTCCACCAGGGCGAGATAGAGGTCAAGGTCGGGTCGATCTCCGTCAAGCAGGTCGTAGATCTCGGCAAGCCTCGGGTCCGCGAAGATCTTGTCTGGCACGAGTCCAGTCTGGTCCTCGACGCGGTCGTGCCCTTGCGGTTACTCGGCGTGCCCTTCCACCAGTCACAGTGGGCGTGAGACGGGCGCCGATGTGCCGTTCGGTGCGCATGCCTGGGCCCGCCCCTACAGGTGGCCCGTGCCTGCCGAGTATGGAGTCACACTGACGGTCGATCCGCCTGTTCTCCACGCGGGCGGTCCCAGTTGCGAACGATTCCGACGAGCTCGTCGGCGCAGTCCGCGGCTGTACGTGTCGTCGTGTCGACACGTATGTCAGGGCGGCCGATGAGTGGGGACTCGGACGCGAAGACGTCCACCGCGCCGGGGTAGCGGTCATTTCGATCGCCTTCGCGTTGGCGTGCGATGTCCAGTTCGCAGTGCACCTCGACGACGAGCAGCGAGGTGCCAACGAGCGCGCGGTCGGCCAACTCGAGCACCGCTGGCTCCCAGACGACATCATCGAGGATGACGTGCACGTCGGCCTCGGCCATCGCCGCGGCACTGCGGTACATCCCGTCAAGGATGCGCAACGCGACCGGTCCGGCTCGCGGTCGGCGCACCAGCGTTCGGTCCGCGAGGGGGATGTCCCATCCGTCGATCGATTCCTCGGCGTCCCACTGGCGTCCCGCCCGGAGTCGCCGGGGCACGCCACCGGCGACGTGGTCGTCGCCAGTGTGGTACCAAGCCTCGCCAAACTGGGCGCGAGCAAGCATCTGCCGCGCGATGGAGCTCTTCCCCGAACTCGGACTGCCCTGCAACCACACGAGCATCACCACACGCTATTCAGACCCAAGCGGTAGTCGGCACGTCGAGGCTGCCCGAACCGACCGAGGCTCTGATCCCAGCCAACTGGCCCCGCTGACGCCGCAAAGGGTCACTCTGGGCTGGCCTCTTGACTCTGCCGTCGCGTCACCTGGTTGACTTTGGCTGTGTACGGGATCGGCACGGTGGCGCGATTAGCTCAGGTGTCGGTGCGCACGTTGCGGCACTACGACGAGGTTGGGCTGCTTCAGCCGGCGTTCGTGGATCCATCCACGGGCTATCGCCGATACGAACCCGAGCAGGTCCTTCGACTACACCGCATACTCGTCCTTCGCGACCTGGGGATGCCGCTGTCTGAGATCAGCGACGTACTTGACGACGAAGTCACCGTGGAACAACTGCGGGGGATCTTGCGGCTTCGCCAGGCCGAGGTTCGTGCACGTCTGGCCGCTCAGAGCGACCAGCTGAGCCGGGTCGAGGCGCGACTCGCTCAACTGGAGGAGGAAGCAATGGCTGACTACGAAGTGATCGTGAAAGCCCTGGAGCCGCTTCGGGTCGTGGCATCGAGCGAGGATCTCGTCGACCACACCGAGATCGGCGAGGCTTGCGGTCGGATGTACCCGCGCTTGCACGCTGCCCTCGACCGTCACGGTGTGGCGTTCAGTGGGCTCTCGGTGGCCCTCTATGAAGACACCCAGGACGACGCGAGGCCGCTTCGGCTCACGACTGCCCTTCCCGTTCCGGATGGAGTGACGATCGAGGGAGACGGACTGACGACGATCGATCTCCCACCCATCGACCGTGCAGCTACGACGGTCGTGCGCGGCGCTCCTGATCACTTTCCCGCCGGCTTTCAAGCGCTTCACGAGTGGGTGGAGCGAACCGGCGAGCGGTCAACTGCCTACGCCCGCGAGCTCTACGTCGACTGTGACGGGCCGCCGGACACGTGGGTGACCGAGTTGCAGACGATCCTGGAACCGAGGGCGTGACCTCCTCGGGCTGAGGGAGCACTAGGTTCTCGGGATGCGGGGATGGCGGCTGGCTCTTCTGGGTCTCTGCACGTGCGCGGCTATGGCGTGCTCGTCCAACTCGGGGGCGATCCCGTCCACGTCTACCCCGAGTGCTCACCTGTCGTCGGCGTTTTGCAGCTTTCTTCGCGAGGCATGGCGGGAGCCATCGTTCAACACCTCCGACACGGTCACCCCGGATCAATTCGCGTCGGAGGTGATCCGGGGTTACCAACGTGAGCTTCCCTTCCTCCAGAGCGCCTACGCCAGCGCCCCGCCGGCGATTGCGCGTCAGATGATGAGCGACCTCGCCGTGCTCAGATCGATCGCCCGTTTGGATCCCAACAGCGCCTCCGACCGCAGCGCGGTGACCCATCTGCTTTCGATGCCCGTCTCGGCCGCAGACCGACGGGCGAGAGGTGAGTACCTGAGTTACGCCAGCGACCACTGTCACCTTCGGCCCCCGATCGTGGAAGCACCCGGCGGCCAATCCGTGTCGGCATCGACCTCCACCAGCTAGAAGCGAATGTTCTCCCTCACGGGCCAGCCCGCGCTCGGCTCGATCATGCGGGCGCCCCTACGTGCCGTTCGGCGCTTCCCGCGAGCCGTAGAGTCGGGGGTCATGGCGGACTCCCGTGGGATTGAGGCTCGCCGCTTCTTCGACGAGCCAAGTCGTGCGCGCACGTTTGTCATTGGGCTCAGCGTGTTCTACGCGGGCATCGCGGTCGCCTGTCTCGGGTCGGCGGCAGGTCAGTCCGGCCGTCGCGCTGATCGCCGCTGTCCCAGCGCTGGGGTTCGGCGGGATGGCCATCCTCTCGCTTCCTTCCCGACTTCTGTGGCGGGGGAGCTGGGGCACGCTACGCGAGCGATGTGCGCTTGTCTCGCAGCTTCGGGAGGCTGCCGACGTAGCAGGGTGGCACCGCCGAGCGGTCCTGACCACGGTGCTCGGTCTGTTGGCAGTCGACGTTGCAGCGCTCGTGCTGTTTTGGGCAGCCACGCATTGAACCCCTAGGAGATCGGCCCCCAGCCAGCCGTCCAACGGGCGCCGATGTGCCGTTCGGTGCGGGTTAGGCGACTTGGATTTGTTTCCAGGTGGCGGTGGTGGTGCTGGTGACGGTGCAGAACCAGATGCGTGCGGTGGAGTCGACGAAGATGTCGCCGGCTTTGCCGGAGGCGGGGTGGGTGGCGGCGGTGCCGGGGACGAGTCTGATCTGGGCGGGTCCGCCCGAGAACTGACCGCCCCGGGCCGTGGTCGACGCGCCGTAGACACCGATGCCGTTGGTGGTGGTGCCGTACACGCCGTTGCCGCTGGTGGACTTGCCGACCACCCCGGAGCCGAGGCTGTTCTGGGTCCCGACCACACCCACGCCGTAGTAGCCGGACGCGTTCGACACCCCCGAGACACCGGCACCGGTGGCGCTGGTGGTGAGCCCGGCCACCCCCGAACCCTTCCCGGTGGTGGTGCCGTACACCCCGTTGGCGGTACTGGCCGCGTTGGTGATCTGGCCCTCCACGCCGTGGCCGGTCCCGATGGAGGAGCCGAACACGCCTGGGTAGGTGTTGCCCGAATCACCTTCGACGCCCGGGCCGGCCGCGCCTGAACCCAGCACCCCGGCGACTCCGAAGTTGCCCGACACGCCCTGCACACCGGGGCCGCCGCTGATGAACGAGTCTCCATACACCGCGGCGGCGTCCAACCCGGAGGTCTGCTGGCCGTATATAGCCGCACCGGAGCCGACGGTGGTGGCGAAGATCGCGATCGCCTCACTGGACCCGTTGGTGATCCGGGCGTCGATGGCGCTGCCGGTCCCTGCCGTGGTCGCTTCCACTGCTACCGAGCTGTTGTTCGGGTTGTAGAGCTGTCCCTGCACCCCGCCGCCGGTCCCAGCCTTGTCGTTGAACGCGTCGTTGTCGTTGCCCACGACGCCGAACCCGGTGCCAGTGGCCTGGCCCAGCACCCCCACCGATCCCGCGCCGAGCACGCCGGCAGATTTCGCGTATCCGCTCACGCCAGGCCCCGACCCGTTGGACAGAGCGTCGATCGCCGGGAAGGGATTCGCGGTGTTCTGGATCGTGGCGCTCACGAGATAACCCACCCCGGGGAAGCCGCTGCCGTTGGAGTCGTCGAGCGACAGACAGCGCCCGTGCCTTCGGTCGTCGTCATGTGCAGCCCGAGCACGTAGTCGATCGAGCTCGAGAACAGGTCGGTGTGGTCCGATCCGGCGTTGTTGGAGGTCCCGTATTGCATGGTCCCCGTGGTGGCCGCTGCTGGAGCAGCCTGCGCGGCGACCAACGCGGCGCCGCCCGCCACCGCCCCCGCCGCCAACACGGCCCCATGTTTCAGCAGACCCCGCCGGTCGGTCAGCCCATCGGCGGCAGCCGCCACCGGAGCCTTGGCGCCCACCCCGACCGCGTGCTCCAACTGCGCCAGGCGCGCCTCGATCGCCTCCCACACCGCTCGCGGCACCTCGACGACATCGCGGCTCTCGGTCCCAGACACCTCGGCACCCTCCCCGGTCACGGGCCGCCACCCGGCCCGACCCGCCACCCATCGTGAGGTGCCACCACGAGCAGCGTCAAGCAAAACAGCTAGGAATCGGCCCAACGCAGATGATGACGAGACAAGCCAGCGCGGTTCCAGTGCGACCGTGGCCGCCGTAACAGCCGATCTCAACGCGTTGGCTTGTACGTGCCCGCTGAAGCAGCGACTCGAGCGCAGCGACAACCAGCGCCGGATCCCCTGGGACGCTGAAGTCGGGCCAGTCCAGGTATTCGTGGGGCCACGGCGGCCGCCATCTCTCGTGGAGGTACAGCCCGAAGTCGGGGGGCACATCGCGGGCGTAGGGATCGGCGCTGCCGAAGGACGCGGCAGTCAGCTCCGTGCTGTCCGGCAGCACGACACGGCTGCGGTGTAGGTGCGATTCGACGGGCGATCTGGAACATGTACAGACCCGGTGCTCGGGCACGCCTACGTGCCGTTGGGCGTGTGCTACAGCCAGGATCGGGGACATTCGATCGAGAGCGCTGACGTGCTGGGGGACGCGTGGTCGCAGTCAGATGGTCGCAACGGCATTCAGCGGGGCTGGGGCCTAGGAGCCCAGCAGCGAGATGACCCGACCGTAGGGTCCGACCTCAGTCGCGTCGACGGCGACTCGGAAGAGCACAGCACGCAGGAGTAGCTGGTCGCCTTGGCGTTGCAGGAGCCCCTCAGCGAGGCTTTCGTCAGCTCCGCCCCAGGCGAGTGCGTCGGCTACGACGATGGCATCCGCGTATTCGACGGGGCGCCAGAACGGACTCACGTCGATGACACCCGGCGGCAGTTGGTCGTGGAACAGGACGTTGCCACCGAGGTCGCCGTGGATGACTTGCCGAGGCAGATCAACGGGTCGGCGTCGCGCAACAAGGTGCTCGACTGCTGGCGGAAGCGCGTCCCGCGTCTCGCCCCAGGCCACACGGTCGGCATGGGACCAGCGGTCGGATCCCTCCGCTCGGGGGGACCAACGCAGGTTGGCGAGCGCCGCGTGGAATCTTCCGGACAACTCGAGAACCGCCTCCCAAGACCGCTGCCGGTGCTTTCCTTCAAGCCAACGCCAGGCTGACCAACCATCGACCACGAAGCCGCCCACGCGTGACCGCACGGGTTGGGCAATGCGCAGCCCCTCAACCTGCGGCAGCTGCTCCAACCCCTCCGCCAACCAGGTGGCGCGTTCAGGCTCGGAGACCGGCTTCAGCACCAGGGGCCCAGCCCGGAACGACTCACCCTGTCCGCCCGACAGCGCCTCGACCTTTCGCACGTCCCACGCCGCCAACACCGTCGCTGGTGGCCATCCCGTGAGATCCATGACCTCATCGTTCCTCACACCTCGGCCCAGTTCGCCACCAATGTGCCCGATGAGACCGACGTGACGAGCACATGACCGGCGCTCGGGCTCGTCCGCGCGAGCGCCCTAGGTGTGATGACCGGCGCCTCGGCTGACTCCCGGTCGCGATGAGAATGCGAAGGTGGTTCGTCGTACGTATCGGGACCACCGCCGCAACTCGCTCGGAGGAACACATGGGGAAGCTCATCTACGCCACTAACAACTCGTTGGACGGCTTCACCGAGGACGCCACCGGCTCCTTCGACTGGTCGGTGCCCGACGAAGACGTGCACGTGTACTACAACGACATGATGCGCGGGATCGGCACCCAGCTGCTCGGCCGCCGCATGTACGAGACGATGGCCGTCTGGGAGACGGATACGGGCTTCGCCGAGGAGTCGCCGGTGTACGCCGACTTCGCCGCGGCGTGGCAGGACTCGGACAAGCTCGTGTACTCCACCACCCTCGCCGAACCGATCACGAAGCGGACGCGCATCGTCACCGCGTTCGACGCCGACGAGGTGCGGGCCGTGAAGGAGGGGTCGTCGGCCGACCTGCTGGTGGGCGGACCCGAGCTCGCCGCGCACGCCCTGCGCGCCGATGTCGTGGACGAGGTCCGCCTGGTGCTCGCCCCGGTGACGGTCGGCGCCGGCAAGCCAGCCTTCCCCACCGATCTGCGCCTCGACCTCGAGCTCATCGATGAGCGTCGCTTCGGCAACGGCGCGGTGCACGTGGCGTACCGCGTGCGGCGCTGACAGCACCTCATCAACTACAACCCGGATCCGCCCCGCGGCCCCCTCGCGAGATGAATCACCCTGGGTTCGTTGGAGGCCTTGAGAAGCGCGGAGGTGGTTTTCTGTGCGCCCTCTGGAACGGGCTGAAGCCAGACACGGAACTGCTAACGTCGGGTTTCCGTACTGGCCACCGCGCACCGCCGCGTGAACCGCCGTCCCGGAGCACGGTCTCCGCGGGCGAGGAGCACGATGACCGATAGCACACCGGTGCCCGGGATCCCTTTTGGGCGGGTCGCCGCGGTGATCCCTGTGACCGACATCCGCCGCGCCCGCTCGTTCTACGAAGGCGTGCTCGGCCTAACCGTCACCTTCACCAACGGTGACCCGCCGGGGTTCGTGATCCTTCATCGCGATGACGCTGAGCTGCATCTCACCCTCGTCCGCGATCACCTCGCTGGCACCCACAACGTCGCCCACCTATTGGTGACCGACGCGACAGCTCTCCATGACCACCTGCGGGCGTCGGGTGTCCGCATCATCAAAGGGCTGCGAGACGCCGACTACGGCCTGCGCGGGTTCGTGTTCGCCGATCCCGACGGTAACCGCGTCGACGTCGGTCAACGCCTCATTGGGAGCTGACCCCCCAACTCAGCGCAATCAGCCAGGAACGAGCCGGGCGGGCGCTCGAGCGTCCTCGCGCGAGCGCGGACGTACCGTTCGGCGCGCCCGTTGTGGACCTCGGCCCGCTCCCGAAGACTGATCCAGAGTTCAGCATTCGTCCCGTAGACGCGCGCGGGGCACAGGGTTACGGTCGTAGTTGGCCGACGTCGTGGCGGCGCTGGCGCGCGATGTGCTCACCGCTGGGGTTCAACTAGAGGGGAGAGATGCCATGGGGGACAAAGCACGCGGGCGTTGCACTGGGAGGTCCGCTCTCCGGGCCGGTGTCGCGTTGGTTCCGCTGATGATTGCGTTGATGGCGGTCGCTCCAGCTGCGAGCGCGAGCGCCACACCGCTGTCGGTGGCGACGGTGTGCACTGGTGGCCCGATCCCGGCCGGTAGCTACCCGTCGATGTTGATCAAAGGTGTCTGCTCCATGCCTGCGGGGAACGTGACCGTGCGTGGCGACCTGACCATCGCACCGGGCGCCCTGCTGGACGACGGCAGCCCCGGTGATCCGACAGGATCGCCGGCCGTCGCCGCCGTCCTGACCGTCCAGGGGAACCTGTTGGTCGGGCGCGGCGCGGTGGCGCTGCTCGGCTGCTCGCCGAACAGCGCGTGCAGCAACCCGCCGGGCATCTCGGCGGCCCACATCGACGGCAGCCTCACGGCGTCCAACGCGTTGGCCGTGGTGGTCCACTCCTCTTTCATCAAGGGCAGCTTCTCGATGATCGGTGGCGGCGGCGGCACCATGGGAGGCGTGGAGACCGGAGGATGCTTTGCGGCCACGCCTCCGCCACCCTGGTCGTTGGACACCGGGTCGGCGGTCGCCGGGAGTCCGGTCTACAGCGACGTCGAAGACTCCACCATCGGGGGCGATTACACGATCTCGAACGTCTCCTCCTGCTGGCTCGGATCGCTGCGCAACCAGATCGGCGGGAGCGCCCTCTTCCAGGGGAACAAGTTCGGTGACCCCGACGCCATGGAGATCGGAAACAACCTGATCCGTCGGAACATGATCTGCACCGGCAACAAGCCGGCCCCGCAGTTCGGTGATGGCGCCTCCGCCGACCTCGTCGGCGGCTTCGCCACCGGGCAGTGCGGCTTTGATGTCGTGCTCCCGAACCCGGCGCCCGGATCCGTGCCCCCCGGAGGGATCGACCAGCACTTCGTGGTGAGCACGAAGACGCTTCAGACGTTCTCCGGGAGCATCACGTCCACCCCCGCCGCGTCGCTGCCCCCGGTGACGACGTCCCAGGGGAACCAGCTCCGGGCCGACCTGTTCAACTTCACCCTTGCCGGATCGGGGCTGACCGGGTCCGGGACCTTCGATCCCACCCAACCGCCCGGCTCGACGGGCGAGGCGGTGCTCTCGACCGTCTTCCCGAACGGGTCGTCGGCGTTCACCGCGTTCCTCAACTGCGACTGTTCCTTCGGCGGCCAAACCGGGCCCGTGACCATCAGGGCCTACGGCACGACCTCGCCAAAGGGGTCCACCAACGGCACCTTCCTGATCACCTCCGGGGGTGGCCCGACACCGGGTGTCCTCTCAACCTTGGTCGGCTACGGGACCTTCTCGGGCTCCGGGGCGACCCTCCAGGTGATCGAGCACCTGGCCATCACCTAGTCCAGGTGATCGGGAGCGACCTCAGCCCACGCGGCACGACGGTGTCGCGCGGGCTCGGCTCCCCTTTTGGCTGGGTCGCCCGTGGAGGGACGAGGCGCCCTAACCGGCGCTCGGGCGCACGCCGATGTGCCGTTCGGGCGCGGTCACCGTCGTTCGGACTCCTCGTCTCGGGGGCCGCCCGAGGCCCACCGCTGCACACCGCCGGGAAGTCCCTGTTCAGCCCAATCGCCGGGTCGAGGAGTCGAGGAGCCTGCCCGCGACCCAGCCCTAGGCTGAACGATCGTGCCTCGACCTGCGCCTCAGATCGATCGGGTGGTGGCGATCGTCAACCTCTTGACCGGCCAGAATGCTGGCGCGACCCTCACCGAGTTGGCCGACGAGCTGGGCGAATCGTCGTCGACGATGGTGCACGTCCTCGCGGCCCTGACGAGCGCCGGCTACCTCGTTCGTGAACCATCGGACCGCCGATATCACCTCGGTCCGGCGCTGGTGGAGCCTGGTCGGGTCGCGGCCGACCGCTACCCGAGTCTGGCCATCGCACGGCACCACATGGACCGGCTGTCCAAGGCCTTCGGCTCGCCCTGCTACGCCTTCGTGCGTGATCGCCGCTGGGCTCGCCTGGTGCACTACACCTGGGACCCAAACCACCCCGTGGCACCCATGAGGATCGGCGAGTTGATCCCCCTCGTCCCGCCGTTGGGTGCGGTCTTCCTGGCGTGGGCCGCGCCCGACGAGGTCGGCGAGTGGCTTCGCTCCGACCCGTCGCTGTCGCACAACCGGGCCGAGCGTCTGCGCACGACGCTTGCTCGCCTGCGCAAGCTCGGCTACTCGGTGGAGGCCCGGCGCGACGAAGGTTTGGGCGAGGAGGTGCTCGATCGTTTGCAAGCCGCGCCCTCGCCGGCCCGGGATCGGGAGCTGCGCCGGATGCTGTCCCACGACGAACACCTGGTGACCGAGATCGACGGCCGAGCGAGCTATTGGGTGACCGGCATCGGCGCGCCCGTGTTCGGACCGGCGGGGGCAGTGGAGCTGGCGATCGCGCTGAGTCCGTTCGACCGGTCGCTGTCGGGTCGAGAGGTCAAGGCCATCGGCCACGAGGTCAGGATGGCCGCGGGAGCGGTCACTGAGGCGTTAGGTGGTCACGAGCCAGCTGCCAAGCCCTCCCGTCGCCCCTGAGTTTGCGCAGCGCAAAGGATGGCGCTCATGGGTGGGTACTCGGCACCATCCTGAGCGGGGTTCGGCGATCGATGCCGGACCGAAGCCCAGGGGGACGGGCCGTGACCGATCGTGTGATCCACAACGACATCGCTGCAAGCGTGGTGGGGGCCTGATGGCCGCCTCACCGCAGATGATCGCGCTCGGGCGGCGGATGATCGCCAACACGATCGGCAGAACGACCGACCTGGGCGAGGGTACCTTCGTCGGTGACGGTTCGATCTTCACGGACCCGGAGCGCTTGGAGATCGAGCGCGAGGTCCTCTTCCGTCGCACGCCCCAGGTGATCGCTTGGTCGGGCGACGTGGCCGAGCCGGGCGACATCGTGGCCCGCGACGTTGCCGGTGTTCCGGTGGTCGTGACCCGCGGCGACAACGGCGAGCTGCGGGCGTTCCTCAACGCCTGCACCCACCGCGGGATGCCCCTCTGCGACGGTGTCGACAACACCCGGCGCCTCACCTGCCCGTACCACGCCTGGAGCTACAGCCTCGATGGAGCGCTGCGCGGCCTGCCCCAGCGTGACCGCTTTCCCGGTTTCGACCCGGCTATCGCCGGGCTCCAGCCATTGCCGGTCACTGAGCAATGTGGTCTGGTCGTCGTCGGCCTGCGACCCGATGTCGAGGTGAAGGGCTTCCTGGATCCGCTGGGTGACGAGTACTCATGGCTGGGCTACGACCGCTATCGCAGCGGTAGCGATCGCACCTTCCACATCGCGGCGAACTGGAAACTCGGGATCGACCTCAACGTCGAGGCCTACCATGTGCCGGCGTTGCACCGGGAGAGTCTGATGCCCTTCCTCGCCGACCACTGCGCCGTCGACACGTTCGGTCCGCATTGCCGTATGACCGTGCCGTTCAAGGGCATAGAGAACCTGGCCAACATCCCTGAAGACGAGTGGCCCGATCGGCTCGACACGATCATGGTCACGTGCATCTTCCCGTCGACCGTGCTGATCGACCACCTCGGCGGTGGTGGATCGTTGCACCGGATATCGCCCGGTCGCCGACCGGCGGAGTCGACCATCCAGATGACCGAGGGCATGCCAGCGGTCATGGACGAGACGAATCGGGCCATCTGCGAGTCGGTGATGGAAGTCAACGTCACCATTCTCTCGGGCGAGGACTACCCGGCCACCGAGGCCTGCCAGCGCGGTTACGAGGCCGGGTCGCGCTCGCTGGTAGGCGGCGCGGGGGAGCCGCTGATCGGTCACATGCACAGGATGTGGGATTGCGCGATCCAAAGCGACCCGACTCCTCCGCGCCCCGCTCGCCCATCCCATCACCCCGACGGCGATCTGACTGCAACGGGTTGACGAGATCAGGCGAGGCACCCTAAGTGCCGTTATGTGCGCGGCTTGGAGTCCTTGGGCCAGGAGCCTTGGAGAAACGTGTCCACTGCGTCGAAGAACGCGCTCGCTGCTTCCACCTGCGGGAAGTGCCCTACACCGGGCAGCACCAGGAGGCGGGCGTTGGGAATCGCTCGGACCCATTCCTCGGAGGCGACGACTGGAGTGGTGTCTGCGTCGCCGTGGATGACCAGAGTGGGCGATGTGATCCGGGTCACCGTCGACCGGCAGTCGAACCCGTCGGGAAACGTGGCGAAGACCCGCGCCAGAGCGTCTTCCATGTGTTCTGGCCACTCGTTGGGCCAGATGCTTGGATCGCCGCCGAGGCGGTCGAACGCAGCAGGGTCGTGCATCCGCAGAGGTACCACAATGCTCCGCCAAGCTCGTGCGTACGCGACTGGGTCGGTCTTGTCGAGTCTCGACTGGGCGAGCCATTCCAGTCGAGCGAGAACGGCTGCATCAGGCTCAGTGGGCGGCGGTTGCAACGACTGACATGGAGCTGAGGGACAGACCAGCACGAGTCGGTCGACCCGCTCGGCGCGTTGTGCCGCGTAGAGCGCAGCAATGCGCCCGACGTAGGACCAACCCAGGAGGCTCGCCCGTTCGATCCCGACGTATGCCAGCACAGCATCTATGTCATCGACTTCGACCGGCAGGCCGACCTTCCCTGATGCGTCGACGGCGTCGGAGCGTCCGCGGTTTCGTATGTCGAAGAACACGCCGCGGCAGGTCTGAGCCAGCCACCCGAAATCGTGCTCTGCGCCGATGCCCGGCACCACGAGCCATCTCGAACCCTCGCCCAGGACACGGACCGAGAGCTGGAAGCCATCGGGCGTTTCTACGAACCCGCTAGTAGCCAACGAGGCGAACCCCCAAACGATCGAAGACTACCGTCGCCCAGACCCTCTCTCCGGGTGCGTCGCTGATCCCATGGGCCAGCGTCTGGCAATAGCGATCGGGACGCCGATGTGCCGTTCGGGCGCGCCGGTGACTTCATGTCTCGGCAGGTCAATAGTTGGCGGCGGGGGGTGGGTCGTCCTCGCGGCGATGCTCCTCTACCAGCGCACCGAGCGCCTCGGGAGCCAGTTCGTCGACGGTGGCCAGCGCGACCCGGACCGGCGTGAGCGCCTTGAGCGTCGAGGTGCGGCGGCCTGATTCGAGTGCGGCCCGCTCGCCGAGCACCGCACCGGGGCCGACCTCGGCCACGACTGTGCCGTCGACCTCGACGGCGAGCACGCCGTCGAGCAGGAGGAACAGCTCGTTGCCCTCGGTCCCTTGCTCGCATAGGCAGGCGGCGGTCTTCACCGACCGGATCCTGGGTTTGCCACCCTGGCGCATGATCTGATGCGCTAGCTCGCGCTCGAGCGCGGTCTCGACCGCGGTGATCAGCGCGGGCGTGTCCTCGTCCCCCCGCGTTGAAGATCCTGGCGTTTCATCTGACCAGTCTCGACTTCTACGCGTGGGGCTTCGCTGCTGTGTACGGGCTTATCGCGGTGGGCTGCGGTCTCGGCGGGGTTCGCCTGCTCCGCAAGAGCTACCCGGCTACAACGTCGGACAGTTGACGCGTCGGCAGGTGGCCGATGTGCCGTTCGCGCGCGGCCACTAGACGGCGGGCAGGACCAAGTTCAGGTACTACACACGCTGGGTCAACTCGATCACGTTGCCATCGAAGTCCCGATAGCGAGCACTGCTGCCCCACGGCTCAGGGCGGGGATCATGGAGCACCTCGGCGCCCGCTGACCGAGCGGCATCGTGGGCGGCGGCGATATCGGTGACCTCGAAGCTCAACTGCGCCCCGCTGGTCCGTTCGCCTTTGGACTCGTAGAGCGCGAAGTGCAGGAACGCTCCAGCCGTCCAACTTGTGGCCGCATGGCGACCGCTGATCCAACGATCCCCAGCGCCGTGTTCTGCGCCCTCATGGTCGGTCAGGTGAAGATCGATGCCTAGCCCGTCGCGATAGAGCCGCAGCGATCGGTCGAGGTCGGCAACCTCTAGAACGACGGTGACCAGCCGAATCGAACCATCCACGGATGCGATTGTGCCCGGATCAGCGCGAAAGGGCTAGCGCCGAAGTGCCGTTCCGCGCACCGGTCGGAGTCGACACGACCTCTTCGCCGGAGGACGTCCCCAACCGGTCAGTCGGTGACGACGTTGATCGAGAGTCGTCGGCCTCGGCCCTGACGAACCGCCAAGTCCACCCACAGGTGGAACACGGCATCGATGATCCCCTCGGCGCCGTCGGCGGTAACCCGTACCGGACGAAGGCCAATGCAGCCGATGAGCTGCTCGGCGACGTCGACGGCATCATCGGGCCCACACCACAAGATGTCAGCGGGAACTCCACCGATCACCGGGTGACCGAAGTTCTCAGCGCCGAGGGTGCTGAACGCCCTTACCACCGTCGCCCCGGGTGCGACCTCCTTCACCGCTGCATTGGTGGATCCTGCGTTCGGGCTCATGTCGTTCGTCGCGTTGATCACGACCTTGTCGGCCAAGTCGCCCGCCAGAGGGGACACGACGTCGGAGATCGACCCGCCCGGCACCGCCAACACGACCACCTGGGCACCCTTCACGGCCAGCAAAGGGGATTCGGCTTTGACACCTGAGTCCAGCTCGGCGACGAGCGCGGCCACCCCGGGTGCGTCGGGGTTCCGCACCCCGAAGGTCACGGTGTGGCCCGCTCCCAACCAAGCCCGACCCAGGGCGGCGCCCACATTGCCCGCCCCGATCACCGCGATCTTCACGGCACGCTCCTCTCGACAGAGCCGACCCGACGGCACGGTACGTGAGGTGACCATACGTCGGTCGGATGTGCCGTTCGGATCGCCTGGTTGGCGCCTCGCTCTGGCGCGTAGGAGACGCCTCTCGCTCAGGCGCGGTGACAAGCTCCCCCGCGGACGTCACACGAAATGCAGCGGTTGTGGGCAGGTCAGGCGAAGCAGATACCGGATCGGGTGACGTCAGGACGACGGTCGTTCGATGCTTCCGCCCCCGATGTTGCCCGGTGTCGACGACTGCGTGAGCATGATGCCGGTCACCCCGTCGGGCACGTCGACCAGACCGAGCTGGTAGGTCGTGGCCCCGACGGTGACCGCCGTCGTCTGCGCGTGCAAGTCCGGCCCGGCCGGCTTGTCGAAGGCGAGGGTGTCGCCAGATGCGAACGCAAGCGTGCCGGCGGTGGTGCTGCTGGCGGCGACGATCCAGTGACCGTCGACGATGGCGCTCACGGTGATGCCTCCGGTCGGGGGGCCGTGGGTGAGGACCGCACCGGAGCCGCAGGTTGGCGTGGCGCCGACCGGTGTCATGCACGTGACGGACAGGAGGCCGGATCCGTGGACCTCGACCCGTCCGCCGGGCAGCTCGGCTGCGGCGAGCACCGGCAAGGCGTCGAGCCCGGCTGAGATGTCCTGCTTCAGCTGGTCGAGACCCGATTGGTCGCTGAGCTCGACCCCGGCGGTCATCCGCTTGGCCAGATCGGGGTCGACCGGCTGCGCGTCACCGAAGTCGACCTGGACGGCGGCCCCGTCGGGCCAGCTCTGGAGGTAGGTGCCCGGGGTGCTGTCGCCGTTCGAGTTCGTGCGCCCGTCGACCGACAGCGTCACCGATCCGTCGGCGGCCTCCACGCCGTTCAGCCGGGCAGTCGCGTAGTCAACGGAGATGTTCGGGCAGTCACCCACCCCGCCCGGACACGTCACGAGCTTCACCGAGGTCGCGTCCGCCGGCTCGACCACGTAGTCGATGTCCGCCTCGAGGCCGAGTCCGCTCGAGCGCGCCGACGTGGGTGCCAACAGGGTCGTCAGGCCGGAACCGCTCGCCGCGACGAAACCGGCGGACGCGTCCGCGGACACCCATTGGAGCCCGTCGATCGCGTCGAGGGCCTGCGGGGCCGTGACGTTCTTGAAGTTCGCCGTGATGTACGCGCCGTCCTCGTACCAGGTGTACCGATCGTCGATCGTGTCCCAGCCGTACAAGTAGCTGGCACCGTTCCTGCTGCGGATGATCACGGGCTGTCCCGCCGGGACCAGCCTTCCGGACGTGCCTCGCACGGTCTCGGCGGTGCCGGCGATCTGATCGACCGGGGTGGGATCCGGCTGGATCGTGAGCTCCAGCTCGGGCGTGCTGTCGGCGCCGAACAGCTGGGTGGTGGGGGCCGCCGTCCTGTCGAGTCCAGGCAGGAACGCGACGGCGGGCGAGCCGGTCGTGACCTCGCCGGCCAGGAGACCGGACGGCGTCGACCGGGGGAGTAGCACGCTGTCGTGCCCGGTCGCGATCAGACCCGACACCGGCGCGGTCGGCTTCGTGGGCGCCGGTCGCACCGTGCGCGACCGCATCACCGCCACGCCGGCCACCACGACGGCGAGAACCGCGGCCGCGGCCAGCGCGCTCCACACGTGCCGACTGGCGCGGGGCCTGCGGTCTGGTCGCTGGATGTCGCCGCTGGCGGCGGGGATCGCATCGCCGGCCGCGACGGGCCCTTCCGGCGAGCGAAGGAGCGCTTCCTCGACCGCCTCGAACGAACCGGCCAGTCGGGGAACGTCGGTGGGCACGACGATGGTGGGCATTTGGTGTTCGAACCAGTCTGCGTGCAGGCGGAGCTGCTCTCCGATCTCAAGCATCGGTTCCGGTACCTACCTTCAGTTGGGCACGCAGCCGGTCGAGGCCGCGGGCCAGGTGGTTGCGGACGGTCGACACCGAGATGCCGAGGATCCGCGAGACGTCGGTCAGCCCCCAGCCGAACCCCTCGACCAGGTACACGACCTGCCGTTGCATCTCACTCAGCTGGTTGAGGGCGTCGATCAGGTGCGGCTCGACATCGGGCACCTCGGCGCGCTCGGGGACAGGCAGCAGCACGACGCGAGGGGGATGCAGACGGCTCAGCCGGCGGCGGGCGATGACGTAGAGGTACCCCTCCGGGTTGTCGAGCCGCCTGACCCGGTCCCAGTGCTGCCAGGCGTAGACCAGGGTGTCGGTGGTGGCGTCGTGGGCAGGGTCGACCCCGGCGATCAGAACGAGGGCCTGGTAGAGGCGCCGGCCGTATCGGGCGGCGAAGTCCTCGAAGTCAGGCTCGGGGTGCGGCATCCGGTCTCCGTCGCTCGATCAGATCTGGAGGTCACCCTAAGAGAGGCACGCGACGGCCCGAATGTGTCACAGGACCGTGCCAGCGCTCCTGTTGACTCGAAACGCCGCGGGGGCTGCGGTGAGCTCAGGTCGCTCGGGCTCGTCCTTCGCTGGCGGCGACCGCGTCACACCCAAGTCGGGACGGTCGCGAGGAGCGCCTACGTGCCGTTCGGTGCGGCGCCGCGTCATTGAGAGGCGACGAGGGCTTGGAGGGATGCGGCCACGGCCGCTGGTGATGGCAGGTCCGCGATCTGGCGTCGGGCGGCTTGGGCGGCGTGGGTCAGCGACGGGTCTCTGAGCGTCTCCTCGACGCCGGCCCCGATTGCGTCGGCGCGGCACTGCCGGGCGACACCGGCCTGCTCGCAGGCGGCGGCCATTCGCAGCTGGCTGGGTGACCCGCGCGGCACGATCAACAGGGGTACGCCAGCACTGAGCGCCGCGAGCACAGTTCCGGCCCCGCCGTGGCAGATCGCCAGCTTGCACGACTGCAGCAGGGCGCCCAGATGCACGAAGGGCCGAGCATCTACCAGGTCTTCATCGATGCGTTGCAGTTGCTCACGAAGCTGCGGATCGGGTGCGGTGACCAGGACGCGCAGTCCCTGAGCGGTGCAGGCTTGCACCGCGGCCGCCAGCTCCATCGGCGGCGTCAGCGAAGATGGGAACGGTGCCGAATCCGACGTAGACATCGGCGGTGAGCGCCTCGTCGTGATCGCCCCCGGCTTGCGTGTTGATCGGCCACACGACCTCGGCCCCAGGCGGATGGGCTTGGAGGAGAGGGGGACACGGGTTGATCAGGGCGTGGGCGTAGAGACCTCCGGCCGGCCGGACCGCCAGCCCGCAGGCTTCCCACAAACCGGCGGTGAGTTCGGTGAGTTCGGTGAGCTCGTCGAGTGGGCGCAGCGGACTTCCCCAACCGTGGGTGACCCAGGGGATGCCGGCCGAGGCGGCCGCCGGGCGGCGACGCGTAGTCGCCTTCGTCGTGCACCACCACATCCGGCTGCCACGCCGACGATGATCGACGCAAGTCATTCAGACTGGACGGCCCCATGATCTGCGCCCACATCCGCGTCGCCCACCTACTCGCGGGTTGATCTCGGGTCTCGGGCCACAACCGGAGGCGCTCTGCGCTCATCTCCGACGCGCTCATCCCCGCGGCCACCGGCTCCAAGCCAGCATCAACGATAAGCCCGTGGCGCTCAGGGTTGGTGGCGAACAGAACTTCATGACCGGCATCAGACAACGCCCCGGCCACCCCCAGAAGAGGAACCACATGGCCGACCGCAGGCATGGCACTCACCAACACGCGCACCACAAGGTTCTAGCCCTCGATACGACCGAAACCCCGCCCGGCTTACGCCGATGTGCCCTTCGGGCGTCCTGGCACGGCCTCGAATGATCCGCCGAAGTAGCTCTATTCAGCCTGCAAGTACCGATTTAGCTTCTCTAGCCGCTCTGACGTCCGGACATCCGATGCGGTGCTGAGGGCAGCAACCGGAATGACCCTGCCCGAGTGCGTGACCAACGTGACCCAGAAGGGGACAGCGCGCAATTCCTTGAAGTCCGACCGCAGGACGAACCGAGTCGTGAAGAAGTTTCGAATGACGATTTCCTCGTCGCCGAAAATGGCCATGAGTTGGGTGAAACGCCAGAAGAGCCGGCCGAACCCAAAGGCGAGCACGATCGCCAGCGGCACCGGGACGCAGGCCCGACCCGCCGCACCGAACCGGCGCTCGGGCGCACGCCGATGTGCCGTTGAGCGTTGAGGGAGGCGGTCGTGGCGAGTGGGGCCTACGGTGTTCGTCGGATCAGCGGCGGCGACTGTTCCAACGTCGGTCGCCTTGGGAGGGACGATGTCGCCAGAGACTTCGGCGGGTCTGGTCGTGGCGGTGGATCACGTGAATGTCGCGACCCGCGACCCCGAAGCCCTTGCTCGTCGCCTCCAGGACGTGCTTGGGCTTGTCCCGGCTTGGCCGCTGAGTGACTACGGCGGGTTCGTCACGGTCGGACTGGTGGCCGGTCCTACCTCGAGCCTGGCTGTTGACAGATCTGACGGAGACGTGCCTTTCCTGGTCCCGAGCGAGCAGAGTCGGTGGGCGTCGGTCGCGTTTGAACCGATCGAAACCAGGGCCGCGGTGGCTGAACTCGACGCCCGAGGTATCCGCCACAGCGACGGCCTGGTGTCCCCCTTGTGGACCAACACGATGCTCCCAGGTTTGCTCGAGGCCGGGTCGATGGCCTTCTTGTGTGAGTACATCCCCGAACTCGACGAGCTCCGGGCCCAACTCGGTCAGACCTTCATCGATGAAGGCGGCAGCCCAGCCGGGATCACCGGTCTGGCCGAAGTGGTGGTGACCTCAACCGACCCCTCGCGCTGGGACAGGCTGCTGGGCGAGTCAACCGAGCCCGGCCGGTGGCAATTCGATCATGGACCGGCGCTGGCTGTGGTTCCCGGCACCCACGACCGGGTCTCCCATGTGGTGTTCTCTGTTCGGGATCTCGAATTCGCCGACGCCGCGATGCGAGCGATCGGCATCGACCTACAGAGATCGTCCGACACTGAGACCGCACTCGACCCAGCCGCACTCGACGGACTCGCACTCACCCTGCGAGCCCCTGGCGGTCCCTAAAGCCAGGTCACCAGGGGCCACCAGGCGATCCATCAACCGAGACGGCAGGGGCATGCGAAGCGGGCGGCCGTGTGGCGGGGTTGTTACGGTGTGCCCGCTGGAGTTGGGTCGTGTATCCAGCATGAGGAGGGCGACAAGATGATCCGGATCAAGTTTGCGGGCGTGGCTTTGGTGGCGTTGGGTCTGGTCGGCTTTCTGGGGATCACCCCGGCCGCGGCCAACCCCGTCACGGCGTTCACGACGGTGTTCAACACCGACGTGGCCTACGCCGGCCTCGGCGGTATGCGGGGGACGACAGGAACGGGCACGATCACGCTGGCGGGCGTGTCCGGCCCGGTGACCAAGGCCTACCTTTACTGGCACGGACCGACCAACCTCACCTCGCCGAGTGCGAACGCGGCGGTCACTTTTTCCGGTCATGCGATTGCGGGCACCAACATTGGCGTCTCGTCGTCGAACTGCTGGAGTTTCACCAACAGCCAGGCCTACCGGGCCGACGTGACCTCGCTGGTCCACGGCAACGGCGCCTACGCACTGGCGGGCTTCACCAAGCCGAGCGTCGACATAAACGGCGTGGAGCTCGTCGTCTTCTATAACGACGGCAACAGCGCCAACAACCGTGACGTCGTCCTGTTCAACGGCAACGACTCGAACATCGCGTTCACCGGCCCGCCGGCTGATCCAGCGGGTTGGGACGTCACGCTCAACGGGATCAACTACAAGTCCGGCAGCGCGTCGCTCGACCTGGTCGTCTCCGATGGTCAGTCCTTCCCGGACGGCGCCGTCGTGGTCAACACCACGACGCTGGCTCCCACCGGCGAAATATTCGACGGCAACACCGTGCCCAACGCCTCTGCCTCGAGCGCCACCCAATCCAATGGGGGCCTCTGGGACTTCAAGTCGTTCCCGATCACCAGCGTGCTCAAGCCGGGCCCGAACACGTTGCACCTCACCAGCGCCTACGACGACGACTGCCTCTCGCTCATCGTGGCTGCGGTCAACCTGCCGGCTGGCTCCGCTCCGAACCAGCCCCCCCCGACCACGACCACCACCGAACCGCCGACGACCACCACGACCGCCCCACCAGCCGCGAAGGCCGTCAGCGTCACACCCGCATTCACCGGATAGCCGCCAAAGTCGTCGAGACGACCGGCCGTCAAACCTGGAGGGGCCTCAAACGGCCAGCCGCCCCGACCCGACTTTACGACATCGCTCACCCCGAACCCGCCGCGGCTCAGCTCCGTAACGACGAGCATTGAAGGTGCCTCGGCCCGGGTTCCCTGGGTCGTTCGTCAACCGCTCAAAATGCAGCAGCGTCCCCGAAGGGCTGGTCCGGACGCGCCTCATGCGCTCCGAACCGGTGTGATCGAGCGCTACTGCTCCAAGCGCCGCGACGCCTCGCTCGCCCAGTAGGCGGACCATCGACCATCGGGTCGCGCAGCTCTGTCCGTCACCGCGTTGAACCACCACCTCGGGCCGAGGAGGTCGGGCGTGTCGGGTCGGGCCAGGCGCGCGGCGGTGGCCAGGATGCCGCTCCAGCCCTCGAGGTAGCCGTTGGCCAGGTCGAGCGGCGCCTCGATGGCCGGGCTGGGCTGCGCCTCGTCGCCACGAGCGACAGCGAGGTAGATCCCCAGCAGGTCGGCCAGGGCGAAAGCCTCGGCGGTGTCCGCGACGTCGAGGCACAGGTCGATCGATCCGGCCAGGCCGTGGCAGCGCGAGGGCCCGAGTGATCGGGTGCCGGTGGCCACGGTGGTGGCGGCGGCGCGCACCAACCCGTCGAGGGTGGGCGCGATGTCCGGGTGGATGGTGGCCGGTAGGACTGCGGCGAGGTCGAGGTCGTCGGCCAGGCTCCGGTCGCTCGCGTGCAGCAGGAAGGTGCCCACGCCGGTAGCGCCGGTGCACCACGCGAGCAGGGCGGGAGCCTCGCCCGCCACCGTCGGCCACGTGATGCCGCGGTCGTCGTCCGACGCCGGAACCGCCTGAGCGACGATCCAGCGCATCGCGTCGCGAGCCGCCTCAAGATGGCGCTCCTCACCGGTGACGACGGCGAGATCGAGCAGGCTGTCGGCGATCCCGGCGGCGCCGTCGAGGTAGCCGACGCGTCGACTGTCGACCGCCGCACCGCCGCCCGTGGTCCACCAGCACCCGGTGTCGTCGTGATCGGCCGTGGCCAGCAGGTGGTCGGCGCCGACCCGCGCTGCATCGACCCACGTCGTGTCGCCGGTCGCTTGCTCGAACCATCCGAAGGCCCGGATGCGTCCGGCCGACCCGCGAGCCAGGTCGACCCCGTCCTCGGGCATCGCCGCGGCGCGGCGGGCGCGCTCGCACGCGGCCTCGACGAGCTCGGTGTCGTCGAGCACCGTCCCGGCGGCCAGCAGCGCCACAGGCGGGCCGAGCCCGCCGACGAAGAGCCCTCCGTGTGATGTGCCTTCGAGGTCGGGCGCGTGCAGCAGCCCGACGGCCCCGGCTGCGATGGTGTCGGCCAGCCGATCGTGATCTTCCGGCCGGCACGAGGCGACCGCGGCCAAGGCGAGCACCACTCCCGCGTCGCCCGCGCCGAGATCCGAGAGGTGGGGACCAGAACGGCCCTTCCAGGTGATGCCACCGGTCGGGGCGTGCCGGGCCCGCTGGACGAGGATCCGAGCGAGGTGGTCGACCCGCTCGTCCCAGGCCGCCCGATCGGCAGGGCCACCCCGTCGGCCGTCTGGCTGGGGGACGGGCCCGGGGCACGCGGCGTGGCGGCCGAGACCGGGTGGTGGCTGGCGGTACGGCCGAGCGCGGCGACGACGTCGCTGGCCGTCGGGTACCGCGCGTCGGTCGAGTCGGCCAGGCAGGTGGCGATGACGTCGCCGAGGGCAGGACTGAGGTCGGGGCGCATGGCCGGCACCGACCGTTGCAACAGGTTCGTGGGGTCGGGGGCGGCCGACGGGTCCGCGCCGGTGGCCATGAACCACAGCAACGCGCCCAGGCTGAACACGTCGTCGGCGACCGCCGCTGGTTCCCGGCCACGTTGCTGGGGTGAGCAGTAGCCGCGGGTGGCGAGCGCGTAGTGCCCTGTGTCCGATCCGAGGGCCTGGCACTCGAGGTCGATCAGCCGCACCCGTTCGTCGGAGTCGATGATGACGTTCGGAGCCTTGAGGTCGCGCACGACCAGGCCGTGGTCGTGGATCTGCTGCAGCGCGCCGGCCAGCTCGACGCCGAGTCGCGTGATCTCGATCTCGGGGAGGTGCCGTCCCGTGGCTGCGAGGGCGGCCAGAGCGTGCCACAAGGGCTGGCCGCGGATCTCGTCCTCGGCCAGGAAGACGTCGTCGCCGTCGTCGACCAGGGCCAGCAAGGTCGGCCACGGGCCCTCGCCCAGCCGGGCCAGGGTGGCGGCCTCGGCCCGTAGCCGGTCGCGGGCGTCGGTGTCGGTGCTCTGCAGCAGGGCGTCGCGTCGCGCGTGCTTGACCACGCACCGATCGGGTCCTTCGAGATCGACGGCCACGTACACCGAGCCGCGGGCGGTCTGCGCCATGGTGCCGGCCAGGACGAAGCGGTCGCCGACGACCCGGGACCGGCCGGGCGGCGGGACCCGGGCCTCGGTGGCGAACGGATCGGTCACCCACTCGGGGGTCTCGAGCCGCCGCCGATCGGGCCTCGCGTCGCCGGTGGGGTCCTCGATGACTGGAGCCACGTCACCCGAGGCCAGGCGGCCGTAGCGCGAGGTGAACGATCCGTAGCGGTAGTGGACCAGCGAGCCCGGTACGAGCGGTCGGTCCGACGGCACACGAGGTCCCCGCTCGCCAACCGTCGCGTCGTGCAGCGCGTCGGCCAGGCGGACGGCCTGGGCGTCGTCGGTGGGGTAGACGGTGATGAACTTCCCGATCTGGCTCAGCCCGCTGAGGCCCCAGTTGAGCGAGTCGAGCAGGGCGGCCGAGCGGGCCACCTTGAACGCGGTCGGCGAGTCGTCGCCGGCGAGCACGTCGAGCGCCCGGTCGAGGACACGCTCCGCCGAGGCCGCTCCCGCCGAGACGTGGAGCTTCCATCCTTGGCTGGGCAGGATCACCCCGTCGGGCTCGGCGTAGACCCAGAACTCGGTCGTGTCGATGTCGACCGACCAGGTGGTCGCGCTGTCCGCGCAGCGCCGGCGGACCGTGTCGAGGATCGGCTCGGCCTGGGAGGGCACGGAGCCACGGTAGCGGTCGGTCGTCGGCCGGATCCGCCCGTGTAACCACTGGCGGGAGCGGGCGTCATCATGAGAACGAGATGAGGAGGACACCATGGCTGAGTACACCGAAGCGCAGGCCCAGGCCGATGTCGACGCCCTGGTCGCACGGCTGAAGGCTGACGCGTCCGTGCGCGAGGCGCTGCTGTTGGACCCTCGCGGGGTCCTCGTGGCGGCGGGCCTGCCGAACGAGACGATCGACGAGGTGGATGACGCGCTCGCCGGGGTCGAGGTCGAGGGGTTCAGCTTCGAGCTGGGCGGGACCCCGGCCCTGGCCGTCGGGTTCCAGGGCCAGCACGGGCTGCAGGGGACCACGGTCGGCTCCCCCTCGACCATCGTGGCCGACCACGTGTCCACCTGGATGCCGGCCGGCTCGATCAGCGGCCACCCCTCGCCCGCGGGTTGAAGCCTGGCTGGGTGATCACGCGGTGTTCCTGTGACGAAGGCTGAAGAGCTGCTTGCGGCCTACGACCGACAGTTGCGCACCGATGCAGAGACGCCGAGCGCCATCGCGGTGAGCTCCCTCGGCCCTCTGCGCCTGGTCACGTTCGCGGGAGGTCGAGGGTTCGTGACCTATCCGCACCTCGACGGCACCGAGGCCGAGCCCGTGGCGCACCTCGTGGCAGCGGCGCTCGATCACTACCGTGACGATCCCGAGATCGTCCGGGTCGAGTGGAAGACCCGCGGTCACGATCGTGCTCCCGGACTCCACGACGCGCTGATCGACAACGGATTCGAGCCCCAAGAGCCCGAGTCGATCATGATCGGGCGCGCCGAGCTTCTCGCCGTCGACGTGCCCCTCTCCGACGGTGTGACGTTGCGCTCGGTCAGCGAGGAAGCCGACGTGCGCGCCATGGCCGCCATGCAGGACCTGGTCTTCGATGGTCGGATCTCGGATGAGTCGGCGCCGGCGCTCCTGCGTCGTCTGGCGCTCGGCGACGGGATGGAACTGTGGGTCGCCGAGGCCGACGGGCACATCGTGGGCGCCGGTCGCCTCGAACCCGTCGCGGGTACGGACTTCGCCGGGATCTGGGGCGGAGCCACACTCGAAGCGTGGCGCGGCCGGGGCATCTACCGGGCGCTGACCGCGGCCCGAGCCCGGTCAGCCCTCGCGGCCGGAAAGACGCTCATCCACAGCGACTCCACCGACTACTCACGCCCGATCCTCGAGCGATCCGGCTTCGTCAAGGTCTCCACCACCACCCCGTACCACTGGCACCGATGAGGACCCGGACCCAAGGCCAGCGCCGCGGCCTGCTCGGGTCCGTCGCTCCGCGGGGTGGCCGCCCGCTGCGAGCGATCCGGTCCGGTCAGGTGTGGCCCTCCGAACGGACCGTCCGCCAGGCTTGCCATGTGACGCGAAGGATCACGGCGGTGATCAGCAGGCCGATGATCGGATCGGCCCGAGGCAATCCGATCGCGACCACGACGGCGCTGGCCACCACGCCGAGCGACACGAACCCGTCGGTTCGGGCGTGGGCCCCGTCGGCCAGGAGCGCGGGACTGTCGAGCCGTCGCCCGCCTCGTAGGCGTATGCGCGCCGCGAGCTCGTTGCCGACGAACCCGACCACCCCGGCAACGGCCAAGGGCACGAGGTAGTCGAGGTGCTCGGGATGGATGAGCCGTTCCACCGACTCGACGCCGGCGATCACCGCCGACACGAAGATGGCGAAGACCACCCCGAGTCCGGCCCAGCGTTCGGCCCGTTCCGAGCGCAGCAGGAATGCGGCCCCGAGGGGCAACGCGGTGAGGGCATCGCCGGCGTTGTGGATCAGGTCGGCGAGCAACGCCACTGACCCGGACAGGAGGAACACGCCGAGCTGGGCAACGGCGGTGATGGCCAGCACGCCCAGGCTCACCGCGACCGTCTTCACTCCCTCATGTGAGCGCAGGATCGACGGGTCGATCCGCCCGTGCGCATGGCCGTGATCGTGCCCGTCAGTGGGCTCATGATCGTGGTCGTCCGTCATCCCGTGACGGTAGGGACGACCGGTGTCGGGAAGCACGTTGCCTCGCGATCGCTCCTGCGACCCGCTTGCAACGAGCCAGGCTTCGGCCAGTTCGAGGAACCGGCGGAGCGCCTGCATCGTCCAAGTCGGAGAAATGTCAACTTCTTGGGGTGCGCGCCTTGCTCGTGTTCTGCCGGTCGCGATCGGACTGGTCCTGCTCGCGGGCTGCGGCGCTCGCAACGCGCCCTCGACCAGCTCACCGCTGGGTTTCGTGACCGGTCAGGTCACCGCCGGTCCGACGTGTCCGATCGAGCGCCCGGGTCATCCGTGTCCGCCCAGGCCGATGGTCGCTGATGTGCAAGCACGCTCCGCCGGTCGGATCGTCGGCTCCAGCCGGTCACGGCCGGATGGTACGTATCGTCTCGAATTGGCCGCAGGGACCTACACGCTCGTCGTGGCAACGCCGCAGCCGTTTCCGCGTTGCGCGGACCGCACGGTGACCGTGGCGGCCGCCCACACGACGGTCGCCCCTCTCAGTTGCGACACCGGCATCCGATAGGCGAGATGGTGTGGCTGTGGTCCGTTCGCGCCCGAGGCTCTCCGCTGCACACCTGGAGGGGCGAGGCAGCGAAGAGCCCGGACAGCCAGACGGTAGGTTCCCCGCTCCCTAAGAGGTACGCGGGGTGCTGTGCGGCGGGTTGGTCAGCCCGTGAACGCGGGTGCCGCGGCGACCGGTGTGGCCGGCGCGACGGTGGTGGTCGGTGCAGCGGTGGTGGTGGGTGCGGCCGTGGTGGTCGTCGGCACGCTCTGGGTGAGCTCGCCGACCACGGCGAGGCCACCGAACGGGCCCGTACCGCCGGAGTGGGTGAACCCGCCGACCACGACGCCGTCGGAGATCCTGGCCCGGACCACCTTGCCGGTGCTGTAGTTGGCGGACCAGAAGGTGGTGCCGTCCGGATCCAGGTTGATGGCGAAGAGGAGACCGCCTGTCAACCCGAGGCTGGCGGCCGTGAAGTCCTTGATCACGGCGCCGCTGGAGCTGAGATGCACCACATCCGACGAGCAACCGACCAGGACCGATCCGTCGGCCAGCAGACGGTGTGCGAAGCACGATCCGGGCAAACCTGTCGCGAACGGGGTGAGCTGGGTGGAGGTGCAGGTGTTGTACCGCAGGATCGAGGTGCTCTCGCTCGTGTAGTAGATCGTGCACTCGTCCTTGGCCAGATCCAGCCAGTCGCTGCCCCGGTCCTCCTTGGCCACGTCGTAGGTGTGCAGCAGCACTCCGGTCGGCGAGTACTTCTGGATCGCGGTGGGCGACGAGTCGGGCAGTCCGACGTAGATGTTCCCGGACGAGTCGACCACGCAGCTCTCGGGGTGGCCGCCGTTGGTCTCGGCCGGCGTCACGAAGTTCTTGTTGATCAGCGTGCCATCCGGGCCGAACTCGGCCACCGACCCGTAGGAGAACCCGTTGGTGGAGAACAGGTCACCCGCCGAGTTGAAGCACATCCCGTCGTTCTCGGCGGTGGCCGTCGTGCTGTCGAGCGTCTTGACCAGGGTCCCGGTCGCGGTGTGCACCTCGACCTTGCCGCCACCGATCGACAACAGGACGTCGCCCTTGGCCAGGGGAGTGACGGCGTTGGCCTGCACCACCGTCAGCGCGGCTCCGGCGACACCGACCAGGATGACCGCGACCGAGAACAGTCGAAGCTTGGTACCTCGCATGAGTTCCTCTCCCCTTCGTGGCGGCAGCAGGCTCAGACCTGCCAGCCGGTACGCCGAACCCAGCGGCCAACACTGTACGCGCCGCTTCTGGCGGCCGCGTGATGAAGCACGGAAGCGGACGGCTCAATGCACGAGGAGGGCCTTCACGACAGCGACGCCGAACCCGGCGCCAAGAGCGAGCACGCCATACAGGGCGGCCCGACCGGCGGAGTTGCTCGACCGGCTCTCCATGAACACCTGCGCGGCGATCGCACCGGCAACGGTCAAGCGTGCCGCCGCCAACTCGACCGACGTCGGCGCGATGATCACCGCGAACATGGCCAGCGCACCGATGGCGATCGCCGCGCCGAGCTGAACCAGGAGCAGGTGTCCGGCATCCACGTCCTCATCGGGCACGCCGATCATCCGAGTCGACACCCAGGACGCGAACGCGTGAGCGAGCACCAGGCCCACCGTCGTGCCGGCCTCCACCAGCAGCAGCTCACCCTTCTCGGGCGGGTTGCTGTCGGTGAACACCATGAGCGCGCTGAGCAGGAGGATCGAGACGTACAACGACATCGAGAACGCCTCACGGCGCATCGACTTGTTCGTCCGGACCTCGACGCTCAGATCCCCGATCAGTGACACGGCCGAGAGCGTCCCACAGGCGGCCGTACCCCGCGAGATCTCGGTTCCAGGCCCGAACTAGCCTCACGCGGCCAACCGTCGTCGAGGAGGGTCCTTCCGCATGTCAACCCCGGCACCCACCGACAGCGACGACCGACCGCCTCCTCCACCTGACGCGGGGAGCGCCGTGACCCCCGGTGGTGGCAAGAGGCCGCACTCGGTGCGCCGCAACGTCGTCGAATGGTTCGTGGTCATCGCTGCCGCCGTCACCGTGGCGCTCGTGGTCCAGGCGACGTCGGCCCAGGCCTACTGGATCCCGTCGACGTCGATGGAGACCACCCTGCACGTCCAGGACCGCGTCCTCGTGAACAAGTGGAGCTACCGCCTCCACCCGATCCACCGTGGCGACATCGTGGTGTTCAGCAAGCCCAAGAACATGGTGAGCACGGACCACGACCTCATCAAGCGGGTGATCGGCTTGCCCGGTGAGACGATCACGATCGCCAACGACCACGTGTACATCGACGGGCATCAGCTCATCGAGCCCTACCTCAGCGCCATCGACGTCACCCAGGTCCACCCCGGGCCCTACGCCTGCACGCCCAAGGTGCCGTGCGTGGTGCCGCACCACGACATCTGGGTGATGGGGGACAACCGGACCCTCAGCGAGGACAGCCGATGGTTCGGTCCGATCCCCGAGTCCTCGGTGGTCGGCCGCGCCTTCTTCCGCATCTGGCCGCTCAACCGGCTGGGCAGCCTGTAGGGCCCGACCTTCGCGACCGACCCTCACGGGTCTTCGAGCAGACCTGACGCCTCGTCAGATATGATCCGCTCTCGGTGGAGCTGGGGCGCCGCTGGAGCGGAACGTCGAAGGCGTCGTGGAGGTCATCTCATGAAGGTTGGCGTGGGGGCGGCTCGGGTTCGATCCTCTGTCGGGGATGTGACCGCGTGCAGTCGGGCGTGGCCGGCCGAGCCGACGGCTGGTGATCTCGCCGTTGCGCAGGCCGAGATGACGCCGTCGGTGGCGGGTCAGCGTTGGGTGCCGGTGGCGGTCGAGGGCCCGCACCAGGCCGACAGCGGCTCGCAGGTCTACTGGTTCCGGTACCGACGCCTCTGAAGCGCGCCCGACCCGGAGCGGTGCCCGCGGCCTGGATCTACAGGAGAGCCTCGATCATGGCCTGTGCGATGAAGTCGCTGAACTGGGGCAGCGGCCAGCCTCGACGGAGGACGAGGAGCTCGTAGAGCTCGGGCGCGCTGTAGGTCCAGAGCACGTCGGCGGCGTGATCGAGGGTGACGCCGGGGCGGAGGTGCCCGGCATCGTGGAGGCGGCGGGCGTTGTCGGTCATCCGGCGCAGACGGTCGGCGTCGAGCTCTGCGAGCAGGTCCCCGACGACGGGATCGGTCGTGGCGGCGTCGCGGATGAGCAGGAGGATGGGAGCGACCAGCGGTGCGACCTCCGCGGTCAGCGTTCCCCATCCGTCGATGATCTGGCGGGGATCGGCGTGTTCGGTCTGGAGTTGGTCTGATCGCTGTTCGGCGGGCACGGGTCCGCGCCCTTCGAGGGCGCGGGCGCGTATGGCGCGGATGAGACCCGGCTTGCCGCCGAACGACTTGTAGATGGTGTGGTCGGACACCCCGGCCTCGGCCGCGATGGCGGCGACGGTGGTGGCGGCGTAGCCGTCGCGGAGGAACCCCCGCTCGGCTGCGTCGATGATGGCCTCGCGGTTTCGCCTGGCCTGCTCCTGGCGGCGGCTGGCGTCATAGGGGCGCTTCTGGTTGACAGGGGCAGATCCTCGGCTCATAGTGCTGTTAGTTCTAGTTGACTAGATCGAAATTGTCGAGCATCGAGAGAGACCCCACATGGACGAACCGCAGGCACTGGTGGACCGGCTGGTGGCGGCCACGAACGCCCACGACATCGAGGCGCTGGTGAGCTGCTTCGCCGAGGACTACCGCAACGAGACCCCGGTACACCCGGGTCGGGGCTTCGAGGGACGAGAGCAGGTGCGCCGCAACTGGGAGCAGATCTTTGCCTTCGTGCCCGACGTGCAGGCCGAGGTGTCAGCTCGTGTGACCGAGGGCGACACCGCCTGGACCGAATGGACGATGACCGGCACCCGACCCGACGGCACGCCACACCGGATGGCCGGCGTCATCCTGTTCGGGGTCCGGGACGGTGCGGCCTACCGCGCCCGGTTCTATCTCGAGCCGGTCGATGAGGACAGCGGCAGCGTCGACGACGCGGTGCGCGAACAGGTCGCTCACCGATGATCCTCGTCGCGGGGGGCACCGGACGGCTGGGCACGCTCGTGGTGGAGAGGGTGGCGGCCCGGGGCCTGCAGGTGCGGGTGATGACCCGTGAGCCCGTTCGGGCTGCGCATCTCAGGTCTGCCGCCACCGAGGTGGTGGTGGGCGACATCCGCGATCCGGCCGACATCGAGGCCGCGATGGCGAACGTGGACACCGTGGTGTCCGCGGTCCAGGGATTCGACGGGCCCGGTCGCGTCACGCCGAAGACCGTCGATCGGGACGGCAACGCCCACCTCGTCGACGCCGCGGCCCGGTCGGGCGCAGACGTGGTGCTGGTCTCGGTCGTGGGCGCCTCGCCCGACAGCCCGATGGAGCTGTTCCGGGCCAAGTACGCCGCCGAGCAACACCTGATGGCCAGTGCCGCGGGCTGGACCATCGTGCGCGCCACCGCGTTCGTCGAGCTCTGGGCCGAGATCATGGCCAAGCCCATCGTCCTGGGACGGGGCGACAACCCGATCAACTTCGTCTCGGTGACCGACGTCGCCGCGGTCGTCGAACGGGCTGTCACCGACCGTTCGCTTCGCGGCGAGGTCCTCGAGGTCGGCGGACCGCAGAACGTCACCTTCAACGAGCTCACCGCGATCTTGCAGGAGATCCGAGGCACCAGCACCAAGGTGCGCCACATCCCACGCTGGCAGCTGAGAGCCGCAGCCCCCTTTTCCCGGAAGGCCCGGGCGGCCATCACGATGGACACCGTCGACATGTCCTTCGCCCGCTCGGCCCACGGCGTGTTTGCCGACCTGCCCGCCACCGACGTCCACAGCGCGCTCAGCAACGGCAACCGAAACGGGCCCGCCGCACAAGACCAGCCCCACGACTCCAGCACCAGGCACTCGTAGAGGTGCGACATCAGTTGAGCAGATACCCCTGGATGCTGAGCCGTCGATGAGCGCGGCAGGATGGAGCCATGGCAGTCGAGGTCCTCAGCGAGATCACGATCGGTCGTCCGATCGAGTCGGTGGCCGAGTACGCGTCTGATCCTTCCAACGCGCCCGAGTGGTACGTCAACATCGAATCCGTCGAGTGGAAGACGCCGCCGCCGGCTGCCTTGGGGTCGCGGATCGCGTTCGTCGCGCACTTCCTCGGCCGGCGTCTCTCCTATACCTACGAGATCGTCGAGCTCGTTCCGGGAGAGCGGCTCGTGATGCGAACCGCGGAAGGACCGTTCCCGATGGAGACGACCTACACCTGGGCTTCGCAGGGGCAGGGCGCGACCCGGATGACGCTGCGGAACCGGGGCGAGCCGACTGGCTTCTCGAAGATCTCGTCACCGTTCATCGCCGCCGCGATGCGTCGGGCGAACAAGAAGGACCTCGACAACCTCCGCACCCTCCTCGAGGCGCGCTGAGCCCTCCGGTCAGAGGCTGTGCCGCGTTCGCGTGCCTCCTCGGCTCACGCGTCGAGTGGGGCGACGACGACCTTGAGGAGTTGCGCGAGCGTTGCTCGCTCGCGTGCGCTCAGGCTGATGAGCAGTGCGTCCTCTCTGGCCACGAGGTCTCGCAGGGCGCTGTCGACCCGTCGTCGTCCGTTCGGTGTCAGCCGCACTCGGATCGAGCGGGCATCCATCGGATCCGGTCGCCGTTGGACGAGTCCGCGGTGCTCGAGGTGGTTGAGGCGATTGGTCATCGTCCCGGATGTGACGAGGGTCTGCGCGATGAGCTGTCCCGGCGAGAGATCGTGTGGGGGACCGGCGCGGCGAAGCGCGGAGAGCACGTCGAAGGTCCAGGTCTCGAGGTCGTGGCGGGCGAACACGACCGAGCGCTGGCGCTCGAGGTGATGGGCCAGCCGGGTCACGCGCGAGAGGACCTCGAGCGGAGTGACGTCGACTTCCGGTAGAGCCTGACGCCAGCCGCTGACCAGACGTTCGACTTCGTCTTCCATGGGCGCTCCTCCCTCCAGCGAAGAGTATCTTGACATCAAGAGACATCCCCGTCTAGTCTCTTGACATCAAGACAATGGGGGTGCGGCCATGTCGGAAGACGATCTGCGACCTGAAGACGAAAATCGGCTGCGGTCGGGGAGCTTCGGCGACGTGGCATCGAGCTACGAGCGGTTCCGTCCTGGGCCGCCCCTCGAAGCGATCAGATGGCTGTTGCCCGAGGGGGCGAGCGCCGTGGTCGATCTCGGTGCCGGAACCGGAGCGATGACGAGGGATCTCGTCGGCCGGGTCGATCACGTCGTCGCCGTCGAACCCGACGATCGGATGCGAGCGGTGCTGGCGCGCAACCTGCCGGGCGTGACCGCGCTCGACGGCGTGGGCGAGCAGATGCCCATCGCAGATGCGTCGGTCGACGCCGTCCTGGCCTCCGCTTCATGGCACTGGATGGATGCCGATCGAGCCCTGGGCGAGGTGGCGAGGGTTCTCGTTCCTGGCGGCACGCTGGGCGCAGTTTGGACCGGCCCCGATCCGGAGGGACCGTTCCTCGCGGAGGCGCGGGTCTTGATGTCCCAGATGTCATCCGGCCCGGGTGAACCGGCCGGTGCCGGTGCAGATCGCGATCTCGCCTCGGTCGTGATGGACAGCGACAACCAGATCGACACGGTGTTGCGCATCCCGACCGGCTCTCCGTTCGCCGCTCCCGAGCATCAGGTGCTCACCTGGGATGTCGCGCTCACCGCCGATGAATTGATCGGACTGCTCGGAACCTTCAGTTGGATCATCACGATGCCCGATGACCGCCGCGGGTTCGTTCTCCACGAAGCGCGACGGCTCCTCGAAGAGGTGCTCGGCATCGTCGGCGACGCAACCGTCGACGTGCAGTACCGCTCTGAGGCCTGGCGCACGCGCCTGGCCGGCTAGGCGGACCGAAGCCGCCCCAAGCTGTCGCGGCTGGGGAGGCTCAGGCCTCGACGCCCAGCACGGACCAGTCGGACGGCGGTTTGATCGGCGTCACCGCCAGCAGGACGCGGTTGTCGGCGGTCAGCGACGCCGCGAGCTCTTCGTCGGTGCCCATCGTCATGCCGTGCTTCTCGCGGATGGCGCGGTCCATCGGGAGGTTGCTCGGGATGTCCTGGAGGATCTCGACCGTCCCCGACACCCGCGCGTAGCGGTGGCCCGTGGCGTCGTCGATGATCAGCTCGACTCTGGGATCACGGCTGAAGATCTTGTACTTCACCCGGTTGCGGGTCGTGCTGATGAAGAACCGCTCGCCGTCCCAGAAGAAGAAGTTCGGCGACAGGTGGGGCCGGCCGTCGCGCCTCACTCCGGCGACGATGATGTTGCGCGGTTCGGCCAGGAAGTCGGACAGCGAGGACATGGCATCACGGTACCGGCGTCGGCTGCTGCCCGTTCCTGGCGGCGTTGCTCAGCGGCGCCACCAGTGCTCGACCCACCAGCGGCTGATCTGCCGGAACTGCGCGTCGGAGGCCACGAACCAGGCGATCAGCATCGCCCCGAGTACGAAGGCGCCGACGAAGATCACGACCCACACGGATGCGGCGTCGCCTCCGGGCTCCTGTGTCGCGGCGCCGACCACGCCGGCCGCGCACATGACCGCCAGCGGCACCGCGAGCCAGAACCATCGTCGTTGCACCGGCGGTCGGTCCGTCACGGGAGCAGGCTAGATCTCAGTCCAGCACGACCCGTCCGCCGGTCCGACCACTCGCGCGGTGGAAAGATGGCGTCGATGGACAGCGAGTCGACGTCGGGGTCGATGACGGCCGGCCCAGACGAGCGGTTCGAGATCCAGCAGATCAAGCTCCGGGGACCGCGGTATCGGGTCCGTGTGTTCGACACGCGCCTCGGCGAGGAGGTGCCCCTGGGCCGGGGGACCGTGGGCGGGATCATCGTCGTCGGTGGCAGGGGATCGGCAGCCCGCGCGGTCAGGTACGGGACCCGGCGCTACCTGCGGTATCCACGATCCGCCGATCAGCACGGGTCGCCGATGAGCGCCGATGAGCGCGACGGACAGGCGGCGGCGTCCACGCGGCGGGTGCGTCGGGGGATGCTGGCCTACGGTCTCGCCACCACGATCGTCATCGGCTCGATCCTGGCCATCTTCGACTTCCGCTATCCGCTGGTCACCGCAGCGTCGCTCATGGGCCTGGCGGTGGTCTGGGCGGGCGTCTTCTTCGTCATCGCGCGCGTCGGCCGGATCCGTGAGAAGGTCGACCCCCGTGGCTGACCAGGACCCTGTCCCGCCGAGTGAGGCGCGACCTCTCGATGACGTGGGTGCGGTCGTGATCATCGGTGCGGGGCCCGCGGGGTTGACCGCGGCGTACGAGCTGACGAAGAGGAGCATCGTCAGCACGGTGCTCGAGGGCGACGACGTCGTCGGTGGCATCAGCCGCACGGTCGTGCGCGACGGATGGCGCTTCGACATCGGCGGGCACCGCTTCTTCACGAAGGTCGGTCCGGTGCAGGACCTGTGGCGGGAGATCCTGCCCGCCGAGAACTTCCTGCAGCGACCACGCCTCAGTCGCATCTACTACCGGGGCAAGTTCATCGACTACCCGCTCAAGCCGTTCAACGCGCTCCGGAGCCTCGGGTTCGTCGAGGCGATCCGATGCGTGCTCTCGTTCCTCTGGGTCCGCATCCGGCCACCGAAGAACCAGAACACGCTCGAGGGCTACGTGGTGGCCAACTACGGCTGGCGCCTCTACGAGCACTTCTTCAAGACCTACAGCACGAAGCTGTGGGCTCTCCCGCCCTCGCAGATCTCGGCCGACTGGGGGGCGCAGCGGATCAAGGGCATGACGCTGTGGACCGCGGTGTGGGAGCCGATGCGTGCGCGCATCGCCGGCGGGCGCGGGGACAAGAGCAAGCAGGTGACCAGCCTCATCGAGACGTTCGAGTACCCGAAGTACGGGCCCGGGATGATGTGGGAGCGCTGCCGTGAGCTGGTCGAGGAGGCCGGCACCGAGGTCGTCATGAGCTCGCCCGTGGTGAGGATCCACCATGTCGACGGCCGAGCCGTGAGCGTCACCACCCGCGACGCCGACGGCGTCACCACCGAGCACCCGGCCGACCACGTCATCTCGTCGATGCCCTTCACCGAGCTCGTCAAGGCGATGGACCCGCCGGCACCCGACGACGTGCGGACCGCTGCGGAGAGCCTCGAGTTCCGCGACTTCCTGTCGATCGCGCTGGTCGTGCCGGCCGACAAGGTCACCTGGACCGACAACTGGATCTACATCCACGCGCCCGAGGTGAAGACGATGCGGGTCCAGAACTTCGGCTCGTGGTCGCCGTACATGGTCAAGGACGGCCACAACGTGCTCGGCCTCGAGTACACCGTCGTCGAGGGCGACGAGTGGTGGACCGCTCCGGACGAGGATCTGATCCGCCGCGGTGCCGAGGAGCTCGAGGTGCTGGGGCTGATGAACGCGGCAGACGTCGAGGCCGGCTACGTCGTCCGCATGCCGAAGGCGTACCCGATCTACGACGACGACTACCACCGCAACCTCGACACGCTGCGGGGCTGGGTCGAGCAGGTGGCCCCCAACATCCATCCCGTGGGCCGCAACGGCATGCACCGCTACAACAACCAGGATCACTCGATGTACACGGCCATGCTCACGGTCGACAACATCTCAGCACGGGGAGCACCACGACATCTGGTCGGTCAACGTCGAGGCCGACTACCACGAAGAGGTGAGAGCCGACGCGAAGACGGGCGCCCCGACCGGAACCGGTCGCTCGGCGCCGCTGCTGCCGAAGACCCCCTCGTCGACGGGTTGACGCTAGGCCGCCCCACCCTCGGTCACCGGGCGGTAGGTGCACACGTTCACACCCGTGCCGGCCGTCTGGATGGACACCTGCTCGAACGTGCGCAGCACGCCGTCGACCGGAAAGATCGTCTTGCCCCCGCCGAGGATCACCGGCTCGACCATGAGGCGGAGCTCGTCGACCAGTCCCTCGCTCACGAGGGTGCGCACGAGCATGGCGCTCCCCATGACCGACAGGTCACCACCGTCGCTGCCGCGCAGTTCGCGGATCCGAGCGAGGGCCTGGTCGCCGGGGATGCGGGTGGTGTTGGTCCAGGTCATGTCGTCGTCGCCCAGGGTGTCGGTCACGACGTACTTCTGGATGGTGTTCATCTGGTCGGCGAAGGGGTCACCGGCGCGGTCGGGCCATGCCGCCGCCATCACCTGCCAGGTGCGCCGCCCGAACAGGAGCGCCTCGGTCTGCGCCATCGCCTCGCCGATGGCGCCACCCATCACGTCGGGATCGAAGAACGGATGGGACCAGGCGCCGTGGGCGAACCCACCGTCGGTGTCCTCGTCGGGACCGCCCGGCGCTTGGACGACGCCGTCCAGGCTGATGAACTCGCTGACCACGATGCGCATGCAGTCGCTCTCCTCGTCCTCGTTCTCTCTGCTCGGTCGTCAGTCGACCCGGGTGAGGTCGGAGACATCGCGCTCGATCGCCTCGCTGCCGGGCGAGCCATACCACCACGCGTGGCGCAGCCGGCCGGGCTCGGACATCGTGACCACGACCTTCATCGGGAACGGCGACGCCTCGTCGCCCAACTCGAACGTGCCGGGCTCGGTCTCGCGGAGGATGGCCACGGAGCTGGCGTGGGGATGGCCGATCACCATCACCGCGGCGCCGTCGTGGGTCCGCGCCACGATCGTGTGCTCGACGTGGCCCCGCAACCGATCGGGCATGGCGGGATTGAGGATCTCGTAGTCGATCGCCACCCCCGAGTCACCGGGCAGCGCGGTCACGATCATCCGCGCCGCGCCGCGGTACTCGGTTCCGGCCACCTCGTCGATACCGAGGTACAAGCCCGGATTGGCCAGCAGGTCGTCCACGATCGTCGTCATGCGACGACGGTAGGTCCATCGTGTTCCCTTCGCTCGGCCACCGCGGTCGCGCACCAGTTCGCCCGTTGGTGCGCCGCGACCCCACGTTCGCCCCGGTACGACCTGCGAGGACGTCGCGAGGGGATCGAGGGCCGCGGCGCGCTCCGGATTTCGGTATTTTCCGGTCCGCGCTTGAGACATCTGGCACCGCCGTGCGCCAGCCCCGATGTTTGGCGAGCCGCCAGCGATCGGCTCATGGGTCCTACTGGTCGGGGAAGGTCGTCGCGCTGCGCTGGGCGGGGTCGACCGGGCTCATCAGGCCGACGGCGTTTCCGTCGGGATCCTCGACGACGGCGTAGCGGGCTCCCCAAAAGGCGTCGTAGGGCTCCTGCTGTCCCTGGTAGCCGGCTTCGGTGAGGTCCTGGTACATGCGATCGACGTCGTCGCGGGCGGCCAGCTTGAAGCCGAGCACGAGGCCGGTGCCTCCCGCCGGCCAGCCTCGATCCCACTGCGAGGCGAACGCCGTGCTGTCGAGGTCGAGGTCGATGGTCCCGGGGTCGGTGACCGACCGGTGGTGCGGGGCCCACGGCTCGCCGTCGTCGCCCTCGATGCGCAGTCCGAGCCGGCGGTAGAAGTCGGACGACGCCTCCATGTCGCGGACCACGATGTTCACCTGGTCGAGCACAGGCCGAGCTTCGGACATGGCTACCCCCATCTCTCGCCGCGTGCGGTGTCACGCGCACGAACGCAGAACCTACCCATCGGACCGGGCGGCCTGCCGACTATGGCAGGATCCCGGTGTGCGGACTCCCCAGCGTCACGACGGTGCCAGCCGTCGAGGTCACGGCAGGCAGTGCCGTCCCCGCCTCCGCGGTCTCGACCTCGCCCGCCTTACGGGATAGGCGCACGCGCATGACGGGCGCGGATGCCACCGTCGGCGACCTGTACGAGCACGGCGAGGACGCCTGGGCCAACGGCGCCGAGCTGGTGTACCGGCCACTCGCCGAGGCGTTGGTCGCCACCAGCCCGGTCGACCTGTCGGGCCGAAGCGCCCTCGATGCCGGCGCGGGCACCGGCGCGGGGTCCCGGGCGCTGCTCGCCGCCGGTGCGCGCCCGGTGGCGGTGGATCTGGCCTGGACGATGCTCGCCCACGAACGGGTGCGCCGGCCTCCCGCCGCGGTGGCCGATCTGTACCACCTGCCGTTCCGTCCCGGATCGTTCGGGGCGGTGCTGGCGCCCTTCGTGCTCAACCACGTCGTGCAGCCGGCCGAGGTGCTGCGACGGATGGCCGAGTGCCTCGAGCCGGGCGGCGTCCTGCTGGCGTCGACCTTCGCGGAATCGGACCGCCTGCCGGTCAAGGACGTCATCGACGGGGTGGCGCTGGCCCACGGCATGGAGCCACCTGCCGCTTACCAGTGGCTGCGATGCGAGGCCGCGCCACTGGTCGGGGACGCGGCCTCGATGGTTGGCGCGGCGAGGACCGCCGGCCTGGTCGAGGTCGACGTCATGGAAGGGCCCATCGACGTCGGCATCCACGAGCCGGCCGACCTGGTCGCCTACCGATTCGGCATGCCCCACATCAGCCGGTTCCTCGACGCGCTCGACGCCGGGCAGCGCGACGCCGTGGTGGCCGAGGCGGTGGCCGCGGTGGCCGCCGCCCACGACGGTTCGTCGTTGGCCCCCCGCGTGGTGTTCCTGGCCGCACGCGTCGCCTAGCGCCGAGCTCACGGGTGGGCGACGGGTACTGTGCCGCCATGGCGAGCTTCGAAGTCCCGGACGACCTGATCCACAACCGCGGGCTGGTCGCTGACCCGGCCGCTTTTGCCCGCGACAACGGCGCGGCGTCGTGGTTGTTCCTCTGTGGTGACGAGTTCGCCGCCACCGAGGGCGGCATCTCCTTCGCGGACGTGCAGGCCGCGGTCGGCGTCTCCGAGAACATCGTCTCCGACCCGCCACGCGTGCCCGATGTCGAGATGGCCCGCACGCACATCGCCGCGTTGGACCGGCTGCCTCGCCCGACGTTGGTCACCTGCCGGACCGGACCACGTTCCTCGGCCGCCATCTACCTCTACGCAGGTCTGCAGGCGGGTGCCTCGAGCGATGAGGTGCTCGCCCGCGCCGACGCCGACGAGGCCCCCTTCGCAGGCTCGGACGAGCTGCGCGCCTGGGTCACCCAGTGCCTCGGCGAGCTGGGCTGAAGGGCGAGCGCAGCGCTCGGGCGTAACCAAGGGGGCGCGGCAGCGTCTGGAAGGCGAAGCCACCGACCTCAGGAGCACCCCACGATGTCCGATGCAACCGCCATCACCGTCGATGCCATCGAGGCGCTGGCCTCCAAGCTCGACGGCCTGGCCGGGCTCGACGAGGCCGACAAGGCGACCCTGGCCACCGTGTTCACGCTCGCCGGCCAGGCGGCTGCCCCCGATGACGAGGTCTCGGGCTTCAGCCTCAACTTCACGATGCCCGGCAACGTCAACGCCGGCAGCCCCAACTTCGTCCTACCGGGGGCGTTCAAGCTCGGGCTCTCGCAGGGCGGGTTCGGCCAGCCCGGCGGGACCCAGATGGGCGGCCAGCCGCACATGGGCGGACAACCCGAGATCTAGGAGCACCCATGTCCACCGCCACGGTCAACGCGGCCATCGACCGGATCCGTTCCGAGCCCGAGTTCGCGCGGGCGGTCGCCGAGGAAGGAGCCCCGGCGCTGGCCTCGTTCGAGCTCAGCGACGACGAGCAGGCGGCCATCGTCGACGCGCTCCGCGACGACCTCGGCGCCGCAGGCGACGACGTCGAGGGCTTCGACAAGAGCTCCGGCAAGGTCCACTTCAACGACTTCTCGATCACCAGGAAGATCGACGCCGCGTCTCCGATGCTGTTCGCGCTCTACACGCCGGACCCCCCGGGCCACGGGCCGGGCGTCGAGGGCGCCGAAGACGGCGGGCTGCTCTGAGCGGGTCCAAGCTGATCTACTCGACGATCGCGTCGCTCGACGGCTACGTCGCCGACGAGTCCGGCGCCTTCGACTGGGCGGCGCCCGACGACGAGGTGCACGCCTTCGTCAACGACCTCGAACGTCCGGTGGGCACGTATCTCTACGGCCGCCGCATGTACGAGGTGATGTCTGGGTGGGAGACGACACCGACCGAGGACGCGCCGCTGGTGGCGCATGACTTCACGGCGATCTGGCAGGCGGCCGAAAAGATCGTCTTCTCGCGCACCCTCGACTCGGTGACGACGACCAGGACCCGCCTCGAGCATGAGTTCGAGCCCGGTCCGATCCGACAGATCAAGGAGACCGCCGACAGTGATCTCTCGATCGGCGGACCGGGCCTGGCCGCGGAGGCGTTCCGGGCCGGGCTCGTCGACGAGTGCCACCTGTTCGTCGTGCCGGTGGTCGTGGGCGGGGGCACCCGGAACCTGCCCGACGACATCCGCCTCGAGCTCGAGCTGCTCGACGAGCGCCGCTTCGGCAACGGCACGGTCCACCTGCACTACCGCGTGCGGTGAGGTCGCCCGCCTGTTGTGGCTCAGCGGTCGCCGGTGACCACGACGGGGCACGGTGCGTTGCGCACGACGTGGTCGGACACCGACCCGAGGATGGCCCGCTTGAGTCCACGGCGACCGCGTGTGCCCACGACGATGGCGGCCGCCCGTTCGGACTCGGCGTATCCGCAGATGGCGATGCCGGGCGAGCCCTCGAGCACAGCGGTGCGCGCGTCGGTCAGGCCGAGCCGGGCGACCGTGTCGGCCACCAGCGCGTGAGCGTCCGCGTGGCGCTGCTGGTTGACGGCCTCGTACTCGTCGGGGGTCATGACGCCGCCCTGGTGCCCTGCACCCGTGACCAACGACGGGTCTTCGGGCTCGACGACGGTGACGACGACGACATCGCGGCTCGGCCCGAGAAGGGCGAGCCCGGCACCCGCTGCGGCGATGGCGATGTCGGATCCATCGGTGCACAACAGGATCGGTTCGCTCACGGCCGCACCGTAGCAAAGGGTCTGCTCGAGTCGGTGGGGGAGCATCGCCGAGGCACCTGACCCGTCACGCGCCACGACCCCGCTCGACCGGTGGCGGAACCGGGAGCGAGGTCGTGAACGACAAGAGGCTACCGAAGCTCGCCCGGAACGCCACCGCCGACCCTGCGAAGAATTCCTCACGTCGATGGCCGGGGATGTCGATAGCAGTGGGCTGGACATCGACAGGACGCCCCCCGTCATCGGCGGTGGGTGCTGGTGACCGGGGGTTCCTCATGGGTGCTCGACCGCGGACGGTGGTGGTGACGGCGGCGGTGATCACGGCGCTGGCCGTGCTGACGGCAGCGTGCGGGTCGTCGACCTCGACGATCGGTGCAGCCAAGGCGAGGGCGGCCGCGCACAAGGGTCTGGGGGGCACCAACGTGCTCCTGGCCGACGGGACCCCCAAGCCGGGCGGCACGCTCGTCTACGGGATCGAGGGCGAGACCAACGGCTTCAACCCCACGCTCTCGCGCTGGACCGAGCCGGCCATCACCGAGGCCGAGACGGTCTTCGACCCGATCGCGGCGTGGGACGCCGACCTGCAGGCCAAGCCCTACCTGGCGGAGTCCATCACCGCCCACGACAACTACACCGAGTGGGACATCAAGCTGCGGTCCGGCATCAGCTTCCAGGACGGCGAGCCGCTCGACGCCGCTGCAGTCGTGACCGACCTGAAGGCCGTCAAGGCCTCGGCGCTCACCAGCTCGTCGCTCACCCCGGTCGAGAGCATCTCGGCGACCGACGATCTCACGGTGGCGCTGCACATGAGCACGCCGTGGACCGCGTTCCCGTCGGCGATGACGAGCCAGATCGGCATGATCGCCGCGCCGAAGCAAATCGCGTCGGGCAACACGCAGGACCCGATCGGCACGGGACCGTTCACCTTCGGCTCGTGGGTCCCGACCAGCAAGCTGGTCGTCAACCGGAACACGCACTACTGGCGCAAGGGCCTCCCATACCTCAACCAGGTCGTGTTCAAACCGATCCCGGAGGCCGAGACGCTGTACGACAGCCTGCTCACCGGTGACCTCTCACTCGTGTCGACGAGCAACACGCTCATCCAGGAGAAGCTCAAGGCCCAGGCCGAGAGCGGACACATCCAGGAGATGTTCTCCAGCGGCGAGACCGAGGAGAACATGGTGATGCTCAACACGAGCGCATCGCCGACCAACGATCTGCGGGTGCGTCAGGCCATCGCCTATGCCAGCAACATCGCGCAGCTGGGCAAGGTGCAGGGGTTCAGCGCCAGCGCCATCGCCGACGGGCCGTTCGCACCCGGGTCGAAGTGGGACGTGCCCACGGGCTACCCGAAGTACGACCTGGCCAAGGCCAAGCAGCTGGTGGCCGAGGTCCAGGCGCAGAGCGGGCCGATCAAGTTCAACCTGCAGTGCACCACGGACACGTTCGTGCTGCAGGCGTGCCAGCTGCTCCAGGCGGACTGGAAGGCGGCGGGCATCGAAGCGAACATCGTGTCGGTGGCCGAGGACACCTTGATCAGCAACGCCATCGGCGGCCAGTATCAGGCCACCATCTGGCGCCAGTTCGGCTCGCAGGATCCCGACCAGGACACGACCTGGTGGAACGGGGCCAACACCAAACCGCCCCTCGCGCTCAACATGGCGCGCAACGTCGATCCCAAGATCGACGCGGCCATCGCGGTCGGGCGCACGAGTGCCAACCAGTTCAATCGCACGTTGGCCTACATCACCGTCGCCAAGCGCCTCGCCATCGACCTGCCCTACATCTGGATCGACCACACCGTCTGGGTGGTGGCCGCCCAGAACTCGGTGCGCGGGCTCGACAGGGCGACGTTCCCGGACGGCTCCGCGGCAGCACCGATCGTCAGTGGGACCCAGCGTCTGGGTCAGGTGTGGCTGACGGGCTGAGTCAGGACGGGGTGCCGTCGTTGCCCGCGGCACGGATCCGGCGTCGGTACCGCACGACTTCGACGATGCAGCGGATCAGGCACGCCGCTCCGGCGAAGGCCAGCAACGGGAAGATCGGCGAACCCGAGCTCTCGGTCGCCACCGCGGCGATCTCGAGCACGAACAGGGCGACGAACCAGCCGATCTGCACACGTGGTTCGGCCGCCGGGGCCGGATCGGGTTCGTCGGGCATGCCCGGCAACCTAGGCGACCCAGGCCGGGTCGCGAGGCGTCCCAGCGGCCCGACGGGCACCCTGTAGCGTCGCGGTCCAGATGAGCGAGCATCAAGGAGCCCCACCTGACGCGGGCGACGACGCGGGCGACGACGGCGGCGACTCGTCGTCGAGCGCGGCCGCCATCCGGTCGGCGCGCCTGGGCAAGGTCGACGCGATGCGCAGCGCCGGAGGGGTGCCCTACCCCCACCGGTTCGACCGCGACCGCAGCCTGGCCGACCTGCGGGCCGAGTTCGACGCGCTCGAAGCCGGAGCCGAGACCGACGTCGAGGTCCGCGTGGCCGGGCGGCTCATGCTCAAGCGCCAGCAGGGCAAGCTGACCTTCGCCACCCTGCGCGATAGGGACGGCGAGGTCCAGCTCTTCGTGTCACAGGCGGTGCTCGGCGCCGACGGCCTTCTCCGCGTTCAACGACTTCGACCGCGGGGACTGGATCGGGGTCGAGGGCACGGTGATGGTCACGCGCAAGGGCGAGCTCTCGGTGCGGGTCACGACCGCCGAGCTGCTGGCCAAGGCCCTTCGTCCGCTGCCCGACAAGTGGAAGGGCCTGAGCGACGTCGATCAGCGCTACCGGCAGCGCTATGTGGACCTCACCGTCAACCAGGACGCCCGGCGCGTGCTCGACGTGCGTGTCCGCACGGTCAACGCCCTGCGCGCGCTCCTGGTCGAGCAGGGCTACCTCGAGGTCGAGACGCCCATCCTCAGCCATGTCCAGGGTGGCGCGACCGCCCGACCGTTCGTCACGCGCTACAACGCGCTCGACATCGACACCTACCTGCGCATCGCGCTCGAGCTGCCGCTCAAGCGGCTCATCGTGGGCGGCCTCGACCGCGTCTTCGAGATCGGCCGCATCTTCCGCAACGAAGGCATCGACACGCGCCACAACCCCGAGTTCACGATGCTCGAGTCCTACGCCGCGTTCGCGGACTACACCGACATGATGGCGCTCGTCGAAGACCTCGTCTCGACGGCCGCGACCGCCGCGATCGGCCGCACGACCGTCGAGGTGCGCGGCGTCCCGGTCGACCTGGCCCCGCCCTGGCGGCGCGTGACCATGGCCGAGCTGATCGCCGAGACGCTCGGCGTGCGGCTGTCCGCCTCGATGCCGGTCGACGAGGCCCGCAGCGTGCTCGACGGGCTGGGCGTCGAGTGGGAGCCGGGATGGGGTTCGGGACGGCTGATGTACGAGGCCTACGACGAGCTGGTCGAGGCCAAGGTCGACGGGCCGGTGTTCGTCCACGACTACCCCCGCGAGACCTCGCCGCTGGCCAAGCCCCATCGAGACGATCCGTCGCTGGTCGAGCGCTTCGAGGTGATCGTGGGCGGGCGCGAGCTGGCCAACGCGTACAGCGAGCTCAACGATCCGGTCGAGCAGCTGGCCCGGTTCCGGGACGAGGCGCGGGCCAAGGCCGAGGGCGATCCCGAGGCCGGCGACGTCGACCTCGACTACGTCCGCGCCCTCGAGTTCGGGATGCCGCCCGCGGGTGGCATGGGGATGGGCATCGACCGCCTGGTCATGCTGCTGGCCGAGGTCGAGTCGATCCGCGAGGTGATCCTCTTCCCGACGCTGCGGCCCGAGGTCGGGCTCACCGAGGCCGACTTCGACCCCGAACCCACCGTCGACCCGCGCTGACCTGTGCACCAGCGGCCGCTGCGAGCTCGCGTCATCGGTTGGCTCACCGCGTTGTCCGGCGCGCTCCTGGTGCTGTCGACGCTGCCTCGGGTTCCTGAACGTCTGGCCCACGCGTACCGGGTCGTGCCATTGCCGCTGCGGGTCAGCGGCCGGGTGGTCACCATGCTGGTCGGGCTGCTGCTGCTGTTCCTCGCCGGACAGCTGGGGCGGCGCAAGCACCGGGCCTGGCAGGTCGCGGTGGTGCTGTTCGCCGTCAACGTGGTGGCCAACGTGGCGCGCCTCGACCGGCCGCTGGCTGCCGCGCTGTCGGCGGTCATGGTCGTCGCTGCTGATCCTGAGCCGGCACGACTTCGAGGCACCCCCCGACCCACCGACGTTGTTCCAGTTCATCCGCTTCCTGCCGCTCTACTTCGTCACGGTGTTCCTGTACGGCCTCGGGTTCATCTACGCGCAGCGAGACCACATCTCGCCGCCGCCCACGCTGAGCAAGAGCATCGATGCCATCCTCAACGGCCTGGTGGGCACGCCCGGTCCCTACGACTTCCACAGCGCCTTCTTCGAGCGCGCCTTCCGCGGTTCGCTGTTCGCCGCGGGTCTGCTCGGTGTGATCATCGGGCTCACGCTGCTCTTCCGGCCCATCGTGGCCAGGGCCGAGCAGGGCCAGGACGCCTGGGAGAAAGCCAGCCGGATCGTGCACAGCTACGGCAGCGACACGCTGGCCTACTTCGCCCTCCGTGACGACAAGAGCTTCTTCTTCTCCTCCGACGGTGAGGCCATGATCGCCTACACCTACGTCGGCCGGTACGCCCTGGCCTCCGGCGACCCGATCGGGCGCCCCGAGTCGATCGTGCTCGTCATCGACGAGTTCATGGCCATGTGCCGTCAGCGCGCGTGGGGGGTGGCCTTCCTGGCCGTGCTCGAGTCCACCCGCGACCTCTACGTCGAGCGCGGCCTGCACACCTTCTACCTCGGCGACGAGGCGATCGTGCACTGCAAGGACTTCAGCCTCAAGGGCAAGAAGTGGAAGAGCGTCCGCCAGTCGTCCCAGCGGGTCGAGCGCACCTTCCGGTTCGTGTGGCTGGCCGAGAGGGACGCGTCACCCGAGCTGCGCCGCGACCTCAACGACCTGAGCGCGAAGTGGCGGGGCAAGGCACCCGAGCGCGGGTTCACCATGACCCTCAGCCGCGATGTCGAGGGCATCAACCCCGAGTTCCAGCTCTGCGTCGCACTGGACGAGCACGACAAGCCGGGGGGCTTCCTGCGCATCGTGCCCGTGCACGGCGAGACCAACGGCTTCACCCTCGACCTGATGCGCCGCGACCCGGACACGCCCAACGGCATGACCGAGTTCCTGCTCACGCGCACGCTGATGCACATGGACGAGATGGGCTACGACCGGCTTTCCATGAACTTCGCCGCCTGGGGCCGCCTCTTCTACGAGGACCTGCACTACACCGTGCCCCAGCGGGTGGCCAAGCGGCTGATCGAGCTGCTCAACCCCTTCTACCAGATCAAGTCGCTCAAGGCCTTCAACCAGCGCTTCTACCCCGAATGGGTGCCCCGGGTGATCGTCTACGACGACGTCCGGGCCCTGCCCAGGGTGGGGATCCTCTACGGCGGCGTCGAAGGCTTCCTGGGCATACCGGTGATCGGGCGCTACCTCCTGCCGAAGACGGTGTCGCACGTCGAGAGCGGCGGTGGCTGACCGGACGGGTCGCGGGGCGGACCGGCGCTAGCGTCTCGCCCATGTGCGGACGGTTCGTCTCTGCGTCTCCGCCCGACCAGATCGCGCGCTACTTCGACGCCGTCGACGACGGGGCCCACGCCCTCGAGGCCAACTACAACGTCGCCCCGACCCAGGACGTGTACGCGGTCCTGGTCGACGGGGGAGTTCGACGGCTCGAGGCGCTGCACTGGGGCCTGGTTCCGTTCTGGGCCAAGACCCCCTCGACGGGCAATCGCATGATCAACGCCCGGGCCGAGACGGTGGCGACCACCAACGCCTATCGCCGCGCCTTCCGCAAGCGCCGGTGCATCATCCCCGCCGACGGCTTCTACGAGTGGAAGGTCGTACCCGGCCAGAAGGCGAAGCAGCCGATGTACATCCACCGGCCCGACGACGAGCCGATGGCGTTCGCCGGGCTCTGGGAGGTGTGGCGCAACCCCGAGGTGCCGGGCGACGAGCTGCACTCGTGCACGGTCATCACGGGCGCCGCCAACGAGAAGATGGCCGAGGTGCACGATCGGATGCCGATCATGCTGCCGCCTTCGGCCTGGGAGACGTGGCTCGATCCGGGCGTCGACGACCTCGACGTGCTCGGCAAGTTCCTCGTCCCCGCCCCGTCCGAGCTCATCGAGCTGCGGCCGGTGAGCACCGAGGTCAACAACGTCCGCAACACGGGTGCCCACCTGGTCGACCTCGTCGAACCCGGGAAGATCTAGGACCCCGTGGCCTACGGCAAGCTCAACAACATCCTCCTGCGGTGGCAAGGGAGGCTCGACAGCGAGGCCACCGACCGCTTCGCTCCGTGGATCGCGGCGGCGGTGCTGTTCGTGGTGCTCGCCCTCATGGCGCTGGCCCAGGCGCGCTCGCTGCACGGCTCGGCCGACCTGGTGGCCTACACCCAGGCCTCGTGGCTCATCCGTCACGGCCACGACCCGATCACGACGGTCACCACGGGCACCAACGTCTTCGCCCAGCAGGGTGCGTTCGCGTTCTACCCGCTGGCCCAGCTGAGCGCCGCCATCCCGGCCATCCCGCTGCTGCTCGGCGTGCAGTCGCTGGCCCTGGCCATGACGGTGGTGCCGCTCTGGCGGGTGTGCCGGCGACTGGCCCTGCTGCGATCCGGCGCCACGCTGATCGTCCTGCTCGTGTTCGCCGTGCACCCGATCGTCCAGACGCTCAACCTCGACGGGTTCCATCCCGAGTCGATCGCGCTGCCGTTCCTGCTGGCGGCGGCGTACTTCGGGCTCTCGCAGCACTGGCGCCGGTTCGCGGCGTGCTGCGTCGTGGTCATGCTCTGCCGGGCCGACCTCGGTCTGGCCGTCGCCGGCATCGGCGTGCTGCTCATGGTCCAGGGGCACCGCCGCCGCGGCGGCATCGCCGCGGTCGTCGGCACCGTGTGGTGCTTCGGCTTCCTCTTCCTGCTGCAACCCCACATCGGCCACAGCGGCGTCACGCAGTTGGCGGCCTACGCGCAGTACGGGAGCTCACCGCTCTCGGTGGCGTGGGGGATGCTGGCCCACCCCTTCGACACCATCGGCAACGTGGTCAGCCGCGAGAACTTCCAGCTGCTCGTCTACCTGTTCGCGCCCGTGCTCTTCCTGCCGTTCCTCGCCCCCCGGTACCTGCTGCCGGTGGTGCCCCTGCAGGTGCTCTACCTGGCGGGCAACGTGTCGTTGTCGACTCGCTACGGCCCGCAGGCCATCGCCATCCTCGCCTTCATCTTCCTGGCGACGCCCATGGGGCTGGCCCGCCTCGGACGGCCGAGCGTCGACCGTGTGAACGTCGACCGACGCGTGCTGATCACGCTGCTGGCGGCGTGCATGTCGTTCTACATCCTCATCGCGCCCAGCTCGCTCTACCAGAAGCCGTGGAACTGGGGGAGCCAGGACGCGGTCGACGGCGTCCGGCTGCACGCCGCGCCACTCGATCGATCGCAACGCCAGCGTGCGGGCCAGCCCGTCGATGCTCATCGTCCTGGCGCAGCGGCGCGTCCTGTACCCCTTGAGCGGCAATGCCGCCGACACGCCGGTCTCGGGCGGCGATGCCGCCACCCGAGGCGTCGATGTCGTGATCATCGACCGCCACGAGTTGTCGACGACAGCGGCGAACAAGGCGAGCTTCGAGGGGGAGATCGTCGCGGACGGGTTCCACCAGACCTCCGACAAGTTGGACATCGTGGTCTACGTGCGCACGGGCAGCTAGGTCACAGAGACCTACTCGTCGACCAACTCGTCGACCACCCACTCGTCGTGACCCCCGCGGCGCAACGCGGCGCGCACGCGTACCGCGACCGAGTCGAGCGTGGCCGGATCGGGATCGGACGCGGCGTTCGCGAAGTCGAGGTCGTGCATGCGCCCGCGTCGGGATGACGTGGACGTGGCAGTGGGGGATCTCGAAGCCGGCGATCGACCAGCCCCACGCGCGCCGGTGAGAACACGTCGTCGGCGCCTGGCCCATGGCGTGGCTCACGCCGCATGAGGTGCTCGGCCAGATCGAGGGGAAGGTCGGTCCACTTGTCGAACTCGTCGATCGGGACGACCAGGGTGTGGCCCGGCTGCAGCGGGTTGATCGACAGGAAGGCGACGCATCGGTCGTCGCGCCACACGAACCGGCCCGGCAGCTCGCCCTCGATGATGCGTGTGAACAGGGTGGTCATCGCCGGATCGTAGGCTGGACCGGTGGCCGCCACCGAGGAACCGCGCCCTCGCGGATCCTGACGGTCCCCAACGTCATCACGCTCGGTCCGGCTGGCCTGCCTGCCGCTGTACCTCTACCTGCTGTTCGGGCGCGACAACCGGGCGCCGGCCGCGCTGCTGCTCGCTGTCCTCGGCGCCACCGACTGGGTGGACGGCTACGTGGCCCGCCACTTCCACCAGGTGTCCGACCTCGGCAAGGTCCTCGACCCGATGGCCGACCGCCTGCTCTTCTTCGTCGGCGTCGGTGGGATCATCGTGGTCGGCGACGCCGCGCCGGCCTGGTTCTGCTGGCTGGTGATCGCCCGGGAGATCTTCGTGTCGGTGGCGGTGGTGACGCTGGCCCTGCTCGGCGCCAAGCGCGCATCGACGTCACCTGGTTCGGCAAGGCGGGCACGTTCTGCCTGATGTTCGCGTTCCCGCTGTTCCTGGTCGGCTCGAGCGACCTGTCGATCGCGCCGGCCTTGCACACCGCCGCCTGGATCGTCGGGATCCCCGGACTGGTGCTCTCGCTACTACGCGGCCGTGCTCTACGTGCCGATCGGGCTCAGGGCGCTCCGCGAGGGGCGAGCCGGGCGGTCGGGACGCCCAGCGCGGTTCACCGCACCGCCGGGGTAGGTTCGGACCATGAAGGCCGTGATCATGGCAGGGGGCGAGGGCACCCGACTGCGGCCGCTGACGTCCAACGCGCCCAAGCCCATGCTCCCGTTGGTCAACCGGCCGATGATGGAGCACATCGTCGAGCTGCTGAAGCGCCACGGCATCGACGAGATCGTGGTCACGGTCGCCTTCATGGCCAACGCGATCCGCACCTACTTCGGCGACGGCTCCGAGTTCGGCGTCCACATGGTCTACGCCACCGAGGAGTCGCCGCTCGGCACGGCCGGCTCGGTGCGCAACGCCATGGAGCCACCTCGACGAGCGGTTCCTGGTGATCTCGGGCGACGTGCTCACCGACATCGACCTCGACGCCGATCGTCGACGTTCCACGAGGCCAACGAGGCGCTGGCCACGATCGGCCTGGTCCACGTCGAGAACCCGCTCGAGTTCGGCATCGTGATCACCCGCGAGGACGGCCGCATCGAGCGCTTCCTCGAGAAGCCGACGTGGGGCCAGGTCTTCAGCGACACGATCAACACGGGCATCTTCGTGCTCGAGCCCGAGATCTTCGACCACATCGCCCCGGATCAGCCCGTCGACTTCTCGAGCGAGGTGTTCCCCAAGCTCCTGGCCGGCGACCTGCCGCTCTACGGAGCCGTCGCCGAGGGCTACTGGGAGGACGTCGGCACCCTCGATGCCTACGTGCGGGCCCACAAGGACATCCTCGACGGCGCCGTCCAGGTCAACATCCCCGGCTTCGAGCTGTCCGACGGGGTGTGGCTCGGCGAGGGCGCCGAGATCAAGCCGGGCGCCACGCTCACCGGCCCCGCGGTCATCGGCGACAACTGCCGGATCGAGTCGGGCGTCCGCATCGGCCAGTACACCGTGCTCGGGGCCAACGTGCGCGTCCGGCACGACGCGCAGCTCGACCGCAGCGTGGTCAACGACAACTCCTACCTCGGCGAGGGCGTGCGTCTGCGCGGGACGGTCATCGGGCCGGGCCTGCGACCTGCGCAAGGGCGTCCGGGCCGACGAGGGGGTGGTGGTCGGCGACGAGTGCTTCATCGGCGACGAGGCCCATCTGAGCGCCGAGGTCAAGGTCTACCCGTTCAAGACGGTCGAGGCCGGGGCCACCGTCAACGACTCGATCGTCTGGGAGTCGCGCGGCGCGCGGAGCCTGTTCGGGCGCGACGGCGTGTCGGGTCTGGCCAACGTCGACATCACGCCCGAGCTCGCCACCAAGGTGGCGATGGCCTACGGCTCGATGCTCAAGAACGGCACGCGCGTCATCACGTCGCGCGACTCGAGCCGGTCGGCGCGCATGCTCAAGCGGGCGATGATGGCCGGGCTCAACGCGGCCGGCGTCGACGTCGAGGACCTCGAGGTGGCGTCGGTGCCCGTGACGCGGTTCATCGTGCGCCGCCCGTCCTCCGTCGGCGGCATCACGATCCGGCTCGTGCACGACGATCCCGCAGTCGGTGATCATCCGCTTCTTCGACGACCACGGCCTCGACATCACCGAGGACACCCAGCGCAAGATCGAGCGCCTGTTCAACCGTGAGGACTTCCGGCGGGTGTTCCCGGGCGAGATCGGCGACATCGGCTTCGCCCCGCGGGCGCTCGAGCACTACGCGACGGCGCTCGAGTCGACCGTCGACGTCGAGCGCATCCGCGCCGCCGCCTTCAAGGTCGTCATCGACTACACCTTCGGCTCGACCTCGTTCGCCATGCCCAACGTGCTGGCCAAGCTGGGCCTCGAGGTGCTGGCCGTCAACCCGTTCGTGTCGACCGCCGGGGTCCTCGGCGACGACCTCGACGAGCACGCCCGCCAGGTGGCCGAGCTCGTGCGGGCCTCGGGCTCGCACCTGGGCGCCGTGCTCGATCCCGACGGCGAGCGGCTCACCCTCATCGACGACGAGGGCCACGAGCTCACCGACGACCGAGGCCCTGCTCGCCTTCCTGACCCTGCTCCGGGGCAAGCTCGAGGGCGATCGGGTGGCGCTGCCGGTGTCGGCCACGGGCCTGGCCGCCGACATCGTCCACGAGTACGGCGTCGAGGTCACGGTCACCAAGCTCAGCAACCCGGCCCTGATGGACGCCGCCACCGAGGTGGGGGTCGGGTTCGCCGGCCAACGCCGACGGCGGCTTCATCCTCCCGGGCTTCCTGCCGGCCTTCGACGCGGCGGCCAGCTTCATCAAGGTGCTCGACCTGCTGGCCTTCCACGACCAGCGCCTGTCCGAGGTCGTCGCCGGCCTGCCCAAGCCGCACCTGGCCCACGAGGTGGTGGTCACGCCGTGGGAGCAGAAGGGCACGGTCATGCGCACGCTCGTCGAGCAGAGCAAGGACCGCGAGGTCGAGCTGGTCGACGGGGTCAAGGTCCGCCACGGCGACGGCTGGGCGCTGGCGCTGCCCGATCCGGAGGAGCCGGTCACCCACGTGTGGGCCGAGAGCACCACCGAGACCGAGGCCCGACGACTGGCGCAGGAGTACGCCCGACGCATCCGCCAGATGGTCCGGTGAGCCGTCGTCCCGACCCGATTCGGGCCGAACCCTCGTCCGCCGGTTGAGGGTTCGCAGATCCGATAGCGTGCGCAGGATGAACGTGCCGGATGACCTGCGGTATTCGTCCGACCACGAGTGGGTTCGCGTCGAGGGCGCGACGCTGCGCGTGGGCATCACCGACTACGCGCAGGACGCGCTGGGCGATGTCGTCTACGTCGAGGTACCCGAGGTCGGCGCCACGGTGACCGCCGGCGACAAGGTGAGCGAGGTCGAGTCGACCAAGTCGGTCAGCGACATCTACGCCCCGCTGTCGGGCACCGTCGTCGAGGTGAACGACGAGCTGTCGGCGGCCCCCGAGCGACTCAACGAGGATCCCGTACGGCGAGGGCTGGATCTGCGTGATCCAGTTCGACGACGCCAGCCAGGTCGACGGCCTGCTCGACGCCGCGGCCTACCGCGACCTGGTCGCCGGTTAGGAGCACGCCTCGTGGCCGACGTGTACTGCAACAGCTGCGGCCACCGCAACGCGCTCGGCGCCAACTTCTGCTCGTCGTGCGGCGCCGTCCTCGAGACGGCCTCGGCCGACAACACCACCATCACCTTCCACCCCACGGTTTCGACCGATCCGGTCGACGCCGGGGCCGACGAGGTCGATGTCCACGGGGCCGACCTGCCCGCCGACATCGCCGTGCTGGTGGTCACCCGTGGGCCCTACGCCGGGTCGAGGTTCCCCCTGGCCTCGACGGTCACGACCGCCGGGCGCCACCCCGAGAGCTCGATCTTCCTCGACGACGTCACCGTCTCGCGCCGCCACGCCGAGATCGAGGCCGGCCCCGACGGCTTCACGGTCCGCGACGTCGGCTCGCTCAACGGCACCTATCTCAACCGCGAGCGCATCGAAGAGGCGCCGCTGGTCAACGGCGACGAGCTGCAGATCGGCAAGTTCAAGCTGGTCTTCGTCCTCGGGTCGGGATCCGAGGCGGGGGACTGATGGCCACCACGGCGAGGGGCGGGCCTTCGTGACCGATCGATCCCACCTGTCCATCGGCGAGGTGCTCAACCTGCTGCAGGACGAGTTCCCCGACATCACCATCTCGAAGATCCGGTTCCTCGAGAGCCAGGGCCTGCTCGATCCCGAGCGCACCCCGTCGGGCTACCGCAAGTTCTACGAAGAGGACATCGAGCGGCTGCGTTGGATCCTGCGGCAGCAGAAGGAGAACTTCCTTCCGCTCAAGGTCATCAAGGACCGCCTGGCGTCCGACCAGCTCGACGATCCGGCTCCCGCCCCTGTCACCGCGGCTGCGACCAAGCCGGCCGCGGCCAAGCGCGCCGCGCCCGAGCCGACCCCTGCACCTGAGCCCGCGCCGGCACCCGCACGCGCCTCGGCGCGGGCCAGCCGTCCGGCGACCCGGGACCGGGCGCGCGAACCCGTGCAACCGCTGCTCGACACCGGGCCCACCGGCGTGAGCCTGACTCGCGACGAGGTCCTGGCCGCGGCCGACCTCACCACCAAGGACCTCGCCGAGCTCGAGAAGTTCGGCCTCGTCACCAGCCGCACGCTCGGCAACACCGTGTACTACGGCGACGACGCGCTGATCGTGGCCAAGCTGGCGGCCGGGTTCATGAGCCACGGCGTCGAGGCCCGGCACCTGCGGATGTACAAGGTCGCCGCCGAGCGCGAAGCGGGGGTCTTCGAGCAGCTCGTCATGCCGCTGCTCAAGCAGCGCAACCCGGGCTCGCGCCACCAGGCCACCGAACGCCTCGACGAGCTGGCGGGGCTGGGTGGCCGGCTGCGCGAGGCCATGCTCCGAGCCGCCCTCCAAGAGCACCTCGGGAGCACCTGAAGGGCCACCGTCCCGCACAACGGCAGGGGTATCGTGCTGTCGTGATCCAGATGGAGGTCGTGGGGGTCCGCGTCGAGCTGCCGAGCAACACCCCCATCGTCCTGCTGCGCGAGATGGAGGGCCGTCGACGGCTGCTGCCGATCTTCATCGGCGGTCCCGAGGCCACCGCCATCGCCCTGGCGCTCGACGAGGTCGTGACGCCCCGCCCCATGACCCACGACCTGGTCAAGAACGTGCTCGACGACCTCGGGGTGACCTTCCAGCGCCTCGAGATCATCGACCTCTCCGAAGGCACGTTCTACGCCGAGATGCACCTCGAGGCGGCCGGGCAGCCGACAGTGGTGTCGGCCCGTCCCTCCGACGGGATCGCCCTGGCCATGCGGATGGCGGCCCCCGTCTTCGCCGCCGAACGGGTGGTCGACGAGGCGGGCTACCTGGCCGACGACGAGGAAGAGCGCGAAGAGGTCGTCGAGCAGTTCCGCGAGTTCATCGACACCGTCGACCCCGAGGACTTCAACTCCTAGGCCTCGAGCGCTTCAGCGAATCTACAGGCAGCGTTCAGGTTGAGAGAGGCAATCGGCGCAGACAATGGTCGGAGTGACGGCGCACGGTGGTCGTTGTGCCGAGTTCGACCGCGAGGAGAGTTCAATGAGCGTGCTTGCCGGCTGGGGCCCCTACTCCCGACGTCCACGGTCCCGTCGGGCGTTGTCGGTCGCGCTCACGCTCAGTCTGGTCATGGGCGCGGCGCTGTCGGTCGGCGTCGCCGCGGTGGCGCCGACGGCGGCCAGCGCCGCGCCGACGTGTCCGTGTTCCCTCTGGTCCGACAGCACCACGCCGACGGTCGTCGACTCGGGAGACGCGCACGCGGTCGAGCTCGGGGTGCAGTTCAGCTCGGCGACGAGCGGGTTCATCAGCGGCGTGCGGTTCTTCAAGGCGACGACCAACACCGGTGAGCACATCGGCAGCCTGTGGAGCTCGGACGGCACGCTGTTGGCGCAGGCGACGTTCTCGAACGAGTCGGCGAGCGGGTGGCAGCAGGTCTCGTTCTCGCAGCCGGTGGCCATCACGGCGAACACCGTGTACGTCGCCGGATACCACACCGACACGGGCCACTACTCCCAGGACGAGGGGTACTTCAGCGGCGGTGGATTCACGAACGACCCCCTGACCGCCCCCGGCAACGGGTCGGATCCGAACGGCGTGTTCGCCTACAGCCCGACGCCGACCTTCCCGTCCGGCACCTTCAACGGCACCAACTACTGGGTCGACGTCGTCTACTCGCAGACGGCGCCCACCCCTCCACCGGCGGCGACCTCCCTGTGGGGCCCGAACGTGACGCCCGCGGCGATCGACTCGGCCGACGGACAGGCGGTCGAGCTCGGGGTGCAGTTCAGCTCGGCGACGAGCGGGTTCATCAGCGGCGTGCGGTTCTTCAAGGCGACGACCAACACCGGTGAGCACATCGGCAGCCTGTGGAGCTCGGACGGCACGCTGTTGGCGCAGGCGACGTTCTCGAACGAGTCGGCGAGCGGGTGGCAGCAGGTCTCGTTCTCGCAGCCGGTGGCCATCACGGCGAACACCGTGTACGTCGCCGGGTACCACACCGACACGGGCCACTACTCCGAGGACGTGGGGTACTTCACCAACAACGGCTACCTGAACGCGCCCTTGAGCGCGCCCGGTGGTCCGGGCAACCCCAACGGCGTGTTCGCCTACAGCCCGACGCCGACCTTCCCGTCCGGCACCTTCAACGGCACCAACTACTGGGTCGACGTCATGTTCTCGCCCCAGCCGATCCCGGTGAGCGTCCAGGTGACCGCGCCGCAGACCGTGGTCCCGAGCGGGCTCACCGAGCAGCTGACGGCCACCGAGACCCTCAGCGACGGCACCAAGACCAACGTGACCTCGCAGGTTGCCTGGTCCAGCTCGAACCCGGGCGTGGCTGCGGTCGCGCCAGGGGGGCTGCTCACCGCGGCGGCCAAGGGCCCGGCCACGATCTCGGCGAGCATCGCCGGGCTCACGGGCAGCCTCGGCGTCAGCGTGGTCTCGCCGGTGGCGTTCGTGCTGATCAACCCGCTGATCGTCTTCGTCCGGGCGGGCCAGACCCGTCAGCTCGCGGTCACCGCCTGGCTGACCGACGGGACCCAGCTCACGGTCACGGCGTTGGCCAGGTGGACCACCGTGTTCGGCTGGGGAGCCACGGTCAGCCCCACCGGGCTGGTCACGACCACCCGGCCAGGTGTGGCCATCATCTCGGCCTCACTGGGTCGGTTCACGACCTATGGCGTGGTGGTTGCCTTCTAGGTGCCAGGGATCGCCACTCGGCAGATCGTTGACGCAACGCCTCGCGGTGGCTACCCTCGACCTTCCGGTCACACGCATGTAGTTACGTGACGGTGACCCACAGGTCGAGGTCGAGCGTTTCAGCGCACCAGCGAGGCCAACCCTGCTCGACAGGGTGAGGTCCAGAGGGCAGGGGACATGATCGATCGCACGCAGGACGGCTTCAGCGGCGCGAAGACCGCCGAGATCGTCGGCATCACCTACCGCCAGCTCGACTACTGGGCCCGCACCGATCTGGTGCGCCCGTCCCTGGTCGATGCCACCGGCAGCGGCAGCCGCCGGCGCTACTCCTACCGTGACCTGCTCGAGCTGCGGGTGATCAAGTCCCTGCTCGACGCCGGGATCAAGCTCGAATCGGTCCGCGAGGTCTTCAGCTACCTCCGGGACAACCTCGGCGAGGACGTGGCCACGGCCAACCTGGTGATCCAGGGCAACCAGGCCGTGCTCGTCCGCGACGGGGGAGAGCTCATCGATCTGGTCCGCCACGGCCAGGGCGTGCTCAACGTGCTGGCCCTGGCCCAGGTGGTCGACGACCTCGACGCCCGCATCGTCGAGCTGCGGCCGACGGTCGACGCCACCGTCACCCGCCTGGCTGCCGGAACCTGACCGACCCACCCGCGGCCCCGAACAGCCGCCGCACGACCTGAAGGCCGCCGTTCCGGCGGCCTTCTTCGCGTGCGGCCCGGCACCGGCCGGTGGTCATCCACCCCCCGGAAATGAATCTGGTTCATACTTTGAACGTGGTTCGACTTTCGGTGGTCCCGAACGACCGGCGCGAGCGATCGCGTGACCAGCAGCGGCAGCGCTACCTGGGCGCGGCCAGCCAGATCATCGACCGCGACGGGCTCGGCGGGCGTGACGATGCAGGCCATCGCCGACGAGCTCGACTGCGCCATCGGCACCATCTACACGTACTTCCCGTCCAAGGCGGCGCTGCTGGCGGCGCTGGCCCAGCAGGCGGTCGAGACCCTCGACACCTCGTACCGGCGGGCCCGGCACACATGGGACGCCTACCTCGAGAGCGAAGGCGTCGAGGCCGACCTCGTGCCGCTGATCCTGCTCGAGGCCTACGCCGGGTACTTCACGCGCCGCGTCGGTGGTGCTGGCCGACGAGTTCGCCCTGCAGCGTGCGCTCCTGTCCGACCAGGTGCCGGCCGATCCGAACGATCGATCGCGGCCGTCACTGGCCGTCGTGCGAGCCCTGCTCGACGAGCCCCGTCAACTCATCGTCGAGGCCACCGAGGCCGACCAGCTCGACGCCGCCGACCCGCTCGAGCGGGCGCTGCGTTGGCTGGCCGGGCTCAACGGCGTGCTGCAGATCGACGGCCTGGCCCCCCTCGATCGGCACCTCTTCCGGGGCGCGCACCAGGCCCGCTCGCTCACCGAGGACCTGCTCGTCGGCTGGGGCGCAGCCCGGCCCGACGTCGAGGTGGCCGCCTCGCAGGTCGAGCGCCTGACCGCGCTCGGACCCATGGCGCCGCCGCCCGAGTGAGCCGGCGGGACCGCAACGAACCCGGCGATAGCCTCGCCGGGTGACCGATCGCACCTCGCCCCTCGACGCCTCCCACCGCGCCCTGGGCGCCAAGATGGTGCCCTTCGGCGGGTGGGACATGCCGCTCAGCTACCCCGACGGCACCCTGGCCGAGCACCGCGCCTGCCGGCACGGCGCGGTCGCCTTCGACGTGAGCCACCTCGGCACGGTGCGCGTCGACGGGCCCCAGGCCGCATCGAGCGTCTGCAGCGGGCGCTGCACCAACGACCTCGACCGGATCGCGCCCGGGCGGGCCCAGTACACCCACCTGCTCGACGCGGCCGACGCCTCGGTGCTCGACGACATCATCGTGTGGTGGCTCGACGACGAGACCTTCGACGTGATGCCCAACGCCTCGAACACCGACCGGGTCACCAGCGCCCTCGGCGGCGATGGCGTGTCGGTGGCCGACGTGACCGCCGGGCGGGCCATCATCGCGGTGCAGGGTCCCGAGGCCCGGTCGCGCCTGGCCGGCGTCAGCCCTGAGGCGGCGGCGGTCGGGCGGTTCCACGTCGAGGCCGTCGAGTGGCACGGCCTGCCGCTCGTGGTGGCGGGCACGGGCTACACGGGCGAGGACGGGGTCGAGTGCTCGGTGCCGGCCGAGCACGCCGGCGAGCTGTGGGCCGCCATCTTGGCGGCGGGGGTGGTGCCGGCCGGGCTGGGCGCCCGGGACACGCTCCGCCTCGAGGCCGGCCTGCCGCTGCACGGCCACGAGCTGGGCCCGGGCATCACGCCGCTGCAGGCCGGACTGGGCTGGGTCGTCCGCTGGGACAAGGGCGACTTCCGCGGCCGCGCGCCGCTGCTGGCCGAGAAGGAGCGGGGGATGGCCCGCCGCCTGCGCGGGCTGGCCGTCGAGGGTCGGCGGCCGCCCCGGGCCGATCAGCCCGTTGTCCGAGACGGCGAGGTGGTGGGCGTCGTCACGAGCGGCAACTTCTCACCCGAGCTGGGCACGGCATCGCGCTGGCCTTCGTCCCACCGGATGTCGAGATCGGCGACGGCCTCGTCATCGGCACCAGACGCGGCTCGGGAAGCCCGTTCGTCGGCCACGGTGCCGTCGAGCACGCCGTTCGTCGACCAGAGCAGCTCCGAGCTCAGATCGCGGACGCGCAGAACACGTTGCGGTCGCCGTAGGCCCCGTCGATGCGGCTCACCGGCGGGAAGTACTTGTCCTGCCGCGGACCCGTCCGGGAAGGCGCCGAGGCGCGCGCTCGTAGGGGCGGTTCCAGTCGTCGACCGAGCACGTCGGCGGCGGTGTGGGGCGCGTGGCGCAGCGGGCTGTCCTCGAGCGGCCAACGGCCCGACGCCACCTCGTCGATCTCGCCGCGGATGGCGATCATGGCGTCGCAGAAGCGGTCGATCTCGGCCTTGGACTCGGACTCGGTCGGCTCGATCATGAGCGTCCCGGCGACGGGGAAGGACATGGTCGGCGCGTGGAAGCCGTAGTCGATCAGCCGCTTGGCCACGTCGTCGACGGTCACGCCGGTCTCGGCGGTGATGGTCCGGAGGTCGATGATGCACTCGTGGGCCACCATGCCGTTCTGGCCCGTGTAGAGCACGGGGTAGTGGGCGCGCCAGGCGCGCGGGCCAGGTAGTTGGCGTTGAGGATGGCGACCTCGGTGGCGGCGAGCAGGCCGTCGCCGCCCATCATCGTGATGTAGGCCCACGAGATGGGCAGGATGCCGGCCGATCCCCAGGGCGCGGCGGCGATCGGCCCGGGACCGGTGGCCGGACCCGCCTCGGCCACGAGCGGATGGTTGGGCAGGAACGGCGCGAGGTGGGCCCGCACCGCCACCGGGCCCACACCCGGGCCGCCGCCGCCGTGGGGGATGCAGAAGGTCTTGTGCAGGTTGAGGTGCGAGACGTCGGCGCCGAAGCGACCGGGCCGGGCCACGCCCACGAGGGCGTTCAGGTTGGCCCCGTCGAGGTAGACCTGCCCGCCGTGGGCGTGGACGGCGTCGCAGATGTCGCGTGATGGCCGCCTCGAACACGCCGTGGGTCGACGGGTAGGTCACCATCAGGCACGAGAGTCGTTCGGCGTGCGTCGTCGACCTTGGCGCGCAGGTCGTCGAGGTCGACGTTGCCGTCGTCGTCGCAGGCCACGACGACGACGTCGAGTCCCGCCATCGCCGCGCTGGCGGCGTTGGTGCCGTGGGCCGACGCGGGGATCAGGCAGATGTCGCGGTGCGGTGTCGCCCCGGCTGGCGTGGTAGGCCTGGATGGCCATCAGGCCCGCCAGCTCGCCCTGCGATCCCGCGTTCGGCTGCAGCGACACCGCGTCGTAGCCGGTGATCTCGGCCAGCGCCGACTCGAGGTCGCCGATGAGCTCGCGGTAGCCGGGCACCTGGTCGACGGGGGCGAAGGGGTGGATCGGCGCCGAAGCCGGGCCAGGTGACGGGGATCATCTCGGCGGTGGCGTTGAGCTTCATCGTGCACGAGCCGAGCGGGATCATCGTGCGGTCGAGGGCCAGGTCGCGGTCCGACAGCCGCCGCAGGTAGCGCAGCATCTCGGTCTCGGAGCGGTGGCTGCGTGGAACACGGGGTGGGTGAGCAGCGGCGTCGTGCGCGCCAGCCCGGCGGGGATGGCGGGGGCCACCTCGACATCGAGGGCGTCGACCGAGGCCTCGACCCCGAACGCGGCCCAGACGTCCTCGACGATCGACGCGTCGGTCGTCTCGTCGAGGCTGATGCCGACGGTGTCGTCGTCGACGCGGCGCAGGTTGATGCCGCCGCTCGAGGGCGGCGGCGAGCACCTCGTCGGCGCGGCCCGGGACCGACACGGTGACGGTGTCGAAGAAGGCGTCGGACACGAGGTCGAGGCCGGCGCCGGACAGGCCGGCGGCGAGGACGGTCGACAGCCGCTGCACCCGGGTCGCGATCCGGGTCGAGCCCCTCGGGGCCGTGGTAGGTGGCGTAGAGGCCGGCCATCACGGCCAGCAGCACCTGCGCCGTGCAGATGTTGCTGGTGGCCTTCTCGCGGCGGATGTGCTGCTCGCGGGTCTGCAGCGTCAGGCGGTAGGCGGTGCGCCCGGCGGCGTCGACCGAGACGCCGACCAGCCGCCCGGGCAGGGTGCGCTTGTGCTCGTCGCGGGTGGCGATGAAGCGCGGCGTGGGGACCACCGAAGCCGAGCGGGACGCCGAAGCGCTGCGACGAGCCGACCACCACGTCGGCGCCGATCTCGCCGGGCGGGCGCAGCAGCACGAGCGCTGAGCAGGTCGGCGGCCACGGTCACCAGCGCGCCGGCGCGGTGGGCGGCGTCGACCAGTGCGGCGTGGTCGCGGATCGCGCCGGTCGAGCCGGGGTACTGCACGAGCACGCCGAAGGTGCCGGCCGGCAGCTCGGAGGGATCGGTCACACCGGCCAGCGCATCGCCGTCGCGGACCTCGATCTCGATGCCGAGTGGCCGCGCCCGTGTCCGCACCACCTCGATGGTCTGGGGATGGCAGTCGGCGTCGACCACGAACACCGGTCCGGCCTTGGGGGTCAGGCGGCGGCACATGGCCATCGCCTCGGCCGCGGCGGTCGCCTCGTCGAGCAGCGACGCGTTGGCCAGCTCCATGCCGGTGAGGTCGCACACCATCGTCTGGAAGTTGAGCAGCGCCTCGAGCCGGCCCTGCGAGATCTCGGGCTGGTACGGGCGTGTAGGCGGTGTACCAGGCCGGGTTCTCGAGCACGTTGCGCAGGATCACGTCGGGCGTGATGGTGCCCGAGTAGCCCATGCCGATGAGCGAGGTGATCACCTGGTTGCGGTCGGCCAGCGCCGCGCAGGCGGGCCAGCGCCTCGGCCTCGGTCACGCCGGCGGGCAGGTCGAGCGTCGGCGTCGGCGCGGATGGCGGCGGGCACGACGCGGTCGATGAGCTCGTCGAGCGAGGCCGAGGCCCAGCTCGGCCAGCATGCGGCCCTGGTCGACGGGGCTCGGGCCCGATGTGGCGGCCGGTGAACTCGTCGGTGCCCTCGAGCTCGGCGAGGCGCGGCCGGATGTCGGGGGCAGCGCTGGTGGTGGTCATGGAGTCCTCTCGGAGGCCGGCGCGCGGGAACCCGCCGAAGCGGTCCCCCCGCTGTTCCGGTGACCTGAGAGTTTCGCCGGCGCCCGATCAGCGATCGGAGCCGGGTTTCCCCGTCGGTGAGCCGACCCCTCGGATCGAGCCCGGGTCGGAGCTGCTTTCCAGCGTTGCCTACGCCCGCGGTTCGGGTGCCTGAGAGATTCCGGGGAGGTTGCTCCTTCGGCGCCGCGGCACCCGGTCGGTCCGGGCCGGGCGACGGCTCTCCCACGGGCGATGATCGGCCTCGGTTGTGGCGACGAGGTCCTATCGGGCCATCGACGGGCTCTCCGGCTCGGCCGCCGGGCGCTGTCCTTGGCCGCCTGCTCCTCGCCGTGCTTGGCGATGGCGCCCATGATCGCCTGCGCCGGCCGCGCCGATGAAGGTGGGGCGGTTCTCGGCCACCCACTCCTTCGACTCGGTCGGGCCGCCGGGACGATCCCTGGAAGTGGGGGAGGACCTTCTGGGCCAGAGCTCGTAGCTGCGGTGGGTGGCCTCGGGGTTGGCCCACTCGTGGGCCTGGACCAGGAGCGTGCCGAAGCCGCCGTTGCTCTGCTCGATCAGCGTCTCGATCATCTCGATGCAGTCGTCGGGAGTGCCGACCACGCCGGCGCCCATGTCGTTGATCTGGTCGGCCAGGTCGTCGGGCGGGCCGTCGGGCACGATCGGCAGCGCGGCGACCTTGCGGAAGTAGTCGAAGTAGTCGTCGAGCCCGTAGGCGACGTCGCGGTAGGCCTGCTCGCGGGTCTCGGCCAGGTGGATCTGCGACACCAGCCGCCAGCTCTGGCGGTCGGCCACGTTGTCGAACTCGGCGCAGCGCTGCTCCATGACGTCCCAGTGGTGGGCCAGCATGTCGAAGCCGGCCGCCTGGGTGGCGCCGATCGACAGCAGCGAGCAGCCGAAGCGACCGGCGGCCCGGGGACCCGACGGCGAGATCATGGCCGCCACCGCGACCTCGGGATGCGGGTGGGTGTAGGGCGTGCAGGTGCAGGCGGGCGTTCGCTCAGCGTGAACCACTCGGACTCGTGGGTCACCGGCTCGTCGCTCGCGCAGCAGGCGCAGGACGATCTCGAGCGACTCCTCCATCCGGTCGCGCTGGACGGCCGGATCGATGCCGAGCATGAACGCGTCGCTCGGCAGCGCGCCCGGGCCGACGCCGAGCATGACCCGGCCCTTGGTCAGGTGGTCGAGCAGCACGATGCGCTGGGCCACCATGAACGGGTGGTGGTAGGGCAGCGACACCACGCCGGTGCCCAGCTGGATGCGCCGGGTGCGCTCGGCCGCCGCGGCGATGAAGATCTCGGGCGAGGCGATGATCTCGTAGCCGCCCGAGTGGTGCTCGCCGATCCACGCCTCGTCGAACCCGAGCCGGTCGAGGTGCTCGATCAGGTCGAGGTCGCGCTCGAGCGCGTAGGTGGGGTTCTGCCCCGTCGGGTGGAACGGGGCGATGAAGATGCCGAAGCGGAGGGGCCAGTCCATCCGACGAAAGGTAGTGCCAAACTTGACCATCCGGTCAAGTTGCTATGCCCTCTGGTCGCGAGCTCCCGACGGGCGGGCTTCGCCCATCCGCGTCTCACGGCGCGAGCGGCTCCACTCCGTTCCGCCGCCTGCGGTTCTACTCCAGGAGATCGGGTTGGTCGTGGACGATCTGTCTCGTAGAGGGGCTGGAAGCTGAGCCAGCCGGCGAGGTGGCCGCCGACCTGGGTCTGGGTCATGGCGGCCATCTCGGGGTCGATGAGCACCGGGGTGCCGGCGGCCATGGCCAGCAGCTGGGCCTGGCAGGTGCGCTCCATGGTGATGAACCACCAGGCGGCCTCGTCGACCGAGTGGCCGACGGTGAGCAGTCCGTGGTTGCGCAGGATGACGGCCTTGTTCTCGCCGAGGGCGTGGCCGATGCGCTTGCCCTCCTCGGTGTCGAGCACGACGCCGGTGTAGTCGTCGAACAGCGCGTGGTCGCCGTAGAACGCGCACGAGTCCTGCGTGATCGGATCGAGCAGCTGGCCGAGCGACGAGAACGCCTTGCCGTGCACCGAGTGGGCGTGGGCCGCGGCCTGCACGTCGGGCCGGGCCGCGTGCACCTGCGAGTGGATGGCGAAGGCGGCGCGGTTCACGTCGTAGTCGCCCTCGACGACCTCGCCGTCGTGGTTGACGCAGGATGAGGTCGGACGCCTTGATGAGGCTGAAGTCGACGGCGAACGGGTTGACCCAGAAGTGGTCGGGCCGAACTCGGGGTCGCGGGCGGTGATGTGCCCGGCCACGCCCTCGCTGAAGCCGAACTTGCCGAACAGGCGGAAGGCCGCGGCGAGCCGCTGCTTGAGGTACTGCCGGTGATCGTCGACGTTGTCGAACGTGGGCAGCTCGTAAGGGATTGGCTTGGACACTGGCGGTCCTCCGTGCGGGACAACGTGCCACCAGTCTACGATGTCGGCGCAACGAGTCCCGAGCCAGCGGGGGAAGCCGGTCGAATTCCGGCACTGTCCCGCAGCCGTAGGTCGGGTTCCATCCTCGGATGGGGCCCGACGAGTCGGAATGCCCCTGGCCCGGGTGGCTCTCGATGCACCGTCGTGGAAAACGGGGCAGAGCCTGAGGCCAACACGTCTCACGTGTGGTTCCCAGGGGATCGACCCGCCGGAAAGGAACCCGAACGTGAGCACAAGACGCATCATCCATCGCGTGGGCGCGCTCCTCGCCTCCCTCGCACTCGTCGCCGTCGTGGCCGGTGCCGCCCCGAGCGGTGCGACCCCACCCAGCCCCGATCCGACCACCGCCGCGGGATATGCGGCGCGATGGTTGGCGGCGAGGGTCACCGCCGACGGCGACGTGCACCGATTCGCACGGGGTGGCCTCGCCCGGCGACACCCTCCAGACGGCGCTTGGCGCTGGCCACCTCCGGGCGCGACCAGGCGATCTTCGACCGTACGGTCGCCTGGCTCGCCGGCCACGTCGACGACGTGACGGGCACCGGTGTCGACATCGACCCGGGCGCCACCGGCTACCTGATGCTGGTGGTTGCCGCCGCCCATGACGACGCCACCGACTTCGGCGGGGTCGACCTGGTCACCCGGCTCGAGGGCACGCTCGGCGCGTTCGAGCCTGGCCTGTACGGCAGCTACGCGTCGGTCGGCGATCCCACCTACAGCGGTGTGTTCGACCAGTCGCTGGCCATCCTCGGACTGGCCGCCAGCGGCGTGCCCGAGAACAGCTCGGCGCTCGACTGGCTGGTTGGCCAGCAGTGCGGCGGTACCGACGAGTTCAATGGCGCCTGGCAGTCGTACCGGGCCCCGGACGCCCCGTGCACGGCCTTCGACTCCGAGACCTTCACCGGCATCGACACCAACAGCACCTCGATCGCCTTCGAGGCGCTCGTGGCCGCCGGTCGCACTCCGTCGTTCGACGCGCTGGCCTGGTTGGCCCGCACGCAGAACCCCGACGGATCGTTCGGCTTCTTCGTCGGCAACGACGGCGATCCCGACTCGACCGCGCTCGTGATCCAGGCCATCGTCGCCGGCGGCGAGTCGCCGACCGCCGGTCGCTGGCTCAAGGGCTCGGACGATCCGATGACCGCGCTGCTGTCCTACCAGCTCGGGTGCGACGCCCCCGCGGCCGACATCGGTGCCTTCAGCTTCCCCGGCAGCGGGGGAGCGCCGAGCGCCATCGCCACCGAGCAGGCCACCTGGGGCGCATCCCTGGCGCCGTTCCCGCTCGGGACGGTGTCGTTCACCGACGCCCCGGTCCCGTGCCAGGCCACGCCGACCACCTCGACGACGGCTGCCACCTCGACCACCTCGGGCGGTGCGACCACACCGGCGGCGACTGCGGTGGCGGCCACCCCCGCCCTCACCGGCTGAGCAGGAGGGACGACGGCTACCCTCGCCCGATGACCATCGATCCCACGGTGTCCATGGCCGCGTACCGGGGTGTGCGCACCCGGGTGAGCGACCTGCTGGCCGACGTCGACGACGGCACCGCCTCGGTCACGCCCGTCCCGGGCTGCCCCGAGTGGACCGTCACCGACCTGGCCGGACATCTCTGCGGCGTGTGTGTCGACATCCTCGAGGGCAACCTCGACGGTGTCGGCACCGCCCGCTGGGCCGACGCGCAGGCCGCAGCGGTTCGCGCCGCTCGGCCTGTCCGACGTGCTGGCCCGCTGGAACGAGGTCGGCCCCCAGGTCGAGGCCATCGGCGAGCAGTTCCCGGCGGCTCCGGCGACCCAGTTGGTCTTCGACGCCACGACCCACGAGCACGACGCGCGTGGCGCCCTCGGCTCGACCGACGCGCGCGACTCGGCCTGCCTGGCCGTTCCGCTCGAGTTCATCAGCACCAACCTCGATACCTACGTCCGCGGCGGGGGGATGGCCACGCTGCGGCTCACCGCACCCGACGGGTGGTCGTTCACGGCGGGAGAGGGCGAGCCGGGCGTCGAGTTGCGGGCGACGACCTTCGAGGTCTTCCGCTCCTTCGCCGGCCGCCGGTCGCTCGACCAGATCCGCCGGCTCGACTGGACCGGAGATCCCGAGCCGTACCTGACGTGGTTCGAAGGCAGCCCGTTGGTGCCGCCGTCCGAATCCCTGATCGAGTAGGCCCGATCGAGTAATATCGTCACGTGACGGAATTGCCGGTGGGTGATCGGTGCCGGTGGTGCGGGCGGGTGATGCACCGCGGCGACGGCCCGGGCCGTCCGAGGCGCTACTGCCGGGCCGGCTGTCGCCAGCAGGCCCACATGGCCCGCAAGCTGGCCGCCGCCCACGGGCTCGGCGACGACGACGTGATCGTCTCGCGGGCGTCGCTCGACGACCTGCAGGGACGGCTGTACTGCCTCGAGATGGCCCTCGAGGACGTCGATCGCGACCTGGCGGCGTCGGCCGAACCGGACGAGGTCCGCCAGGCGCTGACCTGGCTGGTCGAGAACGCCCGTCCGGCGGCCGCCGTGTGGATCGAGCCCAGGCACAGGGGCCTGACCACCTCGGTCGTCTTTACATAACGACGATTATGGGCGGTTTGGGTCCAGCTGGTGAGTCAAGCCGATGAGTCGAGCTGAAGGGTCGGCGCGCCGGGTCCGCCTGCGTGGTCCCCCGGCGAGATGATGCAGGCCCGGTCAGGCGCCGATGACGTTCGGGCGGGGCAGGCCGGCCGCCTCGGCCAGCGCGAGGTAGGCCTCGAGGATGAAGGCGGCGTCGAACACCGACTCGACGTTGCCGTCGGCGTCGAGGTTGAGGTTGGCCCCCCAGATGGCGAACCAGACGTCGGTCTCCTCGGTGTTGTCGGCGGGCACGGTGAGGGTGTGGACCGAGCCGGCCGGCTCGAACAGGTACGAGCCCGCCCGATTGGTCTCGGGGTACTCGGCGTACTTCCAGGCGCCGCTCAGCGTGAAGGCGTACACGGCGCCCGTGTGCTTGTGCCGCTGCACCATCGCACCCGGAGCGAAGCGGTTGCGGATGACCCAGAGGCCCTGGTCGAGGTCGACCTGGACCACCTTGAGCTGCACCCCCTCACCGGCGTCGACGAACGGGCACTCGTCCTCGCCCCGGTGGGTGGCCTGTGGGATTCCTTCGAGGATCGTCATGGCTCCATGCAACCACAACCGACATTCGCCACGCCTGGAACCGCTCGGATAGCGTCGTGGGCCATGCCCCGCCGCATCGAGGTCGAGCTCACGAGCAGTCGTGACGACGGTACGTGGACCTGGCGCGCGCGCAGGGGCCCGCCAGCCGAAGGGCGAGCTCGAGGGCCGCCTGCTGCCGGCCGGCGCCAAGATCGGCGACGTGCTGCGGGCCGAGGCCGACTTCGATGTCGACGGCATCACCGTCACCGCGGTGCTCCCACCCAAGGGTGCGGCGACGCGAGCCCGAGCGCCTCGAGATCATCGGTCCCCCTCGTGACGAGCAGCTCGTGACCACGGTCCTCGCCCGCGGCGGTTCGGCCAGGACCACGGGTCGTCGGGGCGGCTCCGATCGTCGGGGCCCCTCCGAGCGCCGTGGCCCCCGCCGCGAGCGCGCCGATCGTCCACCCCGCGAGGGCGACGGCACGCCGGCCGCGTCCCTCGAGCGACCGCGCCAGCCGTCCACCGCGCCGCCGAGCGCGCCGCTCCTCGCCGCGAGCGCCCGCCGCGTCCCGAGCCCGAGCCGCGGCCCAAGGCCAAGCGCCTCCGAGCCGGTCGCGAGCCACCGCAACGAGGTCCTCGCCTCGCTACCCGAGGAGCAGAAGCCCATCGCCGAGCAGGTGCTGCGGGGCGGCATCCCCGGCGTCCGCCAGGCCGTCGACAAGCAGAACGAGGCGGCCCAGCGAGTCGGGTGCGCCCGAGATCAAGGCGGACGGCGTGGTGTCGATCGCCGAGCAGCTGCTCCCCCGCCTGCGCACCGCCGAATGGCACGACAAGGCCGACGCGGCGCTGGCCGACGTCGACGAGGTGTCGCTGACGGATCTGCGCTCGGTCGTGGTCGCAGCCGATCGTCGCCGCCCGGGACGACACCACCCGCGAGCTGGCCGCACCAGCTGCGCGAGGCGCTGACCCGTCGCGTCGAACAGGAGCACGCGGCGTGGCTGACCGAGCTGGCCGAGACCCTGGCCGGCGGCCGCACCGTCCGGGCGCTGCGGCTCAGCTCGCGTCCGCCCAAGGCCGGCTCGCCGCTGCCGCCCGACCTGTCCACCCGCCTGGCCGAGGCGGCCGGCGCCGCGCTCACCGCCGAGACCGCGCCCGACCGCTACGCCACGGTGCTCGACGCGCTGGCCTACTCGCCGGTGCGCAGCGTCGTGGTGCCTCAAGGCGTGCCCGCCGAGCCGGGCGACGCGCTGCTGACCGCGGTGCGCAAGCTGGCTCGAGCCGCCTGCCCCAGATCGCCGCCGCCTTCGGGGTCGAGGCCACCTCGAGTCCGCGCCGACCACGAGGCCCTCGCAGCGGTCCCCGGCCCGTTCCGGCTCCCCCCGTCCTGCCCGAGCCCGACCGCCGGCGCCGACCGAGCCCGCGGCGACCGGATCCGAGCCCGAGGTCGCGCCCGCTCCCCGGTGGCCGAAGCCGAGGCCGAGGTCGTGCTGGACCCGCCGGTCGAGCCCGAGCCCGCGGCGACCGGATCCGAACCCGAGGCCGGCCCCACTCCCCCGGTGGTGGCCGAGGCTGAGCCCACTCCCCCGGTGGTGGCCGAGGCTGAGCCCACTCCCCCGGTGGTGGCCGAGCCGGAATCGTCGGCCCAGCCCGAGTCGCCGACCGAGGCCGAGCCGTCGGCCGAGGCCGAACCGACGCCTCAGTCGGCCAGCAAGGCCAGCAGCTCGCCCGGGTGCGCGAGCACGCACGTCGCCCGGCGCCGGCCTCGGCACGCGGGTTCCAACCGGCCAGGGCGAACGCGGCGCCGACCGTCGAGGGCGCACTGGCCGATCGTGGGCGGTGTCACCCACGAACACGATCTCGTCGGCACCGAGCCCGAGCGCGTCGAGCACCGGCCCGAGTCGCTTGGGCCCGCCGAAGGCGTCGCTGAACAGCGCCACCTCGGGCGCCCATCCGAGACGGGCCAGCTCGGCGCGACCGGCCTCGGCGTGCTTGTTCGAGCAGACGGCCCACCGGTCGAGCTGCGTCGACCAGCTCGTCGGCCCCGGGGAACGGCTGCGCCGGGCTGGTCGTCGTAGGCGTCGAGGTAGTCGTCGACCGCGATGCCGAGCCGGTCGCACTCGTGCTCGAGCACGTGACCGAAGGTGACCGCGGACCGCTCGACGCCCAGGCGCGACGAAGGGCGCGGCCAACGCCTCGTCGGAATCGAGCAGCGTGCCGTCGAGGTCGAACACGGGCACGCGGGGCATGCGTCGCAGTCTGGCCGCGAGGTCGAGTAGGGTGCGGGCTCCATGGTCGACTACGAAACCCACGGCCACGTCGCGGTCCTCAAGATCAACCGTCCCGAGAAGAAGAACGCGGTCAACGGCGACGTGGCCCGAGGCATGGAAGCCGGCATCGACCAGCTCGAGGACGATCCCGACATGTGGATCGGCGTGCTCGACCCACGAGGGCGACGTGTTCTCGGCCGGCGCCGACCTCAAGGCGATCAACGAGGGTCGTGGCGGCGAGCTGGCCACGGCCAAGGGCGGCTTCGCCGGCATCGCCAACCGGGCCCGCACCAAGCCGCTCATCGCCGCGGTCGACGGCCCGGCGCTGGCCGGCGGCACCGAGATCGTCCTGTCGTGCGACCTGGTGGTGGCCAGCACCGCCGGCCTCGTTCGGCATCCCCGAGGTCAAGCGCTCGCTCGTGGCCGGCCGCCGGCGGCCTGTTCCGCCTCGCCCCGCGTGCTGCCCCGCAACATCGCCCTCGAGCTGGGGCTCACCGGCGACCCGATCATCGCCGAGCGGGCCCACCACTTCGGCCTCGTCAACGAGCTGTGCGAACCGGGCCAGGCCCTCGCCGCCGCCCTGGCGCTGGCCGAGCGGGTCGGCCGCCAACGCCCCGATCGCCGTGCGCGAGACGCGTCGGCTCATGCTCGAGCTGCGCGACGCCGACGACGAGACCGGCTTCTCGCGAGTCGGGTCGGGCCATGATGGACCTGGCCGACACCGAGGACTTCTGGGAGGGCCCCAAGGCCTTCCTCGAGAAGCGCCCACCCGAGTGGAAGGGTCGCTGATCAGCGACCAGCGCACCCGCACGCCCTCCCGCCAGCGTCGGCGATCAGGGCGGCGATCTCCCGGTCACGGCCAGCCCATCGAGGCCCCGTCGGTTCCACATCAGCAGGTAGAGCTCAGCGGCCGTCCCGCCCACCCGGCAGTCGGCGTCGGCCGTCGGCGGGCGGTCGGAGGTCGTCCCGCCGCCCGGGGCCGAAGCGTGATGGTCCAGTCGGTGGCCGCGTCGTCGGCGTGGAGGTGCAGCACCTGGGGCTGGCTCCGGTCGAGCTTGCCGGGACGGCGGGCGAAGCCGACGAGCATCTCGTCGAGCCGTCCGCCGCGAGCTCGGTCGGGATCATCGTGACCGAGCCGCGCCGGACTGCTCCGCGTCGACCCGGTGGATGGTCGTCTCGTGGGCCTGGCGGCGGGCCCAGAAGGTGAGGGGCGACGGGGCGGGCAGGAAGGTGAAGCACTCGAGGTCGGGATCGGCCTGTTCGATGCCGGCGACCAGGCCGTCGACCCCGCTCGACGAGCCAGGCGGCCAGGTCGGTGTCGTCCGGCCAGGTGCGCGACCACGTCGATCGACGGTCGGCTCGACGGCGCTGCCCGGTCACGTAGCCGGTCGCCCACCGGTGCACGCCACCCGTGTGACGGGCCAGGTCCCGCACGGTCCAGTCGGGGCAGGACGGGACGGCCGCGTCGGCGGGCTGGCTGCCCACCGCCGACGCGAACAGGTCCCCGTTCTGTCGGAGCGCCTCGACGTAGTTCGTCGACCTCGAGGGCCATCAGGTGATCACCTCGAGGATGCCGTGCTCGTGCAGGAACTCGGCCAGGCCGTCGACCAGCCGGAGGTCGGTGACCTCGGCGAGCGGCACCCACACGCGCCTCGGCCGCGTCGTCACCGGCACGGGGTGCGGCGTCGTCGAGCACCGTCACCTCGAAGTCGAGGATGACGAAGTGGTGATCTGCTTCCGTCGCCGATGCGCTCGACCCAGCCGACCAGCTCGCCGCACACGCCTTCGAGCCCGGTCTCCTCCCGCAGCTCGCGCACGACGGCCTCGGCCAGCAGCTCGCCGTGCTCGACCCGCCCGCCCGGCAGCGACCACTCCCCCGCCGCTGGCCCGTGGCCCCGCCGGATCAGCAGCAGGTTGCCGTCGAGGCACGCCACGGCGCCGACGCAGAGCTCGGGTCGGGCCGACATGACCGGAGTATCCCACGGTCAGGCGTCGTCTGCCGGGCCGAGCCGCCGGTGCACGACGATGGCCCGGGCCGTGAGCCCGAAGGTCTCGAAGAAGTTCTTCGTCTCGCGGTCGCCGGGCAGGGCGACGGCGTCGATGCCGATGCACCCGCGTTCGTTGCACCACTCGAGCAGCAGGTCCATCATCGCCTCGCCCACGCCGACGGCACGGGCCTCGGGCTCGACGTACAGCTCGTCGATCACGCCGAGCGGCTGCCCGTCGGACAGGCCCTGCACCCGCATGTCGCCGTAACCGATGATGACGTCGTCGATGCAGCCGACCACGATGCGCTGGTCGGGATCGACCAGTGAGGCGGCGAGGCTCTCGATCAGCGGCTCCTGGCGGGCCAGGGTCAACGACCACAGCATCCCGCCCCGGAGGGGACGCATCTGCTCGATCGCCTGGCGGGCCAGCTCGTCGAGCTGCGTCCAGGTCGTCGATGTCGGCCCGTCGGGCGCTCTCGATCACGCCGATCTCAGCTGGGCGATCTTGTTGAGGATCGTCTTGCGACCCCGCCGGGCCGTCTCGTAGCGGCGCACCGCCTCGAGCTCGGCGGCGGACAGGCCCTCCCAGCCGGGGCACGACCTGCGAGGCCGACAGGTTGTCGTAGTCGGGGATGGCCAGGGTGGCCACGTCGGGCGTGTCGTCGGGCTCGGGCTCGTCGTCGGCATCGCCCGGTTCGTCTGCGGGTGCCGCACCGCGGGCCGCCGACTCGAAGCTGATGACCTCGCCCTCGAAGTCGTCGAGGTCGGCCTGGTCGACGTCGGGGCCGGCCTCGTCGCCCACCAGGCCGAGCGCCTGCAGCACCGCGGTGAGCTGCGATCCGCTCTGGCCCATGTAGTCGCCGGCGCGGGTCGAGCCGCGCTCGACGGCGTAGCGCCCGACCACCCGGGCCAGCACCACCTGGCTGCGGCCGCGGTCGATGAAGCGCGGGAGCAGCTGGCGGGCGTCGAGGGCGAGTCCCAGCGGGGCATAGACGAACAGCTCGAACCACTGGTCGACCGGGCTCTTCGGTCGACCGCCTGGGTTGGTCGTCGCCGTCGTCGGGTCGCCATGGGGGCTCGATCGCCGCTACTTCTTGGCCTTCTGGAGCTGGATGATGGCCGGGCAGTCGCTCTCGCCCACCGGGCAGGTCATGTTGTCGGCCGGACCGAACTGGCCCCGGTTGACCAAGCAGGAAGCAGCCGGGGCAGACGAACTCGTTGGCCTTCTTGGGCGTGACGCCGTCGGGCGTCTCGGGGCCGCGGGTGTCGGCCGCCTCGACCTCTTCCTCGTCCTCTTCGTCGTCCGCGGCGGCGATGCGGTCCTTGAGGATGGTGTCGAGGTCGGCCTCGACGTCGTCGGGGTCGGCCTCTTCCTCGTCCTCCTCGGACTCGTCGTCGGCGGCCGCCTTCTTGCGGTTGCGGGGCGGCGCGACCACCTCGGCCACGTCGGCCTCGACGACCGGATCGTCCTCGACCGCGGTCGGGTCGAACTCGTCGTCGATCACGTCGTCGACGAGCACCACGTCGTCGAGCACCGCATCTTCGAGATCGTCTTCGTCGAGGTCGTCGACGTCGACATCGTCTTCGAGGCTCCTCCTCGAACTCGTCCTCGTCGTCGATCACATCGTCGTCAGCCATGTCGTCCTTGCCGGTCTGGGGATCGGGATCTCCCGCGTGCGGGGATGATAGACACACCCGCGGCGGGATGATTGACACGCCCTCGGCACCGTGCGACTTCACGCAAGGTCGCCGGCGCCGGTCGCGGGTGGTCAGCTGCCCTGGCGCCGCACCTCGGCCCGACGCTCGGCGTCGAGACGCTCGAGGGCGGGTTCGGGCTGTGGTCGACGTAGGACATCATCTCGGCCACCGCCTGGTGGCCGGCCTCCTCGGCGATCAGGCGGTGCATCTCCTGGCCGACCTGGCGGTAGGCCGGGTGGCCCTGGGGGGTGGTGCGCAGCTCGAGCAGGTGCATCGCCTCGCGGGCGTTGATCTGCATGACGAAGCGCACCCGGTAGGCCAGGGACACCGCGTAGGCGGCCTGCGAGCGGGAAGCGGTCGGCCATGCGCCTCGTAGAGCGCGGCCGAGCGCTCCATGGCGGCGTCGAAGCCGGCGCGCTCGCCGGCGGCGTCGACCGCGTCGGGCAGGTGAAGCCGTGGTGCGGGGTCAGCGGCCTGCCACTCGATGGTGAGCATCCGGTGGCGCTGCAGGTCGCGGAAGGCGCCGTAGTCGACCAGCACGTCGAAGCGGTAGCCGAGCCGCTCGAGGGCCCGGCCGGGCTTGTGGCGGCGGTTGGCGCGGTCGCCGACGTAGGCCCGCATGACCGCCAGGCGGTCGTCGACCGACATGGCCCGGACCCGGCGCTCGATCTGGTCCTCGGGCAGCGACAGGTGCGAGTAGAGCATGGCCGCGACCAGCTTGACCTCGGCGTCGGGGTCGAAGTCGATCAGGCGAACGGTCGGCGCGGGATCGACGGGCGCGGTCGGCGGGAACAGCCGCGCCGCCACGTCGTCCATGGCCGAGCGGTTGGCGGCCAGGTAGTTGCTCCAGGCCACGCCCCGGTCGTCGAGGTCGACCCGCTTGAGGAACGACGGGACCACCTTGCGCAGCTCGTGGAGCATGAGGTCGGCGTAGGTGCGGGCCTCGGGCAGCGGCTGGGCCCGCAGGCGCAGCAGCAGCTGCTCGTAGCCCTGGCCGGTGCCGTAGATGCCGACGTTGGACAGCGAGGCGGCCGGCAGGACGCCCCGCAGGGCGTCGAACGCCTTGGCCCGGATGGCCTGGCGGTAGACGAAGTCCGAGTCGGCCGGGTCCTTGGGGAAGCGCTCGCGGTAGAAGTCCTGCATGCGGGGCAGCAGCTCGGCGTAGGTGTCGAACAGCCGGTCCATGTCGCCCACGTAGCGGGTGCCGAGCGACGACATGAGCACGTCGGGATCGCGGTGGAAGCGGTAGCGGCCGCCGATCCGGGCGTCGTAGGCGATGTAGCGGGTCGACTGCTCGAGGTAGGACATGAGCCGGCCCCACTCGAGCATCTTGGTGAGCACGTTCGAGGCCTGCTCGCAGGCCAGGTGGACCCCGCCGAGCTGGGCCACCGAGTCGTCGCCGTACTCGAAGAAGACCCGGTCGTAGAGCTCCTCGGCCCGGCGCAGGCCGACGGTGGCGTCGATGCGTGGCGTCGCCGCTGATGTCGAGCTCGTTGACGAACTCGTCGAGGAACAGCCGCCGCAGGCTCTTGGCCGATCGGGAGTACCGGGCGAAGAGGGCACCCTTGACCACCTCGGGCAGGTTGACCAGGGCGAACACGGGCCCGTCGAGGTTGGTGAAGTACCGCCGGAGGACGTCGGACTCCTCGTCGGTGAACTCCTCGGCGACGTAGACGGTCACGGTCGGCGAGAGTAGAAGGTCGTCCGGCGCCGCCGCGGATGGCTCGCGACCCCTTTCGGGGCGCCGCCGGCGTCGGCGGGCCACGATCAGGCCGCCGAAGCGGCCCGAACGCGGCTGAGCCTCGGCGAGGGCACCCGGTTCGAGCCACAGATCGACCATCGTCATGGCCAGCGCCTTGGCCCCGTCGAGCACCGCGGCGTCGCCCGTCGGCGCCCGCCGCGTAGCCGGCGAACTCGGGGGTGTGGATCGAGACGTGGGGCGGCGAGACCGCGATCATCGGGTGGATGCTCGGCACCTCGTAGCTCACGTTGCCCATGTCGGTGCTGCCCACGACCGAGAACGATCGTCGGGCGGGGCCATGCGGCGGCCGAGGAGATCGGCGTTGGCGGCGTAGAGCTCGACCATCGGGCCGTTGTCGCGCATGTCGGCGTAGACCGGCTCCTGCCAGTCGAAGTCGACGGTGCAGCCGGCCGCGTCGGCGCCGGCCTGCAGGCAGGCGAGCGAGGCGCGGCCTGAGCTGCTCGAGCCGGGCGACGTCGCCGGCCCGCACGTACCACTCGGCTGCCGCGCGGGCCGGCACGATGTTGGGCTTGTCGCCGGCCTCGGTGAAGATGCCGTGGATGCGCTCTTCGGGGCGGATGTGCTGGCGCAGCGCGGCGACGTTCATGTAGCCGAGCACCGCGGCGTCGAGCGCGTTGCGACCCTTGTACGGGAAGGCGGCGGCGTGCGCGGCCTCGCCGTGGTAGGTGACCAGGACGCGGTGCACGGCGATGACGTTCATGGGCCGAGGTCGCCACCGGCCGGGTGCACCATCAGCGCGGCGTCGACACCGTCGAACGCGCCGGCGTCGATCAGGCGGACCTTGCCGCCGCCGCCCTCTTCGGCCGGGGTGCCGAGGATCACGACCCGGCCGCCGGCCTCGTCGGCGACTGCGGCGGCGGCCAGGCCGGCGCCGAGGCCCGGCGGCGGCGATGATGTTGTGTCCGCAGGCGTGGCCGATCCCGGGCAGCGCGTCGTACTCGCAGCACACGGCGATGGTCGGGCCCGTCGTGCCGGCGCGGGCGACGAAGGCGGTCGGCACCCCGTAGGCGTGGGGCTCGACGTCGACGCCCTCGCTCGGCGATCACGCGTGGTGAGCAGGTCGTGGGCGAAGACCTCTTCGTAGCCCAGCTCGGGGTGCTCGTGGATGCGGTGGGAGACGTCGAGCAGCAGCTCGGCGCGCCCGTCGACCTCGGCGATCACGCGCTGCTTGGCTTCGTCGAGGTCCATGGCCGAAGCGTACTCGGGCCGCTGGATCAGATGACGACCTGGATGGCGTCGGGCTCGACCTCGACGACGAGGCGGCGAGTGCGCCCGATCCGCTCGCCGTCGAGCCAGAGCGTCGCGGGCGCGACCGAAGGTCGAGATCGACCGCGGCGACCCGGAGGTGCGGAGGGCCGGATGGGGCAGGTGGGTGCCGAGCCGCACCCGCTTGCGGGCCTTGGCCAGATCGCCGAGCGGGAGGGCGCCGTCGGTCACGTCGAGCAGGGCGTCGTCGGGATGGGCCCGCGGGCCGAGGTCCCAGTCGCCCAGCCACTGGGCGTTCATCACCGCCACCGCCCGGCCGATCCACAGCCGTCCGCGGACGATGGCATGGGCCACGAACCAGTGGTCGCGGCCGTCGAGGTGCACACGGCCGAGGTCGACCGGGAAGGTCATCGCGTCGGCCGAGCGCAGCCGCGCCTCGTCGCCCGAGGCCACCGAGGGTCTTGCAGAGGTCGCCGCCGAGCAGCCCGAGCGTGGGGATCGCTCCCCCGCCGGCACGGGCCGCCTCGACCACACGGCGGGCCTCGGCGTCGGTGTGCACGACCACCCCGTCGCGGGCAGCGCGTCCGGGGCCGCCCCAGGCCTCGCCCTTCTGCGATGGTCATGGGTCGGTCGGCGTCGAGGCCCGTGACCGACGACGCGGCCACCACGCCCCGGAAGATCCGGTCGGCCGCCTGGCGGGCGGTGCGCGCGGTTTCGGGGTTGGACGAGCCGCGTCGGCGACCTGGCCGAGCAGGTCGATCAGCAGCTTGGCGTTGCGCACGAAGTCGCCGCCGGAGAGCTCCTCGTCGTCGAGCACCTCGTCGAGCGGCTTCGCCGGCCACCCAGGCGTGGGCGATGGCGAAGAAGCCGGGGTCGGGCGGCCGGGTGAGGGGCAGCTCGCGGGCTCTCCTCGTCCGCGTTGAGGCCGACGGCGAGCTGTTCGAGGCGCGACCACCCGTTGACGGACGGCCGGGGACGGGAACCAGGGCGGGGGCGCGGGCACCGGGCTGCGGTGCTCGTAGGTGAAGCAGGACACCATCCCGGCCAGCGTGGCCGGGTCGAGGTCGTCGAGCAGACCCGTCGTCGAGCGCCTCGGCCATGAGCAGGTCGGACTCGTGGAAGATGCGGACGAGCCGCTCGCCCCGATGGGTGAGCGCCCAGCCGTCGAGGTGGCCCCGCGCCTCGAGCAGCTGGAGGACCCGGTCGAACCGGCGGGCCAGCGACTCGGTGCGGCCCAGGATCTGCCGCTTCAGGTCGCCGACCTCGCGCTCGACCCGATCGGCGCGCCGGGCGGCCCGCAGGTGTCGATCGAGATCGGGGCAGTCGGCCACGGGATGCGCTGCTCCGGACCCCGCCGTCGTCGACGCCGCCGGCTCGTTCGGCCCGAGGGGCACGACCGCGGGCCGTGCTCGTCGACGTCGGTGCAGGGACTGGCTCACGGCCCGCTGGAAGCTTGCGGTCGTGCGGAGCGAACGGCGTCGGGCAGGGGGACGCGACCGAGCACCTCGGGGCGATCGGCGAAGTCGCTGCTGCCGAGGCTCAGCACCCGGCGCTGCGGCGTGATGACCCGCAGGCGCACGGCGCCGCCCCGGCGGCGGGCCACCGTGAGCACCGCCACCTTGCCGCCCGACGGCCCGCCCACCAGGTGGATCACGTCGCCGGGCCGCAGGCGGCCGAGGGCCTCGTCGAGGTTGCGCTTCGGCGACGGCTCGACCGGTCGGGGGTCGCCGACCAGGGCGCGGTACGCGTCGATGTCGCCGCGCGCGCAGGTCGCCTCGGCGCGCAGCTCGGCCAGGACCTCCTCGCGGCGGGCCAGGCGGGTCTCGAGCCGGACGACGGCCTGGTCGGCCTGGAACTGGGCGAACGAGAGGTTCAGCAGGTGGTGGGCCCCGTCGGCCGGGTACCGGCGGACCAGGTTGGCGGCCATGTTGTAGGTGGGGCGGAACGCCGAGCGCAGCACGAAGCTGCGGCTGGCGGCCAGGCCGGCGACCTCGCCGAAGGACACGAACGGCGACCACAGGACGACGGCGTGGCCGGCGGTGTCGATGCCCCGCCGCCCGGCTCGTCCGGTGAGCTGGGTGTACTGACCGGGGCTCAGGAACTCGTGGCGCTCGCCGGTGAACTTGGTCAGCTTCTCGATCACGACGGTGCGCGCCGGCATGTTGATGCCGAGGGCCAGGGTCTCGGTGGCGAACACGACCCGCACCAGCCCCTCGACGAAGCAGCGCTCGACCGCTTCCTTGAACGGCGGCACCATCCCGGCGTGGTGCGCGGCGATGCCGGCGTCGAGCCCGGCGATCCACCGGTCGTAGCCGAGGACGTCGAGGTCGTCGTCGCTGAGCGCGACGGTGTGCTCGTCGACGATCTCGTGGACCCGCGCCCGGGCGTCGGCGTCGATCAGGCGCAGCCCGGCGGCCAGGCAGCCGGCCACCGCGTCGTCGCACGCGTCGCGGCTGAAGATGAAGTAGATGGCCGGCAGCAGGTCGCGGTCGCTCAGCAGGTCGATGACCTCGACGCGGCGAGGCGCGAACCAGCGGCGGCGCGGCCGGCCCCGCCCCGGCACCCGGGCCGCCAGGTCGAAGCGATCGCCCTCGGGGTTGGGTCGTCCCGACACCAGCGTGGGGATCAGATGCGGCTGGTCGCTCGTGGTGTCGCCCACCAGGTAGAGGTTGTCGAGCTCGACCGGGCGCTCGGTCTCGACCACCATCGCCGTCGGCCCGCGCACCGTGCCGATCCACTCGGCCAGCTCGGCCGCGTTCGAGACGGTCGCCGACAGGCACACCAGGCGCACCGACTCGGGCAGGTGGATGATCACCTCCTCCCACACCGGGCCGCGGTACTCGTCCTGCAGGTAGTGCACCTCGTCGAGCACGACCCAGCCGAGGCCGTCGAGCCCGCTCGAGCGGGAGTAGATCATGTTGCGCAGGACCTCGGTCGTCATCACCACGATCGGCGCGTCGCCGTTGATGGCGTTGTCGCCGGTCAGCAGCCCGACCGCGCTCGCGCCCGTGGCGGGCGACGAGGTCGTGGAACTTCTGGTTCGACAGCGCCTTGATGGGCGTGGTGTAGAACGCCTTGCGCCCCTCGGCCAGCGCCCGCACCACGGCGTGCTCGGCGACGACGGTCTTGCCCGACCCGGTCGGCGCCGCCACCAGGACCGACTCGTCCCGGTCGATGGCGGCGATGGCCTCACGCTGGAACCGGTCGAGCTCGAACCCGGCCGGGATCACGAGGCGGCGGCGTCGGCCTTGGCGGCGCGCTTGCGCCTGCGCCGGTTGTAGGCCCAGCCGAACACGATGGCGAGCTCGTAGAAGATGTAGAGCGGGATGGCCAGCGCCAGCATGCTGACGGGATCGCTGCTCGGGGTGATGACCGCCGCGACGACGACGATGACCACGATGGCCCAGCGCCGCGACTTGCTCAGCTGCCGGGGCGTGACCACGCCGGCGATCTCGAGCGCGACCAGCAGCACGGGGAACTCGAAGCCGGCGCCGAAGATGATGATCATCAGCACGACCAGCCGCAGGTAGTCGCTGATGTTGTAGACGGGCTTGATGTTCGAGCCGCCGACGGCGTTGAGGAAGGTCAGGGTCGGGAGCAGCGAGAGGTAGGCCACCGCCGCGCCGAGCAGGAAGAAGACCACGGCACCGGCGGTGAAGGGCACGGCGTACTTCTTCTCGTGCGGGTACAGGCCCGGCGTGATGAACCGCCACAGCTGCCACACCAGCACCGGCATGGCGAGGATGATGCCGACGTAGCCCGGCGATCTTGATGCGGGTCAGCAGCGGCGCGATCGGGCTGCCGGCGATGATGATGGCGTTGCGCTCGGCGTGGTGCAGCGGGTCGTCAGGATGTGGAAGACCTACGGGATAGAGGAACCACCCCACGACCGCGCCGATCATCACGGCGGCGATCGACTTGATGAGCCGGGAGCGCAGCTCGGCGATGTGCTCCCACAGCGTCATGCGACCTTCGTCGGTCGTCTTGGTGTCGGTCGTGTCGCTCATGGGTCGGCCGTCGGCGAGCCGATCAGGCCGAGGCCGTACGGTTCGGATCCAGATCGAGGGAGTGGGATGCCGGGCTCGCCTCGACGTCCGCCACCGCCTCGTCGGGCGGATGGACCTGGGGCGGCGCGATCGCAGGTTCGGTCACGGGCTCGGGCGTGGGCTGACCGGCGCGGGCGGCGACGTCGCGGCGGGCTCGGCGGGCGGCGGCTCGACCGCCGCGGGCTCGGGCACGGTCGTCGGCCCGGGTCCCTCCGCGACACGTTCGCCGGCCTCGTCGGCCGAGACGCTCGAGTCGAGTTCGACATCAGCGTTCGCGTCAGCGTGGGAGTCGGCCGCGATGTCGGCGCGGGGCTCGGCGGACTCGGATTGCTCGGTCGACTCGTCGGTGGTGGGCCCGTCGGTCGTCGCCTGGTTGGCGTCGTCGGGCTCGTCGGGCTCGGGCAACGGCGCCTTGACGACCGTGGCGGCGGTGGCCACCGGGTCGGCCGCCATGTCCATGGCGCTGCGCAACTCCTGCTGGAAGCCCTGGGAGATGCGACGGAAGTCGTTGAGGTAGCGACCGATCTGGCGGGCCGCGTTGGGCAGCTTGTCGGGACCGAGGACGATGAGGGCGACCAGCAGCACCACCATCAGCTTCTCGGGACCGACGTTGAACATGGCTTGATCCTACTGAGGTGCTCGTGGGGCGAGGGCTTCGAGGGTGTCGTCGGCGGCGCGGGCGGTGCGCTGCGACTCGTCCTGCAGGGCGCGGGCCCGGGCCCGCAGCTGGGCCAGTCCCACCAGGTGTTCGGAGAGGGCGTCGGTCTCGGATCGCACCGCACGCGTCGAGACGACGAGGACGGCGGCCGCGAGGACCGCGAGCGCGCACGGGACCAGCCAGACCGGTGACACCGGATCCGAGCCTAGTGGGAGGCCGGGATCGTCGAGCTTCAGCGCTCGAGCAGCTCCGAGAGGGCGTCCGTGAGGCGCCGGTCGTCGCTCAGCAGGTCGTGGAAGTCGAGGAGCTCGTCGTGGGTGATGGGCTCGCCCACGCCGCGGGGCTCGCTGAGCTCGAGGGGCGGGGTCCACGTCTCGTAGGTCACGCCCGACGCCACCAGCAGGTCCACGGTGCGGGGCTCGGCCGGCTTGATCACCGTCATGAGGCACACCGGGCAGCGAAACGCATACGTGCCCTGGTTGTCGGCCGTGCACACCCGCACGCGGACGTCCGCGGTGGTCAGCTCGACATCCCCGCACTCTGCGCAACTGGCCCGAATGGTTGCCATCGATGCCCTCTCCTCTGGCTACTGCGTAGGGGATCGGCACCAGCCCGACGGGGTCTTGAGCGCGGGACCGTGGGCCGTACGACCCATTTCGGGCCGATCGGTACGATGAGCCGGTGCCGACCCGCCTTCCGTCGCTCCGAAAGCCACCCATAGCGTTCGCCCACCGCGGAGCGCGCGCTCATGCGCCGGAGAACACCCTGGAGGCCTTCGAACTGGCGCTGCGGCTCGGCGCCACCGGCCTCGAGAGCGACGTGTGGCTGACCGCCGACGGATGCGCCGTGCTCGACCACGACGGCCTGGTCGGCGGGCGGCTGCGCCGGAGGCCCATCGGCGAGCTGGCCCGGGCCGACCTCCCCGACCACATCCCTGAGCTGGCCGAGCTCTACGAGCGGTGCGGTGCGGGCTACGAGCTGTCGCTCGACCTCAAGGACGGGGCGGTGGCCGAAGCCGTGGTGGCGACCGCCGAGCGGGCGGGCGGCGGGGCGGTCGAGCGGCTGTGGCTCTGCCATCCCCGGCTCGACACCCTGACCGCGTGGCGGCCGCGCTGGCCGGCGGTCCAGCTCGTCCACTCGACGACCTTGCGCCGCCTGGAGGGCACGAGCGAGCGGCACGCAGCCGAGCTGGCCGATCGGGGCATCGACGTCGTCAACCTGCACCAGTCCGAGTGGACCGGCGGACTGATCGCCCTCTATCACCGCTTCGAGCGGCTGGCCTTCGGCTGGGACGTCCAGTTCGACCACCTGATGGACGACTTGTTCGACTCGGGCATCGACGGCATCTACAGCGACCACGTCGACACGCTCGTGACCGCGCTCGAAAGGTGACGTGAGGCCGAGGATGCCGAAGGCGGCCCGGCGGATCATCGCCGGGCCGAGAAAGCGGCGTGGAGCCGCTCGAACCGCTACCGAGGATGCCGAAGGCGGCCCGGCGGATCATCGCCGGGCCAAGAATTAGAGGCTCCCGATGCGGTTGATGGGCCATATCCGGAAGAAGGCGCGGCCCACCACCGACGATTCGGGGATGGGCCCGAAGTAGCGGCTGTCCTCGGAGAAGACGCGGTTGTCCCCCATCACCCAGATCTCCTTGGGCGGGATCTTGCACGGCACCTGCGGCGTGCACGCGTACGGTCCCGGGTGGACCTGGGTCACCTCCTCCGCGGTGAGATACGGCTCGATGAGCTGGTGGTTGTTGATGTAGACGTGGTTGTTGGCGATGGTCACCGTGTCGCCGGGCAGGCCGATGACCCGCTTGATCAGGTCGTTGATGTTGTCGGCCAGCTCACCCTTGGGCTTGCTGAACACCACGATGTCGCCCCGGTGGATCGGGTGCAGCCGGTAGCTCCACTTGTTGACGAGCACGCGGTCGCCGACGTGCAGCGTGTTCTCCATCGACTTGGACGGGATGTAGAAGGCCTGGAACGAGGTGGCCTGGATGATGAGCGCGACCGCGACCGCGCCGGCGATGACGACGATCCACTCGATGGCGTTGCGCTTCCACGCATCGGGCTTGGCCGGGGTTACCTCGTCGACGTGGGCAGCCTCGGCCGGGCCGGCGTCGGGGCGATCGGAAGGGTCGCCGCCGTCGTCGGACGGCAGGGGGATGGACATGCCGGAGAGATCCTTGGGTCGGAACGAGGGTGCCGGGTCGATCGCCCCGGCCGTGGCCAGAGGCTAGTCGACGGGTCAGCTCAGCCGACCTCGCCCGCGGCGTACCGCGAGAGGACGCGACGGGCCGCGGCGGCGGTGGCGCCGCGGAGCTCGTCGGGTCCCTCGACCACCGACGCCGACGGTCCGAGTCGCAGCAGGAGGCGCTCGAGCCACGGCTGCGCGCTGACCGCCAGGGTGGCGCGCAGGCGACCGGGGTCCGCGCCGGTCGGTCCGCCCTCGACCTCGACGACGCCTTCGACCGGGTACTGCTCGGTCACCCACCGGGCCTCGGGAGCCAGCTCGATGACGACCCTCGGATCGCCGCTCGCCGGGGTGAACACGCCTTCGGGTGGCAGGTCGGCCGGTGGTTCGAAGGTGGAGCCGAGGAGCTCGGCGGCACTGATGCGGTCGACGCGGAACAGGCGATCGCCCTCGGCCAGGTGGCAGTAGGCCGAGGCGTACCACTGGCCCTCGTCGCTCGTGACCCGGTACGGGTCGATGACCCGCCGGGTGTGCTCGTCGCGTCCGTAGGCGTAGTAGTCGATCCGCACCTGTCGGTGCTCTCGTGCCGCCGTGCGAAGGGTCTCGAGCACGTCCTGGCGGGCCTCGCCGAGCCGTACGTCGACGCCGGGCTCGTCGCCGGCGCCGAGCGCGGCCGAGAGCTTGGCCAGACCCCGGGCCAGCGGCCCGTCAGGATCGGCGCCGGGCACGGTCAGCAGGGTCGACCCGGCCGCCACGAGCGCGACGGCCTGCTCGGGCGTGAGCCGCAGCGGTCGATCGAAGGCCTGTGGCAGCGAGATGTGGACCTGGTCGTCGTCGACGAACAGCTCGATGAGCACGTCGGGCGTGTACGGGTAGAGGCCCACCATCGACACCGTGTCGAGGTCGCGCAGCAGCTGGTCGCGGTCGATGTCGAAGCGCCGGCAGATCTCGTCGACCGGCGCGCTCCCCCGGGCTGCCACCCACGGCACGAGGCTGAGCATGCGCGCCACCCGCTCGGGGGCGCCCGACCGGCTCACGAGGCCAGTCCGTCGAGCCAGGCCGTGAGCTCCGCCGCGCCGTTCGGGCGGGGCCAGCAGCTCGGCGTGCTCGAGGAAGCCCAGCACGAAGGTGCGGAACGCCGGCCAGTTGGTCACGGCCACGTCGAAGACGGCCGAGCCGTCGGCCCGGTGCTCGACCACGGCGTCGCCCAGCTGGTGAGCGGCCCACACCACCTGATCGGCGTCGACGAGCAGCCGGGCCGTCTCTTCGGGGCCCTCGCCCAGACGCCACGGGTCGTCGGGCACCCCCGATGTCGAGCTGTCGGTGCGCGTGAACGATCCCTGCGCTCCGAGCTCGACGGTGCCCACGATGCGGTCGAGCCGGAAGCTGCGCTCGTCGTCACGCTCGTGATCGAAGCCCCGCAGGTACCAGTGGCCGCGCTGGTAGCCGACCCGTGCGGATCGACGAGACGCCGCTCGTCGTTGTAGGTGAACGCGGCGGTGCGGCGATCGGCGCAGGCCTGGAACAGGGCCGCCAGGTTGGGGTCGCCCGGTAGCGAGGCGAACGAACCGTCACCGTCGGCGTCGTCACCGATCGGCTGGTCGACCCCGCCCAGCTTCCACAGCCCGTCGCCGGCGTCGAGCCCGTCGAGGTGGACGGCCGTGAGCGCCAGGTGCAGGGCGGCGAGCTCGTCGGGCTCGAAGCCGGGATCGCGCAGGTAGTAGCGCTCGCGGTCGATGCGGTACCCCTCGAGCGGGGGGTCGACGCCGGCGACGGTCTCGAGCACGAGCGGGATGCCCATCTCGCGGAGGTCTTCCTTGTCGCGCTCGAAGGCGCGCCGGAACGCCGTCTTGGCGTCGGGATAGCCAGGCACCCGCGCACGCAGGTCCTCGGCGGTCAGCGGGCGCTCGGTCTCGAGCAGGGCGCTGATCAGGTTCAGCAGGCGTTCGAGCTTGTCCACTGCTCAGATGGTCACAACGATGCGATGAGCTTCTCGACGCGCTCGTCGCGCGACTTGAACGGGTCCTTGCAGAGCACCGTGCGCTGGGCCTGGTCGTTGAGCTTGAGGTGCACCCAGTCGACCGTGTAGTCGCGCTTGCGCTCCTTGGCGCGTCGGATGAACTCACCCCGCAGCCTGGCGCGCGTCGTCTGCGGTGGGATGTCGATGGCCTGCTCGATGTCGGCGTCGTCGCAGATGCGATCGACCAGGCCGCGCGCCTGCATCTTGTAGAAGATGCCGCGCTCGCGGTTGACGTCGTGGTACTGCAGGTCGAGCAGGGCGACCCGCGGGTGGCTGAGCGGCAGGTCGTCGCGCTCGCGGTAGCGCTCGATCAGGTTGTGCTTGATGACCCAGTCGACCTCGCGGTCGAGCTTGAGCGGATCGTTCTCGATCGTGGTGAGGCAGTGCTCCCACATCTCGAGGGCCTGGGTCTCGAGCGGGCTCAGCTCGCGGCGCTCGGCGTACTTGAGGGCCCGGTTGAGGTACTCGCCCTGGATGTCGAGCGCGCTGGCCTCGCGCCCGTTGGCCAGGCGGACCCGGCGCTGGCAGGTGATGTCGTGGCTGATCTCGCGGATGGCGCGGATCGGGTTCTCGAGGGTCATGTCGCGCAGCACGACGTTGGGCTCCTCGAGCATGCGCAGCAGGATCGACGCTGGCGCCCACCTTGAGGAAGGTCGCGTACTCGCTCATGTTCGAGTCGCCGACGATGACGTGGAGCCGGCGGTAGCGCTCGGCGTCGGCGTGGGGCTCGTCGCGGGTGTTGATGATCGGGCGCGACCGCGTCGTGGCGCTGGAGATGCCTTCCCAGATGTGCTCGGCCCGCTGGCTGACGCAGAACATGGCGCCGCGGGCGGTCTGCAGCACCTTGCCCGCGCCGGCGTAGATCTGGCGGCTGACGAGGAACGGGATGAGGACCTCGGCGTAGGTGCCGAAGTCGTCGCGCCGGCTGGTGCAGGTAGTTCTCGTGGCAGCCGTAGCTGTTGCCGGCCGAGTCGGTGTTGTTCTTGAAGAGGTAGATGACGCCCCGGATGCCCTCTTCGCGGAGCCGCTGCTCGGCGCTGGCCAGCAGCTGCTCGAGGATGCGCTCGCCGGCCTTGTCGTGGACGACGAGGTCGTAGATCGAGTCGCACTCGGGCGTGGCGTACTCGGGGTGCGAGCCGACGTCGAGGTAGAGGCGGGCCCCGTTGGCGAGGAACACGTTGCTGCTGCGCCCCCACGACACGACCCGGCGGAAGAGGTAGCGGGCGACCTCGTCGGGGCTCAGGCGGCGCTGGCCGCGGAGGGTGCAGGTGACGCCGTACTCGTTCTCGAGACCGAAGATGCGCCGCTCCACATGGACACGCTACCGGGGTGGGCCGCCCGCGCCCGGTACCGTGGCGATGTGGATCGGTTCGAGATGATCCCGGTGGCGCTCGTCGCGAGCGGCTTCGAGGCCAAGCTGATGGCCGCCAGACTGGGCTCCGAGGGCGTCGTCTGGGAGCTGCGCGGCGATGTCGACGGGGTCTACCCGGTCGGCGGCATCGAGGTGCTGGTGCCCGCCGACGAGGTCGAGCAGGCCCGCGAGGTGCTGGGCATCGACGTCGACGACCACGCCGGCTGACCTCGCTCAGCCGAGGAGCGACGCCCGTTCGTCGAGCTCGAGGCGCCGGAAGGCGCGGCGGGCGTCGGTGCGCTCGAGGACGGCGGCTTCGAGCTCGCCGGCGCCGAGGGTGCGGTCGGGGCCGGCCAGGGCGCCGACCGCGGCCTGCACGGCACCGGCCAGGTCGAGGGCGTCGGTCCACGCGTCCTCGCAGACGGCCGTTGATGGCCTCGGCCTCGCCACCGAGCACGGTGAAGTGGTCCTCGTCCATGACGGTGCCGTCGTAGAGGATGTGGAAGAGGCGGTCGTCCTCACGGGTGGCGCCCACCTCGGCGACCAGGATCTCGACCTCCATGGGCTTCATCTCGTGGGTGAAGATCTGTCCGAGGATCGAGGCGTACTGGTTGGCCAGGCTGCGGGCGTCGACGTCCTCGCGGCTGTAGGCGTAGCCCTTGAGGTCGGCGGCCCGCACGCCGGCGATGCGCAGCTGGTCGAACTCGTTGTACTTGCCGACCCCGGCGAAGGCGATGCGGTCGTAGATCTCGCTGATCTTGCGCAGCGTCGACGACGGGTTCTCGGCGCAGATCACGATGCCGTCGTCGTAGACCACCGCGGCCAGGGCCCGGCCGCGGGCGATGCCCTTGCGGGCGTAGTCGGCCCGGTCCTTCATGACCTGCTCGGGTGCGACGTAGAACGGCATGCTCATGGCTGCATGCTCCCATGGTCGGTCGTCGTCTCGGCCACGCGGCCGGGAGCGGTCGCCTCACGGGCCGACAGCGCCTCCATCAGCGCGGCGAAGCGCTCGGCCACCTCGGCCTCGGGCACCCGCTCGAAGCCGGCGCTCGTGATGGTGGCCATCGTCGGGTAGATGCCGCGGACGAGGTCGGGCCCGCCGGTGGCCGAGTCGTCGTCGGCCGCCGTGAACAGCGCGTTGATGGCCAGGTCGAGCGTCTCTTCGCGGCCCAGGCCGTCGCGGAAGCCGAGCTTGACCACCGTGCCGGCGTGCAGGCTGCCCGAGCCGGTCGACGAGAAGTTGCTCTCCTCGTAGCGGCCGCCGGTCACGTCGTACTGGAAGAGCCGGCCCGGTGCCGCGGCTCAGGTCGTAGCCGGCGAACAGCGGCACGACGGCCAGTCCCTGCATGGCCGCCGGCAGGTGGTTGCGCACCATCGTCGACAGCTGGTTGGCCTTGCCGTCGAGGCTGAGCGCCGAGGCCTCGACCTTCTCGTAGTGCTCGAGCTGCAGCTGGAAGAGCTTGACCATGTCCATGGCCGGCCCGGCGGCGCCGGCGATGGCCACGCCCGAGTGGCGGTCGGCCGGGAACACCTTCTCGATGGCCCGGTGCGAGATCAGGTTGCCGCTCGTGGCCCGCCGGTCCCCGGCCATCACGACGCCGTCGGCGTAGCGGATGGCGACGACGGTCGTGGCGTGGGTGATCGTCACGACCCCCTCCAGGGTGGAGGGCGGCGCCGCCGGCTGCGAGGCCCACACGGCGGAGCAGTTCGGCGAAGCTGGGCCCCGGATCGTCGTGGGGCGAGAACATGGGCAGGCTCACGGCCCGCAGGCTACCGGCTGCCTTGGCCGTGGCGCGTCACGTAGTCGAGCGCCGCGGCGATGATCCGAGGATCGTCGCGCAGGTTGCCGATGGCGGCGTTGCACCGGAAGCACAGCAGGCCTCGGACGACGCCGGTGTCGTGGCAGTGGTCCACGTGCAGTGCTGTCCTGCCGGGGGGATCGCCGCAGACCGCACATCCCCCACCCTGCTCGGCCAGCATCCGGTCGTAGTCCTCGGGGGTGAGGCCGAACTTGCGCTTCAGGTGGGACTTCCGGTCGGCCGGACCCTTCTTCCCCGCTGCCGCGTAGGCGCGGTTGTTCTCGCGCTTGCGGTCGGGGTTCTCATCCAGCCACTTCCGCGCACGTTCCCGCGCGACCGCTCGCAGCTCGGGGTTGGCCTCGGCCCGCGCCACCGCCTTGGCCTGGAAGCACGAGCGACATTCACCACGCCGACCGTCGACGCAGCCTGCCGCCTTGTAGAACTCGTCGAGGTCCTTCAGCTCGCCGCACACGTTGCAGCGCTTCTTCCCCATCGCCCATCTCCCGCCTCGGCCGGTCGGGGAAGGTGAACCGGCAGCTATCTATGTAGCAGCAGCGACGTGCTTTACTCTCCACCCTTCTGCACGTACGATCTCACGAACTCCTCTGCGTTGGTCTCGAGCACGTCGTCGATCTCGTCGAGGAGATCGTCGAGCTCGGCTTTGATCTTCTCGCCCTTCTCGGACGGGGCGGGCGTCTCTTCGATCTCGGCGTCCTTCTTGGCCGGTGCCGGCTTGCGGATCTGCTCTCGTTCAGCCATGGGGCCTCTCCGGGGGTTTCTAGGTGCCCAGCTTGTCGAGCAACTCGGACGCAGGTGGTGCACTCGGCCAACAACGTACCCACGTGGGCGCGCGTTCCGCGCGTCGGTTCCATCATCGGCACTCGGCGCAGGGGTTCGCGGCCGATGTCGAAGACCAGCGAGTCCCAGTTGGCGGCCACGATGTCGTCGCCCCAGCGCTGCAGGCACTTGCCGCGGAAGTAGGCCCGGGTGTCGGGGGGCGGCTCGGTCACGGCGAGGGCCACCTCGTCGTCGGTGGTGATGCGCTCGACGCCCAGGCGGGCGAACAGCGACCGCTCGGGACGCAGGTCGTGGTACTGCAGGTCGAGGGCGGCCAGGCGGGCGTCGTCCCAGTCGAGGCCGTGGCGCTCGCGGTAGCCGTCGATCAGCCGGTACTTGGCCACCCAGTCGAGTTGGTCGGCCAGCGACATGGGGTCGACCTCGAGGGCGGTGAGCACGTTCTCCCACCGGCGCAGGATCTCGGCGCCCGTCGACTCGCCCACGCAGTCCAGGCCCGACCGAGTCGGCGTACTTGCGGGCCCGGTCGAGCAGCTCCCACTGCACGTCGAGCGCGGTGACGCTCGAGCCGTCGACCAGCTCGAGCGGGGCGCGCAGGCTCGAGGTCGTAGGAGACGCGGCGCATGGCCCACACCGGCGCGTTGAACACGAAGTCGCGGGGCAGCGCGTCGTCCTCGATCATGGCCAGGACGATGGCGGTGGTGCCGACCTTGAGGAAGGTCGAGACCTCGGACAGGTTGGCGTCGCCGACGATCACGTGCAGCCGCCGGTACTTGGTGGCGTCGCAGTGCGGCTCGTCGCGCGTGTTGACGATCGGCCGCTTGAGCGTGGTCTCGAGCCCGACCTCCTCCTCGAAGAAGTCGGCCCGCTGCGTGAGCTGGAACGGCACCTCGCCCGCGCTGTTGGCGCCGGCCTCGCTGCCCGACCTTGCCGGCGCCGGTGAAGATCTGGCGGGTGATGAAGTGCGGCATCACGTGGGTGACGATCCGGCCGAACGGCACCTGGCGCGCCATCAGGTAGTTCTCGTGGCAGCCGTAGCTGTTGCCCTTGCCGTCGGAGTTGTTCTTGTAGACGACGATCTCCTGGCCCTCGGGCAGCAGCCGCTTGGCCGCCTGCATCGAGGCGATCGAGGATGAGCTCGGCCGCCCGGTCGAACACCACCACCGAGCGGGCGTCGGCGCACTCGGGGGTCGAGAGCTCGGGGTGGGCGTGGTCGACGTAGTAGCGGGCGCCGTTGGTGAGCACCGCGTTGACCAGGTGGGTCTCGACCTCGGGGGGCATCGAGCCCGCCGGGCTCGAGCCGCGGGCGTCGTTGCCGGGCGACTCGTCCTCGAAGTCCCAGCCGACGTTGGGCACCGCCGCCGGCGCGTCGGCCCGCCGCGTCTCCTGCAGGTAGGCGTTGATCAGCAGGGACGAGGCCGCGATCGGGTTCGACTCGCCGACGCCGCGGATCAGGATCCCGTACTCGGTCTCGATGCCACAGATCTTGCTGATGGCCACGGTTCGACCTTATCGGCGCAGGACCGGCTCTAGAGGTACTGCCCCGTGGCCACGCGTTCGATGGCCCGGCCGCCCGTCGGCATCGGCGTCGTCACGCTTGACGAGCGTGCGCACGTAGATGATCCGCTCGCCCTTCTTGCCCGAGATCTTGGCCCAGTCGTCCGGGTTGGTCGTGTTGGGCAGGTCCTCGTGCTCCTTGTACTCCTGGTGGATCGATTCGATGAGGTCGCGCACCTGGATGCCACGGCGTGCCGTCGTCGATCAGGCGCTTGATGGCCAGCTTCTTGGCCCGGCGCACGATGTTCTCGATCATGGCGCCCGACGAGAAGTCCTTGAAGTACATGACCTCCTTGTCGCCGTTCTGGTAGGTCACCTCGAGGAACTGGTTGGCCTCGTCGTCGCGGTACATCTCGGCGACGGTCTGCTCGATCATGGCCCGCACGGCCTTCTCGCGATCGCCGCCGCCGAGGGTCGTGACCTCGCCGTCGTCGAGCGGGAGGTCGGAGGTGAGGTAGCGGGCGAAGATCTGCGCCGCGGCCTCCTCGTTCGGCCGCTCGATCTTGATCTTCACGTCGAGGCGGCCGGGCCGCAGGATGGCCGGGTCGATGAGGTCCTCGCGGTTGGAGGCACCGATCACGATCACGTTCTTGAGCGTCTCGACGCCGTCGATCTCGGCCAGCAGCTGCGGCACGATCGTCGACTCCATGTCCGAGCTGATGCCGGTGCCGCGGGTGCGGAACAGCGAGTCCATCTCGTCGAAGAAGACGATGACCGGCCAGCCCTCTTCGCTCTTCTCCCGGGCCCGCTGGAACACGAGGCGGATCTGGCGCTCGGTCTCGCCGACGTACTTGTTGAGCAGCTCGGGGCCCTTGATGTTGAGGAAGTAGCTGCGGGCGTGCTGGTCGCCGCTGACCTCGGCCACCTTCTTGGCCAGCGAGTTGGCGACGGCCTTGGCGATGAGCGTCTTGCCGCAGCCGGGAGGGCCGTACAGCAGGATGCCCTTGGGGGCCGGCAGCCGGTACTCGGCGAACAGGTCCTGGTGCACGAAGGGCAGCTCGACCGCGTCGGTGATCTGCTCGATCTGGCTGTCGAGGCCGCCGACGTCGTCGTAGGAGATGTCGGGCACCTCTTCGAGCACCAGCTCCTCGACCTCGGGCCGGGGCAGCACCTCGAGCAGCAGGCCCGAGCGCATGTCCTGCAGCACCGAGTCGCCGGCGCGGATCTTCGTGCCCCGCAGGGTGTCGGCCAGCTCGGCCACGCGCTCCTCGTCGGCCCGGCCGACGATCATGGCCCGCGTGCCGTCGCCGAGCAGCTCCTTGAACGTGACCACCTCGCCGGTGAGCTCGGGCGTGCGGGCCAGCACGACGTTGAGCGACTCGTTGAGCACGACCTCGGCACCCCGGATCAGGTCGTCGGCGGTGAGGTCGGGGTGCACCGACACGCGCATCTTGCGGCCGCCGGAGAACACGTCGACGGTGCCGTCGTCGTTCGCGCCGAGCAGCGTGCCGTAGGCCGCCGGCGGCTGGGTCAGCTTCTCGACCTCGTCGCGCAGCGCGGCGATGTGCTCGCGGGCCTCGCGCAGCGTGTAGGTGAGCTTCTCGTTCTGCGAGACCGCCTGGGCCAGCTGGCCCTTCGTCTCGAGCAGGCGCTCCTCGAGGGTGCGCACCCGCTTGGGCGCATCCTGCAGCCGGCGCCGCAGCGAGACGACCTCTTCCTCGAGGGCCTTGGCCTGCTCGCGCAGCTCGGCCAGCTCGGCCTCCTGGGCGTCGATCGGTCTTCGTGCTCGGCTTCGTCGACGAGGATCACCCCCTCGGCGTCGCTGGATCGGACCCTACACCGGGCCTCACCGAGAGCGGCGGAGCAGGGTCGGATTTGGTCGAGCGGACCGCTGCTCGTAGCACGCTCCGGAGCGGGCTCATCCACTCGGTCGGATTTCCCCCGGAAGTACCGTGTTAATTGCCGCCGCGCACTACACTGATCCTGTGGCGCTCAGGCGGCGCCTCCCCATCGCCCCCCACACACTCGAGAGAGGTCAGGCGAACCATGAAGGTCTGGATCGATCAGGATCTCTGCACCGGCGACGGCCTGTGCGAGGAGATCGCCCCCGACGTGTTCACCCTGCTCGACGACGGCCTCGCGTACGTCAAGGAGGGCGACAAGGTGTTCTCGAACCCCGGTGGCGCCGAGGGCCTGGCCAACGTGCCGGCCGGCCAGGAAGAGGCCACCATCGAGTCCGCCGAGGAGTGCCCCGGCGAGTGCATCTTCATCGAGATCGACTAGCACCAGCTGGCGATGCCTGAACGGCAGACCGGTCGGCTGCTGATCGCCGGGCCGAGCCTCGGCGACGTCAACTTCGACCGCACGATCGTCTACCTGCTCGAGCACGGGCCCGACGGCGCGCTGGGCGTCATCATCAACCGTCCGAGCGACTTCCCCGTGGGCGAGGCCCTCCCCCTGTGGTCCGAGGCGGTCGGGACCCCGGCGGTCGTGTTCAGCGGCGGCCCGGTCGAGGCGGGCGTGGCGCTCGGTCTGGCGCGGGTCCACCAGGGCGTCGAGTGCCCCGGGTGGTCCGGCGTCGACGGCGTCATCGGCTCGGTCGACCTGGGTATGGATCCGGAGGCGATCGCCGCGGGCGTCGACGTGGCGCGCGTGTTCGTCGGCTACGCCGGCTGGGGCGCGGGCCAGCTCGACGACGAGCTGGCCGGCGGCGCCTGGTTCGTCGTCGACGCCCAGCCCGACGACCTCTTCACGACCGAGCCCGAGCACCTGTGGGGCGCGGTGCTGCACCGCGACGAGGCCCGCGCCGCGATGACCGCCGCCAACCCGAGCTGGAACTGACGGTCAGCCCACCAGCGGGTGGGCGGCGAAGAAGGCCAGCATGAGGTCGGTGGCACTGACCTCATGGGTGACCGCGCCGAGGAAGGCGAAGGCCGGATTGGACGAGAGGTCGATGCCGCCGGGCCAGGTGTGGCCTCCGCCCTCGATCGAATAGAACGAGACCGCGAGGCCGGCGCGGCAGTCGGGCCAGTCGAAGCGCCGGACATGAGGAGAGACCTGCGTGATCACTGCCGGTGTCGAGCAGCCGTCGTGGGCTGCCCAGTCGGCCATGGCCGACTCGGAGCCGGGCGCGGTGGTCCCGCTGCCCGATCCGCTGTTGGTGATCTTGCCGCCGCCGTAGGGGACGATCGGATCGGCGGTTCCGTGGAAGGCGATCACCGACACCCCGACCGAGGTGGCGCACAGCGGCGGCACCTCGGCCGACACCAAGCCGATGGCGGCGATCTCGTGGGGCGGTTGGCACGGCAGCACGGCGGCGAAGGCCGAGCCCAGGCTGATGCCGTTGGCGTAGATGCGCTTCGGGTCGATGCAGAGCGATCGCTCGGCCCAGGAGATCAGGTCGTGGGCGAAGGCGAAGTCGTCCGGCGCGCCGGTCGTCGTGATGTTCCAGCCCTTCGGGGCACCGGTGCCGTCCGGGGTGATGACGACGTAGCCGGCCGCGGCGCCGCGTCGGGGCATGTCGCTGTAGGCGGCCTGCTGGAGCATGTCCGAGCCCGAACCGTGGAACGACAGGATGAGCGGGGTGCCGACCGAGCCGTCGTAGCTGGTCGGCAGCGAGATGAGGAACTGGCGCGACTGACCACCCGAGACGATCGTCTGGGGCGCGGTGGTCACGGTGACCGATCGACTCGGCGAGCAGTGGGTCCCCACCGGCGCAGTGGTGGTCGTCGACGATGCACTCGCCGACGTCGAGGGGGACGAGGTGGCGGCCGACGTCGCGTGCCCCGCGCTCGAGCACGCCGTCGCGAGCGCCGCGACCACGAGGACGCTCAGCATCGTTCGTGGCGCAGGACGGTGTCGAGGCATCGGGTCAGTGTGGCAGCGGGACGTCACGCCGCGCAGGCATCGGTCGAGACCTTCGCGGCGTGTGGAGTGGCGAGCACCGCGTCGAGCTCGGAGGGGGCCAGCGCGTAGGCCAGTCCCGGTTGGTTGGTGGCGACGCCGAACGCGATGCCGACCACCTGTCCCTGTGGGTCGACCACGGGTGAGCCCGAGTCGCCGGGCGCCAGCGACGCGGCCAGCTCGAGCACGTGCCGGGTGGTCTGACGCGTCCCGTAGATGTCGTTGCCCGTGGCGGTGATCTGGCTGGTGATCTCGAACGGCGCGATCCGCAGCGGGTTGCCGCCGGGGTGGCCGAAGACCCCGCCGCGCTGGCCCACCGCCGGTGTCGACCGCGCCAGCGGCGCACGGCCGAGACCGCCGACCGACAGCAGGGCCAGGTCGCGCTCGGGGTCGTAGGCGACCACGACGGCGTGCAGGCGGACGCCGTCGTTGCGGATCACCGAGGTCGAGCCCTCGCCCGCCACCACGTGGGCGTTGGTGGCCACGAGCCCGTCGGCGACGACGAAACCGGTCCCGTCGAGGATGCGCTGGCACGAGATCCCCTCGACCTTGACGATCGACTGGGCGACGGCCGCGGCGGTCGCTCCGGTGAGTCCCGAGGCTGCGGGTGGCTTCACCGATCCGGCTGGGCCCAGCTCGGCCAGCACCTCGGGGAACTGCCGGGGCCCCAGGAGCGCCTCCGCGATCTGCGACGCGTCGGGCGCGGTCGGGAGGTCCTCGGCGAAGACCCGGGCCAGGCGCGAGGTCGAGGTCTGCGTGGCCGGCCAGCCCGGCACGGCCGCGAGCAGCGGCAGCACGAGCCACACCAGCGCGACGAGGCCGATCACACCCGCCACCGCGCCGAGTCCCCGGTCGACGGCCGTAGCCGCACCCGGAGGGGGTCGGGGCACGAAGCGACCGCTGAGCGCCAGACCGATGGCCTGGCCGAGCGCGGCCCCGCCGAGCACCACCAGGCCGGCCACGACGACGAGTGTGAAGCGATCCGACCCGCTGAGCCGGCCGAGCACCCACGGTAGGGTCCGCACCCCTGCGATGGCGCCGAGCCCGAGGCCCAGCCAGGACGCGACCCGCGTGGCGAAGCCGAGCCGGTACCCGACGACGCCGGCCGCGACGGCGGCCGCGACGATCACGACGTCGAGGGCGTTCATCCGTCCAGTCTCAACGACCGATCAGGCGAGCGTGGGTCAGGAAGCCGGTGTGGGCCACCATCCGGTGGTCCGGTCGGACGGCCTGGCCTTCGATGTGCCACGTGCGCTGCAGGACCTCGAGGGTCTCGGCCATGGCGAAGCCGCTGTCGTCGAGCGCGTCACGCAGCTGCGTCGCCTGGGTGATGCTCGGCGTGTAGGCCACGAGGATGCCGCCGGGCTCGAGCGCTCCTCGCGCGTGCGGCACGACCTGCCACGGCTCGGGCAGGTCGAGCACGATGCGGTCGACGCCGGGCGTCGATGCCGTCGTAGCAGTCGCGGATCTCGACCGAGTACCGCTCGAGCGCCGTCGTCGCCCAGGAACGACGCCACGTTGGTCCGCGGCCCGGTCGGCGAAGTCGTCGCGCAGCTCGTAGCCGGTGACCACCGCGCCGGCCCGCACCATCGTCATCGACAGCGCGCCCGACCCGACGCCGGACTCGAGCACCCGCACGCCCGGCGAGATGTCGGCCAGCACGAGGATCGGTCCGAGGTCCTTGGGATAGATGACCTGCGCGCCGCGGGGCATCTTGAGCACGAAGTCGGCCAGGGTGGGCCGCACCACGCGGTAGCCCTGGCCCCGCGTCGAGCGGACCATCACCCCCTCGGGCTGGCCCACGATGTCGGCGTGCGGGACGAAGCCCGCGTGCGAGTGGAACTCGCCGCCCTCGATCAGGGTGACCAGGTAGCGCCGCTTCTTGCTGTCGATCAGCAGCACCCGCTCGCCACGCAGGGCGGCTCACGTGCGGCGCCGGTGCACACCGGTTCACGAGCGCGGTGGCCGCCGGCCCGTTCGACCAGGCGGCAGAAGGCGCAGAGCTCGGCGGTGGTCGGCGCCCCGCAGCGACGTGCAGGGGCCGCAGCGCCGTCCTGCTCGGCGTCGGCCTCGGACCGGAAGCGCGCCGAGGCCCGGGCGAGGAAGCCGAAGTAGAAGTCGTGCTTGGTGCCCGGTGAGGTGACCTCGATGGCGTTCAGGGCGTCTTTGTAGCCCAGGTGGCGGTTGCCGACGGCCATCGGGCACTCCTCGACGATGTAGTCGATGCCCCGGACGACGCAGTAGGCGGCCATCTCGCGCTCGCCCAGCCGGACCAGCGGCTTGACCTTGCGGGGGAAGCCGTTGCCGGGCCGGGAGCACCGGCAGCTGGCGGCCGAGGTAGTCGGTCTGCCAGCGCAGCACGTTGCCGAACAGCACGGCGGCCTCGTCGTCGAGGTTGTGGCCGGTCGCGACGACGTCGTAGCCGCCCTCGAGCGCGGCGTCGTCGAACAGGTGGCGCTTGGAGAGCCCGCACGCGGAGCACGGCACCCGCTTCGCCGCCCGCGCACCGGCGGGGATGTCGTAGCCGTAGTCGCGGGGCAGGTCGACCTCGACCAGCGTGCAGCCCGCGGTCGGCGGCGAAGGCCCGGGCCATGTCACCCGAGGCGTCGCTGTAGTCGCCGATGCCGAGGCCGAGGTACAGGCCGTCGACCTGGTAGCCGAGCTCGATCAGCAGGTCCCACAGCGCCAGCGAGTCCTTGCCGCCCGAGACGGCCACGAGCACCCGCTCGCCGGGCGCGGATCATGTCGAACTCGTCGATGGCCTTGCCGACCTGGTCGCGGCACAGCTTGAGGAAGTGCTCGGCGCAGAAGTTGGCGTTGTGCCGCCGGATGTCGATGATCGCCGGCCCCCGGCAGACGCGGCACTTCATCGCGAACGTCGCCGCCCGAGATGACCGGGCGGATCTCGACGTCGTCGGCGTCGTCGAGCCAGGCGTCGCCGGCGACGAGCGTGTCCGACGCGGATGACGAGCACCGACTCGCGGTTGATGTCGAGGCGGGCCAGCAGCGTCGACACCTGCATCGGTCCGTCCACCTCGAGCTCGCGCCGCGGGTTGCGCAGCAGGACCTTCACGCGCCGCTTCCGGCCGCCTCGCTTCGGCCTTGCGACCGCTGGCGTCGGCGTCGGCGGCGGCGGTCGATGGTGCCGGATCTCGATCGACCTGTCCCGACGCCAGACGGTCGCGGTAGATGACCTCGGTCTCGGGGCGCGTGAGCCATTGGAAGAGGCGGACGGTCCACACCACCGCGCCGATCCCCATCCAGAGCTGGCTGCCGCCGAGGAAGCCCCGGCTGAAGGCCTTGGCCCGCAGATAGGCCAGCATCAGATGCTCCGCACCTCGACGATCGTGCGGTTGCGGCGGCCACGGCGGCGACCGATCACGAAGGCGACGCGCCACCACCCCGACCACCACGGCGATGCCCACGATGATGCCGTAGCTGCGGGCCTCCTCACCGATGATCTCGACCTCGCCCTGGAGCTCGCGGAACTTGGCCTCGATGTCGTCACGGCTGATCGGTCGGGCGGGGTTCGTCGATCTTGTCGGTCGTCGTCGGCCATGTCAGCGCGCTCCCTGGTGCTCACGGTGACCACCGCGGGTGATCCGCCACGACGGCCAGGCCGATGACGCCGATCGAGCCCCAGCGGCCACGATGAAGTACGGCGCCCACGACCAGCTGCCGTGGAAGGTGTCGCCGGTCTCGGTCTGCAGGGCCCGCAGGCCGCTGAGGGCGAGGAAGAAGACGCCGATGGCCATGAGCAGCGAACCGGCCGCGCCCCAGGCCAGGTAGGTGCCGAGGCGCTTGAACGGATCGAGCGTCTCCTGCTGCGCGTAGGCCTTCAGCAGCTCGAACAGCTCCTGGACGATCTCGGCGACGCTCTTCGAGTGCGGCTTGGCCACGAGGCTCCTCGGTCGGGAGGCGGTTGGACCGGATGGCAGGAGGTGTATCCCGGCTGGTCCCGACGCGCAAGCAGAGCTCCCTCTCAGCCCGGCTCACCCCGGGGCGGGTCGTCGCGGCCGTCGAGGTCGAGCTGGCGACCGAGGTCGACCTCGACGTCGGCGAGGAGCGCGTCGAGTCGGCTCAGGCGGGACGACGTCGACGCGCTGCCGCGAGCAGCGCCTGTTGGTCCGCGGGCCCGAGCGGCGCCACCGCCGAGGCCTGGAAGCTGGCCAGCCCGGGCGTCGTCGGCCAGCTCGAGGGTGGCCGGCGCGACGGAGTCGCCCAGCTCGGCCGCGCACGGCCAGCACCCGCCGCAGCCGCGCGACGACGCTCGTGAGCTGGCCTGCCTGGTCGGCGTGCTCGGCCCGGAATCGTCCACGGGCTCGTCGGGCCAGGGCTCGATCTCGGCCCGCGGGAAGGGATCGTCCTCCAGCCAGCGCACGACGCGGATCCGGTGCGTGCCGACGGCGCCGAGCGCCCAGCGCCCGTCGGGCATCTCGGCGGCCTCGACGATCTGCGCCATCGTGCCCACCATCGTGCGCACGTCGCCGCCTCCGACCTCGCTCCCCCGCTCGATCAGCGTGACGCCGAAGCAGCCGTCACCGTCGAGGCAGGTGCGCACCAGCTCGCGGTAGCGGGGCTCGAACACGTGCAGGGGCAGGTAGAGGCTGGGGAACAGCACCGTGCCCAGCGGGAACATCGGCCGCCTCGGGCACGAGACGCTACGACCCCGGCGGCGCGGGGCCGAGCTGCGACAGCGACACGCCCGCCCCGTACCGGGTGAGGGCGATGGCCGCCTGGTCGAGCAGGGCGGGGCCGGTCGGCGAGCTGCCGTTGATGACGAAGGCGAAGGTGAGCACCTGGCCCGACGGGGTGTGGGCGAAGCCGGCGAGCGCGTTGACGGCGTCGAGCGTGCCCGTCTTGGCCTCGACGCGGCCGTCGGCGGGCGTGCCGTTGAGCCGGAAGCGCAGGGTGCCGGTGCGGCCGGCCACCGGCAGGCTGTGGGCCAGGACCGAGTCGGGTCCGGCGTGGTCGAGCACGGCGGTCAGCAGGTCGCAGGTCACCCGGTTGCCGAGATGTCGAGCCCGGAGCCGTCGATCGTGGTGCTGCCGTGCATCGGCATCCCCAGGCCGGCGAGGGTGGACTGCACGGCGGCCGCGCCGGCCTGGTGGTGCCGGAGTGCGAGACCGTGAGGCCGAGCTCCTTGGTGAGCAGCTCGGCGGTCGTGTTGTCGCTGCGGCGCAGCATCTCGGTGAGTCGTCCGAGAGCGGCAGCGAGGGCAGCTCGGCCACGAGGTGGGCGTGGTCCGGCGCCTTGGCCGATGCCGCGGCCGCCCGACACCTGGATGCCGCGCTGGCGCAGCAGGGTGATGAGCGTGGCGGCGGCGAGCGCCGGCGGATCTCCCGGCTGGCGATCGGCCGACGGCGCCTCGGGGTTGGCCGTGAGGCCGGTGAACCCGCCGTTGACCATGAGTGCGCTGAGCGGTCCGGTTTCGCCGGCCGTGATGTAGCGGCCCGGCCAGGTGGGGACGTACCGCTGGGTGTCGTAGCGGGACTCGTCACCGATCACGTTGCCGTGGATCGACGTGATCCCCTGCCGCCTTGATGGCCGCTGCCAGCTTGGCGAAGTCGTTGTACGGCTCTTCCGTGTCCTCCTGCGACGGCTGGTAGCCCGTGGTCTCGAGCAGGGGATCACCACCACCGACCACGTAGAGGTCGCCCTGCAGCACTCCCCCGCTCGACGACGCCGTCGACACGGCGCGCGTCTCGTAGGTCGTCGTGGCCGGCACGTGGGCGAGCAGCGCCGTCGCGGTCAGCAGCTTCTCGGTCGACGCCGGCATGAGCGGGAGCGAGCCCCGCACGTCGTCGATCGTGCGACCGTCGATCTTGGCCTCGAGGCAGCTCGTCGGGTTGGCCTGCGCCACGATCGGCGCGATCGCGGCGAGCAGGTGGCTGTCGGCGGCCGGTGCCTCGAGCAGCGTCGGCAGCCGACGGGCCGAGAGCACCGGCGTGGTCAGCTTGGCCGTCGGCGCCGGGACTCGGGCCGAGGTGGTGGTCGAGGCCGACGCCAGCTCGGGGCCGAGGGTCGCCAGCGCGATCAGGGCGACGGCGACGACGAGCAGGCGACGGGGCATTCGGGCGAGCCTAGGGGGCTCAGAGCGCGCGTCGTTGGCGCCATCGCGAGCGCGCTCCAGAGGCGGTCGAGCGCCCGGACGGCCCGGTTGGACGACGGGATAGCAGAGCTTCCCGCTCTCGACCACGCCCCGCACCGCCGCGTTGTCGGGGAAGGTGACGGCCAGCTCGGTGGCCACCAGCACCGGCTTGTCGAGCTCGTCGGCCAGCGCGGCCGCCAGGGCGGTGTAGCGATGGTCCTGGCGGTCGTGGTAGGCCGCGATGCGTTCGAGGCCGTGGTCGGGATAGAAGGGACCTTCGCGCTCCATGCGGCCCTGGTTCGACTGGATGCCCATGCCCAGCAGCACGACGGCGTCGACCTCGGGGTGCCGGGCCACGATCTCGAGGACCGTCGTGATGGTGTCCTTGGTCTCGCCACCGGCCATGTCGATCGGGTTGTTGCGACTCCACCGGGGCGGCAGCTCGTCGTCGAGGGCGGCGACCAGGTCGTCGGGCAGCGCCATGAGGTCGAGGTCGGTGCCGGCGATGGCGTCGGCGGTGACGACGCCCCAGCCGCCCGCCGTGCTCACCACGGCCACCCGGTTGCCCCGCGGCTCGGGCTGGGTGGCGAAGGTGGCGGCCACCTCGTAGGCCTCTTCGATCGTCGTGGCGCGGATCACGCCGGCCTGGCGGCACATGCCGTCGAAGACGCGGTCGTCGGTGGCCAGCGAACCGGTGTGGCTGGCGGCGGCGCGCTGGCCGCCGCTCGGTCGCGCCGCCCTTGACCACGACCACGGGCATCCGCTCGGCCACGGCCCGCAGCTCGTCGAAGAACCGACGACCGTCGGAGATGCCTTCGACGTAGGCGAGGGCCACATCGGTGACGGGGTCGTCGGCGTAGAACCCGAGGAAGTCGGTCACGCCGACCATGGCCGAGTTGCCGGCCGACACGGCTCGGCTGATGCCGACGCCGCTGGCGCAGGCGTAGTTCAGGAACGACGAGACGAAGTTGCCCGACTGGCTGGCCACGCCGATGCGACCGGCCGGTGGGTAGGGCGCCACGATCTGGGCGCACAGCGACGACGGCGTCGAGACCACGCCCTGGCCGTTCGGGCCCACGATCAGCACGCCCAGGTCGTCGGCCAGCGCCACCAGGTCGTCCTGGGCCCGACGCCCCTCGTCGCCGGCCTCGCCGTAGCCGGCCGAGGCCAGGAAGGCGGCCCGGATGCCCTTGGCCGCCGCCGCCCGCAGCACGTCGGGGTTGGTCGACGCCGGCGTGCACACGAACACGAGGTCGGCCTCGCCCTCGGGGATGTCCTCGAGCGAGGGCACCGTGTCGATGCCGAGCACCGGCGTGGCCTCGCGGTTGGTGGCGAAGACCTTGCCGCCGTACCCGTTGGCGAGGATGTTGTGGAGCGCGACGAACCCGAACTTGCCCGGATGGGTCGACGCGCCCGCCACCACGACGCCGCGGGGGTCGAACAGGGCCCGGAACTGCTCGGTGCGGTCGAGGGCCGGTCGGGTCGGGCTCATCGGGCCACCTCGACCAGCGCGTCGACGGCCACCGGCACGCCGTCGACCACGATGAGCGGGTTGAGGTCGGCTGAGACCAGATCGGGGGTCGCCTCGGCCGCGTCGGAGAGCCCCACCAGCACGTCGGCCAGCCGCTCGCGGTCGACGGGTGGCTCGCCCCGGAAGGCGCCGAGCAGGGCCTGGGTGGCGAGCTCGTCGATCATCTCGCGCGGCGTCGACCCGGGCGATGGGGACCAGGCGGATGGCGACGTCGGCCACCGCCTCGGCCAGCACGCCGCCGATGCCGACCATCACGGTCATGCCGAACTGCGGGTCGTCGGCCAGTCCCGCGATCAGCTCGCGGTTCCCCCTCACCATCGGGGCCACCAGCACCTCGACCTCGCCGTCGTCGTCGGTGGCCGCGTCGAGCAGCTCGGCCGCGGCGAGCCGTACCGCCGTCGGGATCGCCGAGCCCCAGCCGCACCAGGCCGCGCTCGGTCTTGTGGGCGATGTGGTCGCCGCACAGCTTGGCCACCACCGGGTAGCCGAGCTCGTCGGCGGCCGCGGCCGCCGCCTCGGCGTCGGCCACGAGGCGTTCGGACAGGACGGGCAGCCCGAAGCCGGCCAGCAGGGCCTTGGAGTCCGCCTCGGACAGGGTGGTCCGGACGTCTGGTTCGGGCATGGCTGCGTACCCTACTCAGCCATGCACCGGGGTCTGATCGAGGGCTTCTACGGGCCTCCGTGGGCGATGGGCGGCGCGGGCCGAGGTCATGCGGTGGTGCCACGAGCGCGGCCTGGACCTCTACCTCTACGGCCCGAAGGACGACCCTCTCCATCGCGAACGCTGGCGCGACCTCTATCCCACCGACGACCTCGAGGGCTTCGCCGGGCTGGTCGCCGAGGACACCATGCGCGTCGGGTTCGCCATCTCCCCCGGACTCTCGATCGACGCCGGTTCGGCCGACGACCGGGCCGCGCTCGGCGCCAAGGTCGACCAGGTGCTCGATCTCGGCGTGGCCGTCATCGCCCTGCTGCTCGACGACATCCCGGTGCGGCCCGGACTCGGCCCGGAGCACGCGGCGCTGACCACGTGGCTGTTCGACCACCTCGACGGTCGAGCCGAGCTGATCCTGACCCCCACCGAGTACGCGGGCGTCCGGCCGTCGCCCTACCTCGACGCGCTGGCGGCCGGCATCCCGGACGACGTACCGATCGGCTGGACCGGGCGCCGCGTGGTGTGCGCCGAGATCACCGTCGCCGAGGCCCGGGCCCGGGCCGAGGCCCTCGGCGGTCGGCTGCCCTTCGTCTGGGACAACTATCCCGTCAACGACGGCCTGATGGCCGACCGCCTCTTCCTCGGACCGCTGCGGGGCCGCGAGGCGGGACTCGACCAGGTCTGCTCCGGTTACGTGGCCAACCCGATGGTGCAGCCCCACGCCTCGAAGCTGCCGCTGGCCTCGCTCGCCGCCTTCCTGGCCGGACACGACCCGGTCGGCGCGTGGCTCGAGGCGGCCGGGTCGCTGCGCACCTTCGCCGAGGCCTGCGACGGCGAGCGACCCAACGAGCTGGTCACGGCCGCCCTCGCTCCGGGGGCTCCGCCGTCCGCGCTCGACGAGCTCGAGGCGTGGCTGCGTCGACGCTCGGCGATGCAGGCGCCGGGGCTGGAGGACGAGGTCGGGCGTGGCTCGAGCAGGTGCACGCCGAGGCCCGCCAGGGGCTCGGCGCGGTCCGGTTGCTGCGCGTGCTCGCCGCCGATCCCGGCGCGGCGACCGGCGAGACAGTCGATGGCCCTGGCCCTGGGGCTGGCAGGCGTTGCGCCGCTCGTCGGTGACGGTCATGGGGCCGCGCTGCTCGCTCCGCCCGATGCTCTGGCACGACGAGGCGGGCGGGTGGCACTGGGACCCGGCATCGATCGAGCAGCGACGCCAACGCGATCGACCGGCTCGTGCGCTCGGTGCTCGAGCGACCGTCGGCCTGACCTCCCGCGGTCGGGCCGGTCGGCTTCACCAGCAGGTCAGGGCTCGAGCGCGGCGCGGAAGAAGTCGCGGATGTGCTCGAGGCGGGCCTCGAGCATCTCTTCGGCCAGCGGATCGCGGTCGAGCAGGCCCTCGATGAAGGGCAGGTCGCTGAAGTAGCTGAGCAGCGCGCCGTAGCCGGTGAGCAGCAGCTGCTCGGGATCGAACTTGCGGAAGTTGCCGGCGCCCATCTCGCGGTCGAAGAAGTCGACGGCCCGCTCGAAGAGAGGCCGGAGAGCCACGCCGAGGTCGATGCCGAGGTGGCGGTCGGCGTCGAGCGCCTCACGCCGCACGATGCGGACGAACTCGGGGTTCTCGCGGAAGAACGCGAACGACGCCGATGATCACCCGGTCGACCTGGCTCCACCCCTCGCCCGTGTGATCGCCGACGGTGGCCACCTCGACGCGGGTCGACCACTCGGCCAGGGCGATCTGGAAGACCTCCTGGTAGATGGCCTCCTTGGACGGGAAGTGGTGCAGCACGCTCGACCGGCGGATGCCCACGGCCTCGGCGATGTCGTTCAGCGACGTGCCGTCATAGCCGTGCTCGGCGAACCCGCGCCGGGCCTCGAGCAGGATCGCCTCGCGCGTCGAAGGCAGTCGACTCGTCGTTCGCCACGGGGCCAGGGTACCGGGCCGGTAGGGTCACGCCCGTGGACATCGTCGCTGCCCTGTTCATCGACGGCATCGATCTGCGCCAGGTTCCCGGCCCATCCACCCGGATCGACCTGACCGGCATCCAGTTCTCCGCGCCGGCCGTCCGAGCCCTTCCCGACGACGATCGAGCCGCACCTGGTGGTCATCGTCCGCTGCGCCCCGGACGAGTCGGGCAACGCCGTGCTCGAGGTCATCTACGAGCGCGACGGCGAGCAGGTGGCCCGCAACGTGCAGCCGCTGCAGGTCGAACCGGGCAAGTTCAACTACCGGCTGGTGCGGGCCGAGCTGACCTTCGACGAGTCGGGCACGATCGAGGCACACTGCCGGATCGACCTAGGGCCCGGTCACCGTGGTCCCGTTCACCCTTCTCCCCCCGATCGATCCCCAGGAGGACCAGTGACCACTCCCGACCTCGAGCAGCGGGCCATCGACGTCGTCCGCGGCCTGGCCATGGACGCGCCCAACGCGGCCCGGTCCGGGCCACCAGGGCACGGCCATGGCGCTGGCCCCGCTCGCCCACGTGCTGTGGACGCGGGTCATGACCTACGACGCCGCGGCCCCCGACTGGCCCGACCGCGACCGCTTCGTGCTGTCCAACGGCCACGCCTCGATCCTGCTCTACTCGATGCTCTACCTGACCGGCTACGGGCTCACCCTCGACGACCTCAAGGCCTTCCGCCAGTGGGGCAGCCGCACGCCCGGCCATCCCGAGCGGGGCCACACGACCGGCGTCGAGGTCACCACCGGGCCGCTCGGCCAGGGCTTCGCCAACGGCGTCGGCATGGGACTGGCCGAGCGCTGGCTGCGCAACCGCTTCGGCTCCGACGTGGTCGACCACCACACGTTCGTCATCGCCGGCGACGGCTGCCTCGAGGAGGGCATCAGCCACGAGTCCGCCTCGCTGGCCGGCCACCTGGGCCTCGGCCGGCTCGTCTACGTCTACGACGACAACCACGTCACGATCGACGGGCCGACCGAGCTGGCCCTCGACGACGATCCCGGTCAAGCGGTTCGAGGGCTACGGCTGGCACGTCGAGTACGTCGGGCGAGATCGCCAACGACCTCGACGGGCTCGAGGGTGCGCTGCGCCGGGCCATGGCGGTCGACGACGCGCCGTCGCTGGTGGTGCTGCGCAGCCACATCGCCTACCCCTCTCCCGACCACACCGACGACTTCGAGACCCACGGCTACGCCCTCAAGGATCCCGAGATCACCGCAGCCAAGGCCGCCATGGGCATCCCCGACGAGCCGTTCTGGGTGCCCGACGACGTGATCGAGCTGTACCGCGGCGGCCGGCGAGCGTGGTCGCTCGGCCCGCCAGGCCTGGGAGAAGCGGCTGGCCGACTGGCAGGGCGACCGGGCCGCGTTCGACGCCGCCCTGGCCGGCGACCGGGCTCGCCGGGTGGGAATCCAAGCTGCCGTCGTTCACGACCGGCGACTCGATCGCCACCCGGGTGGCCAGCGCCACCTGTGTCAACGCGCTCGTCGCCGTCGTCCCCGGTCTCATGCCCGGCGCCGCCGACCTGACCGGCAACACGGGGGTCAAGCTCAAGGAGGGCGTGACCCAGTCCGACTCGACGCGCCGGGCGGCCGCCAGGTCCACTACGGCATCCGCGAGCACGGCATGGGCGGGATCATGAACGGGCTGGCCGCCCACGGCGGCGTCCTGCCCGTCGGCGGCACCTTCCTCGTGTTCAGCGACTACATGCGGGGGTCGGTGCGGCTGGCCGCGCTCTCCCAGACCAAGGTCGTCTACTCCTGGACCCACGACTCGGTGGGCGTCGGCGAGGACGGCCCCACCCACCAGCCGGTCGAGCACCTGGCCGCGCTGCGGGCCATGCCCCAGCTGCGGGTGATCCGGCCGGCCGACGCCAACGAGACCGCCGAGGCCTGGCGGATCGCCATCGACTCCGACGGCCCGACCGCGCTGATCCTGAGCCGCCAGAACCTTCCGGTGCTCGACGGCACGGCGGGCGGCGACCGGGTGGCCAAGGGCGGCTACGTCCTGCGCGACCCGTCCGGCGGCGACCCGCAGGTCACGTTGGTCTCGACCGGCAGCGAGGTCTGGGTCTGCGTCGAGCCGCCGCCGAGCGCTGGCCGACGACGGCGTCCGGGCCCGCGTGGTCTCGCTGCCGTGCTGGAGCCTGTTCGACGCCCAGGGCGGCGCCTACCGCGACTCGGTGCTGCCGCCCGGGGTCCCGACGCTGTCGGTCGAGGCGGCCACCACCTTCGGGTGGGCCCGATACGCCGACGACTCGCTCGGCATCGACCACTTCGGCGCCAGCGCCCCGGGCGACGTCGTGCTCGAGCAGTTCGGCTTCACCGCCGACAACGTGGCGGCCCGGGCCCGGGCCCTGATTGACTGAGCGAGATCGCTTCCCGGCCGAAAGGCGCCCCTCGTGACCCGACTCCAAGATCTCTACTCGCAGCAGCAGCAGAGCCCCTGGCTCGACAACCTCAAGCGCGGCTGGATCACCAGCGGCGAGCTCGCAGCGCTGGGTCGACCGCGGCGTCCGCGGCATCACGTCGAACCCGTCGATCTTCCAGAAGGCGATCGAGGGCAACGCCGACTACGACGACCAGCTGCCGCTCGCTGGTGGGCGAAGGGCACGTCGATCGACGACACCTACTGGGACCTCGTCACCGCCGACATCCGCGACGCGCTGGCCATCCTGCGGCCGGTCTACGACGAGAGCGACGGCCTCGACGGCTTCGTCTCGGTCGAGGTGGCGCCGTCCCTGGCCCGCGACACCGCCGGCACCATCGCGTCGGCCCGCCACCTGCACGGCGAGATCGACGCGCCCAACCTGTACGTGAAGATCCCAGGCACCGCCGAGGGCGTGCCCGCCATCCACCAGATGATCAGCGAGGGCGCAGCATCAACGTGACCCTGCTGTTCTCGCTGGCGCGCTACGGCGAGGTCATCGAGGCCTACCTGTCCGGGCTCGAGGCCTGCGACCGGCGGCGACCGTCTCGCACGTCTCGTCGGTGGCGTCGTTCTTCGTGAGCCGGGTCGACACCGAGGTCGACCACCGCCTCGAGCAGATCGGCTCGGACGAGGCGCTGGCCCTGCGGGGCAAGGCGGCGGTGGCCAACGCCAAGCTGGCCTACGCCGCTGTTCGCCGAGCGCTTCCGCGGCCCCCGCTGGGAGGCGCTGGCCGCCCACGGTGCCCGCGTGCAGCGTCCGCTGTGGGCGTCGACGTCGACCAAGAACCCGGCCTACCCCGACACGCTCTACATCGACGAGCTCATCGGTCCCGACACGGTCAACACCATCCCCGACGCCACCCTCGACGCCTTCGAGGACCACGGCACGGTGGCCCGCACCGTCGACCAGGGTGTCGACGAGGCCCGTGCCGACCTCGAGGCGCTGGCCGCGGTCGGCGTCGACCTCGACGACGTGGGCCAGGTGCTCGAGGACGAGGGCGTGGCCGCGTTCAGCAAGTCGTTCGACGAGCTGATCGGCAGCCTGCAGGCCAAGGCCGAGACGTTCAGGTCCTGAGTGAACGGAGATCGCTCATCGTCATCGACGACGTGCCCGGCGAGTTCGCCGGCGAGGCGTGGTCCAGGTCGTTCCACGAACCGCGCCAACGACGGCTTCTCGCTCGTCCTGTCCGGTGGCGACACCGCCCGCGACTGCTACGCACCGCCTGGCCGAGGACGCGGGCGACGCAGATCGACTGGTGGAAGGTCGACGTCTACTGGGGCGACGAGCGGTGCGTGCCCGCTCGACGATCCCGAGTCGAACTACCGGTTGGCCCGCGAGACGCTGCTCGATCGGGTCGGCGCGGCCAACGCCACCTACCCGATGCGCTGCGACGAGGGGCCCGACCCGTACCAGCTGCGGGTCGGCGAGCTCGGCCACTTCGACTTCGTGCACCTCGGCCTCGGGCCCGACGGCCACACCGCCTCGCTCTTCCCCGACTCGGCCGCGCTCGACGCCGATCCCGGCCGGCTGGTGGTCATGAACGACGATCCGCTCGGCCACCAACCCGCACCGCCGCATGACGCTCACCTTCGCCGGCATCGCCCGGGCCCGCCTGGTGCTGGTGACCGTGGTCGGCGAGTCCAAGCGCGAGGCCCTCGCCCGGGTGCTGGCCGGCGACGGCGTGCCCGCCACGCGGATCGACGCCGACGAGGTCATCTGGCTGGCCGACCCGGCGGCCGTGGGATCGACGTCAGCCCGCCGATAGGGTTCGCCGGATGACCGCCGACCTCGAGAGGCGCGCCGCTCGCCGAGCTGCATGGCCGCGGCCCGCGGCGGTCCGCGACCGAGGCGGCTTCGGCACCCGGGTCACCTACTCGCCCAAGGTGTTCATCCCGCTGACGATGCTGTGTCGCGACAAGTGCGGCTACTGCACGTTCGCCCAGCCGCCGGCCCGCCTCGACGCGCCCTACCTCGACGCCCGACGAGGTGCTGGCCATCGCCCGGGCCGGCGCCGAGGCCGGCTGCCACGAGGCGCTGTTCACCCTGGGCGAGCGCCCCGAGGTGCGCTACCCGGCGGCCCGCGAGTGGCTCGACAGCCCACGGCTACGCCTCGACCGTCGACTACCTGGTCGGCCATGGCGCGGCTGGTGGTCGACGAGATCGGCCTGCTCCCCCACGCCAACGCCGGCGCGCTGTTCGCCGACGAGCTGGCCGCGCTGCGCGCCGGTGGCGCCCTCGCAGGGGATGATGATCGAGTCGCTCAACGCGCGACCTCGAGGCCCACCGCGGCTCGCCCGACAAGACGCCCGAGCGCCGCCTGGCCACCCTCGAGGCGGCCGGCGAGCTGGCCATCCCGTTCACCACCGGCATCCTCGTCGGCATCGGCGAGTCGCGGGCCGATCGCATCGCCGCGCTCGAGGCCATCGCCGCGTCGCACCGGCGGCACGGGCACGTGCAGGAGGTCATCGTCCAGAACTTCCTGCCCAAGCCGGGCACGACGATGTTCCGGGCCCGGCCCTGCCCGACCGACGACTACCTCGAGGCCATCGCCCTGGCCCGCCTGATCCTGCCGCCCGACGTCCACCTGCAGGCCCCGCCCAACCTGTCCGACGACTTCGGCGTGCTGCTCGACGCCGGCATCGACGACTGGGGCGGCGTCTCGCCCGTCACCGCCGACCACGTCAACCCCGAGCGGCCCTGGCCGGCCCTCGACCGGCTGCGCGAGGTCACCGAGGCGCACGGGCTTCGTGCTGGCCCCCCGCCTGACCATCTACCCCGAGTTCGCGCTCGACCCCGACCGCTGGCTCGACGACGGCCTGCGCTTCCCGTGCTCGACCGCAGCGACGCCGAGGGGCTGGGTCGCGACGATCCGGGCGCGGTGTTCGTGCAGCGCATCAAGCCGGCCACGCCCCGAGCAGGTCGACGCACGGCGTCGAGGTGCTGCACATCGGGCCCCGCAGCACGGCGTGGTACTCGGGGGCGTCGGCCGAGCCGCCGGTCCTGGTGCCGGGCCGGCCCCGGGCCGGCGGCGCGGTGGCCGAGGTGCTGGCCGGCGTGCTGCTCGGCCAGGAGGTCGGCATCGACGAGATCGTCACGCTGTTCGCGGCCCGCGGTCCCGAGGTGGCGGCGGTGGCCGAGGTGGCCGACGACCTGCGCCGCCAGCGTGGTCGGCGACGAGGTCACCTTCGTGCACAACCGCAACATCAACTACACGAACGTGTGCACGTTCAAGTGCCAGTTCTGCGGCTTCTCGAAGGGCCCGCTGTCGCTCAACCTGCGGGGCACGCCCTACCTGCTCACCCTCGACGACATCGCCGAGCGCGTGCGTCGAGGCAGCCGATCTCGGCGCCACCGAGGTCTGCCTGCAGGGCGGCATCCACCCGAGCTTCGACGGCGACTACTACATCGACGTCACCCGGGCGGTGAAGGAGGCGGCGCCCGACATCCACGTGCACGGCTTCACCGCGCTCGAGGTCACCGAGGGCGCCAAGCGCCTCGGCGAGCCGCTCGCCGTCCTACCTGACCCGCCTGCGCGACGCCGGGCTGCGCACGCTGCCGGGCACCGCGGCCGAGATCCTCGACGACGAGATCCGCGCCATCCTCTGCCCCGACAAGATCGACACCGAGGAGTGGCTCGAGGCCCACCGCGCCGCCCACGCGGTCGGGCTGAACTCCAACGTCACGATCATGTTCGGCGCCGTCGAGCAGCCGGTGCACTGGGCCCGCCACATGGTGCGCACCCGCGACCTGCAGAAGGAGACGGGCGGCTTCACCGAGTTCGTGCCGCTGCCGTTCGTGCACATGGCCGCGCCCGATCTACCTGCAGCACAAGTCGCGCCGCGGCCCGACGTTCCGCGAGGCGCTGCTCATGCACGCCGTCGGGCGCATCGCCTACCACGGCTGGATCGACAACATCCAGGCCTCGTGGGTGAAGATGGGCCAGGCCGGCGTGCACCAGCTGCTGCAGGCCGGCGTCAACGACCTCGGCGGCACGCTGATGGACGAGAACATCTCCCGGGCCGCGGGCGCCTCGCACGGCCAGGGCCTCGAAGAGGCCGACTTCCGGGCCATGGTCGAGCCGCTCGGCCGCACGCTCGGGCAGCGCACGACGCTCTACGGCCGCGCCGCGGTCGCCTGAGCGATGCCCCGTCGGGCCCGCTACCGCACCGGGCACGACGAGCTCGACAGCCCGCATCGCGGAGCTGATCGAGGCGGCAGGGGTCACCGACAACGAGGACCTGGTCTTCGAGATGGTGGTGTCGGCCGTGCGCATGGGCCGCGAGGCGGTCGATCGCGGCGACCTCAAGCTGGTCAACGCCGCGCTCAAGGAGCTGCGCTACAGCTTCCTCGTGTTCGAGCCCTACGTGAACGTGCCCAAGGTGTCGATCTTCGGCTCGGCCCGCCTGACCCACGACCAGCCGTCGTACGCGATGGCCCGCGACTTCGGTCGCGCCATGGCCGACCGCGACTGGATGGTGATCACCGGGGCCGGGCCCGGGATCATGGAGGCCGGCATCGAGGGCGCCGGGCCCGAGCGGGCCTTCGGCGTCAACATCGTGCTGCCCTTTCGAGCAGGACGCCAGCCCCCTGTTGGCCGGCGACCCCAAGCTCATCAACTACCGCTACTTCTTCACCCGCAAGCTCACCTTCATGAAGGAGTCACGGGCCTTCGCGCTGCTGCCCGGCGGCTTCGGCACGATGGACGAGGGCTTCGAGCTGCTCACCCTCATGCAGACGGGCCGGTCGCCCATCGCGCCGGTGGTGCTGCTGGCCGAGCCCGGCAGCAGCTACTGGGAGGCGTGGCTGGCCTTCGTCACCGACGAGCTGGGGTCGCGGCGCCTGATCTCCGACGACGACCTCAACCTGGTGCGCATCACCCACGACATCGACGAGGCCGTCGACGAGATCTGTCGGCTTCTACTCGACGTTCCACTCGATGCGGTTCGTCGGTCGGCGACTCGTGCTGCGGCTCAACCGTGAGCTGACCGACGCCGAGCTGGCCGGCCTCGACCGCGACTTCGCCGACATCGTGACCTCGGGCGGCTACGAGCGCACCGACGCCGCGCCCTCCGAGGTCGAGGACGACGACGTGCCCGACCTGCCCCGCGTGGCCTTCCGCTTCGACCGCATGAGCTACGCCCGCCTGCGCCGCCTGATCGACCGCCTCAACGGCCGCGACTGACGACGTCGCGCGACGTCGGCGAGGCTGGTGATCAGGGCGGAAGCGGCTGGGGGTTGAGCTCGACCCGCGAAGCCGGACCCATTCCCGAGCTGGAACGACGCGAACAGGTTGTCGCAGGGGCCGGGCGGCAGGGCGTGGACGCCCTCGCCCGCCGGCGCCCACGAGATCGAGTAGCCGCTGACCTCGTCGTCGGGCGCCACGCCCGCCTGGCCGGCCCGCACGAACAGGTCGTGCATCAGGACCTTGTCCCGCTCGTCCCAGTCGCGGATGACGTCGTCGAGGATGGCGCTCAGCCTCTCGACGTCGCTGAGTTCGTAGGTGTCGGTCATGCTCCTCTGACGGGCGACCGGGGGCTCGGTTACAGCTCGATGGCGTCGTCGGGTTCGCGGAGGATGCCGATGGCCTTGCTCGACCGCCCGCCGGGCCCGGGTCAGGCGCTTCTCGTCGACCGGCAGCTCGTCGCCCCCGGCGTCGATCGACTCGCGCAGCCGCGCGATGGCGAGGTCGGACAGCTCCTCGCTGATGGCTTCGAGGCGCTGGCGGATGTCGTCGAACTCTCCGGACATCCGGTCTTCCTACCGCAGATACGCTTCGCCCACCATGCTGCCCCCGACGCCTCCGGCCCGACGACCTCCACGAGTGGCTCTCCTTCGACCTCGACGACGAGACCTACCAGTTCGACGTCACCTTCCTGACCAGCCCCTGGACCTGCATCTTCGGGCACGGCTGCCAGGGCGTGCTCACCGGGCCGGCGCCCGAGCTCGAACAGGGGTGCTGCAGCTACGGCGCCCACTTCACCGACAAGGCCGACCGCAAGCGGGTCGCCGCGTTCGCCGAGCGCCTGACCGACGACGAGTGGCAGTTCAAGGCCGAGGCCGAGGCGCTCGGCGGGCCGATCCACCGCAACGAGGACCGCGAGTGGGTGCACCCAGCTCGACGACGACGCCTGCATCTTCCTCAACCGGCCCGACCACCCGGGCGGTGCCGGGTGCGCCCTGCACCAGGCCGCGGTGGCCCGGGGCGAGCGATTCATGGACTGGAAGCCCGACGTCTGCTGGCAGCTCCCCCTGCGCCTCGAGGAGAAGGTCGACGACAACGACCACATCACCAAGGTCCTGCGCGAGTGGAAGCGCCGAGACTGGGGCGAGGGCGGATTCGAGTTCCACTGGTGGTGCACCGAGGCCCCCGATGCCTTCGTCGGGCAGCCGCACCCGTGTACGAGGAGATGGCCGACGAGATCACCGACCTCGTGGGCGAGGTAGCCTTCGAGGCGTTCCTGAACGAGATGGCCCGGCGCCTGCCGGCGCAGCTCCTTCCCCACCCCGCACTCAAGAAGCGGCCCTGACAAGCCGACAGGAGCGCAATGCGTGCCTTCACAGCCGAGGAGCTCGAACAGGCTGCGACCGACGAGGGGATGATCTTCCCCGACTACGTGATCGACCAGCTGGTCGCCGCCGTCGACGCCGGAAAGCACGTCATCCTCACGGGTCCCCCCGGCACCGGCAAGACCACCCTGGCCTATCTGGCCGCCGACGTGGCCCGGCAGGCCATGTTCTGCACCGGGTACCTGCCCACCACGGCCACCTCCGAGTGGACCACCTTCGAGACCATCGGCGGCCTCCAGCCCACCCCTGACGGCCTCATCTACCGACCGGGCCTGTTCGTCGAGGCCATCGAGAGCGGGCGCTGGCTCGTGATCGACGAGCTCAACCGGTCGAACTTCGACCGTGCCTTCGGTCAGCTCTTCACCGTGCTGTCCGGCTCGGCGGTCGTGCTGCCCTTCAAGCGCAAGGGCCAGCCCGATCCCGCTGTCGATCGTGCCGAGCGGCGTCGACCCACCCGACAAGACCGACGTGATCCGGGTGCCGGCCAACTGGCGGATCATCGCCACGATGAACGTGTTCGACAAGAACCTGCTGTTCGACATGTCCTACGCGCTGATGCGTCGCTTCGCCTTCATCGAGGTCGGCACGCCCGACGACTGGGCCTACGAGAAGCTGCTTGCAGGGCCCCGGCGAGATCGTGGCCAAGCTGCTGCCGCTCCGCCGCTTCACCAACCTCGGTCCCGCCGTCTACCTCGACGCGGCCAAGTACGCGGCCCGCCGGGCCAAGGACGCGCCGACCGAGTCGCGGCTCATCTACGAGGTGTTCTACGCCTACTTCCTGCCCCAGTTCGAGGGCATGGAGGATCGGCGGGCCACCACGCTCTACCGCACGGTGGCGCAGCTCCTCGATCCGCCCGAGCAGGCCGAGGCCCAGCGCACGATCTCCGAGGTGCTCGGGGTCGAGCTGGCGGTCTGAGCCGGCACCGCCGCCCGTGACCGTCGTCGATCGAACCCACGGCATCCCCGGCAACGGGCCCAGCAGCGACGCCTTCCTCGAGATCTGGAACCGCCTGTCGCGGCCGTTCGACGTGGTGCGCACCGTGTCGGCCCTGGTCGGGCCTGCCGGCCAACGAGATCGCGCAGATGGTGGGGGCCCGGGTGGCCACCTCGCCCGAGGCCGAGGCGCTGCTCGAGGCCATGCCCAAGACCGTGCGGTCGTTGGCCACCTCGCTGCAGACCCAGACCGAGCGCTGCCTGGGCAGCCTGCGCGGCCCCGTGCTGTGGAGCGAGACCATGTCGGCCCGGGCGTCGAGCTTCGGCGACGAGGGCCTGTTCGTCTGCAAGACGCCCTCGCGGGCCTACGACATCGACGAGAACCGCGTGCTGGTCGCCGCGCTCGATGTCGATCCGCGACTCGGCCCACATCGTCGAGCACAACAACGAGCGCGCTCTCGAGGATCCCGCTCCTGCGGGCGGCCCGGCGCAACGGCAACGAGGCCAACCGGTTCGTCGAGCACCCGTCGCTCACCCGCGTGACCCGGGAGCGTCCCAACGCCCGGGCCATCAAGCGCACCCGTTCGGGCAAGCACCGCAAGTCGTACCAGCCGGCGCTCGACATGCTCGAGCGGCTGCGCCAGCCCCCTCGACGCCTCGCGACGTGCGGGCGCTGTGCGACGAGCGCACCGCCGCCCAGCACCGGGTGCTCGTCGGCCTGATCGAACGGCTCGAGCGCCACGGCGGCACCCGCCTGCCGCCCTTCCGGGTCGAGCGCGGCGCGCTGTTCAGCGGGCCGGTGCAGTACTACCACGGTCGCCGGCTGGGCGATCGCACGCGGCTCTCGGGCATCGTGGTCGGCCAGCTGCTGGTCGACGTGCCCGACCGGCTGCACGACCCCAGCCGACGCCGGGCCGAGGCCCGTCTGGCCGCCCGCGCCGGCGGCCGCCGAGCCATGGTCGTGCATGGACGAGGACGACCTCGATCGGGCCGTCGAGGTGGCCATCCAGCTCGCCACCGGCTGATCACGTCCTGATCAGCGCTTCTGCCGGCGCCGGTCCTGCTCGCGGAGCAGGCGCTTGCGCACCCGCAGGCTCGAGGGGGTCACCTCGACCAGCTCGTCGTCGGCGATGAACTCGATGGCCGTCTCGAGGGTGAGCACCCGGGGCGGGCGTGAGCTTGATGGCCTCGTCCGCGGCGTGGGTGCGGATGTTGGTCTTCTGCTTCTCGCGCACGACGTTGACGATCATGTCGTCGGCGCTTGGCGTTCTCGCCCACGACCATGCCCTCGTACACCTGCTGCGCCCGGGCCGATGAAGAACTCGCCCCGCGCCTGCAGGTTGTCGAGGGCGTAGCCGGTCGACGATGCCCGGCCGGTCGGCGATCATGGCGCCGCCCTTGCGGCCCGGCAGGTCGCCGACCCACGGGATCCAGCCGGCGTGGTGCTGGTGCATGAGGGCGGTGCCGCGGGTGGCGGTGAGCAGCAGCGAGCGGAACCCGATGAGGCCGCGGCTGGGGGCCTCGATGCTGACGATGCGTGCGACCGGTGTCGCCGGGGCGCAGGTCGGTGACCTTGCCCTTGCGGGGCGCCAGCGCCTGGGTGACCGTGCCGACGTGCTCGTCGGGGACGTCGATGACGGCCCGCTCGAGGGGCTCGTGGCGCTTGCCGTTGATCTCGCGGACGATCACCTCGGGCCGGCTGACCTGCAGCTCGTAGCCCTCGCGGCGCATCGACTCGATGAGCACCGACAGCTGCAGCTCGCCGCGGCCGGCCACCTCGATGATGTCGGGCGACGCGGTCTCGGCCAGGCGGATCGACACGTTGCCGAGCACCTCGCGGTCGAGCCGGTCACGCAGGTGGCGCGAGGTGAGGTAGGTGCCCTCCTTGCCGGCCAGCGGCGAGGTGTTGACCCGAAGGTCATGCGCAGCACGGGCTCGTCGACCACGAGGCGCGGCAGCGCCTCGGATCGACCGGGTCGGCGATGGTGTCGCCGATCTCGACCTCGGGGAAGCCGGCGATCACGAACAGGTCGCCGGCCGACCGCTCGTCGACGTCGACCCGGGAGATGCCCTCGAACCCCATGAGGGTGGCCGAGCTTGCGCCGCAGCGGGGTCTGGCCCTCGTCCTCCTCGCACAGCGCGACCTGGTCGCCCTTGCGCAGGGTGCCCTGGACGACCCGACCGACGGCCAGGCGACCGAGGTACTCGGAGGCGTCGAGGTTGGTCACGATGGCCTGCAGCGGCGCGTCGGGATCGCCGTCGGGGGCGGGCAGCGTGTCGACGATGGCCTCGAACAGCGGGCGTCAGGTCGGCGTCGGCGGCGGGCATGCCGACGCCGGCGAGCGCTCGACCCTCGCGGGCGATGGCCGAGATGATCGGGAACTCGATGCGTTCGTCGTCGGCGTCGAGGTCGAGGAAGAGCTGGTAGATCTCGTCGAGCACCTCTTCGGACCGGGCGTCCTGGCGGTCGACCTTGTTGAGCACGACCACCGCCGGCAGGCCGGCGGCCAGCGCCTTGGACAGCACGTAGCGGGTCTGGGGCAGCGGCCCTTCGGCCGCGTCGACGAGCAGCAGCACGCCGTCGACCAGGGCCAGCGCCCGCTCGACCTCGCCGCCGAAGTCGGCGTGGCCCGGCGTGTCGACCAGGTTGATGCGGACGTCGCCCCACTGCACCGAGGCCGCCTTGGCGAGGATGGTGATGCCGCGCTCGCGCTCCTGGTCGTTGGAGTCCATGACCCGGTCGACCAGGGCCTCGTGGGAGTTGAAGACGTGGGTCGCCCGCAGCATGGCGTCGACGAGGGTGGTCTTGCCGTGGTCGACGTGCGCGACGAGCGCGAGATTACGAAGGGAGGTCGACTGCGGGGGGCTCGTGGGGGTGGTGGGGTCAGGCGGGAAAGAGACCGTCGTCACTGTCCTCGTGCATGCACCAGGACGCGTGGTCGTGACCGGGCTCTGCCGCGCATTCGGGGCAGGGCTCTGCGTCACGACGGTCGAGGATCGCATCGAAGTCGAGGTCGTTCGTGCGCTTGAGTGCTCGGGCCTCTTCGAAGCGCCGATGTCGCCCCTTCTTCACGGGCCAACTCCAAGTGGTGACGATGATCGCCAGGCCAGTGTAGCCCGTCAGTGTCCTTTCGCCGCACTGACCAGCGCTGATGGTCCGTCGTGGCCAGCCGGGTCTTTCGATCTGTTTCCGTGTGCCTCGATGTCGGGATGACAGGGCCCCGACCAGGCGGTCGCCCTCAGGTGAGCGGCTGACCCGAGCGGGCTTCGAGCCGCAGCTCGCCTCCCGCGTCGAAGGCCAGGGCCGCCTCGCCCTCGACCAGACGCCGGATGGGTTCGCCGACCAACTCGGCCCGCCAACCGACTCGAGAGCCGGGCGTCGGGATCGTGGCGCAGCAGGGCCTCGATGTCGCCCCGGGTGCCCAGCAGGCCGGTGTCGATCTCGAGGTTGCGGGCCAGCTGGCTGACCCACGCCGACACCAGGCCGACGGCCGGGCGCAGATCACGGTCGAGCTCGTGCACCTCGGCCTCGTGGTGAGCGTGGCTGGGCTCGTCGTCGGCCGCCGCCACCGCGGCGAGGATCTCGGCGGCCTGGGGGCCGCGGAGGTGACGGTCGTCGAGCCCACGGACCTGGCGGAGCTGTTCGACGGTCTTGGGGTGGCGCTGGGCGATGCCGACGATGGCGAGGTCGGGCAGGACGTGGCGCACGGGCTGGTCGGTGGTGGCGGCTCGCCGCTCCCGCCAGGCGGCGACGGCCTGGGCGATGCGCCGGGCGGTGCCGCGGAGCTGGCGGATCTCCTTGACCCGACGCCAGGCCTCGTCGGGATCGCGGGCGCCACGGTCGCGGATGCGCGCAGCTGCTCGCACTCGTCGAGCACCCACTGGCGCCGGCCCCGGCGCGTCGAGATCGGCCAGCAGCTTGTCGTAGGCGGCCAGCAGGTGCTCGACGTCGCCGGCCGCGTAGGTCGAGCTGGTGCTCGTCGAGCGGCCGGGCCAGCCAGTCGGTCAGGCGGTGCCCCTTGGCCACGCGGATGCCGAGCACGCGCTCGTAGAGCGCGGCGAGCGACGGGTTCGACATCCCGACGAACCCGGCGGCGATCTGCGTGTCGAACAGGCGGGCCGGGCACGGTGCCGCAGGCCAGCTCGAGCACCTCGAGGTCCTGGTCGGCGGCGTGGAGCACGGCGGTGCCCGGGTCCGTCGAGGATCTCGGCCAGGGGGGCGATGTCGACCGCCAGCGGGTCGATCAGCGCCAGCTCGTCGCCCCAGGCGATCTGGACGAGGGCGAGGCGGGGGAAGTAGGTGCGCTCGCGGTGGAACTCGGTGTCGACCGCGTAGGCGGGCTCGCCGCGGAGCGCGTCGATCACCCGGTCGAGGCCTTCCTCGGTTTCGACCAGCTCGTGCTTGCTCACCGAGCGGTCAACTCGGCGCGCCTCGGTCGACCGGGAAGCCGGCGTCGATCCAGGCCATGGTGCCGCCGGCCACGTTGACCGCGTCGTAGCCCTGGGTGTCGAGGAACTCGGCCGCACGCATGCTGCGGGCTCCGCTCTTGCAGATGAGTAGGACGGGCTGATCGCTCGGGAGCTCGTCCGATGCGTCGGGCACCTCGGCCAGCGGGATCAGGTGGGCGCCCGGGACGTGGGCCTCGTCGTACTCGTCGGGCTGGCGGACGTCGATCACCGGGGCACCGTCCGCGTGGCGCTGGTGCAGCTCGTCGACGTCGATCTCGGAGATGGTCACGAAGGCTGAGCGTAGCGGCGCAGGTCCTCGGGTCGGTCGACGTCGGCCAGCGCGGCGGGATCGAGACCGTCGACGGGCACCACCCGAAGCGACTCGACGGCCCGTCGCACGGCACGCTCACCGGCGGCGAAGGCGGCCTCGAGACCGGGTCGGCTCCGGCTCCGGTAGGCGGCGGTGAGCACCTGCAGGTGGCCGTCATCAGTGGCGGCGGCGACGTCAGCCTCGGGATCGGCTTCGAGCGCACCCAACAACGCCATGACGACCCCGGCGTCGACGATCGGCATGTCGCACGCCAGCACGACCATGATGTCGTGACGCGCGTGTCGCAGGGCGGTGAGCACGCCGCCGAGCGGACCCTCGCCGGGATGATCGTCGGGTCGCGCGTCGAGGCCGAGCGCGGCGAGCGCGTCGAGGTCGCCCCCGATGGCGAGCACCTCGGCCGCACCCGCTCCGTGGAGCGCGTCGGCCGCGACCCGAGCCAAGGCCCGACCGTCGACGGCGATGCAGCGCCTTGTCGCGGCCCATCCGAGTCGAGGCGCCCCCGGTCAGCACCGATCCCGTGAAGGCGACACCCCCGTCGGTCACGGCTCGGTTCAGCCGCCGTAGTTCATGCGGGTGTCCTCCATGCGGAGCACCTCGGTGTCCTCGGGCTTCTGGAAGCCGCAGGCGACGATCTCGCCGATGAAGAACGTCGTGTCCCCCACCTCGACGGACTGGCGCAGCTCGCAGTCGAACCACGCCGGCGCCTGGTCGAGCACCGGCGCGCCGGTCGGTCCGTCGTGGAAGGCGAATCCGTTGGCCGTCCGGGCCTCGAGGTCGACCTCGACCGGCTTGGTGAACTTGCGCACGATGGCGCGGTCCTCGCGGTCGATCGGTGTTGAGCGCTGAAGACCCGGCCCTCGGAGATCAGCTCGTGGGTGAGCGCCGGCTTCTCGACGCCGACGCCGAGCAGCTTCGGGTCGAAGCTCACCTGCGTGATCCAGTTGGCGGTCATGAGGTTGCGCCGGTCGCCGGATCGGCTGCCCACGACGTAGAGGCCGCTCGGCATCGTCCAGAGGGCGCGGCGCCGCATCCGGTCGTACTCGTCGCGCTGCTCTTCGGTGTCGATCCCCGCCGGGAACGGTCCGACCGGACCCTCGGTGCTTGCGCCAGCCATGCGAAGGAGCCTAGAGGTGTCCCGGCGAGCGGGTTCCCCCATGCATGCAGCCGTGGCGCCCAGAAGCCGCCAGGCCGACGGCCGCGCTGAGCGATCGCTCAGACACGGGAGATACGGTGTGTGCCCTTGGCCACCGCAGGACCGATGGAGGCAGAGCAGTGACGATTCGTGTCGTGCAGTGGACGACGGGCAACGTCGGCAGGCAGTCGGTCGAGGCGGTGCTGAAGCGCCCCGACCTCGAGCTGGTCGGTTGCTACGCCTGGTCGGAGGACAAGTCCGGCAAGGACGTCGGTGAGCTGTGCGGACTCGCCCCCATCGGGCTCACGGCCACGCACGACGTCGACGCCCTGCTCGCCCTCGAGCCCGACTGCGTCGTCTACAACCCGATGTGGTTCAACGTCGACGAGATGGTGCGCATCCTCGAGTCCGGCGCCAACATCGTCGCCACGGCGGCCTTCATCAACGGCCAGTCCTACCCCGACGACGGGCGTCAGCGGCTCCTCGACGCCTGTGCCAAGGGCGGCAGCTCGATGTTCGGGAGCGGCGTCAGCCCGGGCTACATCGAGCTCATCGCCATCGCGCTGGCCAACGCCTCGGACCGCATCGACCACGTGCTGATCAGCGAGGAGGCGGACACCACCGCCTACGACTCGCCGCCCACCGAGATCCCGGTCGGCTTCGGACGCCCGCTCGACGACCCGGAGCTCCCGGGCATGACCGCGGCGGCGACGGTGGTCTTCAGCGAAGCGGTCGCCCTGGTGGGCGATGCCCTCGGGGTCGTCTTCGACGAGATCGTGTGCGAGGCCGAGTACGCCAAGACGACCAAGGAGCTCGACCTCGGCTCCTGGACCCTGGCCAAGGACACGGTCGCCGGCGTCACGATCCACTGGCTCGGCAAGATCGGCGGCACGAGCATCGTCGAGATGCGGGTGCGGTGGCGCAAGGGCGACGCGCTCGAACCCAACTGGGACGTCGGCATGGGGTGGACGATCGAGGTCCAGGGTCGGCCCACGATCACCACGAAGATCGACATCCTGCCGCCGCCGTACTTCGAGGCGACGACCATGGAGGAGTTCATGGTCCTCGGCCACATCCTCACCGCGCTGCCCGTCATCAACGCCATCCCCGCCGTCGTCGCCGCTCCGCCCGGGATCATCACGTACGAGGACATCCCGCTCCCGACGCCCAAGGGCTACGTCCCGACCTGACGCACGGGATCGAGCGGTGCACGAGCATCGTCGACGGGCAGAGCCTCGGCTCGACGTGTCGAGTTGCCCTATGGTGTTCGGGCGCCGTCAGTGGGATGGTGACGACGCGTTCGGCCGGTCAGGTGACTCGGGTTCCGGGAGGGCGACCATGCGTCGGATCAAGGCATTGACGGTTTCGGCCTGCGTTGTGCTGGTGGGAGCGAGCGTGGCGGTCGTCGGGCCACTGGCGCCGATGGCGTCGGCGGCCACGTTCAACGTGACCAACACGCACGACTCGGGTACCGGATCGCTCCGGCAGGCCCTGCTCGACGCGGCCTCCAACGCGGGCAACGACGACGTGGTGATCCAGGCCGGTCTGGGCACGATCACCCTGTCGAGCGAGATCTCCTGGAGTGGGAGCGGCACCGTGACCATCACCGGGAACGGGGCAACCGTGAACCTCAACGGTCAGCCGAGCGGGCTGGTCGACGCCGGAGGCACCGGGGTGACCGTCGACGGCCTGACGCTGACCGGCGGAGGCGGGACCACCGGGAACGACGCCGCCCCGATCGTGTCCGAAGGGGGCGCCGTCACCCTCAGCGCCTGCACGATCACCGCCAACCACATCACCGACAGCGAAGGCGACGTCGCCGGCGCGGTGCTCAGCGAAGGTGGCACGGTGTCGGTCACGAACTGCCAGCTGACCCACAACTCGGCGAGCGGGACGGCTGACGCGGGTGGCGGAATCGTCGCCGAAGGCGGCGGGGGTGTGACCGCCACTGGCTCGACGATCACCGCCAACACGGCCACCACCAGTGACGGAGATGTGGCCGGTGGCATCCTGTCCGAGGGTGGCCAGGTCATCGCCGCGACCTCGACCATCTCCAGCAACACCGGCACGACCAGCTCCGGCGACTCCGGCGGCGGCATCCTCTCCGAGGGCGGTTCGGTCACCGGGCGCACCCCAGTGATCAACTGCAACGCCGCGTCCACCTCGGGTGACGGCGCCAACGCAGGAGGCGGGATCGCGTCGGAGGGCGGCAACGTGACCACAAATGCGGGCAGCATCGTCGGCAACACGGCGTCGGCGACAGGTGGAGGGACAGCGACAGCCTCGGTGCAGTCCACCGGCGGAACCGTCTCGCTGGACAGCACGACCGTGAGCAACGACACCACCGTCTGCACGGCCGCCCCGACCACCACGACGACCGCGCCCACCACCAGCACGACCACCCCGGCGGCCCAGGCCGTCGCCGCCACCCCCGCCTTCACCGGCTAGACCCCGACAGGCCGCGGCTCTCGGCTCGAGGCCTCCCTGCCGGCTGGATCAGGCCCACTAACAGACCGGGCCGATCGAGGCTGACGTGTCCTCGAGGAGCGCCGCGATGACACGCGTCTCGATCTGCTCCGGCGTCCTGAACCTCACACAACCCTTGCCGAGGCTGGCGTTGCCGAACTCGCCGCGGTGACCGTTCAACACGTCGCTGCGGAGCACGTAGAACGAGATGTAGCTCTTCTGGCTCGCAAACGCGATCTCGACCTGCCCGTCGCGGGAATAGGACGGCATGCCGTACACCATCGCTTCGTCGAAGCCGACCAGGAGCGCCCGGCACTGCGCTCGCAAGGCATCGAGCGCGCCCCGGCGTGCATGGGGGACCTCCTCCATGTACGCGTCGACGGAAGGCGCCTCACTTCGCATCTGCTACGTCTCCTGAAACCTGATCGGGGTCACTCGCACCATCAGGATGTTCGCGGGTCTTGCAGGGCTGCACTAACCCGAGACGCTCTGCTGCACGTAGCTGATGTGGAGACCGCCGTACTCGAAGGTGATCGTCTCCTTCGGGCTCTCGTCCGCCTGCTCGACGCCGTACCCCCCCTGGTTCCTGAACCAGATGAAGGCGTCGACGGCGAAGCCCTCGACCTCGTCGCCCACCGGCTCGATCGAGGTGGCGCCCGCGTCGAGGATGCCGACGAGCACGAGGCGTTCGTCGTCGTCGAGGTCGAGCGCGTTGAGCTTCGCGGCCAGGCGGGTCGCTGCGGCTTGTGTCCGGTCCGTTTCCATGACCTGGTGACGCCGGGACGACGCCCCGGTTACAGCGCGGAGACCCAGGCCGGGCGGAGCACATCTAGGGTGCCGGCATGTCGCATCGATCGATCGTGGACACCGTCAACCTGGCCGATCTCTACGAGTTGCCCCTCCTCGACTGGGGCCGCATCGAGGCCCGTCTGGACGAGCAGCTCAGCCAGGCACCCGACACCGGTGGGCCGAACCGGCACACGTGCTGGCTGGCCACCATCGATCGCGACGGCAGCCCGCACGTCACCGGCGTCGGCGCGGTCTGGGCCGATGGTGCGTTCTGGTTCGAGACCGGTGGCGGCACCAGGAAGGCCCGCAACCTGGCTCGCGATCCCCGCTGCACGATGACCGTCGCCGCCCACGACTTCGACCTCGTGGTGGAGGGCACGGCGCGCCGGATCACCGACCCCCCGACCGTCGAGGCCATGGCGGCTCGGTGGGTGGCCAACGGATGGCCATGCCAGGTCGACGACACCGGCACCGCCCTCACCGCCGAGTACAGCGCCCCGTCGGCGGGGCCACCTCCGTGGTTCGTCTACGAGCTGACGCCCGTCCGCGCCACGGCCCTCGAGACGGTCGCGCCGGGCGGGGCCACGCGCTGGTCGTTCGGGCCAGCCACCTGACGTCGTCCAAGCCGCGAATGCCGGCGTCTCAAGCCTGGCCGACCACCTCGCACACGTCGACGCTGACGAAGGTCGCCGGGGCTTCGGGCATGTCGCGCAGCGTGTTGAAGGTCACCTCGGCGGCCCGCGCGTCCTCGGCCGTGTCGAAGAGCCAGAACGAGTGCTGGACGAGGTCGCCGTCGACGGTGCGCGCCCAGTACCCGCCCCGTGCGCCCGTCATCCCCTGCAACATGGCCACACCGTGCTGTTCGATCATCGCGAGGGTCTCGTCCTCGTGATCCGGCTTGATCTGGACGCGTCCGATCAGTGCATGCATGTGTGCTCTCCCCAGACTGGGCCCGCGCGGACCCGTGCGCCCATCTTCCGCGCGTCAGGCCCACCGCACCAGGGCCAATGGCGTAGGCGGGCCCGACCCGGGGTGGCGACGCGCCACCAGCTCCGGGTGCGAGGATCTCGCCCATGCGTGCGCGTTCCCTGCTGGCGGTGGCGGCCCTGGCGATGGGCTGCGTGGCGGTCGGATGCGCCCACGTCGTGGCCTATGACCCCGTGCTGACCACGATCGACATCCAGCAGGCCGGCTCCGAGGCGGCCAACGACGCCGGGCTCAACCTGTACTACGGCTACGAGTGCGAGATCGACGGCGATCCGCACGACCAGAGCCGGTTCAGCGTCGATTGCCAGACGACCACCGGCAACGGCCTGCCCACGACCCTCACCGGCCACGGCCAGGCCGAGTCGAACCGCCACTACCACGGCGTGTTCACGATCGAGGTCGAGGGCAGGCACATCGCCACCCTGCACTGCCTCGGCAGCGAAGAGGCGCCGCGCTGCTAGTCGACTGATCGTCGCTCGCGTCGGCAGCTGGGGTGCCGATCCGGGGCCGGGGCGATCCCACTAACCTCGGCGGCAGCATGGCTGCGAATCGTGTTGCTCAGGCCTCCCGGGCCTGTGGGCCCGACGAGCCGATCGTGGTTGGTGCTGGGGTGGTCAAGCGCTGGGGGACGACGAGGGCCCTCGACGGGGCGACCTTCACGATCGGGCGGGGCATCACCGGTCTGCTCGGCGCGAACGGTGCCGGCAAGACGACGATCCTCGGCATGATGCTCGGACTGCACCGGCCCACGGAAGGCACGCTGCGGGTGTTCGGTCTGGATCCGGTCACGGCCGGCTCGGACGTCCGCGAGCGGGTCGGCTACTCACCCGAGCACCACACCCTGCCGCCGGACACCACCGCCCAGGACCTGGTTCGCCACATCGCCGAGATCCACGGGCTCCCGAGCCGCGAGGCCACCGGTCGGGCCAGCGACGCGCTCTGGCAGGTCGGGCTGGGCGAGGAGCGGTTCCGCCCGGTCGGCACGATGTCGACCGGGCAGCGCCAACGGGTCAAGCTGGCCCAGGCCATCGCCCACGATCCGCACCTCGTGCTGCTCGACGAGCCGACCGACGGTCTCGACCCGGTGCAGCGCGACGACATGCTGGCGCTGATCCGCCGGGTCGGCACCGAGTTCGGCATCGACGTCGTCATGTCGTCGCACCTGCTCGAGGAGGTCGAGCGCGTCTGCGACGACGCCGTGATCCTGGCCGCCGGGCGCGTCGTCGCCTCGGGCGCCATCAGCGATCTCACCGGTGCCGACCGGGGGCTGCTGGTCGAGGTCGACGACGGCCCCGAGCGAGCTGGCCGCGGCGCTCCGCGGACGCGGGCTCGACGTCGAGGTCGACGGCCATCGACTCGTCGTCGCCGGACCTGAGGGCGACACGGTCGATCGCGCTGCACGACCAGCGTCCGCGACGCGCTCGTCGACCACCGGCTGCGGGGTCCGCCGGCTGACGAACCGGACCGCTCAGCCTCGAGGACGTGTTCCTCGAGGTCGGCCGTGACCGCCACCGATGAGGCGATCCGCCGGGCGCGGCCGCCGACGGCCCGCATCTTCGACCGCGGCTACCGCCCCTACGACGGCCCGCGCCTCGGGGTCCGCGGCGCCGTCCGCGCAGCCTGACCGAGCACACCATCCAACGCGTGCTCGGGCTGAAGCGGACCTTCTGGAACAAGATCCTGCCGATGCTCACCATCTTCCTGGCCTACGTCCCGGCCATCGTGTTCGTGGGGATCGCCACGTTCCTGAAGAGCCGCCTCGTCGCGCGCGGCGTCGACATCAACGACGTCATCCCCTCCTACGGCGACTACTACCTGTTCATCTGGGCCGCCATCGGGGTCTTCGTCGCCTTCGTCGCGCCCGAGGCGCTCTGCACCGATCGGCGCACCGGCATGCTCGGCCTCTACCTCGCCTCTCCCCTGCGCCGCGACACCTACCTGCTGGCCAAGGCGGCCGCGATCGGCGTTCGTGCTGTCGATCGTCACGCTCGGTCCGCCGCTGTTCATGCTCATCGCCCGGACGGTCGCCGGCGTCGGGCCCGACGGCCTCGCGGCGTGCTCGGCGGTGCTGTGGCGGGTGATCGTCTCGGGCGTCGTCGTCGCCGCTGCTCCCGGCCGCCCTGTCGCTGGCCGTCTCGAGCACCACGACGCCGCCGGGCGGTGGCCTCGGCCGCCATCGTGCTGATCTTGCTCGGCTCGATCGCCGTCTCCGAGAGCCTCATCGCCGCCGGTGCGTCCCACAACCTCTTCGTGCTCGAACCTGCCGTACCTCCCCCTCGAGCTCGTCACCCGGATCTACGGCGAGGCACCGCGGGCACCGCCCTCGACCTCGGCCGCCGCGGTGGCCACCGTCGACGCTCGTCATCGCCTACCTGGTCATGACCGTCGCGCTGCTGGCCCTGTTCGTGCGGTGCCGCTACCAGCGCATCGAGGTCACCCGATGATCGAGGTGATCGACGTGTCGAAGTGGTTCGGCCAGCTCGTGGCCGTGTCCGACGTCTCGTTCCGCATCGACGACGGGCGTGACCGCCCTGCTCGGGCCCAACGGCGCCGGCAAGTCGACGATGCTGCGCATGCTGTGCGGCCTCACCCGCCCGTCGCGGGGCACGGTCCGGGTGCTCGGCCGCGACCCGCACCGCGACGTCGGCCTGGCCCGCCACATCGGGCTCGTCCCCCAGCAGGAGTCGCTGTTCGAGTCGCTCACGCGGTCTCGAGTTCGTGCGGCTCGCCGCCGTCCTGCACGGACTCGACGGGCCCGACGATGCCGCGACCGCGCGCCCTCGAGCATCGTCGAGCTCGACCCGACCGACCGCCGGCCCGACCTCGACGTACTCGAAGGGGATGCGCCAGCGGCTGAAGGTGGCGCAGGCGATCGTGCACGACCCCGAGGTGATCGTGCTCGACGAGCCGCTGACCGGGCTCGATCCCCGCCAGCGCCTGGCCATGATCGAGCTGTTCGAGCAGCTGGGAGCCGACGGGCCGCTGCGTGGTCGTCTCGAGCCACGTGCTCGACGAGGTCGAGCGGTTCGGGTCGCGCGTGCTCGTGATGGTGCAGGGCCGTCTGGCCGCCGAGGGCGACTACCGGGCCATCCGCGACCTCATGGACGACCGGCCGCACCGGGTCCGCATCCGCACCGACCGGGCCCGCGCGCTGGCCACGGGGCTCATCGGCACCGAATCGCGTGCTGGCCGTCGCGCTCGAGGCCGACGACTCGCGTCGTGGTGGAGACCACCACCGTGCATCGGCTGCGCCACCGCGTCGCGGCGGTCCCGCTCGTCGCGCAGCAGGCGCAGGCCCGCTCACCGAGGTCACGCCGCTCGACGACGATCTCGAGAGCGTGTTCCGCTACCTGGTGGCCAGATGAGCGCCGCACACCGCCCGCGGAGTCCCGACCCTGGGCACCTGCCCTCTACCGGCTCATGTTGCGCAACCAGGTGACCCGCGCCCGGGTCTGTCGCATCGGCGCACTCGGGCTGGTCGGGGTCATCGTGGGCGATCGCGATCGGCCGAAGCGCACACGTTCGAGCACGCTGCACCGGGGCGCCCGAGTTCGTCAACATCTTCGGCATCTCGCTGCTCGTGCCGGTGGCCACGCTGGTCTTCGCGTCCGCCGCGCTCGGCGACCCGACCGAGGACGGAACCCTCGTGTACCTCTGGCTGCGGCCGGTGGCGCGCTGGCGCATCACGGCCGCCGCCGCGGCAGTCGTCCTTCACCGTCACCTGGCCGATCGTCACGGTGCCGTTGGCCGTGAGCGCCGCCTTCGCCGGCGGCGGCTCCGTCCCTCGTGACCGGCACGATCGCGGCCGTGACCGTCGTCGATGGTCGGCTACGTCGGGCTGTTCGTGGCCCTCGGACTGCGGGTGAAACGGGCCCTCGTGTGGGGCCTGCTCTACATCTTCATCTGGGAGGGCTTCGTCGCCACGGCCAACACCACGCGCGGCGCGCCTCGCCGTGCGTTCGTATGGTCGATCGACCCTGTCGGCGATCACCCGGGTCCGGCTGAGCCCCGGGGGCCTCGTGCCGAACATCGACGCGCCCTGGCGATGGATCGTCCCGATCGGTGTGGCCTTCGTCGCGCTGGCCTACGCGACCGTTCGGCTCACCCGGCAGGACGTCGACTGACCGAGGTGTCGGTTGCTGTCGACCCTGCCTGTCGCGCTCGGGCACTGCGCCGTGGCGCGCCGCGCGGTCACGCGACGGTATCGTCGAGCTGCGCGAGCAGCGTCTTGGGCGCGACCTGGCGATAGGCGTCGGTGGCGATCTCCGCGATCTCGTCCCAGTCGGGCTCGAGGTCGAGGCGCACGCCCACCCAGCCCCGGTATCCGACGTAGGCAGGCACGAAGAAGCGCTCGGGCTCCTCGTCGACGAGCGCGGCCTGCGCGCCGGGCGGGGCGGCGCACCACAGCGCGAGTCGCCCGTCTGCGTGGTGATCGTCCATGTACGAGACGAACGTCTTCTTGTCACGCACGAAGAACGTGGGCGAACCGTGGCTCAGGCGCTCGGTGACCTCGGGCAGTGCGAGACAGATCGCCCGCACCCGGGCGAGCGGATCACGACTCGAACGAGCCACGGTGCTCGTCGTCGATCAGGTCGACCTGGTCGGGATGGCGACGGAGGTACTCGCCCAGGAAGGGGCAGCTCGGCGTGATGTGCAGCCCTCGACGACGCAGGTCGTCGAGGACGCCTCGGGCGAGCGTGCCTCCGAGGCCATGGCCCTCGAAGGCCGGGTCGATCTCGGTGTGCAGCACGTCGACCCGGTTGCCGTGTCGTGCGTAGCTCGCGATCCCGGCCAGCTCGCCACCCAGGTGGATCTCGTAGCGCGACCGTTCGGGATGGTCGGTGACGACCGCCTCGTCAGCCAACGGGAGGCCAGTTCGGGTCGAGCTGGCGCAGGAAGATGGCGCACCGCTCCTCTTCGTCGGTCTCACCGATGGCGGCCGCCGAGGCCCGCAGCCCGTCGAGCGGCGCGCAGGAAGCCGCGGTTGGACGGATGGACCCAGCGGACGTAGCCCGAGCCGCGCCAGCCGCTCTGACGCAGGCGGTCGAGGCCCCGGTGGTAGCCGACCCGGAAGGCCGCGTAGCTCTCGACCGGGTCGCGTCCGAGCTCGCCCAGCCGCGCCCAGCCGTCGAGGAACCGCGGATGGGCGGCCACCACCTGCGACACCGCCTGCCGGCGGACGTCGCCGTCGAGCGGTTGGGCCAAGGCGGCGTCGAGCTCGGCCAGCACGGTCGGAGACTCGTCGTCGATGACCGTCTCGGGTGGTCCAGCGTTGAGGTCGACGGGAGCGCGATCGGACATGGCGCCGATCGTATTGCACCCTCGCCGATCAGCCTCGCGCGGCCACGCGGCGCACGAAGGCGGCGAACTCGCCGGGGTGGGTGGTGGGGGCGCCGTGGCCCGAGCCGTCGATGACCACGAGCTCGCCGAGCGGGGCCAGCTCCGCGAGCTGGCGGGCGGCCTCCTGGTGGTAGGGCTTCGACTCGGTGCCGTAGGCGGCCACGACGGGCACGGCCACCTCGCTCGGCTCGTACGGCGCGGTGCGCCGGAGGTCGGCCAGCTCGGCCACGAGCGCGGCGCCCTCGGCGCGCCGGGACTGCCGGGTGCGGGACGGCAGCCGTTCCCAGACGGTGTCGCCGACGATCCCGCGCATGAACAGCTCGGCGGCGTCGGCGGGATCCTGGGCGCCGAGGGCGTTGCCGCCCGCAGATGCCTTGGGCCACGTCGGCAACCACGACATCGGCGACTCGAACGCGCCCACCGTCGTGCATCCGGTCGGGACGGGAGGACGCAGCCATGAGCGCGAGCACGCCGCCGAGGCTGTGGCCGACGACGGCGGCCGGCTGGTCTCCGACGCGATCGAGCAGATCGGCCACGTGCTCGTCCGACGTGGCGCCAGCCCGGGGACCCGACCGACCGTACCCGCGGCGGTCGTAGCGGACGACGTCGAGGTCGGGCAGGCGCACCTTCGCGAACGAAGCCGCGCGGTCCATCGAGCCGTGCACGAGCACGAGCGCGTCGCCGGGGACGAGCGCGTGCGTAGACGGCCAGGCCGTCGACGCGACGGTCGACGGGCCTCACCCGGTCACGGCACGCGCATCAGGCGGAGCGTGTCGGTGGCACGACCGTGGCGGTCGGGAGATCCGGACAGCACGGCGACCAGCTCGCCCGAGCGGACCTCGCCGCGCGTGCGGGCCATCTCGATGGCCCGGGTCACCATCTCGTCGATGGGCAGCAGCTCGAGCTGGTAGGCGCGCGACGCCCCAGCTCATGGACAGCTGGCGGACGGTGCGCTCGTCGGGGCTGAAGGCCAGGATGCGAGCCTCGGGGCGCAGCCGGGCGATCGATCGGGCGGTGAAGCCCGTGGTGGTGATGCAGATGATCGCGACGGCGTCGGTCTCGACGCGCGGCGCGCCAGGCGGCCATCGTCATGGCCTCGGTGACGGCGAGGTCGACGTCGCCCGACGAGGTCAGGTGCATGCCGGCCAGGCTGCGGCCCCAGCCGTCGTAGTCGAAGCAGCGCGTCGGCGCGGCTGGCGATGCGGGCCATCGTGCCGACGGCGTTGACCGGGTCGACGCCGATGGCGGTCTCTCCCGACAGCATCACCGCCGACGAGCCGTCGAACACCGCGTTGGCGATGTCGGAGGCCTCGGCCCGCGTCGGGGTCGGCGCGTGCACCATCGACTCGAGCATCTGGGTGGCGGTGATGGCCGGCCGGCCGAGCGCGATGCAGCGACGCAGGATCTGCTTCTGCAGGTGCGGGCAGCTCCTCGATGGGCATCTCGGACGCCGAGGTCGCCACGGGCCACCATGACCGCGCCGGACGCCTCGATGATGCCCTCGAGGTTCTCGACCGCGGCGCGGGTCTCGATCTTGGCCACGACCAGCGGGCCGCGCGGGTGCGGCTCGACGCCGACCCGGCGCACGTCGTGGGCGGAGCGGACGAACGAGATGGCCACCATGTCGACGCCGTCCTCGACGAAGGCGTCGAGCATCACCAGGTCCTCGGCGGTGGGCGTGGCCATGCGGAGACGGTCCGACGGGATGTGCACGCCCGGACGACCGGTCAGCGGGACCGCCGTGGATGACCCGCACCTCGAGGGTGTCGCCGTCGTCGCCGACGGCCTCGACCACGACGGCGCCGTCGCCGAAGCCGAGCGTGTCGCCGTGGTGGACGTCGCGGATGCAGGTCGTCGTAGTCGACCTGGACGACCTCGGCGGTGCTCGGGCCGTGGCCGGGCGCCAGCCGGATCAGGTCGCCGTCGGTGAGCACCACCCCGCCCTCGGGGAAGTGGCCGGCCCGGACCTTGGGCCCGGGCAGGTCGGCCAGGATGCCGACCTCACGGTCGAGCGACGCCGCGGCGGCGCGGATCCGGCGGAACCGCTCGAGGGCGTCGTCGAGGCTCTCGTGGGCCAGTCCGATGCGGGCGACGTCCATGCCCGCCGCGATCAGGTCCTTGAGGGTGGCCTCGGAGTCGGACGCGGGACCGATGGTCGCGATGATCTTGGTTCGCCGGGCCATCGTCCCACGGTACCGTGCGCGCCGTTCTCGGCTTCCGGGGAGGGCCGCCAACCACCGATGTCGCAATCCCGCCAGCGCAAATGACGCGGATGGTGTTTGCTGGTCAGGTGCACGAGGACTTCGACGCCTGCTACCGGGCCTGCCTGGCCCGCGACCCCCGCTTCGACGGGTGGATCTTCGTCCGGCGTCACCTCGACCGGCATCTACTGCCGTCCGAGCTGCCCGGCCATCACGCCCAAGCCGGCGAACATGCGCTTCTACCCCACCGCGGCCGCCGCGCAGCAGGCCGGCTTCCGGGCCTGCCGTCGGTGCCGCCCCGACGCGTCGCCCGGCTCGCCCGAGTGGGACGTCCGCGCCGACGTCGTGGCCCGGGCCATGCGGGCCATCGCCGACGGTGTCGTCGACCGCGAGGGCGTCGACGGCCTGGCCCGCCGGCTCGGCTACGGCGTGCGCCAGCTCGAGCGGCTGATGCGGGCCGAGCTCGGCACCGGGCCGCTGGCCATCGCCCGGGCCCAGCGGGCCCAGACCGCTCGTGTGCTGATCGAGACGACCGACCTCGACTTCTCGGCCATCGCCTTCGCGGCCGGGTTCTCGAGCATCCGCCAGTTCAACGACACGATCCGCCAGGTGTTCGCCCTCACCCCGACCGAGATGCGCGGGCGGCGGCGACGCGCCGACGCCGCAGACGCCCGCGACCGGCACGGCCACGTCCATCCGCGTGCGCCTGGCCCACCGGCTGCCGTACAGCGCCGACGGGGTGCTGGCCCACCTGGCCCTGACCGCCGTGCCCGGCGTCGAGGAGTTCGACCACGAGACGACGACCTACCGCCGCACGCTCCGCTTGCCCCACGGCTCGGGGGTGGCCTCGCTCACCCCGCGGGACGACCACGTCGACTGCACCCTCGCGGCTCGCCGACCTGCGCGACCTGCCTGCCGCGGTGGCCCGGCTGTCGATGGCTGCTCGACCTCGACGCCGATCCGGTCGCCGTCGACACGCACCTGCGAGCCGATCCCGGACTGCGAGCCGTGATCGCACGCGATCCAGGCCGCCGCGTCCCGCGCACGACCGACGGGGCCGAGCTCGCCCTCCGGGCCGTCCTCGGCCAGCAGGTATCGACGGCTGCAGCCGCCGGCCACGCCGCCCGCCTGGTCGACGCAGCTCGGCGACCCGCTCGACACCCCCGACGGTGGGCTCACCCACCTCTTCCCCACCCCCGACGCCGTGGCCGACGCGCCCGACGCGTGCCTCCGGCTGCCCCGAGCGCCGCCGTCGCACCCTGCGTGAGCTGGCCGGTGCGTTGGCCGACGGCGAGTTGGCCGCTCGATCCCGACGTCGACCGCGACGAGGCCGACCGCGCGCCTGGCCGAGATCGCGGGCATCGGCCCGTGGACCATCGGGGTCATCGCCATGCGCGCCCTCGGCGATCCCGATGCCTTCGTCGCCGACGACCTCGGTGTGCGCACCGCGGCCGCCGAGCTCGGTCTGGCCGTCTCGCCGCATGCGCTCGCCGAGCGATCGGCGGCTGGCGGCCCTGGCGGGCCTATGCAACCCAGTACCTGTGGGCCGCACTCGATCATCCTGTTGCCACCCTGAGGAGACACCCATGACCACCTGCTACGCCCTCACCCCGAGCCCCATCGGCGAGCTGCTCGTCCTCGCCGACGATCAGGGCGCGCATCACCGGTTGCTACGTCGACGGCGAGCGCGGCGCCCCCGACGTCGACCCCGGATGGCGGCGCGACGACCGCGCGTGCGCCCGAGGCCACCGATCAGCTCGACGGCATACTTCGAAGGTGAGCTCACGACCTTCGACCTCGAGCTGGCGCCGACCGGCACGCCGTTCCAGCTCGAGGTGTGGCGGGCCCTGTCGGCCATCCCCTACGCCGAGACCCTGTCGTACCGCGAGATCGCCGAGGAGGTCGGGCGGCCCCTCGCCAGTCGGGCTGTCGGCCAGGCCAACGGTCGCAACCCGATCTCGATCATCGTGCCCTGCCACCGCGTGATCGCAGCCGACGGCACCCTCGGTGGGTACGGCTGGGGTCTCGACCGCAAGCAGTGGCTCCTCGACCTCGAGGCGGGGGCCAACGTCCTGGCCGGGACGCAGCCGCTGTGGAACTGCTCCTGATCCGACATGCGCTCCCTTTGCGCGTCGAGCTCGACGAAGGGCCGGCCGACCCCGAGCTGGCCCCCGGCGGCTGGATCCAGGCCGGCAAGCTGGCCGCCTGGTTGGCGTCCGAACCCATCGACGCGGTCTACAGCAGCCCGCTGCGCCGCGCCGTGCAGACCGCCGAGCCACTGGCCGAGGTGACGGGCCGCGACCTCACGATCGTCGATGGCCTGGCCGAGTGGGACCGGCAAGCCAGCTCGTACATCCCGATCGAGGAGCTGCAGGCGACCGACGATCCCGTGTGGAAGTCGCTCGCCGCAGGCGCGCTGCACGAGCTCGGGGTCGACGGGCCGAGCTTCCAGGGGCGCGTCGTCACCGCCGTCGACGGCATCACCGCCGCCCACCCGAGCCAGCTCGTGGCGGTGGTGTGCCACGGCGGCGTGCTCAACGCCTATCTGGCCAACGTGCTCGGACTCGACCGCGTGCTCTTCTTCCCACCTGACTACACCTGCATCAACCGCGTCCGCGTGCTCGAGCTCAGGAGTGCGCACGCTGCGCACCCTCAACGAGACCGCCCACCTCCGCTAGCTGCGGGGCACCTCGCGCCACGGGAGCTCCTTGTCGGTGCGCACGTCGCCGGGCAGCCCGAGGACCCGCTCGCCGAGGATGTTCTTCATGACCTCGGTGGTGCCGCCTTCGATCGAGTTGGCGCGCATGCGCAGGAACGCCTTCTGCGGACAGTCCCAGCTCATCGTGGCAGTGGGGCGGACCATCGTCGTAGCTCGTGTAGAGCATCCCGTCGGCGCCCATCAGGTCGACCACGAACGACGTGACCGCCTTGTTGTGCTCGGCCGAGAGGATCTTGCCGACCGACCCCTCGGGACCGGGCGTGCCCTTCGAACGCAGCTGCGAGGCGCGGATGTTGGTGAGACGCAGCACCTCGGCCGCGATCCAGAGACGCATCATCTTGTCGCGTTGCGCCGCGTCGGCGCGGTCCCGCCCACCGGCGCGCCACGCCTCGAGCGCCATGCGGATGACACCGCCCTCGCGCGGCGGGCACGGCGCCGCCGATCGACACGCGCTCGTTCATGAGCGTCGTGAGCGACACGCGCCAGCCCTCGCCGACGTCACCGAGACGCTCGGCGTCGGGGATCCGCACGTCGGTCATGAAGACCTCGTTGAACTCGGCCTCACCGGTCATCTGGCGCAGCGGGCGGACATCGACGCCCGGTGCGTGCATGTCGATCACGAAGTAGGTCATGCCCTTGTGCTTGGGCGCGTCGGGGTCGGTCCGGGCGATGAGCATCCCCCACCGGGCCAGATGGGCGAGGGTGGTCCACACCTTCTGGCCGTTGACCAGCCACTCGTCGCCGTCGCGGACCGCGCTGGTGGCGAGCGACGCCACATCCGAGCCGGCCCCCGGCTCGCTGAAGAGCTGGCACCAGATCTCGTCACCGGCGAAGAGCGGGCGCAGGTACCGGCGCCGCTGCTCGTCCGAGCCGTGGGTCACGATCGTGGGCGCACCCATGCCGTACCCGATGGGGTTGCGGGCATAGGGCACCGGCGCGTGGGCCCGACCCAGCCGCTCGGCCACCGTGCGCTGCAGCCGGGGGCTGAGCCCCAGGCCACCGAACCCCTCGGGGAAGTGCACCCACGCCAGGCCGGCGTCGTACTGCGCCCCGAGGAACTCGTTGGGCGCGGTGCTGGCGGGATCGTGCAGGCGGAGGAGATCCTCGCAGCGATCGAGGATCTCGGTCTCTTCAGTCACCCCCGCTTGCTACCACAGTGGACGGGATGTCACGGATGGGCGGCCTTCCACGCCGTCGCGAACGCGTCCATCACCGCCGCGGCGAGGTACTCGCTCGACACCTGCCGTGCCGTTCCCTCGGTGAAGTGCACACCGTCGGGTCGCAGCTGGGTGTCGTTGGTCTTGTCGGCCATCCATGTGGCCAGGTCGACCACGCCGACCTTGCCGGGTCGGAGGGCGGGCAGCCGTTCGACGAGGGCGTTGAAGGCGGCGGTCCGGGCGGGTTGGACGAGGTCGGTGAGATCGGATTCGCCGCTGGCGCGGGCCTGTGTCCCGACGACGGGGGCGGTGAGCCACACGACCTTGGCGCCGCTCGAGGTCAGGGCGTCGACGGCGGCGAGCATCTGCTGCTGCAGCCAGGCGTCGTAGACGGGGTCACCCGGGGTGCGCCACACGGTCTGGCCGGGGATGCGCTGGGGTTCGATGTCCCACGGGCCGAACTGCACGACGATCAGCTGCACGTGCGAGGCCTTGACCTCGGCGGGCCAGCGGTTCGTCCAGTCGCAGCGCGCCGGGAGGGTGAACAGGACGCCGGCCCGCAGCGCCTCGTGATCGCGGGCCAGCGGGCAGCCCAGCTGGATGTCGCCGCCGACGGGTCGGGCCAGGTGCTCGGCTTCGAGCACCTCGCCCAGGCCGAGCGAGGTGCGCAGGGCGGTCGAGTCGCCGAAGACACCCATGACGGGTGACGTGGGCGCGGCCGGCCCCGTGTCCTGCACGCGTGAGGCGCTCTTCGTGGGCAGCTGGCCCAGCCGGGCCTGTTGGGCGGCGAAGTCGTTGGCGGGGATGGGGGTGGTGGTGGAGATGAGGATGGCGCCGGCGGCGAGGATGGCCATGGCGGCGGGGGCCAGGGCCAGGGGGCGGATGCCGAGGGGGCGGGTGCCGTGGCGGATGGGGACTTCGAGGAACCGGTAGGAGACATAGGCCAGGGCGATGGTGATGATCACCCGGGGGGCGAACAGCAGGGTGGTGCTGGTGTTGTTCGTGTTCTGGGGGGACAGCCACAAGAAGATGGGCCAGTGGTACAGGTACACCCCATAGGAGATCAGCCCCACCGCCCGCAACGGTCGCGAGGCCAGCACGGCCCGCAGCGGTCCGACCGCCACCATGGCCCCCACCAGCACCGCGGTGGTGCCCAGTGCGTACAGGGCGAAGCCGCCCTGGTAGAGCCACGACGCCGATTGGGGCACCACCACCCAACACAGCACCGTGGCCGCCGCCCCCACCATCCCGATCCCGGCCAGGGCGGTGGTGGTGGCGGATCGTTCGGTGGTCAAGCGGCGCAGACGACCGTCGTCGATCACCACCGCCAACAAGGCCCCGATCAACAACTCGGCCGCCCGGGTCTCGGTCCCGTAGTACACCGCGTCCCTGGACAGATGCCCGAACCACATGATGGCCACCGACCCGGCCGTCAACACCGCCAAGATCACACCCAGATGGCGGCGGCCCAGCTTCCAGACGGCCAACACCCCGAAGCACAACAGCGGGAACAACACATAGAACTGTTCCTCGATGGCCAAACTCCAAAAATGCAGCAACGGCGACGGCTGAGAGAACAACGCGGCATAGGACTGATGACTGAACAAGAAATGCCAATTGGCCACATAGGCCAACGTGGCCACCGTGTCCCCCCCGAAGCTGCGCTTCTGCACCGCGTCACCGGCCACCACCAGATACACCGCCGCCAACCCAATGGTGGCCAACGCAGCCGGCATCAACCGCCGGAACCGCCGCAACCAGAACCGCTTCAACCCGAACCCACCACCCGCCGCCGCCTCGGACTCCCGCAACAACAACGACGTGATCAAGAACCCCGACAACGTGAAGAACGTCGACACCCCCAAGAACCCGCCCTTGGCCCACGAGAACCCCCCATGGAACAACAACACCGCCAACACCGCCACACCCCGCAACCCCTCCAAACCCGGCAAGAACCGCCAACTCGCGGCGCGCTCCTCCATCTGCGTGGCAGTCACGGACGCTCCCAGCACACGGTCCGCTTCGGCGGCTTCTCCTCGAGGGCGGCGAGCAGCCGGCGCAGGTCGAAGCCGGGCAGCCGCATGAGCGCGTCGGTCACGCCGCTGTCGGACAGCCGGTTGATCGGCACGAGGCAGCCGTGCTCTTCGTCGCCGCTCAGGATCACGACGCCGCCCGCCGCCGCGTGCGGGCCCGACTTGGCCGTGAGCACCTCGACCTCGGTGAGCTCGCTCCACTCGAGGCCCTCTTCGCGCCCGTCAGCCAGCATGCGGTGCACCCCGAACTCGTCGACGCGCAGCTCGGTCGTGCCCGAGCGCAGCGCGGACACGCGTCGTTGGTTCCGCGACACGGCGATGATCGCGAAGATGGGCGTCAACAACAGGAACGCCAAGATCCAGATGTTCATCGGCGTCGCTCAGTTCAGGCGGGCGCGGAGTCGGTCGGCGTTGCGCCGGTACTCGGCGCCGAGCGACCCGCCGAGCTGATCACCGGCCTGGTCGTAGTGGTTGGCGGCTTCGCCGAAGCGGCCGCTGGCCGCCAACGCGGCCGCCAGCTCGCTGCGATCCTCGGGCGACGCGCCGGGCAGGAGGTTGCAGAGCTCGAGGATGCTGACGACCCCCGCCCGATCGCCGCGGGCGGCGAAGATGTTGCGCAGGTTGGCCAGCACCCGGGTCAGGATCACGAGCGGTCCGACCGGGGCGAGGAAGGCCTCGTCGAAGGTGGCGTCGGGCCCGTGCACGGCGTGGAAGGCGCGCTCGCACCCCGACCGGTCGAGCAGACGGCCCCCGCCGAACGGATCGACGAACACCTCGTGGTCGACCTGGTCGCGCAGCAGGAAGTGGCCCGGCATGCCCACGCCGACCAACGGCACGCCGAGCCGACGTCCCACCACCATCGTGAGCACGCCGAGCGAGATCGGGATGCCCACGCGTCTGGCCACCACCTGGTCGAGATAGGAGTTCCGCGGGTCGTAGTAGTCGTGGCGGTTGCCGGCGAAGCCGAGGTCGACGAACAGATAGGCCACGAGGGCGTCGAGGGTCGGGGCGAAGCAGCCGCCGGCCAGGTCGTCGAGTCGGGCCAGCTCGGCGTCGAGATCGAGGTCGGGGCGGGCGCGGGCCGCCACGAGCAGCGCCGCCTCGTCGAGCGGGATCTCGGCCTCGGGTTGCGAGACCAGTTCGCCGAAGCGTTCGCTGAGGCGCCCGGTGTCCACGCGGTTTACCGTAGCGCCCAACATGTACCCCGGAACCTTCGCCACCACCACGCCTGACAAGCCCGCCGTGATCCTCGCCGGCTCCGGCCAGCAGGTGACCTACCGGCAGCTCGACGACGAGGCCAACCAGCTGGCCCAGCTGCTGCGGGCCGCCGGTCTGCAGCCCGGCGACCACATGGCCTTCTGCGTCGAGAACCAGGCGCACTTCCACGCCGTCGCGTGGGGCGCCCACTACGCCGGTCTCTACTACACGGCCATCAGCACCCGCCTCACGCGTCGAAGAGGCCGCATACATCGTCAACGACTGCGGCGCCCGGGTCTTCATCACGTCGGCGCAGCTGTCCGACCTCGCCACCCAGCTCGTCGACGTCACCCCCGACGTCGAGGTGCGCCTGATGCTCGACGGCGTGGTCGACGCCTACGACTCCTACGAGCTGCGATCGCGGCCTACCCCGCCGGAGCTCGTCCCCGACGCCATCGCGGGTCGGGACATGCTCTACAGCTCGGGCACCACCGGGCGCCCCAAGGGGATCAAGGCAGCGATGCCGGCCGACCCCGTCGACACGCCGACTGCGGTCAACACCTTGTGCGTGCTGCTGTTCGGGGCCACCACCGAATCGGTGTACCTGTCCCCCGCCCCGCTGTACCACTCGGCTCCGCTGCGCTTCACGATGGCTGTCAGCAGAGCGGCGGCACGGTCGTGGTGATGGAGCACTTCGATCCGGCCGAGGCGCTCGTCCTGATCGAGCGCTACCACGTCACGTTCAGCCAGTGGGTGCCGACCATGTTCGTCCGGATGCTCAAGCTGCCCGACGAGCTGCGGCTCGCGCTACGACCTGTCGAGCCATCAGGTGGCGGTGCACGCCGCCGCGCCGTGCCCGGTCGAGGTCAAGCGACGGATGATCGAGTGGTGGGGGCCGATCCTGCACGAGTACTACGCCGGCACCGAGGGCAACGGCTTCGTGTACACGAACTCGCAGGACTGGCTGGCCCATCCGGGAACGGTCGGTCGCAACCTCACCGGCGAGATCCACATCGTCGGCGACGACGGCGAGGAGGTGCCCGTCGGCGAGCCCGGCACGATCTGGTTCGGCGGCAGCCGGCGACTTCGAGTACCACAACGATCCGGAGAAGACGGCCGAGTCGCACGACTCCCGGGGCTGGAGCACCCTCGGCGACGTCGGCCGGCTCGACGAGGACGGCTTCCTCTACCTGACCGACCGCAAGGCCTACATGATCATCTCGGGCGGCGTGAACATCTACCCGCAGGAGGCCGAGAACCTGCTGGCGATGCACCCCAAGGTGCTCGACGTCGCGGTCATCGGCGTGCCGAACGAGGACTTCGGCGAGGAGGTCAAGGCCGTCGTGCAACCGGCCGACGACGCGGAGCCTGGTCCCGACTTCGAACGTGAGCTGATCGCCTACTGCCGTGAGCACCTGGCCGACGTCAAGTGCCCGCGCACGCGTCGACTTCGTCGACGAGCTCCCCCGTCACCCGACCGGCAAGCTCTACAAGCGGCTCCTGCGCGATCGCTACTGGGCCGGGCACGACTCGTCGATCATCTGACCGCCGTGACGAGCCGCTTCGCGTTCCTCGACCATCCCGGTCCGATTGCGTTCGCCCACCGGGGCGGGGCCGGGGACTGGCCCGAGAACACGATGCCGGCCTTCGAGGCGGCCGTCGCGCTCGGCTACCGCTACCTCGAGACCGATGTGCACGTCACCGCCGACGGTGTGCTGTGCGCGTTCCACGACGATCGCCTCGACCGGGTCACCGATCGCGTCGGGCATGATCAGCGACCTCCCCTGGTCCGAGGTGAGCCTGGCCCGGGTCGACGGCACCGAGCCGATCCCCCTGCTCGACGACCTGCTCGCCGCCTGGCCGGACGTCCGCGTGAACATCGACCCCAAGCACGACTCGGCAGTTCCCGCGCTGGCCGCCGTCCTGCGCCGCACCGACGCCGTCGACCGCGTGTGCATCGGTGCCTTCTCCGACAGCCGCCTCGCCCGGCTGCGCGCCCTGCTCGGCCCGAACCTCTGCACCTCGCTGGGACCGGCGGGCGTCGCCCGACTGCGCGCGGCGAGCGTGGGCGCGCCGGTCGGCACGTTCGCGGCGGCGTGCGTGCAGGTGCCGCCGGCGTTCCGCGGCGTGCCGATGGTCGATCGCGCGGTTCGTGCGCGCCGCCCATCGTCGGGGACTGCCGGTGCACGTGTGGACGGTCGACGAGGCCGCCGAGATGCGCAGGCTGCTCGACCTCGGGGTCGACGGGATCATGACCGACCGGCCGGCGGTGCTGAAGGAGGTCCTCGTCGACCGCGGCGAATGGATCTGATGCATGGACCTGATCAGGGGATCAGCACGTGCGGGTTCAGGGTGGCGTGGGGGTCGAGAGCGGACTTGATGGCGCGGAAGGCCTCGATCTCGGCCTCGGTCCGGTTCAGGCTCAGCCACCGGCGCTTGGCGATGCCGATCCCGTGCTCCGCGCTGATGCTGCCGCCGCGACCGGCGACGAAGGTGAGCACGGCTTCATCGATGCGATCGTCGTCCGGGGCGACGCCGGTGACGTTCACGTGGATGTTGCCGTCACCGATGTGGCCGAACAACCACACCTGTGCGGACGGAGCCACCTCCGCGACGTGCGCCGGCACCTCGTCGACGAAGCGCGCCACCTCGCCGAGCGGCAGCGTCACGTCGAGCTTGTGCGGCGGCCCGAGCGTGTTGATGGCCAGGGTGTGGTCGTCGCGGTAGGACCAGAGGGCCTCGCGACCGTGCCCCTCGGTGGCGACAGCCGACGCGCCGGCATCGGGTTCGGCCGCCAGCGCCTGTCCGAGGGCGAGCTCGACCCCGTCCTGGCCTCGCACCTCGATCAGCACCACGACCGGCGGAGCCGAAGGGAGCGGATGGGACCGCTCGAAGCACGTGCACACCAGGTCGAGCCCGTCGCGGAGCATCAGCTCGGCGGCCGAGAGTCCGGTGAGCGAGCGGCGCAGGCGGGCGACCACGGCGACCGCGGCCGCGACGGTGTCGAACCCGACCAGGGCCACGGCGACGTCAGGCTCGTCGGCGACCAGCCGGAGGCGCGCCGCGGTGACCACCGCCAAGCGTGCCCTCGCTGCCACACAGCAGCCCCGCCAGGTCGTAGCCCGTGTTGTCCTTGTCCAGCCCGTCGAGGTGGCGGAGCACGCTCCCGTCGGCCAGGACGGCCTCGATGCCGGCGAGCTGCTGGCGCGTCGCCCCCCAGCGCAGGACGTGGACCCCGCCTGCGTTGGTGGCGATGGTCCCGCCGATGGTTGCGCTGTCGCGTGCCGCGAAGTCCACCGCGTAGCGCAGGTCGTGGGCGGCCGCCGCCTGCTGCACGGCCGCCACGGTGGTGCCGGCGCCGACCGTCACCTGTCGCGCCAGCGGATCGACCGGGCCGATCGAGTCGAGGCGGCGCAGGTCGACGACGATCTCGCCGTGCAGGGGCACGCCCCCCGCCACGAGGCCGGTGTTGCCGCCCTGGGGCACGACGGCGAGGCGCGCCTCGTCGCAGTGGGCCAGCACGCCGGCCACCTCGTCGACGGACCCGGGGCGGACGACGGCCGGAGTGGCGCCCCGGAAGCGTCCGGTCCAGTCCACCGAGGCGCTGGCCGTGAGGTCGGGATCGGTGATCACGTGAGCCACCCCGACGATCTGCACCAGCGCATCGAACGAACGGGCCGGAAGTGCCGGGAGCGTCGGCGGCGGAGCCATGTGCCATCCTCGCGCCGTGCCCTCGCGCGCCTACGACGCCACGCCGCTGACCACCCACTACGCCCCCAACGGGATGGTGTGCAGCGTCGATCACCTGGCCTCGTCGGCCGGAGTGGCCATGTTGCGAGCCGGCGGGTCGGCCGCGGACGCCGCGGTGGCCACGAGCGCGGTGCTGGCGGTGACGACGCCTCACATGTGCGGCATGGGCGGCGACCTGTTCGCGCTCGTCCATCATGGCGAGGTGACCGCGCTCGACGCGTCGGGGCGGGCCGGGAGCGGCGCCGACCCCGACCGCCTGTGGTCGGCGGGAGCGACCCGCATGCCCTTCCACGACGACATCCGTGCCGTGACCGTGCCCGGCTGCGTCGACGGGTGGCTGGCGCTGCACGAGCGGTTCGGCCGGCTCGACCTGGCCACGGTGCTGGCCCCCGCCATCGGGTGCGCCTCCGACGGCTTTCCGGCGGGAACGATGCTGGCGGCGATGAGCGCGCTGATCGTCGAGTCCGACGGCGCGGACGACTTCCGGCGTGACGGGCCGCTGCGACCCGGGAGCCGCGTCCGTCGGCCGGGCGTGGCCAGAGCCCTCGCCGCGGTCGTCTCGTCGGGCCGCGAGGGCTTCTACGGCGGCGAGTTCGGCGAAGGGCTCATCGGGATGGGCGAGGGCGAGTACACGGCCGAGGATCTGACCCGTTCGCAGGCCGACTGGGTGTCGCCTCTCGGCCGACGCGTCTGGGGCGCCGACGTCTGGACCATCCCGCCGGCGTCGCAGGGCTACCTGAGCCTGGCCGGCGCGCTCATCGCGGAGGGCCTCGACCTGCCCCCGGCGGCGGAAGATCCGCTGTGGGCCCACTACCTGGCCGAGAGCGCGCGTCAGGCGGGCTTCGATCGGCCGCAGCGGCTGCACGAGGGGGCCGATCCCGATCAGCTGCTCGATCCCGACGAGCTGGACCGTCGTCGGGCCCGCATCCATCCCGACTCGGTTGCCCCCGTCGCCTCGCCGGCCGCCGGCGGGGGCACGATCCACCTGGCTGCCGTCGACCGCGACCGCATGGCCGTGTCGCTGATCCAGAGCAACGCCAGTGGTTTCGGCTCGCACCTCTTCGAGCCGAGCACGGGCATCAACCTGCACAACCGCGGGATGGGCTTCTCGGTCGAACCGGGCCATCCGGCCCGCTACGGGGCGGGACGCCGTCCGCCCCACACGTTGGCACCGGCGCTCGTCACGAACCCCGATGGCACCGTGCGCGCCGTGCTCGGGTCGATGGGTGGTGACGCCCAGCCCCAGATCGTCCTGCAGATGCTGGCCCGATTCCTCCAGCTGCGGCAATCTCCGGCGCGCGTGGTGCACGCCCCCCGCTTCGCGCTCGCCCGTCACGCCGAGGGCCGCGGGTTCGACACCTGGGACGACGAATCGGTCCTCGGGATCGACATCGAGGGTGACGCCGCGCCGTGGTGGCAGGCCGGCCTCGAGCAGCGGGGCCACCGTGTGCGCGTGGTCGAGCCGGCCAACCACGGCATGGGCCACGCCCATCTCATCGAGGTGATCGACGGCGGCGTGGCCGGCGCCAGCGACTGGCGCGCCGGCGCCGGCGGTGCGTTCGGCCACTGACGGGGGTCGATTAGGGTGCGGCTGTGGCGGATGCTCCAGAGCCGTTCGAGGACGACAACATGTTCGTCCTGCCTCCGGCTCAGACCGGGACGCGCCCGAAGCGGGCGCGACGACGCAACCCTCGCTGGTTGATCGCGCTCGGCGTGACGCTCGCACTCGTGCTGTTCGTGGGCGCCGCGCTCCTCGCCGGTGGGCTCCTGCGACACCACTCACCCAAGAAGCTGCAAGCCGCGTCTTCCCCGCACACGTCGACGACGACGAAGAAGAGCCCCTTCAGCTGCGCCGGCGGGAGCTGGCCCTCGCTCTACCAGGGCGAGCCCAGGACCTTGGCCAAACCCACCAATCCAGGCGTCTTCCTGTGGAACGACGCGAAGGGGTGGCACGTCCGCGCGGTCGACCCGGCGGGGTCGACCAGCTTCACGATCCAGATCACCACCTCGGCCCCGATCGCGAGCTATTCGGTGAAGACCACGCCGGCGGCGCTGCCGAAGGCCTCGGTGGCAGGCAACCACGCGTCGATCACCTTCACCGGCGGGGCCGATCCCCGAGGGTTCGACTTCGCGCTGTGCGAGTCGAGCGAGTTCCGGTTCAACGTGTCGACCAAGACCGGCACCTGGTCACCCGATCACACCTGGCTCGGGCTGAACGGCACGGCCATCGGCAACCAGATCGTGATCGACCGCAGCACCTAGGGTCCGCTGTCGATGCGTCGCGACACGAGGGCATCGGCCCCCACCGGTTCGGGCGAGACCGTCGGCCGACTCGGCGGCTCGTAGGCCTGGTCGAACGACCTCCCCGGCTCGGGGAGATGTTCTTCTTCGGGTACGGGTGGGCGGTTGGACTCGTTGCGCCTGGGGAACGGCGGGCGCGGCAGCAACGTGACCGCCACGGCGAGCAGGGCGATGGTGGCCAGCAGGTTGGCGGGATAGCTGAACGCGCCGAGCCATCGATGCGGTGCCGGTGACTGGGTCAACGCGACGAACACCCCGCCTCCCGCGAAGCAGACGAACGCGATGGCGGCAGGGAGCCGGGGTCGCCACCGGTAGACGAACCAGAGCGGAATCGCGAGCAGCACGCCCGCACCGCACACCACGAGTCCGGCCAACATGACCGCCAGGGGGGCGAGCCAACGCGGCAGCGTCCCGACGAGCGCCGGCCTCGCGACCGCGGCCGCCCGTGGTCGTCGCAGCTCGAAGCGGGTCGGGCGCACGAGGGCCAGGAAGCAGAGCGCGATCACGAGCAGGAACCCCAGGATGAGGCTCAGCTGGTAGGCGGTGTTGGGGCCGTAGTCGAGCTTGACGATGCCTCCTGCGCCGGCCGGAACGACGAACCCTTGTCGCCATCCGTCGATCGTGACGGCTCGCAGCGACTTGCCGTCGAGCGTGGCCTTCCATCCGATGTTGAAGTTCTCGTTGACCACCAGGTACGAGGCGGCGCCGGCGGCGACCCGCACCTCACGGGAGTCGTCGCCCCACTTCACCGGTGTCATCGTGCGTGTGGGCGTGGCCACCGCCGGATGGGCCGAGGGCACGAAGGTGAGCGTGTCGAGGTTGAACGGCGAGCTGCCCTCGCTGGTCGAGAGCGTGTTCTGGCCCCGGCCGAGCGAGAGCGGTGTGGTGGTGCACGGCGTGGCCGTCACCGAGTTCAGGTCGGTCACCTCGGCCAGGTTCGACGTGATCGAGAACCGCATCTCGGTCCCGCCGACCTTCATCTCGGGCCCGTCGGCGCACGACGCCGTCACCGGGGTCTTGTCGTCGGTCCGGGTCGGGATCAGGTCGGCCAGCTGCGGGAAGCTCAGCCCGGCCAGCGCGACGGGTCGGGTGGCCTGATCGCCGCGGCTGTCGACGTTGACGACGCGGGAGATCCGGGTGAAGTCGATCGTGACGCCCTTGGTCGTGAGCGGTGCGAAGGTGGCCTTGCCGTCGGCCGGGATGTTGACGACCCGGGTGTCCTTCCCGCTCGTGATCGTCAGCTGCGCGGCCGACGAGTACCCCTGTGCCTTGACGACGTCGATGCTGTCGATCGTGCGCGTCGTGTCCCACGTCATGGTGATGGTCGGCTTGCGGTCGATCACACCCGGCGCATCGCTCGGCGACGCGTCGAGGCTCTCGCCGTTGAGCGCGCCGGAGGCCGGTGCGGTGGCGGACACCCAGATCGAGCCGTTCTCGTTGTCGATCAGGTTGCGGGGCGCGAACTCGGGCAGGTTGCCGGCCGTCGAGCTGGCCGCGATCGTGAAATGCGGCGTCGAGTCGAGCAGCGCCAGCAGCGCGGGGCCCCGTTGCGGCGATGCCGTGGCCGTCACCGTCCACTGCCCCGCCTTCGGGACGGTGAACAGCCGGTCGATCGACTGCTCCTCGTCGTGGCGTACCAGTGAGTGCGGGTTGACCGTCGAGCGCTGGAAGGCGTAGATGGGCAGCGAGCTCGAGTCCGAGCTGAACTGCCCGACGAACTCGGACGGGACCTTGAGCATCTGCACGACGTCGATCCCAGGGATCGTGAGGTCGCGGAGGCCCGCACCGGCGCTCGGCTGGGTGAGGTTCGTCGTGGACTCGAAGGACACGCGGATCCAGCTGGCCGGACCCTTCGGCATCTTGAGCGCCTGAGTCGACTGATCGGACCGGACCTTGGTGACCACCGACCCCGCCGAGGTCGTGACGCGGATCGAGTTGACCGCGGGGCGCCACGGACCGTCCTCGAGGAGCCGGATGTTCACGTGGTCGACAGAGATCGGCTTGAGCAGCTCGACCTGGATCCATTCGCCGTTGGAGGTGCCGTTGGCCGGGCCGGATGCCCACGCCGTGTTCGTGTCTCCGTCCAGTGCGAGCCCCGGAGCGACCTCGGGGATGGGCGCCAGCCACGAGCCCGACGACGAGGCTTCGACCCCCTTGATGCCGTTGCGGACCGCGACCGTCTGGTTCTCGACCTTCGCCTCGGGGTACTGCCCGCGCGACACGCTCGCGTTGTTCGGCCCGTTCTCGCCCGCGGTCAGCACGTAGCTGCCGTAGTCCCGGTTGAGCCCGAACGAGAGGAACCGCCGACGGTTGCCGTCGGTGATGATCCACTGCGCGGGGAGCGGGTCGCCCGCCTTGTAGTCGCTGGCGAGGATGTAGGCCTCGTCCGGCAGGCCAGCCTGCTCGAGCACCATCGGGCTCTCTTCGCCACCGCTCAGCAGCGCGGCGTTCGCCACTGGATACGACGCGAGGTCGCCGGCGTTCCCGGTCGAGTAGATCTCGATCTGGTGCATGTCCAGCTTCGGGATGCCCGCCTGGGTCGGCTGGGGCAGCGGCGGACCGAAGGACGCGACGAGCTTCAGCCCGCTGGCCTGCATGGCTTCGTTGACCGTCAAGGGCGGGATCGAGTCGCCGGTCTGCCAGTCGTCGTCGTTGCGCACGACGACGGTCGAGAAGCCTCCCCGTCTGAGGAAGGCCGGCAGGGCGGTGTTGCCTCCCGCCTCGATCGTCGATTCGACGGCGTCGAGATAGAGGTTGGCGCCGCGGCTGCCGAGGGGCGCGATGCTTCGCGAGGCCCACGGCGTGTTGTTGTTGACGTAGAGCGGGTCTTCTTCGGTGAAGCCCCAGTTCTGGAACCCACGGGACTCGCCGGGCGTCAGCAGCACCCGGCCGTGCACGTGGGCGATGTACTTGTCGGCCTGGGTCCACCAGCTCGGGAACTGCGAGAACGGGCCGTTGCTCAACAGGTTGTTGGTGAAGAGCGGGAGCGCGGCCATCGTCAGCACCAGCACCGCCACGACGGCGGGTGCGATGCGGCCCCAGTCGGGCAGCGAGCGCGTGCGTGTGCGTGCCGCTCGAGCCGACACCCAGCGGCTGGCGACGGCGAGCCCGTGCATGCCCCCGAGCGCGAGCGGCAGCGCGATCAGGGGTTCGAACTTGTAGACCGAGCGGAACCCGGCCAGCACGTTGGTGAGCGCCTTGATGACCTCGGGTGCGAAGGGATCGCCGAGCGCACCGCCGTAGCCGGCGCCGACGAGCGCGACACCCGTGAGGAAGGTCAGCAGCAGGAAGCGCCGCTCGTTCAGGCTCCGCCGAGCCAGCCCGAACAGACCCACGGCCGCGACGATCGCCGTGCCGATCATGGGCGCGACGTCGAAGACCAACGCGTAGCCGGCCGGCAGGTAGGCACCGTGGAGGTGGAAGTACGACAACCAGTCGGCCGTGCCGCGGATCACCTCGATCAAGGGGGTGAAGGCCGTGGTGGTGGCGGGTTGCTCGGTGTAGATCAGGAAGTTGACGCCGTACTTGCCCTGGAAGAGCAGGGGTATCAGCCACCACGCCGAGGCGAAGAACACGGCCAGGGCCCACCACCGCATGAGGCTGGCCCGTCGCGGTCCTCGCTCCCGGGTCATCAGGTAGATGGCGGGCATGGCCAGGACCGCCAGTGTCACCGCGCCGTTGATGCCGCCCATGCACACCACGGCGAGGCCCGACAGCGCGGCCGCCCGTCGCACCGAGCCACCGCGAGAACCGCGGATGAGCGGGATGATCGTCCAGGGCAGGAAGGCGGTGGCGAGCACGAAGCCCGAGGTCGTGCCGGCACGGGCGAGGATGCACGGGGTGAGCGCGAACGCGATCGCCCCGACCACCCTCGTCAGCGGCGTCCCGATGTCCAGCTCGTCGGCCAGGCGGGCCGCACCCCAGAGCGCGATGCCCAGGATGCAGCGCGATCCACGATCGCTCGATGATCCACACGGGCACGTGCAGGAAGTGGCCGAGGGCGAAGTACGGACCCATCGGGAACAGGTAGCCGACCGCCTGGTTCTGGATGCGACCCATGTCCGCGAAGGGTTCCCAGAGGTTCCAGGTCCGCTGCATGAACGTCACCGGGTCGAGGTTGATGTCCATGCGGGTGTCGTGGACGATCAGGCCCGGGTACTGCAGGAACACCTGCACCGCGATCAGCGCCGACGACAGGGCGATGAGCCAGCCCGAGGTCCGTGATCGGCCCTCGTCCTCCGAAGACGTGTCCGCCTCGGGGTCGGGTTCGACGACGTCGGAGGGTGGCGCCGGACGGGTGGGGGGCGGTGCCGTGTGGGCGGCACGCACGAAGACGGACTCGGCGGTGAGCTCGCCGAACCCCGCGATCAGCGGAACCGGCACCTCGGTGGGCACGTCGGTCGTGCGGATGTCGTACGCGAGGCCGAACAGACCCACCACCAGGGCCACGACCTGACCGATGAGCATCCCGGCCGCCAGCCCGGCCGAGACGGGGTGCATGGCGCCGATCACGACGACGAAGAGGATGGCCAGCGCGGGCGGGACCCACAGAGTGGCGGCGTGGCGCGCCAGCCGAAGCTGCAACAGGATCCAGTTGCCGGCCGAGAAGGCCATGGCCAGCCCGAGGACGAAGAACAGCCCCCGGTTCGGGACGGGCCGGCCCAACAGCTTGCCGATCAGGGGCGCGGCGATGACCATCGGCACGCACAGCGCCACCCCGGCCAGCGTCACGAGCACGACAGGTCGCACCGCGTCGCGGAACCGGCGTTGGACCAACGCCCCTCCGACGACCAGCCAGGCGGCGGCGGCCAGGGCCAGGTACACGCCCTTCGACGGCAGTGACGCGGTGGCGTACCGGTCGGCGCCGGCACCGAGCAGCCGAGGGGCCAGCAGCAGGTCGACCTGGACCGACAGGACGAGCAGCGTCGAGGCGAGGAGGGCGCCCTGCAGCCGGATGCGGCTGCTCACCGGGTTGCGGTGCGGCAGCATCATCCAGGCACCCAGCGTGTAGACGAGCGTGCTCACCGCGACGCCGTTGGCCTTGAAGGCCAGGCCGAGACCGATGCCGGCCACGAGCCGCAGGGTCACCTCGATCGTGTTGTTGAACGACACCTCGCTGAAGTTGCCCTGGCCGATCAGCTCGCCGCGGCCGACCCCGACCGCGATCGCGGGCACCAACGAGGCGACGGGACAGAGCACGGCCAGCGCGGGGACGCGCAGGATCACCGCGGCGGGGATGGACAAGGCGACGCCCACCGCGGTGCAGATCCAGATCGGGCGCCAGCCGACGTGGCCGGCCGATCCGTTGGCCGCGGCGTCGGCCGCGGCCTTGGCCTGCGCGCCGATCGGCAGCACCGTGCCGATGAGCGACAGGCTGAAGACGATCGACACCTTGGCCAGGCCGCCATGGGGCAGCGTCCGCGACAGGATGGCGATGACCAGCGCCGACGACATCGGGATGGCGATGACGGTGGCCCAGAAGAAGGCGATGCGGGTTTTCGTGACCGGCCGGAGAGCGAGGGCCGTGCGCTGCCTCAACTGCGCCTCCGGAAGATGACCAGCAGGTTCCAGGTCAGGATCTCGCCCACCACGGGTACGCGTGCGATCGAACGGAGCTCGGGCGGCCAGTAGCGCGGCCCGATCCAGAGCACCTCGACGTCACGTTGGTTCTCGAACCAGGCGCGCACCGGTGCCAGGTTGAGGTGGAAGAGGCTCACGCCGTACTCGTTCTTGGGTGGCTTGCCCGTGCGGCGCTCGTAGCGCGAGACCGCCCGGCGCCCTCCGAAGTAGTGCCACGGCGAGGTCTCGTGACCTCCCCACGGCGACAGCCAGGGCGTGAACGAAAGGTAGCCGAGGCCGCCCGGCTTCAGGACGCGGACCATCTCCCGCAACAGCAGGAACGGGGCCGGCACGTGCTCGAGCACGTTCGAGCTGTGGACGAGGTCGGCCACCTCGGACGTAACCGGCAGGCGCTGTCCGTCCCCGACGATGGCCGACGTGGGCCGGCGGCCGTGCAGGTGCAGCTCCATCTCGTTGTACTCGATGACGGTGCAGCCGTGACCCCGGGCGCGGAGCGCCTCGGACAGGTAGCCGGGGCCGCCGCCGATGTCGACCACCCGGCCGTCGAGCCGGGGTTGGAACGGTTCGAGCTGCGCCAACGTGTCCTGGGCCAGGAACTCGTAGAACGGGGTGGGTTCGGTCGGCTCGCGCCGGTAGAGGCGGAGCAGATCGGTCGTCCGGCGCAGGCCCCGAACGTGCTCGTCGGGTGAGGTGGCGGTCATCGCACGCTGTCCATGGCATCGGCTCCGGCCTTGAGCAGCTCGGAGATGGTGGCCTCCCAGGTGTAGTCCAATGCCCGCTGGCGGGCCCGTTCACCCATCGCCTTCCGGCGCCTGTGGTCCCGGGCGAGATCGAGCCACGCCGATGCGAACTGCTCGGGGGTGTCGACCATGACCCCGGTCTCGCCGTCGATCAGCGCGTCTCGCACGCCCTCGACGTCGAAGGCCACGGTGGGTGTCGACTGCGCGGCCGCCTCGAGGATCACCAGCCCCCAACCCTCGCGATAGGCGCCGTGCACGAGCAGCCAGCTCTCGCCCAGCAAACGCAGCTTCTCGGCCTCGGAGACACGACCGACGAACTCGACGCCGGGCTGGCGGCGGGTCTCGAGCCGCGCCCGCTCGGGGCCGTCACCGACCACCACCAGCCGTCCACCGGTCTCGGGCTGCACCTGCTCCCACGCGTCGAGCACGCGGTCGATGCCCTTGTTGCGCGCCACCCGACCCAGGACGGTGAAGGTCGGTTCGTCGGACTCGGGCGTCGGGTCGCCGAAGGCCAGCGCGTCGAGACCGAGGTGGATCACGTGGATGTGGCTCCGGTCGATCCCGATGCCGGTCAGCGCGTCTGCCGTCGAGTCGGAGATGGCGGCGAAGGTGGTCGACCGGTAGAGCGCCGGCAGCACGCGTCCCTCGACGAACGCGCCCACCTGGGCCACGGGTGTGGGGAAGTAGTGGTCCCACTGCTCGCCGTGGAGGTGGTTGAACAGGCAGAGACGCGGGCCGCGCCACCACAACGGTGAGAAGAAGGGGAACCCGTTGACCACGTCGACGAGCAGATCCCAGTCGCGGTAGCGCCGAGCCACGAACGGGGCACGCAGGTACTGGTCGTAGGTGCCGCCCGTGCGGACCGCCGGATAGGTATTTCGGCCTATGGGCCCGCCGCACAGGAGCATGGCCTCGTGACCGGCTGCCCGCAGGCCGGTGATGAGGTGGTCGATCTCGACCTCGGAGCCGCCCGCATTCGGATGCGCGAGGTCACGCCACGAGACGAAGAGCACCTTCATACCGCTGGCCCCCTGTTCCCCCGCTCCGCATCCATGTGGCTCCCTTTGACGCCCCTCTGCCCGTGTGCCACCGATCGCGGCGGGGGTGCCGCGGCGTGCGGATGGTAGCTGAGCGCCGGGATCAAGGCGCATCGCCCCCCGGCCGATGGTACGTTGTGCCCAGTGGCGAACTGATGAGATGCCGATTGAGCGGCGAGGCCGGAGTGGCTACGATACCTCACCGACAGAAGCGCACCCGGCACGAGCCGTAGCCGGGGAATCACAGGGGGAAAGCGGAAGATATGACGTCTTCGGCACACGGATCGGTTGCCGCACGCGCCTCGGCGCGGCGCCGATGACGGCCGGCCTGGCGGGCCACCGGCCATGCCTGAAGGACTGGAAGTGGGCTCCGAGCGGCTCGTTCGCCGGAACGCGGCGCCAGTCGGCGACCACCGGCGACGCGGTCCTCGACGTGTCGATCATCGTGCCCGCCTACAACGAGCGGCGCCGTCTCCCGCGGCTGCTCGAGGCGATCTCGACGGGCACCGACGGCCAGCAGACCGAGGTCATCGTCGTCGACGACGGCAGCACCGACGGCACCGCTGATCTGGCCGAGCGACTGCTCGCCACCTCGACGCACGCCCGCGTGATCCGGCTGGCCGAGAACGGGGGCAAGGGCCGCGCCGTGCGGCAGGGCATGTTGCACGCCCGGGGCCACGCCGTCGTCTTCATGGACGCCGACCACGCCACCGACCTGGCCTGCCTCCCCGCGCTGCTCGCCGCGCTCGACACCGCCGACATCGCGATCGGATCGCGATCCCACGAGGGCTCGGTCGTGTCCGAGGCTCGGGCCGTGCGAATGGTGATGGGCCGCTCCTACAACCGGCTCATCCGCTCGATGACCCGCCTGCCGATCCGCGACACGCAGTGCGGGTTCAAGGCGTTCCGGGCGCCCGTGGCCCGACTCCTGTTCTCGATGGCGACGGTCGACGGCTTCGCGTTCGACGTCGAGCTGCTCACCCACGCCATGCGATTCGGCTTCAGCGTCGCCGAGGTGCCGGTCAACTGGCACCACGTCGACGGCAGCAAGGTCTCGCGCCTGGTCGATCCGCTGCGCATGTCGGTCGACACCTTCCGGGCCACCCGCCGCCGCCAGTCGGTCGACATCCCCGGCATCTCGATCGACGGGATGTTCGACGGGTTCCTCGACGACCTCCACCGCGATCTCCCGCCCCACGCACTGATGGTGCAGCGCGACGAGGTGACCGACATCTTCCTGCCCGGAGACGACGAGACGACGGTGACCGAGCTCACCGAACGGCTCCGTAAGCGGGGGCTCACCGCCCACGGCATGTCCCTCGGCAGCGATGCCCTCATCGACTCGACGTGGGACGCGGACCCCCGTGACGGCATCCGACGCGGGTCGGTCATGCCCGACCCGGCCCGGGACTACACCACGTCGATGACAGCCCGGCATGCCGGTCGTCGCGTGCTGCGGCGGGGCAAGTACCTCGTCGGCAACGATCCCCGCTACTTGGGGCTGCTGCTACGCCTGACCCCGCTCGGCATCAGTCGCGAGATCAACGACGACACCGCCGTGGTCATCGAGGGCTTCCCCCGCTCGGGCAACACGTTCGCCCTGTTCGCGATGCGTCAGGCCACCGAGAACCGGGTCCACATCGCCAGCCACGTCCACCACCCGTCGCAGGTCAAGCTGGCCGTCGCCAGCGGGGTCCCGACGCTGCTGGTGGTGCGCGAGCCGGTCGACGCCCTCGCCTCGTACCTGATCGCCGGCCCGCACGGCCGGACCCGGGGGGTCCTCAAGGAGTACATCGCCTACCACCGCGAACTGGCCCCCTACGCCGATAGCGTCCTCGTGTGCGATTTCAAGGAGGTCACCTCGGACATCTCGTCGGTGATCACCCGTCTCAACGAGCGCTTCGGCACCGACTTCCCGTTGTTCGACCACACGCCCGAGAACGTCGAGCGGGCGTTCAACGACATCGAGTCGCACCATCGCCTGGTGCACCCGGAGGACACGCGGGACTCGGGCGTCCCCCGGCCCTCCATGCGTCGGTCGGACCTGAACGCGCGCTACCGCAACCAGCTGCAGGATCCGCGCTACGCCGACCTCCTGGCCGAGGCGCGCCGGCTGTACGAGTACTTCGGCAACTGCTGACCGGCTCGGGCCGGCCGTGAACGACAGCCTCCTCGACGACCTGACCGACGGCCAGCCCGAGCCTCTCCGCCGGCGCCTGACGCGCCGGCCCCTCGTCCTGGGCGCGGTCGCGGTGGTGGCGGTGGCGGGGATCGCCGGGGCTGTGGCGCTGACCCGCCCCGGGTCCTCGCCGGTCAAGCTGCGTGCCGTCCCGACGACCACGACGACGGCCAAGGCCGGCGCCCGCCACGGGCCACTCGGCTGCCTGGCGGGCACCTGGCCTGCGATCTTCGACGGCCAACCCACCAGCATGGCCACCGCGACCGGGCCGGCCTTCTTCGTGTGGAACGACAAGTCGGGCTGGCACATCCGCGCCGTCGACAAGAAGTCGACCGACAAGCTGGCCATCAAGGTGACCGCCGCCGACGCGCTGCAGGCCTACAGCTTCAAGACCGTGCCGGCCAAGGCGGGCAAGGTGAAGATCACCGGCAACGTGGCCCAGTACGACTTCAGCGGCTCGGCCGCGCCCAGCGGGATCGACTTCGCCCTGTGCACCACGACCCAGGCTCGCATCGACCTGGCCAGCGGCACGCTTCCAGCCGCGCCGGACGAGATCTCGGTCGGCGCGACCTCACAGGCTGTGACCAACCCGCTGCTGGTGACGCGGACGCCCTAGGCGTCGGCGCCTAGGAGACGGGGGTGGTGCTGCTCCGGCGGAGCCGCTCGCGGCGGGCCCCCCACACAGCGGCGGAGCCGAGGGCGATCAGCGCGATGGCCAGCCCCAGGTACTCGCCGGTGTCGGAGCCGGTGCGGGGCAGAGTGCCCGTCGACGCCGTGGTCACGGTGATGCCGAGCACGACGGTGAGCGGGTTGCCGTTGGGGTCGACGCCGACTCCCTCGATCTGGCAGCTGCCCGGCGAGGTGTTGGCGGGGATGGTGACCGTGACGTCGACGTTGCCCTCGCCGTTGGCCGTGGTGGTGCCGAGCACGACCGGGTCAGCCGTGCCGCACACGAGCTGGATCTGGACCGTGGAGTTGCTCTTGTAGCCGCCGCCCTTGAACTGGACGGTGCCGCCGGGGGCGACCGTGGTGGGGGTGACCGAAGGCGCGAAGCACTCGAGGTACCCCGTCGTGTCGAGCGACCCGTCGGGGTTCTTGAAGCGCGAAATGTCGCAGTTGGCCGCAGCCGAAGCCGGCATCGCGGTGACCATGAAGGCTCCGAACGCAGTCAGCAGAACGGTGACGACTGTCGCGACTCGCCAGAGGGCTCGCCCTTTGCTCCCCACAGCCAACCTCTCTCCTGATGTCGTGGACACGATCAGACCTGCTCACACCTGTGTGACGACCCTAGACGCGTCGTGCGCGTCCACGCCACTATCGGCTGCAATCGGGCAAGTATAGACGATCAGTGACGATTGTCACGTCATTGCAGCACAGAGCGTTTTCGGCCCCGGGCCCGCCAGATCGTGGTCATCAGGGCACCCAGGGTCACCGCGTCGGCCAGGAGGACGATCAGCGAGGGCCAGTACCAGACCCAGCCCGATCCGCCCGGGAGCTGCACGAGCCCGCCTTTGGCCTTCGAGGCCGCCGACCAGCCGCGGAGCCACCCCTGCTCGGCCGGCGCCGACCACCGGGCCGGACCGGAGGGATGGACGTCCTGCAGCGGCGTGACGACCGACGACGACCGCACCGGGTGACCGTCGGCGTCGACCACCGAGCCGACCCAGGCGCGGACGCGGTACAGCAGCAGCGTGCGGCCGCTGACGACGAGCTGCAGCCCGGGGTCGTGCAGGATCCCGCGGTAGGTGTCCCAGTCCGCGTCCCGCTGCACGACGACCCAGCGCACGCCCTCGGCGGCGAGCTCGTCGGACACGTGCAGCCCGGACCTCGACACCGCGACCAGGCCGCCGACGATCGCCTCTCGTGGGTCCGCACGCTCTTGGGAGGGATGCCCCGACAGTTCGGGGTCGGACGAGATGATCACGTCGCCGCCGAAGTAGAAGGGCGCGACGTCGAGCACGAGGTGGTTGTGCGCCACCGAGGTCTGGAAGTACTGGTACCAGGGCAGCGCGACGACGGTGCCGGGGTTCCGGTCGATGGTGGCCTTGGCGGCCGCCCACTCGGCCGGGAAGGTGCTCGGTTGGAACTGGTCGGCGAAGCCCCACCACGCGGGACCGGCCAGCAGGACGCCCAGGGCCAACGGCACCGCGAGGAGCACGCCGCTGAACGCGCCACGGACGGCGCGTGCCAGTCGCGCGCCGCCGAGTGCCGCCGCGGGTGCGGCCCAGAGGAAGAAGAAGAGCAGGAACCGCTGGGTCTCGCGGAAAGGGGCACCGACCGCAGTCTTGGTGAACCAGTCGGCGATGTGGTCGAGGCCGGCCAGCTGGCTCGACACCGTGACGAGAAGCGAGACGATCGCCAGCACGACGAGCGGGAGGCGCCACGAGTCGGGCAGGTCGCGGGTGCCGATCACCGCCAGGGCCAGGATGACGAACCCGGCCACCGCGGCGAGCGCGGGCTGCGACCGCCCGATCTGGAAGAAGGGGTTCCAGAACCCCTGGCCGGCCAGGAGGCGACCCACCCCGCCGAACCCGTCGATCACGGGCGCGAACGCAGACGAGTCCGCCAGCGCGCCCGACGACGCGGTGCTGCCCACCACGACCATGGGGACCAGCCACGGCAGCTGCCCGAGCAGGTAGGCGAGCACCACTCGACCAGCCCGCGCCCCGCGAGTGGCCACCAGGCCGGCGGCGATGAGAGCTCCGGCTGCGATCCCGCCATATACCCCGCACACCCCGATGGCCGCGGACCACCAGAGCACGCGGGTGGCCGACCGACCGGGGTGGAGCAGGTCGCGCAGCGCCCACGGGAGCAGCGCCATCGTCCACAGCACCATCCAGTGGCCCACCGCCACGCGGGTCAGCAGGAAGGGGCTGAAGGCGTACAGGGTGGCCGCGCCGAACGAGGCCAGCGCCGGCGGCTGGACGTGACGCTCGACCAGTCGGTACATCCCCACGAAGGCGAGGGTGAGGCCGGCGACCACGAGGAGCTTGCCGACCAGATCCCCGCCGAACAGGGCCGACAGCCACGCCATGAACGCCCACATCGGCACGCGCCGCGGCAGCTCGGGTCCGAGACCCCAGATGCCGCGCGGGACGGGCGGGCTCTTGACCAGCACCAGGTCGAGGTTCAGCAGCGCACCGGGCCGCAACGCCGGACCCATGAACCCGAGCGATGCGAGCGCGCCGACCGCCCACACCCACGGTCGGGTCGGGGGGCGTACCGTGTCGACCGGCAGGGTGTCCGCGGCTGCCGACTGCACGACGTATGGCTACTACAGAGAAGCGAGCAGGCACCGTCATCAGTGTGCGCACCATCGGCCGTCGGGGGCTCCGACGCACCCGCCGGGTGTTGGGCGACTCGCCCCTCTTCCTGCCGGTCGTGCTGCGGCTCACGCCCACGGGCACCAGCCGCCGCCTGACCGACCGTACGGCCCTCGTCATCGAGGGCTTCCCCCGCTCGGCCAACACGTTCGCCCGCCACGGGATCGACGTCGCGCAGCGGTCGCCGCTCGAGGTCTCGAGCCACGTGCACACCCCCTCCGCGGTGAAGGCGGCGGTGCGTCGTGGCACGCCCTGCCTGGTGCTGGTCCGCGAGCCGCTGCCGACGCTCGCCTCGCTGCTGGTGGCGTCGCCGCACGTGTCCGCACGGGCGGCGCTGTCGGAGTGGTGCCACCACTACGACGAGATCTGGCCCTGCCGTCACGGCTTCGTGGTGGCCACCTTCGACCAGGTGACGACCGACCTCGGCGCGGTCGTCGAGCGGGTCAACGAGCGCTTCGACACGGATCTGGCCGGCTTCAGCGGTACGCCGGCGGACGTCGACCGGGTCCTGGCCTCGATCGAACGCCGTCACCTCGAGGTGCACGACGGCGCCGCCCACCTCGACCCACGCCCGTCATCCGACCGGGACGGAGCGCGACAGGCGGCGCTCGAGGAGCTGATGCGACCCGAGCACGACCGGGCCCGAGCGGCGGCCGACGCGATCTACGCGCGGTACCGACTGCTCAGTGAGGCCACTGCTGATCGGCCTCGAGGCCCAGCCGAAGGGCGACATCGCGCCGATGGCCCAGGATCAGCACCTTGAACAACAGGTTGCGGGCGAACCATCCGAGCTCGACGAGCTGGCGACCCGCGTTGGCCGGCCACTCGGCCCACGCCAGGCGCGACCGGCGGAACTCGGTCATCGAGCCCACCCGGCCGATGTAGCGCCAGCGGGGCGAGAACGTCAGCGCCCGGAGGATGGCCGCGGTGACGCCGACCGAGCTGAACGAGTCGTGGATGAGCAGCGTGCCGCCGGGGACGACCCGTGCCCCGTACCCGACGATGTCGTCGTGCGCGGGCCGGAAGCGGTGCGCGCCGTCGATGTAGAGCAGGGTGATCGGGCCCTCGAGCTCGCCGAGCGCCTCGTGGGACCAGCGCCGCATGTACGTCACCCGATCGGACACGCCGGCCGAGGCGAGGTTGCGCTCGAAGGCGATGCGATCCGCTTCGGCCTCGAGCTCCTTGCCCTCGTACTCCTCGGGACCGCGGTCGGTCCCGGCATGCGGGTCGATGGCGATCAGCTCGGTCCCCTCGGGGGCCGCGCCCGCGAGCACCACCGTCGAGCGGCCCTGATAGCTGCCGATCTCGACGACGCGGTCGCCCGACCGCACCGCCCGGGCGGAGTCCCAGAGCAGGCGGGCCTGGCCGTCGGTGAGCCACCCCTCGATGCCGGCTGCCTGTGCCTGCGCCTCGTCGAAGGTCCTCACCTGCCGGATCCTAGGTGAACCAAGATGGACCCGTGGACCACCGTCGGACCTCCTTCAGGCGCGCCCTCGCCATGGTCGCGCTGGTGTCCGCGTTGGTCGTCCCGTCGCTCGTCACGGTCCCGTCCGCGGGTGCCACGACGCCCTCCAGCGCGAAGCCCGCAGGCGCGAGGTCCGGCGCGCTCACCCCGCCCCCGGTGAGCGATCCGCGCCTGGCCACGGCTCTCGAGAACGTCCCGGTGTCGAGCCCGTACTACTACGAAGCCGCCAAGCGCTACGGCGCCGACTGGCGGACCCTGACCGCGACGCGGGCCCTCGAGCGGTCGCTGCAGGCGAGGTTGGTGATCCTCGGCACGGCCGAAGCTCGCCTGGTGGCCGAGATCTACGTCGCCGCCCGCCGCGAGCAGAAGTCCCAGGATCGTCTGCGCGAGCTCAGCCGCGAGCTCTCGTCGTTGGCGGTGAGCGAGTACGTGGCCGAGGGCAGCAACGCGGACGACCTGTCCGCGTTGGATCCCGCCCGAGCCAGCGCCACCCAGGCATCCCACGTGCTGGTCGACATCGTCAGCCAGACCCGCCTGACCGACGTCGCGGTCAACGAGGCGATCGTGCACTCGACCGGCGCCGCCCGGCGCACCGACCAGGCCAGCCTCACCGACGTCCGTCGGCGTCAGGCCGCCGCCACCGCCGACCTGGCCACCGCCCAGCGCGACGAGGCCTCCGAGGTCGCCGAGGTCGACCGGGACCGGTCCGAGGTCGCCGACACGCGCCTCACCGCGCAGGTGACCGGCACCGACCTGCTGCTCATCGCCCTGAACGCCGCGTGGAAGGCCGCCGCGACGATGGGGACCGAGGATCCCGGCTGCCACCTGCCCTGGGCAGCCATCACGGGGATCGGCCGGGTCGAGAGCGAGAACGGCCTCTACGGCGACGACTCGCTGTCCGCGGCCGGCGAGGAGGCCCACCCCATCATCGGCATCGCGCTGGACGGCACGAACAACACCCAACTCGTGCCCGACACCGACGGCGGCGCGCTCGACCACGATCCCACCTACGACCGGGCGGTGGGTCCGATGCAGGTGCTCCCCTCCGCGTGGCGCCGCTATGGACGCGACGGGGACGACGACGGCACGAAGGACCCGCAGAACATCTACGACGCGATGCTCACCGCGGGGGTGATGCTCTGCCGCTACGGGTCGCTGGCCACCGACGCGGGGCTGCGCACGGCCTTCTACCACTACAACCCGTCGCAGGCCTACGTCGACGAGGTGCTCACCAACACCCACGAGTACCGCGACCTTGGTGATCCCCCCGGTCGCGTGACCACGAGCGCCCGTTTGTGCACGACCTGTGGGCAGGGTTGTCGACAACCAGGGGGGTCCTGGGGACGATCCGGGAAAGTGTGGGGACAACCCTGGGGATCGCGAGAACGTGCTTGACCCCTGCGTGCTCCGGGCGGAATGTGCTCCTCAGCCCGGCTGTCACGGTGAGGGGCACGAGGGAAGCCGAAGGGGAAACCCGGAGGCGGACCGAGAGCCACGAACCACGGAGGTCGGTCGGAGGCGAACCGAAGGGGCGACCCGGAGGCGAACCGAAGGCCGGCAACCACGGAGGTCGGTCGGAGGCGAACCGAAGGGGCGACCCGGAGGCGAACCGAAGGCCGGCAACCACGAGCGACTGGTGCGAGGAAGCGGAAGGGGCAACCCCGACGGGACCGAGCGGCAGGCGACGCCGAGGCCGATGCGAGACGGACCGAAGGGGCGACCCGGAGGCGAGAGGAGCGAAGGCCGAGGTGCGGCAGGGTGAGGAACAGGGGCTCCGCCCCTCCCCTCGGGGAGGACGGCACTCCGCCGGAACCGAGCACTCGGGACCGGTGGAGACGGGGGTCTCTGGTTCGCACGGGTCGGCCCCGAGAAGCTGAACCGGCTGCGGCCGGACCGCTTCTCGGGGCCGCTGTGCGTCCGGGGACGGGGTCCGAATCCCGTCGGGGGGTGTTATTGACACCGTGTCCGGCCGAGCCTAGGTTCGGCGACTGTGGCGCCAGTCACACGATCGAGCGACGCCAGGTGAGCGGGAGGCCCAGTCGGGCTCAGACCCACCAGGGTCGCCTCGATACGTCAGAACGGGGGAAATGATCTTGGATCCAGTGCATCCACGTCGCCGATTGACCGCCCTGGTGAGCATCGTCTGTGCGCTCGCCTTCGTGGCGGTCGCCTGCGGCAAGAGCTCGAACAGCGCGGGTGGCACGACCGGCACCACCGCGAAGGTCGGAGCCGAGACCAACCAGACGATCGCCAACACCGGTACGCCCAAGCTGGGTGGCAACATCACCGTCGGCCTCGAGGCCGAGGACAGCGGCTACAACCCCGCTTCGTCGAGCACGCGCTGGGACATCTCGGGCACCGAGATCGGCCTCGCCGTCTACGACCCGATGGTGGCCTTCGACGCCGACGGCAACTGGAAGCCCTACCTGGCCAAGAGCTTCACCCCGAACAGCACCTACACGCAGTGGGACGTGACGATGCGATCAGGCATCACGTTCCAGAACGGCGAGCCGCTCACCGGCGCCGCCGTGACCACCGTCTACAAGGCGTTCCTCTCCAACGCGCTCACGGGACCGGTCTTCTCGGACGTGTCCTCGGTCGAGACCACGGGACCGCTCACCCTGCGGTTCACGATGAAGAGCCCGTGGGTCTCGTTCCCCGCCTCGCTCGCCTCGCAGGTGGGCATGATCCCGTCGCCGTCGAGCTTCGACTCGAAGGGCGTGGCCACCGCCGCCAGCAACAACCACCCGATCGGCACCGGACCCTTCGAGTACGTGCAGTGGATCCAGAACGACCACTTCAGCGTCAAGAAGTACCCCAGCTACTGGCGCAAGGACAGCAACGGGACCCAGCTCCCCTACCTGGCCGGCATCGACTTCAAGCCCATCCCCGACCACACCACGCGTGACTCGGCGATGCTGTCGGGCAACCTCGACGTCGAGCAGACCGACAACGCCACCAGCATCATCAACTTCCGCCAGCAGGCCAAGGACGGCAAGCTGCAGCTGGTCGAGGACAACGGCGCCGGCGAAGAGTCCAGCTTCGTGATCATCAACGCGGCCGACCCGGCGATGACCCAGGACGTCCGGACCGCGATGGCCTACGCCACCGACCGCAACGCGGTCAACGTGGTGATGAACCAGTCGATCCTCCCGGACGCGAACGGGCCGTTCAAGAGCATCTCGAAGTGGTACACGCCCACCAACTACCCGAACTACGACCTGACCAAGGCCAAGGACCTCGTGGCGAAGTACACCCAGGCGCACGGCCACCCGCCGACCTTCACGCTGAACGCCACGACCGACCCGGACAGCCAGAAGGAGATCACGCTGCTCAAGCAGATGTGGTCCCAGGCCGGCATGAACGTCACGCTCAAGTCCACCAACCAGGCGCAGTTCATCAGCGACGCAGTGGTGGGCAACTACCAGGCGAACCTGTGGCGCCAGTTCGGTGCCGTCGATCCCGACACCGACGCCCTGTGGTGGTACTCGCAGAACGCCGGAACCAGTGCGCAGGGTGGCCTGACGCTCAACATCGCCCGCAACAAGGATCCGCAGATCGATGCGGCCCTCGATGCCGGCCGGCAGGCCACCACCTTCGCCGCCCGCAAGGCTGCGTACGACACCCTGCAGCAGCGCTTCGCCGTCGACATCCCCTACATCTGGCTCCAGCACGTGATCTGGGTGATCGTGGCCGGCAACGACATGCGGGGGCTCACCAACGGCCCGCTCCCCGACGGTGAGGCCTCGCTGCCCATCGGTGGTGGCGGCGACTTCGGTGGTGTGATCCGATGGACGCAGATGTGGAAGACCTGACCCGCCGATGAGGTTCATCCGTAGGCGACTCCTGCAGCTGGCATTCGTGCTGCTGGCGGTCACCTTCCTGTCCTTCCTCATGCTGAACCTGCTGCCGGGAGACACCGCCCAGGTGGTGTGCGGCATCAGCTGCAACGAGGCCGGACTCCAGAAGACGCGTGAGCAACTCGGACTCGACAAGCCGCTGCCCGTTCGCTACGTGCAGTGGCTCGGCGACATGGCCAAGGGCGACATGGGCACCTCGGCCATCTTCCACACGTCGGTGTCCGAGACGCTCAAGCAACGGCTCCCCGTGACGATCGAGCTGCTGATCTACTCGCAGCTGCTGGCACTGCTCATGGCCGTGCCCATAGCCCTGATCGCCGCGCAACGAGCCGGGAGCTTCTTCGATCGATCGTCGACGACGATCGCCTTCGGCATGCTCTCGGTCCCCGACTTCGTGGCCGGCATCCTGCTGATCCTGATCTTCGCCGTGAACTTAGGTTGGTTCCCCGTCACGAAAGACGTGGCGTTCACCTCCGATCCGATCGCGAACCTCCACGACTTCTTCCTGCCCGCGCTCACCCTGGCGCTGGGCGAGATGGCCGTGTACATGCGCCTGCTGCGCACCGACCTCATCGCGACGCTGCAAGAGGACTACGTCACGATGGCCAAGGCCAAGGGCATCTCGTCGAGGCGGGTGCTGCTTCGCCACGCCTTCCGGCCCGCGAGCTTCTCGCTCGTGACGGTCATCGGCCTCGACATGGGCCGGCTCATCGGTGGTGCGTTCATCGTCGAATCGCTCTTCGCCCTCAACGGGATCGGCAGCTACATCGTCGTGAGCATCCAGGAGCGCGACTACATCCCCGTCCAGGGTGGCGTGGTGCTGGTCGCGGTCGCGTACGTGCTGATCAACTTCGGCGTCGACATGCTCTACGCCGTCATCGATCCGAGGATCCGGCATGCCCGACAGCTCGCGTAGGCCCGACGGCCGCATCTCCCAGGCACCCGGCTCGGACTACTTCCCGACCAGCGACTACCTCGAGTCGGGCGACATGGCCACGCGCATCGGCGAGGTGGCCGACGGCCAGGTGGCCGAGCTCGAGATCCTGCACTCGCTCGACCCCGACCAGGTACCCGGCGATGCGGTCAAGAAGCGTCTGGGCGTCGGCTTCTGGATCGCCTCGAGCTGGATGGCGCTCATCACGTTCCTGGCCGTCTTCGCCAACTACCTGCCCCTCAAGGACCCCAACTTCCAGCACTACGACGCCCTCAAGGAGGGCCCGAGCACGACCTACTGGCTCGGCACCGACGACCTGGGCCGTGACCAGCTCTCCCGCGTCATCCACGGCGCGCAGGTGTCGCTCACGGTCGGGATCACCGCCATCCTGCTCGGGCTCATCGTCGGCGGCACCGTCGGGCTCGTCTCGGGCTTCTTCAAGGGCAAGCTCGAGACCGCACTCATGGGCGCCATGGACGTGCTCCTCGCCTTCCCGGCCCTGCTCCTGGCGCTGGCCATCATCACCTTCTCGGACAGCCACACCGTCACGACCGTGGCGCTGGCCATCGGCATCGTGTCGATCGCGCCGATCGCCCGCCTCGTGCGGGCCAGCACCCTGGTCTTCACCGAGCGCGAGTTCGTCCTGGCTTCGCGCACGCTCGGGGCCAGCCACCGCCGGATCATCGTCAAGGAGATCCTGCCCAACGTGATGCTGCCGGTGCTGTCGTTCGCCATCATCGGCGTCGCCGTCGCCATCGTCGCCGAGGGCGGCCTGGCCTTCCTCGGCCTCTCCCTCCCCCCGCCGACCGCGACGTGGGGCACCATGATCAACGAGGGCAAGAACTACCTCTCGACCAACCCGATGATCTCGCTGCTCCCCTGCTTCGTGATGTTCCTGACGGTCCTCTCGTTGAACCTCGCGGGCGATCGCGTCCGGGAGTACTTCGACGTGAAGGAAGGCGGCCTGTGAGCCGGAAGGTCATCAGCGGTCCGGCCGCGGGCAACCTCGACAGCTCCGCCGAGCTGCTCAAGATCGTCGATCTCAAGACGCACTTCCGGACCGAGCGCGGCTCGGTGCGCGCCGTCGACGGCGTGTCGCTCGAGCTCGCCCGGGGCCACACCCTCGGCGTGGTCGGCGAGTCGGGATCGGGCAAGACGATCCTGTCGCGGTCGATCATGGGCCTGCTGCCGCGCAAGAACGTCGTGCGCGAGGGCCACGTCTACTACGAGGGCACCGACATCATCGGCTACTCGCAGAACCAGATGCGCGAGATCTGGGGCTCCGAGATGGCCATGGTGTTCCAGGACCCGATGACGTCGCTGAACCCCGTGATGAAGATCGAGCGCCAGATCACCGAGTCGCTCTTCCAGCACCTCAAGATGGACAAGGGCGAGGCCCACGACACCGCCTTGGCCCTGCTGCAGTCGGTCGGCATCCCCGAGCCCGAGCAGCGGCTCACCGAGTACCCCCACCAGCTGTCCGGCGGCATGCGCCAGCGCGTGACCATCGCCATCGCCCTCGCCTGCGGCCCGAAGATCCTCTTCGCCGACGAGCCGACCACCGCGCTCGACGTCACCGTGCAGGCGCAGATCCTCAACCTGTTGGCCCGCCAGCAGAGCGAGCGCCACATGGCGATGATCCTGGTCACCCACGACCTCGGCGTGGTCGCGGGCCGCACCGACGACATCGCCGTCATGTACGCCGGCAAGATCGTCGAGCAGGCGCCCACGAACGTGCTCTTCTCGAAGATGAAGATGCCCTACACCGAGGCGCTGGTCAGCTCGATCCCGCGTCTGAGCAACCCGAGCCACACCCTGCTCGAGATCATCCCCGGTCGCCCACCCGACCTGGTGCACCCGCCGAAGGGGTGCAACTTCGCGCCGCGCTGCAAGTACGTGCAGGACAAGTGCCTGACCGAGGAACCGCCGCTCGTGCAGGCCGAGACACCGGGGCACCTCTACCGGTGCTGGTACCCCGTGGGCACGCCCGAGTCGCGCGATGCGCTGGCCCGCAACCAGGCCGCCACCAATGGCCATCAGGTCACCGCCGTCGGAGCCCCCCAGGCGGCAGGCACGACCGCCGCCGGCACGACCACCACCACCACCATGACGAACACGACGACGACCGCGGCGCCGGCCGTCGCCACCCCGGCCGAGGAGTCCTGACATGGCCGGAAGCGGCACCGCCCACCTGCGAGACGCAGGCGAGACCCTCCTGCGCGCCGAGAACCTCGTGGTCGAGTTCCCGGTCGGATCCACCGGCCTCAAGGTGCACGCGGTCACCGACGTGAGCATCGACGTGCGACCCGGCGAGACGCTCGGACTCGTCGGTGAGTCCGGGTGCGGCAAGTCGACGACGGGTCGGGCGATGATGCAGCTGCCCAAGCCGACCAGTGGGTCCGTGATCTACGACGGCAAGGACCTGACCCGCATCAAGGAGAGCGCCCTGCGCGAGCTCCGGCCGCAGATGCAGATGATCTTCCAGGACCCGATCTCGTCGCTGAACCCCCGCCGCAAGGTGGGCGACATCGTGGCCGAGCCGCTGCGCATCTGGAAGCGCGGGTCCTCCGACGAGCAGCGCAAGATCGTCAACGACACCCTCGAGGCCGTGGGGCTCGATCCCGAGGCCTCGGTCGACCGACGGCCGCACCAGTTCTCCGGTGGTCAGTGCCAGCGCATCTGCATCGCCCGCTCGCTCGTGCTCGACCCGAAGCTCATCATCTGCGACGAGCCCGTCTCCGCGCTCGACGTGTCGGTGCAGGCGCAGATCCTCAACCTGCTCGAGGACATGAAGCAGCGCTACGGCCTGACGTTGGTGTTCATCGCCCACGACCTGGCCGTGGTCAAGAACATCAGCGACCGGGTGGCGGTGATGTACCTCGGCAAGCTGTGCGAGGTCGCCAAGCCCGACGACCTCTACGCCCGACCGGCGCATCCCTACACGGCCGCGCTGCTGAGCTCGATCCCGGTCCCCGATCCGTCGGTGAAGATCACCGAGAGCAACACGCTGGCCGGCGAGCTGCCCTCCCCCGTGGCGCCTCCGAGCGGCTGCCGGTTCCGCACCCGCTGTCCCAAGGCGCAGGACATGTGCGCCCAGGTCGAACCCAAGATGCGCCCGATCGGCCTGGGCCACTACGTGGCCTGCCACTTCCCGCTCGACGTCGAGCCCGGGGTCAGGCCGGCCCCCGCGACCGCGCCGGCGAGCTGATCCAGGGCCGAGGCAGAAGGCATGACCGTGAGCCCTGCGACCCGGCCGAGGACTCGGCTCGATCCCGAGGTCCGGCGCGAGCAGATCCTCGAGGCGGCCGAAGGGGTGTTCGTCGACCGCGACCCTGCCGAGGTGACCTTCGAGGAGCTGGCCGGCGGCCGCCGGCGTGTCGCGCGGACTCGTCTACAACTACTTCGGCGACAAGTCGGGGCTGATCGCGGCCGTCTACCTGCGCAGCCTCCACCACCTCCACGACCAGCTCGACCTGGCCATCGATCCCGACGCGCCCGATGCCGTGCGGCTGCGATCGGCCATCGACTGCTACCTGCGCTTCGCCCGGCGCAACGCGGCCAGCTGGCGGCTGATGAGCACGACCGCGGCCATCGACCACCCCGACGTGCGCCGAGAGCGCCGTCAGCGCTTCGAGGAGCTCGCCAGCGGTTGGGGGGGCACCACCGACGCCCGGATCGCGGCGCGGGGCCTGGTGGGCTTCCTCGAGGGGGCGACGCTGGTCTGGATCGAGAGCGGGGGGCGCAACCTCGAGCGCACGGTCGAGCTCATCTTCACGATCCTCTGGAAGGGCCTGTCCGCGGTCGATCCGCCTCAGGCCCGCCCGCCGGGCGAGTCGAGGGCCCGCCAGCAGTACCAGGCGGCCACGCTGCGGTAGGGCCGGAAGCGCTCGCCGAGCTCGTCGAGCTCCTTGGCGGTCGGTGCGTCGGCCAGCTCGTAGGCGATGCCGTAGCCGGTGCGCACGCCGTAGTCACCGGTGGGCCAGATGTCGAGGCGCTGCAGCGTGAACAGCAGGAACATGTCGGCCGTCCAGGGGCCGATCCCCCGCACCTGGACCAGCTGCGCCGTGAGGTCGGCGTCGGACAGCCGCCCGGCCCGGTCGAGTGCCAGGGTGCCGTCGTCGACGTGGCGGGCCAGGTCGTGCATGGCCGCCGCCTTCGAACCGGACAACCCGGCGGCGCGCAGGTCCTCGATCGGCGCCGCCAGCACCTCGGCGGCGTCGAGCGGGCCCGGCCCGAACTGCGACCGGAAGCGACCCCAGATGGTGGCCGCCGCCTTGCCCGCGAGCTGCTGATAGGCGATCGATTCGGCCAGCTGCTCGAATCGCCGGGCCGCCGCGACGGGACGCGGCAGCCTCATCGGTCCGTGGCGCTCGACCAGGACGGCCATCGTCGGATCGAGGCGGGCCAGCGCGGCGCTCGCTTCGGTGTGGGTGAGCCGGGGCATGGGCGCGACCCTAGGCCGCGGGTGCAAGGATGGCGCCATGCCGAATCCCCCAGAGATGTCCATCGACGAGAACACCATCTACCGGGTCACGATCACCACCGATCGCGGCGACATCGTGATGGATCTCGACCCGCGCCTGGCGCCCAAGACGGTCAACAACTTCGTGTCGCTGGCCCGTGGCGGGTACTACGACAACCTCACCTTCCACCGGGTCGAGCCCGGGTTCGTGATCCAGGGTGGTTGCCCCGAGGGCACCGGCCGCGGCGGCCCCGGCTACAAGTTCGAGGACGAGCCCGTCCAGGGCGAGTACATGCCCGGCACGGTGGCCATGGCCAACGCCGGGCCCGACACCAACGGCTCGCAGTTCTTCATCTGCCTGAGCGATCTCCGCAACGGGCTCGGCAAGCAGTACAACCTGTTCGGCCAGGTCACCAGCGGCATGGACGCGGTGCAGGCCGTGCAGCGGGGCGACGTCTTCCGCAGCGTCACCATCGAGGAGCTGCCGGTCTGATCCTGCGGCCGACCCGACCGGTCGACGTGGTGGCCACCGTGCGGTCGCTGCACGGCGCCGGTCGCATCCGGGTCGCCGGCGACGGCATCTGGTGGACGACGCGCACGCCCGAGGGTCCGGCCACGCTGCACGTCACCCTCGGCCCTCCCATCCGGACCCGGGCCTGGGGCCCGGGCGCCGAGATCGTCACCGCCCGGGCGCCGGGCCTGCTCGGCCTCGACGACGACAGCCGTGATTACGTCCCCGGGCACCCGTCCCTGCGTGAGGCCTGGCGGCGCCACCCCGGCCTCGCCATCGGACGCACCGGCGCGGTGATCGAGGCGCTCCTGCCGGCCATCGTCGCCCAGAAGGTGCCCGGCATGGACGCCGCCCGCAGCTGGCGGGCGTTGGCCCGCGCCTGCGGCGAAGCCGCCCCTGGCCCGGCACCTCTCGCGCTCTCCCCCGATCCCGCCCGGCTGGCCGAGCTCTCGTACCACGACCTGCACCGGTTCGGGATCGACCGCAAGCGCGCCGAACCCCTGCTGGCCGCCTGCCGCGTGGCCCGACGGCTCGAGCGGCTGGCCGACCGCGGCGCCGAGAGCCTCATGGCCGGTCTCTGCCAGCTCCGCGGCATCGGCCCGTGGACGGCCACGACCGTCGCTCGCGCCGTGTTCGGCGATCCCGACATCGTGGTCGTCGGCGACTACGGACTGCCCTCCATGGTGACGTGGAACCTGGCGGGCGAACGCCGCGGTGACGACCGCCGCATGCTCGAGCTGCTCGACGACGAACGACCGCACCGGGCGCGGGCGATGCAGCTCATCCTCGCCTTCGGCCAGACCCCGCCACGCCACGGCCCGCGGCTGAGGCCGACGGCGATGGTCAGTCTTTGATCGCCACCGCGTTGGGCGTCACGTTCATCTTCGGCTCGTAGTCGACCGCCTCGGCCAGGTGCCCCTGGTTGCCCTGCGAGGACCGGAGCTCGTCACGACACGACAGGCACGGGCCGTAGAACCGCTCGGCCACCTGCTGGCCGCACCGAGGGCAGGCGATGTCGAGCGCGGTGAGGTCGGCCACGCTCCCGACAGTACTCGGGGGGCGGGTCCCGCTCGGCGACCTCGCCGAGCAACGCCGTCCCGATCCGCGACCTCGGCTAGCGACGGGGCCGGGGCAGCAGCTGGTGCAGGTGACCCAGCATCACGAACGTGTTGGCGAACGTGACGTCGCCACCCTCGTCGGGATCGCTGGAGAAGCCGGTGAGCTCGCCACCCTCGTCGGGATCGCCGGTCAGGCCGACCCGGCCGAAGGACATGGAGAAGCCCTCGACATCGGCGGCCCCGCCGGCCAGGGCGACGACATCGTGCAGGACGATCTGCTCGTCCGGCGTGAGCCCGGCCGCGAACGCCGTGAGCTTGTCCTCCAAGGTGACCGTCGGGTCGGGCGTGTCGCTCATGGGTGCTCCTCGAACCGCGTGGGAGGGATCTCTCCACACCTCGGGCCGAGGCGCACCACGTAGACGGCGGCCTCGGGAGCCGGTTACACACCTACGCTGACCGTGGGTGCAGTCCCGATGTGAGAGGAGCAGCACATGCGGTCGACAGTGGTGCGCTACCAGGCCAAGCCCGAGCGGGCCGACGAGAACCAACGACTCATCGAGGCCGTGTTCGCGCAACTCGACGACCGCGATCCGAAGGGGTTCACCTACACGGTGCATCGGCTCGAGGACGGCGTGAGCTTCGTCCACGTCGTGGTCGAGCACGACGTCGACGACGCGGACTCGCTGCAGGACGTCCCCGCGTTCCAGGCCTTCGTGGCCGACATCGCCGACCGCTGCGACGTCCCGCCCCTCGCCATGGGCGCCACCGTCGTCGGCCACCACTGACCGAGCGGAGAGAGCCGCGTCCCACCTCGACCGGTCATCCGACCGCTGATCAGGCCGAGGGTGAGCGCGGTGGGAACACCACCACGGCCGCCGGCTCGAAGTACGCGGCGCCCCCCGAGGCCACGATGGTCTTGGCCCCCGGCCGCGCCGCCGCCAGCGTGTTCAGCAGCGCTTCGCACTGCGTCCCGAGCGTGCGGTAGGCCCCCTGCCACACCAGGAAGATCCGGTGCGACCCGGCGCGGTGCAGGATCTGGCCGGCGATCTTGCCCGGATCCGCCGCCGCGTTCCGCTTGGCGTAGTCGACCCAGTCGACGCGCAGGGGCGACTTGAGGGTCGGGTACACGACCTCGTCGAGCCCTGGCCGCAGCGATCGGCTGAAGGCCGGGCCGAGCTGGTCGGGGCAGAACACGACAAGATCACCGGTGTCGGCCACGGCGTTGATCGCGTGGGCGTCGACGCGTCCCTGGGTGCGGGGATAGGTGATGTTCCAGTAGGCGCCGAGCAGGCAGAGCACGAGGAACCCGGCCAGCACGCCGGTCAGCACGCGGGCGACCGGAAGCAGGCGAGGCCCGCGGCGATCAGGAGCGCGAACAACGGATAGACGACCGACGCGTAGCGCGTCGCATAGGTGCTCGCGGTGACGAGCCCGACGAGCCCGCCGATGGCGAGCGTCGAGGCGGCCACGACCGCCTCGTAGCGCAGGAAGCGACGGGTGCGCAGCTCGAGCTCGACGCGGTGGTCGTCGATGGCCCGGCCGAACAACCCCAGCAGCGCGAGGGCGACCATCATGGCGCCCACGAAGATGGCGTCCTTGAACGCGCCTCCGCCGACGTCCTGGATGGTGGCGCCGATCAGGCTGGTGGGACGGACCCGACCGGCCCACGGCGTGCCGGTGTGCGCGGCCTGGTAGAGGAACGACGGCACCCAGGGGACGAACAGCAGGCTGCCGACGGCGATGGCGACGAAGGCACGGGCGGGGCCGCTCCGCTCGTCGGGACGGCGCCACCACAGCCACGCCAGCACGAGCTCGACCGATCCGAGCAGCCAGATGGACCAGTAGTGCGTCAACAGCAGCAGACCTGACAGCAATCCGAGTCCGACCAGGCGCAGCCACCCCCGGCGCTCGAGTCGGACGATGTCGTCGACGAGCAGGTACAGCACGAGCACCCCGGCCATGAGAAGCGAGTACATGCGGGTCTCGGTGGCGTAGCGCAGGGCGAAGGGCGACATGGCCATCACCGCGGTGAACAGCCAGCCCAGCAACGGGCCGCCGCGGCGCCGGCCGAGGACCCAGGCCAACGGCAGGGTGGCCACGGCGAACAGCCCCGACAGGGCCCGCACGGCCCAGTCGCTGCTGCCGAACACCGACATCCACCCGTGCAGCAGGACGTAGTACAGCGGTGGATGGCCGTCGTGGCGCAGCGCGGCCGGGATCTGGGAGATCGGCAGCTTGGCGATGTTCACCGACAGGGCTTCGTCGAGCCAGAGGGGCGACCGGGTGACGAAGCGCAGCACCAGCCCCGTCCCGATGGCCACACACGAGAGGAAGATGACCGCCCCGGGCACCCCAGCCGGATTCGGGGCGCGACGCGTCGGCCCCTCGATGTCGCTCATCCGGACGACCATAGTTTCGGGGCGGGGGTGCCCGGGGACGCCGGCCTCTGCTCACTAGACTGCGCGGGCTCCGTCCCGCCTCGTCCATGCCCGAGAGTGCCCATCCATGTCCCCATCCGAGCCCCGCACCGAAGCCGACGGCCCGGTCGATCCCGGCCACGTCGTCATCATCGGGGCCGGCCCTGCGGGGCTCACGGCCGCCTATCAGCTCGTCAAGCGCGACGTGGTGCCCGTCGTGCTCGAGTCGGACTCGGTGGTCGGAGGCATCAGCCGGACGGCGCAGGCCGACGGGTGGCGCTTCGACATCGGCGGCCACCGGTTCTTCACCAAGGTGAAGCCGGTCGAGCAGCTGTGGCACGAGATCCTGGCCGACGACGAGCTCATGGTGCGCCCACGCATGAGCCGGATCTACTACCAGGGCAAGTTCTTCGACTACCCGATCAAGCCGCTCAACGCGTTGCGCAACCTCGGCATCGTCGAGGCGACGCGGTGCATGGCGTCCTACGCCTGGGTGCGGGTGCGACCCCCCAGGGATCAGACGACGCTCGAGGGCTACATCGCCGCCAACTACGGGTGGCGGCTGTACCGCCACTTCTTCAAGTCCTACAACGAGACGGTGTGGGGTGTCCCGGCCTCCGAGCTCTCGGCCGACTGGGGCGCCCAGCGGATCAAGGGGATGTCGCTCGTGCAGGCGGTGTGGGAGCCGGCGCGGGCCAAGCTGTTCGGCCGCCGGCGCAAGGCGTCCACGCAGGTCACCAGCCTGATCGAGCAGTTCGAATACCCCAAGTACGGCCCCGGGCATGATGTGGGAGCGCTGCCGTGAGCTGGTCGAGGCGGGCGGGGCCAAGGTCGTGATGGACACCGCGGTCACCCGGATCGACCACGACGGCACCCGGGCCACGCAACGCGGTCGCCACCTGCGGCGGGGCCGACACCGACTACCCACTCGACCACCTCATCTCGTCCATGCCGTTGCCACACCTCCTGCGGGCGATGGACCCGCCCGTTCCCGCCGAGGTGCGGGCCGCGGCCGACGGCCTGACCTTCCGCGACTTCCTGACGGTCGCGCTCGTCGTCCCGGCCGAGGCCGGCTTCCCCGACAACTGGATCTACATCCACTCACCCGAGGTCCGCCCGCTCGGGCGCATCCAGAACTTCGGCGCGTGGTCGCCGTACATGGTCAAGGACGGACGCACCTGCCTCGGCCTCGAGTACTTCGTGTTCGAGGGCGACGACGTCTGGAGCCTGCCCGACGACGACCTCGTCGCCCGCGCCACCGGCGACCTCGAGCACCTCGGCCTGATCGACCCGTCGCTGGTCGAGGCCGGCTACGTGGTGCGCATGCCCAAGGCCTACCCCGTCTACGACGAGACCTACCGGGCCAACGTCGAGGTCCTGCGGTCGTGGCTCGAGGCGCACACGCCGAACGTGCACCCGGTCGGACGCAACGGCATGCACAAGTACAACAACCAGGACCACTCGATGTACACGGCCATGCTGACCGTCGAGAACCTGTTCGGCGCCGACCACGACATCTGGTCGGTCAACGTCGAGGACGAGTACCACGAGCAGGGCACCGGTCGCGACGCCCCGGTCATCCCGAGCCGTCCTGCGTCGGCCGCGACATGACCGACCTGAGCGAGATGGCGCAGGCCGCCGGCCTCCGCCGGGTGCACATCCTGGCGTGGCGCGATCTGGCCGACGTCGAGGCCGGCGGCTCCGAGGTCCACGCCGCGGAGGTGCTGCGCCGGTGGGCCGAGGCCGGCATCGAGGTGACCATGCGCACCTCGTACGCGCAGGGTCATCCCCCCGAAGGGGTGCGCGACGGCTACCGGGTGGTCCGCAAGCACGGCCGCTTCATGGTGTTCCCCACGTCGGTGATCTCCGAGGTGCTGGGCCAGCTGGGTCCCTACGACGGTCTGGTCGAGTACTGGAACGGCACGCCGTACCTCAGCCCGCTCTGGGCTCGCGCGCCGCACATCACGGTGGTGCACCACGTCCACAAGGACATGTGGCGGCTCGTGCTCGACGATCGCCTGGCGCCGTGGGGTGAGTTCATCGAGCGGCACGTCGCTCCCCCGATCTACCGGCGCACCCCCCTCGTGACGCTGTCCGAGTCGTCGCGCCGCGAGCTCATCGACTACCTGCACTTCTCGCCGCAGCGCATCTCCGTCGTGCCACCGGGCATCGACAGCCGGTTCACGCCCCTCGGGCCGAAGAGCCCCACGCCCCTGATCGTGAGCGTCGGCCGGTTGATGTCGCCCAAGCGGTTCGACGAGCTGATCCGCGTCGTGGCCGAGGTGCGCGAGCAGCATCGGTCGGTCCAGCTCGTCATCGTCGGCGACGGCTACGAGCGTCTCGCGCTCGAGCAGCAGATCTCCGACCTCGACGCCGACGACTGGATCCGTCTGGCCGGCCGCGTGTCCGACGACGAGCTGATCACGCTCTACCGCCAGGCCTGGTTGGTCGTCAGCGCCTCGATCGCCGAAGGTTGGGGCATGACGCTGACCGAGGCGGCGGCGTGCGGCACCCCGGCGGTGGCCACCCGGATCAACGGGCACATCGACGCGGTCGTCGATCGACGCAGCGGCCTGCTGGCCGACGGCTCGCGCGACCTGGCCGAGAAGATCGCCGGGGTCATCGGCGACGAACAGCTCCGGTTGCGCCTGAGCGAGGGCGCGCTCAAGCACGCGGCCTCGCTGACCTGGGACGCCACGGCCATCGGCGTCCTCACTCCCCTGGCCGCCGAGGCCATGCGTCGCCAGCTCCGCTCCGGCGAGCGTTCGTGACCGCAGAGATCACCGCAGACAGCCGACCGCGGGCCTGGCGCATCGGCGCATGGGTCACGATCGCGCTGCCCGCGCTGCTGGCCTACGTGCCGCTGCTGCTGACCCAGCCGGGCCAGGTCGGGGCCGACACCAAGACGTACCTCTACCTGAACCCCGGCAAGGTCCTGGCCGAGGCGCCCTACGTCTGGAACAGCCAGATCGGGATGGGCACCGTCACCCACCAGTACATCGGCTACCTGTGGCCGATGGGCCCCTTCTACTGGCTCTTCAACACGGTGGGCGTGCCCGACTGGATAGCGCAGCGGATCTGGATCGGCACCGTCATGGTGGCGGCCGGCCTCGGTGTCCGCTACCTGTGCCGGACGCTCGGGTGGGGCACCGACGCGGGCACCGAGGGTGGGCCCACCGACGGCAGGGAGGCGTGGGGCGGCATCCTCGTCGCCAGCCTCGCCTACATGTTCAGCCCGTACCTGCTCGAGTACGCGGCGCGCATCTCGGTGATCCTGCTGCCCTGGGCCGCCCTGCCCTGGATGATCGCGTTGACGGCACGGGCCCTGCGACGCGGCGGCTGGCGGTACCCGGCGCTGTTCGCCCTGGTCGTGCTGACCGTCGGCGGCATCAACGCCACCGCGCTCCTCATGATCGGCACCGGGCCACTGCTCTATGTCGTGTGGGCCGTGTTCGTCGAGCACGAGGTCACCGGGCGCGAGGCGCTGGCGGCGATGGGACGCATGGGTGTGCTCACCATCGTGACCTCGTTGTGGTGGATCGCCGGGCTGTGGGCCGAGGGACATCTTGGTCTGCCCGTCACCCGCTACACCGAGACCTACAAGACCGTCGCGGAGGTCTCGAGCGCCCCCGAGGTCCTGCGAGGGCTCGGCTACTGGTTCTTCTACGGCGACGACAAGCTCGGGCCGTGGACCGCGCCGAGCGCGACCTACACCACGAACCTGGCCGCGGTCAGCCTCAGCTTCCTCATCCCGGTGCTCGCCATCGTGGCCGCCGCGCTGGTGCGCTGGCGCTACCGCGCCCTGTTCCTGGCCATCCTCGTCATGGGGGCGTTCACCGCGATCGCCTCGCATCCGTGGAGCGATCCGTCGCTGCTCGGCGCGCTGTTCAAGGCGTTCACCCGCACCGACGCCGGCCTGGCACTGCGCAGCACGCCCCGAGCGGTCCCCCTGGTGGTGCTCGGGCTGGCCATGCTGCTCGGCGCCGGCGTCTCGGCGGTGGGACGCCTTCGGCCGCAGTGGTCGGTGGCGGTGAGCGCGCTGGCCGCGGTGGTGCTGTTCGCCAACCTGTCGACGCTGTGGACGGGCCAGATGGTGGCCGCCAACCTCGAGCGTCCCGAGAACATCCCGACCTACTGGACCCAGGCGGCCAACTACCTGCAGAGCCAGGGCGACAGCACCCGCGTGCTCGAGGTGCCGGGCTCGGACTTCGCCAGCTACCGGTGGGGCAACACGGTCGATCCCGTCACCCCTGGCCTGATGGAACGGCCCTACGTCGCTCACGAGCTGTTCCAGTACGGCTCGGCGCAGTCGGCTGCGCTGCTCGACGACTTCGACACCCGCTTCGCCGAGGACGACATGGATCCCCGCTCGATCGCGCCCATCGCGCGCCTGATGGGCGTCGGCGACGTCGTCGACCGCAGCGACCTGCAGTACGAGCGCTACCGCACCGCCCGCCCGATCCCGATGTGGCAGCTGCTGACCCACACGCCCGGTCTCGACTCGCCGATCGGCTTCGGGCCGCCCACCGCCAACGTGGCCGGACCCACGCAGCCCATGATCGACGAGGTGGCGCTCGGCACCGATCCGAACCTCCCGAACCCGCCGCCAGTGGCCAGCTTCGCGGTCAAGGATCCCCTGCCGATCGTGCGCACCCACCCGGCCGACGGGTCCCTGCTCATGGCCGGCGACTCCGACGGGCTGGTCGATGCGGCGGCGCTGGGCCTGCTCGACGGTCCGCAGGCCGACTTCTTCGCCGCGTCCGACGCCTCGGACCGAGCGGCCTTCGACCAGATCTACGAGGCGGGAGCCGATCTGGTGGTCACCGACACGAACCGCAAGCGGGCCGAGCGTTGGGGCACCATCCGCGAGCAGACCGGCTACACCGAGCAGGCCGACGAGGTCGCCCCGTTCGATCCGACCGACCAGCGCCTCGATGTCTTCCCCAACGAGACCAGCGCCGACCAGACGGTCACCGAGCAGCGCGGCGGTGCCACTGTGACCGCCACCGACTACGGCAACCCGGTCACCTACACGCCGGACGATCGGCCCGACAACGCGATGGACGGTGACCCGCAGAGCGCGTGGCGTGTCGGCGCGCTGGCCGATCCGACGGGCCAGCGGCTGATCATCTCCCTCGACCATCCCGTGACCACCGACCACATCCAGCTGCTGCAACCCATCAACCTCGTGCGCAACCGATGGATCACCAAGGTCACCTTGCACTTCGACGACCAGAAGCCGGTGACGCTCTCGCTCGACGCCTCGTCGCGCGCCCTGCCGGGCCAGACCGTCCACTTCGCCAAGCGCACCTTCCACCACCTCGAGCTCGAGGTCACCCAGACCAACATCGCCAAGCGCCCCGAATACGACGGCGTGAGCGGTGTCGGCTTCGCCGAGGTGCACATCCCCGGTGTGGCGAACGTCGACGAGGTCGTGCGCCCGCCGACCGACCTGCTCAGCTGGGCCGGGGCCTCGTCGCTCGACCACCGGCTGATCGAGATCTTCACCCGCCTTCGCTCGAACCCGGCCGAGCCCGTGCGGCTCGACGAAGAGCCGCTGATGAAGCGCCTCATCGAGCTGCCCACCGCCCGCTCGTTCTCGATGACCGGGACGGCCGCGCTGTCCGACTACGTGTCCGACGCGACGATCGACAGCCTGCTCGGGATTCCCGATGCCGCCCACGGCGGCATCACCGCCACCTCGTCGGGGCACCTGCAGGGCTCCATCCAGGATCGCGCCTCGGCCGCGCTCGACGGTGACCCGGCGACGTTCTGGAGCGGGGTGTTCAACCAGGCGACGGGGGCCTGGCTGCAGTACGACTTCGGCCATCCCATCACCGTCTCGCACCTCGACCTGCAGATCGTGGCCGACGGGCGCCACTCGGTACCCACCGAGCTCACCGTCGAAGCCGACGGCAACCCGGCGACCGCCGTCAAGGTCGCGGTGCCGCCCATCGCGGACAGAACCAAGCCGAACGCGACGGTCAGCGTGCCCGTGACCCTGCCCAGGTCGGTCACCGGACGGGTGGTGCGCTTCACCGTGACCGACGCACGCGTCGTCCGCGAGAAGGACTGGTACTCGAACGGGTACAGCCAGGCCCCCGTCGCCATCGCCGAGCTCGGCATCCCGGGCGAGCAGGTCGCGCCCACCCCCGCGGCTTTCGACAGCGGGTGCCGGTCCGACCTGGTGACCATCGACGGCCGGCCCGTCCCGGTGCGGGTCACCGGCAGCTCGACCGACGCGGTGGCGCGCAACCTCCTGGCCGTCTCCACCTGCGGCGACGCGTCGATCGACCTGGCCAAGGGCGAGCACGTCCTGCAGACCGCGGTGGGGCGTCGGCTGGGCATCGACATCGACCAGCTGGCGCTCAGCTCGGACAAGGGCGGCGCCGCGACGCCGCTGAGCACGATGGTGGCCGATCGTGCGTCGTCGGCGGTGGCGGCACCCAAGGTCGTGGTGCGGCACACGGGTCGGGTCGACTACGACCTCGAGGTGCCCGCCGCGTCCAAGCCGTTCTGGCTGGCCGTCGACCAGTCCTGGAGCGTGGGGTGGCACGCGACCGTCGACGGCAAGGCCCTGCCGGCCCCGCAGGTCGTCGACGGCTACGGCAACGGCTGGCTCATCGACCCCGCGGTGTACGGGCACGGGCCGCTCGAGATCCACGTGGTCTGGCAGCCTCAGCAGACCATCTGGATCGCCATCGGCCTGAGCATCCTCGGCGTCGTGCTGGCGCTCGTGCTCATCGTGGTCAGCCGCGGCCGCCGGCGGGCCAGGGCGCTCGACCGGTCCTGGGCCCACCCGACCGACCCCGCCCTCGACCGACCGTTCGCCGACGCCCGGCCCACCGTCGGGTGGACCGGCACGCTGGTGGTGGCGGGGCTCTTCGCCGCCTTCGCGCTGCTGGCTGCACCGTTCCACGGTCTCGTCATGCCGACCTGCGTCGTCGTGGTGACGGGCCTCATCGTGGTCTGCTATCGATACCGGCGCGGCCGCGCTCTACTGGGCCTGGCCGCGGCCGCCTCGCTGGCCGTGGCGGCGCTCTACATCGTCCAGGCCCAGTTCCGTCATCCCAACCCTGCCGACTTCCAGTGGCCCGTCCAGTTCGACAAGGTCAACGTCCTCGGCCTGCTCACCCTCTTCCTGCTCCTGGCCGAGGCCGGTCGCGAGCTGCTGATCCGCCGACGAGCCGACACCTCAGGAGAAGCCAATGGCTGACGCCGCCGATCCCTCCGCCGCCTGCCTCTCGGTCGTGATGCCGTGCTTCAACGAGCTGGCCACCATCTCCGCGGTCGTCGAGCTGGTGCTCGCGTCTCCCCACCTGGCCGAGCTGATCATCGTCGACGACGGCTCGACCGACGGCACCCGTGATGTCCTCGCCGAGCTCGACGACGCGCGGATCCGCGTCCTGTTGCAACCCCACAACCAGGGCAAAGGCGCGGCGCTGCGTCGCGGCTTCTCCGAGGCGCGGGCGCCGTACGTCCTGGTCCAGGATGCCGATCTCGAGTACGACCCCGGCGAGTACGGCGACCTGCTGGCGCCGCTGATCGACGACCGCGCCGATGTCGTGTACGGCAGCCGCTTCATGGGCGGCCGGCCCCACCGCGTCCTGTACTTCTGGCACTCGGTCGGCAACAAGATGCTGACCATCGCGTCGAACATGGTGACCGACCTCAACCTCACCGACATGGAGACCTGCTACAAGGCCTTCCGGCGCGAGGTGCTCGAGAGCTTCGTGCTCGAGGAGGATCGCTTCGGCATCGAGCCCGAGATCACGGCCAAGGTGGCGGCGGGCAACTGGCGCCTCTTCGAGATCGGCATCTCCTACAGCGGCCGGACCTACGACGAAGGCAAGAAGATCGGGTGGAAGGACGGCGTGCGGGCGATCTACTGCATCGCGCGCTACTCCGGACCGGTCACCGCCCGGCGCGAGCGCAGGAACGCGAGCCGGTGACGGCCGCCGATCCGCCGGTCCTGCTGCTCCACGGGTTCGCGACGTCGAGCGCCCGCACGTGGGGCGAGACCGGATGGATCGACCTGCTGCAGGACGCCGGGCGTCAGGTGCTGCCCGTCGACCTGCTCGGCCACGGCGAGGCCCCCAAGCCCCACGACCCGGCCGCCTACGACCGCCTCGAGGACCTGGTGCTCGAAGCACTGCCCGACGAGCCCGTCGACGCCGTGGGCTTCTCGCTCGGCGCGCGCACGCTGCTCGTGCTGGCGTCGGCCCACCCTGAGCGATTCAACCGGATCGTGGTCGCCGGCGTCGGGGCCAACCTGTTCCGCCACGACGAGAGCTCGGCCCTCCTCGCCGACGCCGTGGCCGGCGAGGGCACCGACGACGAGCTGTCACCGGTGGCGCAGTACTTCCGCGGCCAGGCCGACGAGCCGGGCAACGACCGCGTCGCCCTTGCCGCCTGTCTGCGCCGTCCCTCGCCGACCGCCATCACCGACGAGGGACTGGCACGGATCGTCGGACCGGTGCTCATCGTCATCGGCGACCGCGACTTCGCGGGGCCCGCCGATCCGCTGGCCGAGCGGTTGTCCGACGCTCGCGTGGTCGTGTTGCGCAACGTCGACCACTTCGCCACGCCGAAGGACTTCGGGTTCCTCGACGCAGGCCTCGACTTCCTCGGCGCGTCGATCGGGTGACCAGGTCGAGCGGCTGATGGATTTCGTCCTGGCCGTCGACCTCGACGGCGTGTGCGCCGATCACGCCACCGCGTTCCGCGAGGTCGTGGCGGCCGAGCGCGGGATCGACCCGGCCGAGCTGCCGCCGCAACAGACCTGGAACTACCACGAGTGGGACCTCACCGACGACGAGTTCGACCAGCTCCACCGCCAGGCCGTCCTCGTGCACCGGATGTTCGCGACCATGCCGGTGGTCCCCGGTGCGGCCGAAGCGCTCTGGCGGCTGAGCGACGCGGGCGTCTGGATCCGCATCGTCACCCACCGGCTCTACGCCAACTGGGGCCACGCCGTCGCGGCCGCTGACACGGTGGCGTGGCTCGATGCCGCCGGCATCCCGTACCGCGACCTCTGCTTCCTGGGCCACAAGCCCGGGATCGAGGCCGACGTGTACGTCGACGACGCGCCGCACAACATCGTGGACCTGCGCTCCGCCGGCAACCAGGTCGTGGTCTTCGACCAGCCCTACAACCGCCACCTCGACGGACCCCGCGCGCAGACCTGGGACGAGGTCGAGCGCCTCGTGGTCGAGATGCGCCTGGCCCGGGGCGACGCGGTCCAGACGACCCTGCCGTTGCCCGAACCCGCGGGCCCGCGGCTGCGCGACCAACTGGGCCGCGCTCAATCCGGCGGCTCCGGAGCCGATGGGTAGGGTGCGAGGACTGCCCCCACCCACACCGGAACCCACGTGAACCACGCGATCGACCGTGAACAGGAGCAGGGCCGGCTCCACACCGACGACGCCAACACCCGCGCCGGGCGCGACCTCACCGTCATCGTGGCGGTCGGCGTCGTCGTCGTCGCGGCCCTGTACCTCACCGGGTTGTTCGGCCACATCCGCAACTGGGCCGACGGCCTGTCGGGCCAGGGCCGCAGCGGACTGCTCGCGTTGCTCGTGGTGGTGCCCATCGGCGCCGGGATCTACGCCGTGCGGCGCTACCGCGACGCCAAGGAGGCCCGGGCCGAGCTCTACCGCCTCTCGTACCACGACGCGCTGACCGGTTTGCCCAACCGGCGCTTCCTCGGCGACGGCTTCGACCAGATGCTCAAGCTGACCCGCCGGCGCAACGGGCGCATCGCGGTGTTCTTCGTCGATCTCGAGGGGCTCGAGGACGTCAACCAGACCTACGGGCCGACGCTCGGCGACCAGCTCGTCGTGGCGGTGGCGGCTCGGCTCGTCGAGGCGATCGGGACCGACGACCGCGCCGTCCGCTACGCCGGTGACCAGTTCGTCCTGTTCTGCCCCGACGTCTCGACGGCCATCTCGGCCGAGCGCATCGCGAGGTCCGTGCTGGCCTTCATCGAGACACCCTTCGACGTGGGCGACACCAAGGTGCGCCTGTCGGCCGACATCGGCGTCGCCATCACCGAGGAACGCTGCACCCGACCCGACGAGGTGCTGCGCGACGCCGACGCCGCCCTGCACCAGGCCAAGCAGGCCGGCGCCGGCCACTACACGCTGTTCGACCGGGCCATGGGTGACCAGATCACCCCGTCTACGGCGGAGCGGCGGTTGCGCCTGGCCCTCGACAACGGTGAGCTTCGGCTCTACTACCAGCCCATCGTCTCGCTCTGGACCAAGCGCCTCGTCGGCGTCGAGGCGTTGCTCCGCTGGAACGAGCCCTCGCGCGGCCTGGTCGATCCCGACCAGTTCATGGGCGCGCTCGAGGACACGGGGCTGATCGTGCCGATCGGAACCTGGATCCTCGAGGAGGTCACCCGCCAGGCGAAGGTGTGGAACGACAGCTTCCCGGACCGCCCGACGCTCACGGTCAAGGTCAACGTGTCCGAGCGCCAGCTGGGCCAGGCCAACTTCGTGAGCCTCCTGCGAGACTCGCTCAGCCGATCGGGCGCCGATCCGGGCGAGCTGTACCTCGAGATCGCCGAGAGCGTCCTCATGCACGACCCCGATGCCATCTCGGCCACGCTGGCCGAGGCCCGGACCCTCGGCGTGAAGTTGGCTCTCGACAACTTCGGCACGGGGTACTCGTCGTTGGCCTACCTGCGCCGCCTCGGCTTGTCGATGCTCACCATCGACAAGTCCTTCGTCGACGGGATCGGCAACTCGCACGAGGACACCGTGATCGTCGAGCACGTCGTCGGCATGGGCAAGGCGCTCGGGTTGGTGACGGTGGCCGAGGGCGTCGGCAAGGACTCGCAGATCGAGCACCTGCGCCAGCTCAACTGCGACCTGGCGCAAGGCCCGTACTACAGCGACCCCCAGCCTCCCTACGTCATCACCGAGCTGCTGGGCGAGACCGCCAGCAACCAGGAGTGGCGGCCGCCCCACAAGCCGGCCGACGTCCACGCCGCTCCGGTCGTGGTGGTCGACCGGTTCGACCCGATGACGGCCTAGCGCTCCCTGGTCACCTCGACACCGACCTCGACCTCGACCTCGATCATCGAGCCGCCGGCCGCGGCCGAACGGTAGAGCGCGTCGGTCACGACGTGGGCGCGCAGCGCGTCGGCGAAGTCGGGGGTGGCCGGCTGGCCGGACAGCGCCGCCTCGACGAACCCGGCGTCGGGGTTGCGCCGCGCCGTACCGGTGGTCGAGCCGTGGCGTCCGTCGGGCCGGGTCCAGTGCACGGGGCCGGCCACGTCGTCGTCGAGCCAGAAGTAGGCGCGCTCGCAGAACACCTCGACGCGGCGCAGGCTGGGACGCTCGAGCAGGTCGTGCCAGATCGACACGAGCGAACCGAGCGCGCCCGACTCGAAGCGCAGGGTGGCTGAGACCACGTCCTCGATGCCGGGGATGGCGTGGAACTCGCTCGAGACGGCCGACGCGCCGGCGATGGGCCCGAGCAGCCACTCGAGGATGTCGATGTCGTGGATGGAGTGCTCGAGGAGGGCGCCCGCCCCCGCCTTGGTGGTGTCGGCCCGCCACGTCGAGCCGTACTGGCCCTGGATCGGGATGTACTGGTCGTCTCGGAACACCACGCTCATCACCCGCCCGCACCCGGGCTCGTGGATGAGGTCGCGCAGGGCGAGGAACGCCGGCGAGTCACGCAGGACGAGCCCGACCTGGTTGACCACCCCGGCCCGCGCCACGGCCTCGGTCATGGCTCGAGCGGGCTCGAGCGACACCGCCAGGGGCTTCTCGCAGAACACCGGCAAGCCGCGGCTGGCCACCTCGGCCACCAGTCGAGGGTGCTCGGCTGTCCACGTGCAGACGTAGACGGCATCGACGGACGAGAAGAGCTCGTCCTCGGAGGCGACGACGTCGGCGCCGCTGGCCTGCGCGAACTGCGCGGCCTTGGCCGGATCGGGATCGTGGACGCACGCGATGGCGACGTCGGCGCCCGACGTGTGCAGCATCTTGCCGTGGTAGTGAGCGATGAAGCCGCCACCGAGGAACCCGACCCGAAGCGTCATGCCGGCATCGTAGGTGGCGTCATTCGAGGTCGACGGCAGGGAGGGCGGCCATCCTTCGCTCGAACACGGCGAGCATGCCGGCCACCGTCTCCTGCCCGTCCACGGGAACGTCCGGGCCCTCGGCGGCCAGGTACACACCCATCACGAGGCGGCCGCGGCGCAGGAAGACCGCGAGCTGATCGGCGCCCGGCTCGCCCGGGACGCTGATGGTCACGTCGAGGGCGACGCGGTCGATGCCGGGATCGAGGCTCCATCCGGACTGAGGCCACGGGGCGACGTGCCACACCACCTGCGGGTCGCCGGGCTGCGGTCCCTCCACGGGAGTCGACGGGCAGCGCGACGACACGCCGCGGACCTCGCCCATGGCCTCGGCCGCACTGGCCTGGTCCCGGTAGAGGACGGACTCGGTGTCGAGCTCCTGATCCCCCGACGAGTCGACCGCAGCCACCTGGCGGCGCGCCTCGCGTCGCGCCTCGCTGGCGAAGTGCAGGCCGCAGAAGTCGAGGGTCGGATCGGTCAGCTGGTCGCCCCCCTCGATGAGCTGGGCCGAGTAGCCGAGCCCGACATCGGACGACCCGAGCCCGACCGAGGCGAGGATCTGCTGATCCTGGGAAGGTGACACGGGTGGACCGGTGGCCACGACGTCGCCGACCGTGCGCGCCGGCTCGAGCGAGCGGTCGTGGCCGATCACCAGGATCGTCGCGACCACAGCGAGCGCCACCACCGCCGCCAGGACGGCGCGGCCCACGTGCCGGCTCGCGGATGCCCCGTCGTCCATCCGCCCAGGTTGGCAGACTGGGGCATGCCCAAGGTGAGCGCGGAGCACACCCAGCAGGTCCGGCGGCGCCTGCTCGACGCCGCCCGCACCTGCCTCGAGCGCAACGGGTACCAGGACGTCACCACCCGCGAGATCGTGGCCGAATCCGGGCTGTCGACCGGCACCTTCTACAACTACTTCCCGAGCAAGGAGCACCTGTTCGAGGCGCTGGCCACCGAGGCGCTCGGTGCCGACCTGGCGGTGGCGCTGGCCGAGCGCCGAGACGACGCCTCGACGGGTCCCGCCCTGCTCGCCTTCCTGCGCCAGTCGCTGCTCGCCGACCCGGGGTGGGCCATCGCCGTCGCCAGCCTGCGGGCCCGGATGGGAGCCGACAGCGACGACCGGGAGCCGCTCTCGCGCCTGAACCAGCTGGTCAGCTCGACGTTCTCGCCTCTCGTGGTCGATTCGATCGACGAGGGGTTCCTGCGGGCCGATCTGGACGCCGAGGCCCTCGTCGAGCTGATCGACATCGTGTGGGACGGCCTGGGCCGCCGGGCGGCCGGCGAGGCCTTCCAGTCCACCTACGGCCGGGTGGGACGGGTCCTGGTGCAGGTGCTGCTCGACGGGGCCGTTTCACCGGCCCGGCGCAGCGAGATCCCCAACGCCTGAGGGGTGGATCTCGCCGCCCGGGTGGGGGGAATAGCCCCGAGACGGCTGGGGTTCTGTAGTCGTAATCCTGTAATCAGCGTTGCAGAGCGCCTGAACCCCGGAAGCGTGCCATGCCTGATCTGACGTCTTCGACCCTCCCCGTCCTGCCCCTGTCGCAAGGGGTGGTGCTCCCCCAGATGGTGGTGACGATCGGCCTCGAGACCCCCGAGGCCAAGGCCGCCGCCGCGTCGGCCGGCGATCACGGCCAGATCCTGCTCGTGCCCCGGGTGGCCGGGCGCTACGCCCGCGTCGGCGTCATCGGCTCGGTCGAGGACCAGGGGCAGCTGCCCGATGGCACCCCGGCACTGGTCATCCGCGCTGACCGACGGGCTCTGGTCGGATCCGGCGTGGTCGGCACCGGCGACGCCCTCTGGGTCCAGATCGAGGTGGTCGACGAGCCCGAGCCCAGCGAGCACACCCTCGAGTTGGCCCGCGAGTACCGGGCCGCGGCCGGCGTGCTGCTCGAGCGGCTGGGCGGACGGCGCATGAGCGCCATGCTCCGCGACGTCGAGTCCCCCGGCGCCCTGGCCGACACGGCCGGGTGGTGGCCGGACCTGCCCGTCGAGCGCAAGATCGAGCTCCTCGAGGCCATCGACGTGGACGACCGCCTCGAACGGGTCACCGCATGGGTCAAGGAAGCCCTGGCCGAGAGCGAGGTGGCGGATCGCATCCGCACCGAGGTCTCCGAAGGGATGGAGCGGACCCAGCGCGAGTTCCTGCTGCGCCAGCAGCTGGCCGCCATCCGCAAGGAGCTCGGCGAGGGCTCCGACGACGAGGACCTGGTCGACGAGTACCGCGCCAAGCTGGCCGAACGCGAGCTGCCGCCCGCGGTCGCCGAGGCGGTCGAGCGCGAGCTCGAACGGCTCGAGCGCACCACGCCCCAAGCCGCCGAGCACGGGTGGATCCGCACCTGGCTCGACACCGTGCTCGAGGTCCCGTGGGACACCCGGTCCGAGGACGACCTCGACCTGGTCAACGCCCGGACCGTGCTCGATGCCGACCACACCGGTCTCGACGAGGTGAAGGACCGCATCGTCGAGGAGCTGGCCGTTCGCAAGCTCCGCCTCGAGCGCGGTGCTGACGAGACGACCCGTGGCAAGGCGTCGATCATCGCCCTGGTGGGTCCCCCCGGAGTGGGCAAGACCTCGCTCGGCGAGTCGGTCGCCCGCGCCCTCGGCCGCCGTTTCGTGCGGGTGGCCCTCGGCGGCGTCCACGACGAGGCCGAGATCCGCGGCCACCGCCGCACCTACGTCGGCGCCCGTCCCGGACGCATCGTCCGGGCCATCACCGAGGCCGGCACCATGAATCCTGTCTTCCTGCTCGACGAGATCGACAAGGTGGGCAACGACTGGCGGGGCGACCCGTCCTCCGCGCTGCTCGAGGTGCTCGACCCGGCACAGAACCACTCGTTCCGCGATCACTACCTCGAGATCGACCTCGACCTGTCAGGCGCGCTCTTCATCGCGACCGCCAACGTGCTCGACACCATCCCGGGCCCGCTGCTCGACCGGATGGAGATCATCACCCTCGACGGCTACACCGACGATGAGAAGGTGGCGATCGCCCGTGACCACCTGCTGGCCCGCCAGCTCGAGCGCAACGGCCTGACCGAGGCCGACGTGGCCGTGACCGACGAGGCCCTGGCCCAACTCGTGGCCGACTACACCCGCGAGGCGGGCGTCCGCGGCCTCGAGCGCCAGCTCGGCAAGGTGCTCCGCAAAGCCGCCACGCGCATCGCGACGACCGACGATGTCGCGGGGAGCGAGGTCGTCATCGACGTCGACGACCTGCGACCCGCGCTCGGACGACCGCGCTTCCAGCGCGACGAGGCCAACCGCACCCCGACCACCGGCGTGGTCAACGGCCTCGCCGTCACCGGTGCCGGCGGCGACGTCCTCATCGTCGAAGCCACCGCCATGGACGGCGAGCAGGGTCTCAAGTTGACCGGCCAGCTCGGCGACGTCATGACCGAGTCGGGCGACATCGCCCTGTCGTTCATCCGGGCCAACCGCGAGGAGCTCGGGATCGAGCCGAGCTCGCTCGAGCGGCGCATCCACGTGCACTTCCCCGCCGGGGCGGTGCCCAAGGACGGCCCGTCGGCCGGGGTCACGATGACCACGGCCCTGGTCAGCCTGCTCAGCGGGCGGCCGGTGAAGGCGTCGGTCGCCATGACCGGTGAGATCACCCTGCAGGGCAAGGTGCTGCCCATCGGTGGCGTGAAGCAGAAGCTGCTGGCCGCCCACCGGGCCGGCATCACCGATGTCGTCATCCCGGCCCGCAACGAGCCGGATCTCGACGACCTGCCCGAGGCCGTCCGCGCCGACCTGGTCATCCACCCGGTGTCGGACGTCCGCGAGGTGCTCGAGCTGGCCCTCGTCTGACCCCTGCGCCCGGCCATGATCCGCCGGGCCGCCCGGCTCTCCTCTCGGGGGAGGGCCGGGTCAGAACCGACGGCCGAGGAAGTCGACGAGCAGATGGTCGAGCTCGTCGGCTCGCTCGGTCGGCGTCCAGTGCCCGCACTCGGCCAGCTCGTGCATCTCGAGGTCGCCCACCACCGATGGCATCGACTGCGCCAGCGCGGGCGTGAGCACGGGATCCCAGCTGGCCGTGACCATCATGCACGGGATGCCGTCGATGTGGGCCCCGTCGAGCTCGGGGGTCAGCTCCCAGTTGCGGTCGAAGTTGCGGTACCAGTTGAGGCCGCCGGTGAACCCGGTCTCGGTGAACGTGTCGACGTACACGGCCATCTCGTCGGTGGACAGCAGCGGCGTGCCGGTGCGGGGCGCGGCGATGATCCGTTCGAAGGTCGTGGCGGTCTCGCCGACCGCCTCGGCAGCTGACGCGGCCAGCTCGGCCAGGTGCTCGGGCGACGACGGAGAACGGAACAGGGCGTCGAAGAGCCCGTGCACGTCGCGCGCGAGGATCTCGTCGGCCACGCCCGGCGCCTGGAACTCGATGATGTAGTTCCCCTCGCCGCCCACCATCTTGAAGACCTCGGTCGGCAGCATCGGCATGCGCGGCAGATACGGCGTGTTGACCCCCACGACACCCGCCACCCGGTCGGGGTGCAGCAACGGCATCTGCCACACGACGAACCCGCCCCAGTCATGGCCGACGAACACCGCCCGGTCGATGCCGAAGTGGTCGAGCAGCGCCACCAGGTCTCCGGTGAGGTGGTGGATGTCGTAGTCGGTGATCTCGGTCGGCCGGCTGCTGGCGCCGTACCCGCGCTGGTCGGGGGCGATCGCGCGGTATCCGGCGGCGGACAGGGCTGCCAGCTGGTGGCGCCACGAGTAGGCCAGCTCGGGGAAGCCGTGGCTGAACACCACGACGGGCCGGTCAGGATCGGCTGACGCGCCCACCTCGTGGACCGAGAGGCTGACGCCGTCGGGCATCTCGACCGTGTGCCGGGTGGCGCCGGCGATCTCGTAGGTCATAGGCCGAAGGTACCGGACTCTACGATCGCGCGGCTGAAGGGACGGACCAGATCGCGCAGCCGGGCGCAGTCGTCCTCGCCGAGGCGCCGCCACGGTGCCATGGCCAGCTCGTCGGTGCGCGCCTCGAGGTCGAGCCGGTGCGAACGTCCGGCCTCGGTGAGGTTGCCCTCGACGTCGAGCCAGCCCCGGGCCCGCAGCGAGTCGGACGCCGCCGTCCACTCGGCATCGGTCCGGGCCCGCGAGCGCTGGAGCACCGCCGACGGGACCTCGCCCATCGCGCCGTGCATGACCAGCGCCTCGCATCCGGACACCTCGCGCTCGACCAGCCCGGCGATGTGGCCGTCGCCCCGGAACTCGCGCAGCAGGGTGATGGCCAGCCACAGGTCGAGATGCGGAACCCCCGGCCACGGCAGCGACGCGTGGGCGGCGTAGAGCGGGCGGCCTTCGACCGTGCAGCCTTCGGCGGCGCGGCGGGCCAGCTCGACGGCCTCGACCGTCGCCTCGCCGTCGAGGGCGTCCCCGAGGATCGCGGCCAGCGCCTCGGAGACGCCGGTCACGCGGGCGGCGCGGATCTGATCGGGCGGGGCGATCGCCCAGGCTTCGGGGATGGCAAGACGGACGAGGTCGGGGCTGAAGTTGTAGAAGGTGGCGATGACCACCTCGGCCGGCACGGGACCCATCGCCGCGGCACGCGACGCGAAGTACCCCATCTGCCGGTCGGTGATGCCGAGCCCGGCATAGGCACGCGCCGGCTCCGCGGCGAAGTAGACGAGCCCGTGGTACGGCTCGAGGGTCCGATGCATCTTGCGGGCGATCGTCGGGTCGAGCACGCCGCCACTGTAGGGGTTGAGCGCAGGAGCGCCCCGTGGGCTGCGGTCAGCTGGCGCCGGCCGAAGCCCGCACGAGCGCGTGCTGCACGAGCTCGAGCAGCGCCATCTTGGTCGCGGCCCGGTCGCGGGCGTCGGTGGTGATCATGGGCACGTCCTCGGGCACGGCCAGCGCCTCGCGCACGTCCTCGAGCGCGTGCTGCTGCTTGCCGTGGAAGAGGTTGACCGCCACGATGAACGGCACGCCCTGGGTCTCCATGTAGTCGACGGCCGGGAAGCAGTCGGCCAGGCGGCTCGTGTCGACCAGCACGACTGCGCCGATGGCACCCCGCACCAGGTCGTCCCACATGAACTTGAACCGGTCCTGTCCGGGGGTGCCGAACAGGTACAGGATCAGGTCGGACCCGAGGGTGATGCGGCCGAAGTCCATGGCGACGGTGGTCGACGTCTTGCCGGTGTTGGTGCCTCCGGTCTCGTCGATGCCCTCGGCCACCTTGGTCATGGCGGCTTCGGTCGTCAGGGGTGCGATCTCGGAGATCGACCCGACGAACGTGGTCTTCCCCACCGCGAACCCGCCGGCGACGATGATCTTGACCGGGAGGGGGACGCCCTCGTCTTCCGGCACGGTTTCCGCTGAGGCAGGAGCCTCAGAGCGCTTGAAGGCCATCGAGCACCCTTTCGAGCAGTTTGAGGTCGGGGCGTTCGCCCGTCTTGGCATGTTGCGGTTGGTAACTCGTCAGCAGGCCCTGTTCGGCCATGTCGCCCACCAGCACCCGGGCAACCCCGAGTGGGACGGAGAGGTGAGCCGAGATCTCGGCGATCGAGATCGGGGCGTTGCAGAGCGAGACGATCTTCTTGCGTTCGAGCGCAAGACGAGGGGTAGCCGAGACACCCTGCGGGGTGACCTTGACCAGGGTCTCGAGCGGCAGATCGACAGACGAGCGCGTGCGACCCTGAGTGATCACGTACGAACGTACGCGAAACGCGGGACCGCCTTCGTCGGGCTCGTCGTCGATCATGCTCATCGCGGAAGCGCTGCCTGCAGCTCTGCCGCGGAGCTCGGGAGTGAGGACGGCGCCGGCCTTCTCGACCAGCACGGCCATCTCGTAGCCCACGAGGCCGACATCGCACTCGGCGTTGGCCACGCAGGCCAGCCCCGAACCGTCGCTGATGCCGGTGACGAAGAGGAAGGCGTTCTCCATCTCGATGATGACCTCGTTGACGGCGCCGCCGCCGAAGCGACCCGCCGCCCCGTAGGCCAGGCCGATCAGGCCCGAGGATACCGCCGCGAACCGGTCGGCCGCGTCACGGTCGAGGCCCGACGAGGTGGCGATGGGGAGACCATCGGATGACACGACGACCGCCTCGTTGACGCCGGGCACCCGCTCGGCGAAGTTTTGCACGAGCCAGTTCAGGTTCCTGGCTTCGGAGCTGAGTTCCATGGTTGCGTTCCTGTCCTCCGGGAGTCGATCAGCGGGTCACGAGTCGGTGGTGTCGTTACTGGAATCATCGGCCCCACCCCTGCCCTTATTGAGGCCGGAGCGGTAGCGAGACAGCATCTTGCGGACTTCTTCAGGGGATCGCTGGCGCATTCGCGGTGGTCCGGGCCGCCATGACAGGCATCCCACCCCCGGTAGCGTCGTCCGACTTCTTCTTGGGCGTGCGCTTCACCAGCCCGGAGGCGGTGAGCTCGGCCGGTGCCGGCTCGGCGGGGGCCTCCGGGGAGGCGGTGACCACCGGGGCGTCGTCGGTGGCCGTCTCGACGGCCTCGGCCGGTGCGGCCGGGGGTTCGTCGAGGACGGCCGGGCCGCCGAAGGCACCGGGGACGCTGTCGGCCTCGGACAAGCCCGACGGTTCGGTCGGCAGCTGTCCGGGAGCGCCCTCGACCGGCCCGGGGGCCAGCTCGTCGCTCACCAGTGACTGCAGGCCGCGCTCGAACTCGTCACCCTCGGGGACGGCGTCGAGGTAGGAGGAGGGCTCCTCCATCAGATCCTCGAGCAGGCCCTCGTCGCTGTCGTCGACCACCGCCGGCATGGCGGACCCGACGGTCTCGGCGGTGCGGACCTCGTCCTGGAGGTCGGCCTGGGCCAGCTCCTGGTCGAACTCGGCGATCTCGTCGGCCGACTCGGAGACGACGGCCAGGTCGGTGTCATCGAGCTCGGCCAGCTCGATGTGGTCGTCTTCGACGACGGCGGCCACCGGGGGCTCGGGCGCCGGCGGCGCCGGTGCGAAGGTGGGCTCGTCCACCACCGGCGGCGGGACCATCGGCTGGCCGTCCACCGTCACCAGGTCGGCCGGCAGGGTCACCAGGGCGGTCACGCCACCCGACGGCGAGGAGGTCAGCTTGACCGCGACCGAGAAGCGGGCGGCCAGACGGCCGATGACGATGAAGCCGAGCGAGCGGCTGAGGGCCAGGCCGACGAGCGGCGGGCGGGCCAGCGCGGTGTTGGCCTCGGACAGCTGATCGGCGCTCATGCCGATCCCCTGATCGCTCACCGAAAGGGTGTAGCCCTCGTCGGAGCGGTGCCCGACGATCTCGACGGTGGTGTCGGGCGGCGAGAAGTGGGTGGCGTTCTCCATCAGCTCGGAGAGCAGGTGGGCGAGGTCGACGGCCACGTTGCCACCGACGGTCACGTCATCGAGGGCCAGCAGCGAGATGCGGGCGAAGTCCTCGACCTCGCCGATGGCCACGCGGACCACGTCGGCCAGGGCCACCGGGCGGCCACGACGGCGCGGGGGCTCGGCCCCGGCGAGCACGAGCAGCGACTCGGCGTTGCGTCGCATGCGGGTGGCGAGGTGGTCGAGCTTGAAGAGGTTGTCGAGCTGGTCGGGGTCCTCTTCGTTGGCCTCGAGCTGGTCGATGAACTCGATCTGGCGGTCGAGGAGGGTCTGGTTGCGGCGGGCCAGGTTGATGAAGATGTCGCCGATGCCCTTGCGCAGCAGGGCGCCCTGCTCCTCGGCCACCTCGATGGTCACGTGCTGGATCGAGTTGAAGGCGTCGGCCAGCTGGCCGATCTCGTCCCTCGAGTTGATGTCGATCGGCGCCAACGCCTCGCTCAGGCTGGTGCCGCTCTCGTCCGGGTTCCGCAGTCGCTCGACCAGGCCGGGCAGCTTGTCGGTGGACAGCGTGTAGGCGGCGCTCGTGAGCTTCTTCAGCGGCACGGTGACGGCGCGGGCGACGTAGAAGGCGATGATGAGGGCCAGGGCGATGGCGCCGACGGCCAGGATGACGAACAGCGTGGCCTCCTGTTGGGCCTTGCTGCGCAGCGCCTTGGCCTGGCTGGCGACGTTGCCGATGATGGTGTTCTCAGCCGACTTGATCGAGGCGAGCTGGCCGACCGCGGCCTGCACGGTCGACGGCTTGGGGATGGGCGTGTAGTTGCCGTTCTGGTCGATGGCGACCCGGGGCGACCAGGGCGCGAAGTTCTCGCCGGCCACCTGGGTGGGCACGCTGTTGCGGACGCCGAGCGGGCTCTTCGCCTGCGAGTCGGCGGGCGGGTAGGCGAACTGCACGGTGTTGAAGATCTGGGTCTCGACGCCGGACATGGCGCTGCTGGCGGTGGTGCCGGTGGCGTTGCGCTCGAGCGTCTTCTGGTCGGCGGTGGCCGAGTCGATGAACACGTTCTCGGCGTTGCCGGCATCGCCGGAAGCCACCGTGAGGGCGGCGTAGATGTCGCAGCTCGTGTTGTCGCTGACCACGTCGCAGGGAACGGTGCCCTGGCCGGCGGAGGGCCAGGTCTTCGGGAAGATGCCGGCCTGGACGACCGCGGTGGACAGCGCCGACTCGTCGGCGGTCGACTCCTTGAACGAGTTGAGGTTGGCGAAGGTGGTCAGGCCACGCGACAGGGTCGGGTCGTTGGCCGACTGGGCCAGGTGGCTGTCGAACTTGGAGAGGTCGACCGAGGCGCTGTCGTACTGGCTGATCGCCGTCGGGGCGGGGGTCTCGAGCCCGTCGACGGAGTTGCGCTGGGTCTGGAGGTTGGCGATGGCCCCGTCGACCGAGGTCACGTCCTTCTGGAGGTCGATGGACTCCTTGGCCGGGTTGACCTTGGTCACCGTGGACTTGTAGTCGGCGACGGCCCGGTCGGTGGCCTTGCGCTGCTGGGCGAGCTCGGCCTTCCACTGCGTCCCGCCGCTCGCCATGTAGGCGCCCGAGTAGATGGACTCGAGCTGCAGGGCGTTGGCCAGATCGGCGTTGACGGCGGCCATCTGGGCCAACTGCTCGACCCGCTGGGTGTTCTTGGCAGTCGTCAGTCGCTGGCTGACGCCCTGGTATCCCAGGATCAACAGCACGACGACGGGCGCCACCAGAACGAGGTAGAGCTTGGTCTGCACCTTCAGGTTCTTGAGCATCACTGGCCTCGGGTCTGGTCGGTCGACACGGTGCTTCGCCCCTTGCTCGGGCTGGGGGAGCCGCCAAGGCCCCCGCAGAGTCCTCGTTCCATCGACCAGCAGAGGGCGATCTTGAGATCTGGGGCCGCGAATTTCACCGGCGTGATCACGCCTGGACGACAATCCCGCCGCGGTGCGACTGGTATCGCTAAGGTGTCGGCGATTCGTCCCAACACATGGAGGACCGGGCGTGAGCGACACTTCGCAAGGACCGGGCTGGTGGCAGGCATCCGACGGGAAGTGGTATCCGCCTGAGCAGGCACCTGGTTATCAGGCACCCGCGGGCGACCCGACAGCCGCCGTTGGCACTCCCGCTTCGTCCGCCGCCAGCGGCACGAGCATCGGCGATGCTTTCAACTATGGCTGGGCCAAGTTCCAGGCCAACGTCGGGCCGATCCTGATCGCCGCGTTGATCGGGTTCGTGATCCTCATCGTCCTGGTCATCGTCTGGTTCATCGTCAATGCCGTTGCGTTCGCGGCCACCACGTCGTGCCACACCGATGCGGCGACCGGCTTCCAGGTCTGCCACACCTCCGGCGGTGGGTTCTTCACGCTGCTGATCTCCTACGCCATCTTCGGCCTGCTCTACATCCTGGGCCTGGCGCTCTTCCAGATGGCACTGATCCGGGCCAGCCTCTTCATCGTCAACGGCGAGGTGCCGCTCGAGCTCGGCCGGATGTTCAGCACCGACCAGATCGGCCCATACATCCTGGCGTCGATCGTCTTCGCCATCGGGGCAGGCATCGGGTACTTCCTGTGCTTCATCCCAGGCCTGATATTCGTGTTCTTCGCCCAGTGGTACGGGTATTTCCTCATCGGCAAGCAGATGGCGCCGGTCGATTCGATAAAGGCGAGCTTCACCTTCGTGAACTCGAACATCGGCACCCTGGTCGGCTTCTACATCGCCTGCCTGGTGGCGTACTTCATCGGCGCGCTGCTCTGCGGCATCGGCCTGCTGGTCGCCGTCCCGGTCGTGATCATCGCCCAGGGCTTCATGTGGCGTCGCCTCCAGGGCGAGCCGGTCGCCGCCTGACCGCGACCGCCACGTTCGTCACGAGTCCGAAGGGGACGGTCTTCGCACCGTCCCCTTCGCTCGTCGCGGCGCCGGACCGATGACCAACACCTACGAACCGGGATGGTTCCCCGACCCCACCGGCATGTGGGAGATGCGCTGGTGGAGCGGCGCGGACTGGACTCCGACCGTGCTGACCGGGAGCCACCAGGACACCGATCCCGTGCCGCCTCCCGATGCGGCCTACGGCTCGCTCCCCCCCGACACCCCCGCCGTGATCTGGTCCGGCATGCACAAGTCCGGTCTCTCGTCCACGACCTATCAGCTCACGCCCTACGAGCTCGTGCTCGAGGGCGGCCCGAACACCGGTCGCGTCGCGCTGTGGTCGATCAGTCGCGTCCACGTCCGATCACCACAGCCGACCTCCGACATCGAGGTGACCGTCGCCTACGAGGGCTACGGCGGGCGCTCGACCTACGTGCTCCGCCAGGTGCACGACGCCCACCGGGTCAACGCCTACATCTGGAAGTACGCCCAGCTGGCCAAGCGCCGCGCCGTGCTGTCGGCGCCGCCACCCCCGCCCCCCCGAGTCCTCCCCCGCCGCAGGCTCCCCCACCGCCCGGGCGCTGACGATCGGCCGTGGTCAGGGCGTCAGCGGAGCGGGCAGCAGGGTCTCGCCCATGAGATGGCGGTCGACGGCCGCGGCGGCCGAGCGCCCCTCGGCGATGGCCCACACGATGAGGCTCTGGCCGCGGCCCATGTCGCCGCACACGAAGACGTCGTCGACGTTGGTGGCCCAGCCGGCGTCGCGGGCGACGTTGCCCCGATCGGTCAGCTCGACGCCCAGGTCGGCCAGCAGGCCGTCGGGCTGGGGACCGGTGAAGCCCATGGCCAGCAGCACCAGCTCGCAGGGCAGCTCGAAGTCGGTGCCCTCGACGCGCTCGAAGCTCGGGCGCCCGTCGACCACCACGCTCTCGACCTCGTGGCCCCGCAGCGCAGCCACGCGACCGTCGTCGCCGGCCACGAACTCGGTGGTCGTGACCGAGTAGACCCGCTCGCCGCCCTCTTCGTGCGCGGAGGACGTCCGCAGCATCAGCGGCCACGTCGGCCACGGCGTGCTCTCAGCCCGCTCGTCGGGTGGTCTCGGCAGGATCTCGAACTGGTGGACCGAGGCCGCGCCCTGGCGGTGGGCCGTGCCGAGGCAGTCGGCGCCGGTGTCGCCCCCACCGATGATGACCACTCGCCGGCCCGCCGCGCTGATCGGGCTGACGTCGATGTCGCCCTGCTGCACCTGGTTGGCCAACGGCAGGTACGCCATCGCCTGGTGGATCCCGTCGAGCTCGTGGCCGGGGATGGGCAGTCCGCGAGCCACCGTCGACCCACCGGCCAGCACGATGGCGTCGAACTGCTCGCGCAGCTCGGCGGCGGTGATGTCGACCCCGACGTTGGTCGACGTCCGGAACTCGGTGCCCTCGGCGCGCATCTGGTCGAGGCGGCGGTCGAGGTGGCGCTTCTCCATCTTGAACTCGGGGATGCCGTAGCGCAGCAGGCCGCCGATCCGATCGGCCCGCTCGAGGACGACGACGTCGTGGCCGGCGCGGGTGAGCTGCTGGGCCGCCGCCAGCCCGGCCGGACCCGAGCCCACGACGGCCACCCGCTTGCCGGTGCGGACCGACGGCACCACCGGCTGCACCCATCCCTCGGAGAACCCCCGGTCGATGATCTCGACCTCGACCTGCTTGATGGTCACCGGGTCGGCGTTGATCCCGAGCACGCATGCCGCCTCGCACGGCGCCGGGCACAGTCGCCCCGTGAACTCGGGGAAGTTGTTGGTGGCGTGGAGCCGGTCGATCGCCTCGCGCCACTGGTCGCGGTAGACGAGGTCGTTCCACTCGGGGATGAGGTTGCCCAGCGGGCAGCCGTTGTTGCAGAACGGGATGCCGCAGTCCATGCAGCGGCTGGCCTGCGTGCGCGTCTGCGCGATGGGGAACGGCTCGTAGACCTCACGCCAGTCCTTCAGGCGCACGGGCACCGCCCGCCGCCGCGGCAGCTCCCGCTCGAACTCGATGAAACCCGTGGGCTTCCCCATGTCTATTGCTCTTCGCCCACGAGGCTCATCGCGGTGCCAGCGGGGACCCCAGCCCCGCTGGCCTGCGAAAGACCGCGCGTCCGCTCAACGTGGACACCAGTTCCTTCGGTCTGGGAGCAGGCGGCTCTTTGCGTCATCGTCATCCCCTTGCGGCTTCCATGATGGCGACCATCGGGTCGGTGCCGTCGGCCTCGGCTCGGCGCTGGGCTTCGAGCACCCGCTTGTAGTCGCGGGGCATCACCTTGGCGAAGGTGGGGAGCACCTCGGACCAGTTGTCGAGCACCCGGCGCGCCACGGCCGAGTCGGTCTCGGCGAGATGGCGCTCGATGCGGTCGTGCAGCCACGACGCTTCGTCTTCGTCGTCGATCTGCTCGATGTCGACCATCTCGAGGTTGACGCGGCTCAGGAACCAGCCGTCGTGGTCGAGCACGTACGCGATGCCGCCCGACATGCCGGCGCCGAAGTTGCGCCCCGTCTCGCCCAGCACGACGACCCGGCCGCCCGTCATGTACTCGCAGCCGTGGTCGCCCACGCCCTCGACGACCGCGACGGCCCCCGAGTTGCGCACGCAGAAGCGCTCGCCCACCACGCCCCGGATGAAGACCTCACCGCCGGTGGCGCCGTAGAGCACGACGTTGCCGGCGATGATGTTCTCCTCGGCCACGAACGGCGACGTGGCCGGCGGGCGCAGGATGATCCGGCCGCCGGACAGGCCCTTGCCGGTGTAGTCGTTGGCGTCGCCCTCGAGGCGCAAGGTGATGCCACGGGGCAGGAAGGCGCCGAAGCTCTGGCCGGCCGAGCCGGTGAACGCGACGGTGATCGTGTCGTCGGGCAGGCCGTCGCCACCGTGGCGACGGGTGAGCACCGAGCCGAGCATGGTGCCGACCGTGCGGTTGACGTTGCTGATGGGCATGGACAGCTCGACCCGCTCGCCGCGCTCGAGCGCGGGCGCGCACTTCTCGATCAGCACCTGGTCGAGCGCCTTGTCGAGGCCGTGGTCCTGACCGACCACCTGGTGCAGGTTCGTGCCCTCGGGCAGGTTGGGCCGGTGCAGGATCGGGGCCAGATCGAGGCCCGCTGCCTTCCAGTGGTCGACCGCCTGGGCCACGTCGAGCACCTCGACCCGGCCGATGGCCTCGGCGAGGGTGCGGAACCCCAGCTCGGCGAGCAGCTCGCGCACCTCGGTGGCGATGTACTCGAAGAAGGTCTCGACGAACTCGGGCTTGCCGCTGAAGCGCTTGCGCAGCTCGGGGTTCTGGGTGGCCACGCCGACCGGGCAGGTGTCGAGGTGGCAGACGCGCATCATCACGCAGCCGGACACGACCAGCGGCGCGGTGGCGAAGCCGAACTCCTCGGCTCCCAGCAACGCGGCGATCATCACGTCACGGCCGGTCTTCAGCTGTCCGTCGACCTGCACGACGATGCGATCGCGCAGCCCGTTGAGCAGCAGGGTCTGCTGGGTCTCGGCCAGGCCGAGCTCCCACGGTGCGCCGGCGTGCTTGAGCGAGGTCAGGGGTGAAGCGCCGGTGCCACCGTCGTGGCCGGAGATGAGCACCACGTCGGCGTGCGCCTTGGACACCCCCGCCGCCACGGTGCCGACCCCGACCTCGGCCACCAGCTTGACGTGGACGCGCGCTTCGGGGTTGGCGTTCTTGAGGTCGTGGATCAGCTGGGCCAGATCCTCGATCGAGTAGATGTCGTGGTGGGGCGGCGGGCTGATCAGGCCGACGCCCGGCGTCGAGTCCGCGGGTCTTGGCGATCCAGGGATAGATCTTGTAGCCGGGCAGCTGACCGCCCTCGCCGGGCTTGGCGCCCTGCGCCATCTTGATCTGGAGGTCGTCGGCGTTGACCAGGTACTCGCTCGTCACGCCGAAGCGGCCCGATGCCACCTGCTTGACCGCGCTGCGGCGCAGATCACCGTTGGCGTCGGGCACGTAGCGGTCGGCGTCCTCGCCACCTTCGCCGGTGTTCGACTTGCCGCCGATCCGGTTCATGGCGATGGCCAGGGTCTCGTGGGCCTCGGCCGAGATCGATCCGTAGGACATCGCCCCGGTGGCGAACCGCCGCACGATCTCGCTCACCGGCTCGACCTCGTCGATGGGCACCGGCGGCCGCCCGTCGGACCGGAACCGGAACAGGCCGCGGAGCGTCGCCAGCTGGCGGTCCTGCTCGTTGACCGCCGATGTGTACTCCTTGAAGACCTCGTAGCGCCGGGCCCGCGTCGAGTGCTGCAGCTTGAAGACCGTCTCGGGGTTGAAGAGGTGGTACTCGCCCTCGCGGCGCCACTGGTACTCGCCGCCCACCTGCAGCTGCCGGTGGGCACGCTCCTCGGGGCGGGCCGGGTAGGCCAGCACGTGGCGCTCGGCCACTTCGCGGGCCAGCTCGTCGAGGCCGATCCCGCCGAGCCGGCTGACCGTGCCCGTGAAGAACTCGTCGACCAGCTCGTGCGACAGGCCGATGGCCTCGAAGATCTGCGCCCCGGTGTACGAGGCGACCGTCGAGATGCCCATCTTCGACATGACCTTGAGCAGGCCCTTGCCGCACGCCTTGATGTAGTTGCGCAGCGCCTTGACCGGATCGGTGACCGTCAGGCCGGTGGCGATCAGGTCCTCGATCGTCTCGAAGGCGAGGTACGGGTTGATGGCCGCGGCGCCGTAGCCGATCAGCAGCGCCATGTGGTGCACCTCGCGGGCGTCGCCGCACTCGACGACCAGCCCGACCCGCGTGCGCGTCTTCTCGCGGATGAGGTGGTGGTGCACGGCCGACACGGCGAGCAACGACGGGATCGGAGCCAGCTCGCGGCTGCAGTTGCGATCGGACAGCACGAGGATGTTGGCCCCCGCCTCGATGGCCCGGCTGGCCTCGCGACGCAGCTCGTCGAGGGCCTGGCGCAGGCCCGCGCCGCCGTCGGACACCCGGTACAGGCATGCGAGCGTCGTCGTGTGGAAGTCATCCATGTCGTCGTAGGTGTGGATGGCGGCCAGCTTGGCCAGCTCGTCGTTGTTGATGATCGGGCGCGGCACGTGGATCTGGCGACACGAGCGCGGGCCGGGCTCGAGCAGGTTGCCCTCGGGGCCGATGGTGCCCCCGAGCGAGGTGACCAGCTCCTCGCGGATGCCGTCCAGGGGCGGGTTGGTCACCTGGGCGAACAGCTGGGTGAAGTAGTCGAAGAGCAGGCGGGGCCGCGAGGACAGGACCGCAACCGGCGTGTCGGTGCCCATCGAGCCGTTCGGCTCGACACCGGCGCGGCGCCATCGGCTCGATCAGGACCTTGAGCTCTTCGGTCGTGTAGCCGAACACCTGCTGACGCTGCACCACCGCTTCGTGCGGACGGAACTCGTGGACCCGGTAGGGCAGCTTGTCGAGGTCGACGAGCTGCTCGTCGAGCCACTGCTTGTAGGGCCTGGCGCCGGCCAGGCGCTGCTTGATCTCGTCGTCGGCGACGATCCGGCCCTCGGCGGTGTCGACGAGGAACATCCGGCCTGGCTGCAGGCGGCCCTTCTGCACCACCTTGGCCGGATCGACGTCGAGCACCCCGACCTCGGACGCCATGATGACGAGATCGTCCGAGGTGACCCAGTACCGCGAGGGACGCAGGCCGTTGCGGTCGAGCACCGCGCCGATGACGGTTCCGTCGGTGAACGCGATCGACGCCGGGCCGTCCCAGGGCTCGATCAGCGAGGCGTGGTACCGGTAGAAGTCGCGGTTGGGCAGCGGCATCGACTCGTGGTTCTCCCACGCCTCGGGGATCATCATGAGCACGGCGTGGGGCAGTTCGTAGCCGCCCATGTGCAGCAGCTCGAGCACACCATCGAAGGTGGCCGAGTCGCTGGCACCGGGCGTGCAGATCGGGAAGATGCGCTCGAGGTCGGGACCGAGCAGCTGGCTCCGGAGCAGTGCCTCGCGGGCACGCATCCAGTTGCGGTTGCCCTGCACGGTGTTGATCTCGCCGTTGTGGGCGATGTAGCGGAAGGGGTGGGCCAGCGGCCACGACGGGAAGGTGTTGGTCGAGAAGCGCGAGTGCACCAGCGCCAACGCGGACTCGATCCGCTCGTCGCGCAGGTCGGCGAAGAACTCGGACAGCTGCGGGGTGGTGAGCATCCCCTTGTAGACGAGCGTCCGGCACGACAGGCTCGGGAAGTAGACGCTGCCGTCTCCCCCGGGCTCGCCGATCTCGTGCTCGACGCGCTTGCGCACGATGTAGACCCGCCGCTCGAGCGTGTCGTCGGCCAGACCGTCGCCGGCCAGGAAGATCTGGCGGAACGACGGCTCGACTGCCTTGGCCGTGTTGCCGATCATCGAGTCGTCGCTCGGCACCTCGCGCCACCCGAGGACGCGCAGGCCCTCGGACCCCGCGATCTTCTCGACCGCGCCGGCCGCCTCGTCGGCCTTGGCCCGATCGGTCGGCAGGAACGCGATACCCGTGGCGTAGGCGCCTTCGGGGGGCAGCGCGAAGCCGACGACCTCGCGCAGGAAGCGGTCGGGGATCTGGATGAGGATGCCGGCGCCGTCACCGGTGTTGACCTCGCTGCCCGACGCCCCGCGGTGCTGCAGGTTGCAGAGGGCCCCGATGGCCTGGCGCACGATGTCGTGGCTGCGCAGGCCCTTCATGTTGACGATGAAGTTGACACCGCACGAGTCGTGCTCGAACGCGGGGTCGTAGAGGCCCTGGGGGGGCGGCAGATCTCGCATGGGGTCTTCCTGGCGACGATTCCCGATGGGAACGGTGATCGATGCTGCCGGGACGACGCTGGCCCAACTGCTGGAGGGTGAATCGTACACAGCGGGGCGCGGCTCCGGCCAACCAGATTCGGGGCGGAGGGTATCCTCCGGGCGTGCCAGACAACCCCAGCGATGCACAAGATGTGCTCTCGTTCATCGACGCGTCCCCCTCGCCGTACCACGCGGTCGCCGAGGCGGTCCGACGCCTCGACCGGGCCGGCTTCGCCGAGGTGTCCGAAGCCGATCGCTGGACCGACGATGACCAGCCGGCCGGCGGGGCCCGCTACCTGCGACGTGGGGGCAGCCTCGTGGCGTGGGTCCACGACAGCTCCACCGTGCCCGACGGCTTCCGCATCGTCGGTGCCCACACCGACAGCCCGAACCTGCGCATCAAGCCCCGGCCCGAGCTCTCGTCGGTCCGGTGGCGCCAGCTCGGCGTCGAGATCTACGGCGGTGCGCTCCTCAACTCGTGGCTCGACCGCGACCTCGGGCTGTCGGGCCGCGTCGGCCTGGTCGTCGACGGGCGAACCGAGCTGCGCCTGTTCCGCGACGACCGGGCCCTGCTCCGCGTCCCTCAGCTCGCCATCCATCTCGATCGTGAGGTCAACCAGGCCGGCCTCAAGCTCAACCCGCAGATCCACCTCACGCCGACGTGGGGCGTGGGCGCGAGCCAGGCTGGTGACTTCGGTGTGTACCTGGCCGACCAGGTCGGCGCCGATCCGGCATCGGTCACGGCCTGGGACGTGATGACCCACGACATCGCCCCGGGCACGCTGGCAGGACTCGACGGCGAGCTCATCAGCAGCCCGCGCCTCGACGACCAGCTCTCCTGTTGGGCCGGGACGACCGCGATGACCGCGGCGGCGGACGACCTCGGTCCGCACGTGCCGGTGCTGGCGCTCTTCGACCACGAAGAGATCGGCAGCGTGTCGGCGTCCGGGGCCGACAGCGACCTGCTGGCGTCGACCCTCGAGCGCATCGTCACCTCCGCGGGGGGCGACCGCACCGACCTGTTGCGTGCCGTCTCGCAGTCGCGGCTGGTGTCCACCGACGGCGCCCACGCCACCCATCCCAACTACCCCGAGCGCCACGACCCCGTGCACCCGATCCTGGTGAACGAAGGTCCGGTGCTCAAGCACAACGCCAACGTGCGCTACGCCACCGATGCCGTCACGGCCACCTGGTTCGAAGCGATCTGCCGCGGCATCGATGTCCCTGTACAGCACTTCGTATCGCGCGACGACCTGCCCTGCGGCTCGACGATCGGTCCGACCAGCGCCGCCCGCCTCGGAGTGGCCACCGTCGACGTGGGCGTCGCGCAGCTGGCCATGCACTCGGCCCGCGAGCTCTGCGGGTCGGCCGATCCCGGGCTGTTGCGCCGGGCGCTCACCGCCTGCCTCACTGGGTAGCGTGCGGGAGTGCGGCTCGACGAGGCGATGGGGGTCCTGGGAGTGGGCCCGGGTGCGACCAGCCAGGAGATCCGCACGGCCTACCGCCACCTCATCCGCGCTCGCCACCCCGACCGGGCCACCGAGGTCGACGCCACCCGGCAGACCGCTCGCCTGACCGAGGCGTACGCGCTCGTGCAGCGCAACCTGACCGCCGCGGGCACGATCCCGTCGCCGGCCACACGCGCGACGCCACCGCCGGTCACGCCGCGCCATCCGGTCGCGGCCGAGCCCATCGGCAACGACTCGATCACCCTCGACATGCCGGCTGACGAGGCGTTCGGCGCGCTGTTCGAGGCTGCCGGACGCGTCGGGCACGTCGCCTACTTCGACCGCCAGCTCGGGATCCTCGAGACGGTGGTGCGCTTCGAAGGAGGTCCGTCGTGCTCGGTGCTGATCAGCCTGCAGGGTCGCGCCTACGGCACCGAGGCGTTCCTGACCATGGAGTCGATCGAGGCGGCACCGACCCCACCCATCGAGCCGGTCATCGACGCGTTGATCGATGAGCTCGCCCGCCTGGCCTGAACCTACAGATCGTCGCCGAACGGCCCGGTGTCGATGCCACCGGCGATCTCGGCCAGGCTCGTCAGCGCCTGCACGGACAGCAGGTTCGACGTCGGGGCCGGCGGCGCCGGCGTCCCGACCGGCACGATGATCCGCAGCGCCCCGGGAACCACGCGGATCTCGAGCGGCACGGGCAGCTCGATGGCTTCGCCGTCGACGCCGGCCAGCACGGTGGACCGCGACGAGTCGATGCGCAGGGTGGAAGCCGTCCACTGGTCGCACCCCTCGACCTGCTCGAGGCTGGTGCCGAGCGAGATCCGCCGCGCCGCCGCGGCCAGCCCGTCGGCATCGTCGACCGCCACCACCAGCACGCCGAGCGCGGCGCCGGTGAGCGAGATCCGGCGCCCCGCGTTGTCGAGCCCGCCGGGCGCCCGGTACGGGTTGTTCGACACGAGCAGCATCTGCGCCGTGGCGTACTGCGTGCCGGCGGGCGACCGGAAGCGAAGATCGATGCGGTCGTCACCGTCCTCGACGAGCGCGGGGATGAGATCAGCCGCCGCGCGCAGGCGTCCCTCGCGGTAGGTGGGATCGGACACCAGGTGGGGGTAGATCCCGAGGCACACGTTGTTGACGAAGAAGCGCTCCCCCGCCAGTCCGTGGTCGACGAGGATCTCGATGCCCTCGACGAAGGCGTCGAGCGCGCCGCGTGGGTCGCTCCGGTCGAGGTTGAGATCGAGGGCGAAGTGGTTCCGCGTGCCGGCGGGAACGCACACGAACGGACGGTCGTGGCGAACGCACACTGCGGCGACGTCGGCCTGCGACCCGTCGCCGCCGGCCATGCCCAACACCTCGCATCCGTCGTCGATGGCCTGCTCGGCCAACGTCGTCAGGTCGTCGTCCGGACCGAGCACGACGGTGCGCACCCCGCGTCGCCGAGCCTCGGAGACGAGGTCGAACGTCTCGACCTTGCCACCCCCCGACTTGGGGTTGAGGAACAGCATCCGTGAGCTCGAGGCCAGGTGCCGTGGCCGGCCCCTCACCTCGGGCGCGGCACTCGGCCGCACGTAGCCGCGCTGCGCGTACGAGGCCAGGGCGACCGCGACGAGGAAGATGACGACGAGCAGCCCCGACGCCACCGGTCGTGCCAGCGCGAGCACGAGCAGGCTGGCCACGAGCAGCACCAGCCCGACGACACCGGCGGCGGTCCAGCGACCACGGTGTCCCCCGGTCGTGACGAAGATGCGCGCCGTGGCGGACACGATCATCACGAACGAGATCGCGGCCAGCACCACCACGACGGGACGGTGGAACGCGATGAAGCCGAACAGCAAGACGGCACAGAGCGTGGCCACGAGCGCGGCCACGGCGGCGACCCGGCGGCGTGCGCCGACGGGAAGCATCCGCGATCGTCGCCACACGTTGAAGCACCATACAGGTTCATGCAAGCCGTCGAGCGAGTGCACGTGGTCGGCGATGCACGCGATCCGGCACCGTCGCCGGCGAACCCGAGTCGGTCGTGGTTGCTCGACGCCGACGGGTTCCACGACGAGTTCGAGCTGCTGTACCGGGACGTCGACACGGCCGAGGGACTGGCTCGCCTCCGGTGGATGGCGACCCAGATCTGGCGCAGCACCGACGACGTCACCCAGAGCTACGTCGACCTGCTCCGCACGGGTTCGGCGGACGACTGGGAGGCCGACTACGACGACGCCCAGCTCGGCGACTGGTACCGCGTGCTGATGGCCGGACACATCGCCCCGGCGCCGTCGCTCTCCAACCCGAGGGCGCTGCGCGACGGGTTGGCCCGTCTCGGGTGGTCACCGACCGAGGCCCGCCGGCTGGCCTACGGGCACGAGCTCACGAGCCTCGTGGCGGGCTACGGCTCCGATGCGGTCGTCAGCGAGATCGCTCCCCTGCTCATGCTGGGCAGCCGGGGCTGGCTCGACGACAGCGACGTCGAACGGGGCCTCGAACGACTCCACTCGCTCGACGGTCGCGCGTTCCGCGACGCCCAACCCCTCGTCCCGCTCGTCGAGGAGCTGCACGCCATGCTGAGCACGGCCCACGACGAGCCCGACTGCGTGCTGCTGCTGCTCGCGGATTGACCCTAGATTGGGGTCCATGAGCGACTCCGAAGACGCACCGATCATCGACGAGCTCCGGGCCTGGCTCGAGCAGAACTGGGACCCGGAGCTGACCGTCGCCGAGTGGTGGGAGCGCCTCGGCCTGTCCGGATGGGCCGCGCCCATGTGGCCGATCGAGTGGTACGGCAAGGGCGTGGCGCGCGACGAGGCCAACCAGATCGGCCAGGAGATCCAGCGCTTCGGCGCCATCGGCCCACCGAGCGGGCTCGGGCTCCTGCTGGCCGGCCCCACGATCGTCGTGCACGGCACCGATGAGCAGCGCCGGGCGCTGCTGCCCGACATCGTCACCGGGCGTCAGGCCTGGTGCCAGCTGTTCAGCGAACCCGGCGCGGGTTCCGACCTCGCGGGGCTCCAGTCCAGGGCGGTGGCCGATGGCGACGAGTGGGTGGTCAACGGCCAGAAGGTGTGGACCTCGGGCGCGCAGGTCGCCGACCTCGGCATGTTGCTGGCGCGCACCGATCCCGACGTCCCCAAGCACGCCGGCATCAGCTACTTCGCCGTCGAGATGGATCAGCCCGGCATCGACATCCGACCGCTGCGTGAGATGACGGGTCGCGCCCTGTTCAACGAGGTCTTCATGACCGACGTCCGCGTCGCGGACGCCATGCTCATCGGTGGGCGCAACAACGGCTGGGCGGTGGCCAACACCACCCTGGCCAACGAGCGCGCCGGGCTCGGCGCGGGCGGCGGCGGTGCCGCCGGCGGCGCGGTGCCGGGCACCAAGGCCGGATTCCTCGGACGTCGGGCCGGCGACTTCGCCTCAGGGGCGCGCACGGCCATGGGTTCCGCGCTGGCCGGACGCAGCAGCAGCATGCTGGTCGACCTCGCTCGCGGGCTCGACCGCCTCGACGACGACGTGCTGCGCCAGGACCTCATGCGCCTCTACTCGCTCAACGAGATCGCGCGCTACACGAACCTGCGGATGAAGGCCGCCAAGGCCGCCGGGCGCGGCCCCGGTCCCGAGGCCAACACGGCCAAGCTCACGATGAGCCGCATCACGCGGCTGAGCCGGGACCTCGGTCTGCAGATCGTCGGCGCGGGCGGGATGCTCACCGGCGCCGATGCGCCGCTCAACGGGATGCTGGCCGAGATGGCGCTGTTCGCGCCGGCCGTGTCGATCTACGGCGGCAGCGACGAGATCCAGAAGAACATCATCGGCGAACGGGTGCTCGGGCTTCCGAGCGAGCCGCGCAGCGACAAGGGCGTGCCGTTCAATCAGCTCAAGGTCGGCACGCAGGCCGGCTAGTCAGGCCGGTTGGCCACGCCGCTCGGGCTGGTCAGGCTGGTCTGGTCAGGTCGGGTCGACGAACGCGGCCACCACCGCGGCTGCGGGACGGGCGATGACGGCCCGGCCGTCGCGCACGAGGATCGGGCGCTGCATGAGCTCGGGGTGCTCGACCAGGAGGTCGACCACCGCCGACGGCTCGTCGTAGGCGTCGGCGTCGAGACCGAGCTCGGCGAAGCGGGCGTCGTGGCGGACCAGATCGGCCGGCGGCGCGTCGAGCTCGTCGAGCAGCTGCTCGAGTCCGGACCGGTCGAGCGGCGACTTGAGGTACTCGACCACCTCGACGTCGATCTGGCGCGATTCGAGCTCGCCCAGCGCCGTGCGCGACGAGCTGCACCGCGGGTTGTGGAAGATGGTCACGTCAGCCATGGCGGGATCGTACCGGGGCGGCGCGCGCTCAGAACCGGGCCAGTTCGTCGCGCAGCAGGTCGAGGCCCAGCGGCCCGAGGTCGAGCGCGTACGCGTGGAACGCCTTGAGGTCGAACCCGGCACCATGGCGTCGACGGGCATCGGCCCGGGCCTCGAGCCACACCCGCTCGCCCACCTTGTAGCTGATGGCCTGCCCGGGCCAGCCGAGGTAGCGCACGATCTCGCTCTCCATGAACGCTTCGGGGGCCCGCGACCGGGCCAGCACGAACACGCGGCCGAGCACGGGCGTCCAGCGCTCGCCCGGATGGAAGGGGGCCTCGGGCCCGGGTTGGACCTCCGGGATCTGGAACGACAGGTGCATCCCGATGTCGACGATGACCCGCACGGCCCGCAGCGCCTGCCCGGCCAGGAACCCGAGGCGGTACTCGGGGCGGTCGAGGTACCCCAGCTCGTCCATCAGCCGCTCGGCGTACAGGGCCCAGCCCTCGCCGTGTCCCGAGATGAACGACAACCGCTGGTAGCGGGTCAACCGATCGCGCAGGTACACGACCTGTGCGCCTTGGAGGTGATGACCGGGCACTCCCTCGTGGTAGGCGGTCGTGACCTCGCCCCAGAGCGGGAAGCGGGTCTGCCCGTTGGCGGGGTACCACGTGCGGCCCGGGCGACTGAAGTCCTCGGAGGGGCCCGTGTAGTACATCGCCGCCGCCCCGCCGGGTGGGGCGATCATCGCCTCGATCGTGCGGAGCGGCTCGGCGATGTCGAAGTGGTGGGCCGCCAGGTCCGACATCGCCGTGTCCATGAGATCCTGGAGCCAGACGCGGAGCTCGTCCTCGCCCTCGATCACCAGGTCGCTCTCGGTGTCGAGAAACTCGACCGTCTCGGCGATGCTGGCACCGGGGCGGATGCGCGCGCACTCGGCCACCATCTCGGTCTCGAGGCGTCCGAGCTCGTCCCACGCCCATGCGTAGGCCTCGTCCAGATCGATCTCGGCCCCCAGGAAGCCGCGGGCCAGCAGCCCGTAACGATCAGCGCCAACACCGTCGACCTCGCCCGCGTCGGTCGCGTAGACGTCGTGGAGGTAGTCCGCCATCTCGCCGTAGGCCTCGGTGGCGAGATCGGCCGCTCGCCGGAGCTCACCGAGCTCGGCCGGTCCCATGCCGGGAACGCCTGCCGCCCCCTCGATCAGCTGCGGGAAGAAGGCGGGGTCATCACCGCGGCCCGCCCACGTCACCGCCTGGCGGCCTGCCTCGATCGCCTGACGGCGGGCGGCGACGATGCCACGCGAGCGTCCCTCGTCGAAGGCGGCCCGGAGACCGGCGAGTGCGGCTGGAACCGCGTTCATCCGCCGGGCGGCCACCATCCAGTCGTCTGCCGTGTCGTAGGCCATGAGATCGAACGCGGCTCGTATCTCCTGCACCGGGCTGGCGATGTTGTTCAGGTCGCGGAGCCGCTCGTGCGCATCGACGAGCGCGAGCTCGGTGTCGAGTCGCTCGGTCAGATAGGCGGCCGCCACCTCGTCCTCGTGGCTGCTCCTCGGCGTGGCGGCCAGCTCGACGAGCGTCTCGCGCGCCAGGGCCGCTCGCGCCTCGATCCCCTCGGGTGAGTAGTCGGTCATCTCGTCGTCGTGGCCGGAGACACCGACGTCGGTGGCCCACACCGGGTCGAGGGCGGCGGCGGCGCTGACATGACGATCGGCCAGCTCGTAGACGGCAGTTCGGCTTTCCATGCTCCGATCCTTGCAGGCCGGCGCCATGATGGGCGGGTGAGCCCGCCCGACGTGGATCCCACCGCTCCCGACCCGCTCGACGTCGTCACGGCCGCCACCGCCAACCTGGTCGGCTGGCACCAGTGCTCGGTGGCCGCACTCGGCTTTCCCGGCCGCTGCGGTGAGCACTGGTGGACGTCGCCGACCCCCGCTCCCTGGATCTACTTCACGGCCATCGAGCTCGGCCGCCACCACACCGCGAGCGATGTCCGGGCGGCCCGCGCTGCCCTCGGCGAGCACCTGCACGATCCACGCGGCGGGTTCGAGGCGGTGTGCGTCAGCTTCGACGACCTCGACCTCGACCTCGACGCCGACGGCCTGCGGCGTCGCTCGGCCGGCCTGTGGTACGCCCGGCCGCCGGCTCCGGTCGATGCCGACGACGACCGCGCCGAAGATCTCGCCATCACCGAGGTCGGCAGCGAGGACGACCTGTCCGATTTCGAGCGCGCCACCTGCGCGGCGTTCGACGCGCCACCGCCGACCGCGCCGTTCGACGTGCACGCGCCACCCATCCTGGCCGACCCGAGGATGCACGTCCTGATCGGTCGGCGCGACGGCACGGTGGTGAGCGGCGCGATGGCCTACATCGACGAGCAGGTGATCGGCATCTACGGCGTCGGCACCATCCCGGGCCACCGCGGCCGTGGGTATGCGAGCGCCCTCACGTTGGCCGCGCTGCGACTGGCTCCCGGACGGGTGGCCACCCTGCAGCCGTCAGCGGCCGCCGCTCGGCTCTACCGGCGACTGGGCTTCGCCGAGGTCGGTCGCTTCTCGCACTGGGGCTGAGGCCCGTCGCCCGCGGCTCGACGGCCTCAGGGCCCGCGTCCGAGCCTGGCCCCGACGAGCACCGATGCGGCGCAGAGCCCGCCGTAGACCACGACGACCCCCCACCAGAGCAGGTCGGCGGGATGGTGCAGGTAGCGGTCGAACCCGGCGCCCAGGGCGACGCCCAGCGGCACCGTGACGATGACCTGCAGGGCGGGGTGGGCCCGGATGAGCCCGAGGTGCTCGGCCACGAACTCGACCACGGCCGGCAACGGCAGCAGGATCAGCAGCAGCGGGTCGAGCCGGTGCGGCCAGCGTGCGCCCGCCAGCGCCAGGCCGAGCACGACGAACGTGATCGGGTAGAGCACGAGGCACCGCCGGCAGACGTGGGTGCGCCCGATCAGCACGCACCGGTCGTAGTCCTCGGGGAAGTGGTGCGCGAGCCACATCGGCGAGATCGACTCGGCGGCGCGGGGTCGCGGCATGGTGCGATGCTATGGCGGCGGCACGGACCGCCGCGTGACTCAGGGAGGCGTCGTGACGATCCAGGCCCGTCAGATCTCGAAGGTGATCATCAACGGCGAGTGGTTCAACGTCGAGCTCGGCACCTTCGAGGTGGTCGAGATGGCGTTCGCCGACGATGACGACCAGCCCGTGCACGACCCCCTGGACACGATGGCCTACCGCTTCATGACCACCAACCGCGATCGCTATTACGGTCCTCTCTCGGCCATCACGCTCTACAAGCTGGCCGACATCTAGCCGACGAGAGGAGCCAGCATGCCGACGACGGTTCGAGGGGTCGTCTCACGGTCGTCCGGATCGCCGGTCGAGGTGACCGAGGTCGTCGTCCCCGACCCAGGACCGGGCGAGGTCACCGTGCGGATCCAGGCCTGCGGGGTCTGCCACACCGACCTGCACTACCGCGAGGGCGGCATCAACGACGACTTCCCGTTCCTGCTCGGCCACGAGGCCGCCGGCCTGGTCGACGAGGTCGGGCCCGGGGTGACCGAGGTGTCCCCCGGTGACTTCGTGGTCCTCAACTGGCGAGCGGTGTGCGGCCAGTGTCGGGCGTGCCGGCGCGGTCGCCCGCAGTACTGCTTCGCCACGCACAACGCCTCGCAGAAGATGACGCTCACCGACGGCACCCCGCTGGCACCCGCGCTCGGCATCGGTGCGTTCATCGACAAGACGCTCGTGGCGGCGGGCCAGGCCACCAAGGTCGATCCGTCCGCCGACCCGGCCGCCGCCGGGCTGATCGGATGCGGCGTGATGGCCGGGTTCGGCGCGGTGGTCAACACGGGGGCGGTCGGCCTGGGCGACTCGGTCGCGGTGTTCGGCTGCGGGGGCGTCGGCAACGCGGCGATCGCGGGCGCCGCGCTCGTGGGTGCCAGCCCGATCATCGCGGTCGACCTCGACGCCGCCAAGCTCGAGTGGGCCCGAGGATTCGGCGCCACCCACGTCGTCGATGCCTCCGCCGTCGACCCCGTCGAAGCCATCCGCGAGCTCACCGGAGGGTTCGGCGCCGACGTGTGCATCGAGGCGGTCGGCCACCCGAAGGTGCTCGAGCAGGCGTTCTTCGCCCGGGACCTCGCCGGCACGGTGGTGCAGGTCGGCGTGCCCACGCCCGACATGGCGTTGCCCGACATCCCGATGATCGAGTTCTTCGGTCGCGGTGGCGCCCTCAAGCCCTCGTGGTACGGCGACTGCCTTCCGAGCCGCGACTTCCCGATGCTCATCGACCACTTCCTCGAGGGTCGCTTCCCCCTTGCCGCCTTCGTGAGCGAGCGCATCGGGCTCGACGACGTCGAGGAGGCCTTCGCCAAGATGCAGCGCGGCGAGGTGCTCCGCTCGGTCGTCGTGCTGGGCTAGCTACGATCACGCCCATGGCCGGCACCGATCACCCGAGCGTCGACGTCGATGTCGACGTCCGCGTCGATCCGACGCTCGACGACGGCGACCACGAGCGGTTCGCGCACATCGTCAAGCGCAACGAGCTCACCGACGCCATCGTGTACGGCAAGGAGATCACCGCGTTGTGCGGCAAGAAGTGGATCCCCACGCGCGACCCCGAGAAGTTCCCGGTGTGCCCCGACTGCCGCGACCGCCTCGCCGCCATGCCCTGAAGAACGCGATCGGCCTCGCCGGCTCACTCGGGGCAGCACTTTGGTAGACACGCCCCATGGCCGAACCCAAGTCCTTCTACCTGAGCTCCGAGATCCACGCCTACCTCACGGCGCACAGCACGCCCATCGACGAGGTCCAGGCCGACCTCGTCGCCGAGACCCTGGCCGCGACGGGCGACCGGGCCCGGATGCAGATCTCGCCCGAGCAGGGCGTCTTCATGACCCTGCTCACGCGGTCGCTCCGCGTGCACGATGCCGTCGAGGTGGGCACCTTCACCGGCTACTCGTCGTTGGCGGTGGCCCGTGGCCTGCCCGACGACGGGCATCTGCTGTGCTGCGACGTGTCCGAGGAGTGGACGTCGATCGCTCGGCGCTACTGGGAGCGGGCGGGCGTCGCCGATCGCATCCAGCTCGAGATCGGACCGGCCGCGGACACGTTGGCTGGCCTCGCCCTCGAGCCCCAGTTCGATCTCGCCTTCATCGATGCCGACAAGAGCGGGTATCAGCGCTACTTCGACGAGCTCGTGCCCCGGATGCGCACGGGTGGGGTGATCCTGGTCGACAACGTGCTGTGGTCCGGCAACGTCATCGACCCGTCCGACACCTCGACCGACACCGTCGCGCTGCGGGCCTTCAACGACCACGTCGTGGCCGACCGGCGCGTCGAGTGCGTGATGCTGGCCGTCAGCGACGGCTTGAGCTTCATCACGGTGCGCTGACCGACGACCACCGCTCGACCGCGAGGTGATCGGGGTCGAACCGGTCGACGAGGTCGTGCATGGTGACCTCCTCGCCCGCCTCGGCCAGGCCGATGCTGGTGGCCAACCACGACCGGACCTGACCGACCGCGTGGCCGACAGACTGCCCGCCGGAGGGTCCCTCTGCGACCGACACCGTCGCGGCGCGCTTGGACAGCCGCTCGCCGTTCGGACCGATCACGAGCGGCACGTGCGCGTAGGTCGGGACAGCCAGCCCGAGCAGCCGCGCCAGGTGCGCCTGTCGAGGCGCCGACAGCAGCAGGTCGTCTCCCCGCACCACCTCTTCGACCCCCTGCGCGGCGTCGTCGGTGACCACGGCCAGGTTGTAGGCGGTCACGCCGTCGCTGCGGCGCAGCACGAAGTCGTCGACGACCGCGCGGACCGAGCCGTGGAGCCGGTCCTGGATCACCGATTCGGCCCCGGCGGCTCGCAGCCGCAACGACGCTGGCCGGCCCGCCGCCTCTCGCTCGTCCCGCTCGGTGTCGGTGAGGTCGCGGCACGTACCGGGATAGGCGCCTTCGGGGCCGGGCCCGTGAGGAGCCGTCGCGGCCTCGAGCACCTCGCGACGCGTGCAGTAACAGGGGTAGGTCAGGCCCGCCTCGACGAGGCCGGCGATGGCGGCCGCGTGGCGCCCGTGGTGCTCGTGCTGCCATTCGACGTCGTCCCATTCGATGCCCATCAGCCCGAGGTCGTCGAGTTGGCGTCCGGCCACGACCGGCGAGGACGAGGCCGGGTCGAGGTCGTCCACCCGGATCACGAACCGCGACCCGGTCGAGCGGGCGAAGAGCCAGGCCAGAAGCGCGGTCCGGAGGTTGCCGAGGTGCAGGTCGGCGCTCGGGGTGGGGGCGAAGCGTCCCGCGGGCATTCCCGCATCGTCGCGTACGCTGGAGAGGTGAGCACCAGCATCGACAGCACCACCGACAGCACCAGATGGCTCGACGCCGACGAACAGGCCACCTGGCGCACGATGCTGCGCCACTCGGTGCTGATGATCGACCGGCTCGACGCCGAGCTCCGGGCGTCGCACGGCATCGGCCTGGCCGACTACGAGATCCTGGTTCAGCTGTCCGAGGCACCGGCCCACTCGCTGCGCATGAGCGAGCTGGCCGACCGCACCCTGGTGTCCCGCAGCCGGCTCACCCACCGCGTCGACCGACTCACCGATGCGGGCCTGGTCTCGAGGGCACCGTGCCCGACCGACCGGCGGGGGCTCTTCGCCGTGCTGAGCGACGAGGGCATGGCCCTGCTCCGAGCGGCTGCGCCGACCCATCTGGCCGGGGTGCGGCGCTACGTCATCGACCCGCTGACCCCGGCCACCCGGGCCGCTCTCGTGGCCGAGCTGGCCGAGCCGCTGGCCGAGCTCGAGGCGGCCGGCGTGGTGACGGGCTGCGACGAGCAGGTCTGAGCGCTCCGGCCGCCGTGCCAGACTCCCCCGATGACCGCGCTGCCGGCCGGGTTCCGGGCCCATGTCGGATCCATCGGGATCAAGGACGATCAGCCCGACTTCGTCGTCATCGCCTCTGACCACGAGTCCTCGGCGGCCGCGGTGTTCACGCGCAGCCGCTTCGAGGGCGTCAGCGTGACGATCAGCCGGCGCCACGCCGCCGACGGCCGGCTCCGCGCCTTCACCGTCGTCGCCAGGAACGCCAACGTGGCCACCGGCGAGCAGGGACGACGCGACGCGGACGAGGTGGTGGCAGGCGTGGCCGCGGCGATCGGCTGCCCCGCCGACCAGGTGCTCATCGCCTCGACCGGTGTGATCGGGCGGCCGTACCCCATCGAGCGGGTGCGGGTCCACCTGGCCAGGTTGTCGTCGCCGTTCGACGTCAACGAAGCCGAGCCCGTCGCCGCCGCGATGATGACGACCGACACGGTGGCCAAGGTGGCGGCCGCCCCCTGCGGCGCCGGCAGCATCGTCGGGATGGCGAAGGGCGTGGGCATGATCGAGCCGGACATGGCGACGCTCATCGCGCTGTTCTGCACCGACGTCGACGTCGACCAGGCCGACCTCGATGCGCGGTTCCGACGGGTGATGGACCGGACCCTGAACGCGGTGAGCATCGACACCGACACCTCCACCAGCGACACGGCCGCGATCATGGCCAGCGGCGACGCGGGTCCGGTGACCGCGGAAGCGTTCGAGGCCGCGCTCGAGCAGGTCGCGCTCTCGCTCACCCGGCAGATCGCCGCCGACGGCGAGGGCGCCACGACCCTCATCGAGGTGCGCGTCGACGGAGCCCGCGACGATGAACAGGCCAAGCGGGTGGGCAAGGCCATCGTGAACTCGCCCCTGGTGAAGACGGCGGTGCACGGCGCGGACCCCAACTGGGGTCGGGTGGCGATGGCGATCGGCAAGTGCGCGGACGAGACCGACATCGACCAGGACCGGGTCGTGATCCGCTTCGGCGCCTCCGAGGTCTACCCGCACCTGCTCGACGACGAGGCGCTGGCCGGGCTGGCGGGCTACCTGGGCGGTGACGAGGTGCTCATCCACGTGAGCCTGGGCGTGGCGGAGGGTACCTTCACGGTCTACGGCTGCGACCTCACCGACGGCTACGTCAGGATCAACGCCGACTACACCACCTGAGGGGGGACAGCTGATGGCGTCCGGACTCGATCCCGACGAGATGCGGGCGCTCGCCGAGCGCTTCTGGCACACGCTCTACGTCGAGCGCGACCTCGACGAGGTCGGCCGGTTCTTCGCGCTCGACGGCTTCTACACCGACGTGCCCATCGACGACGGTGGCGCCACCGGCCCGGCGCAGATCGCGGCCCGGCTGCGCATCGGCTTCGCGCCGATCGCGTCGTTCGACCACGAGATCCACCGCATCGTCGTCCAGGACGACACCGTGATCACCGAGCACACCGAGACATGGCACTTCGACGCCGAGACGACCGCGGCGCTGCCGTTCGTCTCGGTGCAGGTGGTGCGCGACGGCCAGCTCGTGCTGTGGAAGGACTACTCCAACATGGACACGTTGCTGTCCGCGGCGCCGGCCTGGTGGATCGAGCACATCATGGGCCAGCCGCCGCTGGCCGAGCTGGCCCAGCCGGGCCAGGCCGTATGAGCCTCGTCCTCGTCGATCGGCCGATCCCCCACGTCCGGGTCCTGACGCTCAACCGGCCCGAGCGGCTCAACGCGATGTCGATCGACCTCGTGATCGAGCTCTACGAGGCGCTCGAGGAGAGCGCGGCCGACAACGACTGCTACGTCGTCGTGCTGACCGGATCCGGCCGCGCCTTCTGCTCCGGACTCGACCTCAAGGACTACGGCATCATCCCGAACATCGACGGGCTGTCGGTGGGTCGCATCGCACAGCGCTCGATGCGCTACTACTCGCGGCTCGTGCCCGCCATGCGGCGCATGCCCCAGCCCGTGATCGCGGCGGTCAACGGCCCGGCCTACGGCGGGGGGATGTGCCTGTCGCTCGGCGCCGAGCTTCGCTTCGCCGGCGAGTCGGCCGCCTTCAACAGCACCGGGATCGTCAACGGCCTGACCAGCACCGAGCTGGGGGCGAGCTGGCTGCTCCCGCGGCTGATCGGGTCGGCCCACGCCAACGACATCCTGCTGACCGGACGGACCATCGATGCCGCCGACGCCCTGCGGATGGGCCTCGTCTCGCGGGTCGTCCCCGACGACGAGGTGCTCGCCGTCGCGCTCGAGGTGGCCGGACAGATGACCGCCTACAGCCCCTACGGGCTGGCCATGACCAAGGACATCATCTGGGTCAACCTCGAGACCACCAGCCTCGAGTCGGCCGTCGAGATCGAGGATCGCAACCAGCTGATGCTCGGCTTCACCGAGAACCTGCCCGAGGCGATCCGGGCGTTCGACCAGAAGCGTTCGCCTGTGTTCACCGACGCACCGCGCCGCGATCTGTTCGCCGGCGAATGAGAGGATGACAGCCATGGGGATCTCACGTCGCTCGTTCGTGATCGGAGCGGGCGCCGCCGCCACGGCGGCCCTGGCGCTCGATGCGTGCTCGAGCTCGAAGTCCTCGGGCGCGCCTGCGGCCACGACCATCCCGCCGACCACGACCACGACGACCATCCGCCGGGTCGGGCAGCGCCCCGATCCGAGCAAGCCCGAGGGCACCGACCTCATCCCCGAGATCGAGCACATCCTCGTGCTCATGCAGGAGAACCACTCGTTCGACAACTACTTCGGCACGCTCGGCCACGGCGACGGCTTCACGCTGGGCTCGGACGGCAAGCCGACGGCTTCGAACGCCGATGCCGCGGGCAAGCAGGTGGCCGCCTTCCACATGGCGAACACGTGCCAGCCCAGCGGCTCGCCCAGCCAGCAGTGGAACGACATGTTGACGCAGTGGGACAACGGGGCCATGGACGGCTTCGTCCGCAGCGGCAGCGGGCCGACGGCCATGGGCTACTGGGACCACACCGACCTGCCCTTCTACACGGCGCTGGCCAAGACCTTCCCGAACTGCGACCGCTACTTCGCCTCGTGCTTCGGGCAGACCTACCCCAACCGCCGCTACCTGCTGGCCGCCACGTCGATGGGCACCATCCACACGATCGCGGAGCCCGATCCGACGACCCTCGAGCCACCCAACGGCACGATCGCCGATCTCTGCGCCAAGCACGGCATCCCGTGGATGGACTACTACACCAACGCGCCCAGCCTCGGCCTGTATCTCCCCTCGCTGGCCCGCAACATCAAGAAGATCGCCAAGATGGACCAGTTCTTCACCGACGCGGCAGCGGGCACGCTGCCCGCCGTTGCCCTGATCGAGCCCGACTTCGACAAGCAGTCCGAGGAGGACCCGCAGGACATCAGCGTCGGCGAGTCGTTCTCGGCCAAGGTGATCGACGCGGTCATGCACAGCCCGGCGTGGCCCAAGACGGTCCTCATCTGGACCTATGACGAGCACGGTGGCTACTACGACCACGTGCCACCGCCGGTGGCGGTGGCCCCCGACGCCGTCCCGCCCCGGTTGAAGCCGGGCGACAAGCCGTTCACGTTCGCCCGCTACGGCTTCCGGGTGCCGACCGTCATCATCTCGCCGATGGCCAAGAAGGACTACGTGTCCCACGTCGTGCACGATCACACCTCGTGGCTGAGCCTGGTCGAGCACAAGTACAACCTTCCCGCGCTGACCAACCGCGACGGGGCGGCCGACAACCTGCTCGACTCGCTCGATCTCAAGGGCACACCCGCCTTCCTGACCCCTCCGACGCTGCCGGCGCCGCGCAACCCCAACCCGAGTGATCCGATCGCCGCCGCGATCTGCACCGCGCCCGGACCGATCCCCAACCCCGCCGGCTGACGCCTTGGGCTCCCTCGCCGAGCTGCGCTTCCTGTATGTCGGCGCCGGCGACACGAGCGAGGCGGTCGACTTCTACACCGGTCGCCTCGGGGCCCGCCTCCGGTGGCGGTTCCGTCACTTCGGCGCCGACGTCGCCGCCCTCGAGGTGGGCGCCGGCCCGCTCGTGCTCGTCACCGATCATCGGCCCGCGGGGTCGGTGCTGCCCATCTGGAGCGTGGACGATCTCGACGCGGTCGTCCGCGACCTCCGCGCCAACGGCGCGCACGTGGACGGTCCGATGGGGACGCCCGAGGGCGACGTGGTCGTGATCGAGGTACCCGGCGGACCCGGCGTGGCCCACGAGATCGCCTTGCTCGACGTGGCGCGACCCGGAGCCATGGATGCCGCCTACGCCGACGAGGCCAACGACCACCGGGTCATCCCGTGAGCGCCGGCGCGGCCGTGCGCGCCACCGCCGGCTGCGCCTGGGCCGGTGGCGGGCAGGTGTCGGGGGCAGGCGCCCCGGCCAGACGCTCGTCGGCCCAGTGCAGCATCGTCGTCTGCCCCGCGGTGAGGATGCCCTCGTGGGTCTGGCCCGGGTAGGTCACGAAATCCACCACCTGGCCGGTCGAGCACATGCGTGGCACCAGCACCTGGCTGGCGATGTAGGGCACCTCGTCGTCATCGGTGCCGTGGACGACGAGCACCGGGCTCTCGCCGAGCTGGTACCCGGGCTCGCTCTGCAGCAGTGCCGCGCGCCAGGCGGGCACGTCGGCGGCGGGCCGCTTCACGATCTCGGGCCCGGTCAGGTCGGCGTACGCCTTCTCGACGTCGCTCTGGCAGCCGGTGTCGACGACGCCCATCCGTGCGATCGCCTCGGGGGTGTACACGTCCGACAGGCGCAGCGCCGGGTACTGGTCGGCGAAGGCGGCGCCCATCAGGATGACCGCCGCGCCCACGACGGCACTCGTCTCGATCAGGTTCCATGCTGCGTACAGCTGCGACGCCGGTGCGGCCGCGATGGTGCCCAGGACGTGGAGCTCGGGCGCGTAGGTCGGCGCGAGCTGGTTGGCGAACAGCGCCGCGTGCCCGCCCTGCGAGTGGCCGAAGATCATCACCGTGTCCGACGCGTGCGAGCCGGGCAGCGCCTCGGCGGCACGCACCGAGTCGAGCACGCCGCGTCCCTCGCTGTCCCCGACCAGGTAGGGATGCAGTCCCGGCGTGCCGAGTCCCTGGTAGTCGGTGGCGGCGACCACGTAGCCGCGAGCCAGCCATTCGGTCAGGTACACGGGGTCGTAGCCGCCGAGCGACGGCGCGCACTGGTCGGCCTCGCCCGTGGTGCCATGCGCCCAGGCCAGCACCGGCCGGCCCTTCGCCGGTGCCGGTGTCGAGGGCACGAACACGAGACCCGTGACGGCGATGTCGGCGCCCTGGATCGACCGTGAGTGGTACATCACCCGGTAGCGCTCGCCGCCCGGCACCGGACCGAGATCCTCCGACTTGATCAGGGCACCCGGGCCGCCCGCTGGGAGCGGGTCGGGCACGGTGTAGAACGCGGGCAACGCCGCCGCCGGTGTGGTCGTGGAGGTGGTCGCGGATGTCGGCCCGATCGCCGCCACCAACACGAACGACGCCACGACCGCGGCCAGCCCGACGCGTCGAGAGCGCATCGACCGAGGCTAGGCGTCGCTCCCGGTCGGCGCGTGACAGGCTGGGCCGATGTCCGCCCCGGTCGACCTCTACAGCCCCGACATCTACGTCGACGGCCCGCCGCACGAGATCTTCGACGAGCTCCGCGCCACCCAGGGCGTCTACTGGCAGGAGATCCCGGGCCAGGCCGGGTACTGGGGCGTGCTGCGACACGCCGACGTCGTGCGGGTGGCCCACGAGCCTCGCCTGTTCTCGGCCTACGAGGGCGGGATCGTCCTCGAGGACCTCGAGCCGGCCTCGTTGGACATGCTCCGCGGAACGCTGCTGTCGATGGATCCACCCCGGCACGGGGACTTCCGTCGCCCGCTGGCGCCGAGCTTCAGCCGCCGGGTGATCGGCGGGCTCGAAGGGCGCATCCGGAACCTCTGCATCGAGATCATGACCAGGGCCGGCGCCGCCCACGACGTCGAGTTCGTGCACGACGTCACCTCGCAGCTCCCCTCCCAGGTGATCGGCGAGCTGATGGGCCTGCCGCCGGCCGATTGGGACCTCATCCACCGCCTGGCCGAGCGCAACACCAGCGGCCAGGACGTCGACCTGGCGGGCGACCCCGACGAGGCGATGAACGCGTCGATCGAGATGGCCATGTACGCCATCGAGTTCGCCGGCCGCCGCCGCGCCGAGCCGCCCCGGGAAGACCTGACGACGCTCATGCTCGAGTCGGACTTCGGTGGCGCGCCCATGAGCGACATCGACTTCGGGAGCTTCTTCGTCCAGCTCGTCACCGCCGGCAACGACACCACCAAGACCATGCTCTCGTCGGGTCTGCTGGCCTTGATCGACCACCCCGACGCGATGGCTGCGGTGCGCGCCGAGCCCGCCCTCATCCCCGGCATGGTCGAAGAGGTCCTGCGCTGGGCCAACCCCCTCCACTACTTCCGTCGAACCGCCACCGCCGACACCGACCTCGGAGGTGTCCACATCAGGGCCGGCGACAAGGTTTCGATGTGCTACACCGCCGCCAACCGCGATCCGGCCGTGTTCAGCGACCCGCACCGCTTCGACATCCGGCGCGACCCGAACCCCCACCTCTCGTTCGGGATCGGCGAGCACTTCTGCCTCGGCGTCCATCTGGCCCGCCTCGAGGGACGGGTGTTCTTCGAGGAGCTTCTCCGCGCTTTCGGCTCCATCGAGCTGACCGCACCAGCGGTCCGCGTGCGGTCCAACCTCAACAACGCGCTCAAGTCGCTCCCCGTGCGACTGGAGGCATGAACCCCCGCACCCCGGTCCTCGTCGGGATGGGGACGCTGACCCAACGCCTCGACGATCCCCGCCGGGCCGACGAGGCCATCGAGCTCATGCGGCGGGCGGTCGCGGCCGCGGCCGAGGATTGCGGCCGGCCGGCGCTTCTCGACTCGGTCGGGCTCGTGCTCGTCCCCGAGGGCATCTGGCCGTACCACGACCCCGGACGCCTGATCGCGGGGGCGATCGGGATCGACGCGCGCACGGTGCTGGCCCACGTCGGGGTCCTCCAGCAGACCCTGGTCAGCCGCGCGTGTGCGGCGATCGCGGCGGGAACCACTGACGCGGCCCTCGTGTGCGGGGGCGAGGCCAAGTTCCGTGACCAGGCCGCCACGCGTGCGGGCGTCGAGGTCCCGGTGACCGTCGACGACGCCGCACCCGACGAGGTCCTGTCGGCGGATGGCGACATCCTCCTCGGGGTCGAGATCGAACGGCAGCTGGCCACGCCGGCGCACCAGTACGCGGTGATGGACAACGCGCTCCGCCACGCCGACGGGCTCGACGACCACGCCCACCGGGCGCGGCTCGGTGACCTGTGGGCATCCTTTGCCGCGGTGGCCGCCGGGCAGGCCGAGGCGTGGGACCGATCCGCCCCCGATGCGCGGGCGATCACGGTTCCGAGCGACACCAACCGGATGATCGCCACGCCCTACACACGCCTGCTGTGCTCGCAGTGGAACGTCGACCAGTCGGTGGCCCTGCTGCTCACCTCCGTCGGCGAGGCCGAGCGCCACGGCATCGCGCGCGATCGGTGGGTGTTCCCCGTGGCGGCCGCCGAGTCGAATGCGATGGCATCCATGTCGACCCGGGCCGAGCTGCACCGGTCACCGGCGGTCGGGCTGGCGGGTCGATCGGTGCTGGCGCACGCCGGTCGCGATCTCGACGACGTGGGCCATCTCGACCTGTACAGCTGCTTCCCGGCGGCGGTGCAGATCCAGGCCCGCGAGCTGGGCCTGGCGCTCGACGACCGACGCGAGCTCACCGTCACCGGGGGCATGACCTTCGGTGGCGGTCCCCTGAACAGCTACGCCCTGCACGCCACCGCCGCCGTCGCCCGCGCCCTGCGCGCGGATCCGGGCTCGTTCGGGCTGGTCACCGGGGTGAGCGGCATGTTGACCAAGTCCGGCGTGAGCCTCTGGTCCAGCGCGCCTCCCGATCACGACTTCGCGGCCATCGACGTGTCCGCCCAGGCTCGGGACGCGACCCCCCTGTGCCCGCTCGATCCTGCCGTGACCGGACCCGGCACCATCGTGGCGGCCACGGTGGTGCACGAGCGCGGCGTCCCCGCGCACGGCGTGGCTGTGGTCGAGGTCGACGCGGTCCGCACGGTGGCCGTGTCCCCCGACCCGCAGGTCGCCCAGGCCATGACGATCGACGACTGGTGTGGCCGGGCGGTCGACGTCCCCTTCGCCGGTGTGCTCGCGCCACGGTGAGCCCGACGCGCGATTAGCTTCCGGGCATCGATCCGCCAGACCCACCCCGGGTGCCCGGACGGGCGCCGATCTTCCGTCATCTCGACGACGCCGACGTGCCGTGGCAGGCGGTCAAGTCGCAGCGCAACGCCGACGGCACGACCGCATCGGTCTGGGAGAAGTGGCTGGCCTTCAGCGCCGACCCGCCCTACCTGTCGCTCTACGCCCGGTACGACCCCGGCATGATCGTGCGCCGGCACGGCCATTTCAGCCCACACATCCTGTTCGTCGTCGAGGGGCAGATCTGGTGCGGCGACCGGCTCTGCGAGGCCGGCACCCACGTCGAGCTCCCCCTCGGCGCCGCCTTCGGTCCGTTCGTGGCCGGGCCTGAGGGCGCCGTGCTCTTCGAGGTGATGATGGGCGACCCACGATCGTGGGGCGACGATCCCGAGGCCTTCGCCGATGCGCTCCGCGCCCACGGTGCCGAGGCTCTGGCGGATCCGGCGCTCACCTATCCCGCGTGGCTCGAGGACCTGAGGGATCACTGGGCCGACAGCACCGACTGACCGAGCAGCAGTCCGCAGGTGCGGTCGAGCAGATCGCTGACGTCGTCGATGGACATGCGGCCCTTCACCCATTCGGACAGCCCGTGGTACCAGACGGCGCCCACAACCTCGAGCACGTCGTCGCGCCGGTCCGGATCGAGCCCATCGAGCGCGCGCGTGAGCGTCACGAGGACGACCGACCCGAGCTCCTGGAAGCACTCGCTGGCGAAGCGATCCGTCGAGTTGGCCACCGCCACGACGATGCGAGCGAAGGTGGGCTGGCGCCGGTAGGCGCGCAAGGCCTGGTGCAGCACCGCCACCAGGCGATCGTGGGGCGAGTCACCGCCGACGTCGCGGCGGTGGCCATCCTCGCCCGCAGACGCGGAGTCGAGGCCTCGGGCCCACTCGACCAGTGCGGCCGCCAGCAGGTGGTCCTTGGACGAGAAGTAGCGGTAGACCGTGCCGAGGGCCACGCCGGCCCGCTCGGCGATCTCCTTCATCTGCATGTCCTCGTCGCGGCCCTCGCCGACGAGCTCGATGACCGCATCGACCAGGCGACGCCGGCGCGCCAGCTGGGTCAGCGTCATCTGGTCGGGTGCCTGCGGTCCCGTTGCGCTCACCCCGGGCGCGCCGCGTCGAGGCGGACCGGCAGGTGCTTGATGCCGTTGATGAAGTTCGACCGCAGCCGCTCGGGTGGTGCCAGCTGCTCGACGGTGGGCGCCAGTCGGACGAGCTCCTCGAACAGGACCTTGATCTCCATGCGGGCCAGGTTGGCACCGAGGCAGAAGTGGGGGCCGCCGCCACCGAACGCGATGTGCGGGTTGGGCGAGCGCAGGATGTCGAACGTGTACGGGTCGTCGAACACGCTCTCGTCCCGGTTGGCCGAGATGTACCAGAGGCTGACCTTGTCGCCCTCGCGGATCTGGTGGCCCTTGTACTCGAGGTCAGCGGTCACGTTGCGGCGGAAGAACATGACGGGACTGGCCCAGCGCAGGATCTCCTCGACCGCGCCGTCGATCAACGAGGGGTCCTCGACCAGCATGCGGTACTGGTCCGGATGCTCGAGGAAGGCGGCCATGCCGTGCGACATGGCGTTGCGCGTCGTCTCGTTGCCGGCCACCGCCAACAACAGGAAGAACTGGTTGAAGTCCATCTCGGACAGGCGGTCGCCGTCGACCTCCCCGTGGATGAGCGTGCTCACGATGTCGTCCCGCGGCGACTCTCGGCGCTCCTCGCCCAGGGCCTGGGCGTACACGAACATCTGGATCTGGGCGTCGAGCTGGTCGCCGGCCTCGACGGCGTACTCGGGGTCCTCGCTGCCGATCATGCGGTTCGACCAGTCGAAGATCTTGTGGCGGTCCTCGCTCGGCACGCCGAGGAACTCGGCGATGGCCTCGAGCGGCAGCTCGGCCGCGACGTCGACCACGAAGTCGCACGTGCCGTCGCCGGACTGGGCGCGTTCGATGATGCGCACGCTCAGCTCGCGGAGGTGGTCCTCGAGCGAGCGGATCACCTTGGGGGTGAACCCGCGGTTGACGAGCTTGCGGTGCCTGGTGTGGTCGGGGGGATCCATCATCAGCATGAGCCGCCCGGCATCGCCGGCGGCGTCGATCTGCGCCTGCACCTCGGGCGGCGGATCCTCGAGCGTGACCACGCCGCCGCGCGACTGCTCGGACGAGTAGCTGGCCCAGTCACGATTGAGGACGCCGACGTCCTCGTGGGCGGTGAACACCCAGAAGCCGGGGCCGCCCGGCTCGGGATGGAAGAAGATCGGCGCCTCGGCCCGGAGGTAGGCGAACCAGTCGTGGGGCACCCGCTCGGCGAAGACGTCACGGTCGAGCAGGTCGATCTGGTCGAGCTGGATGGCTGGCATCGGGCTCCTCCCACGCGGTAGATTGAAACCGGATTCTACTACAGGGGGTCGCGAGGATGACAGGACGACGGCGACGACGGCGACAGGCGACGAGCGGTACACGATCATCTCGGCCGACTGCCACGCCGGGGGCAGCCACGAGATGTACCGCGAGTACCTCGATCCCGCGTGGCGCGACGAGTTCGACGCCTGGCGCGAGAAGTACCGCAACCCCTTCCGCGATCTTCAGGACGGCGGTCGCATCCGCAACTGGGACGACGACAAGCGCAACGGCGACCTCGAGACCGATGGGATCGTCGCGGAGGTGGTGTTCCCCAACACCGTCCCTCCCTTCTTCCCGAGCTTCATCCTGTTCGCCCGCCCGCCGACCGACGAGCAGTACCCGGCCCGACTGGCCGGCATCCGCGCCCACAACCGCTGGCTGGCCGACTGGTGCAGCCGCTTCCCCAACCGGCGCGCCGGCATCGGCCAGATCTTCCTCAACGACGTCGACGAGGCGATCAAGGACGTCGAGTGGTGCAAGGAGCACGGCTTGCGCGGGGGTGTGCTCATCTCCGCCGTGCCCCCCGACTGCACGTACGTCAAGCCCCTCTACGACCCGTGCTACGACCCGCTCTGGGCGGCCTGCCAGGACCTGGGCATGCCGGTCAACAGCCACGGCGGCACCGGCATGCCCGACTACGGCAAGTACCCCGCCGCCGCGCTCCTGTTCATCACCGAGGTGCCCTTCTACTCGCAGCGGCCGTTCGTGCAGCTGCTGTTCTCCGGCGTCTTCGAGCGCTTCCCGCGCCTCAAGTTCGTGATGACCGAGATGGGGTGCTCGTGGCTGCCCCCCATGTTGAAGCGCTTCGACCGCACGCTGGCCCAGATCCGCGACACGGGCCGCACCGGGGAGATGCGCTACTCGGAGGAGCACATCCTGCCCCGCTCGGCCACCGACTACTTCAACCAGAACTGCTGGGTGGGCGTCAGCCAACCGGGGACCGACGATGCCGCCGCCCTCCACGCCATCGGCCTGGACAAGTTCATGTGGGGCAGCGACTACCCCCACGACGAAGGAACGGGACCCTTCACGCGCGAGCACCTGCGCCAGCGCTTCCACGCCACGCCGCCGGCCGAGCTGCGCAGGATCCTCGGTGGCAACGCCGCCGACCTGTACGGCTTCGATCTCGACGCGCTTGCTCCCCTGGCGGCCCAGGTCGGGCCGACGGTCGGCGAGATCGCCACGCCCCTCGACCACCTGCCCGAACACCCCAACGAAGCGCTGCTGAGGGTGTGAGAACGGGCAATCAGGACGCGCAGCCTGCTGGTCCCGGCTGCGCCGGGCCTGCCTTCGGCATCCTCGGGAGCCCACGAGCTGCTTCGCACCGCTCCGCAGCGGAGCGAGTGGTCACCTCGAGCAGTGGTCCTCGGTCGGGGCGACGTCGAGCGCCGGGTTGCGGTCGAAGAAGCCCACCGGCACGAGCTGGAAGCCGGTGTACTCGACCGGCATGACCGGCCAGTCCTCGGGCCGCGGGATGTGGGTGACCCCGAACGTGTGCCACACCACGACATCGGTCTCGGTCAACGGTCGGTCCGCGGCGGTCCACGCCGGGAGTCCGTCGCCACCGCGGTGCTGGTTGGGGTAGTCGCCGGCGGCGCGACGTTCGTCGGCCCGATAGGGCGTGACCCACAGGTTGCGGGTGGCGAAGGCGGCTCGGCGTCCCACGCTCGAGTCCGGTGACGCCAGGAGGGTGGGAGTCGAGCTCGGCACGAGCTTGTAGCCGACCGGCTCGCCGACCGCGTTGCGCACGCCGGGGTTGACGACCTTCCAGGTGCGGCTGCGCCCCGGATCGACCAGACGTTGGGCCTCGGACTCGGAGCTCAGCGCGGTGGCCTGCGCGACGAACGCGTTGCCGAGCGGGTTGTCGGGCCCGGACGGCTCGGGCAGGACGTCGGTCTCGTACACGGTGTTCGCCGCGCCGTCGACATCGAAGTCGAGGCGGGCGTTGAAGAGGTGCTGGTGGAAGGGAGCGGCCAGCTGCGGCGCCACCATCGACGCGTGCGTCGGCCGGTCGCCGGCCTCGACCGCCATGGTCGACATGATCCCGGTCAGCTTGACCTCGAGCTGCATCGAGCCGTCGAGGTAGAAGTACCAGTAGAAGCCGTACTCGTAGTTGCCCACCGTCGAGATCGAGCTGATGACCAGTCGCCGCGAGCGACGCACCTCGGTGGTGCCGACGTGCATGTCGACGTGCTTCCAGAGGATCCCGTAGTCCTCCTCGTGCATGCAGATGGCGTTGCCCACCACGAACGGCTGGCCGGTCTCGTTGGCGAACACAGCGTCGAAGTAGTGGATGAGGCCGACGCAGTCGCATCCGAGGGTCAGCGAGTTGGCCATGCGCCCGAGGCCCCATTCGCCGGCGTCGAAGGCGTTCTTCCAGTTGTGCATCGGCCCGGGGTCGCCGTAGGGCACGACCATCTCGCTGATCGAGGCGCGGTGCAGGATCGGACGCAGCCGGTCGCCGTCGCGGTAGCCGACGGTGTGCAGCACGAGACCCTCGTAGGGGTCCATCGACACCCGGAGCGACCACCGCTGCCAATCGACCAGGTTGCCGTCGATCGAATAGCTGGCGCCCTCGGGCTGGGTGATCTCGAGGGGCTTGAGGTCGGTGCGGAACGAGCCGATGTCCACCGCCCGGTACGCGCCCGAGTCGGGCGGCAGTGCGACCACACCGTGATCGACGACCTCGAGCACCTCGCCGCGCGCCATGTCGACGAACGCGATCAGACCTTCGATCGGCCGGCCGTATCCGTTGTCGTTCGGGCTCTCGCGGAAGTAGCAGATGCAGCGCGTGATGCGCCGTCCGTCCTCGTGGGCCAGTCCGAAGTTGCCGGCTGGCCACGGATCGATCTGGACCTGCTCGACGTCGGTGATGCCCCGGCGGGCCAGAGCGGCCAGCCAGTCGGGGTGCTCGCGGATCGCCAGGATGGCGTACAGCGAATCCTCGAAGAGCAGGGCGGGGCGGACGTCGGCCCGCGGGGTCCAGGCGACCACCGATCCGGCCGCGAGGTCGACCGTCGCCTCGACCACGTCGGCGGCCGGCCCGGGCACGATGACGAACCGGACGCGCCGGCTCAGGGCTGCTCCCCCGGCGAAGGCGGCCAGCTCGTCCTTGTCCGGCTCGTCGAGAGCGATGTACGCGAAGCGCGCCACGTCGTCGATCTCGGGTCGGGTGCGGATGATCTCCACCGCGCGCTCGATCTCGTCGGCCGTCAACATCTCGAGTGGGTTCACGGCACTGGACGTTACCGACCCGCACTCCTACGCTGCCGCCCGTGGGGTTCGAGCTCGATTCCAGCCGCGTGCTGGTCACCGGCGCGTCGTCCGGCATCGGCGCCGGGCTGGCCGAGGCGTTCGCCGCCGCCGGGGCCGACGTCGGGATCTGCGCCCGTCGGGCCGATCGCCTCGAGCAGGTCGCAGCCGCCTGTCGAGCCCACGGCGGCGAGGTGCACTCCTGGATCACCGACCTGGCCGATCCCGACCAGGTCGACCGGCTGGCTACCGATGCCGTCGACGCCCTTGGCGGGGTCGACGTGCTGGTCAACAACGCAGGCATACCGAAGCGGCGTCATGTGCGCGCGCTCGACGCGGCGACCGTCGAGGCGGTCACCCGCATCAACTACCTGTCGCCGGTGCAGCTCACCCTGGCCCTGCTGCCGCAGATGATCGAGCGCGGCTCGGGCCGCATCATCAACCTGTCGTCGGTGGCGGCCACCCTGTCGTCGCCGGGCGAATCGTCCTACAGCGCGTCGAAGGCGGCGTTGGCCGTCTTCTCCGAGGCCATGGCGGTCGACCTGTGGGACACCGGCGTACGCGTGCTGGTCGTGTACCCGGGCGTCGTCGACACCGAGCTCTTCACGCTGCCCGACAACGACGAGTTCACCGCGCCGATCGAGCCCATCCCCGTCAGCGAGCTCGTCACAGCCACCTTCGAGGCCCTCGACCGCGACGCGGTCGAGGTCTACGTGCCCGGATACTTCAAGGACTTCGCCGTCGGCAAGGCCAACAACATCGAGGGGTTCCTCGCCGGGTCGGCCGACTTCGTGCGCCAGCAGACCTGAGGCGGTCGATCCACCGTCGACCTGCCGTCGCGCTGACCCGACGCCGGCTCAGGGTGCCAGCGCCTGCCACACCAACCGCGACAGCCCCTCGATCGTGGCGATCCCGTCGTTCTCGGAGCGGTTGTCCGACGTGAGCACCGCCATCGCGTAGTGGCGGCCGCCGCCGTCGACGATGCCCAGGCCGTTCACCTGCCAGCCGGTCGGCTCGGGCAGCCATCCGTTCTTGAGCGCCACCCCGACGCCGGCCGGCACCCCGGTGGCGACGCCCCAGCGTTGGCTGGGCTCGACGTCGGCCATCAGCTCGAGCGCCTCGGCCCGGCTCGCCGCGTCGAGCGCCGGCGTCGGCGACACGAGCGCTCGCAGCAGCGCCACCTGATCGGCCGCGGTCGTGGTCGTACGGCCCCAATAGCCCGGGGCGTTCGGGACGGTGCCGGTCAGACCGATCGCGGCGTTGAACGCCGCCAGCCCGGCGCTGCCCCCCACCTCGTCCCAGAGATCGGAGGCGGCGTCGTTGTCGCTCTCGTCGATCATGTCGTCGGCCCGGTCCAGCTCGGAGGTCGTGAGGCCGCGACCTCTGGCCTTCGCCTGGCTCAGCAGCGTGGCCAGGATGTCGACCTTGACGATGCTGGCGGTGATCTCGGCCACGCCGGGGCGGTAGAGCGACAGCTGGCCGGTCCGGAAGTCGTAGACGGCGGCCGTGACGTTCCCCGGGCGCGTGGCCATGAACGCCGTCACGCCGGCCACCGCGCCCAGGGCGGGAGCGAGCCTCGGGCGAGACGTGGTCGTGGTCGGTGCCACCGTGGTCGGCGCCGTGGCGGGGGCGGCGCTGGTCGATGTCGTGACCGACCCCTCCGAGGACGTGGTGGACCCGTCGCCACCGGCCCGTGCGGACCGATCGGCGACCAGCACGGCCACTCCGGCTCCGAGCGCCAGCACCACGAGCAGCCCGGCGTGGAGTCGCCACCGCCGCGTGTGCCCCCCAGCTCCAGCCACGATCCGGACCCTACTTCGCGCTTTTCCCCCGCTTTATCAACGGATGGTGAGAATCCGATGTGCGCCGCGTCCCCGGTGGGAGGTCGAGGCCTCGAACCTCGTACCCTTTCCAGAGCAGCTCCCAACCCCCTCGGAGCCCATTGTCATGAGCGATCCCCGACCTCCATTCGACCCCAACTCGACCGGCGCCGCCGGTTCGCCCTGGGTGGCCCCCGGTGGCCCGACGCTCCCGCCGTCGCCTCCGGTCGCCAGCCAGTGGCCCGCACAGCCGGGATACGGCTGGGCCCCCACCTACGGCCCGGGCCCCGGGTACACGCAGACTCCCGGTCCCGGGTTCCCCCAGCCCACGCCGCCCACGCCGGCCTCGACGCCCGCCGCCCGGCCCACCAACCCCCGTCGTCACAACCAGATCGCCTTCTTCTGCGGCCTGCTGGTCGCCACCGCGCTCATCGCCGCCGCTGCGCTCGTGCGCAACGGGGTCGACGCCAGCCTGCGCACCAGCACGCAGGCGTCGCCTCCGGTCACCGCGCCGCCGGCCTCGGGCGGTTCGAGCTCGTCCAACAGCCCGCCTTCCACGCCATCAGGCGGATCATCGTCAGGCTCGGGAAGCACCGGCTCGAGCCTGCCCACCGACGCCATCACCTCCGCGGTCAACCCCGGTGTGGTCGACATCGACACCAAGCTCGGCTACCAGCAGGCAGCCGCTGCCGGAACCGGGATGGTGCTCACCTCGAACGGCCGCATCCTGACCAACAACCACGTCATCGACGGCGCCACCTCGATCACCGCAACCGTCGTCACGACGGGGCGCACCTACACGGCCACCGTCGTCGGCACCGACGTCACCGGGGACATCGCGGTCCTGCAGCTGCAGGGAGCCTCGGGTCTCAGCACCATCCCGCTCGGTGACTCCTCGACCGTCGCCACCGGCGACTCGGTCGTGGCCATCGGCAACGCCGGCGGCACTGGCGGGAGCCCGAGCGTGGTCACCGGCTCGATCACCGGCCTCAACCAGAGCATCACCGCCAGCGACGAGAACGGCTCGAACGCCGAACAGCTGAGCGGCCTGCTGCAGACCAACGCGCCGATCGTCGCGGGCGACTCCGGCGGACCGCTCGTGAGCACGCAGGGCAAGGTCATCGGCATCGACACCGCGGCCTCGTCGGCGAACCAGTTCATGTCGCAGAACAGCACCGGCTTCGCCATCCCGATCAACCGCGCGCTCGACATCGCCAAGCAGATCGTCAACGGCGACGCCAGCGACACCATCCACATCGGCGCCACCGGGTTCCTCGGCATCGAGATGGCTCCCACCTCGTCGTCGGGCAACAGCTCGACCTCGGGCGGCTCGAGCCCCTTCGGAGGCGGCAGCAGCGGCAACGCCGGCAGCGGCAGCAGCAGCACCGCCGACGTGCCGCCGGTCGTGAGTGCCGTCGTCTCGGGTTCCCCCGCCGACAAGGCCGGCCTGGCCGCCGGTGACACGATCACGAGCTTCGACGGCACGTCCGTCACCACGGCCGACGGCCTCTCGACCCTGACCCATCAGCACCATCCGGGCGACCGGGTGTCGATCAGCTGGACCGACGAGTCCGGCCAGTCGCACACGGCCACCGTCACGCTGACCTCGGGGCCCGCGGCCTGATCCGCAGCCTCGCCAGCCCGGCCTTGGTGGCTCGGCCTCGCTCTCAGGCGCCCCGGAACGACACGACCGACGTGCCGGCCGGGACGAACAGCCGGCCCTGGCTGGCGGCCAGGGTGGGGAACGACGTGAGGACGTCGCCGATCGCCAGCCGGTAGCGCTGCCGACCCGTCACCTGGTCGAACCCGACCAGGTGACCATCGGTGGCGACGGCCCACACCACGCCGCCCGCCACGATCGGGGGGCCGATGGTGGTGTCGCCCGTGCGCTCGACGCGGAAGCTGGGGCTGGCCCCGCCGGTCACCCGCAGCTCCCGCAGCCCGTCACGGCACGAGAGGTAGACGGTCGACCCGACGACGGCGGTCCCGCCGTAGGCCGAGCCGCACACCCGCGCGCTGTACGCCTCACCGCCCAGCCCGCCGAGGTGGTCCGCCTGCAGCAGATAGCCGATCCCCTCTTTGCCCACCTGAAGCACCAGGCCGGAGGACAGCACGGCCGGCGAGGTGGTCCCCAGGTCGAGGTCGCCGTCGTTGAGCGCCTTCCAGTTGCCCGGCGCGAACGAGTCGAGCACCGCCAGGGTCGGCGACAGCCGGACCACCGAGTCCGAGTCGTGGACGGCATCGGCCGACGTGCCGTTCCCGGTGGCGGCGAAGAAGCTCCCGTCGGCGGCCTGCGTCAGCCCCGGCGGCGCCCAGATCCCCGCCTCCCGCGCGTTGGGGACCATCCACGAGGGTCCGGCGCCCGAGCCCGACTCGGGGAAGCTCACGACCCAACCGTGGTAGTCGCCGCAGTCGCCGTAGAGGCCCCCGTACGGCACGTACACGGTGCCCCCCGAGAGCGTCAGCGCACCGCGCTCCTGCTCGACCTTCGGATCGGATCCCGCCGGGTCGGCCGGCCGGCTCGACCGGGTGCGGCCGTCGGACAGATCCAAGCCGTAGAGCACGTGGTGGGTCGGGCGTTCGAACGCCACCACCCACAGCGTGTCCTGGACGGGGTCGATCACGGGCGTCCCCGTGATCCCGCTCGGATCGACGTTGCCGCACGGCAAGGAGTCGCCGTCGACGGGTGCGCCGAGATGGCGTGACCACCGAACCGTGCCCGTGGCGGCGTCGAGCGCGTACACCGTGTCGTTCTCGGTGGCGACGTAGACCGTGGAGCCCACCACCAGGGGCTCCGCGTAGACGGCTCCGTCGACGTCGCGCCTCCAGGCGCGCGTGAGCGGACCCGCCGTCGGCGACGTGCCGTCGACCCCGGTGCGAGCCGCATCGTGGTGATAGGTCACCCAGTCGGCTCCCGCCGCCGGACCGGTCGCCGTGGGCCCCGGCGCGGTCGACCCGGGAGGGATCGAGGCGCCCTCGTTGAGCGAGCCGCCCCCCGAGCTGCACGCGGCCAGCAGCAGCATCGACGCCGACACGGCCAGGCCGGCTGCTCGTCCTCGCATCGCACCATCCTGCCTAGGCTGGAGGGCGAAGGAGGATCGCCCATGTTGCTCGACGGCTTCAATCATGTTGCCACGCTGACCAACGACAGCGAACGGCTCCATGCCTTCTACCGAGAGGTGTTCGACGCCACCATCCGGCGCGACGGTGACGAGCCGGGCCGGCCAGGCGTGCGCCTCTCGATCATCGACGTCGGCCCGCACTCCGAGCTCAACGTCTTCCAGGTGGAAGGCAACACCCAGGCCGACCACCAGGTACCGATGTTCGGGCGGGGCCGCATCGACCACCTGGCCCTGTACGCCGGATCGATCGAGGCGTTCGACACCATCCGCCAGAGGCTCGTCGATCGCGGTTCGACCGACGGTTTCGTCACCGACTTCGGTCCCGTCCTCAGCCTGTTCTTCCGCGACCCCGACGGGCTCGAGTGCGAGGTGTGCGTGGCCAACCCCGACCTCGTGCCCGGCGAGCTCCATCCGCCCGGCACCCCGGCGGCGCGCTACTCCTGAGGATCGATGGCGACCTTGATGGCGCCGGTGTGCTCCTGGTCGGCGATCGTGTAGAACGCGTCGCGCCACTGCGACAGCCCGAAGGTGTGGGTCAGCATGCCGCGGAGGTCGATCCGGCCGGCGTCGACGAGGTCGAGGTAGTGCTCGAGGCCGTGCTTGCGGACCCCCTCGACCTCCTCGATGCCGAATGCGTTCGAGCCCACCCAGCTGATCTCCTTGAAGTAGAGCGGGCTCCACTCCCACCGTCCGGGCGCGTGGACGCCGCTCTTGACAAGGGTCCCGCGGGCCTTGAGCAGCCGCACCTCGATCTCGAAGGTCTCGGGCTTGCCGACGGTGTCGTAGGCGACGTCGATCCCGCCGGGATGGCACATGGCCAGGCCGCCCAGGCCCTCCATGGTCGGGCGCAGCACGCCGCCGGACCACGCGGCCAGATCCTCGAGGATCTCGACGGGCGAACCCAGCCGCACGACCTTGTGGGCGCCGAGCGCCTCGGCGAGCGCGGCCTGCGCGTCGAACCGGGCCACGACCGCCACCTCGACGTCGGGGTAGAGGGCGCGCAGGATCGCCACGGCGCACGAGCCGAGCGAGCCCGCGCCCCACACCAACGCCTTGCCGCCGGCCGGAGGCGGATGGCGGGTGATGCCGTGCAACGACACCGCGAAGGGGTCGGCGAATATGGCCTGCTCGTCGGGGATCGAGTCGGGCACCGCGAACAACATCGTCGAGTGGGCCGGCATGAGCTCCGCGTACCCGCCGGTGGCGTCGCTCGACACCCCCGTGTGGATGCCGGGCGAGATGTCGCCGGTGGTGAAGTTCCAGCACAGGCTGAAGTCGCCGGCGGCGCAGGCAGGACAGATGGGATCGATGCCGCGTGGACGACACGACAGCCACGGGTTGAGGACCACACGCTGGCCGACGTCGAAGCCCTCGGCCTGCGGACCCAGCTCGACCACCTCGGCCACCACCTCGTGGCCCATCACCTGGGGGAACGAGCAGAAGCCGCTCATGGCGTTGTCGCTGTCGCCGTCGCCGAAGTCGAGCAGGATCTGCTTCGAGTCCGACCCGCAGATCCCGGTGAGCAGCGGTCGCGTGACCAGCCAGTCGGGGCGCAGCGGGCGGGCATCCGCGATCTCTTGGAGCGCCACCGGGGTGTGGGCCAGGTTCTGGCCGAGCTGGTTGGCGCCGGCCGGCGCGGTCCAGTCGTCGTGCCTGGTTCCGAACACGAGAGCCTTCATGGCCTGGAAGCTACCGGAGATGCTAGAAGGGCGACCATGACCGCACCCCTGATCGTCGAGGACCGCGACGGCGTCCGCATCGTGACCTGGAACCGGCCCGAGGCGCTCAACGCCATGTCCATGGCGCTCTGGGACGGCACCCGTGACGCGCTCGACGGTGTGGCCGAGGCGGACGTCGGCTGCGTCCTGCTGACCGGCACCGGCCGGGGCTTCAACGTCGGACAGGACCTGGCCGAGTTCTCGGACCCGGGCCAGGCGGACGAGGCGCGGGGCCTCCGCGGCCTGATGCGGGCGCTGGCCGAGGTCGAGGTGCCACTGGTGGCCGCGGTCGACGGCATGGCGGTGGGCTTCGGCGCGACGCTGCTGCCGTGGTGCGAGGTGGTGCTCGTGAGCCCGAACGCCCGCCTCAAGGTGCCCTTCCTCTCGCTCGGCGTGACGACCGAGGCCGGGAGCAGCGCGTCGCTCCCGGCGGTCATGGGTCCGCAGACCGCGGCCCGCTTCGTGCTGACCGGCGACTGGATGAGCGCGGACGAGGTCGTCGCCTGCGGTCTGGCCTGGAAGGTGGTGCCCGCCGACGAGCTGCTCGACACCGCCATCGGCCTGGCCACCCAGATCGCCGCGCAACCGCGTCAGGCGTTGCGCACCACCACCCGGCTGTTGCGGGCCGGCCGGCGCGAGCTGTGGCTGGCCGCCGCGCAACGCGAGTACGACGAGATGGCCCACCTGGCGGGCAGCGACGAGAACCTCGCCGCCATCGAGCGCTTCTTCAGTCGCTCGTGATCCCGCTCGGATCGGCGCAGGCCAACAGGTCGTCCTCGTCCTCGGGCAGCACGAAACCCGCCGCGATCGCGTCGGTGGCCGACTGCCGGAAGGCGAGGAGGTAGGCCGACCGGCTCGGGTACAGGGCGGCCAGCGTCGGACTGTCGAAGGCCGTGGTGCGCCCGAACAGCTGCTCGAAGCGGGTCTCGCCCTCGTTCTCGCCGCTGAGCGCAGCCACCGGGACGTCGACCAACGGGGTCCGGATGCCACCCAGCGCGTTGCCCAGACCGTCGCGCAGCACCGCGGGACCGGCCACTACGCTCAGCCTCGGCGCCCGGGGCGGCGGTGGACCACCGGCCGCCCACCGGTCGAGGTGGCGCAACGCAGACTTGACGACGAAGTGCTGCGGGCCGTCGTTCACCGGCGCCGCGAACCCGAAGAGGTGTCCCATCCCGCCGATCTGGTAGTCGTCGGCGTGGGCCGTGCCGGCCATCTCCCACACCCGGATGCGGTCGGTGTCGGGCTGGCGTGCCTCGAAGTAGCGGAGCATCGGCCCGACGTCGGTCTCGGCCTCGACGATCATCACCGGCACGTCGAGGTCATCGCGCACGCACGCCGCGGTGGCCCGCTCGGGCTCGAGCCGGAGGCCGTCGAGACGACCGGCGCCCGCGCCGCGGCTGTGGATGAGGTAGCCGTCGTAGGCGTGGGTGCGCGGGTGCTCGGCATTGACGTAGGTGGTCAGCATGAAGGCCGACTGCGACTCGCCCACCGCCAGCACGCGCTGTACCGCCAGCCCGCCGAGCGGGTCGACGGGTCCCGGCTGTCGCAGCGTGAGCGCCACCTGCGTGAACAGGTCGAAGGCGAAGGCGTCGCCCGGGTGCTCGAGCCCGCCGTAGCGCTCGGGATCGCCGGTGACCAGGCCGCCCACGAAGGCATCGGGGACCCCGACCAGGCCGGCGCCGCCGGTCACGCCGACCTGCTGGGCCGAGACGCCGACCCACGTGTAGCCCCCGCGGATGATCTCGGAGCTGAGGTAGGTCCAGTCGGGCGCCGAGTCCGAGCCCGCGCTCACGTTGAGCCACTCGACCACCACCGTGCCGTTCGCGTCCGCGCCCGTCGCCGGCCGGCGCACGACGATCCTCGTGGCGTACGGCGCGCGCTCGCGCGGTTCGACCACCCATCGACCGTCGCGCCCGAGATCGCCCACCGGGTCCAAGGAGGTGGCTGTCCCCCGGATGACGAACTCCTCTTCGACGAAGCCGCGCTCGGACAGGTCGCCGGTGCCGACCGCGGACAGCAGCGAAACACCCTTGCCCGCAGAGAGCGGACCACTCACGTCGGCGACGGGCATGGCAGATACACGTATCACACCGTCGAGGTCGACCTCAGTAAAGCGACTGCCGCGTTCGGCAGCTCATCGCTCGGCGAGGAGAACCCGATGGCCAGCAAGGAAGCAACGGCGCAGCAGGCGTCGACGCACGGCGTGTCCCATGTCGTGCCCACCGAGAGGCATCTGTTCAAGGCGCTGCTCTCGGCCAACCCGAACTACTTCGGCACCGCCGTCGGCTCGGCGTTGCCGGTGGTCACGAAGATGGCGGGTGACACGACCTACGAACAGCTCGACTGCGTGAGCCTCAACCCGCAGCTGAACACGATCGAAGGCACCGTGTCGGTCAAGCACCCGTTCGGGTACGGCGGCGGCCTGTGCTCGATCGGCAGCCGTGAGTACGTGCGGTACTACGTCGACTACGGCAGCGGCTGGGTCGACGCCGGCCTCACCAGCATCGCGGTGCACGATGTGCCCGACGCGGTCGACGAGTTCGGCGACTCACGGTTCCCGCTGTCCTACGCGGCCACCGTGCAGTTCGTGCCGGAACAGCGGTGGTGCCACACCCCGGTGCTGCCCCGTGTGCGCGGCATCCTGTCGTGGGACGTCATCCCCACCGGACCGAACTTCATCCCGGTGTGGGGCAACGTCACCGAGTGCAACGTCCAGATCAAGCCGCGCCCGCCGTGGGTGATCGACCTGATCGCGCAGCTCGAAGCGGCGGCCAAGGTCAAGGTCAAGGTGCCGCCGGACTTCGCCTACGCCGAGCAGATCCCCCTGCCCGGTCCCGGCCCGGTCGAGCTGAGCCTGGCCGAGCTGGCCGAGGCCTACGGCGCCACCGCGCCGGCCAAGGGGACCAAGAGCGCCAAGTCGGCCAAGTCGGGCGGCGGGGATGCCACCGCCGTGCCCGCCCACCGGTTCGGCTTCGCCGAGCTGGTGACCACCGCCGGTGCGGCCAACGCCTCGCCCGAGCTGCTCGAGGCCAAGATCGCCTCGTGGGCCGAGCTCGGCCTGGACTGGGCCGCCGCGGCGGCGGCCATCAACGACGTCGATGCCGACACCAGCTTCGAGGAGCTCGAGTGCCTCGGTCTGGACAACAACGTCGATCGTTTCGTCGCCAGCTTCCTGGTCAAGCGGCCCTCCGGATACAGCGGAGGCCTCTGCCAGGCCGGGAGCACGGAGTACATCGCGTTCTGGGCCGACTGGGGCGGCCACGGCCACTACAGCTACGTCGGCACGGCCGCGGTGCCGGTCCACGACATCGACCCGCTGCCCAAGGGCGGGCTCTGCTACGCCGCCGTGCTGCCGGTCGACCTCACCGAGCACCGGCGGCCGTGCTCGGAGCCTCGAATCGTGCGCATCCGAGCCGTGCTCTCCTGGAACGTGGCGCCGTCGACCACCGATCCCGACGCGCTCACCACCTGGGGAGACCGACTCGACACGCACGTCCAGATCGCACCCGGTCCCGTCGTCAGCGGCCCGGCGCCGCTCATCGGCCACCTCGGGGGCATCTCGGTCAGCCAGATCGACTCGCTCGCCGGGGTGACCCTGCCGGGGGCGTTCTTCGACCTGCTCGGCGGCGCGGTTCCGGCCGATCCCGACGCGCTCGGGCGGCCGTGTCCCTTCGCCCGCCGCGTGGCGATGGCCGGTCCGAGCTTCCCCGGACTCCAGTACCGCATCCAGGTCAAGCGCGCCGTGGACGTGTCGTGGTCGACGGTCACCACCAGCTTCACCGTGTCCGACCTCAGCGGCACGGTGTTCACCAGCCAGGTGCCGACCGGTGACTACTTCACCTACATCAACCCGGCCCTGAACGTGGACAACCTGCTGGCCGAGTGGGACACCGCGGGCGATGACCTGTGGGACGTCAAGATCGACATCCTTGGCATCCCCGGCGACAGTCGCTACCGGCTCCAGCTGCACAACACCGCGCCGACCGCCTCGATCGACATCGACGTCCTGGCCGGCGACTGCGGCAAGTTCCCGGTGGGCACCGAGCTGGCGGGGTTCTTCACCGCCCGCGACGACTACCTGGCCAGCTACAGCATCGGCACGGCGCCCTTCGCCGGACCGGTCGTGCCGTCGGGTGGGCTCACCCAGACCAGCCCGGCCCCCGGGGACGCCTGGAGCCTCGACACGACCGGCATGAAGCCGTGCGGCTACATCGTCGAGGTCAACGCCACCGGACGGGCGATCTACTGGAGCTCGCCCGACTACGCCACCACCCCGGCCACGGTCGGGTTCTGCCTCGAGGCGTCGGACTCCTGAAGTCCGACTCCTGAACGACTGAACCGAGACGCGAACCGGCCCGGGTCGAGAGACCCGGGCCGGTTCCGCGTCGTGTCAGACGATCACGCCGGAGGCGGCGCGAACGTGGCGGTGAAGGTGTTGCCGGGCCCCGGGATGATCAGGTTGAGCAACGGGGTCACGAGGAACCCGCATCCCGTGAACTTGGGGATGGTGTAGGTCGAGCTGAAGGTCGAACCCGTGGAGAGGTTGACCGGGCCTGACATGTCGACCGACACCGGGCTGACGCCCTTGCAGCTGTTGCCGACCAGGTTGAGCTTCGGGGCGATGCTCAAGGTGGCGCTCGTGATGGCGAAGTTGAACGACGCGCTCACCGTCGCCGTCAGGGTCTTCAGGTCGACGTGGCCCGTGATCGGCCCGGTCGGGGTCATCGCGAAGGTCGCGGTGGCCAGCGGGATCCCGGCGATCGAGATCGTCTTGGCCGCCGGCGGCAGCGACACGTTGCCGGTCAGCACGCCGGTGTTCACGTCGAAGGTCCCCGTGAAGGTCCCCGTCGGAACGGTCACATCGAGGTTCAGGCTCTTGATGTGGGTCGAGGCGTTCACGTTCCAGTGGATCGGGATGATGAGATCGGCTGCGCCGGCGGATGGTGCCGTGGCCAGGCCGAACGTGGCGAGCATGAGGACCATCAATGCGGCCAGGCCGCCACGGCGTGTGAGCGTGAGCATGTGGGTGCGTCTCCCCTGATTGAGATGTGGACGGTCACCGACGCTGCTCAACTCGGCCACAGACCCCCAGGTGAGACCCCGCCCCGGCTGACAGTGACAGTGACGCTGACAGTGTCACGCTCCGTGTGACCGATGTCAACTAAAGCTTGGCGTCAGCAGGGCCGATGGGCAGCCCCGCCCGGTCCGGTGCCTGCAGCGGCCACGGACGGTGGCGCTCGACGGACAGGGCCACGTCGAGGAGCAGGGCGTCCGCGTGGTGGCGGGCGAGCACCTGCATGCCGATGGGCAGGCCGTCGATCGGCGCCGACCGGGATCGACACCGCCGGGTTGCCGTAGATGTTCGAGATGATCGTGAGCGCGCCCATGTTCACCAGATCGGGGAACCGGGCCGACACCTGGCGCAGGAGCGTCGAGGGCAGATCGGGCCGCATCGTGGCCGCCACCCGCACCCCGAACAGCGCGGCCTGCAGGCCCGCGCCGCCGACCGCGCTCGACGCGGCCCAGTCGACGAAGTTCGTCCTCGCTGCTGCTCATCGAGGCCTCGGCCGCGAACGCAGGCCCCGGATTCGTCGCCGCGATGATGAGGTCGACCTCGTCGAACGCGGCCGCCATCGTCTCGTTGGCCCGGATCCGCAGCTCCTCGGCCACCGCCGCGGTCCGCAGGTTGTACAGCGACTGGGCCAGGCGTAGACCGAGGGCGATCTCGTCGGTGAGGTCGGGCGCGCAGGCCGGCCAGCGATCGCCCAGGTCGGCCAGGAGCGTGGCCAGGTTGCCCATCATCCACTGGGCGGTCATGTTCGGCGGGGTCGACGTCGAGGTCGACCTGCACCATCCCGGTATCGGCGATGAGCATGGCGGCGGCGTCGCGGATGCGGTCCTCGACCCCGGCCTCGAGGGTGACCCCGCCGAGCGCCGGTACGACCGCCACCCGTCGTCCCTCGAGGTCGTAGGAGCCGAGGCCGGACTCCCAACCGCCGACGGAGGGCAACGACGAGGGGTCGTAGGGGTGGTGGCCGGCGCAGACGTCGTAGTAGCGGGCGGCGTCGCGCACCGAGCGGGAGACGTTGCCGAGCACGACCGTGTTCGGGCGGGTGTAGGCGTGGGGGCTTCGGGGGATGCGGCCGAACGTGCCCTTCATGCCCCAGCAGTCCGGTGTAGCCGGCCGGGATGCGGATCGACCCTCCGCCGTCGCCGCCGGTGGCCAGGCTGACCAGCCCTCCGGCCACCGCTGCAGCCGAACCGCCGACGATCCGCCGACGGTGCGGCCGTGCCGCCACGGGTTGTGCGTGACGCCGTTGAGCTTCGTGACGCTCACGTTCAGCCCGCCGAACTCGCTGGCGGTGGTCTGGCCCGACCGGGACGATCCCGCCGCGCTCGACGAGCCGCTCGCACGTGGTGCGACGTGTAGGTGGCGCGGCGATCGGCGAACACCAGCGACGCCTCGGTCGACGGCCAGCCCTCGACCGGCTCGAGCTCCTTGATGCCGGTGGGCACCCCGCCGAAGGGCATCGACAGATCGGCGGACGCGGCCGCCTCACGGGCCCGGTCGGCGTCGAGGGACGAGAACGCGTTGAGGTCGGATCGGGCGATGGCCGCGAGCGTCGACTCGAGCTCCTCGACCGGCGACCGCTCACCCGACCGGAAGGCGTCGACCAGCGAGCAGGCGTCGCCGGGCCACGGAGGCTCGACCGATGACTGGTCGCTCAACGGGTCAGGCGTTGGTGTTGCGCGGTGCCGAATCGTCGCCGGCGAGCTCGATCAGCTCGTCGAGCGACAGCTCGCCCCGCAGGTCGATCGACCCGGCGGGACGCAGGTCGATCTCGGGAGCCGGTGGGTCGTCAGACGGAGCCACTGCGTCTCGGAGCGGCGAGGTGTGGTCGGACTCGGCCAACCAGCTGAGGAGCGACGTCTGCTCCCGGGCCGCCCGGCGCAGCTCGCGGTCGAAGCGACCGCCGACGCCGGCCGGGATCGAACCTGGGGACCGCTCGGGTTCGACCCGATGGTCGCGATCGGCGCGCGCGTGCACCGACGTCCTCTGAGGCAGCTCCACGAGGTGCATCGTAGTCCGTGAAGGCCGCTCCGGCGAGGGCCGGATGCCGGTCGTCACCGGCCGTATGCTCGACAGATCGGGAGTGGGGAACGGCCATGACACCAACGAGGGGCACGGCATGGGCGACCTGATCCTGCTCGGCGCGGCCATCACGCTCGAGCCGCTCCCCATCATCGCCTTCATCCTCGTGCTCAGCACCGACGGGGGGACGCGCAACGGGTTGGCCTTCATCGGGGCATGGCTGGCGTGCCTGATCGGGGTGATCGCGGCGACGCTCGCCTTCACCGGCGGCAAGCCGCCCGCGTCTTCATCCGCGCCGGCCACCGCGGTGACCGTCGCGTTGCTGGTGCTGGGGATCGGCTTTCTCGTGGTGGCGTTCCGCCGCTACCGCCGACCCGCCCCGACCGAGACCAAGCCTCCCGCTTGGATGAAGCGCATCGACGGGATGCGATTGTCCGGAGCCGCCGTCCTGGGCGTGCTCATGCAGCCCTGGCCCCTCGTGGCCGCCGGTGCCGGCATCGTCACCGAGGCCGACCTGTCGAACGCCTGGTCGTTCGTGGCACTCGTCGGGTTCTGCCTGATCGCCACGTCGTCGCTGGCGACGATGGAGATCTACTCGATCGCCGCGCCGGAGGCGGCCGCCGACCGCCTGGCCGCCCTCCACTCGTGGATCGATCGCCACCGCGCCCAGGCCATCACCGTCCTGTCCGCCGTGCTCGGGCTCTATCTGATCAGCAAGAGCCTCATCGGCCTGATCACGACCAAGTAGCGGAGCGTGACCGGGTGAGCGTCGCTCGGGAGCTGTGGCGCGTGAACGGCTTCCGTCGCTGGTTGCTGTCCGAGGCCATCAACCTCATGGGCAGCACGGTGAGCACGGTCGTGCTGCCGTTGCTGGTGTTCGAGCGAACCGGCTCGGCGGCGCTCACCGCCGGACTGCTCGCCGTGCGGGTGGTGCCCTATCTCGCCGTCGGGGTCGTCGCCGGACCGCTCGCCGATCGCGGCGACCAGAAGAAGATGCTCGTCCGGGGCAACGTCGTCCAGGGCGTCGCCATGGCGACGATCCCGCTGTGGGACCTCGTCGCGCCCGTTCCGATCGTGGTGGTCTACGTCGCGTCGCTGATCGCAGCCACGGGCTTCGTGTTCTCCGACGCGGCCGCCTTCGGTGCCCTGCCGCGGTTGGTGCCCCTCGAGCTGTTGCCGACGGCCAACGGGTGGCTGTCGTCGTTGAGCTCGGCCCTCGAGGTGACGGGTCCAGCGGTCGGGGCGCTTCTGGCGGGCGGGATCGGGGCGGCGCGTGCCGTGGGCGTGGACGCCGCCTCGTTCTTCGTCGCGGCGGCGTTGCTGTTCGGCCTGTCGCTCCCCCCGTCCGGCCTTCCGTCGAGAGCCGGCGAGTCCCTCCGGTCGGAGATCCGCGCCGGATTCGCGTTCGTGCGCCGCGATCGCGTGATCTCGACGCTCATCGCAGCGGGATTCGGCAACTCCCTCGCCTACGGGGCGGTCGTCGGGCTGCTGGTCGTCTACGCGGTGCGCATCATCGGGTTGAGCGAGTCCGATGTGCGCGTCGGCCTCCTGTTCAGCGCTGGCGCCGTCGGCTCGCTCGCCGCAGGACTGATGCTCGGCACCCTGTACCGCGCCGAGCGGATCCGGTGGCTCACCCCCATGACGATGGTCGTCTCGGGCCTGGTCGCGCTCGTCCTGGCCGGGCTCTCGTCGTTCGTGCCGGCCGCCGCGACCTACCTCGTGCTCTCGGCGCTGGTGACCACGACCATCATCGTCGGCATCACCTATCGCATGGCCGCCACGCCGGCCGCGATGCGCTCGAGGGTCAACGTGATCGGGCGCATGGTCGCCTGGGGCGGCCAGCCCTTCGGCGCTGCGCTCGGTGGCGTGGTCGCCCAGGAGTGGGGCGTGGCCCGCGCGCTCGAGGTCGCCGCCGCCGTCTTCGTGATGAGCGGGGTCGGGGCGCGCCTGCTGCTCCGGCGCACGTCGACGACCGCCGGCGACGTGGCGACCGGCTAGCTCAGCTCGTCGATGAAGGCAGCCGCGCTCATCGGTTGGCTGAACATCGGGTAGTCGTAGGTCAGCGCGTTGTCGTGCTCCTCGACCGAGGTGGCCGCGACGCAGTCGTTGAGGGTGATGACCTGGTACCCGTTCTCGTAGCCCGATCGCATGGTCGATTCGACGCAGCAGTTGGTCAGGAAGCCGCCCAGCGCGATGGTGGTGATGCCCTTGCTGCGCAGGATGAAGTCGAGGTTGGTGCTGGCGAAGGTGTCGAGCCCGCGCTTGCCCTCGATGACGATGTCGCCGTCCTCGGGGGCCAGCTCGTCGACGATGGCCGCGCCCCACGAGCCTTTGACGAAGGCGTTGCCGTCGACGACTCCCTTGAGGATCCCGTAGGGGTGCGAGCTGATCTCGTTGTACCCCTCGTGGAAGGTGATGGGGGCGTGCATGACGGTGGCGCCGGCCTGCGCGCGCCGCCTCGACGACCTGCTTGGTGTTGGCCAGCATCTCGGTCTTGTCCATCACCGCTTCGACGGCGCCGTGCAGCACCCCGCCCTCGGTGGTGAAGTCGTTCTGGTACTCGATGAGCACCACAGCCGTGGTGGCCGGATCGATCGACATGGCCTGTCCCCCTGTGATCGGCGTACGCGTTCGGCGCGACGTGTCCCGCCTCGCAAGATACCTGCTTACACTTCGATCCGATGCCTGGGATCGACGACGCGACGGTCGTCGCCGACCTCGTCGCCCGCCTCGGTTCCGACCACGTCGTGACCGACCCCGACATCCTCCGGACCTACCAGCACGATCACGCCGCCCTCAGCGACGCGGGTCAGCCGGCGGCCGTGGTCCGGGCCCACCACGTCGACCACGTCTCGACCACGTTGGCCCTCGCCAGCCGCCACGCCACCCCGGTCGTGACCCGGGGCGCGGGCACCGGGCTGTCCGGCGGGGCCAATGCCCTCGACGGGTGCATCGTCCTCTCGACGGTCGCCATGGACCAGATCCTCGACATCGATGCGGTGCGGCGGACGGCCACCGTGCAGTGCGGGGTGCTCAACGGCGACCTGGCCGCAGCCGTGGCCGCCGAGGGCCTCTGGTATCCCCCTGATCCCGCCAGTCGCGACATCTCGACGATCGGCGGCAACATCGCCACCAACGCCGGAGGCTCGTGCTGCCTCAAGTACGGCGTGACCGGCGATCACGTGGCCGCCATCACCGCCGTCCTGGCCGACGGCACGATCCTGCGAACGGGCGCCTCGACCCGCAAGAACGTGGCCGGGCTCGACCTGACCCGGCTGCTCGTGGGGTCGGAGGGGACCTTGGCCGTGATCGTCGAAGCCACCCTGCGGCTCCGGCCGGCGCCGCACCCGCCGTCGACCCTGGTCGCCTTCTTCGCCACGGCCGAGGCCGCGGGCCGCGCGGTCGTCGCCATGGGCCAGGTGGCGCATCCTTCGCTGCTCGAGATGATGGATCGCACCACCATCGCCGCGGTCGAGGCGATGACCCACATGGGCCTCGACACCACCGCGGGTGCGTTGCTCATCGTGCAGTCCGACGCCCGCGCCGGCGCCGACGAGATCGAAGCGATGGCGGACGCGGCGGCCGCCGCCGGTTCGACCTATCAGGCTCACACCACCGATCCGGCCGAAGGCGACCAGTTCCTGGCGGCCCGCCGTTCCGCGCTCACCGCACTCGAGCGCCAGGGCACGACCCTGCTCGACGACGTGGCGGTTCCCGTACCGCTCGTCCCCGTGATGCTCACGCGGATCGAGCAGATCAGCGCCGCACGCGGCGTCGTGGTCGGGACGTTCGGCCATGCCGGCGACGGCAACCTGCACCCGACGATCGTGTTCGACCCGGCCGAGCCCGGCTCGGTCGATGCGGCGCGGCTCGCGTTCGACGACATCGTCCGGTTGTCTCTCGAGCTCGGAGGCACCATCACCGGCGAACACGGGGTGGGCAGCCTCAAAGAGCCCTATCTCGAGGCGATGGTCGGACCGGTGGCCCGCGGTCTCATGGGCCGGATCAAGGCCGCCTTCGACCCCGCCGGGATCCTCAACCCGGGTCGGGGCATCTGAGACCGGCGCGAGGTCAGAGCCCGGGGAAGGTGCGCCGCAGGAGCTCGAGGGGGGCATCACCGTGGATGGCGGGGGTGTGGTCGGCGTCGAGACGCCCGTACACGAGTCGGATCAACGCCTCGGCCGGCAGCTCGAGGTCGGGTGCTGCCACCGCCGCCTGCGGGGCCAGCGCCACGCCCTCGGTGTCGAGCGACAGGCGGAAGTCCCGACCGGGATCGACGGTGTGCACGTCGACGGAGGCGATCTCGCCGGTCGGCTTGCCGGCGAAGCGCGTGATGATCTCGAGGTTGTCGATCACCTGGTCGGTGGCATCGGGCCACAGAGTGGCGGCGGGATCGACCGCGACGGCGACGTCCCAGGTGTGCAGCGCGTGCTCGTTGAGGCGGAACGCGACGAACTGGTCGAAATCGATCGTCAGCGGACCGAACAGGAAGCTCAGGTCGCCCTTGATGTCGTCGGGAACGGCGTCGAGCCCGTCGAGCAGCTCTTGGTCGGCCGCCAACGAGTCGGCGACCTGCGAGGCGGGATCCTTGGCGTTCCACACGTCCCAGACCGACGGCGCGAAGTCGTCGGAGGACGCAACGCCGGCCAACGTGTCGGCGAGGCGTTGACGCTGGATGACGGCGGCCGAGCCGAGGTGCGAGAGCACGTCGGCGACGGTCCAATCGGTGGGGTAGGCCGAGAGCTCGAACTGGGCGGGAGAGAGATCGCCGACGAGGACACGCAGGTGGGTCGCCGAGCTGTGGAGGGCCGTCATCTGTTCGCTCATGTCGGTGGAACGTATCGGCGCCGTGGCGGCATGCCACCCGTCGACGGGGCGTCGACCGGCCGTCGGTGGCGTCGAGGTGTAACCACGGTGAGCCGCCCTCGTCGTGTGGGGCAACCGAGGAGGACGTCATGAGCAAGATGGGTGTCGAGATCGCAGTTGAGCAGATCCGCGTCGACCACGACCTCGCGGCGGCAGTCGTGCGCGACGGCATCGCCGCACTGGCTTCGTTCGACCTCACGGCCGACGAGGCGACCGCCCTGGTCGACGCGCTGCGCCAGGACGTCGAGAACGCGCTCGGCGACGTGAGCGGGTTCTCGGCGGCGCCGTTCGGCGCCATCCAGCTCGACCTGCTGATCGGCGTGGGTCGCCAGCTCGGTGGAGGCGCCCTCGGCCACGTGAGCGAAGGATGGATCGATCGCACCGGTCCGGGTCAGGAGCAGATCCGCGAGCTCTGACCGATGAGCCGGGCTCGCCTGCGGCTCCTCGCGGAGGATGCCGACGTGTTCCCCGACTGGTGGCATCGGACGATCGTCGAATCGGTCTTCGACCTCGTGACGAGCCGAGCCGACGTCACGATGCTGGCCATGCCGGACTGGACCTGGACGGCCGCCGACCTCGACACGGCGACGGCCCGGGCCGAGGACCACCCGGAGCCGACGGGGCTCTACTACCGGTTCGACAGCTGGGACGATCCGTCCCGTGGCTGGCGTGGCGAGCCGGCCTGGGCCGACAGCCTCCACCGCTACTGCCGGACGGCCACGGTGGTCGCCGGACCGCAGCTGCCGCTCGTCGACGGCCCCGAGCACTGCGTGGCGCTCCCCTACGGACCCCTCGTGACCAGGACCGACGCGCCGCCCGGCCTCGCCGGTGCGCGGACCGACGTCCAGTTCGCCGGCTTCTGGCTCGATCCGGGGTGGGCCGCTCCGCCGACCGACACGCGCGACCGTCACCACCGCGGCTATCTCGATCCGACAGCTGTCCGACGGTCTGGCCCCTGACCGCCTGGCCATCCGCCACGTCGAGTACTGGGGAGGCGACGATGACGAACGGGCGCACATGCGGGCCTGCGCGGCGACCGAGATGGATCGCTCGAGGATGGTCCTGGCGCCGTCGGGCTACGGCTACCTGACGTTCCGCCACTCCGACGCCTGGGCCCGCGGGCGCGCCCTGCTGTGCGAGCCCGTCCAGCGCCACATCCGCGTGCCCGAACCCGAGCGGTGGGCCGACGGAGACATCGCCGTCCTGTACGACCCGGCGGCCGACGACCTCGCGCAGGTCGTCGCGGCCGCCCTCGACGAGCCCGAGCGGCTCACTGGGATCGCGGCGGCCGGCTGGGAGTACGGCCGGCGCTGGACGACCCCCGAGTCCCAGCTCGCGGCACTCGCGGACGCCTTGGCGTCGCACGTGTAACCCCTGGATCGGATCACCGTCCTGAGAGGGACGGAATCCCCGAGGAGGTTCTGATGGCAGCAGATGACGTGTACCTGGCGCTCGTGCGACTCGACGATCCCGACACCCGTGCCGCGGCCGCCGCGGGAGATACCGCCTTCCGAGACGGACTCACCTTCACCGAGGACGAGGACCAGCTGGTCGACGCGCTCGTCGACGAGGCCGGCGACGACGTGCAGGGCTTCGCCGGGGGCGCCGTGTTCGGCGCGCTCAACTACGTGTCGGGACGGGTGAGCCCGGGCGTGCTCGGCACGCATCCGCCGTCGCGGCTCGGATTCGGCCAGCTGATCGGACCGTCGTGGGGCGAGGCCTCATGTGGCGCGACCAACTGCACGTCCGAGCCGAAGAAGAAGATGCCGGGCGAGTTCGGCGGCCTGTCCCTCTGACCGTCCCGGGTCGGACACGATGACCCCGGGAGCGACGGCCGAGCTCACCGCCGCGCAGCGAGCGTGCGCGCGGGTGCTGAGCGACGAGCGAACCCGGGCTCGGTGGGCGAGCGACCCCGTCGCGTGGTCGCGCGACGTGCTCGGTCCGACCCGGGCCGCGGGATGGCTGGCACAGCTCGACCCCACCGATGTGGCCGAAGCCGCGGGAGTCCTCCGCCGCAAGTCCAGTGCGTCGACGCCCGCCGCCCCGACCGAAGCCGCGACTGCACCACGTCGTTCGACGCCGGCCGGTGCGCTGGACCCCGGCGACGACCCGCCTGGGACTCCGACGAGCAACTCCGGTGGCGAGCCGGACCGCGCCGTCGGCCTGGCGCGTTCGACGACTCCCGCCGTCGGGGTCAGCTTCCGCCCGGCGCTCATGGCGGCCCTGTTCGACGAGCTCGCGGCCATCGAGGTGTGGGAGCACATCCTCGACTGGTACCTGGCCGAGCCGGACCGCGGCGGGCGTCGGCTCCAGCGGTTCGTCGACGTCGGGCCCGTCACCCTCCACAGCCTTCGCCTGTCGGTCGGGTCGCAGGCGTGTCGGGAGCGGACCGCACACCTCGTTGCCGTTCGCCAGGTGCTCGGTGCGGTGGGGATCACGACCCTGAGCGATCACCTGGCCTTCAGCGCGGTGGACGAGATCGACCTGGCCCACTTCGTCCCGCTGTGGCGCACCGAGGCGCAGCTCGACCTGCTCGTGCGAAACGTCGACTTCCTGCAGCACGAGCTGGGGGTGCGGATGTTGCTCGAGAACCCCGCCAGCCCACTCGACCCCGGCGGTGACATGACGACCACCGCCATGCTCGACGAGCTGTGCCGCCGGACCGGCTGCGGTGTGCTCCTCGACCTCGAGAACCTGCACGTCAACGCGCTCAACGGCCAGCTCGATCCCGCCTGCGAGCTGGCCGAGCTCGACCCGCTGCACGTCGTCGGCGTCCACGTGGCCGGCGGCACCGCCGTCGACCCGGAGAGCCCTGCCTTCGACAGCCACTCGACCCCGGTGAGCGACGACGTGGTCGACCTCCTGGCCCGGCACCTCGGCCGGTGGACGAACTGCGAGTGGGTGATCGTCGAGCGCGATGGACGCATCGAGGCCGCCGGCGAGGTCAGGGGGGACCTGCGCAACGTCCGGCGGGCCCGGGCACAGGCGTTCCCAGGAACCGGGAGCCCGCCGCGGTCCTGAGCGCTGCGATACGTCCCTGGGGGCCGATGAGGGGCAGACTGTCGACATGTACTTCGGACTGCTGATCTTCATCGCTCTGGCTGTGCTGTGCGTCGTCGCGTTCGTGAAGGTCAAGCAGCGCGACCGCCGCTACGGCGAGGGCGAGTAGCCGACCCCCGGATCCAAGGCCGTGGCCCCGCCGGACGAGGACCAGACTCCCGCGCCCGCCGAGTCCCCCGTCCCGGCGACGGAGGCGGCGTCGACGCGGCGCGCCGCGGTCACCGCCCAGATCGGGCGCCTCGTCCGCGCCATCCGCGACGGCGACGACCAGATGGTCGAGCAGGCTGTGATGCAGCTGAGCGCGTCGCGTCGCTATCTGGCTCCCCTCGCCATGGTCGTGGGTGGGTTCGCCATGCTCTTCGAAGGCCTGAAGCTGCTCTTCTCGAACTGGCGGCTGATGCTGGTGCAGGTGCTCCCGGCCATGTGGATCTGGGTCGCCATGCTCGACCTCAAGACGCACGCGTTGCACGGCCGCTCGTTCCACGTCCTGCGCGGACCGATCGTCCTGGTGCTCGTCACGGCCATCGCCGCGATCACCGCGGCCAGCTTCTTCCTCAACGCGGTCTTCGCCTTCGCCATCGCCAAGCCCGGCCAGCCCGAGATCAGACCCGCCTTCGCTCAGGCCCGCGCCCACCTGCGCGTGGTTCTCTCGTGGGGCTTCGCCGTCGGCCTCGCGCTCGGCGTGGCGACGGTCGTCTTCCCCCGCTGGGGCTCCGGCTGGTTCGTCATCTCGCTCAGCGCCGTCATCGGCGTGATGATGGTCCTGTACGTGTCGTTGCCGTCGCGGTTGATCGGCATCAAGTCGACGTACTCGAAGCGCGATGCCCTCAAGGCGTCGGTGGTCGGTGGTGCGCTCGGCGCCGCCATCTGCTCGCCGCCGTACGCCATCGGACGGGTCGGCATCCTGATGCTCGGCACGAAGTCGCTCTTCATCCCCGGCGTGTTCGTGCTGGCCCTCGGGCTCGTCCTGCAAACCGGCGCGACCAGCTCGGTCAAGGCGATCAAGATGAGCGCCAAGCTGGTCGCCGGCACCCGACCCACCGCCGACGCGCCCGACCCCGCGAGCACGAGCGAGACATGAACACGACGTGGTGTGGTGTGCTGTGGCGACGACGGTCGTCGACCGTCCTGCGCGTCAGGAGCTGGCCATGAGCGACATCGAGCCGATGATCCGAACCGCCGAGCAGAGCGTCATGCAACGGATCCAGGACTTCCGGGATCCGAGGCAGGAGTGGCGCCGCCTCTTCTCCGAGCTGCTGGGTACGTTCTTCCTCGTGCTCGTCGCGGCCGGGGGCGGGATGATGGGTCAGGCCTTCCCCAACACGATCGGGCGCTCCGCGGCCGTCGTCGCGCCGGGCCTGATGGTGATGGGGATCATCCTGTTCATGGGCAAGGTGTCCGGCGCCCACCTCAACCCGGCGGTGAGCATCGCGTTCGCGCTGCGACGCGACTTCCAGTGGCGCCGGGTGCCCGGCTACATCGTCGTGCAGCTCATCGGCGCGACGCTCGCCTGCCTCTTCCTGCGGGCCGTCATCGGCGTGTCAGCCATGTACGGCTCGAACTACCCCGCCCACGGCTTCTCGGCCGGCTCGGCCTTCTGGATGGAGACGGTGCTGACCTTCGGTCTGGTGAGCGTGATCCTCGGCACCGCCTCGGGCGCCCAGAACGTCGGGCTGTTCGGTGCCGTCGGTGTGGGCGGCTACATCGCGCTGGCCGGCCTGTGGGGCAGCCCGATCTCGGGCACCTCGATGAATCCGGCCCGCACGTTCGGCCCCGATCTGGTCGGCCACGACTTCACCTCCTACTGGGTCTACGTGGCCGGTCCGCTGGCCGGCGCGGCCCTGGCCGTCGGTACGGCCTTCGTCCTGCGCGGCCCCGGCGGCGGCAAGTCAGGCTCAGGAGCTGCACAGGGCGAGCTGTACACCGAGATCGACAACCCCGAGCAGACCTGAGGTCTTCCGGTCTTCCGGTCTTCCGGTCCTCCGGCCTCTCAGCCCCGGGCCGCGTCGTCGAGCTGGCCGAGGACGGTCTGCCACGCCTCGGCGTGGGCGTCCCGGGCCTGCTCGTCCAACCAGCCCGCGTGGTTCAGTCGCAGCGAGCTGCCGGTGCCGCTCGGGCTCAGCTCGACGGTGAGCACGGTCTCGGCTCCGTTGGTGCCGCCGACGCCGGTGACCCAGGTCATCTCGATGACACGGCCCGGATCGAGTCGCAGCACTCGCCCGTAGTGCGGATGGCGCATCCCGGCATGGTGGGTCTCGAAGAAGAAGGGCTCATCGACCGCGGCGCGCATCTTCACGGTTCCCGGCGCCGCGAACCACCTGTCGAGGTGCTCGACCCACGTGTCGTAGACCGCGTCGGGCGCGGCCACCATGGCGCGCTCGACCACGCAGTGGAGCGGCCGATCGGACAGGTCCGGATACGCGTTCGCCTCGTGTGCCACGGTGTCACAGCCTCCTGTCGACGAGTGTCGCGTGTGTAGCATCGCGCCACGCCTGCAGGCACGGTCAGTCGACACAGCAGGGGGATGGCTTGTCCAAGTACCGAGACCACCTGCCGCAGCTCGGCGACGACCTGTACCTGACCGACAGCGGACTCGAGACCACGCTGATCTTCCACGACGGCTACGAGCTCCCGGCCTTCGCCGCGTTCGTGCTGCTCGACACGGCCGAGGGCAGAGCGCACTTGGCCGACTACTACCGACGGCACGCCGCCATCGCTCGCACCGCCGGCGCCGGCTTCGTGCTCGAGAGCGTCGGATGGCGTGCCAACCCCGACTGGGGCGCGGTCGTCGGCTATCCGCCCGAGCGACTCGACCAGGTCAACCGCGACTCGATCGAGCTCCTGGTCGAGCTGCGGGACGAGCTCGAGTCTCCCGACCTGCCGATGGTGATCAGCGGCTGCATCGGTCCTCGCTACGACGCGTACGACCCGGCGGCCTCCATGACCGCAGCCGAGTCCGAGCAGTACCACGCCAGGCAAGTCGCCGTCTACCGCGAGGCCGGCGCCGACCTGGTGTCGGCCTTGACCATCACCAACACGTCCGAGGCGATCGGCATCGTGCTGGCCGCGCGGACGCTGGACATGCCCGTCGTCATCTCGTTCACCGTCGAGACCGACGGCAGGCTCCCCTCGGGCGACGAGCTCGGCGATGCGATCCGCACGGTCGACGCGGCAACCGGCGGGGCGGCCCAGTACTTCATGCTCAACTGCGCGCACCCGACCCACTTCAGCGCCGTGCTCGACGATCAGAGCGATTGGATGCGGCGGCTCCGCGGGCTCCGCGCCAACAGCTCGACCCTCAGCCACGCCGAGCTGGACGACGCGGACACGCTGGACGACGGCGATCCCGAGCAGCTGGGACGCGAGTACGCGGCACTGCGAGCACGGTTCCCGCAGCTCACCGTCCTCGGCGGATGCTGCGGCACCGACCACCGCCACGTGCGACAGATCGCCGAGGCGTGCACCGCCTGATCGAGGCCTCGCCCCTCTGGGCCGCCGCCCACCTAGAACCTCCGCTCGGGACGTCACCTGCCCGACGCCGTCGCCAGGCATCCGGGCGCTCAGCGGTACTGTCGCCGCGGCGGGCGCCAGCCAAGGGCGTCACTCGTCCGACACCAGGGGGTTCCACGTGCCGCTGCGGGTCATCCAGTTCTCGACGGGCCACGTCGGACGCCACGCGCTCCGATCGATCGTCCAACGCCCCGACCTCGAGCTGGTCGGCGTCCACGCCAACCATCCGGACAAGGTCGGCCGCGACGCCGCCGAGCTGTGCGGGCTGGACGAGCCCACCGGGGTCGTCGCCACCGACGACGTCGATGCCCTGGTGGCCCTGAAGGCCGACTGCGTGGTGTACACCTCGCAGGCCGAGACCCGGCCCGATGAGGCCGTGCAGGAGATCGTGGCCTTCCTGGCCGCCGGCACGAACGTGGTGGGAACGTCGCTCGTGTGGCTGGTCTACCCGCCGCATGCCGACGCCTGGCTCCGTGACCCGCTCGAGGCCGCGTGCGCAGCCGGAGGCACGACGATGTTCGTGAACGGCATCGATCCGGGCTTCTCGGGGGACCTGCTCCCACTCGCCGCCCTCAGCCTGACCGAGCGCGCCGACGCGATCCTCGTGCAGGAGATCTGCGACTACGGGACCTACGACGACGCCGAGTTCACCGGGGTGAGCATGGGGTTCGGCACCACTCCCGACGTGGTACCCATCCTCTTCCTCCCGGGCGTGCTGGCGTCGATCTGGGGCGGGCCCGTGCAGCTCCTGGCCGACGAGCTCGGAGTCGTCGTGGACGAGCTCCGCGAGCGCCACGAGACCTGGACGGCGACCGAGACCATCCGCTGCACCATGATGACCGTCGCGCCCGGCGAGGTCGCCGCCGTGCGGTTCGCGGTCGAGGGCATGGTCGGCGGCCGACCGGCGATCGTCATGGAGCACGTCAACCGGCTGACCTCGGCGGCCGCCCCCGACTGGCCGGCACCGCCCGAGGGCAGGCCCGGTGTCCATCGAGTCGTGATCACGGGGACCCCTGGCGTCGAGATCAACACCCATGTCGGGAATGCTCAGACCGACCACAACCTGGCCGGCGTCATCGCCACGGCCGCCAAGGCGGTGAACGCCATCGCCGCGGTGTGCGAGGCCGAGCCCGGCCTCGTCAGCCTCCGCGATCTCCCCGTGTCGCAGGTCCGCGGCCTCATGCCATGACCAGCGCTTGGGACGCTCGCCGAGCGGAGCGCCGAGGTTGCGGAGCGGAGCGAAGCAGCTCGCGTGGTGGCACCCGGATGGCGAAGCGCTCGAAGGGAGGCTCGCCGACCGGAACGCCGAGGTTGCGGAGCGGAGCGAAGCAGCTCGCGTGGTGGCACCCGGATGGCGAAGCGCTCGAAGGGAGGCTCGCCGACCGGAGAGCCATCACCGGATCGGGTTGCTGCCGTCCCAGCGCTCGCTGCTGAGGCGGATGCCGTCCATGAAGGCACGGCACAGGTCGGTCAGCTCCATGATCTCGATGATCGAACCCGACGACGTCTCGACGTAGACGAACCGGGCCATGCCGCGGCCGTCGCCGTCCTGGGCGATCACCAGTCCGGCCTGCTCGATCATCTCGATGGTGCGGTCGAAGTCATCGGCCCAGTAGGCGATGTGGTGCGGACCGAAGCGCCCGAGGTCGCGCGCCTCGTGCCAGATGCTGTGGGCGTCGCCCTTGGCCTCGATCAGCTCGATCTGCATCGGACCGATGTTGGCGAAGCCGATGGCCGTGGTCGGATCAGAGGCCTGCCCGTGGAAGCGCGCGCCGGACTGGGTGACCTCGATGGCCGTCCACGGCCCGACGCCGAGCGCCAGCCACTCGGCCATGGCGGCGTCGAGGTCGGCGACGACGTGGCCCACCTGCCGCACCTCGCCTGGGAAGATCAGATCGGTTCGTCCCGTGCTCATATGACGCCGTACCCTCCGTCGACGATCACCGGGTGCCCGGTCATGTAGCTCGCCTGCTCACTGCACAAGAACAGCACGACCGGCGCGATCTCGTCGACGGTGCCGAATCGCCCCATCGGGATGTGGGCGAGCTGCTCGGCCGCCAGCTCGGGGAGCCCCTTCATCGGAGCGGTCATGGGCGTGTCGATGACCCCGGGGGCGATCGCGTTCACCCGGATCGCGTCCTTGGCCCACAGCGTGGCCAGGTTGCGGGTGAGCTGCAGCAGCCCGGCTTTCGCAGAGCCGTAGCCCGGCACGATGGGAACGGCGGTGAACGCCGACATCGAGATCGTGTTCACGACGCTGGCGCCGCCCCGCGCTGTGCTGGCCAGCAGTGCGTCCCGACACGCCATGCTCAGCCGGAAGTGGCTGGCCAGGTTGAGCACGAGCGCCTGCTCGAAGACATCGGGGATCCACTCGTCGCGCCCTCCGGGGAAGTTGGCGCCGGCGTTGTTGACCAGGACGTCGAGCGAGTCGAAGCTCTGACCCAGCTGGTCGATGGCGGCCGCGTCGGTGGCCGACAGCTGGTGATAGGTCAGGTCGTCCAGATCGGTGTCGTAGTCGCCGGCCGTGCCACGGGTGCCGGTCACGTGCACGGCGGCACCGCTGTCCCGGAAAGCACGTGCGATGGCGTGGCCGATGCCGCTGGTGCCTCCCGTGACCAGGACGTCGGTGCCGGCGAAGTCGAACGTGGCTCGGTTCACGGGCCGATGTCGGCGAGCTGCTTGCGCAGCCAGGCCGTCTCCCAGAAGTTCTCGCTGCGCTCGAGCAGCGCGGTGTGGGCGTCGAGCATCACCTGGACGGCACCCGTGTGCCCGGGATCGACGGTGCGGACGATCTCGGCCAGGTGGATCGCTTCGAGCGGTTCGCCGGCTCGCACGCGCGCGGCCGCTCGCTCGATCAGGGCGTCGGCGCCGCCGGCCGCGTCGACCAGATCGGCGTGGACCGCCGAGACCGGAACCGCGTAGAGCTCGGTGGTCGACCGGTGATGGAACCAACCGGCGTAGTTCTCCCAGATGGCACGGACGTCCCACGGGACCGAGCCGTAGCCCTGCCCGACCTCGAGCTCGGGCGGCAGCGCGATCTCGCGCATGAGCGAGCGCACATCGGTACCGGCGTTCATCCCGGCGACGGTGGCGTCGTGGACGTAGCGAACCGCATCTCGCAGCCGGGTGAGCTCGCGGTCGATGAGGTCGGCCCCGCGCACGGGCTCGAAGTGGCCGGTGAGCAGGACCTCGGGTCGCAGCCGCCGCACCTTCTCGATCGAGTCGATGACCACGAGCGCGTCGCGGTAGCGGTCCCCGCGCATGGTGACCAGGTTCGGGATGTGCCCGAAGAGCGCTCCGAAGACGTTGCCGCACAGGCAGACGCGCTCGTCCGGCAGCCAGACGACCATCGAGTCGGTGGTCTCGCCGCCGGGCGTGGCGATGAGCTCGAAACGGCGCCCGCCCAGCTCGAACGCATGGCGTTCGTCGAAGGTGATGGTCGGTTCGAGCTTGGACTGCGCCGGCATGCCACCGACGCGGGCGTGGGCGTGCTCGAGCGCGGCCATGATGGCGTCCATCCAGGCGAACGCCGCGTTGGCGGTGCGGAACCGCTCCAGCCGCTCGTTGTCGTCGCGCCACTGCGCCCAGTTGGCCTGCGCCACGATCTGTGAGTCGGCGTCGCGAACGACATCGATCCCGCCCACGTGGTCGTAGTGGCCCTGCGTGACGAGCACGTACCGGACGGGGCCGCCGTCGACGGCGTCGAAGTTGGCGCGGTGCACCGGTCCCTCGAAGCCCATGCCCGTGTTGACGATCACGCGTCCGTCATCGGTGGTGATGAGATAGCTGTTCGACAGCCCGGACGACATCCAGATCCCGGGCAGCACCTCGGTGGCGGGACCGGAGGCGGCCTTGATGTCCGCGCCGCCCGGGCGCTGCCGGTAGACGGGTTCGGTCACGTCCGCGCTCCTCCCGGGTTCGTCGATCATGAGAGGGTGATCATGACCTTGCCGCAGTCGCGTGAGCCAGCCAGCCCGGCCAGCGCGTCGGAGAGCTCGTCGAGGCCGAAGCGATGGGTGATCAGCGACGACAGGTCGCGCCGTTGCAGGAGCTCGAGCGCGGGGCCGAGCCCGTTCGGGTACTCGATGGCCCCCCGGATCGTGAACCGCTTCATCAGCACGAGCAGGAAGCTCACGGGGATGTCGCCGGTGTGCAGCGCGACGACCGACAGCCGGCTGCCGGTCTTGGCGTGGCGCAGGATGTCGCCGATCACCGACGCGGCGCCCGAGGCCTCGATGTAGGCGTCGGTCCCAGCAGTCGGCCCGAACATGAAGGGCGCGGTTCCGTGCACGGCCTCGATCTGCGCCCAGAGATCGCCGGTGGTCGGATCGATCGCGGCTCGGGCTCCCAGCTGACCGGCCAGCTCCAGTCGGCGCGGCGAGAGGTCGACGGCGATCACCTGGTCGTTGCCCCGGTCCACGAGGGTCACCAAGGACGCGAGGCCGATCGGTCCGCACCCGAAGATGACCACCCGGTCGTCGGGGCCGGCCTCGGCCTGGTCGACCGCATGCATCCCCACCGCCAGCGGCTCGGCCAGCGCCGCCACCGTGAGATCGAGCTCGTCGGGAACCGGGTACAGGCGGCCGCCGCCCGCGACCTCACGCACGAGCAACAGGGGGGCCAGCCCTCCCTCACCGGCCCCGCTGCCGATGCGTCCGAGCTCGTCGTTGCCGGGGTGGACGACCACGCGGTCGCCGACGCTCACGCCTCGCACGTCGGTTCCAATGGCCTCGACCACACCCGACATCTCGTGGCCGAGCGGCATCGGGCCGCCGCCCGGACCCTCGAAGCCCATGTCGATGTACTTCAGGTCGCTCCCACAGATGCCGCAGGCGGCGATCCGGACGACCGCGTCACGTGCGCCCGGCCGCGGCTCGTCGACGGCGTCGATCCGGACGTCGCCGGGCCCATGCACACGAACCTGCTTCACGCGTCACCCCCTCGGCCCCGATCCTCTCAGGTCTCGGGCCGCACCGCGAACCGGTCGAAGTAGAACGAGAACCGCTCGCGCACCGCCTCGGGCTCGAGTCCGAAGTCACCGCGGAGGTCGTACACCAGCCGGCCGTGCTTCCCCCGCGGGTTGGCGGCCATGTAGGCATCGAGCTGGCGGCGCGCCGACGTCGTCATCTCGACACCGGCGCACCCGTAGAAGCGCTCGACCGTGGCGATGTCGTCCGCCATGAACTCGTGGAACAGCACGTCGATGCTGCGGTCCGCGGGCAGCAGCTCGCGATCGCGCACACAGGCCCGGAGCAAGGTCTCGACGCGGTCGATCCAGTAGTCCGCCAGCGGTCCGGGGTCGATCTCGTGGCGACGCATGCGATCTCCGTAGGCGAGCATCGTGATCGCGGACTGGATGACGGCGACGGGGTCGCGGTGGGTGATCGCGAAGGCGGCCCTGGGGAAGGTGTCGACGAGTGGGCCGAGCTGCTCGAGGTGCTGGGGCGACTTGAGCACCCACTGGCGGGGGCCGCGCAGGAAGGTCAGCGCCTGCAGGACCGTCTTCATGTAGGCGTAGTGCCCGCGCTGATCGAGCCCGAGGTAGAAATCGCGCCAATCGGGTACCCGGGCGTGCCACTCGAGCGTGTACGAGGCGAAGTCGATGTCGAGCAGCTCGACCTCCTCCTCGATGGCCTCGGGGAAGCGGTCGTGCATGGCCTGCACGAGGGGTGCCATCTCGACCTCGACGGCGTGCTCGGCCGCACAGCGGATGTAGCGAGGGTCGACCCCGTCGACGCCCGGGCCGTCGCCTCGCACGGGGAACGGCTCCTGGCACTCCCACCACGGCAACGCCCGCCGGCGCCGGTCGGCGGCCAACAGGTTGACCAGGTGCGTCGTGCCCGAGCGGGGCAGGCCGACCACGATCAGCGGATGGTCGATGTCGATGTCGAGGATCTCGGGATGGAGGCGCAACAGCTCGGTCAGGCCGAGACGGCTCGACAACAGCTTCACCACCCGACGCTGCTGGGTGAGGCGGGCGAGGTTGTTCAGGCCGCGATCGTCCTCGACGGCCCTCAGATAGGCGCGCAGGCGCGGCCAGAAGTCGTCCGGGCCGAAGTCCTCGAGCCCGGTGTGCGACCGCGCCTGGGCCACCAGGTCGTGCTCGTCGAGCGAGACGTCGAGCGTCGCGCCGTAGTCGAGGACGCTCTGCTGGGCCGCCGTGAAGCGCGGCGAGACGAGGTCGTCGATGCGCAGGTCGTTCGACATCCGGCGAGCGTAACGGCGGGGAGGTGGCGGCCACCTGCCCTCAGGCCGGCGCGACCATCCGGGCGCGCTCGGCCGGCGACGCGTCCGCGGCCAGCGCGTCGATCTTGGCGAACGCAGGACCCAACACCTGGAGGAAGCGCCCTTGCAGGTCGCCCACCGCGGCCACATCCGGATCGGCCTCGAGACCGCGCAGGAGGTTGAGGCGCGACGCATCGACCCAGGCCTGCACATCCGCGGCCTCGACCCATGCAAACTCCGTCTGGATCCCGGCCAGGATGTTTCGCAAGAAGTCGAAGGGGGTGTGCGGCCATGGGTTCGGGCGGCACAGCGCGTTCTTCTCCTCGGTCGTGCGCCCGCTGGCCTCGATGAAACCGATCAGCGCGCCCGACAGCGGAAGGCTGACTCGCGTCACGATCTGCAGGGTGATGGTGTCTTCGGTGTAGATCGGCTTCGGTGGGTTGTCGCTCAAGCCGGGGGACGCGCAGTGGATGTGCAGATGGTCGGGGCTGGTCGGGATCGAGCCGTGCTCGAGCACGATCTCGTCGGGATCGATGCGAATCACGTGCCCGAGCCTCACGACGGCGTCGATGCGGCGGAGCTCGTCGAGCTCGCCGAGGCTGAGGGTGGCGCCCTTCATCATCGTGGGCGTGATCGACGGGTCGGTGCGGAGCATGATCTGCCGCTCCTCCATCCGCTCGTACGCCTCGTCGATCGAGTCGCTCTCGACGAGCGCCTCGAGCTCGAGCACGACAGCCTCGAGGGTCGGCACGACGCCGACGCCCGGCTGGAAGAATGCCCGGTTCAGCAACCACGAGTCGCGTGGGCGGATCCAGCTGATGTCGTCGGGCGGCGTTCCCCGAGCGAGCAGCCAGCAGATGGCGTCGAGTGCGGTCTTGCCGCCGCCGACGATCACGTAGCCAGCCGGCGCTTCCTGCACTGCGGTCAGGCCACCCACCGGGATGCAGCGGACGCCGTCGGCCACGGCGAAGGGTGGCGCTTCGGTGGCGGGGACGCGCGAGGCCGTGTAGGTGGCGTCGACCACGGCCCGTCGCACGGTGACCTCGGTCGTCTGGTCGTTCAACCGTGAGCGGAACCGACGCTCGCCGAGGTAGTCGCACATCGGGAAGAAGCGCACCCGTCCCGACGCCAGGAGCCGGTGGCGCATGACCTCGTCGAAGTAGCCGCAGATCTCGGCGCCGCTGGCGCGCTCGAGGAAGCCGATGTCGGGACCGTCGGGCTCGACGCGATCCTGCCCGAGCGGCGTCGAGTTCACGCCGTAGTTCGAGGACGGCTGATGCAGCTGGACGAAGGGATACGAGTCGAGCCAGTGGCCGCCCGGCCGGTGCCGTCGTTCGACCATGATCACAGCTGCGTCCGAGTGCTCGACCAGCGTGTCGGCGAACGCCATGCCGATCGCGCCGGCCCCGACGATCAGGTAGTCCGCCTCGAGGTTGAGATCGTCACCCATCAGCCCGCCCCCTCCCTGTCGACGCGCGCGGCGCCCACGTTAGGCCCGGGCTCCGCTCCACGCCCCGGCCGCGGAACGTCGTGCTGTCATCGTTGACATGACGACAGCACGACTGACATCATCGGGCCGTGCCGGACTATGACGCCATCGTCATCGGGGCCGGTCACAACGGCCTGACGGCCGCCGCCGTGATGGCACGGGCCGGGCTGCGCGTGCTCTGCCTCGAGAAGAACCAGTTCACCGGCGGCATGGCGTCGACCACCGAGCTGATCCGCGGGTACCGGTTCGAGCTGGCGGGCTCGGTCCAGTTCCCCGTGCCGAACGAGATCTACGCCGACCTGGGCTTCGACGCCTGCCCGATCTTCGAGCCCGACGTGCGCTCGGCCAGCATCGGCGAGGGCGACCAGGCACCGATGATCTTCCACACCGATCCCGACCGGCTGGTGACCCACCTCTCCGAGCACCTCGGCCTCGAGGCGGTGCTCGGTCTGGCCGAGATCATGAACTGGGCGCAGGCGCCGGCTCGGGCGCTCGGCCGGTTCGAGGTCCGCACCCCGCCGAAGTCGCTCGACGAGATGTACGCCTGCGCCACCAACGAGACCGAGCGCGAGGCGATCCGCACCGCGATGTTCGGCACGGTCATGGACGTCATCGACGCCTATCTCCCCGACCCGGTGCGCCATGCGCAGATGCGAGGCCTCCTCGCGTTCCTGTCGGTCAACTCGACCTTCCGTGGTCCCTACACGCCGGGCAGCGCCATGTGCATGGCGTTCGCGTTGGCATCACCCGGCGACGACGCGGCGATGTCGAAGGTGCGGGGCGGAATCGGGGCGATGTCGGACCACGTTCGTGCGCTGTTCGAGGACAACGGCGGCGAGCTGCGACGTCACGCCCGCGTGTCGCGGATCCTCGTGTCCGACGGCCGGGTCGGCGGGGTCGAGCTGTCCGACGGCGACACGATCACCGCCCCGGTGGTGGTGTCGAACCTCGACGCCACCCAGACGTTCACCGAGCTGATCGCCCGCGACGACCTGCCCGAGCCGTTCGCCCGACGCGTCGATGCGATCGACCACCGGGCCGCCTACTTCCAGATGCACTTCGCGCTCAGCGAGCTGCCGGAGCTGACCGGCGCAAACGCAGTGCTCAACGAGGGAGAGCTGCGCTCGACGCTCTGCCTGTTCGGCACACCCGAGGAGATGCAGGGCGCCTACGAGGTGTGCCTCCGGGGCGAGGTGCCGAACGCGCCGCCGGTGTCGCTCGGGATCCCCTCGCTGCTCGACCCGACGCTGGCACCCGAGGGCAAGCACGCGGCGAGCGCGTTCGCCTTCTACGCGCCCATCGGCGCCGGCCACGAGGACAAGGTCCGCCTGCGCGACGAGATGGCCGAGCGGATCGTCGCGCGGATCGCAGCGGTCGCCCCCAACTTCCCCGACTCGATCGAGCGCCAGATCAGCTACCCCGCCTACAGCTACGAGCTGATGTTCGGATGCACCGGCGGCGACTTCACCCACGCGCTGCTGCATCCCGAGCTCATGGGTCCCTTCCGCCCCGGCCCGCGCGGCTGGCCCGACAACGCCGTGCCCTTCGAGGGCCTCTACCTGTGCGGCGCCGGCTGTCACGGCGGGCCGGGCGTCACCTTCATCCCCGGCTACAACGCCGGCTATGCCGTGCTCGACGCGGTCGGATCGACGACCGCTCGGGGCTGAGGCTGGGGCGGGTAGGCCTTGTCGTAGCGGATCTGTCGCTCGACGACGGCGAGGTAGGCCGCCACCGAGAAGCCCAGGCTCGTGAACAGGCTCATGACGAAGAAGCCCCACGGCACGCGGATGCCTCGGCGCCGCCCGTCGATGATCGTCCACATCGGGAAGAGGACGACGTTGACGATGATGTAGTCCTGCGCCTCGGAGTCGGCGGCCCAGTTCGAGAACAGCGACTTGGTGAAGTGGATCCAACTGGCCCGCGGCCCGAACTGTTGGACGTAGCGGATGTTGAAGTACCAGCCGAGGACGACCGAGACCAGGGCGATCACGTAGTACGCCGCCTCGAGCGGGGTGACACGGGCGCCGGTCCACCTCGCCCGTGTAGTAGCGACGGTTGCACCAGACCACGAAGGCGGTGACGGACACGCCCAGCACGGCGTGGATGATGAGCGAGATCATCGGTCGAGCCTCCCCGGGTTCTCACCCGCGACGACGGATGTCGCCGGTGTCGAACTGCTGTCAAGTGTGACACGCGGTCATCCCGCCGGTGCCGACCTCCCGGTCACGCGGTCACGGTCACCGAGGCGGGGCGCGGAGGCCATGGTCGAGCGAGTCGAGAGCGAGTGCGGTGAGGCGTGAGAGCTCGTCGAGGTCGTGGTCGCGGCCTGCCATCCAACGATCGAGGGCGGTGAACACGGCGGCGGCGATGGCGTGGGCGGCCACGCTGGCCAGGAACGGGGCGTCGCCGTCGACGGCGTCGGTCTCGCGCTCGAGCAGGTGCGCCTCGATCTCACGACCGAGCTCGGCCTGGACGCGCTGGATGTGGGGCTCGATCCGTCGCGCGTCGAGCTCGCCGGCGCGCAGTCGGGCGATCTCGCTCACGACGTTCGGATCGTCGGGGAAGGACTCGATGGCGGTGAGCACCGATGTCGTGATCGCCTCGCGACGGGGCCGCACCGACAGGGCACGACGGAACCAGTCGAGCCGCGCTTCGTAGTCGGCGAACAGCACCTCGTCCTTGGACGCGAAGTACCGGTAGAAGGTGCGGGTGGTGACACCGACGTCGGCGGCGATGTCGGCGATGCTCGTCGCCTCGAAGCCCTCGGTGACGAACCGGTGCAGCGCGGCCTCGCGGAGAGCCTCGCGTGTGCGTTCGCGACGCGGGGACTCCTCCGCTGGACTCACGGGCGGACCCTAGCCGGAGTCGCCCGCGAGCGACCGGCTGGGCCCGATCAGTCTTCGGGAAGAGTCGCGAACTCGCGCTCGGTGTTGCGGTACCACTCGAGTGCTTCTCCGATCCTGCTCCGAGGAACTGCATCAAGGTACGGTTGGTAGCCGTGTCTGGGTGGAACGCCATCGAGCGGGCGGAGCCAGCGTTCGCCGGGAGGGTACGACGGCTGTTCGACGCCGGTCGCCACAAGACGATCGCAACCCTGCGTGCCGACGGCTCGCCGCGGATCTCCGGCATCGAGTGCGACTTCTCCGACGGCGAGCTCAAATTCGGTTCGATGTCGGGTGCGCGCAAGGGCGCGGACCTGAAGCGGGATCCCCGCTTCGCCCTGCACGGACCGACCGTCCATCCCGAGGAGGGCAAGGAGGGCGACTGGCCGGGCGAAGCGAAGATCGCCGGACGGGTCAGGCCCGCCGGCCCTGTGGTCCGCGACGAGGCGAGCGAGGAGGACGGGGACGGTGAGATGTTCGTCGCCGACATCACCGAGGTCGTGCTGACCTGCCTCAACGCCGACGCGACAAGACTCGTCATCGAGTGGTGGACACCTGAGCGAGGATTGCAACGGATCGAGCGGGACTAGCGATCGGATCGCGGGTCTCCTCGAGCGGCAGGTAGGGCGCAGGAGACGTACCGGCGGCCACACCGGTAGGGTGGGAGACGCACCCCATGGCGTGCGCAACACGCCGTCTGGTCGGGCGAACGCCCCGGCGACGAGGCCCTCCGCCTCCTCAGTGCCACCAGATGGGGCCGCATCGTGGTTCTCCCGAGTGAGCCGAGCACCCGTGTGCTTTAGCGCGACCGCGAGCTACACCTCCGGGGTCGCCATCGGCGCGTTGGGACTGGCCACGCTCCCGATGGTCCGGAACCGCCGCGAGTTGCCGTTCGCCGCGCTGCCGCTGGTGTTCGGCGTCCACCAGATCCTCGAAGGCGTGATCTGGACCCAACTCGACGACACGGGTGGGTCGATCCGCACCCCGGCCGTGGTGCTGTGGCTGTTCATCGCGTGGACCCTGCTGCCCATCGGCATCCCTCTGGCCGTGTCGCTGTTCGAACCCGACCGCGTACGGCGACGGGTGATGTACTGCCTCGCCGCGCTCGGTGCGGCGATCGGTCTCGTCCTGTTCGTGGCGCTGATGTCGTCGGGCACCACCGCCGATGTCCAGGGACACCACGTCCGCTACCACCTCGCACTGGAGCCCGGCTGGGTTGTGGCGCTGTCCTACGTCGCCGCCACGTGCCTGCCGCTGCTGCTGTCGTCGCGTCGGTTCGTCGTCTGGTTCGGCATCGCGCTCACGACCTCGATGGCCGTCACCGTCGCGGTGAACACCCTGGCCTTCTCGTCGGTCTGGTGCTTCTTCGCGGCGTTCCTGAGCGTCGGGCTCTTCATGCACTACTTCCGGGCGCGCGGCAGCGAGGAGCTGGTGCAGGTTCGCAGCGCGTGACCGCTCCCCCGCGTGAGCGACGAGGGTCAGCGGACGATACGGCTGAGCCAGTCGGTGAGATCCCGGAGGTTCTGGGCCGCGACCGGCGAGTCGGCGAACATCTGATAGCCGTGCGGTGCACCGGGGTAGACGTGGAGCTCGGTCGCGACGCCCGCCTGGCTCAGTCGAAGCGCGTAGGCCACATCCTCGTCGCGGAAGCCGTCGACGCCCCCGACCGACACGAAAGCTGGCGGCAATCCGGCCAGGTCGTCAGCCCGCGCGGGCGCCGCGTAGATCGGGACATCGTCTCGGCCGACGAGCTCCCCGAGGTAGCAGCGCCACCCGAACTCGTTGGCTTCTCGACTCCAGATCGGGAGGCCGTCGAGGTTCGACGATGAGGTCTGCCGTCGGTCGTCGAGCATGGGCGACTCGAGCACCTGGAACGCGAGTGGGAGCCGACCCCGATCTCTGGTCAGCAAGGTGACCGCGGCCGCGAGTCCTCCCCCTGCGCTGCGCCCCCAGATCCCGATCCGGCGCGCGTCGATCCCCAGCTCATGGGCGTTCTCATGCATCCAGGCGAGAGCTCCGTAGCAGTCGTCCACTGCTCCCGGATAGGGCGTCTCGGGCGCGAGCCGGTATTCGACCGATACGCCGACCACGCCGATGCTCGGGCACCAGGCCTCGAAGCGAACGTCGTCCGAGTCGGGGCTGCCCATGATGAACCCGCCGCCGTGTATGGCGAGGATGGCGGGCAGCGCGTCGGTGACGCCGATGGGTCGGTGGACACGAACAGTGATGTCCGGTTGTCCCGGGATCCGATGTTCGACGCGCTGCACCCGGTCGGTGGTCCCGAGGCCCGCCTGCGGCACGCGAAGACTGGGCAGGTGTCTCTCGTCCAACTGGTCGACGGGCACCGACGGCAGATCCTGGAACTCCGGGAGAAGCATCTCCCTGACCGAATGCGCGGTCGTCACCTCCACCTCCCGGTTGACCGCCGCGGCGTTGGGTCAGGCCGTCTCGCGACCACCGTGGGCGGCGAGCGCGTAGAAGACGAGCACCGCGATGCCCACGTAGGTGATCGACCACACGGGGAAGTACGGCATCCACGTCATGGCACTGAGCGCGGCGATGACCGCGGCGATGTAGCCCACCCAGCGGCCGAACTGCGAGCGGGTCAGGATCAGGACGCTCGACACGATCAGGATGATGCCCACGATGAGCCACATCCACGCGTAGTGCTTGAGGTTGGACCCGAGCACCCCGTTCTGGAGGCCGTCGGGGAGGACCCCCTTGTAGCGGAAGGCCCAGATCGAGTCGATGACCCGCATCAGGCCAGCGAGACCCAGGATCGTGCCGGCGAAGATCAGCCAACCCACGCCCTGCCCCTCGTCGGGATACTGCACGCCTGGATCGAGTCCGGCTGCGGTCATCGCAACATCAGCTCCCCCTTGTGTGATGACGGTTGGTGCCACTGCGGTGTGCGCCGGCACCCCCGTCAGGCTCTGAGCGTTTGCGCTCGTCAGGCTACCTGTGGCGCTCGTCCGACCATGGGGATGGACGACCTCCCGAGCCGCGGGGCTCGACGGGATCTGCACAGTGTGCAAGTATTACGATCAGTGTCAAAGACCGAGGTGTCCGGGGAGTGGCGGGAGGTCCGGCGGCGAGCGGCCCGCGAGGCCATCGTCGAGGCCGCGTGGTCGATCGTGCGCGAACAGGGCCTGGCCGCGTTGGCCATTCGCGACCTCGCCAAGGCGGCGGGGATCACGACGCCGACCCTCTACAACTACTTCGACTCGAAGAACGCCATCTACGACGCGATGTTCGGGGCTGCGGCCGCGGAGTTCGCGGAGACGATGAGCCAACCGTTCGACTCGGGTGAGCCTCGGGAGGTGCTCTCGGGCGGGGTGCGCCGGTTCGTCGAGTTCTGCACCAGCGATGTCACCCGATACCAGTTGCTGTTCCAGCGCACCATCCCCGACTTCGAGCCCACCGCGGACGCGTTCGCGCCCGCGGTGAGAGCCCTCGGAACGGCCCGCGAGCGGCTGGCCCTCAACGGGATCAGCGACCCGCGCCATCTCGACATGTGGACGGCGTGGACCACAGGTCTGGTGGACCAACAGATCTCGAACGACCCGGGCGGGGACCGCTGGTCCCGTCTCATCGACGACTTCGTGACGATGTTCCTCGACTACTGCCACCCCACCAAGGAGAACCCATGACCACGGTCACCCCGGCCCGACTGCATCATCTCGCCCTCACCGTCTCTGATGTCGACGCCAGCGTCGCCTGGTACCAGGACGTGTTCGGCATCCGCTACCAACTCGATGTCCCCCACCCGGGCGGCGTCGGCAAGCTCCTCACCGACGACACCCGCCAGTTGATGATCGTCCTGCACCGCCACGACACCAACGACTCGTCGCTCTTCGCGGAGACCGTCACCGGCCTCGACCACGCCGGCTTCATGATCCCCTCCCGTACCGAGCTCGAGGCCTGGCAGGAGCACCTCGACGCCAACGGCGTCATCCGCGCCGATGTCGCGGACAAGCCGCTGACCCAGTCACCGATCGCCGACGAGCCCTACGGATCCGTGCTCGTCTTCCGCGACCCCGACAACATCCAGCTCGAGCTCTTCTCCCCGCCTCAGGCCCGTCCCTGACCACACACCGTTCCGGGGTTGGTCCTACGCGCTCAGAAGGGGCCGCGGCACTGTCACCGCTTCCACCTTCTGGGCGAGCTGTTCGAAGAGCGGGTAGGTGGCCGACCCCCCGAGTGCCTCGATCGATGGTTGCCACATCTCCCACCGCTCGACGAGGCGTCGCCCGAGTAGGGCGAGGATCAACTCGAAGTCGAAGCCGCCGTGCTGTTCGAGCGCGCCGAGCTGCTCGAAGTAGTCGAGCTCGCGGAACAGGACGTAGGCCTCGTTGGCGTTCGCGGCGATGTACTGCAAGAGCGCGTCCCGCAGGTCCTCGGGTGCCTCGTAGGTCGCAACGAGTTGCCGGGTCTCGATCATCGGGGCTTCGCTCCACCGACGGAAGAACTCCGAGGCCACCTCGGCCTGGCGCCCGACGCGTGCCTCGCGGACCTGCTGACCGGCGAAGAACGCGGCGCCGATGGCGCTGACGAGTCCCAGCGCCCCGATCGCGGTGGCGATGGCGGTGACCTGTTCGGCCCAGTTCGGCATGTTTCCTCCAAGCGATTCTGGCGAGAGAACAGGGACGGTAGGTCGGTCAACCGCTCGGCGAGCGCCAACTTCGTCGTCGGGGTCGGTCCATGCGGGCCTTCCGGTGGCAAGCTGCGGGGATGGGCCGGCCGAACCAGCTGAACCGGAGCCTGAGGCGCGTCTTGGTGGGTCTGATCCTCGTGGCGGTGGCAGCGGGCTGCGCGTCCCGAACCGCGTCCACGGCCGGGACAACCTCGACGATCCGGACAGCGACCACCGGCACGAGCTCCCGAGGAGACGGAACCTCCACGACGGGCAACGTGGGCGGCGTGCCGCGCCCGGCCCACGTCGTGGTCGTGATCGAAGAGAACCACAGCGAATCCGACATCATCGGCAACCCGGACGCGCCGTACCTGAACAGCCTGGCCGCGGGCGGGGCCCTGTTCACCCAGAGCTACGGCATCGGTCACCCCAGCCAGCCGAACTACCTGGCGGTGTTCTCCGGCTCGACCCAGGGAGTCAGCGACGACACGTGCCCACCTCCCGGTGCCCCCTTCCGCGCCCCCAACCTGTCCACCGCCCTCCGAACAGTTGGCGCCAGCTTCGCCACCTACAGCGAAGGGCTGCCCTCCGCGGGCTCCACCGCATGCTCGTCGGGGGCCTACGCGCGCAAGCACAACCCCGCCATCGACTTCGCCGACGTCGCTCCGGCCGAGAACCGACCGTTCACCGCGTTCCCCACCGATCTGGCCAGCCTGCCGACGGTCTCGTTCGTCATCCCCAACCTCGACCATGACATGCACGACGGCACCATCGGCCAGGCCGACACCTGGTTGCGCACGCACATGGACTCCTACGTGAAGTGGGCGGCGGCCCACGACAGCCTCCTCGTGGTCACCTGGGACGAGGACGACTACTCGGCGGCCAACCGGATCCCGACCCTGTTCTTCGGGCCGATGGTCCGGCCCGGCCGCTACCCCGAGCACATCGACCACTACACGGTGCTGGGCACGATCACCGCCATGTACGACGCTGCCGCGCCCGGCACGGCGTCCAAGGCGACGCCCGTCACCGACGTCTGGACCACACCCTGAACCCACCGGGATGGTCAGTCCGCTGGGGGGCGACAAACCAGCCGGGCTCGTCCGATTCGTCGGCCCGACCCTCGTGGGCGTGCTTGTGTATGGTCTGCTCATGGGAATGAGACGAAGGTCAAGGCGTCGCGGGCTCCTGGTCGGAGCCGCGGCGGGAGCCGCGGTCGCGCATCACCGGGGGGGCGGAGACAGCGGAGCCGATGAGCAGCAAGCCGCCCCGCCGCCCGACGCCCAGGCGTCGTACGCGCCGGCTCCTGCCGACCCGGCCGACGAGATCGAGCACCTCGCGCAGCTGCACGCATCGGGCGTGCTCACCGACGAGGAGTTCGCGTCGGCCAAGGCGAAGGTGCTCGGCTGAAGCACCTCGCATTGCCAAGGACCTGCACCACGGATCTCGATAGAACTGGATGGTTGACGTGAGTGACTCGCGCAAAGACGTGATGGTGAAGGCGCTCGAGGCCGAGGTCGGGAGCACCTCGGTCGACCTCGCCACCTTGTTCACCGACGACGTCGTCGGTTGGTCGCCGTACGCGACCGTTTCAGGGCTGACCGCTCTCGCGGAGCTCTCCGCCTTCCGTGACATCGCGTTCTCCAACGTCCTGATCCTCCTGCGGAGCGTCGACGAGGTCGGCAACAGGGTGTACGCCGAGTGGCTGATCGAAGCCGATCACACGGGGCCGTACATCCTCGACGAGGAGGTCGCGGTCGAAGCCACGGGACGGCACATCCAGTTGGCGGGCATGAGCGTGGCTGATTTCCGCGACGGAAAGATCCGGTCGTACCGGACCTACTTCGATGACCTCTCGATGATCGAGCAGATCGTCGGCGTCTGACCTGTCAGCTCCCATGGAGTTCCATGTCGAGGATCATCCGGATCCGCTCGACGTCGAACTCCTCGAAGAGCACATCCGCACCGAGGCCTCGACCATCAAGGGGCTCGGTGACGAAATCGAGCTGGCCATCTTCGTGCGCGACGCCGGCACGATCGTCGCCGGCATCAGCGGGTGGACATGGGGCGACTGCTGCGAGCTGCAGAGCCTCTGGGTCGCGCCGAACCTCCGAGGTCGTGGGCTGGCCACTCGACTGCTGGCTGCCGCCGAGGCCGAAGCGGCGACACGCGGTTGCTCGCAGACGGTCCACTTCACCTACGACTTCCAGGCTCGAGCGCTCTACGAGCAGAACGGGTACGAGCTCATGGGTCGAGTCCAGGACTTCCCGTCAGGATCCGACGCGCTCTGGTACCGCAAGCGCCTCGAGCCCGAGAGATCTCACACCGAGTCCGCGCGGGGCTAGCTCGATGCTCGGCCATATCGGGGTCAACGTCCCTGACCTTCGCTCGGCGAAGACCTACTACGACGAGTTGATGCCTCTCGTCGGCTTCGAGGAGTTCCTCAGCAGCGACGACGAATTCGCCTTCATGCCCGCCGACGGCAAGCGCGGGACCTACCTCTTCTTCTATCCAGCGAACACACCTGACGCGTACTCCCGGGAGTCAGCCGGTCTTCAGCACCTGGCCTTCGCGGTTCCCACCCGCGCGGCAGTGCGCCAGGTGCACGATCGTGTTCTCCAACTTGGGAACGAGGTGCTCCACCCACCCAGAGAGTTCCCGCAGTACCCGCCTCCGTACTTCGCCACCTTCTGGCTCGACCCCTTCGGATTCATGCTCGAGGCCGTCTGCCATCACGACAGGCAGTGAGTCTCGTCCCGCGACCCCCACCCTGAAACTCGTGGCCCCGGTCACGACGCCGCTCGCTAGGGTCCGGAACCCTGAGCCGTGGGAGGTTGACCAGTGCATACCGACGGATGGAACGACGAGCTGCGGTTTCGAGACGATGAGCAAACGACGTAGGGGGTTCCCCCAGCGAAGCTCGAGTCAAGCGCGGTGACCGGCGGGTCGGATCAGGCAAGGAGCTGATCGAGCGGCTCGGTCGCAACGATCTCTGCCCATGCGGATCCGGGCGCCGGTTTCAAGGCCTGCTGCCTGCGGTCGGGCCGGTTCGACGGATCACCACGCAACTACTACCGCCGAGAGTGAGCGCATCGCCGAGAAGCCCGCCGGCGGGCGCTGACCTCGTCCTCCCGAAGCCGGCCGGGTGACGCCCAAGCAGACAGTCGCGGCGCGGCTATGGCAAACTCCAAAGCCGTGCCAGGCGAGGGGTTGGCCGTTCAGGATGTGACCGTCGCATTCGGTGGTCTCGTCGCGCTCGATCAGGTGTCGCTGCAGGTGTCCCTGCCGCGCGGCGCAGCCACCGGTGCCGAGGCCACGAGCGGCGAGGTCGTCGGTGTCATCGGCCCCAACGGCGCGGGCAAGACGACGCTCTTCAACGTGATCTCGGGATTCGTCCGACCCCGGTCAGGTGCCTTGCGCATCGACGGACGGGCGCTGCGCCACCACCGTCCCCACAACCTGGCCAAGCTGGGTGTGGCCCGGACCTTGCAGAGCGTCGGGCTGTGGCCCGGCCTGACCGTCCTCGAGAACGTGATGACGGGGGCGACCGCCCAGGCGCAGGCCGGGCTCGTCGCCAGCCTGCTGGGGATGCCCAGGTCCAGCCGGGACGAGAAGGCGCTGCGGGCGCGGGCCCGCGCCACACTGGCCGAGCTCGAGATCAGCGAGTGGGCCGACGCCCGTCCCGGTGTGGTCCCCTACGCGATCCAGAAGCGGGTGTCGTTGGCTCGCGCGCTGGCCAGCGGACCACGCCTCCTGCTGCTCGACGAGCCCGCCAGTGGACTCTCCGAGGCCGAGATGGCGACGCTCGGTCGCCTCATCCGATCGCTGCGCGGGCACGTGAGCATCCTGCTGGTCGAGCACCACATGGACCTGGTGATGTCGGTGTGCGACCGTCTCATCGTCCTGGACTTCGGGCGGGTGCTGGCAACGGGCACGCCGGAGGAGATCAAGCAGGACCCCGAGGTGACGCGGGCCTATCTCGGCGAGGACGTCGCGGGCGATGACGTCGCCGACTTCGGAGCGACGAGCTCGCAAGAGCGTGGGCCGACCGCGGAGCAGAGCCATGCTTGAGGTGCAAGGGCTGTCCGTCGCGTACGGACCGGTTCGAGCCCTCCAAGACGTCACGATCTCGATCCCCGAGAGATCGGTCACCGCCGTCATCGGAGCCAACGGCGCGGGCAAGACCACGTTGCTGCGAGCGATCAGCGGCGTCGTCCGACCGACGCACGGGACCATCACCTTCGACCAACAGGAGCTCACCGGCCTGCCGATCGAGAGCATCGTCCGGCTGGGCGTCGTGCAGGTACCCGAGGGTCGCGGGGTCATCCAGGAGCTCACGATCGACGAGAACCTGCGGTTGGGCGCGCTGTGGCGCCACGATCGCGTCGACCGGCGCCGGGCGCTCGACGAGATGTACGACCTGTTCCCGCCCCTAGCCTCGCGGCGACGTCAGGTCGCCTTCACGCTCTCGGGGGGCGAGCGCCAGATGCTGGCTCTCGGCCGCGCCCTGATGGCCCGGCCTCGCCTCTTGCTGCTGGACGAGCCGAGCCTCGGCTTGGCTCCACTGGTCACCGCGCAGATCATGGCCCTGGTGCGCGACCTGGCCCACCAAGGTCTCAGCGTCCTGCTCGTCGAACAGAACGCGCGCGGCGCGCTGTCGATCGCCGAGCGCGGGGTCGTCCTGTCGCTCGGCGAGGTGATCGTCACCGAGGCGGCCGACAAGCTCGCCAAGGACAGCGAGCTGCGTCACCACTACCTCGGGTTCTGATTGGGGGAAGACATGCGCGAGTTCCTCGATTACACGCTCAACGGCCTCAGCATCGGGATGGTCTACGCGGCCGTCGCGCTGTCGCTGGTGCTGATCTGGCGATCGACCCGCATCCTCAACTTCGCCGCCGGCTCGATGGCGATGTTCACGACCTACCTCGCGCTGAGCCTGCTCGATCGCGGGTTCAACTACTGGATCGCCTTCGTCGCCGCGCTGCTCTCGGGCCTCGTGCTCGGTGCGCTCGTCGAGCGGGTGCTCATCCGACCCGTCGAGAACAAGCCCGCCATCAACGCCGTGATCGTCACCCTGGGCCTGTTCATCCTGCTCGAGGCGGTCGCCGGCATGATCTGGGGGAACAGCCGGGCTCGCTCGTTCCTCGCTCCGTTCTCCGGCAACGGCTACTCGATCGGCAGCGTCAACCTGGCCTTTGCGCCGTTCGACCTGTTCATCGTGATCTCCGTGGCGGTCACCATGCTGTCGTTGCTCGTCCTCTTCCGGTACACCGCGTTGGGGCTGCGCATGCGGGCGGCGGCGTTCGAACCCCTGGTCGCACGCCTGCAAGGGGTCCGGGTGTCGCGGCTGCTCACACTCGGCTGGGCGCTGGCCGCCATGGCCGGATCGCTGGCCGGCGTGCTGGTCGCGCCACGGGTCCTGCCCCTGAGCCCGAACTACATGGAGGACGTGGTGGTGTACGGCTTCGCCGCCGCGGTGCTCGGGGGCCTCGACAGCCCGATCGGTGCGCTGATCGGTGGACTGACCATCGGGCTGGCGCGCAAATACGTCGGTGGCTACATCGGGTCCACCTACGAGGTCGTCGGCGCCTTCGTCATCCTCATCGCCGTGCTGATGGTGCGCCCACAGGGGCTGTTCAGCCGCGTCGCGCCGAGAAGGGTCTGAGCCGATGGACTGGTGGCGCGATCGTCCGCGGATCATGACGTCGGTGGTGGCCGGCGTGGTGGGCCTGGCGGTGCTGATCCTGTTGGCCAACTCGATCTCGCAGTTCCAGGACTTCCAGCTGAGCGAGGTGGCGGCCTACCTCGTCACCGTCGCCGGGCTCAGCCTGCTCACCGGACTGAACGGGCAGATCTCGCTCGGTCACGGCGCGTTGATGATGGTCGGCGCGTACGCGGCCGCGCTGATCATCCTGCACACGAGCCTCCCCCTGGTCGTCGTCGTCGTGCTCGCCACCGTCTGCGGGGCGGCCATGGGAGCACTCGTCGGCGTGGTCGCGGCACGCCTGCGCGGGCCGTATCTCGCCGGGGCCACGCTCGCGCTGGCCGTCGCCCTGCCCGAGATCCCCAAGGCGTATCAGTCGCTCGGCGGCGACCAGGGTCTGACGATCAACCCGCTCATCCCGCCGTCGTGGATGGGACCGACGGCCACACCCGAGCGGTGGACCGCCTACGTCTGCCTCGTCTTCGCCGTGGTCACGCTGGCTCTGCTGGCCAACCTGATCCACAGTCGGTTCGGTCGGAACTTCCGGGCCGTGCGCGACGACGAGATCGCGGCCTCGCTCGCCGGCATCCCGGTGGCCCGGACCCAGATCCTCGCGTTCATGGTGTCGGCGGCCTGCGCCGGCCTCGGTGGCGCACTGCTCGCGCTCGTGATCCAGACGGTGGGACCGAACGGATTCACGCTCGCCTTGTCGATCCAGCTCCTCGTGGCCATGGTGATCGGGGGCATGGGGAGCCTCAGCGGCGCCGCCATCGGGGCCGTGCTCATCGTCTTCCTGCCCGGCTGGGCCACCGACCTGGCGACGGGTGTGGGGCTTTCCGAGCAGAACGGGGCCAACATGGCCCTCGCGTTGTTCGGTGCGGTGCTCATCGTCGTGATCCTCGTCCTACCCGAGGGGATCGTCGGGGGCCTGCGCCGGCTAGGGCGCGTCGTGGTCGACTGGACCAGTTCCGGCCGGCCCGATGCCCAACTGGGGAGCAAACACCAAGCACCGCCCGATGACATTCGGATGGTGTCGAACCCGATGGGGGAAGCATGATCAAGAACAAGGAACCAGGTGGAACAGCGGGGTCCGGGCGGCGATACCGCCGCGGTCTGCGAGCGGCGGCGATCCTGGCCGTCGCTTCGCTGGTCGCGGTCGCGTGCAGCAGCTCGAGCAAGACCTCGACGGGAGCGAGCGGCACCCAAGCCAACACGGCGTCCGCGCCAGGGGTGACCGCCACCGAGATCACCCTCGGTAGCCATCAGCCCCTCACCGGGCAGGCGGCACCGGGCTACAGCGAGATCGCGCCCGCGGCCAAGGCGATGTTCGCGTACGTCAACAGCAAGGGCGGCGTCGACGGGCGCACGATCAACTACATCTACAAGGACGACGCCTACAACCCCAGCCAGACCTCGACAGTGGTCCGTGAGCTCGTCGAACAGGATCACGTCTTCGCCATCCTGAACGGTCTCGGAACGCCGACCCATCAGCAGGTCGTGCCCTTCCTCAACGCCGAGAAGGTCCCCGACGTGTTCGTCGCCTCCGGCTGCACGTGTTGGAACGACCCTTCGAAGTACCCCTACACCACCGGGTACCAGACCAACTACGAGATCGAGGGCAAGATCCTCGGCAGCTACGTCAACACGAACTTCTCGGGTCAGAAGGTCGGCTACCTGCTGCAGAACGACGACGTCGGCAAGGGTGGCGAGGCCGGCCTCGACCAGGAGCTCCCGAGCTCCGACGTGGTCAGCAAGCAGAACTACGACGTGAGCGCGTTGGGTAGCGGTCTCGGCAACCAGATGTCCGCCTTGCAGCAGTCCGGGGCCAAGGTCGTGGTGTTGTTCGCCATCCCCGCGGCCGCCGCGCTGGCCCTGCTCGCTGCCGCACAGATCAACTACCACCCGCAGTTCGTGGCCTCGAGCATCGACGCCGACGTGCACACGCTCAGCGGTCTGCTGTCGAGCTTCGCCAAGGGCAAGGCGGGCGTCTCCGCGCTGCTGAACGGCATGCTCACCGCTTCGTACCTGCCGTCGCCGACGGACGCGTCGAACTCGTGGATCACGCTGTACCAGAAGATCCACGATCAGTACGACAAGAGCGAGCCCTTCGACGCCAACACCGTGTACGGCATGTCGATGGCGTACAACTTCATCCAGTTGCTCAAGAAGGCCGGCAACGACCTGACCCGGCAGGGGCTGATCGATGCGATCAACTCGGCCAACCTGACGGGCCCGGGTCTGCTGCCCCTCACGTACTCGTCGACGAACCACGGCGGGTACGAGGGTGAGCAGATGGCGAAGTTCTCGGCCACCGCGGTGACGCTCTTCGGTCCGGTGTACAAGTCGGCCAACAGCGGGCCGATCACCACCTACACCGGCGGTCAGCCCGACCCACCCGCCGGGTTCTGATCACCTGACGACCGGTCGACCGGGTCGGGGCCTGCGGGTCCCGACCCGGTCGCGTGCCGGAGGTCGGGTCGCTTCGGCGTCTGAGCTCATCGGAAGCCCCGCCAGGTCGTCTGGCTGAAGCGATCGCCCTTGCGGAACCCCAGGCCTCGCACCGGGCGCACCCGGAACACGAGGATGCGCCCACCGGCCTCCCGGTCGCTGAACGCCCCGTCGCGCACGACGAAGTCCCACGGACCGCTCGGGTACTTGACCGCGAACGCGGTCGCGACCGGCTGGAGCTCGGCGTCGTCGGTCACCTGCTCGGCCTGGCCCTCGAGCACGACGTCGAGCCCTCCCTCGACGAGGTCGCTGCGCCCGGTCGTCAGCACGCACGACGGGTTCTCGGCCAGATTCGTCGCCTTGCGCTCCTCGGGCCCGGTGGCGAACCAGAGCGCCTCCGCGTGCCAGACAGCGATCAGCGGCGTGACGTGCGGTCGGCCGTCGGGACGGACGGTGGACAGCCAGAAGGTGTCCGCGGCACGTAGCTGCTCGAGTCCCGCCGCCCACGGCGTCGGCGTCGCGTCCGGCTCGCTGAACCCATGGATCTCCGCGGTCACGTCCTCCGCTGCCATCCCATTCCCTCGCTTCCGGATCGACACAACTGCGATCTGCACGTGACACCGCACAGTAGAACATGTTCTAGTTCTGTGGTACACACCAGCTCGTGCTGCTCGAGAGCAAGACCGTCATCATCACCGGCGTCGGCGGCGGGCTCGGACGTGAGTGCGTGGTTCGAGCGCTGCAGCAAGGGGCCAACGTCGTCATGGCCGCCCGCACGCAGGTGACCCTCGACGCGCTGGTCGAGGAGCTCGATCCGGGGGACGGACGGTTGATCGCCCGCGCGACGGACATCACCGATGCCGACGCGAGCGCGGCGCTTGTCGCCACGGCCACCGAGGGCTTCGGCTCCGTGGACGCCCTGGTGCAGGTGGCCGCCTTCGAGTACGTGTTCGGCGGGCTGCACGACACCGATCTCGGTACGTGGCGACAGGCGTTCGACACCAACGTGCTCGGGACCATGACCGTGCTCCGCCCCGTGGCCAAAGCGATGCAAGCCAACGGAGGCGGGTCGGTCGTGTTGATCGGCTCCCAATCGATGTTCAAGCCGTCGCTGCCCCAAGCCGGCTACGCCGCGTCGAAGGGCGCCCTGCTCACGACGATGTACTACCTGGCCGACGAGCTGGGACCGCACGACATCCGCTGCAACATGGTCGTGCCGTCGTGGATGTGGGGCCCGCCGGTGCAGATGTACGTCGACATGCAGGCGAAGAGCACCGACAGATCCGAAGACGAGGTCGTCGAAGGGATCGTCGGGAAGTTCCCGCTGCGGCGCATGACCGAGGACGGCGAGGTGGCCGACGTGGTCATGTTCTTCGCCTCCGATCTTTCCAAGGCCGTCACCGGTCAGCACCTGATGGTGAACAGCGGTGAACTGATGCGATGAAGCACGGACGCGAAGGAGCCTCCCCATGACGAACGCACCGAAGCGAGTGGCGATCTGGGGCACCGGCTTCGTCGGGAAGCTGGTGATCGCCGAGGTCATCCCTCACCCCGCTTTCGACCTCGTCGGTGTGGGTGTGTCGAACCCCGACAAGGTCGGTCGTGACGTGGGTGAGCTCTGCGGGCTCGACCCGATCGGTCTGGCGGCCACCGCCGATCTCGACGAGCTCATCGCCCTGCGACCCGACGCACTCGTCCACTTCGGTCCCACGGCCGCCTACGCCGACGACAACATCCGGATCATCGCCGAGTTCCTACGGGCGGGGATCGACGTCTGCTCGACCGCGATGACCCCGTGGGTCTGGCCGGCCATGGCGCAGAACCCGCCGAACTGGACCAAGCCCATCGTCGCGGCCTGTGAGGAGGGCAGGGCGTCGTGCTTCACCACCGGCATCGATCCGGGATTCGCCAACGACCTGTTCCCGATGACGTTGATGGGCCTCTGCGGCGAGGTGCAGACCGTGCGAGCGCTCGAGATCCTCGACTACGTCAACTACGAGGGCGACTACGAGGACGAGATGGGCATCGGCCGCCCACCCGAGTTCAAGGCCATGCTCGAACACCCGGACATCCTCATCATGGCGTGGGGCGCCACGGTGCCCATGATGGCGGCGGCCGTCGGGATCGAGCTCGACAGGATCACCACCACCTGGGACAAGTGGGTGACCGACACCCCGATCACCACCGCGAAAGGCGTCATCGGCCCCGGCGAGGTGGCGGCCATCCACTTCACGATCGACGGCGTGTACAACGGTCAGACGCGGATCCAGCTCGAGCACGTCAACCGGATCGGGCCGGACGCAGCCCCCGATTGGCCGCGTGGCCACCAGGACGACGTGTACCGCGTCGAGATCGAGGGCTCGCCGTCGATCACGCAGGAGACGGCGTTCCGGTTCACCGACGGCAGCGGCCGGGACGCCGCGACCGCCGGCTGCTTGGCCACCGGGATGCGGGCTCTCAACGCCGTGCCCGCCGTCAACGAGCTTCCCCCCGGTTGGGTCACGCCGCTCGACCTCCCGCTGATCCCCGGGGTCGGCACCATCCGGTGACCAGGTGAACGTCCTCCACGAGGAGGTCGGGCTGCGACCGGTTGAGATTTGTGGTGTCGGAGGGGGGACTTGAACCCCCACGCCCTTGCGGGCACCAGCCCCTCAAGCTGGCGCGTCTGCCTATTCCGCCACTCCGACGTGGCTCACCGGATGGTCGACGACCTCCCGATGCGGAGGGCAACTGTAGCGCGCGCCCACCCTCGACCGAGAACCCGAACCGACCGGCCCGAGCCCGCTACCCCGTCGAGCCCGAGACCTGAACGGTGAGCACGTCGAAGGTGCCGTCGAGGCGGGCGGCGTAGCCCTGCACCCGCTTGGACAGGGCCACGACCTGCACGTACGAGGCGATCGGCACGACCGCGGCGTCGGCCATGATCGTGCGCTGGACCGACGCGTAGTCGCTCTGGCGGGCGGCATCGTCGATCGTCGCCATCGCGGCGGCCAGCCGGGCGTCGGTCGACGCCGACTTGTAGGCGGTCGCGTTGTCGAGCGAGCTCGAGCGGAACAGCGGCCCGAGGTACGCCCCGGCCGACGGCCACAGCCCGACCCACCCGGTGCGGAACAGCTGCTGCTTGCCGGTGGTGATGAAGCGCTGGTAGTCCACGAACGTGCGCGGCTTGACCTGCACCCGGATGCCGACCTCACCCAGATCGAAGGCGACCGCGTTCGACAGCGCCACGTCGTTCGGGTCGGCGTCGGTGTCGATCTCGACGATCGGGATCCGGCCGCCGGGGAACGCCCGCTTGAGCAGCTGCTTGGACGCCTTCTGGTCGTAGGTGCAGGTGGCCCCGCACGGATCGGCCACTCCCCCGGGCACCGCCGGGCGGCACCACGCCGGAGCTCACGAGGAGGCCGGGCAGCACCTTGGCCACGATCGCCTGACGATCGACCGCCTTGATGATCGCCTGCCGGAACAGCGGGTTGGCGAAGGTCGGGCTGGCCAGGTTCATCCCGAAGAACTGCTCGGCTCCGAGCGGGACCTGCACGGGGTACGCGACGTTGTCGTCGGCCACCGACGCCTTCTCCGAGGGCGGCACGGCCGCCCAGTCGGCCTTGGCATCGTGCACCGCCGCCAGTGCGGCCGCGGGTGTGGCGTACCGGATGAGATCGACCTGGTCGAGCTGGGCGTCGGAGGTGGCGCTGCGGACGAGCGCCAGCGTGGTGCCGTCGTCCGAGGCCACCTTGAACGGGCCCGAGCCGATGGGTGCGGTCAGCGCCGTGGCCGGCCGCGGCCGTGGTGGTCGTCGACGCGGACGGAGCCGGCTTGGTGACGGCGTAGACGGGCGAGGCCAGCAGCAGCGGCAGCTCGGCATCGGGTGCGTCGGTGGTGATCTCGACCTTGTCGCCATCGGCTCGCAGCCCCGACAGCGACGTCGAGCTGGTGCGTCACGAGGTCGGTGTAGCCCTCGACCACGTCGAGGCGGGCGCCGGCCAGCGTCGTGTTGCCGAGCGCCGCCACCGTGGTGAGCGACGTCACCACGTCGGCCGCCGTCACCGCCGAGCCGTCCGAGAACTCGGCGTGCGGGTCGAGATCGAACGTCCAGGTGCGACCCACGGTGGCCGAGGGCGTCGTGCCGCCGGTGGTCGCCGACGAACCCGACCCGTCGGTCGACCAGTGCGTGGCCAGCGCCGGTACCGCGACGTTGTGGACCGGATCGATGGACGTGAGCCCTTCGTCGAGCAGGTCGACCGCGATCATGTCGGCCTGGTTCGTCGGCACGATCTGGGCCGGGTCGAGGCTGTCGAGCCCGACCACGGCCAGGCGCATCGTGCCGCCGCTCGTGGTGGGCTGCGTGGTGCCGTGGCGCGCGTGCGAGCTGCTCGAGCAGGCGCCCGCACCGAGCGCGCCGACACCGCAACCGCGGCCAGACGACGCAGGGATGATCTCACCGGAACTCAGGTCGGCGGATCTACTTGTCCATCAAGAAGGCGAGCGCCACCGACGAGATCGTGAACATCAGCGCCGCGCACCAGCGTGATGCGGTCGAGGTTCTTCTCGACCACCGTCGAGCCGGCCGCCGAGGCGCCCAGCCCACCGCCGAACATGTCGGACAGGCCGCCGCCCTTGCCGCTGTGCAGGAGGATCAGGAAGATGAGACCGAGGCACACGCACACATGCACGGCGAGCACGGCGATCAACACTGGAGGCCCCTGGGGGTGGACGACGACGGACTTCAGACCGAACCAGGCTAGCAGGCAGGCCCGGGCTCAGATGACCTCGGCCACCTCGGCGAAGTGGCAGGCCACCGGGTGGCCCACGCCGGGATCGGCCGAGCAGCGGCTCGACCTCGGCGCAGATGTCCTGCGCCTTCCAGCAGCGGGTGCGGAACCGGCACCCCGACGGCGGGTTGGCCGGGCTGGGCACGTCGCCCTCGAGCACGATGCGCCGGCGATGCGCGCTCCTTGTCGGGGATCGGGCACGGGCACGGCCGACATGCAGCGCCTGCGTGTAGGGGTGCGACGGCCTTCGTCGTAGACGTCCTCGGCCGCCGCCCATCTCGACGATCTTGCCCAGGTACATCACCGCCACCACGTCGGAGATGTGGCGCACCACCGACAGGTCGTGGGCGATGAACACATAGGACAGGCCCAGCCGGTCCTGCAGGTCCTCGAGCAGGTTGACCACGCCGGCCTGGATCGACACGTCGAGCGCCGACACCGGCTCGTCGAGCACCAGCAGCTCGGGCTCGGTGGCGATGGCGCGGGCGATGCCGATGCGCTGGCGCTGCCCGCCGGAGAACTCGTGGGGGAACCGGTTGCCGTGCTCGGGGTTGAGCCCGACCAGGCTCATGAGCTCGCGCACCCGGTCGCTGACCTCTCTCTTGGAGCGACCCGGCGATGTCGAGCGGCTCGCCGATGATGGCGCGCACGGTCATGCGCGGGTTGAGCGAGGCGTACGGATCCTGGAACACGATCTGTGCCCGACGGCGGAACGCGGCTGAGCCGACGACTGTCCATCGCCAGCACGTCGGTGCCGTCGAAGTTGACCGATGCCCGACGTGGCCTCGATCAGGCGCAGCACCAGTCGACCGGTCGTCGACTTGCCGCAGCCCGACTCGCCCACCACACCGACGGTCTGGCCCTTGCCGACGGTGAAGCTGACCCCGCTCACGGCCTGGACGCCGCCGACCACGCGTCGGCAGCAGCCCGGCGCGGATCGGGAAGACCTTGACCAGGTCGTTGACCATCAGGATCGGCTCGACGCCGGGCAGCACGGAACGGCTCGACGTGGGCCGGCGTCGCGATGTCGCTCACGTGACCGCCTCCTTGGTGCCGGCGAACAGCTCGGCGGCGAAGTGACAGGCCGAGGCGTGGTTACGGCGCGACGTCGCGCAGCGGCGGGCCGCTCGACGTCGCACGTGCCGGCCACCGCGTTCGGGACACCGCGGCGTGAACGCGCAGCCCGGCGGCAGGAAGATCAGCGACGGCGGCTGGCCCTTGATGCGGTGCAGGCGCTCGCCGTCACGCCGGCGGTCGAGGCGGGGCAGCGAGGCCAGCAGGCCCTGGGTGTAGGGATGGCTCGGGCGGTAGAAGACGTCGTCGACCGTGCCCGTCTCGACCTGGCGGCCGGCGTACATCACCAGGATCCGGTCGGTCACCCCGGCCACCACGCCCAGGTCGTGGGTGATGAGCAGGATGGCCGACTTGGTGCGGTCCTGGATGCGCTCGAAGACCTCGAGCACCTGGGCCTGGATGGTCACGTCGAGGGCGGTGGTCGGCTCGTCGGCGATGATCACGTCGGGATCGTTGGCGATCGACATGGCGATCATGGCCCGCTGGCGCATGCCGCCCGAGTACTCGTGCGGGTACTGCGTCGGCCCGGTCGCGGGGGTTGGGGATGCCGACCAGGTCGAGCAGGTGGATGACGCGGTCGTCGGTGGTGGCCACCCGCTCGTCGGTGTGGACGGCGATCGCCTCGGCGATCTGGTCGCCCACCTGCAGCACCGGGTTGAGGGCGGCCAGCGCGTCCTGGAACACCATGGCGATGCGCTTGCCCCGGATCTGCGGCCAGCTCGCTTCTCGGGCAGCCCGAGGATGTTGCGACCCCGGAAGCGCACCTCGCCGGTGATCTTGGCCCGCTTCTTGGGCAGCAGACCCGAGGATGGCCATCGACGTGACCGTCTTGCCCGAGCCCGACTCGCCCACGATGCCGAGCGTCTCGCCCTCGTCGCAGCGTGTAGCTGACGTTCTGCACGGCCTTGACGATGCCGTCGTCGGTGGTGAACTCGACCGACAGGTCGCGCACCTCGAGCAGCGGCGCGCTCGGGTCCTCGGCGGTTCTCCGACGACGTCGACGCTGCGGCGTCGCCGGCTTGGGCGCTGTCGCGGCGGTCACCTCGACGTAGGGCTCGTCGGCAGACGCTGGAGCGTCGCTCGGCCGCGTCAGTCCTTTGATTGCGGGTCGAAGGCGTCGCGCAGGCCGTCACCCAGGAAGTTCACGGCGATGACGGTCAGGAAGATCATCATGCCGGGGAAGTAGATGAGGTAGGCCTGCGGCGTGCCCACCTGGCCCTCGGCCGTGTCGAGCATGTTGCCCCACGACGTGGCGGGCGGCTGCACGCCGAACCCGAGGAACGAGAGCGTCGACTCGGTGATGATGGCCGCGGCGACGGCCAGCGTGGCCGCCACCATGATCGGCCCGATGATGTTGGGCAGGATGTGGCGCGACGATGATGCGCCAGCTCGACGCGCCCGACGCCCGCGCCGCCTCGACGAACTCCTTCTCGCGGAGCGACAGCACCGAGCCCGCGCACCACGCGGGCCGTGTACATCCAGAACACCGCGGCCAAGACGAGCGAGATCACCGATGGCGTGCCGCCGAACTTCTGGATGGCGATGGCCAGGATCACGAGTGCGGGCACGATCAGGAACAGGTCGGTCAGGCGCATCAGGATCTGGTCCTGCCACTTGCCGAAGTAGCCGGCGATGGCACCGGCGGCGGTGCCGATGATCGTCGACAGGACGCCGACCGTCAGGCCGATGCGCAGCGAGATCTGGCCGGCGTAGAGGATCTCGGTCAGCTCGTCGCGGCCGAGGTCGTCGGTGCCCATGAGGTGGTGGCCACGACGGCGACAGGTCGATGGCCAGGAGGTTCTGGTCGTTCTTGGGATAGGGCGCGATCCAGCGGGCGCCGAAGCAGAGGACGAACAGCAGCACGAGCACGACCAGCGACAGGATGGCCATGCGGTGGTGCAGGAAGCGCCGCCGGAACAGCTGCCACTGGGTGCGCGGGACGGGCTCGACACCGGGCTGCAGCTCGAGCTCGGCCAGGGCGTTGCGCTGATCGTCGACCAGCTCGTTGCTGGCGAGCATGTTGGCCATGTCGCCCGGCTGGATGTCGCCGACGCGGTCGCGTGCGGCCTGGAAGCGAGTGGTCCTCGGTCCCGAACTCAGAGGTCGGTTCGTCGATGCTCATGTCAGCCTCACCCTCGGGTCGAGGACGCCGTAGGCCATGTCGGCGATCAGGTTGAACAGGATGATGAAGACGGCGGTGACGATCACCCAGACCACCAGCACCTGCGCGTCACCCGCGATGAGCGCGTCGACGAACACCTGGCCCATGCCCTGGATCGAGAAGATCTTCTCGGTGATGACGAGGCCGCCGAACAGCGCACCGATGTCGATGGCGACCACCGACACCACGCGGGATGAGGGCGTTGCGGAAGGCGTGCTTGAAGATGACCGTGCGCCGCGGCACGCCCTTGGCCGTGGCCGTGCGCACGTAGTCGATCGACAGCACGTCGAGCATCGAGGCCCGCTGGTAGCGGCTCCACTCGGCGATGATCTGGATGGTCAGGGTCAGCACCGGCAGCACGAGGTGCTGGAGGTAGTCGACGTTGACGCCCGGTCTGTCCCGGCGTGTGCAGGCCGACGAAGTCGAGTGGCGTGTTGTGTCAGCCCGAACCACTGCTTGGGCTTGAAGGCCAGGAACTCGATGGCGATGCAGGCCGAACCAGAACGGAGGCATGGAGATGCCCAGGAAGGATAAGCCGGTGAACACGTAGTCGCCGACCGAGTACTGCTTCACCGCCGAGTAGATGCCGAGGGTGATCGGCGAGCGATCAGCGAGATGATGATGCCGGGGATGATCAGCTGCAGCGTGTTGCTGCATCGCCGGGCCGCATCATCGAGCTGACCGAGTCGCCCGTGCGTGGCTCGTGCCCCAGTCGCCCTCGACGAACTTGCCGATGAAGTGCCGTACTGCACCGACGAGCGGCTTGTCGAGGCCGTGCGTGTGCTTGATCTTGGCGACCGCCGTGCGGTCCTTCACGTTGGCGAACTTGGCCAGCGGGTTGAAGGTCTCGCGCACGCCGACGAACATGATGAACGACGCCACGAGCAGGACGATGCACGGAGTAGCCCAGCCGGCGGATCAGGAACGCAACCATGCGGGCCCCAACGGTAGTAGAGGGAACTGGGAACGCAGGGGCCCGGCCACCGAGATGACCGGGCCCCCTGCGCTCAGTGCTGCATCACCGTTCAGACCGGGGTCAGGAAGCTGAGACCCCAGTCCTGCAGGTTCCACCACGGTCCGAGGATGGCGTTGTCGCCAACCGGACCGACGACGGTCTTGCTCCAGAGCACGATGTCCGGGAGCGGATCGAGCGGCAGGCTGATCTGCTGCGACGCCGTGATGGCGTCGGCCTGCTTGTTGGCCGTGGCCCGCGTGCTGTCGTCGAGGCTGCTGTCGACCGTGCTCGAGGAGCGGGTCGAGGCCGGGACGTTGGTGCGGGTCCAGTTGTTGCCCGTGTTGCCGTTGGCCGCGGTCGGGATGTTCTTGCTGCAGAAGATGTTGCAGCGACCCGGATCGATGGTCGTCAGCTGCTGGGCGTACAGCGCCAGCTGGAAGTTGCCGGCTCGGCAGGATGGTGCCGAACAGGTCGCTGGCGGCCTGGTTGGCGATCGTCAGCTTGATGCCCGACGGCCTTCAGCTGCTTCTGGAGGACCTGCTTCGGTCAGCTCACGGCGCTTGTTGCCCGTCGTGCTCTGGATGGTGAACGCCAGCTTCTGGCCGCCCTTGGCGTAGTAGCCGTCGAGCCGTCCTTGGCGTAGCCGTCGCCGGTCAGCAGCGAGTTGGCCTTGCTCAGGTCCAGCTTGTAGCCGGCGAACGGCGTTCGGTGTCCGAGTAGCTGCTGACGATCGGCGCGTTGATCACGTTCAGCGCCGTGGTCACGCCCGAGCTTGCCGAACAGCGCCTTGACGATGGCGTTGCGGTCGATCGAGTAGCCGATGGCCTGGCGCACCTTGAGGTCGTTCAGCGGCAGCGGCGCCCATGTTCATCCAGATGACCTCGAACGCGCCGGTGTCGGCGTTGTAGTTCGAGTTGGCACCGGGGATGCCGGAACCGATCTGGTTGACCACGTCGATCTGGGGCTGCGGGTAGATCATCTTGACCTGGCCGCGACTTGAACGCCTGGAACTCGGTCGGCGGTGTCGGTCACCAGCTGGAAGACGACCTTGTCGAGGTGCGACTTGTCGGTGCCGTACCACTTCGGGTTCGGGACCAGGGTGATCGACGAGCCCTTCTGCCACGACTGGCATCTCGTAGGGGCCGCCGGACCAGGTGTAGCCGTCCTTCATGAGGGCGTCCTGGTTCTTGCCCTTCAGCAGGTGCGACGGGAAGATCCCGTAGCCACCACCGAAGAGGCCCTGCCAGCCGGCGTAGGGCTTGGAGAAGGTCACGACCGCGGTCTGCGGATCGCAGTCGTCGACCGAGGCGATGTCGTTGTAGCCGGTCGGGTCGTAGATGTTCTGTGCCGTGGGCGATGTGGTCCCACGTGTACTTGAAGTCGGTCGAGGTGATCGGCGTGCCGTCGCTCCAGACCGCCTTCGGGTTGATCTTGTAGGTGACGACCATGCTTCGGCGAGGTCGACGAGCGTCGGCGCGCTGGCGAGCATGCACGTTCGGGCTCGTACTTGTAGCTACCGTCGCTCTGCTTCACGGGATCGAACGCGCGCGGCATGGTGGTGCACGTTGGCCATCCAGTAGCCCCAGCTCGAGCCGGCGCACTGATCGGTCCAGTCCATGCAGTCGGGCTCCTGCTCGGCCCCGATGGTGAGCGTTCCCCCCTGCGGCACCGCAGCCGATGCGGTCGTCGCCGTCGTGGCCGTCTTGTTCCCCGAGCTCGAGCACGCCGCAGCCAAGATGGCCACGGGCACGAGCAGTACAGCGAGCAGGCGCGTAGGCCCGAGTCTCTCGTTTCACACAAATCTCCCATTGTCCGGCGGTTCGAAACGACGTGGTGAATCGGACAGCCCCAACCAGACTGGCACCCACGTACGTCAGGTCAAGCGCAGGTGACGCTAGCACTGAAACGCGCCGTGCACGGGCTGCCCGTCGATGGAGTAACCATTCCGAAATGGTGGGTCACCGCAGGTGCCGTGCTACGGCCGGGCCGCGGCTCAGGTGAAGCGGACGATCCGGGCGAAGTCGTCGGGGTCGAGGCTGGCTCCGCCGACGAGGGCGCCGTCGATGTCGGGCTGCGCCATGAGCTCGGCGGCGTTGTCCGGCTTGACCGAGCCGCCGTACTGGATGCGCACCGACGCGGCGGCGTCGGCGCCCGCCACCTCGGCCGACCGTGGCCCGGATCGACGCGCACACCGCCTGCGCGTCCTCGGCGGTGGCGGTGCGCCCGGTGCCGATCGCCCAGATCGGCTCGTAGGCGATCACCAGCGCCGCCGACCTGCTCGGCCGCCACCCCGGCCAGCCCGGCGCGGACCTGACCGGTGACCTTGGCCTCGGTCGTCCCCGCCTCGCGCTCGTCGAGGGTCTCGCCCACGCACAGGATCGGCACCATCTCGTGGGCCAGCACGGCCTTGACCTTGCGGTTCACGACCTCGTCGGTCTCGCCGAACAGCTCGCGCCGCTCGGAGTGCCCCACGATCACGTAGCGTCACGTTGAGCTTGGCCAGGAACGCCGGCGACACCTCGCCGGTGAACGCGCCCTTCTCCTCCCAGTGGCAGTTCTGGGCGCCGAGGGCGATGTCGACCTTCTCGGACTCGAGGAGGGTCTGCGCGCTGCGGATGTCGGTGAACGGCGGGTGAACGGAGACCTCGACCTCGGTCGAGGTCGGCCGGCGTGAGCAGGTAGCGCAGCTTGTCGAGCGTCGCCACCGTCTCCCAGTGGTTCAGGTTCATCTTCCAGTTGCCGCTGATCAGCGGTCGGCGGACGCGGCACCGCCGGGGTTCGACTCAGGCATTGGGTGCTCCTCGCAGAGCTTCGAGGCCGGGGAGATCGCCCTGCTCGAGCAGCTCGAGCGACGCTCCCCCGCCGGTGGACACGTGGTCGACGTCGCCCTGCAGGCCGAAGGCGGCCAGCGCCGCGGCGCTGTCGCCGCCGCCGACGACGGTGAAGGCCCGGGTGGCGGCCATGGCGTCGGCCACCGTGCGGGTGCCGGCCGCGAAGCGGCGGATCCTCGAACACGCCCATCGGTCCGTTCCAGAACACGGTGCGGGCCTCGTCGATCAGGTCGGTGAACTCGGCGGCCGAGCCGGGACCGATGTCGAGGCCCATCCAGCCGTCGGGGATCTCGACGCCGAGCTGGCGCACCTCGCCCCCGGCGGTCGGGATCGCCGATCTTGCCGCCCGGGCCCGAGCGCGGTGATGTCGTGGGGCACCGTGATGGGCGCGCCCGAGTCGAGCAGCGCGCCGGCAGGTGTCGACCTGGTCGGCCTCGAGCAGGCTCGATCCCGACGTGGTGGCCCTGGGCGGCGAGGAAGGTGAAGCACATGCCGCCGCCGATGATGAGGCGGTCGGCCACCTCGAGCAGCGCCTCGATCACGCCCAGCTTGTCGCTCACCTTCGACCCGCCCGAGCACGACGACGAACGGGCGCCGGGGTTCGGTGCGCAGCGGCAGCAGCACCTCGACCTCGCGGGCCAGCAGCCGGCCGGCCGCGCTGGGCAGGAAGCGGGGCGGCCCGACGATCGAGGCGTGGGCGCGGTGCGAGGCACCGAAGGCGTCGTTGACGTAGGCGTCCTGACCCGCGATGAGCCGCTGCACGAAGGCCGGGTCGTCGGCCGTCTCACCCGGGTCGAAGCGCAGGTTCTCGAGCAGCTCGACGCCCGGGGCCAGCTCGGCCAGGCGGGCGCGCACCGGCTCGACCGAGTACCGGGGATCGGGCGCGCCCTTCGGGCGACCGAGGTGCGTGCAGGCGGTGACGACGGCGCCCCGCGCCTGCAGCCACTCGATGGTGGGCAGGGCGGCGCGGATGCGCAGGTCGTCGGTGATCTCGTCCGTCCTCGATGGGGACGTTGAAGTCGGCGCGCAGCAGGACGCGCCGGCCGTCGAGGTCGCCGAGGTCCTCGAGCTGGGGGACCGTCACTGGTTGGCGGCGCCGACGATCTCGACCAGATCGACCAGGCGGTTCGAGTAGCCCCACTCGTTGTCGTACCAGCCGAGCACCTTGACCAGGTTGCCCATGGCCATCGTGAGCTTCGAGTCGAACGTGCACGAGGCGGGCGAGCCGACGATGTCGCTCGACACCAGCGGATCGTCGCTGTACACGAGCACGTCGGCCAGCGGGCCCGTCGCCGGCGGCAGCCTGGAAGGCGTCGTTGATCTCGTCGACGGTCACGTCGCGGCCGAGGACGCCGACGAAGTCGGTGATCGAGCCGTCCGGGCGTGGGCACCCGCAGCGAGGTGCCGTCGAGCTTGCCGTTGAGCGACTGCGAGCACGAGGCCGGTGGCCCGGGCGGCGCCGGTCGAGGCGGGGATGATGTTGATGGCCGCGGCCCGGGCCCGGCGCCGGTCGCTGTGGGGTCCGTCGACCAGGTTCTGGTCACCCGTGTAGGAGTGGACCGTCGTCATGAGGCCCTTCTCGACGCCGAAGGCGTCGTCGAGGACCTTGACCATCGGGACGAAGCAGTTGGTGGTGCACGAGGCGTTGGACACGACGTGGTGGGCGTCGGGGTCGAACGTGTCGTCGTTGACGCCCACCACGAAGGTGGCGTCGGCGCCGGTGGCCGGAGCCGAGATGATGACCCGGGGCGCGCCGGCGTCGAGGTGGGCGGCGGCCTTGTCCCGGTCGGTGAAGAAGCCGGTGGACTCGACCACCACGTCGACCCCGAGGTCGCCCCACGGCAGCGCCTTGGGATCGCGCTCGGCGGTGATCTGCAGCAGCTTGCCGTCGACCTCGATGCCCTTGTCGGTGGCGACCACCTCGGCACCGAGCCGGCCCATGACCGAGTCGAACTTGAGCAGGTGGGCCATGTCGGCCACCGAACCGAGGTCGTTGGCCGACACGATCTCGACGTCGGCGCCCGACTCGCGCACCGCCCGGTAGAAGTTCCGGCCGATGCGACCGAAGCCGTTGACACCCACGCGGATGGTCATGTGCTGCTGCCTCCTGATTGCCTTCCCAGCCCTGCGAACGCACCTATCCGATCATGTACGCCCGCGCACTGCCAGTCTGGCGGGTACCCCGCCCGTTACCATCGGCCGGTGTCAGGTCCGCTCCTCTCTGAGAACCAGACCGAGGCGGGCCGCGGCCGGCGGGTGGACTGGTCCCGGCAGGCGAGCCTCTGCGGCTGGGTGATCGTGGCGGCGGGGACGCTCCTGCGCCTGCGCCAGTACCTCGTCGACCGCTCGCTCTGGCGGGACGAGGCGGCACTCGTCTACAACCTGCTCCACCGGGGCTACCTGGGCTTCACCAAGCCCCTGGCCTTCGAGCAGGGAACCCCGGCGGGCTTCTACGTGGTCGAGAAGGCCGTCTCGCAGGTGTTCGGCACGAGCGAGCTGGCGCTGCGGGCGGTGCCGCTGGTGTGCGGGGTGGGTGCCCTGGTGCTCGCGTTCCTGCTCGTGCGCCGCCACCTCGATGCGCCGACCGGCCTGGTGGCGCTGGTGCTCTGCGCCACCAGCCCTTCGCTCATCTACTTCGCCAGCGAGGTCAAGCAGTACTCGACCGACGCGCTCGTCGCCCTCGTGATCCTCCTGGCGGCGTCGACCACCTGGCGCCGCGGCTACGACCGCCGCTCGTGCCTCTGGCTGGCCCTGGCCGGCATGGTCGGCCTGCTCTTCTCGCACGCGGCTCTCTTCGTGCTCGTGGGCGTCGGACCGGTGCTGGCCTGGCCGCTGCTCCGTCCGCGCGATCTGGCCCGCCTGCGCCGCCTGATCGCCGTCGGCGCGGCGTGGGTGGCGACCTGGGTGGTCGTCTACCTGTCGTTCGACCGCAACCTCCAGAACGACGCCTTCCTGCGGAACTTCTGGAGCGAGGCCTTCCTGCCCATCCCGCCGACCACCCACGACGGTCTCCACCGATGGAGCTCGGCGCTGTCGACCCTGTTCGGGATGCTGAGCGGCAACGACAAGCTGGTCTGGCTGCTCGGCCCTCTCGCCATCGTCGGCATCGTGTCGCTCTGGAGGCGCGAGCGCGGTGTGCTGATCGTCCTCGTCGTGCCGTGGGTGACCGTCGTCGTGGCGTCGTCGCGCCAGCTGTACCCCGCCACCGAACGGCTGGTGCTCTTCCTCATCCCGTTCCTGGCGGTGGTGGTGGCCGCCGGGACCGTGGCGGTGGCCAACTGGGCGGCCGAGCGGATGGCGCTGCTGGGGCCCGCCATCATGGCCGTCGTGCTGATCGTCAGCGGCTCGGTGGCCCTGCACCGGTTCGGCTCACCGCAGCCCGTCGAGGAGCTCCGGCCGCTGCTCGAGCAGCTGCACGCGCAGGTCCGGCCCGGCGACACGATCTACGTCGCCGAGACCGCGGTGCCGGCCTTCGACTACTACGACGGCCGCCTCGGCTTCGCGGGCGCGCACGTGGTGCTCGGGTCGGCTTCGATCGACGACACCCGCGGCGTGATGCGCGAGGTCGCGCCGCTGGCTGGATCGAACCGCGTCTGGCTGGTGACCAGCGCCTACTGGCAACCCGAGGGGCAGACCACCCCCGAGATCAGCGCCGTGTTCGACCAGCTCGGTCGCCGGGTGAGCGAGGCCGACGCGCCGGGCTCGATGGTCTCGCTCTACGACCTGCAGCGGCGGCCCGAGCAGGGCGGCTAGCCGCTCGGCCGGGACCGTCCGCCGGCCACTCAGCGATCGAGGTCGCGATGGCTGACCTTGGGCTCGTAGCCGAGGGAGCGCAGGCGCTCGGCCACCTCTTCGGCGATCGCCACCGAGCGGTGCTGGCCGCCCGTGCAGCCGAACGCGAGCGTGAGGTAGCTCTTGCCTTCGCTCACGTACGCCGGGAGCAGCAGCGCCAGCAACGAAGTCAGCTCGACCAGGAACTTCTCGGACACCGGCTGGGCCAGCACGTACTCGCGGACGGCCGCGTCGGTGCCAGTCGAGGTCGCGCAGCCCGTCGACCCAGTACGGGTTGGGCAGGAAGCGGCAGTCGATGACGAGATCGGTGTCGAGCGGCAGGCCGTGCTTGTAGCCGAACGACGTGATCGTCGTCTGCATGCCCGCGTCGTCGGTGGTGTCGGCGAACAGGTCGAGCATCCGGTCGCGGAGCTGGTGCACGTTGAGGTCGCTGGTGTCGACCACCACGTCGGCCTCGGCCTTGGCCGGCTCGAGCACTCGCCGCTCGGCTTCGATGGCCTCGGCCAGGCTGCGGTCGCCGGCGAGGGGATGTCGGCGGCGCGAGCTCTCGTAGCGACGCACCAGCACGTCGGTCGACGCCTCGAGGAACACGATCCGCAGGCGCACCCCGTCGTGCTCGAGCATCTGCAGGGCCGGCAGCACCTCTTCGTGGTACGGACCGGTGCCGACGACGAGCACGACCTTGGCGATGCTCGAGCCGGGCGAGCTGGCCAGCTCGGACACCTTGGGGATGAGCAGCGGCGGCAGGTTGTCGATCACGAACCAGCCGAGGTCCTCGAGGATGTCCGCCGCCTGCGACCGCCCGGCCCCCGAGAGGCCGGTGATCACGATGAACTCGTTCACGCGCCGATGCTACCGGGGCGACCACCCGGCCAACGGGCGCCGGTCAGGCGGCGGCACCCACGGACGTCCAGCACATAGACCGGGGCGACGACCGGCGCCTCGACTCCGCTGCCGGCCAGCGAGCCGCCCGGTGAGCGCCACAGGACACGGGCACACGTGAGCTGCGTGGCCATCACGTGGTCGTCGAGCCGGTCGACCAGGTAGTCGACCGAGTTGGCGCGGATGCGATCGGGCAGCGAGGCGTTGCGCACCACCATCTCGGCGTTGCGGTAGTTCGAGACGAGGCCGTCGAGGTCCACCACGACGAACCGCCCGTCGAGCCGATACCCGAGCAGGCCCGCGTCCAGCGAGCCGTAGCGACCGGGTGGTCCGTGGACGCGCACCCAGGATGCCGCCTGGTCGATCTCGTGCTGCCACGAGCTGTCCGGCAGACGGTCGTCGTGGGTCTGCAGCGAGTTGTTGATCACCAGGGGTACGCAGGCGAACACCAGGTACGCGATCACGACCACCCCCGCCGTACGCCAACGCGACAGCAGCCAGGCGGCTCCCATCCATGCCCCGGCCCCGAGCGCCATCGACAGCGCCACGCGTTCGGGGAAGCTGTACCAGCTCAACGCCCACTGAGGAGCGTTCAAGAGGTCGGCCAGCGCCTTGAGCCCCACCATGGCCCCGACCACTGTGAGCGCGGCGGCGGGGGGCGTGAGCTGCGGGGTTGGACCGATCCCGTGTCGGCGCGACATCCAACGGCGTCCGGCGATCACGAATCCACCCACGGCGAGCACCGTCACCGCTATGCCGGTGAGCTGGGCGAGCGGGCTGGACGGGTGGACCAGCGTGCTGTTCGGCGCGGCGGTGACGCTCCGGAGGTACTCGCCCAGCGCGCGGTCGTAGAACTGCAGGTACGACCGGGTGAAGAACCCCCCGAAGAGCTGGTGCACCTGTTGGGACACCTCCGCCTGCTTCACCGTCGCGCTGGTGGTCAGGTCGTCCCGGTAGGTCAGCAGGTACCAGGCCGACCACGGCACCGCGACGAGGGCACCACAGAGCCACAGCACAGCCGGGCGCCACGCGCGCTGGCGCCGGACCATCCACACCGGCACGACCCAGATGACGAGAGCCGCATCGAGGCGGCCGAACACGACCAGCGCGCTGAGCACCCCGACGAGCACGGCGCGCCACCCCGACGGCCGCCGCCCGTACGCGCAGAGGGCGGTGGCCAGGACGGCCAGCGCCAGCACGAGGACCCCGCTCTCCATGCCGTCCACCGACCTGGTCGTGAAGTCAGCAGCGTGCACGAGCACGATGCCGGCGAGCAGCGCCGGGCCCGGACCGACCAACTGCCAGATGAGCCGCATCACGAGCAGGACGGCCACGACCACGCAGGCGAGCTCGAGCAGCAGCGCGGCCTTCACGAACTCGTCTCCGCCGGTGAACACCGCGGCCAGTGGCGCGAGGACGATCTGCCAGAGCGGCTGGAAGCCGTTGGTGGCATGGATGCCGTCGAACGTGAACCCATCGCCGGCCCGTAGCCGCCGGGCGATCTCGAGGTAGTAGAAGGCGTCGTCGGGCATGGTGCCGACCAGCCAGTCGCGGCTCGCGGTCACCACCGCGACGACGTCGAACACGATCGGAACGACGAACGCCGTCCAGCCCACCAGGAGGGCGGCCCGACGCCAGGCATCCCGCTCGCGTGACGCCGCAGGCGGCGGCGCGGCCGCGGCCTCCGTGGTCGTCACGGCTCAACCCTCGGCGCGTACCCACCCGCAAGCGCTGGATCGCGCGTGGCCGCGACGGGAGACGGACGCATCCTTCAACTGTCGGCCGGGCCAGCCGATCGTGAAGCGACCAGGACCGCCAGGCGCGGGATCGAGGCTGCGTCCCCGTATTCGGTGGCCCGTTCGAGGAAGCCCGGTGGGGGCGCGGGTTCGAGCATCCGCTCGAGCACGAGGCCCGAATCGGTCATGGCGTTGAGGTACCGGCTCAACGGGCGATGCACGAAGCGGATGAACACGCCCTTCTCGACCTGCTCGACGATCGACCCCTCCGACAGGTACGGCCCGATGCGCCAGTACTGCTCGGGTGGATCGAGGATCTGGTCGTCGATCCATCCGCTGCCGGGGGTCTGCAGCAGCGGGTGGTTGATGAACAGCACGAAGCGTCCCCCGGAGCGCAGGATCCGCGCCACCTCGCGGATCGCCTCGTCGAGGTCGTCGATGTGCTCGAACACGAGGCAGGCCGCCGCCCCGTCGAACGACGCATCGGCGAAGGGCAGAGCCGTCGCTCCGGCCCGCACGTAGCCCACCCCGCCACCGCGCCGGACCGCCTCGTCGATCTGACCGGCGGTCGGATCGATGCCCACCACCTCGGCCACGCCCGCCCCGCGCAGCCGCCGCGCCAGCTGGCCCTCACCCGTGCCGATGTCGAGCACGCGCTCGAAGTCGGCCAACCACGCCTCAGCCAGTGGAAGGATCTGCTCGACGTATTCGGGGTCGGCGCCATCGGTGAACTCGCGCACCCACCAGTCGACGTGGTCCTCCCATGACGGTTCGGTCATCCCGTCGATCGTCCCGCCGGGTCATGGATCTTGGCGTACACCGCCGTGGCGACCTGGTCGGGCAGCCAGGACAGGGCGACGAGGTCTTCGAGCGAGGCCCGCTTGACCGCGCCGACACCCCCGAGCTCCTTGACGAGCCGCTTCTTGCGCACCGGACCGAGACCGCTCACGTCGTCGAGCACCGATTTGGTCATGCGCTTGCCGCGCAGCTCGCGGTGGTAGGTGATGGCGAACCGGTGGGCTTCGTCGCGGACGCGTTGCAGCAGGTAGAGGGCTTCGCTCTGGCGGGGGATCCTGACCGGCTCGCTCCGGCCCGGCACGAACACCTCTTCGAACCGCTTGGCCAGCGATGCGATCGGGATCTCGTCGGTCAGTCCCAGCTCGGCGACGACGCGCTCGGCCACGCTCAACTGGCCCTTGCCCCCGTCGACCAGCAGCAGCTGAGGCGGGTAGGCGAACCGGCCGCGTTCGCTCACGGGCAGCTTGCGCTGCTCGATGTAGTTGGTGAGCCGCCTGGTCAGCACCTCTTCCATCGCCGCGAAGTCGTCGTTGCCCGCCACGCCCTTGATCTTGAACCGTCGGTACTCGTTCTTGGCCGGCAGCCCGTCCTCGAGCACGACCATCGACCCGACGTAGTCGCTGCCCTGGATGTGGCTCATGTCGTAGCACTCGATCCGCAGCGGGGCCTGGGGCAGCCCGAGCACGTCCTGCAGCTCGTTGAGGGCCCGGGCGCGGCTGTTGTGGTCGGCGGCGCGGCGCAGTCGGTGCCGCGTGAACTCTTCGGTGGCGTTGCGCGTCACGGTCTCGAGCAGCTCGCGCTTGTCGCCCCGCTGGGGCACGCGGATCGTCACCCGCGATCCGCGCTGCTCGCTCAGCCATCGCTCGTAGAGCTCGGGATCGGCCGACGCCACCGGAACCAGCACCTGCTTGGGGAGCCCGAGCGGGGGCGGGTCGTAGTAGTGGCCTTCGAGGATCGAGTCGATCAGCTCGCCCGGCGACACGTCCTCGACCCGGTCGAGCACGAAGCCCTTGCGCCCGACGACGCGACCGCGGCGCACGTAGAACACCTGCACCGCGGCCTCGAGCTCGTCCTCGGCGATCCCGATGACGTCGATGTCCTCGGAGCGGTCCCCCACCATCTGCTGCTTGGCGATCGCCTTGCGAACCGAGTCGAGCCGGTCGCGCAGCCGGGCGGCGCGCTCGAACTCGAGAGCGTCGGCCGACTCGCGCATCTCGGTCTCGAGCCGGGCCACGATCGAGTCGGTGTCACCGTCGAGGAAGTCGAGGAGCTCGTGCACGAGGACGTCGTAGGCCTCGCGGTCGATCTCGCCCACGCACGGCCCGGAGCACTTCTCGATGTGGAAGAGCAGGCAGGGCCGGCCGAGCTTCTGGTGCCGGCTCAGCTTGTTGTCCGAGCACGTGCGGATCGGGAAGGTGCGCAGCAACAGGTCGAGGGTCTCGCGGATGGCGTAGGCATGGCCGTAGGGACCGAAGTACCGGACGCCCTTGCGCTTCGAGCCGCGCATGACCATGGCCCGCGGCCATTCGTCGTCGAGGGTCACCGCCAGGAACGGGTAGCTCTTGTCGTCGCGGAGGCGGATGTTGAACCGTGGCTGGTGCGCTTTGATCAGGCTGTGCTCGAGCAGCAGCGCGTCGACGTCGTTGCGCACCTGGATCCACTCGACCGTCTCGGCCGTGGCCATCATCTGTGCGGTGCGGGGCGCCAGGTTGGCCGGGTTCTGGAAGTAGTTCGACAGGCGCGAGCGCAGGCTCTTGGCCTTGCCCACGTAGATCACGCGACCGTGCGCGTCCTTGAACTGGTAGCTCCCCGGGCTGTCGGGGATGGTGCCCGTCGGGGGACGCTCGATCACCTGTTCATCCTGCCCGATGGCGGGGTCGGTGCGACGCCCGGCCCACGGTCCTACACTGATCTCACGCCGGCCTGGTATCCGGCGACATATCGGCTCCGAGACCGACATCCCCGTGGCGCGGCGACCAGGCTGTCCCCACCGGTCAGTAATCGGAGCCTCCCGAACCGGAGGATGCACCCACATCATGATGAGGCTCCAGAGCCCGCTCCCCGAGCGGTACACCGACGCACCCGCGGCCGACCTCGAGCGTTGGATCTCCGACGCCAAGGCCGCGCTCGGCGATCGCGTCTTCATCCTCGGCCACCACTACCAGCGTGACGAGGTCATGCGTTGGGCCGACGCCCGCGGCGACTCGTTCCGCCTCTCCGTGCTGGCCCAGCAGCATCCGCGAGGCCGACTACATCGTCTTCTGCGGCGTCCACTTCATGGCCGAGTCGGCCGACGTGCTGACCGGCGACCACCAGCAGGTGATCCTGCCCGATCTCAACGCCGGTTGCTCGATGGCCGACATGGCCGACATCGACCAGGTCGAAGAGGCCTGGGACGAGCTCGGCCGCGTCACCGACCTCGAGCGACTCGTGCCCATCACCTACATGAACTCGTCGGCCGCCCTCAAGGCCTTCGTGGGCGAGCACGGCGGGGCCGTGTGCACCTCGACCAACGCGCGGGCCGTGCTCGAGTGGGCGTTCCGCGATCGCGCCGACAGCGGCGCCGGCGGTCACCAGGTCCTGTTCTTCCCCGATCAGCACCTCGGTCGCAACACCGGCTACGCGATGGGCTTCACCGAGGCGGACATGCGCGTCTGGAACCCGCGGCTCGACCTCGGCGGCCTGAGCGACATCGACGTCAAGGGGTCGACGTTCCTGCTCTGGAAGGGCCACTGCTCGGTGCACCAGCGCTTCCGTCCGAACCACATCGAGGCGTTCCGCGCCGAGCATCCCGACGGACTCGTCATCGCCCACCCCGAGTGCGCGCACGACGTGTGCGAGCTGGCCGACGAGGTGGGCTCGACCGACGCCATCATCAAGGCCGTCGAGGCCGCGCCGGCCGGGTCGGTCATCGCGGTGGCCACCGAGATCCATCTCGTGCAGCGGCTCGAAGCCGAGACGGCCGGCAAGACGATCGTCTCGCTCGACCCGTTGATCTGCCCGTGCTCGACCATGTTCCGCATCGACGCCCCCCATCTGGCCTGGGTGCTCGAGGGCCTGGTCGAGGGACGGGTCGTGAACCAGATCACGGTCGACGCCGACGTGTCCGGCTGGGCCAAGGTGGCGCTCGACCGCATGCTGGCCATCACCTGAGCGGAGCGCCTGGGGTCATCGGACCCGACAGGCCGCGCAGTACGCTGGCCGGCATGGCCTCATCGAACGCGGACTTCGCTTCGGTCGACATCGAGTCGGTCCGGTCCTACTGGAACGATCGACCGTGCAACATCCGGCATTCGACTCAGCCCGTCGGGTCGCGTGCGTACTTCGACGAGGTCGAGGCCCGCAAGTACTTCGTCGAACCCCACATCCCGGGCTTCGCCGACTTCGGGGCCTGGGCCGGCAAGCGGGTGCTCGAGGTCGGTTGCGGCATGGGCACCGACACCGTCAACTTCGCCCGGGCCGGAGCGCAGGTCACCGCCGTCGACCTGTCCGACGAGTCGCTCGGCCTGGCCCGGGCACGGGCCGAGATCTACGGCCTCGACAACATCGAGTTCTTCCAGGCCGACGCCGAGCACCTCACCGACGCGGTCCCGGTCGCGCCGTACGACCTCGTGTACTCGTTCGGCGTGATCCACCACACGCCCGATCCCGGCGCCGCCGTCGACCAGATCCGCCAGTACCTGGCCCCGACCAGCGAGCTGCGACTGATGGTCTACAGCCGGGTCAGCTACAAGCTCTTCTGGATCATGCACGAAGACGGGATCTGGGATCTGAGTCGCCTCGACGAGCTCGTCGCCCGCAACTCCGAGGCGCAGACCGGCTGTCCGGTCACCTACTCGTACACCCCCGACGGCGTGGGACGCCTGCTCGACGGCTTCGAGATCATCGAGCTGACGAAGGCGCACATCTTCACCTGGGACGTCGAGGCCTATGTGCGCTACGAGTACCGCAAGGACCCGGCCTGGGCCGACGTGAGCGAGGCCGAGCTGGCCGAGCTCGAAAAGAGCTGGGGTGGCACACCCTGGTGCGCGCTCGCCTCAGCTGAGCACGGAGCCCGGGCCGGCCGGCAGCTCGCCCGAGCGGCTCAGACCCCGACCAGGCTCGGATCGCGGCGTCCCCCGGCCAGCTGGTCGTGGATCCACGAATAGGTGCGCTCGAGACCCGCTTCGAGTGAGATCTCCGGGCTCCAGTCCAACACCTGGCGGATCCGGGTGTTGTCGCTGTTGCGGCCCCGCACGCCCTTGGGGGCGTCGAGGTTGTAGACCCGCTTGAGCTTGATCCCGGCCAGCTCCTCGGCGATGTCGACCAGGCGGTTGATGGTCACGAGCTGGTCGCTGCCCACGTTGAGCGGGTCGGCGAAGTCGCTGTCCATCAGCCGAAGCGAACCCTGCAGGCAGTCGTCGATGTACATGAAGCTGCGCGTCTGCTCGCCGTCGCCCCAGATCTCGATCTCCGACGACCCGGTCATCTTGGCCTGGGCCACCTTCCGGCAGATGGCGGCGGGCGCCTTCTCGCGGCCGCCGTCCCAGGTTCCGTTGGGCCCGTACACGTTGTGATAGCGCGCCACGCGTGTCTCGAGTCCGAACTCGTCGCGGAAGTGGCGGCACATGCGCTCGGTGAACAGCTTCTCCCAGCCGTAGCCGTCCTCGGGCATGGCCGGGTAGGCGTCGGACTCGCGCAGCGGCACGACGTCGGCCTCGAGTTGGCGATCGGCGTTGTAGACGCAGGCCGACGAAGAGAAGAAGAAGCGCTTGACCCCGTTGTCCCGAGCCGCGAGCAACAGATGGGTGCTGATCAGGACCGACAGCATGCAGTCGGCCTTGTGGTACTCGATGAAGCCCATGCCACCCATGTCGGCGGCCAGGTCGAACACATAGCTGGCGCCTTCGGTGACCTGGTAGCAGGCCTCGGCCGGGCGCAGGTCGGCCTGCACGTACTCGACGTCCGGCGGGCGCTGGTGCCACTGGCCGATCGGCTTGGCATCGACGGCCCGGATCCGCTGGTAGCCCTGGTCAAGCAGGTGGGCGACCAGCGCGCCGCCGATGAACCCGCCGGCGCCGGCCACGACGATCAGCTCATCTTTGTTCATCACGCTCATTTGCTCGGCTCCAAGATGGATTGCGGTCGAGTACCTGTCGGCCAGAGGTCACGGTTCGTGAAGGGCCGGCCCCACCCCGATGTGCACGACGGCCGAGCCAGCGGCGTGGTCGGATTCGAGCAGGCGCCAGCAGTCGACCACCAGCATCGGGCCGCCGGCGTCGACGGGTGCGAACGAGAGCTTGGCGAACTCGGGCCAGGGCGTGGCCAGCACCACCGCCGCCGCGCCATCGACGGCCGCCCAGGCGTCGTCGTGATAGGTGACCCTGTCCCCCAGCACCTTGCGGGCCCCGTCGGTGGCCAGCGGATCGAAGACCCCCACCGCCAGGTCGGCGACCACCAGACCCTCGGCCACCGCCACCCCCGGTGACTCGTCCACGACCGGCGTGTCGGGCTTGTAGGCGAGTCCGAGCACCGCCACCCGCGCCCCCGGCTCGACGGCGCCGACGATGCGGTCGATCACCCGTTGCACCTGCCGACGGTTCACGTCGTCGGTGGCCTCGGCGATGTCGGCCCGGGTGCCGACCGACCGGGCCAGCCTGGCAAAGGCGATGTTGTCCCGCGGGAAGCACGGCCCGCCGTAGGCCATGGCCCCGCGCAGATACTTGGTGCCGATGCGGGTGTCGAGACCGATGGCATCGGTCACCACCTCGACGTCGGCGCCGGGTAGCTGCTCGCAGATCTCGGCCAGCATGTTGGCGTAGGAGATCTTGGTGGTGACATAGGTGTTCACCGAGATCTTGGCCAGCTCGGCATTGACCAGCGACATGCGCCGCACCGGCGGGTCGGTCAGCACGACCTCCGACAGCAGGTCGCCCAGCCGGATCCCGGCCTCGGGGTCGCTCTCGCCCACCAGGATCAGGTCGGGGTTGAGCAGGTCGCGCACCACCGTGCCCAGCGCGATGAACTCCGGGCTGTAGCACAACCCGATCTCGACTCCGACGCGAAGGCCCGAGGCCGCCTCGAGTGCCTGGCGTATCGGCCCCCCGGTCGAGCCCGGCATGACCGTGCTGGTGATCACCACCACGTGCCGCGACAGGTCACCCGAGGCGGCCTTGGCCGCCAGCGCTTCCCCCACTGCCTGAACCGCCGGCAACACGTGATCGAGCACGAAGGTTCCGTCAGGTCCGCTCGGGGTGGGGACGATGATGAAGGTCATCTCCGACGCGGACACGGCATCGGCGATGTCGACCGTGGCGCGGAGGCGACCCTCGGCCTGGTCGAGCATCTCCTGCAGACGGGGCTCGCTGACGGGCGCCCGCCCCGCGTTGATGGCCTCGACGGGCGCGGGGTAGAGGTCGACCCCGACCACCTCGTGGCCGCGCCAGGCGAGCACGCCCGCCAAGGGGGCTCCGAGTTTGCCGAGCCCGATCACCGACAGCTTCATGTCTCTCCCTGTTCTCACCCGATCGGCTCGCCCGACAGCACGCCGAGGCCAGCCAGCCACCCCAGCTTCTCGCGCGGGCAGGCGACCACGTTGGCATCGTCCAATGTCGGGCCCCGCTTGACCGTCGGTCGGCCCGAGTCGGCGTCGAACGGCAGCACCACGTAGTCGAAGGCGGCCAGCCGCGCGGCGAACTCGTCGACCGACGAGCCTTGACGGCGCAGCGACTCGTCCTGCCACTCGAGCATGATGACGGGCCGGCTCGACTCGAGCACCTGACGGGCACCGTCGAGCAGTCGCACCTCCGCCCCCTCGACGTCGGCCTTCATGAGGTCCACGCCCGGCCAGCCGTGACGCTCGACCAACTCGTCGAGGGTGGTGGTCCGGACCACTTCGTCGCCCGCCAGATCGACGCCGTCGTAGACGAAGTCGCCGAAGGTGTTCTGCCCGGCGTGGTGGGCGTCGGCCAGGTGCAACACCGAGGACCCGACCTGGTCGGCCAGGGCTTCCTCGGCCACGGCCACGTTGGAGAACCGGTTGAGCGACACGTTGGCGCGCAGCCGGGCCCGCTCACGCGAGCTCGGCTCGACGGCCAGGACGGCGCCCTGGCCGCCCACCTGACGGGCGGCCAGCGTGGTGTAGAGACCCTCGTTCGCCCCAGCGTCGACGACCCGCATGCCGGGCGCGCACACCTCGCGCCAGAAAGCCAGCTCGTTGGGCTCGAATGCGCCTCCGACATAGAGCGCGCGGCTTGTGTCGTTTCCGAGCCAGCACCCGATGCGCACCCCGTCGGTCCAGCTGATCACGACCGGACGCTCGAGCACCAGGAAGCGGCCGATGGCCCAGAGTCCCAGCCGCAGCCGCGCCCAGGCAGGTTCGAGCACCTGGCCGAACTGGTAGCCCGGTACCCGCTGCTGGTTCGTGCGTGCCGGCCAGGCGGCCACCCACGTGACCACGCGCGACACGATCTTCGGCACCGGGATCTCCGCCGCCGCCCGCGATCGCAGCTGGGCACGCCATGTCCAACGCAACTCGATCAGGCGACGTCGCCAGGGCCGGGCGAACCGCACGGCATGGCTCGCCACCCGGCGGGGCCGGGCCAGGCGGTACTTGAGGCCCGTGGCCCGGGTGATCTCGCCGCCCGGAGTGAACTTGAAGCGGGCGTGGGCCACCGCGTGGTACCGCGACCAGTGACCGATCATCTCGTGGGCCTTGGTGGCCTCGGGCCCCTCCCACACGGCCTTCATCCCCCCGGCATGGGAGTAGTCGTGGTTCTGGTGGACGATCATCATGCAGTCGGTGGCGTCCACCACCGCGGCCCCGATGTCGCCGGCGTGCCAGACCAGCCAGTTGTCGTAGGCCGAGCGCCCGATGGCGAACGGCGGGATGTCGTGGAACTCACCGGTCGGGAAGATGAAGTAGTCGAGCAGGATCTCGGACCGCAGCTTGCCGGAGCGACGCACGCGCTCGACCAGCGCCGGGCGCCAACCCGGCTCGAAGTCGAGCACGCGATCGACGTCGAGATCGTGGCGCTGGCCCACCACCAGGTAGCTCGAACCGAACCGGGCCTGCGCGGCTGCGGCCACCGAACCCAGCTCGGGGAACAGGATGATGTCGGAGTTCACGAAGCAACAGGCATCGAACTCGGCCAGCCGCTGGGCCTGGGCGAACATGTCGCTCACCAGGGGCGTGCCGAGGTCGCTGGTGGCCACGTCGGGCACATGGGTCAGGCCCAGCTCGGCGCAGATCTCGGCCGTGCCGGCGTCGTCACCGAACAGGATGATCTGCGGTCGGGGTTCGAGCAGCGTCCAACTGGTCAGCGCGTTGCGCTGGATGATCCCGAAGATCCCCTCGAACCTGCGGGCCGTGGAGAAGATCGTCACCATGAGGCGTCCTCGACATCGGCGTGGGTCTCGAGCGGCTCCTCGAGCGCGGCTCGTCGTCGGATCAGCGGGTACAGGCTCACCGCCAGGAAGAGCTGGGAGATCACGGTAGCCCAGGCCGCACCGGTGGCTCCGTAGGTGGGGATGACCGCGAGGTTGATCCCCACGTTGAGCACCAGAGCGCCGATGGCGACCGCCGCGAACAGCCGCCGGTCGGCCACACCGGCGAGCGGGACCAGGGTGGCCGCCGCCGCCCCCGGCACACTCGACAGCAGCAGGATCACCGCCACCCCGCCGGCCGCGGCGAAGGTGGGAGGGAACAGGATGCGGATGGCCGGCCCCACCACCAGGCTGCCCACCACCGCGATGGGGACGGAGATGACGACGGACTGCACCAGGAAGCGGTGCACCTCGGCCAGCCGTTCACGACCCCGCAAGGGCGCCACGTGGGCCAGCACGGTGTGGCTCAGGACCAGGGCCGGCAGCATGGCGAAGTCGAGGAACCGGTAGGCGGCGGCGTAGATGCCGGCGGCATCCGAGCCGGCCAGCAGCCCGACCAGGTAGCCGTCGACCCGCAGGTACACCAGCCAGATGGTGATGGCCACGGCCAGAGACGCCGTCGAGCGCAATCGGAGATCGGGCTTGGGCAAGCGGTCGTCGGAAACGAAGTAGCGCCGGGCGATGTACCAGGTCACCGCAGCCGCGGACAGGAGGTCGGCGGCGGGATAGACGGCCGCGGCGGCCACCAGGCGGCCACCGGCCAACACCAGTGCCGTGCCCACGACGAGCACGCCGACCCGGGAGAAGATCTCGTTGGCCGCATCGACGGCCACCATGCCGCGGGCCCGATACGCGGCCAGCACGATCTGGTACACCGCCGTTCCCAGCACCGACCCGGCGAACAGGACGGGCACGATCGGGTTCGAGTCGGCGGCCGCGGCCAGGTACAGCGCGATGACCGCCACCGCGCACACGGCGGCGTAGACCAGGCGTCGGGCGATTCCTTCGATCACGACCCGACGCGAGATGACGCCGGCCCGGGCCACGTGGTCGCCGATCATCACCTGCAGACCGGCGTCGCTGATGTTGATGAAGATCGATCCCAGGGCCAACAGGATGCTGAGGTCCCCGAACTGGGTCAGGGTCAACTCGTGGGCCACCACGATGAGCCAGACACCGGACACGACCGCGGCGCCACCGCGGGCCGCGGTCAGCCCGAACAGACCTCGGATCTGGCGGCGGCGACGCGCGGCGCGGCTCGCCTCGGGCTCGATGGTGCTCACCGAGCCCGGACTCCGTGCTGGTGCTCGACGCCCATCTCTCCCCTTCTCGACGCTCCAGGCCGGCGATTCCAGTTTCCACCTGTCGGCAGTTGCCAACCGGGCCGGAGCCAATCGCGAGGGGATTCTCCCGCCCGGCCGGCTCGCGAGTTTCCCACATGCTCTGGTGCTCTCCTCGGATCAGCCGTGGCGCTACCTTGGGCCCGTGTGCGGCATCGCCGGGGTGATCTCCCCCGCTACCCCCGACCGCGACGCCGCCCTCGCCCGGGCCTGCGCCGCCATGGCTCACCGCGGCCCCGACGGCACGGCGACGCATCTCGACGCCCAGGTCGCGCTGGGTCACACCCGGCTGAGCATCATCGATCGGACCGCCGCCTCCGACCAGCCCATGATCGACACCGACACGGGCTCGGTGTTGGTGTTCAACGGCGAGATCTACAACTACCGCGAGCTGCGCGCCGAGCTCGAGGGGTGCGGGCACCAGTTCCGGTCGGCAGGCGACACCGAGGTGTTGCTCCAGTCCTACCGACGCTGGGGCACCGACTGCCTGACGCGGCTGAACGGCATGTTCGCCTTCGCCCTGTGGGACCCGGAGCGCCGTGGCCTGTTCCTGGCCCGCGACCGCCTCGGGGAGAAGCCCCTGCTGTTCACCACCGACGACCGGGCCTGGTGGTTCGCCTCCGAGGCCAAGGCCCTGCTGGCGGCCGGCGCCCTGGTGGCCCGTCCCGAGCCCGAGGCCCTCTTCCGCTTCCTGGCCTTCGGCGACCTGGGCCATCCCACGCAGAACGTGTTCGCCGGCGTGACCAGCCTGGCCCCGGCGCACGCGGCCTGGATCGAACCCGGTGGGTCACTGCGGACGTGGCGGTACTGGTCGGTGCCCGACTCGGCCACCGAGCCGCTGTCGCCGGCCGCGGTCGACGAACGCCTCGACGAGATCGATGCCACATGGACCGACTCGGTGCGCCTGCGCCTGCGCAGCGACGTCCCGGTGGGCACCTCGCTGTCGGGGGGTCCGGACTCCTCCGCGGTGATCGCCACCGTCCGCCAGCTCCGCGGTGAGGGCGACCTGCATGCCTTCACCGCCAGCTTCCCCGGCACCGAGGCCGACGAGCTGCCGCTGGCCCGGGCCGTGGCCGCCAAGGTGGGCGCCACGTTGCATCCGGTCCCCCTCGAAGCCCGCGACCTGGCCGACGATCTCGACTCGCTCATGTGGGCCAACGAGAGCCCGGTCGAGGCGACCTCGCAGCTGGCCCAGTACCGGGTGATGCGCGAGGCCCGCGACGCCGGGGTGGTGGTGCTGCTCGATGGTCAGGGGGCCGACGAGGTGTTCGGCGGGTACGACAAGTACGCCGGGGCGATCGTGGCCGATCACGCCCTCCGCGGGGACCTGGCCGGTGCCTTCGACGACGAGCGGGCCTGGCGGCGGGTGCACGGCGGATGGATGGTTCCCCCGATCGGTCGCTACGTGGGCGCCATGGGCGGACCTCGGCGGCTGATGGGCACCGCCCGGGTGGCGCTGGGCGGACGGTGGTTGGCCGCCGACTGGCGGCGCCAGTTCCACCACCTCGATCCGATCGGTGGCGACCCGCACCCCGAGGCCGTGGCCGGGTCGGTGGCGGCCTCGCTGATGCGCCAGGACCTCACCCGCTGGACGCTGCCCCGACTGCTCCGGTACGGCGACCGCAACTCGATGTCGTGGTCACGGGAGGTGCGCCTCCCGTTCCTCGACCACCGCCTGATCGATCTGGCCACCTCCCTGCCCGCCGACCAGCGCGTGGTCGACGGTTGGACGAAGTTGCCCATCCGTCACATCCTGCGCCGACTCGGCCTGACCGAGGTGGCCGACCGGCGGGACAAGAAGGCGTACATGCCCCCGCAGCAGAAGTGGCTGGCCGAGCCCGCCCTGGCGACCCGCGTGGCCGATGCGTGGTCCGACCTGCACCAGGCCGGGCTGCTGGCCGGTGCCGTCCCGGTCGAGAGCCCCCTTCACCAGTGGCGGGTGCTCAGCCTGCACACCTGGGCCCACCGCTTCGAGCTGAACCTCAGCGCCTGACTCCGCTCACGGCGACTGGGCACCAGACGACCCGACCGCTTCGCGGGCGATGCCCGAGAGCCACCCCGACCACACGGCCACCAGGGCCCCCACACTCGTGAGCCGCACCTCGACCCCGTCGGGCCCGTCCGATGGACGGCCCAGCTGCTCGATCAGGCCGACTCCGGCCAGACCGACCCCTACCAGGGCGGCCAGTCGCGCCGGGCGCCCCCGGCTGGCCACCAGCACCGCCAGCCCGGCCACGGGCGGGGCGATCAGGATGGCGGCCTGGCGGGTCGAGGGTCGGCTACCCGTCCAGCGCCAGTAGCGCACCTTCCACCGACCGAACCGGTGGTACTGCTCGAACAGGTCGCCGATCGACCGGCGCGGCAGATAGCCCACCGCCAGATCGGCATCGACCCAGATCACGCCGGTGACGGCCAGGCGACGATTCAGGTCGAAGTCCTGGTTGGTGCTCAGCCGCTCGTCCCACCCGCCCGCCGACCGCAGCTCGGCGGTCCGGAAGGCTCCGAGGTAGACGGTGTCGGCCGATCCGCTCGGGGCGCCGCGGCGGTAGCGGGACAGGCCCATCCCCCACCGGTTGTTCAGCGCGCGCTCGATGCCGCGCGACCGCGGCGAGTCGTCGCGGGCCAGCGCCACCTGGCGACCTCCGGTCACGGCGATGTCGCGTCGTGTCTCGAGGAGCTCGACGCAGCGGCGCACGTAGTCGCGGGGAGGCCGGCTGCGAGCGTCGATCCGGCACACCACGTCGCCCGTGGCTGCGGCCAGGCCCCGGTTGAGGTTCGAGGGCGTGGACGAAGCGGGGTTGGCGATGACCTCGACCCGTCCGAAACCCGTCCGGGCCAGCGCGGCGCGAGCCAACTCGGCGGTGCCATCGGTGGACGCTCCGTCGACGACGATGACCTCGATCCGATCGAGGGCGTAGTCCTGGGCCGCGACGTGACCCAGGCAGTCCTCGATGTCGGCGGCTTCGTTGTGGACCGGGATGAGCACCGTCACCGCCGGCGGGCCCGACGATGCGATCACCGTCCGCCGCGTCCGATCACGCTGCGGATGGTCCGCCCGAGGATGCGCGCGTCGAGCGCCAGCCACTGGTGGCGGAGGTAGTAGAACTCGTACTGGAGCTTCTCCATCGCGTCGTCCTCGTCGCCGGCGTAGCCGTACTTGACCTGCGCCCATCCGGTGAGGCCCGGCCGCACGAGGTGGCGCACGTCGTAGAACGGGAGCTTCTCACGCAGCTCGGCCACGTAGCGCGGTTGCTCGGGCCGGGGCCCGACCACCGAGAGGTCGCCCTTGAGGATGTTGATGAGCTGGGGCAGCTCGTCGAGGTGAGAGGCGCGCAGCAGCCGACCGAACGGGGTGACACGGGGGTCGTCGTTGGCGGTCCACTCGGTGGGCGCGTCGGCGGGCGCGCCGCGCATGCTGCGGAACTTGTAGATGCGGAAGACGTGGCCGTTCTTGCCGACACGATCCTGGGTGTAGAAGAGCCGCCCGCGGTTGCCGACCAGGTCGCCGACGAACACGCCGGCGATCGCGAGCAACAGGAACGGAAGCCCGATCGCGGCCAGGACGAAGTCGATGATGCGCTTGACCCGGCCGTAGCGCCCGCGGTGCAGCTCGCCGATGTCGAACAGCAGCGACACCCGCTCGAGCTCGGACACCGGCAGCATGCCCAGCCACTCCTCGTAGAAGAGCGAGAGCGTGCGCACCCGCGTGCCGTCCTCGTGGAGCTCGGCCACCTGGGCCACCACCGGCGACGACGACTGCGCCTCGCGATCGAGCACGATCACCGAGATGTGCTCGCGGCGGGCCACGTCGATCAGCGGCGAGTCGCCCGATCCGGTCGGCTCGACGTCGGCCACGGGCTTGACCGCGACCAGCTTCGCCGGGCGCTCGGCGCTGCGCGCGATCTCGTGGCGCAGCTCGGCCGCGCTGGCCGTGTCGCTGATGACCAGCACGCGATCGCGGCCGGCCGCGCGCGCTCCGCCGTCGGACGCGACGGCCGCGCAGAACAGGTACCACGGCACCAGCAGGATGGCCGAGCCGAACACCACGAACCGCGGCAGCAGCGCGTCGCCGACCACCAGCTGGACGACCGAGATCGACGAGCGCGCCGATGGCGGCGGCGCCCATCGAGCTCGATCAGGGCCTGGCGGGCGTTGCGGGGCAGGTCGGGCAGGCCGAGGCCGTAGGCGGCCACGCCCAGCAGCACGATGTAGGCGAGGGCCCAGGCGAAGCGACTCGACCCGTGGAAGACGTAGGCGGGTGGGCGATGTAGCGGGCGTGGATCTTGCTCAGCCCGAGCACGACCCCGACGATGCCGAGGAAGAGCAGGGGTCGGGCGGCGCGCCGCACGGATCAGCCCGCTTCGAGCAGAGGCGCGAGGAAGCGGCCGGTGTAGCTCCCCGGCGTCTTGGCCACCAGCTCGGGGGTGCCCTCGACCACCACGCTGCCGCCTCCGTCGCCCCCTTCGGGGCCTAGGTCGATGATCCAGTCAGCGGTCTTGATGACATCGAGGTTGTGCTCGATGACCAGGACCGTATTCCCTTGATCGACCAGTCGACTGAGCACTGTGAGGAGTTTGCGGATGTCCTCGAAGTGCAGCCCGGTCGTGGGCTCGTCGAGGATGTACATGGTGTGGCCGGTCGAACGCTTGGCCAGCTCGCTGGCCAGCTTGACCCGCTGGGCCTCGCCGCCCGACAGGGTGGGGGCCGGCTGGCCCAGCCGGACGTAGCCGAGACCGACGTCGACGATGGTCTGCATGTGCCGGGCGATGGCCGGCTGGTTGCCGAAGAACTCGAGCGCCTCTTCGCAGGACAGGTCGAGCACATCGGCGATGTTGCGGTCCTTGAAGGTGATGTCGAGGGTGTCGCGGTTGTAGCGGGCGCCCTTGCACACCTCGCACGGCACGTAGACGTCGGGCAGGAAGTGCATCTCGATCTTGATCGTGCCGTCGCCCGCGCACGCCTCGCAGCGGCCGCCGTTCACGTTGAACGAGAAGCGGCCGGGCAGGTAGCCGCGGACCTTGGCCTCGGTGGTCTGGGCGAACAGCTTGCGCACGTGGTCGAAGACGCCGGTGTAGGTGGCGGGTTGGAGCGCGGCGTGCGCCCGATCGGCGACTGGTCGATGTCGATGACCTTGTCGATGGCGTCGAGGCCGTCGACGGTGCGGTGACGACCGGGCGGGATCTTCGAGCCGTAGACGCGCTGCATGAGCGCACGCAGCAGGATGTCGTTGACCAGGGTCGACTTGCCCGAGCCCGACACGCCGGTGACGGCGACCAGGCAGCCGAGCGGGAACTCGACGTCGATGTCCTTGAGGTTGTTCTCGCGGGCGCCGCGGACGGTGAGCGACTCGGCCGCAGGCTTGCGCCGCAGCGCCGGGACCGGGATCGACTTCTTGCCCGAGAGGTACTGGCCGGTCACCGACGCGCGCGACTTGAGCAGGCCCTTGACCGGACCGGCGTAGACGACGTCGCCGCCGTGCTCGCCCGCACCCGGCCCGATGTCGACGACGTGGTCGGCCACCTTGATGGTCTCTTCGTCGTGCTCGACGACCAGCACCGTGTTGCCGAGGTCGCGGAGGCGCTCGAGCGTCTCGATCAGCCGGCGGTTGTCACGCTGGTGCAGGCCGATCGACGGCTCGTCGAGCACGTAGAGCACGCCGACGAGCCCGCTGCCGATCTGGGAGGCGAGGCGGATGCGCTGGGCCTCGCCGCCGGCCAGGGTGGCGGCCGACCGCGCCAGGTTGAGGTAGTCGAGACCGACGTCGAGCAGGAAGCCCATGCGGGCGTTGATCTCCTTGACCACCCGGTCGGCGATCATGTGGTCGCGCTCGCTGAGCGTCAGCCCAGCCAGCACGGCCGCGGCCTTGCGGATCGACATCGACGGAGATCGTCCGCGATGTTGTGGCCGTCGATCGTGACCGCCAGCGACAGCGGCCGCAGCCGGGCCCCGCCGCACTCGGGGCACGGCACTTCGCGCATGTAGCCCTCGACCTGCTCCCGGGCCGAATCGCTCTCGGCCTCGCTGTGGCGCCGCTGCAGGTAGGGCACGACGCCCTCGAAGCGGGCCTCGTAGCTGCGGGTGCGCCCGTAGCGGTTGCGGTACTGCACCTTGACGCGGCCGCTGACCCCGTAGAGCAGGAGCTTCTGCTTGGCCTTGGACAGCTTGGACCAGGACACGTCGGTCGGGATGTCGTGGGACTCGCACACCGACTCGAGCAGACGGGCGAAGTACTGGCTGCGCCCGCCCGCCCACGGCGCCAGCGCGCCCTGACCGACGGTGAGCTGCGGGTTGGGCACCACCAGCTCGGGATCGACCTCGAACCGCGTGCCGAGGCCGTCGCAGTGCTCGCAGGCACCGTAGGGCGAGTTGAACGAGAAGTTGCGGGGCGCCAGCTCGTCATAGGACCGACCGCAGGTCGAGGCAGGCCAGGTGCTGCGAGAAGGTGAGCGTCTCGGTCTCGCCCTCGCCCGCCTTGGGCACCAGGTGGACCTCGGCCACGCCGTCGGCCAGCCGCAGCGCCGTCTCGAGCGAGTCGGTGAGCCGCCGCTCGATGCCGTCACGGCTCACGAGCCGGTCGACCACCACCTCGATCGTGTGCTGCTCGTAGCGGGCCAGCTCGACCTTGTCGGTGAGCTCGTGGACCACGCCGTCGACGCGGGCGCGGGCGAAGCCCTGGGTGGCCAGGTCGGCCAGCAGCGTGTCGTAGGTGCCCTTGCGCCCGCGGACGACCGGGGCCAGCACCTCGAACCGGGTGCCCTCGGGCAGCTCGAGGATCCGGTCGACGATCTGCTGGGGGGTCTGGCGGGTGATCGGCGTGCCGTCGAACGGGCAGTGCGGGATGCCGATGCGGGCGTAGAGGAGGCGGAGGTAGTCGTAGACCTCGGTGATGGTGCCGACGGTCGACCGGGGGTTGCGCGAGGCGCTCTTCTGGTCGATCGAGATGGCGGGCGAGAGCCCCTCGATGAAGTCGACGTCGGGCTTGTCCATCTGGCCCAGGAACTGGCGGGCGTAGGCCGACAGCGACTCGACGTAGCGCCGCTGGCCCTCGGCGTAGATCGTGTCGAAGGCCAGGGACGACTTGCCCGAGCCGGACAGGCCCGTGAAGACGATCAGCGTCTCGCGGGGCAGCGTCAGCGAGATGTTGCGCAGGTTGTGCTCGCGGGCACCCCGGATCGTGATGGTGTCGGCCACCGGGCCAGCTTATCGGGCGGCCACCCACTCGAACACGTGTTTGCGACGAGTGTTTCTCGGGCCCTGGTGGAGCACCCGGGCACGGTCATCCTCGCTCGAGCACCGCGACGTCGAGGGGCCCAGACCGTGACGAGACCACCCGCCACCCGGGCAGCGCCCGGAGGTCGTCCTGCGGGTCGTCCGACACCAGCACCACGCGGTCGACCCCGAGCGCGGCCAGCCGGTCGCCGTAGCGCGTCAGGTGGTCGGGATCGGTCGCCACCCAGTCGTAGCGGCCGAAGTCGCGGTGATCGATCTGCGGCAGCAGCCGGTTCGAGGTGACGACGACGGGCCGGGTGAGGCCCCCACTGGTGCCCGCGACGTGGGCCGCGTCGGCGATGTCATCGAGCACCGCCGCCGTCGCCAGGTGGACGTGGCGCAGGGCCTGTCCCGCGGTCAACGCGGCCGCCAGCGACAGCACCACGAGCGCGGCGACGACGACGCGGCACAGCTCGGCGCCGTGACGGTTGACCACCGGAACGGCGGCATAGAGGAGCGCGGGCACGGCGACGGGGATCACGATGGCGAAGTACCGGCCACCCCACTCGACTCCCCCGCCGATCGCGTACTCGGTCAACAGCACGACGACGACGGTGAATCCGGCGGCGATGGCCAGCAGCGGCGCGTCGACGGCGTCGCCGATCCGCCGGCCGGCCGCCCACAGGAGGAACCAGCCCACCGGGAAGGCGAGGGCCAGGCCCGGGATGGCACCGGCCGGTCCGGCCGCGAGGCGCGTGACGTAGCAGCAGCACGCGAGCAGGAGCGCCGTCAGCACCCAGAGCCGCCGGTCCGCCCGCCGGTGGAGCAGCAGGGCCGCGAGCACCAGGAAGACCGCGCCCAGGTCGAGGGCCAGATCGCCGGTCCGGCCATGGAGGTAGCTCGGCTCGAACCACGTCGTGCGCAGCGCCTGCCACCGACCGTCCAACCAGGACGACGGCGCGGCGTTGCCCACGCCGGGGAAGGGCCGGCCGATGATGGCGCGGGACCACACGCGGTCGATCAGGAAGGCGCACGCGCTGGCCGCCACGCCGGCCGCGCCGACCAGGCTCGCCCGCCGCACCGGGAGGCGGCCCAGCAACGCGAGCGCGGCACACCCCAGCGCGATCGCCGGCCCCGCGAAGAGCGCCTCGGTGCGCACCATCGACGCCGCCACCAGGCAGAGGGCCATGGCTGCGACAGCGAGGAGGCGCCGGCGCAGGCTCGCATCGACGGCCAGGGCGGCCATCCCCGCCAACGCGGCGGCAGCCACCCCGGCGGCCGCAAGGCTGTGGCCCAGCACCACGAAGGCGTCGAAGAAGAGCGGGCTGCCGACGCCCACGATCCAGAGCGCGTACCGGTCGAGGCCGGGCTCGAGCCGACGGGCGAGCAGTGCGGCGAGCCCGGCGGCCAGCAGGGTGCCGAGCGCGCCGCCCATGACCATGCCCCACTGCCCTCCGACCAGGTCGAGGCCGGCCAGCAGGACGGGGTACAGCGGGTGCTTGGCGTACGGCGCCACCCCGCGGGTGCCGGCATCGCCGCGCACGAACGGCCGGGCCTGGTCCTCGCGGTCGATCGACGCCAAGGGATAGCGGTACAGCCACCCGTCGCCGTCACGCAGCATGCGCGCCTGGATGACGAGCACGCCTTCGTCACTGCTGAACGCGACGGGTGGTCCGGTGAGCGCCAGGCCGATCAGGAGCACCAGCGCCAGCGCGACCAGGTGCGCCCACAGCGGCGCCGACCAGATCCGCGACGCCAGACCCGCGGCGTCGGACCGCGGCACGACCGCCGCGGCGTCGCTCATGAAGCGTTCCGCGCGTAGACCGTGTAGCGGAAGTCGACGCCCAGCCACTGCTGCACCTCGTGCGACACCGCGTGGAACCCGTCCACCGCGGGTGAGGGCTTGCCCACCTGGTCGATCGAGATGAGCCCGAACCGGTCGAAGCCGGCGTCGACCACGACGCCGGCGGCCCGATCGAGGTCGCCGCGCTTGTCGACGGTGAGCCACCGGTGGTCCGGCTCGTAGCTCCCCGACTCGCGCAGCCAGAACTGCACGTCCGACACGACCACCGGCTCGGGCCGCGACGCGATCCACTGGCCCGACCTGGCCACCTCGTGGGTGCGTTGCGACATCCAGACCAGGCCGAAGGCGGTGACCCCGACCGCCAGCCCGACGAACAGCACGCGTGCCCAGCGGGCGGCCACCCCCATGCGCGCCACGCCGATGGCACCGAGCAGCAGGCCGGTGGTGAGGATGTAGCGCCCGCCCCACTGCGGCAGCACGCCGCCGGTGAAGTCGGTCAGCCAGACGACGGGCAGCGCCAGCAGTGCGATGAGAGCCGCCACCCGCGCCGACACGTCCTTCCACGCCAACGCCAGGCCGGCCGCCGCGAACGGCGTCGTGGCCACGAGCCCGGGGATGAACCCGGTGCCCTCGACGAGGCGCGCCAGATAGAGGACGACGATCACGAAGCCGACCAGCTTGGCCGGGCGTTGATCGACGCGCTGCGACGCGCGGTAGGCGACGTAGCTCAACATGGCGATCAGACCGATGATCACGAGCGTGCCGGCGTGCGATGTCGACCCGAGCAGGCCGCCCGACATGGTGATGGCCTCGCTGAGCCGCGTCCCCAGGGCCCCGCCGCCCGACGACGCGGCGCCGGCGGCGCGGGCGGCGCGGATGGTCGATCCGAGCACGAGGGTCTCGAGGAGCGCGTTGGCCGCGAACATGGCGGCGAACCCGGCGGTGGCGGTGGCGCCGACCACGAGGGCGTTGCGCAGGTCGCGTTGGCGGATGAGCAGCCACAGGCACACGACAGCGGTGCCGACGAACACGTAGGCCAGCGCTTCGGTGCGCATCGTGGCCGCCGCTCCGAACGCCAGGCCGGCGAGCAGGCCCCGCACCCACGTCGGCCGGCGCGCGATCACGTCGATCAGCGCGATCGCCCCCCAGGCCATCAGGGCGAGGCCGATGCTGTGCTCCCACAGGTCGAGGGCGTAGATGGTCACGGGCGACGCGAGCCCGATGATCCAGAACGCGGCCCACCCGTCACCTGGCCCGATCCGTCGAGCCAGCGCGCGCGCCGCGAACGCACAGCCGACCGCGCCGAGCATCGGTAGGAGCAGGGCCAGCCGGTACCCACCCAGCTCGTACAGCGGAAGGGCGGCGTAGATCATCGGCAACGTCGTGACGTTGAGGTAGTGATCGCCGACCTTGTACGTGTAGTAGAGGCCGTGCAGCGACGCCTTCGGGTCCCACTTGGCCGCCCAGTAGCCGACGCTCGGATCGAGGCCGCCACCGTGGTGGGCCATCACCTCGAGGGTGGCCACCTTGCCCCCGGTGTCGGTGCCGAGGTACCCGTGCGGGTCCATGAACAGCGACAGCGCGACGTAGGCGAGCAGCAGCACCAGGCCCGCGACGAGCGGACGCCGCAACCATCCCATGGCGCGGCGCGACGAGCCGGCCGGAGACCGGGGCGGGGAGGTTGTGGTGGCGTCCATCAGCCGGAGGGGCCGAGCTCCACGCAACGCATCGTGTACCCACCGCCGACGACGACGGGCGCACCGCACGAACGTGCGTCAGGCCCGAGTGAGGTCCGCACCGCCCGCAACTGCGATTCGACCAACCACACCCGACCGGTCTGGGGCACGCCCTCGGTGCGGAGGATGACCGCTCCGGGGATGGTCGTGTCGTCGATCGTCAGCTTGCGGTTCGGGACGATCCCCTCGTACCACTCGAGCAGGTCGCCGAGCGGTGCCGGGTTCATCGCCATCGCATCCCCGGGCTGGCGCACCTTCTGGACGGCGGCGAGCATCGCCCCGGCGCCCTCGTCGATCGGCAGGCTCGGCGAGATGTACGGCACGACCAGGATGATGATGAGCGCGATCACGGCGGCGCCGGCCAACGGGCGCAGCTCCCACGCCCTCGCGGCCAGCTGACCGAGCATCACCGGTGCGGCCCAGGCCACCATGAGAAGACTCTTCGGGATGAACAGCTCGTTGTTGAGGCTGGCGGCGAGCATCAACAGGACAGGCACCACGAACAGGGACAGCATCAGCTGCCGTTGCCGACCCCGCCGCCACAGCACCAGAGCCAGGCCGACAGCCAGGAGCCCGAGCACGATCCACTGGTCGTCGGGAACCGGGGCCACCATGCCGTTGAGGACGCTGGCCACCCAGGAGGGCGTCAGCGTCGGGTATCCCGACGGAGCACCCGACCACGTGAGCGTGTTGCCCAGCCACAGGACGGCCCACACGCCGATGGCCGCCGCCGCGGCCAGCCGGAAGGTCCACGAGGCCCGATCCCGCCGGAGCCCGGGGACGAGCAGCATGAATCCGGGCAGCAGGACCCCGACGCTGTAGGACATGGCCGCCAGCAGGCCTCCTGCCGCCGCCGCCCACCCCCATCGCGGGTCGTCGGTGGCCAGCCACCGGTCGCTGGCCGCCGCCACGATCACCCCGCCCAGGGTCACCAGGGCGAACATCCGCGCCTGACGGTCGTACGCCAGCAGGAACGGCGACATCGCGAACAGGGCAGAGGCGACCAGTCCCGCGATGCCGTAGCGCCGTTGCCACCAGACGAACACGAGCAGCGCCAGGCACGCGGCGACCGCGGCCGGGATCCGCAGCGCGAGCGTCGACGTCGTCAGGTGGGCGACGGGGCTCATGAGGTAGTAGCTCAGCGGCGGATGCCGGTCGAACGTGGCGATGTGACCCCAGATCTGGCCGAACGGGAGGTGCGCAGCCACTGACGAGAAGGTCTCGTCCGCGGTCATCGTGCCGTCGCCGAGTGCCCAGAAGCGCAGCACGACGCCGACGACGACGCAGAGGGCGAAGCACCATGCCGGCGGAGCCGAGGAGGGATCGGCGCGATCGCGGGAGGCGACGATGACCGATTGTTGCTCCGTCGGAACCCCCGTAGGTCGACCCTGGCTTCCTAGACGACTTCGCGAAGCTCGCGCTTGAGGTCTTTTATCTCGTCCCGCAGACGCGCAGCGTACTCGAAGCGAAGATCCACAGACGCGTCATGCATCTCGTCCTCGAGGGTCTGGATCAGGCGCGCCAGCTCGTCGTGCGGCAGCTCGGCCAGGTCGGATCGCGGCTGGTCGCGACGGCGCGACCGCTGGTCTGCACCGGGAACGGGAGCCGTCTGCGAGGGTCGGAGGTACGCCAGGATGTCGGTGACGGCCTTGCGGATCGTCTGGGGATCGATGCCCCGCTCGGCGTTGTAGGCCTGCTGCAGCCCGCGGCGTCGGTTGGTCTCGGAGATGGCGCGCTGCATCGAGTCGGTCACCCGGTCGGCGTACATGATCACCTGGCCGTCGACGTTGCGGGCGGCGCGGCCGATGGTCTGGATCAGCGACGTCTCGCTGCGCAGGAAGCCCTCCTTGTCGGCGTCGAGGATGGCCACCAGCGACACCTCGGGCAGGTCGAGGCCCTCGCGGAGCAGGTTGATGCCGACCAGCACGTCGAACTCGCCGAGGCGCAGGTCGCGGAGGATCTCGATGCGCTCGATCGTGTCGACCTCGCTGTGGAGGTAGCGGACGCGCACGCCCAGCTCGAGCAGGTACTCGCTCAGGTCTTCGGACATCTTCTTGGTGAGCGTGGTGACCAGCACGCGGGCGCCGGCCACGACGCGCTGGTTGATCTGCTCGATCAGGTCGTCGATCTGGCCCTTCGTCGGTTTGACCACGATCTCGGGGTCGACCAGGCCGGTGGGCCGCACCACCTGCTCGACGACCTGGCTGGACTGCTCGAGCTCGAAGGGCCCCGGCGTCGCCGAGAGGAACACGAGCTGGCCGACCCGCTCCATGAACTCCTCGAAGCGGAGCGGTCGGTTGTCCGCGGCGGACGGCAGCCGGAAGCCGTGGTCGATGAGGGTGATCTTGCGGCTGCGATCGCCCTCGTACTGCCCGTGCAGCTGGGGCACCGACTGGTGCGACTCGTCGAGCACGACGAGGAAGTCGTCGGGGAAGAAGTCGAGCAGCGTGTGCGGAGGCTGCCCCGCCGAGCGCCCGTCGATGGGCGCGCTGTAGTTCTCGATGCCGTTGCAGAACCCGACCTCTTGCATCATCTCGAGGTCGTACTGCGTGCGCATGCGGAGGCGCTGGGCCTCGAGCAGCTTGCCCTCGGCTTCGAAGGTGGCCAGCCGCTCCTGCAGCTCGGCTTCGATGCGGCCGATGGCGACCTTCATGCGCTCGTCGCCGGCGACGTAGTGCGTGGCCGGGAACACGACGAGCTCGTCGAGCGCGGCGACCTTCTCGCCCGTGAGCGGATCGACGATGGTGATGCCCTCGACCTCGTCGCCGAACAGCTCGATCCGCACGGCGGTCTCTTCGTAGGCCGGGTGCAGCTCGATCGTGTCGCCGCGGACCCGGAACTTGCCGCGCACCAGGTTGAGGTCGTTGCGCTCGTAGTGCATCTCGACCAGCCGGCGCAGGATCGACCGTTGGTCGTGCGTCTTCGCCCACCCGCACCGCCAGGAGCTGATCGCGGTACTCGTCGGGTGAGCCCAGGCCGTAGATGCACGACACCGAGGCGACGACGATCGTGTCGCGCCGGGTGAGCAGCGCCGAGGTGGCCGAGTGGCGCAGCCGGTCGATCTCGTCGTTGACCGAGCTGTCCTTCTCGATGTAGGTGTCGCTGGCCGGCATGTAGGCCTCGGGCTGGTAGTAGTCGTAGTACGACACGAAGTACTCGACCCGGTTGTCGGGGAAGAACTCGCGGAACTCGTTGGCCAGCTGCGCCGCCAGCGACTTGTTGGGGGCGATGACGAGCGTGGGGCGCTGGACCTGCTCGATGGTCCAGGCGATGGTGGCGCTCTTGCCGCTGCCGGTGATGCCGAGCAGCGTCTGGAAGCGGTCGCCCCGGGCCAGGCCGGCGACGAGCTGCTCGATGGCCTCGGGCTGATCGCCCGCCGGGGCGAAGTCGGACACCATCCGGAACGGGGTCATCGGCTGGCCCCCGCTGGGGCCACCGGTCGAGATCCTGACGGGGCTCGAGGTAGTGCTCTCGGTCGCGCTGTCGGCCATGCCGTCAGGCTACCGAGGGGGTGTGACAGCCATCCCAGCCAGCCTCAGCCGGCGGTGACGGTGGTGTCGGACCTGAGCTTCGAGACCTTCCGGATGTCGAAGCGCTGGGATGCCGGATAGCTGTCGAACTGGTGCTGGTTGAACGACAGCCCGGCATCGAGGTGGGGATCGTCGTAGGCCAGCTGCAGCGCCCCCTCGATGTTCGACTGGTCGAGGTAGGCGGCGATGTCCTGCTGCTGGATGGGGGCTGGTCCCACCACGATCACCGCGGAGGGGTGCGGGATGGCGGCGACGACCCCCCGCTGGATGGCGAGCGCGTCCTGCCCGGCGCGGTGCCAGATGACCGATCGCTCGACCCGGGCCACCGCGGCGGCGGACACGACGGCCGCGACGAGCACGTAGGCCAGCGGCCGGCGCCAGGCCCAGAGCATGCCCACGATCCCGGCCCAGACCATCGCCCCGCCGATGGACGACACGAAGTTGAAGCGGTCGCCGGCCCCGAGCGGCGCGTAGAGGTACTTGGCGAACGGGATGGCGCCGAGCACCATGACCGCCAGACCCACCACCACCGACCACTCGGACGGTCCGGCCCCCGGTCGCAACGACGGCAGCGCCACGCGGGCCACGGCCAGCGCGGCCCCCGCCAGCCCGACGACCACCAGCACCGAGGCCACCGGGCCGCTCGGGGCGATCCCCCACCCGAAGTGGGCGCCCACGATCTGGCTCATGTCGGCCCAGCCCTGGGCCACCTGCTTGGCCGGCTGCCAGTGCACGACGATCCACACGGCCACGGCACCGAGCGCCAGCGCGCCGCCCGCCACCAGCCGCCAGTCCGGCCGCCCGCGCCGAACCCACGGGATCACCAGGATGAGGGCGGCGGCCAGCGGCAGCACCGCCTCGTAGCAGAGACCCGCGGCGGCGAACAGGACCAGCGCCGCCCACCGGCGGTCCCTGGCGCTCGAGCAGAGCAGATCGGCGGCGACCACGGTGAGCAGCACGCACAGCGCGATGTTGGTGGCCGAGGCCCACACCTCGAGCGAGGTGTGGTTGGGCAACAGGACCCACAGCAGGCCGGCGAGCAGCGCCAGGCCCGGAGGGAAGAACCGCCGCAGGAGGTGCACGAGCGCCACGGCGGTCGCCGCGCCGATCACCGCCTGGATCCCCAGGACGACCAGCGGGTGCTGGCCGATGAGCCCGAAGATCACGGCGTACACGACCGCCGCGCCGGGACGGGCCGTCTGCTGCGCGGTGCCTGCGGATGCCCACGCGCCCTGGAAGTGGGCGTTGCGGAGGGTGAACCAGTCGTCGAGGACGTAGCCGGTGCCGAGGATCGCGTAGATCGCCGAGCAGGCCAGGCTGGCCAGCCCGGCCGCGGCCATCGACGACCGGGCGGACAGGGGGAACGCGGGATGGCGGGCCGGCGCGCCCCGATCTGGATGCCGGACCGCGGTCATCCCGAGAGCGTAGAGCGCGTCTGCGGTCGCAGAGCTGACCCGATCGACCCGAGTACAGTTCACCTGCTCGAACACCACTTCTTCGTCCCTGGAGTCGGCATGCAGGATGCCCTCGGATCCCCGCAATCGGTCGTGGTGCTCGGCGGCACCTCCGAGATCGGGCTGGCCATCGTCCGCCGCCTCGCACGCGACCGCGTGCGCCACGTGGTCCTGGCGGTCCGCGACCCGCAGGCGGCCAAGGGCGCGGCCGAAGAGCTGACCGAGCTCGGCGTCGAGGTCGAGGTCGTCGCGTTCGACGCCCTGCCAGACGGCCGATCACCGGGACATCATCGACGCCTTGTTCGACGCCCGAGACGTCGACCTCGTGCTGCTGGCCTTCGGGGTGCTCGGCGACCAGGACGACTTCGACGCCTTCCCCGAGCACGCGGTCGAGGCGGCCCGCACCAACTACGTGGGCGCCATCTCGGCCAGCCTGATCGTCGCCGACCGCTTCCGCCGTCAGGGCCACGGCACGCTGGTCGTGCTCTCGTCGGTGGCCGCCGAGCGCTCCCGCAAGACGACCTACGTCTACGGATCGACCAAGGCCGGCCTCGATGCGTTCGCACAGGGCCTGTCCGACTCGCTGGTCGGGTCGGGCGCCAAGGTGATGGTCGTGCGTCCCGGCTTCGTGCACACGCGCATGACGGTCGGGATGACCCCGCTCCCGCTGGCCACCACCCCCGAGGCGGTGGCCGAGCAGGTGGCCCGTGGCCTCGAGCGGGGCCGCGACATCGTCTGGGCGCCGCCCTCGCTGCGATGGCTGTTCTCGGCGATGCGCCACCTGCCCCGCCCGGTGTGGCGCAAGGTGTCGACCCGCTGAGCGTGGACGAGACCTCCGCGCCGCCGACGGGCGACCAGCCCGACGGCGGTTCGCGGGTCGAGGCGTACCTCGCGCGCGCTGCGTCCACGGCAGTGGGTCAAGAACGTCCTGGTGTTCGCGGCGCCCATCGCCGCCGGCGACGCCCGGCACCTGAGCACGATGACCCACGCCAGCCTGGCCTTCGTCGCGTTCTGCATGGCGGCCAGCGGCACCTACCTGGTGAACGACGCCCGCGACATCGAGTCGGACCGGCTGCATCCGACCAAGCGCTTCCGTCCGATCGCGGCGGGCATCGTGCCGGTGACGACCGCCTACCTGATGGCCGCCGTGCTCATCGCCGCGTCGCTCGTCGTCGCGTTCGCCACACGCCCGCGACCTGGGCTTCACCCTGCTCGCCTACCTCGCCGTCACCACCGTCTACTCCCTCGGGCTCAAGCGCCAGCCCATCCTCGACATCGTCGCGGTGGCCGGGTGCTACGTGCTGCGCGCCGTGGCGGGCGCCACCGCCACGGGGTTGCCGATCTCCGAGTGGTTCTTCATCGTCACGAGCTTCGGAGCCCTCATGATCGTGGTGGGCAAGCGCGAGAGCGAGATGCGATCGCTCGGCGACCGCGCCGCGCTCGTGCGTCCGAGCCTCGCCGTCTACACGCCGGAGTTCCTGCGCTACCTGCGGGGCGTCGCCACGAGCGTCGTGCTCGTCGCGTACTGCCTGTGGGCGTTCGAGTCGGCGTCGCGCAGCGATGCGGGGGCGGTCTGGTTCCAGTTGTCGATCGTGCCGTTCGCCACCGCCATCTTCCAGTACGGGCTCATCCTCGAGCGGGGCGAAGGTGAGCACCCCGAGGTGGTGCTCACGACCGATCGGGCCATCCTCCTGTCCGGCGCCGTGTGGGCCGTCCTCTATGGCATCGCCGTCTACCGCACCTGACGCCGGGCGCCCCGCCCGACACCGCCGGCTCCTCCACGGCTGGGGCGCCACCAGCGCCACCGCCGGCGTGGTCGTGCACCCGTCCTCCGGAGCCTCGCTGGCCCGGTCGCTCGACGGCCTCGACGACCGCGGGGTCATCGGCCGGGGCCTCGGGCGCAGCTACGGCGACGCGGCGCAGAACGCGGGCGGCCGGGTGGTCGAGACGACCGGCGTGGCCGACTTCGACCTCGATCCCGCCACCGGCGTCGTCCGGGCGTCGGCCGGCGCCAGCCTCGACGACCTGCTCCGCGACCTCGTGCCCCGCGGGCTGCTTCGTCCCGGTCACGCCCGGCACCCGCCACGTCACCGTCGGCGGGGCGATCGCCGCCGACATCCACGGCAAGAACCACCACCACGCCGGCTCGTGGTGCAACCACGCCGACAGCATCACGCTGGCGCTGCCCGACGGCTCGGTGACCACCGTGTCGCCGACCGTCGACCCCGACCTGTTCTGGGCCACCGCCGGTGGCATGGGTCTGACCGGGCTCATCCTCGAGGCCACGTTCCGGTGCCCGCCCATCGAGACGAGCCGGCTCGTGGTCGACACCGACCGGACTCCCGACCTCGACGACGCTCATGGCGATGATGGAGCGAGGGCGACGACGACTACGACTACTCCGTGGCCTGGATCGACCTGATGAGCCGTGGTGCCGCCATGGGCCGAGGTGTGCTCACGCGGGGGCGCTTCGCCACGCGCCGACGAGGTCCCCGGCGACGACGAGGCGCCGCCGCGCCTACGACCCCGTCGTGATGCTCGACGCCCCGCCCATCGTGCCGTCGGGCCTGCTCAACCGGGCCTCGATCCGCGCCTTCAACGAGTTCTGGTTCCGCAAGGCGCCCCGCTGCCGCCGCGACGAGCTCCAGACCATCACCACCTTCTTCCACCCGTCCTCGACATGGTCGAGGACTGGAACCGCATCTACGGGCCGCGCGGCTTCGTCCAGTGGCAGTACGTCGTGCCCTACGGCGCCGAGGCCGATCGTGCACGACACGGTCGAGCGGCTGAGCGATCGGGGCTGCACGTCGTTCCTGGCCGTGCTCAAGCGCTTCGGTCCGGGCAACCCCGGACCGCTGTCGTTCCCGATGCCCGGTTGGACGCTGGCGCTCGACGTCCCGGTGGGCGTCAGCGGACTGGGTCGCCTGCTCGACGAGCTCGACGACGACGGTGGCCGACGCCGGCGGACGCGTCTACCTGGCCAAGGACAGCCGGATGCGGGCCGAGCTGCTGCCCGCGGATGTACCCGCGGCTCGACGAGTGGCGGGCGGTCCGCCGGCCGCGTCGACCCCGAGGGCAGGCTGCGCAGCGACCTCGCTCGCCGGCTCAGGCTCATCTGACCGCTCAAGAAAGGCCAGGAAGGCGGAGGCCGCCAGGCCGGAGCCGCTGGTCGGATGACACCCGGATGCCGAAGGCGCCCGTCGGGAGGCTTGCCGACCAGAGGGCTAAGCAAGTAGCGACTCGATCCACGTCCAGGCCGCCTCGATCTGGCCGTCGAGCTCGTCGCGCCCGCCGTCGTTGTGGATGACGAAGTCGGCCTTGGCCAACCGGTCGTCCCGCGAGGCCTGACGGGCGATGCGGGCCCGGGCGTCCTGTTCGTCGAACCCACGTTGGGCGACCAGGCGCTCGACCGCCACCTCGGGGTCGGCGTCGACGACCAGCAACGCGGCCATGTCGTCGCGGCCCGACTCGACGAGCAGCGGCACGTCGAGCACCACCACGTGGTCGGTGCCGACCTCGGTGGCGAGGCGTTCGGCGATCTCGAGCGCCGACGGCGGGGTGGACGATCGCGTTGAGGTCGGCCAGCGCGTCCGCATCCTGGAAGACGATGTCGGCGACCGCCTGTCTGTCGAGGCGACCGTCGGGGGCCACGATGCCCGGACCGAACCGCTCGACCATGGCGTCGAACACGGGCTGGCCCGGTTCCTGGAGCTCGCGTGTGATGAGGTCGGCGTCGACGATCACGGCGCCCCGGGCGCCGAGCGAGGCCGACACGGTCGACTTGCCGGCGCCGATTCCCCCTGTGAGTCCGATCAGCAGCACGGCGGTGGAAGGTACCATCCGCGGTTGGGAGGCCACGCCCTCAACTCGCTCCCGCGCTCGACCGACAAGGCAGGTAGTGGAACACGTCTCTCTCGACGAAGTGGTGATCGAAGAGCCCGCGGGGGCCTCTGACGGTCGCCGTTCGTGGCGAACCCGCCTCCGCCGCATGGGCGACACCACCGACGGCTCGGCCAGCACCGACGGCCTGGGCCTCATCGAGCCCGTCGACCGGGTCGCCGCCTTCGCCCCCGGCATCATCGCCATCCGCTGGGGCACGACCATCGCGTCGGTGGCGCTGGCCATCGACCACTACGACGGGCGGCCGGCCTACGCCACCTTCGCCGTCGCCATCGTCGCCTACAGCGTCCTGCGGACGTTCAAGCCGATCCGCTACGTCGGGACGCTGCGCAGCCTGGTCGAGGTCGTGGCCGAGGTGGTCCTCGGGGTCGCCGCCGTCTGCTGCACCGGGGGCTGGGAGTCGCCCTTCATCTTCTCGCTGATGACCGCGGTGATCGTGGCCGGCTTCGCCCGCGGCTTCGCCTTCGCCCTGCGCCTGGCCCTGGTGTCGGCCACCGCCGTCACCATCACCTACCTCTCCCAGGGCGTGACCAACGCACGGGTCCAGCTCTCCATCGAGTGGAGCCTGGTGGTCATCCTGGTGGCGGTCGTGGCCGGCTACGCCCGGCGCATCTCGGGCGAGGCCGACCGCCAGCACTCGCTGGCCCTCGACCGGCTCGGTCGCCTCACCGACGCCAACGCCCTGCTGTTCTCGCTGCACCGGGTCACCCAGACCCTGCCGGCCTCGCTCGACCTCGACGACGTGCTCGACACCACCATCAACCGGCTCCGGGGCCTGTTCGAGTTCGACTTCGCCACCATCCTGGTGCTCGACGACACCGACGCCGCGTGGCAGGTCGTGCGCCGCGAGAACGTCCGCCTCCCCTCCCAGCTGAGCCGCAAGGACCTGCCCCCGCCGCTGCGGGCGGCCCTGGCCTCCGGTGGCGTGGTCAACGCCCCCGATCTGGCCACCAGCGGCGGCCCCGGCCTGAGCCCCAAGGCCAGCGCCGGCCTGTACGCCGTGCTGGCCGCCCGTGGGGCGGTCATCGGCCTCCTGGTGGTCGAGCACCAGGCCGCCCGCTCGTTCACCAACCGCGACGTCGAGCTGCTGCGGGGCTTCGTCGAACCGGTGGCCCTGGCCATCGACAACGCCCGGTGGTTCGGCCGGCTGCGCACCGTCGGAGCCGACGAGGAGCGCACCCGCATCGCCCGTGACCTGCACGATCGCATCGGCCAGTCGCTGGCCTACCTGGCCTTCGAGCTCGACCGGATCGTGGCCACCGACGGCAAGGGCGACCCGGTCGGCCCGTCGCTCGAGCACCTCCGCGACGACGTCCGATCGGTCATCCGCGAGGTCCGCGACACCCTCTACGACCTGCGAACCGACGTCTCGGACCGCCAGGACATGGGCGCCACGCTCGAGGCCTACATCGCCCGGGTGCGCGAGCGCAGCCGGCTCGAGATCGAGCTGTTCTGCGACCGGGGCGCCCGCCTGCCGATCCTCCAGGAGCGGGAGATGTGGCGGATCGCCCAGGAGGCCCTCACCAACGTCGAGCGGCACGCCCAGGCCACCCGGGCCCGGGTCCTGTGGCGCTGCAACGGCATCTCGGCGGCTCTCGAGGTCACCGACAACGGCCAGGGCTTCCCGATCGGCACCGCCGGACGCCTCGATTCGTACGGCATCCTCGGCATGCGCGAGCGGGCCTCGAGCATCGGCGCCACCCTCGAGCTGTCGAGCCAGGTGGGGCGGGGCACGCGGGTCCGGGCCAGCCTGATCCAGGCCGACGACGTCGAGGCCCAGCCGCCGGTCGGGTCGCTCGCCTCCCGCTCCTGAGCACCGGAGCGGCCGAGGCGCCCAGGTGGGTTGCCACCGTGGGTCGCCCGGACCGGTAGGCTTTCGGCGCACCAGGTACCGGACGCCTGGTCCCACGAGTCTCGAGGGGGCACGCGTGAGCATCCGTCTGATGCTGGCCGACGATCATCGCATGCTGCGCGAGGGCCTCCGTCGATCCATGATCGACCAGGGATTCGACGTGGTGGGCGAGGCGCGGGACGGCGAAGAGGCCATCCGGCTGGCCCACGAGCTCCGCCCCGAGGTCATCCTCATGGACGTCACGATGCCCGAGGTCGACGGGGTCGAGGCCACCCGCCAGATCCGGGCCGCGCTGCCCGAGATCAAGGTCGTCATGCTCACCATGCACGCCGACCAGGAGGTGCTGACGTCGGCCATCCGGGCCGGGGCCAACGGCTACCTGGTCAAGGACTGCTCGACCGACGAGATCGCCTCGGCCGTGCGCATGGCCGTGTCGGGCGAGACGGCCCTGTCGCCCCAGCTGGCGGCCAGCATGCTCGACGAGGTGCGGCGCCTCGACCGTCCCTCGAGCGACGAGGACCGGGTCGTCACGCGGCGTGAGGAAGAGGTGCTGCAGCTGATCGCCGATGGCTGTTCGACACCGGAAGTGGCCGAAAAGCTGTACATCAGCCAGAAGACGGTGAAGAACCACCTGGCCTCGATCTACCAGAAGCTCGACGCCCGCGATCGCACCCAGGCCGTGCTCCAGGCCGTGCGGATGGGAATCGTCAGCCTCGATTGAGCCACCCGGGCACCCGGTCCCCTCCGGTGTCTGCCCCGTGTTTGCACCGATCGGGGGCCCGCGACGGGGTCGAAGGTCACCGAAATAGGCCCGATGCCCTATTAAGGTGCTCGACTCCTGCCGACGATACTGCGTGGAGACAGGAAGCCGACCCCGGGCTTACGGGGTAACCCATCAGCACCACACAAGGGAGACCAACCCAGAATGCTTACCTCGTATGAGTTTGTGAACGCATGGCTTCAGGCCCGCTGCAAGACCGACCGTGGCGCCTCGCTCGTTGAGTACGCGCTGCTCGTGGCCCTGATCGCCGTCGTGTGCATCGTCGCCGTCACGCTGCTTGGCCAGGAAGCTTCGAGCAAGTTCTCGAAGGTCGCCTCGGCGATCCAGTAAGACCGCAGCAGAACGGAGTGCGGGGCAGGTCGCAAGGCCCGCCCCGCTTCCGTTCCTGCCCACCTGCGAGCCCGAAGGAGGACTTGCATGCGATCGATCACATCGAGCGGTCGGGTCCCGGAGCGGCTCACTGGGGACCAGGGGGCGAGCCTGGTGGAGTACGCCTTTCTCCTCGCCCTCATCTCCATTGTCTGCATCGGTGCGGTCAAGTACTTCCAGCAGTCCGTGACGGGAAGCCTTTCCCGTTCGGCGTCGGCCATCGTCACCGCTGGCGGCCCTTGACCTCCCGAACGAAGACGTACAGCGTCACCCTTGGGGGAGCGGATTCCGTCCGCTCCTCCGGGCGCGTCAGGCCCGCGGTCTCCCGCACCGCCCTGGCCGACCGCCCTGACTGACCGTCGTCGCCTACCGGCCTGACTGACCGCCCCGGCTGAACGTCGGGACCGGCCGCCGGCCGACCTCAGGCCCACCGCTGGGGCCGATCCGGCAGGATCAGCAGGTGCCGCCCGCCCGGGCGCCGAGATCAGCCCCGCGCCGGCACAGGACCGACCAGTCCTTGTCCTGGTAGAGCACCCGCCACCGGTCCGACGAGCTCAGCAGCTCGGTGAGCGGGCTGGCCCGGTCCCACAGGACGAGATCGACCTTGCGGCGATCGAGGACCTGTTGCCATCCCGGCACCCCGTGTTCGAGGGTCAGGAAGTCGTCGACCACCGAGGCCGGGTACATGTCGACCCGGTCGTCGATGAAGGCGTTGGCGCGACGGCCCTCGATCAGCTCGAGGTAGTTGCCGGTCGTGTCCGAGCTGGCCATGGGGAGGTCGGCGCGGAGCAGGCCGTGCTGGTCGAGCCACGACACGGGGGCGACCGGATAGGTGCTCAGGTCGAACGCCGGCTTGGCCAGCGAGACCTGGACGAGCAGCGCCCCGACCACGACGACCGCCGCCAGCACCACGACCGACACGGGGTTGCGCTGGTCGCCCCGCACCGAGCCGATGCCCCGGAACCCTCTGGCCATGCCGGGCACGAACACGAGGCAGGCGACCGAGATGTTGCGCTGCCCGAGCAGCGCCGCCGCGGTGAAGATCACCAGCGGGATGGCGGCGCGGTAGGTCGGCCGGCGCACGAGCAGCAGCACGGCGATGACGACCTGGATGAGGAACAGCCGGGACCATCCGAGCGCGAACGAGGGCGACTGCCACTCGATGATGTTGCGCAGCACGTCCATCTTGCCCAGCAGGTGGACCGGGAAGGTCAGCAGGGTGGGGCCGAGCGGATTGATCGCGCCGAGCACCGTGCCGATCACACCGAACACGAGGCACCGGAGCTCGACCGAGGCATCGCCCTTGTCGGCCCAGCGACCGAGCGCCAACGCGGCGACCGCGACCAGGCCGAGCGGGAACGAGCCGTGCGTGTTGACCCAGATCCAGAAGACCGGGACGAGGAGCCACGGCGGCAGTCCCCCCTCCGCGGCCAGGAGGGTGATGGTGAGCAGCACCAGCCCGATCAGCAGCGGTCGCGGCGACCACACGGCGGTGCCCACACCGATCACGAGCGCCGACGATCACGATGCGTCCGATGAGCGACCGGGCCGGCCGCGTGAGACGCCACGTCATGGCGGCCAGGAAGGCCGTGGTCAGGCCCATGAGCACCCGCAGGCCCTGTGCGCCCCACCAGCTGTCCACCCAGCCGTACAGGACCGACGCCAGCCAGCTCTGCACCACCCAGGGCGTGCCGTGGGCGGTGAACGAGTAGACGTCGTGGCGCGGGATGCCGGCGCCCCCGACGATCAGCCGTCCGGTGGCCAGATGGGTGAAGAAGCTGTTGTCGCTGATCCGCTCGAGCCCGATCGACAGGCCCCACACCGTGAAGGCCGCGCCGAGCGCGAACGCCAGCGTGGGAGGCCAGTGACGCGTCCGGGCGCGGGAGGCCGGCGACTTGGCCGACGCCGGCTGCCCGGTGACGGCCTGGGCCATCGACTCAGTGTGAGAACGCGGAGCGGATGTTGATGACGGCGGGACCGATCACCACGACGAACAGCGACGGGAACACGCAGAACACCATCGGGATGAGCATCTTGACCGGGGCCTTCTGCGCCCGCTCCTGCGCCATCTGGCGGCGCTTGATGCGCATCTCCTCGGCCTGGGATCGCAGGACCCGACCGATCGAGACGCCGAAGGTGTCGGCCTGGAGGATGGCCAGGACGAACGAACGGACCTCGGGCACGTTGGTGCGCTGGTCGAGGGCGCGCATGGCGTCGGCTCGGGTGGCGCCGGCCCGCACCTCGCCGAGCATCCGGGCGAACTCATCGGAGAGCGGCGCCGGGAACGGCGGCGATGGTGCGGTCGAGGGCCTGCTCGAACCCGAGCCCGGCCTCGACGCTGATCGTGAGCAGGTCGAGGATGTCCGGGAGCTTGATGCGCAGGTCGTGCTGGCGCTCCTCGACCCGGCGGCTGAGCAGCGCGTACGGGGCGAAGATGAGCACCGCGCAGAGGATCGCGAAGACGAGGAACTGGACCAGGCCGGACAGGCGCGACCGGGTTGTAGATGTAGAAGAACCAGATCGTCGGCAGGATCAGCGCGAGCATGATGACCTGGACGGCCATGAAGCGGTCGACCGCGTCGGCCGATCCGTTGCCCGCCTCGATGAACTTCTTGCGGATCGTGTCGGCGTAGCCGACCGGGGTCAGCCGGCGGCCCAGTGAGGTGAGGCCACCCATGACGGGGGCCACCGCCCGCTGGCGTGATGGGGGCCAGCAGCTCCTGGTCGCGGACGTTCTCGACCTCGTAGCCGTCGAGCTGGCGCAGCGAGTTGCGAACGACGGACTTCTCGTTCACCTGCGACATGACGGCGTAGACGATCAGGAAGATCGCCCCGCCGACGAGGATCAAGCCGAGTAGCAGTTCTGTTGTTGTCCATGTCAGATCTCGATGTTGATGATCTTCTTCATCCACACGAACCCGACGATCATGCCCAGCGCGGCGATCCCCAGCATGATGTTGCCCAGCGTGTCGTTGAACAGCTTGCTCATGTAGACCGGGTTGATGATGTACATCATCACGCCGAGGCCGATCGGCAGGCACGCCAGCACGATGGCGCTGATGCGACCCTCAGCCGTGAGCGCCGCCACGTCGCGGCGGAGGCGTTCACGCTGGGTCATGGTGTCGGCCACGGTGAGCAGGAGCTCGGACAGGTTGCCGCCGACCTCGCGCTGGATGCGGATGGCCATGACCGTCCACGAGAAGTCGGGGCTGTCCATGCGCTCGGCCACGCCCTCGAGCGACTCTTCGAGCGGCCGACCCAGCCGGGACTCGGTGACCACCCGCCGCAGCTCCTGGCCCATCGGGTTCGACGACCTCCTGGGAGATGGCCTCGACGCCCTGCATGAGCGAGTAGCCGGCCCGCAGCGTGCCCGAGAGCAGCTGCAGCGTGTCGGGCAGCAGCGACAGGAACTTCTTGCGCCGCCGTCCGGCCAGGTAGCTGACGATGGCGAGCGGGACCATGGCGGCGAAGGCACCGATCACCAGGCCGACGATGAAGCCGACGACGGCGAAGCCCAGGATCGTCGCGATGACCACGATGGCGGCGTAGAAGAACAGGGCCTCACCCGCTCGCAGCGGGAGGTTGGCCCGCTCGAGCAGGCCCTCGGCCCGGGCCAGGTAGCCCTGGCTCTCGGCGAACTGCTCGGTGACCTCGACCGCACGCTGGATGATGGCGGTCTTGGCGTAGCTGCCTTCGTCGGGGTCGTCGGCCTCGTCCTGGGGGCCGTAGCCCTCGGAGTAGGGCTGGAGCACCGTGTTCAGGTTGTTGTCGCGGGTGACGAGCAGGAAGATGCCGTAGGCCATCATCGACACCGCGACCAGCACGAGCAGGATCGACAACCAGCAGCCCGATGCCGCCCTGCAGCACCGAGACACGCCGAGCTTGCGCGGCGTCGTTGGCTGCCGCGCTGAGGTCCGTCGTAGCCGATGGTCGAGGTGCCGGCGGTGTAGACGACGTTGGAGGTGGTGCCGTGGGAGGTGAGCGCCAGATCGACGACGTCGTTGGCCTTGGTCGTCGAGGCGTACGGTGACCTGGAACTGGCCGTGGTCGACGGTGCTCTCGACCTGGCTGACCAGCGTGCCCATCTGGGCGCCCTGCCCGCTGCCCAGGAACTGACCGCCGTAGGTGGCCGAGAGGCTCTTCAGCTCGTCACCGCTGTAGCCCGAGCCGGTGTAGGCGAGCCCGAACACCGCGGCGTTCGCGCTGGCGATCTCGCCGATCGCCGCGTTCTTCTGGTCACCGCTGGCGTTGTCGTGCTGCGCCGACATGATCACGAGGTCGGGCTCGAGGGTGCCGTTCTCGCTCAGCCCGGCCGCGGCCTGGCGCACGGCTGACCACAGCGCCGTCTTCTCGCGGCCCTTGTCGGTCGTGGGCGGGGCGACCTGGTCGATGGCGCTGGTCAGCTTGCCGGTGTCGGCCGTGCACGACTGGACCTCGACCCCGATGTCGTTGGCCGCGTAGATCGAGAACTCCTCGTCGGTCTGCGCCGCACCCGTGCGACCCGTGATCCACGACTTGAGGGCAGCCTTGGTCGAGACGAGCGCCGACGACGTCTCGGCCGCGTTCGACGTGTCGAGGACGACCGCGACGCATCGGGGTGTGTCGCCGCCGAGCGCGACCGGTGTCGAGGCCTTGACCGCGGCGTTGTTGAGCGTGACCGTCGGAGGCGATCCGGCCCCCGACCCCGTGTCGAAGTAGCCGATGACCGGTGACGTCGGTGTGAGGGCGTTGACCGACCGCACCTGCACGAGATCGGTCGAGGTCGACGTCGCGGCGAGGGCGACGGGGCCCAGACCGACGACGGCGGCCGCGAGCGCGGCGCCGATGACCCCGCAGCGGATCGAGCGCCTCACTGGCCGCCGACCGCCTTGCGCGTGAAGCCCTCGGGCTGGAAGACCTCTTGACCGAGGCGGATGCCGAGATCGGACAGCTTCTCGGCGAACTTGGGTCGCACGCCGGTCGCCTTGAGGTGCCCCTTGAACCGACCGTGCTCGTCGACGCCCATGCCGAAGTCGAACAGGAAGATGTCCTGCAGGGTGATGACATCGCCCTCCATGCCCTGGACCTCGGTGATGTGGGTGATGCGACGGGTGCCGTCACGAAGCCGGGAGAGGTGCACGATGCAGTCGAGCGCCGACGCCATCTGCTCGCGGATGGCCCGGATCGGCAGGTCGAAGCCGGCCATCAGCACGAGGGTCTCGAGCCGGGCCAGCGTGTCGCGCGGGCTGTTGGAGTGGACGGTCGTGAGCGAGCCGTCGTGGCCGGTGTTCATGGCCTGGAGCATGTCGAGGGCCTCGCCGGAGCGGCACTCGCCGACCACGATGCGGTCGGGCCGCATGCGCAGGCAGTTCTTGACGAGGTCGCGGATGGTGATCTCGCCGCGTCCCTCGATGTTGGGCGGGCGGGCCTCGAGCGAGAGCACGTGGTCCTGGTGGAGCTGGAGCTCCTTGGCGTCCTCGACGGTGACGATGCGCTCGTCGGAGGGGATGAACGACGAGAGCACGTTGAGCGTCGTGGTCTTGCCGGTGCCGGTGCCGCCGGAGACGATCAGGTTGAGGCGGCCGACGACGCAGGCCTGCAGGAAGCGGGCCGCGTGGGCGTTGAGGGTGCCGAAGCGGATCAGGTCGTCGACCTGGAGCTTCTCGGTGGAGAACTTCCGGATGGTGAGGAACGGGCCCGCCGATGGCCAGCGGGTGGATCACCGCGTTGACGCGGGAGCCGTCGGGCAGGCGGGCGTCGCAGAGCGGGTTGGCCTCGTCGATGCGTCGGCCGATCTCGCTCACGATCTTGTCGATGATGCGCCGGAGGTGGGTCTCGTCCACGAAGGTGGCCGTCGACTTCTCGAGGCGACCCGAGCGCTCGACGTAGACCGAGTCGGGGCCGTTGCACATGACCTCGGTGATCTCCTCGTCGTGGAGGAGCCGGTCGATCGGGCCGTAGCCCAGGATGTCGTCGGAGACGTCCTGGATGAGCTGGGCCTTGTCGGCCGCCGACAGCGGGGCCCGCTCCTGGGCCAGCGCGGCGTGCAGCTGGTCGTTGACGCGGCGGCGAAGGTCGTCCTCGGAGAGGCGCTTGTCGTAGAGGATCGGGCCGAGCTCGTCGATGAGGTGGTGGTGGATCTTCTGGCGGAGCTCGTCGAGCACCGGGTCGCGTCGCTTGCTGCCCGGTGGCGGGCGCCGCTTGCACATCATGAAGGCGCTTGTAGAGCGACACTGCGTCTCCTCACTCGTTACGCGGGACAGGCGGAATCGTAGTGCCTAGCGTCGTTTCCGCTTGTCGGCCGGCACGGGCATGAAGAGGTCGGCCAGCTGGTTGATCGACTGCGTGACGCCCGAGCGGGGGGCGCTGAGCACGACCGGCTCGCCCTTGTTGACGGCCTGGGGCACGACGACGTCGCTCGGGATGAGCGACTGCGCCTGGATCCCGCAGCGTGCGCTCGACCTCGCCCACGTCGAGCTTGACCTTCGAGTTGGCCCGGTTGAGCACCAGGCGCAGCTTCTCCATCGGCGTGTTGAGCAGGCGCAGGGTCTGCAGCCCGATCTTCACGTTCTTGATGTTCGGGATGTCCATCCCGGCCACCAGCAGCACGTCGTCGCTGATCTCGATCAGGCCGAGCACGACGTCGTTGAAGTAGGCCGGCGTGTCGATGACGACGAACGAGCAGAACGTGCGCAGCATCTCGACGATGCGCACCATCTCGGGCGCACCGATCTGGTCGGCGAAGGCCGGCTCGAGCGGGGCCGGCAGGACCTTGAGACCCGACGCCGGGTGCTCGATGAGCAGGCTCTGCAGCAGCGGCATGTCGAGCCGGTCGAGCGCGCTGACCGCGTCGACGATCGTGTGCTGCGGCGACAGCTTGAGCATGACGGCGATGTCGCCGAACTGCAGGTCGGCGTCGACCAGCACGACCGGCTTGGGCGCCCGCCGGGCCAGGATCGACGGCCAGGTTGGTGGCGACGACCGACTTGCCGGCGCCGCCCTTGGTGGAGAACACGGTGATGACCCGACCGAGCTCGCCGTCGCCCTCGATGACGCCGGGCACCGCCGGCACCGGAGCGGCCATGCACCAGGCCCGGCCGCCACCCGGGCCACGGCCTCGGCCAGCTGCGCCGGCTCGACCGGTGCCTGCAGCACGTCCTTGACGCCGGAGCGCAGGGCTCGCTGCAGCATGTCGGTCGACAGCTCGTTGGTCACCATGATGGCGCCGACGTCGCGGCGGGCGGCCAGCAGCTGCTCGACGGCGGCCAGCTCGGGGCTCCCGGCGAACGAGGGCCCGAGCACGATGACGACCGGGATGGAACCGAGCCGCGAGGCCAGGTCGTTGATGGAGGCGAAGGGCGTGGCGCCCTGGCCGAGCTGCATGGCCAGGCGGCTGCGGGCCGCCTGGTCGGCATCGACCACGGCGACCGCCACCTGGCCACCACCCCCGCCGGTGGGCGCGCCCGCGCCCGGGTGAGGCATGTACTCACCCGGCTGACCGGCGAAGGGACTGGTCACGACGATGGACCGCCGCTGCCGTCGGGCCGTAGGGCGTGAGCTGCGCTCGGTCCTGACCGGGGAAGTCCGGGACGTCGAAGGGCACCTTCGGGATGACCGAGGGCACGTAGTCCTTGGTCACGAGCGACAGGTAGAGCGATCCGGTCTCCGGCCGTCTCGATCCAGGGAACCGCCGTCGGGCGGGCACCTCGAGGGTGAGGATGCCGGTGTCTGGCGCTGGCGGTGGTGCTGGCGGTCTCACCGGGCTGCAGGGCGGCCTGGTTGCCGACGGCCAGGATGAACACCTTCTGGTACAGGTACTGGGGAACCGTCTTGGCGTGGATCAGGTTCGGCGTGTTGGCCTGCGGGTCGTTGGCGTTGGTCACGTCGACGGTCATGTTGACCTCGTCGCCGGCCACCAGGAACCCAGCCACGCCGTGGACCTGGCTCGATCGAGATGCTCATGGCCACCCAGGTCCGCTTGGTGAGGCGGTCACGGAAGCTGATCTGGGCGGTGGCCGGGTCGACGAACATGTCGGTGATGATCACGCTGTTCTTCGGGATGTCGAACAGCGCGACCTTCTTCGACAGCTGGTCGGTGGTGGTGATGGCCGTCGCCGGGCCGGAACTGCTGCGGGATCTGGGCGGTGTCGACGGCCTTGCTGGCGGTCGCCGTCTCGCCCGCAGTTCCCTTGGCGATGTCGCTCTTGGCCACATAGACCGTCACGAGCTTGGCGTTGTTGTTCGCCCGGCTGTTGATGCCCTGCACGTAGTTGTAGATGAGCAGAGCGGCGATGACACCGATCAGGATGGCACCCACCAGGATCAACGTTCTCCGAGAACTCACTCCCCGACCTCATTCCTCGCTGTTTCGCGATGCCCCAGTCGAGGCAGACGCGGTCCATCTTGGCAAAGCGACGGTCCCCCAGACCGGGATACCCGCCACCGTGGTGTCCTACTCTTTCGGTCGCGCCACCGGCGGGATTAACCCGAAAGTCCGGAAATTCGGGCTCCACGGGCAGGAATCGCGCCAGATTCTCATCGTCCTCTCACGAACCGAGGCCGGCGGACCCGCCCAAAGTGAGCATCGCTCACTTTACTTCGGACGTCAGGCGTCGGGGGTGGCGTCGCCGCCCGGGTCCTCGACGACGTCCTCGACCGCCTCGGCGGGCGCTGCGGGCTCGGCCGGTTCGGCCGGTTCGGCAACGGCTTGCGGAACGGCCTCGGGAGCCGGCTCAGGCGCGGCCTCGGGTGCGGGCTCGGTGGCGTCGGCCGCCGCCTCTGCAGCTGCGGCCTCGTCGGCGGGCGCGGCCGGCTCGGACGGCGCGCCGCCCTCGGCCGGGGGCTCGCCCTCGCCCTCGGTGGCGAAGTACTCGGCCCAGGCCTCCTGGCCCTCGGACCCGGAGCCGATGTAGTTGCCCTCGTCGTCGTAGGCGTGCTCGCCGAAGTGCTCCTGGTACTCGGCGGCCACGACGCCACCCTCGGCGGCCTGCTTGATCGACAGGCTGATGCGGCGGCGTTGGAGGTCGAGGTCGATGATCTTGACCCACAGCTCTTCGCCCGGGGTGACCACCTGCTCGGGCAGGTCGACGTGGTGGGCCGACATCTCGGAGATGTGGACCAGACCCTCGATGCCGTCGCCCACCTGGACGAACGCGCCGAACGGCACCAGCTTGGTGACCCGGCCGTAGACGAGCTCGCCGACCCGGTGGTTGGTGGCGAACTCCTGCCACGGATCCTGCTGGGTGGCCTTGAGCGAGAGGCTGATGCGCTCGCGGTCGAGGTCGACCTCGAGCACCTGCACCTGGATCTTGTCGCCCACCTGCACGACCGAGCCCGGATGGTCGACGTGCTTCCAGGACAGCTCGGACACGTGCACGAGCCCGTCCATGCCCCCGAGGTCGACGAAGGCGCCGAAGTTGACCACCGACGACACCGTGCCCTCGCGCACCTCGCCCGGCTTGAGGTTGGCGAGGAAGTCCTCGCGCTGCTCCTTCTGGGTCTCCTCGAGCCAGGCCCGGCGGGACAGCACGACGTTGTTGCGGTTCTTGTCGAGCTCGATGATCTTGGCCTCGAGCGACGTGCCGACGTAGGGCTGCAGGTCGCGGACCCGGCGCAGCTCGACCAGCGACGCGGGCAGGAAGCCGCGCAGGCCGATGTCGAGGATCAGGCCGCCCTTGACGACCTCGATGACCGGGCCGCTGACGACCCCGTCGGATTCCTTGATCTGCTCGATCGTGCCCCAGGCCCGCTCGTACTGGGCCCGCTTCTTGGACAGGACCAGGCGGCCCTCCTTGTCCTCCTTCTGGAGGACGAGCGCCTCGATCTGCTCGCCCAGCGCCACGATCTCGCTCGGGTCGACGTCGTTGCGGATCGACAGCTCGCGAGCCGGGATCACGCCCTCGGACTTGTAGCCGATGTCGAGCAGGACCTCGTCGCGGTCGACCTTGACGACGGTGCCCTCGACGATCTGGCCGTCCTCGACCTCGACCATCGACGCGCTGTAGGCGTCGTCGATCGACATGCCGCCCAGGTCGTCCTCGATGACCTGCCGGGGCATGTAGCTGCCGTCGTCGGCGAAGGTCCCCATGTCGAGCGGGGCTTCGGGCGGCGTGGCGGCACGGTGTCGGCGCGGTCGCGACGGCCTCGGGGGAGGTCTCGACGACCTCGGGGCGGGCCCGGGTTCGGTGGCCAGCGTGCCGGTGGTGGTGGGTTCGGAGGTCGCAGCGGCAGGATCCGCTTGGGTGGGTGCCTGGTCGGACAACGTGATCGCCTTCTCTGGGATGTCGATCGGGCCGCGGAGCGGCGGTCGGAGCGCGCGGCAGGTCGGTCCACGCACGCGGACGGGACTGGTACCACCGACTACCGAGCCGGCGACCCGGGCCGATCCGATGCAGCGGCGGGCGACGAGCAGGAACTCGGGGTGGTCGAGGTCGGGCGGGTTCGGCCGCGTAGGCCCCGGGCGTCACCGACCAGATGTGCTCGGGGACCAGGCCGGCCGACCGGGCCAGCAGCCGCAGCTCCCGGGGCGTGAAGCAGGTCGTCCACAGGTCGTGCGTCGGCGTCGACGCCGTCGCTCGTCCTTCAGCGTGGTCCGCTCGTGGTTGACGCCGGTGGCGGCGTCGAAGGTGTCGGTGTCCTCGAGGAACCGGACCTGGAAGTAGGCCGAGAAGGCCGACACCGCCAGCCCGCCCGCCCGGACGCAGGGCCCGGGCCATGCCCGGCCAGGATGTCGCCGTCGGGATCGACGGCCGTCGAGATCGACTCGTGCCCCAGGGTGCCCGGCGAGCCCGAAGGCGCCCTGGCACAGCGAGATCACGGCGTCGAACTCGGCGTCGAAGGGCAGCGCGCGGGCGTCGAGCCGCTCGAAGGTCGCCCCGGCGGGCGCATCCTGGCGGGCCAGCTCGACGAACCGCTGCGAGATGTCCACGCCGAGCACGACGATGCCCCGCTCGGCCAGGGCCCGGGCGTGGCGGCCGGGGCCGCAGCCGACGTCGAGCACGCGGCTGCCCGCGCCCAGCCCGAGCACGTCGATCAGGAAGGCGACCTCGTTGGCGGTCCCCTTGGTGAACGAGTACCGCAGGTAGGCCGAGCCGAGGTGGTCGGCGAGCGGCTCGAACCAGTGGTCGGGACCGGGCTCAGCCATCGGTGGGACGGCTCAGTGCGGGCTGCCGATGCCCGCACTGCCAGTGGGGTGGAGGCACCCAGTCCCACTTCTCCGGCGTCCCGGGCCCGCAGTTGTCGACCGTGCTCCCGGCGACGGCGCCGTAGTAGATGACGACGAGCAGCATCACCAGCATCAGCCAGAAGAACCGGGTGTTCCGCCGGTCTCGGACCATCGCTGTCCCCCTGATCTCGGTGGCTTCTCGGTGCCCGTTCGCGCCCGAATGCTACGACGCGGCTCGATCCCGTTGGTGCATGTCGTCGGCCGCCGACACCCACGCCCGCCGGCGACGCGATCAGGCCTTGGCCGTCGGCCCAGCTCGGCCCGAACGACGAGGTTGACCGCGAGCGGCACGCGCAGCTCGAACGCCCCCGACATGGCGTCGAGCGTGAGCTCGGTGGCGCGCTCGCGCTCGCCCGGCGGCACCTCGAGGATGACCTCGTCGTGCACCTGGAGGATCAGCCGGCTCGTCGACGTCGCCCTCGCTCGAGCGCGGCGTCGAGCCGGACCAGCGCCACCTTGAAGATGTCGGCGGCCAGTCCCTGGATGCCGGCGTTCATGGCCTGGCGCTCGCCGGCCTGGCGGATCCGGAAGTTCGACGAGCTGAGCTCGGGGATCTGGCGCCGGCGACCGAACAGCGTCTCGGTGTAGCCCCGCTCGCGGGCCTCGGCCACCGTGGCGCTCCATGTAGTCGCGCACGGCCGGGAAGGCGTCGAAGTAGGCGTCGAGGATGTCCTGCGCCTCGGGGGTGGCGATGTTGAGCCGTTGGGCCAGCCCGTAGGCCTCCATGCCGTAGGCGAGGCCGTACGAGACCATCTTGGACTTCGACCGCTGCTCGTGGTCACCTCGGCCGGGTCGGCGCCGAAGATCCGCGCCGCGGTCTCGGTGTGGATGTCGGTCCCGCTCTCGAAGGCGGCGATCAGGCCCGGGTCCTCGGCCAGGTGGGCGATGCAGCGCAGCTCGATCTGGTTGTAGTCGGCGACCAGGAACTCGGTGCCGGGGGCGGGGACGAACGCCTCGCGGAAGACCGCGACCCACCTCGCTGCGCACCGGGATGTTGTGCAGGTTGGGTGCGTCCGAGCTCAGCCGACCGGTCCGGGCGACGGTCTGGTTGAAGGTGGCATGGATCCGCCCGTCGGGCCGGACCGACTCGAGCAGGCCCTCGCCGTAGGTCGAGCGCAGCTTCTCGACCTCGCGGTAGCGCAGCAGGTGGTCGATGATCGGATGCTCGCCGGCCAGCTTCTCGAGCGACGCGGCGTCGGTGGAGAAGCCCGTCTTGGTCTTCTTCTGCGGGGTGAGGCCCAGCTTGTCGAACAGGATCGTGCGGAGCTGCGGCGTGGAGTTGACGTTGAACTCCTCGCCGGCGTCCTGCCAGATCAGCGTCGTGAGCGATGCGCACTCGGCCCCCATCTGGTCGTTGAGGGCGCGGAGCCGCTCGATGTCGACACCGACGCCGGCGTGCTCCATGCGGGCCAGCACGCTGACCAGCGGCACCTCGATGCCGTCGTGCAGCTCGCGGAGCCCGTTGGCGTCGAGGGCGGCCAGCATCGGGTCGACGAGGTACGCCACGGCGAGGGCGCGGCGGGCGCTCTCGAGCCCGGACGGCACCTCGTCGCCGCCGAAGTCGAGCTGGCCCGCCGGGATCGCTTCCGCGTCGGGCAGGCGCAGGTGGGCGTACCGGCCGAGGAGGTCGTCGAGCAGGTAGCGGCTCTCGGCCGGATCGAGCAGGTACCCCGCCAACGAGGGGTCGAGGTGCAGGGTGACGCACGTCGATCCCGCGGTCGAGCAGGGCCCGCATCAGCGTCTTCGCTCCATGGACGGCCAGCGGCCGTCCACCCGGACCGACGAGCGCGGCGAGTGCCGCGGCCACGTCGGCGTCGCCGAGCAGGTCGCCGGGCACGAACACCACGTCGCCCGCCGAGGCGTCGCGGACCAGCGCCAGGCCGGCCAGCAGCGCCGGTGCCCTCGTCGCCGTCCCACGACGCGGCCACCGCCAGCATCTCGTCGCTGGCCGCCAGCTCGCGCAGGGCGGCGACGGCCTCGGCGGCGGAGTCGAGCTCGGTCGGCTCGGCCTCGAGGACGGCCACCTCGGGCGCGCCCCCGGCCAGGTGCTCGCCGAACGCCTCGGCCAGGCGCTCGAACAGCGTGTGGAACTCGAGGAAGTCGAACAGGTCGCGCAGCTCGTCGCCATCGATCGGCACCGGTGACCAGGTCGCCGAGGTGCACACCCATGTCGACGTCGCGGACGAGCAGCATGAGCTCGGCGTTCTTGCGCACGCTGCTCCTCGGCCTCGGCCAGGTTGGCGCGGAGCTTGGGCGTCTGCTCGTCGACGTGCTCGAAGATGCCGTCGAGGCCGCCGTAGGTGATGATCAGCTTGGCGGCGGTCTTCTCCCCGACCCCCGGCACGCCGGGCAGGTTGTCGGAGGGGTCGCCACGGAGCGCGGCGTACTCGACGTAGCTCGTCGGCGGGACACCCGTGCGCTCGAGGATGCCGGCCTCGTCGTAGAGCGCGTAGTCGGAGACGCCGCGCTTGTTGTAGAGCACCTTGACGAGCGGGTCCTCGACGAGCTGGTAGCTGTCGCGGTCGCCGGTGACGATCACGACCTCGTCGCCGGCGTCGCGGGCCTCGGTGGCGAAGGTGGCGATGATGTCGTCCGCCTCGAACCCGGCCATGTCGACGATCGGGAGCTGCAGGGCCTCGACCACCTGACGGACCAGGCCCATCTGCTGGCGCAGGATGTCGGGCGCCGCGGAACGGTTGGCCTTGTAGGTGGGGACCGCCTCGTGGCGGAAGGTGGGCTCGGGTCGGTCGAAGGCCACCACGACCTGATCGGGCCGATGGTCGCGGACCAGGTTGATCAGCATCGACGTGAAGCCGTAGACCGCGTTGGTGACCTGGCCGCTGGCGGTGGTGAGGTCGGTCGGCAGGGCGAAGAAGGCGCGGTAGGTCAGCGAGTTGCCGTCGACCAGCATCACCTTCATGGCGACGGGCTCATGAGGACGGAGGGGTGCGCTCGCCGGCGATGATCTGCTCGCTGACGAGTCGCATGGTCAGCCGCTGCTGCATGGCGGTGCGCTGGATGAAGCGGAAGGCGTCCTGCTCGGACAACCCGTGGCCGTCCATCAGCCGGCCCTTGGCCCGGTCGACCAGCTTGCGCGTCGCGAGCTGCTCCTCGAGGTCGTGGGCCTGCTCGTGCAGCGCCTTGATCTCGTGGAAGCGGCCGATGGCGACCTCGAGCGCGGGAACCAGCTCGCTGCGCTGGAAGGGCTTGACCAGGTAGGCGAGCGCCCCGGCGTCGCGGGCCTGCTCGATGAGGTCGCGCTGGCTGAAGGCGGTGAGGATCAGCACCGCCGCCAGCCGCTCGCCGGTGATCTCGCGGGCCGCGGACAGCCCGTCGAGGCCCGGCATCTTGACGTCGAGGATGGCGACGTCGGGCTCGTGGCGCCGGACCAGCTCGACGGCCTCGTCGCCGCGCCCGGTCTCGCCCACGACGTCGTAGCCCTCCTCTTCGAGGGTCTCCTTGAGGTCGAGGCGGATGATGGCCTCGTCCTCGGCGATCACGACGCGGGTCGGCACCCGGAGGATGGTACTCAGCGACCGGCGGCGGTCAGCCGGTCGAGCAGGTCGTCGAGCGTGCGCTCGAGGCGCTCGATCTCGGCCACGACCGACGTCGCGGTGTCGCCTCATGGCGTCGGCGTGGCGGGCGGCCTCGCGGTGCTCGTGCTCGGCCAGCGGCGTCTCGGACACGAGCGACCGCAGCCGGGCCTCGTCGGCCTCGCCGGCCAGCTGCGCCAACTGCTCGTCGGCGATGTCGAGCTCGCGCCGCGCCTCGTCGGAGACGATCGGACGTCTCGGTGAGGCGGCGCTCGAGCAGGGCGCGGGACATGGGCCGAGTGTAGGCAGCCGCACCTGGCGCGGGCAGTACGCTGGTCCGGCCGCGCGGCGGTGCTGGAACTGGCATACAGGGCGGGCTCAAACCCCGCTGTCCTCCGGGACTTGTGGGTTCGAATCCCACCCGCCGCACCGACCGATCGACCGGCCCGTTCCGTTCAAGCCGCGACGTGAACGGACCGAAGGAGTCCCATGGCGAATCCAGGCGAGTCCCCCCTGCAACGCGGCGCGCACCGGTTCGGGGTGATCGCGGTGGCCGTCGCGGTCGTCCTGATCGCCGCGGCCTGCCAGGACTGGCCCCAGTACATGGGCAACGCCGCCCTGAACGGCGACGCCACGGGCGCGACGTTCGTGTCGAACGCGAACGTCACCCACCTGGCGGAGGCCTGGACCGAACCGACCGGCGTCGTCCCCCCGATGGTCGCGTTCGGTGCCCCCATCCCGGTGGTGGCCGGGTCTCATCTCTTCGCGGCCACGCCCGACGGCCGGCTCGTCTCGGGCAGCACGGACGGCGCGACGGGTTGCTCGGGCGCTCCCGTCACCTGCCAGCCGCGCTGGACCGCGACGGTCGCCGGATTCGCCCGCACGACCACACCGGCGGTGTCCGGCAGCGTGGTGTACGAGGACTTCACGAGCACCACGACCCAGACCGGAGTGCTGGCCGCCTTCGACGCCAACGGCGTCACCAACTGCTCGGGTACGCCCCTCGTCTGCCAGCCGCTATGGACGGCGAGCCTGACCACGTTCCTGGGCGTCACCGTGTCGGGCGGCTTGGTCTACGCCGACGACATCCCGACTCGGCAGCTCGAGGCGTTCGACGCCACCGGCACCACGAACTGCTCCGGCACCCCCAAGGTGTGCCAGCCACTCTGGACCGCCGCCGTCGGCGCGTTCGGGATCCCATCGGTGTCCAACGGCCACGTCTACGTGGCCAGCACGATCCAAGGCGCGCCATGGGTGGCCGTGTACGACGCCAAGGGCGTGACCGACTGCTCGGGCGCGCCGACGATCTGCCAACCGCTGTGGACGGTCGCACTCCCCTATGTCACCTCCGCCTCGGTCGACGTGAGCAACGGCGTGGGCTACGTCGAGACAGATGCAGGTTTTGGCGGATCGCCGTCTTCCGAGCTCGTGGCGTTCGACGCGAACGGCGCGACCAACTGCTCGGGGTCCCCGACGGTCTGCCAGCCGCTCTGGACCGCCCGCCTCACCGCCCCCGAAGAGGTCAACACCCCGGCCGTGGCGGGCGGGCGTGTGTACGCGGCCTCGGCCGGCGGTTGGGGCGCACTCGACGTCTTCGACGCGGCCGGCGTCACCAACTGCTCCGGCACCCCGGTCACCTGCACGCCGCTGTCGACCATCACCCCGGAGAACGCGCAGTTCAACCAGGGATCGCCGATCGTGGTCAACGGCCTGGTCTACGAGGCCGGTCGGTTCTACGACGCGGCCAGCGTGGCGGGATGCTCGGCCGCCGCCCCGGTGGTGTGCAATCCCCTCTGGACGGCCGGCACCACCTACAAGGGCAACGACTACGTCTTCGCCGCCATCGACAAGGACACGCTCTTCGTGGGCGAGACCGACGGGGCGATCCACGCCTTCAAGATCTCGTCCTCCTGACCCGGTCGGCGATCTGATCTGAGGTCCAGCGGGCCCCACTAACCTGCGGGCGTGACCGAGCCGCATCCACGAGCATCGAGGCGCCGGAAGCGGCGGCTCCGCGGCCTGGCCGTGGTGGCGGCCCTCGTCGGCAGCGTCGCCGCGATCCGACGGACGCTGCTCGACCGCGACCAGCGGGGATTCGACGCCCGTTACGGAGGCGAAGCCTCCGGGGCCCGACGAGGTGAAACCTCCGGGACCGCGGCGCGAGTCTGAGCCGGATGTCGTCAGCGGAGGATCCAGCTCACCCATGATCGCGTTCACGTTCCCCGGCCAGGGCTCGCAGAAGCCCGGCATGGGCGAGGCCTGGCTCGACCACCCCTCCTGGGAGCTCGTCGACGAAGCGGCCGCCGCCGTCGGATCGCGACATCGCACATCTGCTGCTGCACGCCGACGCTGACGAGCTCCGCGCCACCCGCAACGCCCAGCTGGCCACCTTCGTGACCAGCCTGGTGGTGCTCGACGCGGTCGAGCGCCTCGGCGTCGAGCCCGGAGCCGTCGCCGGCCACAGCCTCGGCGAGTACACCGCGCTCGTGGCATCGGGCGCGCTGGCCTTCGACGACGGGGTCCGTCTGGTGGTCGCGCGGGGCGAGGCCATGCAGCAGGCGGCTGACGGCCAGACCGGCACGATGGCCGCGGTGCTCGGCCTCGACGACGAGAAGGTCGAGCTGGCCTGCGCCCGGGTGGACGAGGACGTCTGGGTGGCCAACTACAACGCTCCCGGTCAGGTGGTCATCGCCGGCTCTCCCGACGGCGTCGGCGCCGCCTCGGCCGCCGCCAAGGACCTCGGCGCCAAGAAGGTCATGTCGGTCGCGGTGAGCGGCGCCTTCCACACGCCGTACATGGCACCCGCCCGCGACGCGCTGCGCGCCGCGCTGGTCACCGCCGACCTGCGAGCCCCCGAGCTGCCGGTCTACGCCAACGTCGACGCCCTTCCCCACGTCGGCGGCGACGAGTGGACGACGCTGCTCGGCGCGCAGCTGTGCAGCCCCGTGCGCTGGCGCCAGACCCTGCACCACCTCGAGGAGGCAGGGGCCACCACCCTTCGTCGAGCTGGGGGCGGGCACGATCTTGTCCGGCATGGCCAAGCGCACCGTGACGCGGCTGCCGCACGCTGTCGATCGGCACGCCCGACGAGCTCGACAAGCTGCTCGAGACCATCGCCGCGCCCCGCGTCGACGCCGTCGGCCTGCACGAGGGCGAGCACCTCTTCGCCACCGAGCGGGTGGTGGTCAGCCCGGGCTCGGGCGTCTTCCATCCCGCCGACGGGCATCGGGAGCAGGCCGCCACCTCGATCCGGGTGACGTGCTCGGCACCGTCGGCTCCGAAGAGGTGCGCTCGCCGTTCGGGGGCACGATCATGGGCATGCTGACCGACGACGGTGAACGGGTCTCGGCCCAGGAGCCCATCGCCTGGCTGCGGGTCAGCTGATGACCGGACCACGGGTCACGGGCATCCGCATCACCGGCTGGGGCAGCGCGCTGCCGGACAAGATCGTCACCAACGCCGACCTCGAGGTCACCCTCGACACCTCCGACGACTGGATCGTCGAGCGCACCGGCATCCACGAGCGGCGCGTCGGCGGCACCACGGCCTCGCTGGCGGCCGAGGCCGGCGCGGCCGCCCTGGCCGGGGCCGGGCTGACCGGCGCCGACATCGACGTCATCGTCCTGGCCACGACCACGCCCGACCAGGCCGTGCCCGGCCACCTCGGCCCACATCCACGAGCTGCTGGGCGTGCGGGGCGGCGCCTTCGACCTCAACGCCGCCTGCTCGGGCTTCGTCTACGCGCTGGCGGCGGCGGCCGGGCTGGTGGCCACCGGCACGCAGCGGGTGCTCCTGATCGGCTCGGAGACGATGAGCCGCATCACCGACTGGGACGACCGGGCGCACCGCGATCCTGTTCGCCGACGGCGCCGGCGCCGTGGTCCTCGAGGCCACCGACGGACCGGGCGACCTGCTCGCCTACGACCTGGCGGCCGACGGCGCCACGCGGCGGCCTGCTCTACGCCGAGCTCGGCGGCTACATGATGATGGAGGGCCGCGAGCTCTTCCGGCGGGCCGTCCGCTCGATGGTCGAGTCGACACGCACCTGCCTCGACCAGGCCGGGCGTCGGCGTCGACGACATCGCGCTGTTCGTGCCGCACCAGGCCAACGTCCGCATCATCGAGGCGGCCGCCGACCGGCTCGGCATCGGCATGGACCGGTGCGTCATCGTCCTCGACCGCACGGGCAACACCAGCTCGGCCTCGATCCCGCTCGCTCTGGTCGAGGCGGCGGGCGACGGTCGGCTCGAGGCGGGCGACCTGGTGCTGCTGTGCGGGTTCGGTGCCGGCATGACCACCGCCAGCGCGGTCCTGCGATGGGACGGCGGCCGCGCCGACCTGGCGTCGCCATGAGCCGCGTCGTGCTGGTCACCGGGGGCTCGCGGGGCATCGGCCTGGCCTGCGCCCGTGCGTTCGCACGCCGCCGGCGACCGCGTCGCCGTCACCTACCGCAGCGCGCCCACCGCCGCCGACGCCGACGGTCTGCTGTGCGTCTCGTGCGACATCACCGACTCGGCCCAGGTCGACGCCGCCTTCGCCCAGGTCGAGGCCGAGCTCGGCCCGGTCGAGGTCCTCGTGGCCAACGCCGGGATCACCAACGACATGCTCGTGCTGCGGATGGACGACGACGATTTCGCCGGCGTGGTCGACACCAACCTGTCCGGCGGCTTCCGGACCGCCAAGCGGGCCGTGCAGAAGATGATGCGGGCCCGGTGGGGCCGGATCATCTTCATGTCGTCGGTGGTGGGCGCCGCCGGCCAGGCCGGCCAGGCCAACTACGCAGCCTCGAAGGCGGGACTGGTCGGCCTGGCCCGGTCGCTCGCCCGCGAGTTCGCCTCGCGCCACATCACCGTCAACGTGGTGGCGCCCGGCCCCATCACCACCGAGATGACCGCTGCCCTGCCCGACGACCGCCAGGCCGCCATCACCGCGGCGGTCCCGCTGGGCCGCTTCGGGACGCCGGACGAGGTGGCCGAGACCATCCGCTTCCTGGCCTCCGACGCCGCCGCGTACATCACCGGAGCCGTCATCCCGGTCGACGGCGGTCTCGGCATGGGCGCCTCGTGACCGCTACCGTCGAGGCCCGTCCGGTCGGCTTCCCAGGCCCCTTCCATCCCAGGTTCCCACCCCTCCACCACCCCAGGTTCCAACCCCTCCGCCCCCACGGGCACCCCATCCACGAACGGAGCGCAACACCGTGAGCGACGACGCCAATTTCGAGCGGTTCAAGAAGTGTGCGGTCGAGGTCCTGGCCGTCGAACCCGACAAGGTGACCCGCGAGGCCAAGTTCGCCGACGACCTCGACGCCGACAGCCTCGACCTGGTCGAGCTGGTCATGGCCCTCGAGGAGGAGTTCGACGTCGCCGTCGACGAGGACGAGCTCGAAGGCGTCGAGACCGTGGGCCAGGCACTCGACCTCGTCACCTCGAAGCTCTGATGGAAGGTCGCCGGGTCGCCGTCACGGGCATGAGCGCGCTGGCCCGCTGCGGGACGGGCACCGACGCGTTCTGGCAGGGCCTGTTCGTCGACCCGGGCGACGAGAGCCGGGCCATCGTCGACTTCGATCCCGAGCCGTGGTTCGACAACGTCAAGGAGGCGCGACGGACCGACCGGTTCGCCCAGTTCGCGCTGGCCGTCGCCCAGATGGCGCTCGACCAGGCCGGCGAGATCGGCGTCGATCCCCTGCGCCGCGGGGTCATCTACGGCACCGGCGTCGGCGGTCTCACCACGCTCGAGGAGCAGATCCTCAACTTCCACACCAAGGGACCGCGCAAGGTGTCGCCGTTCCTGGTCCCGATGATGATGGCCAACGCCGGCGCGGCGGCCATCTCGATGCGCCACGGCTGGCAGGGACCGTGCGAGACCGTGGTCACGGCCTGCGCCACCGGCGCACACTCGATCGGCGCGGCGGCCCGGCTGGTGGCCGAGGGCCGCTGCGACGCCGTCATCACCGGCAGCTCCGAGGCCGCCATGACCCCGGTCGGCATCCAGGGGTTCGCCAACATGACCGCGCTGTCGACCAACGGCGTCTCACGACCGTTCGACGTGCGCCGTGACGGGTTCGTCATCGCCGAGGGCGCCGGCGCACTCGTGCTCGAGGACTGGGACCACGCCTCGGCCCGGGGCGCCACGATCCTGGCCGAGGTGCTCGGGGCCGGCGACACGGCCGACGCCCATCACATCACGGCCCCCTCCCCCGGCGGCGCCGGCGCCATCGCCTGCATGGAGCAGGCCCTCGACGACGCCGGGCTCACCCCCGGCGACGTGCGCCAGATCAACGCGCACGGCACCTCGACCCCCAAGAACGACGAGGCCGAGGCCGAGGCCATCTCCAAGGTCTTCGGCAGCTCGGGCCCGCCGGTCACCTCGATCAAAGGCGTCACGGGCCACGCCCTGGGCGCCGCCGGCTCGCTCGAGGCGGTCGCCGTCATCCAGTCGATGCTCACCGGCACCATCCCGCCCACGATCGGCCACGAGCAGCCCGACCCCGAGATGGCATCCATCGACATCGTCACCGAGCCCCGCTCGTGGACGCCAGGGCCCACCCTGTCGAACTCGTTCGGCTTCGGAGGCCACAACGGCTGCCTGGTGATCGGGCCAACTTCCTAGGCTCTCCGGTCGGCAAGCCTCCCTGCGAGCGCTTCGCCATCTGGCTGTCACCGCGTGAACGGCTTCACTCCGTTCCGCCGTCGCGGCGGGTCAGGTGTCGACGAGGACGAAGAGCAGGTCGGCCTCGCAGGCCAGCTCGCCGGCCAGGGTGGCGCGGCCGTGGCCCTTGCCCGCCCGCGCCGACATGCGGCCGAGCTCGACCTCGAGCTCGAGCGTGTCGCCCGGCCCGACCTGGCGCCGGAAGCGGGCGCCGTCCACGCCGCCGAACAGCGGCAGCTTGCCGGCGAAGCGCGGGTCGGCCAGCACGGCGGCCGCGCCGACCTGGGCGATGGACTCGACCATCAGCACGCCCGGGACCGTCGGCCGCCCGGGGAAGTGCCCCGCGAAGAACGCACTCGTCGCCGGTCAGGTGCCAGCGGGCCCGGGCCGACACGCCCGGTTCGAGCTCGACGAGCTCGTCGACCAGCAGGAAGGGCGCCCGGTGCGGGATGAGGTCGGTGACCGCGGGGATCGCCGGACCGCCGGCGGGGGTCACGACTCGGCCAGCGCCTGCTGCAGCTTGACGGGCGTGTCCTTCGGGCTGATCTTGTACCAGGCCTCGGCGATCTTGCCCTTCTCGTCGATCAGGAAGGCCGACCGCACGATGCCGAAGAACTTGCGGCCGTACATGCTCTTCTCGGCCCACACCCCGTAGGCCTCGGCCACGGCGTGGTCGACGTCGGCCAGCAGCGGGAAGCCGAGCGAGTACTTGTCGTCGAACTTCTTCTGCTTGGCGGGCGCATCGGGGCTGATCCCGATGATGGCCGTGTCGCCCACGTCGCCGCGGATGTCGCGCAGCGCGCACGACTGGGTGGTGCAGCCGGGCGTGTCGGCCTTCGGGTAGAAGTACACGAGCACCTTGCGACCCTTGAAGGCCGACAGCTTGGTGGTCGTGCCGTCCTGGTCGGGCAGCGAGATGGCGGGGGCCTTGGCCCCCGGCTCGAGACGGGTCGGTGCGCTCATGCCCGGCAACCTAGCGGCCCGGCGCCGACCCTGGAGCGGCCACGGGGAGCGCCTGAGCGCTCCCCGTGGGACGGTCTTGGGCGGCCGAGCCGCAGCATCGATGGTGGGCGGGCCTCAGGTCGAGGCCTTGGCCACCGCCTTGAGCTTGGAGCCGGCCGTCACCTTGACGGCGTTGGCCGCCGGCACCTGGATCGTGGCCCCGGTCTGCGGGTTGCGCCCCGTGCGGGCGGCCCGTCGAGTGCGCTCGAACGACAGGAAACCCGGCAGGGTCAGCTTGTCGTCGCCCTTGGACACGATCTTGTGGACCTCGTCCTCGAAGCTCTTGAGCACCTTCTCGACGTCACTCTTGGCGACACCGGCGCTTTCGGAGATCGCCGCCACCAGTTCGGTCTTCGTCATTGTCTACTCCTTCTCGGTGATCCGGGGGTACGGGCTGTCCGTAACCGGGTGAGGCCCGGACCTGTGAGTTCCACGCTTCTGGACAAGGCCACCCGGGGTCAAGTTTTGCCAACTGTGGCGCGGAAAAGGTGGATGGGCGCGCGGGAACGCTCCTGGCCGGCTCAGGTCAGGGGACCTGGTTGACCAACGAGGTGGCCGCCATGTCGAAGTAGGCCAGGAACGCAGCCTCGTCCTCGGCGTCGAGTCCGCCCGCCCGCACGGACGCCGCCATGGCCTGGAACCAGGCCTCGCGCTCGGGCCATCCGATGGCGAAGCGGACGTGGCGCATGCGCAACCGGGGGTGGCCGCGCTGCTCGCTGTAGGTCGTGGGACCGCCCCAGTACTGCTCGAGGAAGCCCGTGAGGTGCTCGCGCGACGGAGCCAGGTCGTCGGGGTACAGCGGGCGCAGCCGCGCATCGACCTCGACGGTGGCGTAGAAGCGATCGACCAGCGCCTCGAACCAGGGCCGGCCGCCCACCCGTTCGTACATGCCGGCCACCCGGGCCGGGTCGAGCGCGGCGGGCTCGTCGCGCGCCACCGCTCGGACGGGGAACCTCTGGCCGGCGCCAGGTGCGTCACCGGAGCTCATCCGGGCACGCTACCGGCCGCCCGGCCGGCGAGCCGCCGGGCCCGGCACCGGGCCCGCGCCGGGCGCGGCGCCGGATAGCGATGCGCAGACGGCCGATTAGGGTTCGGACATGAGTGGGGGGGCGTCGACGACCATCGATGGCCGCGACGCGGCCTACCTCGCCAACCGGGACGCCATGCAGGCCCTGCTCGACGAGGTCGAGGCCGCCCAGGTCGACGTGCTGGCCGGGGGTGGCGAGCGGTACGTGGCCCGGCACCGCGAGCGCGGTCGCCTGGCCGTGCGCGATCGGATCGATCTGCTGGTCGACCGGGGCTCCCCGTTCCTCGAGCTCTCGCCGCTGGCCGGATGGGGCACCGACGATCCCCTGGGAGGCGGGTTGGTCACCGGGATCGGCCTGATCGAGGGGGTCGAGTGCGTCATCAGCGCCAACGACCCGACCGTCCGGGGTGGCAGCTCGAGCCCCACGACGGTGGCCAAGGGACTGCGCGCCCAGGAGATCGCCGCCGCCAACCGCCTGCCCCTGATCAACCTCACCGAGTCGGGCGGCGCGGACCTGCCCCGCCAGGCCGAGATCTTCGTGCCGGGGGGCGCCACCTTCAAGGGGTTGACGCGGCTGTCGGCGGCGGGCGTGCCCACCATCACGCTGGTCTTCGGGTCATCGACCGCCGGCGGGGCCTACGTCCCGGGCATGAGCGACTACACGGTGTTCGTGGCCGATCAGGCGCGCGTCTTCCTCGGCGGTCCACCGCTGGTCAAGATGGCGATCGACGAAGACGCCGACGAGGAGGAGCTGGGCGGCGCCGCCATGCACGCCCGCACCTCGGGCCTGGCCGACTTCCTGGCCGCTGACGAGCGCGACGCCATCCGCCTCGGGCGCATGATCGTGCGCCGGCTGAACTGGCGGAAGCTCGGGCGGGCGCCGGGCCCTGTCGATCCGCCGCGGCTCGACGCCGACGAGCTGCTCGGCATCGCGTCGACCGACGTCCGCATCCCCTTCGACGTGCGCGAGATCCTCTGGCGGGTGGTCGACGGGTCGGTGCTCGACGAGTTCAAGCCCCTCTACGGCACCCAGCTGGTGTGCGGCTGGGCGTCGCTCGCCGGGTACCCGATCGGCATCCTGGCCAACAACGGGATCCTGTTCAGCGAGGAGTCGCAGAAGGGGGCGCAGTTCATCCAGCTGTGCAACCGGTCCGAGACGCCGTTGCTGTTCGTGCAGAACATCACCGGGTTCATGGTCGGGACCCGGTACGAGCAGGGCGGCATCATCAAGCACGGCAGCCAACTGATCAACGCGGTGTCCAACTCGACGGTGCCGCACCTGACGCTGATGGTCGGCGCCTCCTACGGCGCGGGCAACTACGGCATGTCGGGACGCGCCTACGACCCCCGTTTCGTGTTCAGCTGGCCCAACCATCGGATCGCCGTCATGGGCCCCAGGCAGCTGGCCGGCGTGATGTCGATCGTGCGGCGGGCCGCGGCCGGGCGTGCCGGCACGCCCTACGACGAAGACGCCGACGCGGCCATGCGCGACGCCGTCGAGGCGCAGATCGAGCACGAGTCGACCGCCCTGTTCGCCACCGGCCGGCTCTGGGACGACGGGATCATCGACCCCCGCGACACCCGCACCGTGCTCGGCATCGCGCTGTCGTCGATCCACTCGGCCGAGATCCACGGCACCCGTGCGTTCGGGGTCTTCCGCCTGTGAGCCCCACCGCCCGGCCGATCCGCACGCTGCTCGTGGCCAACCGCGGCGAGATCGCCATCCGCGTGATCGACGCGGCCCACGAGCTCGGGATCCGCACCGTGGGCGTGTACGCCGAGTCCGACCGGGCCTCGGCCCACGTCCAGCGCTGCGACGTGGCGGTGTCGTTGTCCGGTGAGACCGCGAGCGAGACCTACCTCGACCAGGCCAAGCTGCTCGACGCCGCGCTCGCCACCGGGGCCGATGCGGTGCACCCGGGCTACGGCTTCCTGTCCGAGCACGCCGGGTTCGCGCAGGCCGTCGTCGACGCCGGGCTCATCTGGGTCGGTCCGCATCCGGCCGCCATCCGCACGATGGGCGACAAGCTGGCGGCCAAACGGCTGGCGGCCGCGGTCGGCGTGCCGACGCTGGCCAGCACCGAGCTGGCCGGCGAAGCCGAGGCGGACTGGGCGCGGGCCGCCGCGGTCGTCGGGTACCCGCTGCTGGTCAAGGCCGCCGCCGGCGGAGGCGGTCGGGGGATGCGACTGGTGGCCGACGCCGCCGAGCTCGGCGAAGCCGTCCGCTCGGCCCGCCGGGAGGCCGAGGCGTCGTTCGGGGATCCAACCGTGTTCGCCGAGCGTTGGTTGGCCGCACCCCGCCACATCGAGATCCAGGTCGTCGGTGACCAGTTCGGCAACGTCGTGCACCTCGGCGAGCGCGAGTGCTCGATCCAGCGCCGCCACCAGAAGCTGATCGAGGAGGCGCCGTCGCCGGCGGTCGACGCCGGGCTCCGCGACCAGCTCGGCGCCGCCGCGCTCGAACTGGCCCGCGCCATCCGCTACGACAGCGTGGGCACCGTCGAGTTCCTGCTCGACGCGGACCGGCGCGAGTTCTTCTTCCTCGAGATGAACACCCGGATCCAGGTCGAGCACCGCGTCACCGAGGAGGTCACCGGCTGCGACCTCCTGTGGTGGCAGTTCCAGACGCGCGCAGGGAGAGCCGCTCGACTGGGAGCAGGACGAGCTCGAGCTCGACGGACATGCAGTCGAGGTGCGGCTCTACGCCGAGGACCCCGCTCGGGACTGGCTGCCCTCGACCGGCACGATCCACCACTTCCACGACGATCTCGACGACGAGAACCTGCTGGTCGACGACGGCATCACGCTGTCCGACGGTCGCTCGGCCGCGGCGGAGGTGTCGCCGCACTTCGATCCGCTGCTCGCCAAGGTCGTGGGGCGGGGCTTCACCCGCGCCACCGCCGTCGGGCGCCTGGTGCGCTACCTCAGCCGTCTCGAGCTGCACGGCGTGACGACGAACCGTGACTACCTGCTCGCCGTGCTCCAGCATCCCGACTTCCTCGAAGGCCAGACCACCACGTTGTTCGTGGCCGATCACCCCGCGCTGCTCGAGGCCGGGCCCGACGCCGACACGGTGATGCTGCACGCGGTGGCGGCCGGCCTGGTCGCCACCGACCCACGTCACCGCCGGCCACCAGTGGCCGTTCGCGCCGCACGGCTGGCGCAACGTCGGCGCGGCGCGGACCGACCTCTCGTTGCGCCATCGCGACCGCGTGCTCGAGCTCGGCCTCGCCTACGACGGCGGCGACCAGGGCCCGTTCGAGGCGCGGATCGACAACATCACGGTGACCGGCCGGGTGGTGCAGATGCAGGGCGACCACGTGCTGGTCGAGGTCGACGGCCTCACCCGCGGCTACCGGTGCCGGCCGCACGATGGCGTCTGGTACGTCAACTCGTCGCTCGGACAGACCGACCTCGTCGAGCTGCCGAGGTTCCCCGAGGCCCGCGTCGACGCCGGCGCGACCGGTCCGACCGCCCCCGTGCCCGGGCGGGTCGTGTCGATCGAGGTCGAGGCGGGCGACGCCGTCGAGGCCGGCCGGACGCTGGTCGTGCTCGAGGCGATGAAGGTCGAGCACCGCATCTGCGCCACGCTGGCAGGCGTGGTGTCCGACATCCTGGTCCACGTCGGCGACAGCGTCGATGCCCATCAGGTGCTGGTCCGTCTCGAGGAGGTGGCATGAGCGACGAACCCGAAGAACCCGGTCCCGACGCGGTCGGACGACCGACGACGCCGGGCGCGCTCAGTCCGCACGAGATCGCGGCGGCCCGACGCAAGGTGCGCCTCGGCTTCGAACCCGACGAACCCGACGAGCCCGACGAGCCCGACCGGCCGGCTCCGCCCGACCCGCCGACCGCCGAGACGCCAGCGGGCGACCGCTCGAACCCCCGGCACGACCTCGGCGGACGACCCCGTGATCCGCCCTGCACCGCCCGCCGCCGCGCCGGCCCCCGAGCCGATCCCCGACCCCGATCCCGAACCGCTGCTCGTCGCCAACTGCAGCGGCTTCTACGGCGATCGGCTCTCGGCCGCCCGCGAGATGGTCGAAGGCGGGCCCGATCGACGTGCTGACCGGCGACTGGCTGGCCGAGCTCACGATGCTCATCCTGGCCAAGGGTCGGGCCAAGGATCCCGACCTGGGGTTCGCCACGACGTTCCTGACCCAGATGGAGCAGGTCCTCGGCACCTGCCTGGCCGAGGGCATCGTCGTCGTGTCGAACGCGGGCGGGCTCAACCCGGCTGGATGCGCCGACGCGCTGGCCGCCCTGGCCAGCCGGCTCGGGCTGGCACCCACGATCGCCTATGTCGAGGGCGACGACCTGATGCCTCGCCTGGCCGAGCTGCGGGCCAGCGGCATCGATCTGCGCAACCTCGACACCGGCGAGTCGCTCGACGACCTCGGCGTCGATCCCGTCACCGCCAACGCCTACCTCGGCGGGTGGGGCATCGCCGACGCGCTCGACCGCGGCGCCGACGTCGTCATCACCGGCCGCGTCGACGGATGCCGCGATGGTCCTCGGTCCGGCGGCCTCACGCTTCGAGTGGGCGCGCACCGACTGGGACCGCCTGGCCGGCGCGGTCGTGGCCGGCCACGTGCTCGAGTGCGGCGCGCAGGCCACCGGCGGCAACTTCGCGTTCTTCCGCGAGGTCCCGGATCTCGAGCGGCCCGGCTTCCCGATCGCTGAGATCCACCATGACGGGTCGTTCGTCCTGACCAAGCACCCCGACACCGGGGGGTTGGTCTCGGTCGACACGGTGACCGCCCAGCTGCTCTACGAGATCCAGGGGCTCGGCTACCACAACCCCGACGTCGTCGTCGCCTTCGACAGCATCCGGGTCGACGACGACGGACCCGACCGGGTCCGCGTCTCGGGCGTGGTCGGGCGGCCTGCACCCGACGCGACCAAGGTGGCCGTCAACTACCCCGGTGGCTACCGGAACTCGATGACCTTCGTGCTCACCGGGCTCGACATCGAGGCCAAGGCCGAGTTGGCCGAGCGCACGTTGTGGTCGCTGGTGCCCGGTGGACGCGGCAGCTTCGACGACGTACGACGTGCAGCTGCGTCGCACCGACCGCGAGAACCCGGCCACGAACGAGGACGCGCTGGCCGAACTGCGCATCACGGTGATGGACCGCGACCACGACAAGGTGGGGCGGGCGTTCTCGAACACCGTCGATCGAGATGGTGCTGGCCAACTATCCGGGCCTGTTCACCACGTCGCCCCCGGGCGACGCCTCGAGCTTCGGCGTCTACTGGCCGGCCCTGATCGCCGACGACATCCCCGTCCACGAGGTCGTGCTCGACGGCAAGCGCACCCGCATCCCTCCGCTCGACCGCCGACGAGCGCGCGGCGCCGAGCGATGCGGACGACGCCAACGCCTATGGCCTGATCAGCTGGAACCTGGGCGCCGCCCCGGCCGGCTCGTCCGATCGCGACACCGGGGGCCCGCTCGCCGCGCTGCTCCAGGTCCCCGAACCGCCGAACGACCCGACCACCGCGGCCCCGCTCGGTGCGGTCTTCGGCGCCCGCTCGGGCGACAAGGGGGGCAACGCCAACGTCGGGGTGTGGGCGCGCCGCGACGACGCCTACGTCTGGCTCGTCCGGTCGCTCACCGTCGAGCGCCTGCGCCAGCTCATGCCGGCCGAGACCGAGGGCCTCGAGGTCCAACGCTTCGAACTGCCCAACCTGCGTGCGGTCAACTTCGTGATCATGGGCCTGCTCGGCCGCGGCGTGGCGGCATCGACGCGCATCGATCCCCAGGCCAAGGGCCTGGGCGAGTACCTGCGGGCCAAGGTGGTCGACGTGCCCACCCGCCTGCTCGACCCCGCGATGGCAGCCGTGGGCGCCGGCCTGGACCACCTGCCGCCGCCTCCGGGCGGGTCGGCCTGATGCAGTTCACCGCCGAGCACGACCTCTTCCGCAAGACGGTGCGAGATCTGGTCGAGCGTGAGATCAACCCGCATGTCGACGAGTGGGAGCGAGCGGGGATCTTCCCGGCCCACGAGCTGTTCCCCAAGCTGGCCGAGGTCGGGATCCTCGGCCTCGAGTACGACCCCGCCTACGGCGGGCAGGGCGCCGACCACAGCTACACGGTCGTCTACGGCGAGGAGGTCGGGCGGGCCGGATGCGGCGGGGTGCCCATGGCCATCAGCGTCCAGACCGACATGGCCACGCCCTCGCTGCACCGCTTCGGGTCCCACGAGCTGAAGCAGCGGTACCTGACCCCTGCCATCCGAGGCGAGATGGTGGCGGCCATCGCCGTCAGCGAGCCCGACGCCGGCAGCGACGTCGCCGGCATCCGCACCCGAGCGGTCCGCGACGGCGACGAGTGGATCATCAACGGCACGAAGCTCTACATCACCAACGGGACGCAGGCCGACTGGTTGTGCCTGCTGGCCCGCACCTCCGAGCTCGACGACTCCGAGCGGGGGCGCTACCGGGGCATGAGCCAGATCGTCGTGCCGACCGACACCCCGGGATTCACCGTGAGTCGCAAGCTGGACAAGCTCGGCAACCGTTCGAGCGACACCGCTGAGCTCTCACTGGTCGACGTGCGGGTGCCGGTGGCCAACACCATCGGCGAGATCGGTCGCGGGTTCCAGCAGCAGATGGCCCAGTTCCAGAACGAGCGGATGATCGCCGCGTACATGGCGGTCGGCGGCATGGGCGCGGCACTCGAGCGCACCGATCGCGTACGTCAACGAGCGCCAGGTGTTCGGACGCCCTCTCGGCGACAACCAGCACGTGCAGTTCGAGCTCGCCGAGCTGATCGCCGAGGTCGACGTGGCCCGCCACTACAACCACGCCTGCGCCGAGGCCTACGCCCGCGGCGAGGACACGACCCGCTTCGCCACGATCGCCAAGCTCCAGACCGGCCGGCTCAACCGGCGGGTGGCCGACATCTGCCTGCAGTTCCACGGGGGCATCGGCTACATGGAGGAGACCTGGACGGCCCGCTACTTCCGCGACTGCCCGCCTGCTGTCGATCGGAGGCGGGGCCGACGAGGTCATGCTGCGCGTCCTGGCCCAGCTCGAGGGCATCGGCGGTTAGCTGGTCGTGCCATCCGCGCACGATCCGGCGGGCGGTCCCATTGCTGCACGTGCGTCGACGGGCTGTCTCACTTTGTCTCGCGACCTCCGATCCGGGTGTTCGCGACACAGGATCCCCCTCCGCCGCCAGGTGCGCTGAGCACGGTAGGGCGGGGCGCGCGGCGGCTCCGACGGGTGTCTGTCTCGCGAGACAAACTGAGACAGCTCGCGGAGGACCTCCTTGCGGAGACCCGTCGACGGAAGGCTGGGCGGGGTTCGGCCTGACCTACTCGGCCTGGGGCTGGGCCCAGTGGCGGACGCCGGTGAGGCTCTCGGACTCGCCGGCCCAGCACTCGGCGTCGCGTTGGCTCAGTCGGATGTGCGTGCGCTCGCCCGCCCCCGGCCCGACCTCGCGCCAGACCTCCCAGATCAGGTCGGGAGGGTCGCACAGCTCGAGGAAGCGGACCGGGTCGTCGATGCGCAGCAGGCGCATGTCGTAGGCCGGCACGCCCAGGTGGCGCAGGGCGTGGGCCACGTCGGCCGCGTCGAGCTGGATCTCGAGCAGCTCGGTCAGCTGGTGGAACTGCAGACCCATGACCATGCCGCAGTGCCCACTCGATGTCCCAGTAGAGACGGGGGTCGGAATCGATCGGGTCGGTGGCGGCCGTCGGGTCGCCCAGCGCCTCGAAGAGGCTCAACTCGCTGGTGCGCGCCTGGCAGAGCGGCACCTCGATGAGTCGGCTCCGCGGGAAGGTCCGGAGCTTGGTCATCCCGTCGCGCACCCGTGCAGCCTAGGTGACGGGACCGGTCGCTAGGTCATATGGCCTAGTCGCGCTGTCGCGCGAGAACCCACGAGCTCTCGTCACCCGGCGTCGAGGGCGTGACGGACCGACGCCATGAACGCGCCGGCGCCGAGCGGGCCTTCACCGTCGAGCAGGCGGCGGATCAGCGCCGATCCGATGATGACGCCGTCGGCCACGGCGCACAGCCTCGACGGCCTGCTCGGCGTTCGAGACGCCGACGCCCGACCAGGACCGGCTTGTCGGTGACGGCCTTGAGCGGCGGGCGATCACGAGCGAGCTGGCGGCCAGGTCGTCGCGCTCGCCGGTCACCCCGAGCAGCCCGACGGCGTAGACGAACCCCCTGGCCCGCTCGCACACCTGCGCCAGGCGGTCGTCGGACGCCGTCGGCGCCGCCGAGCATCACCGTCTCGACGCCGAGCCGCGTCGGCCGTGCGGGCCCAGGGACCGACCTCCTCGAGGGGGAGGTCGGGCAGGATGGCGGCCACCACGCCGGCCTCGCCGAGCGAGGCCGCGAACCGGGCCAGGCCCATGCGGAAGGCGATGTTGTAGTAGGTCATGACCGCCAGGGGCACGCCGGCGTCGACGGCCGCGCAGCTCGTCGAGGATGCCGACGGGCGTGGCGCCGCCGGCCAGGGCCTGCTCGCTGGCCGCCTGGATCACCGGACCGTCCATCACCGGGTCGCTGAACGGGATGCCGATCTCGATGGCGTCGGCCCCGGCGTCGGCCACCGCGGCCACGACGTCGGTCCAGTCCGACCCCAGCCCACCGGTCACGTAGGGGACGAGCAGCTTGCGGCCGGCGTCGCGATGCGGCGCGCAGCGTCGCCTCGAGCGCGCCCGGGTCGCCGTCGGCGCCGGCGGGAGGGTCGGCGTCGAGCTCGTCGAGCTCGAACTCCGCCGTCCGGGACGGCGACGGGGGCGACACCGTCATCCCAGGATGTCCATCATCTGGGCGACGTCCTTGTCGCCGCGGCCCGACAGGTTCACCAGCACGCGTGCGTCCGGCGAGCTCGGCCCGGGCCCGCGACACCCACGCCAGCGCGTGCGCCGGCTCGAGGGCCGGGATGATGCCCTCGGTGCGCGACAGCAGCGCGAACGCGTCGATGACCTCGGCGTCGGTGACCGTCTCGTAGCGGGCCCGGCCGATCGACGCCAGGTACGAGTGCTCGGGCCCGACGCCCGGGTAGTCGAGGCCGGCCGAGATCGACTGCGCCTCGAGCACCTGGCCGAACTCGTCCTGCATCAGGTAGGAGCGCATGCCGTGCACCACGCCGGGCACGCCCCGGGCGATGGCCGCGCCGCCCGCCGGCTCGACGCCGACGAGCTCGGCCGGGGTGTCGACGAAGCCGGAGAAGATGCCCGCCGCGTTCGAGCCACCGCCGACGCAGGCCACCACCACGTCGGGCGCGGCTCCGTCGAGGAGCGCCGCGCACTGCGCCCGCGCCTCGACGCCGATCACGCGGTGGAACTCGCGCACCATCCACGGGTACGGGTGCGGGACCCATGACCGAGCCGAGGCAGTAGTGCGTCGGTCTCGACCGTGGCCACCCAGTCGCGCATGGCCTCGTTGACCGCGTCCTTGAGCGTGCGGCTGCCCGACACCGCCGGCACGACCTCGGCGCCGAGCAGGCGCATGCGGAACACGTTGAGGGCCTGGCGGTCCATGTCGACCTCGCCCATGTAGACCATGCAGTCCATGCCGAGCAGGGCGGCGGCGGTGGCGGTGGCCACGCCGTGCTGGCCCGGCACCCGGTCTCGGCCACGAGGCGGGTCTTGCCCATGCGCCGGGCCAGCAGGGCCTGGCCGAGCACGTTGTTGATCTTGTGCGAGCCGGTGTGGTTGAGGTCCTCGCGCTTGAGCAGCAGGCGCAGACCGAGCTCGGCTCGGACAGTCGGTGGCACTCGGTCAGCGGCGACGGGCGTCCGGCGTAGTCGCGCAGCAGGTCGTCGAGCTCGGCGCGGAACGCCGGGTCGGCCCAGGCCTGGCGGAACGCCTGCCTCGAGCTCGAGGCACGCCGGCATGAGCGTCTCGGGCACGAAGCGGCCGCCGAACTCGCCGAAGCGGCCCGCGGGGGTCGGCTCTCCCATGAACGACGGCTCAGCAGGCGGTGCCACGTGCGCTCCTCGACCGACCAGCCACCTCACCGGGTGGTGCGATCGTCTTCCCAGTCGTAGAACACCGGCTCGCCGTCGAGCTCGTCGACACCCGGGTCGGCGGACCGTGCGAGCGGCGCGTCGAGGTCGAGCGGTCTCTTCGCCCTCCGCGGCGGCCGCCTGCTTGGCCGCGTTGACGAACCGCATGACCTTGGAGACGTCCTTGCGACCGGGCTCGCGCTCGACCCCGGTGGACACGTCGACGCCCCAGGGGTGGATGCGGCGCGACGGCCTCGGCCACGTTGTCGGCGGTGAGGCCACCGGCCAGGATCACCCGGCGGTCGAGAGGCAGGCCCTCGGCCAGCACCCAGTCGAACACCTGCCCCGAGCCGGGGCTGGGCGAGTCGATCATCACGGCGTCGGCGGCCTGGTACTCGTCGACCCGCTCGAGCATCCGGTCGCCGGCGGGGAAGGCCTGGATGAGGAACTGCACCCGCTGGCGGATCCAGCGCCCCTCGGCCGGCGTCTCGTGGCCGTGCAGCTGGACCCCGTGCAGGCCGGCGGCGTTGACCATCTCGACCACCCGTCGCGAGGCCTCGTCGCGGAAGACCCCGACGGTCATGACCTCGGGCGGGAGCCGGCGGGCGATGTCGCGCGCCTGGGTCACCGCGATCTGGCGGGGCGAGGGTGCGAACACGAAGCCGACGGCGTCGGCGCCCATGGCCACCGCGAGCAGGGCGTCCTCCTCGTTGGTGATGCCACAGATCTTGACGAACACCCCGACACCGTACCGGTGGGGTCGGGGCGAACCGTGCTTATTCCGCGGGCCCGGTCGCCGTCGCACCCCGGCGGCTCACGCGGCGCGCAGGGCCCCGACCGCGGCGGCCGGGTCGGGCGCGGTGACCAGCGACTCGCCCACCAGCACGGCGTGGTAGCCGGCGTCGTCGCAGGGCGCGTGCGTCGCTCGCGCCCGCGATGCCCGACTCGGCCACCGCCACCGCCGCCTCGGGGCATCCGGCCGAGCCAGCCGGACGGCCCGGGCCGTGTCGACCTCGAAGGTGACCAGGTCGCGCTGGTTCACGCCGATCAGGTCGGCGCCGACCGCCGACGGCCCGGTCGAGCTCGGCCTCGTCGTGCACCTCGACCAGCGCGTCGAGCCCGACGCTCGCGCGGCCAGGCCGAGGTACTCGGCCAGCTCGGCGGCGCCGAGCGCGGCCACGATGAGCAGCACGGCATCGGCCCCCATCAGACGGGCGTCGACGACGTCGAGGGCCGACACGGTGAAGTCCTTGCGCAGCACCGGCAGGTCGACACGCCGGCCCGGGCCGCGGCCAGGTCGGCGGGCGAGCCGCCGAAGAACTCGCCGTCGGTGAGCACCGACAGGCAGGCGGCACCGCCGCGCTCGTAGGCGCGGGCGACCGCGGCCGGGTCGAGGTCGGGGGCCAGGTCACCCTTCGACGGCGACCGCCGCTTGATCTCGGCGATGACCCCGATGGCCGAGGTGGGCGCGTCGGCCAGCGCCCGCCGGAAGCCCGCGGGTGGCGGGCATGGCCGCCGCTTGCGCGACGAGGTCGGCGAGCGCTCGGTCGTCGTGGCCGGCCGCCGCCCGATGGACGGCGAGGATCCGGTCGAGATAGGTCACGACGCCACGGGCGTCAGCCGAGGCCCTTGCCGCCGTGCGCCGTGGTCGCAGCCAGGATCGGCGCGTCGCCGAGCAAGCGGCCCGATCGCGCCGAAGAGCGCCTTCATCGCGTCGCTCGAGCGAGTGGGCGGCCAGGGCGTCGTCGTCGGCGTACGATCTCGAAGATCCACACCACGTTCTCGTCGGCGTTGTCGAGGTGGACGCGTGTACACCTCGCGTGCCGGGCTCGTCGGCCACCGCCGCGAGCATCGGCTCGAAGGCGGCGAGCAGCTCGGCGCGCTTGCCGGGCTGAGCGGTGAGCTTCACGAACATGCTGGGCTTGGACATGGGCGGCACCCTACCGCGCCGCGACGCCGGCGGGACGCTCAGTCGCGGTCGCTCTGCAGGCTGCGCATGCACGGCCAGCGCCGGGGTGAGCACGAAGCGACAGCCCCGACAGGACGAGGCAGATCACGCCGAGCGCCGAACAGCGGGCCGAGGCTGGTGACCAGGCCGGCCGACAGGCAGAACACGGCGCCGGTCGAGCAGCACCGCCGGCGCCAGCTGCACCGCCGCGGGGCAGGCGCGGCGCCGTTGCCCGGGCGGCGCGTCGTCGAGCAGCGCGGCGTAGTCGGTGTCGTCGTCGTCGTAGGGCACGAACACGGGTCGGCTCGGGGGCCGGCATCGCCGTGCTCGACGGGCCAGGGCGGGCGTCGACCGCAGCTCCGCGTCGTAGGCGGCGCCGACGACCGGCGTCACCGAGCACGGCCCAGGCCTCGTTGAGGCGTCGCATCTCGCGCTCGTTGGCCGGCGCGGGTGGCCGGGTCGGCGCCGGCGTGGAAGTCGGGATGGCAACGGCGGGCGCGAGCCAGGTAGGACTGGCGGATCTCCCGGGTCGAGGCCTCCACGCGGACCCCCAGCACCTCGTACAGCGTCACGTCGCCGATGGTAGAGCCACCGTCCCGCGCCCGGCTCCCCCGGAGCGCGACGATGGCGGACCATGAGCGCCGATCCCCCCGCCGTCGTGCTCATCGAGGACGACCCGAACATCGCCGACCTGGTCGACCTCTACCTGCGCAACGACGGCTACCGGGTGTACCAGGCCAGCAACGGCGAGGCCGGCCTGGCGCTGGTCCGCGACCGCCACCCCAAGCTGGTGATCCTCGACGTCGGGCTGCCCGGCGAGCTCGACGGTCTCGACGTGTGCCGCGAGCTGCGCAGCCACAGCGACATGCCCATCATCATGCTGACCGCCCGGGACGGCGAGATCGACCGCGTGCTCGGCCTCGAGATGGGGGCCGACGACTACGTGACCAAGCCGTTCTCGCCCCGCGAGCTGGTGGCCCGGGTCAAGGCCATCCTGCGCCGGGCCGACGGCCCCGCAGCGCGACGCGCCCACCGTCCTCGACGCCGGTCCGGTCGAGGTCGACCTCGGCCGCCGCGAGGCGCGACTCGACGGCACCGTCGTGGCCCTGGCCGCCCGCGAGTTCGACCTGCTCGCCTACCTGGCCGAGAACCGGGGCCTGGCGCTCAGCCGGCGCCAGCTGCTCGACGGCGTGTGGGGTGTCGACTGGGTGGGCGACGAGCGCACCGTCGACGTGCACGTGCGCCAGCTGCGCAAGAAGCTCGGTGACGTCGTTCCCCCTCTCGACGGTGTGGGGCGTCGGCTACCGGCTCGACTGAGTGCTCCGCGCTGATCACAGATCGTTCACATCTCCCCGGCCAGACTGGGCGCATGAGAAGGCGCATCACCTTCGCCATCCTGGGCACCGTCGCCGCCGCGCTCGCTCTTCGCCGGTCTCGGCACGCTCGCCCTCAACCGGGTCGGCGCCCGCACCACCGCGCAGAAGGACATCCGCGATCAGGCCGAGGCCACCGCCGCCATCCTCGACGTCCGTGCGACGGGCACGCAGCGTGAGCGCATCATCCAGTACCGCAACGCGCTCGAACCTGAAGGACGTCGACCTGGTCATCCTCGGCCGCGACAACCGGCCGCGCACGACGCTGGGCGACCCCATCCCACCGGGGGTCAGGCTCGACGTCGGCCGACTACACCGCACTGCGCAACGGCCAGATCGTGAGCGGCAGCACCAGCCGCCAGGTCTGGGCCGCGGTTCCGCTCGACGAGAGCATCCCGTCGAACGCCAACCTCGTCGGCGTCCTGTTCCTGACCCGCGACACCTCCCCCACCATCGGCAGCGGCGTCGGCTGGTTCGTGCTCGCGTCGATCGCCACGCTGCTGCTGGGCGCGCTCATCGCGGCCCGTCTGAGCCGGCGCCTGACCAAGCCGCTGACCGAGGCCACCCAGGCCACCGCGCGCATCGCCGACGGCGACCTGGCGGTGCGGGTGCCCGAGCACCACGCCGGCTCGACCGACGAGCTCGACGCGCTGGCCCGGTCGATCAACGGATGGCCGACTCGCTCGAGCGGTCACGCGGACTCGAGCGGCAGTTCCTGCTGTCGGTGTCCCACGACCTGCGGACGCCGCTGACCTCGATCCGCGGCTACGCCGAGGCCATCGCCGACGGGGCCGCTCCCGACGCCCGGCAGGCGGCCGGCGTGATCCTGGCCGAATCGCGACGGCTCGAGCGGCTGGTCCGCGACCTGCTCGACCTGGCCAAGCTCGAGGGTCGGCAGTTCTCGCTGCAGCTGACGGCCGTCGATCTCGGCGAGCTGATGGCCGACTCGGTCGACGGCTTCCGGCGCGAGATCGAAGGCGCCGGACTCGCACTCGATCTGGTGCGTCCGTCGGCACCGGTCTGGGCCCTGGCCGACCCCGATCGGCTGGCGCAGGTGGTGGCCAACCTGGTCGAGAACGCCCACAAGTACGCGAGGCAGTCGATCGCCGTCACCGTGGTGGCCGATCCCAGCGCGTCCCCGAGTCGAGGTGTCCGACGACGGACCGGGCATCGCCGCCGAGGACCTCCCCCACGTGTTCGAGCGGCTCTACGTCGCCGGGCACGAACCCGAGCGCAAGGAGATCGGCTCGGGGCTCGGGCTGGCCATCGTCCGCGAGCTGATCGAGGCCATGGGGGGCTCGGTCCGGGCCGAGGCCAACCCCGGTGGCGGCGCGCGCATGGTCGTCGCCCTGCGCCCGGCCGTCGCGCCCGCCCCGGTCCCACCCACCCCCGGATCGTGGCCCGCGCCCTCCGGTCCCCCGCTGGGCCCTCAGGGGGGACCTCCGGTCGGTCCCCCATCGAGCCCGCCATCCGGTCCGCCGACGGCCCCGCCCTCCCATCCGCCGGCCGGGTGGCCGCCGAGCCCCCCGGTCGGTCCAGCTGGCGGCTCGCCCCCGGTTCCGCCCCCGCCGCCGTACGTGCCGCCCTCGGTGCCGTCCTAGCCGACGAGCGGAGCGGGGATCACCGTGGGCAGCGCACCCACCGAGGCGCGCACCTCTGCGCCCGCCCAACGCGCGAGCACCGGATCGGACACCGACACCGACCGGTGCACGAAGGCCAGCGCCACCGGGGTCGCGCCCCGGGCGGACGGGCCGAGCTCGTCACGGTGCCCAGCACCTTGGCATCGGCTGCGCCCGCCCCGTCGGGCCCGATCAGCTCGGCCCCGGCGGGGGGCACCTGGTCGGATTCGAGCACGAGAGCGCGCAGGTGGCGGGCGACGTTGCCGCCGCGCGAATCGATCCGGGCCACGAGCTCTTGTCCCGTGTAGCAGCCCTTGCTGAAGCTGGCCGAGGCCTCGATCAGCCACGACCCCAGCTCGGCCGGGATCACGTCTGGGGTGATCTCGGCGCCCATCCGGGGGAGGCCCGACTCGATGCGCACGATCTCGAACGCCTCGGCCGCCGCGACGGGCCCCGGCTTCGTGCCGGCCGGGCGAACACCGGCCCGCAGCAACCGTTGGTCGGGCCCGGCGCCTGTCCCGACCGAGACGATGCGGTGCCACGCGTCGGTGGCCTCGGTGATCTCCGCGTCGGTGCGAAGCTTGAAGCGGTGCAACCGGGCCGCGAGGTCGGCGCCGAACGGCGGGTCGACGTCGAGGCGGTAGTGGTCGTCGGCGTGGCGCGACACACCGACCCAGAACCCGAGCTTGCCGGTCGGCTCGAGCAGCAGCGACCAACCCCGCTCCCCGGGGGCCAGCGCGGCGAGGTCCTGGCTCATCTGACCCTGCAGGTACGAGGTGGCGTCGGGGCCGCGGACCTCGACGACGTCGACGGGCACCTCGACCTCGGCGCCCGCCAGCAGCGCCTGATAGGTGTCGGAGAGGTCGAGTGTCTGGTCCACGCCCCTCAGTCTCGCCTGTCTGGGGCCGAAGCGGCGCGGCGCTGCGCCGTCATCCGCCGGGCACCGGGCACCGCGGCCAGGAGGGCCCGAGCCTTGTTGTGGCACTCGAGGTCTTCGTGTTCGGGGACGCTGTCGGCCACGACGCCCGCCCCCGCCTGCACCGACGCCCGCCCGTCGGTGCCCACGACCATCGTGCGGATGGCGATGGCGGTGTCGATGTTGCCCGAGAAGTCGATGTAGCCGACCACACCGGCGTAGGGCCCGCGGCGGGTGGGCTCGAGGTCGTCGATGATCTGCATGGCGCGGACCTTGGGGGCCCCCGAGACGGTGCCGGCCGGCAGGGTGGCCCGCAGCACGTCGATCGGCGTGGTGTCGTCGGCCAGCTCGCCCGACACCTGCGAGGTCAGGTGCATGACGTGGCTGTAGCGCTCGAGGGTGAGCATCTCGTCGACCTGCTCGGTGCCGAACCGCACGACGCGCCCGACGTCGTTGCGGGCCAGGTCGACCAGCATGATGTGCTCGGCGATCTCCTTGGGGTGCTCGCTGAGCTCGGCCGCCATCCGCCGGTCCTCTTCGTCGGTGCGGCCGCGGCGACGGGTGCCGGCGATCGGACGCGAGATCACGCGGCCGTCGAGCAGCTGCACCATCGGCTCGGGCGAGCAGCCGATCAGCGTGAGCTCGGGGAGCCGGACGAAGTACATGTACGGGCTGGGATTGACCTGGCGCAGCACCCGATACGTGTCGAACGGGTCGGCGTCGAGCACGAAGTCGAAGCGCTGGGACAGGACGACCTGGAAGATGTCACCGGCCAGGATGTGCTCCTGGCCACCTCGACCGCCTGGCAGTACGAGTCGGATCCCATCGACGAGGTGATCTCGGGCAGCTCGTCGGTCGTGCTGGGCGGCTCGACCAACGGCTCGTCGAGCGGACTGGCCCCGTCGATGGCGAGCTGGTCGAGCCGGGCCACCGCCTCGTCGTAGGCGCGGTCGAGCTCGTCGTCGGTGGCATCGGGCGGGATCCACGCGTTGGCGACGAGCGTGACCCGCTGGCGGAAGTGGTCGAACGCGGCCAGCTCGCCGATGATCGACAGGACCGCGTCGGGCAGGCCGCGGTCGTCGGTGGGCGCGTCGGGCAGGTGCTCGACCTCGCGCACGACGTCGTAGCCGAGGTAGCCCATGAGCCCGCTGTGCAGCGGCGGGAGCTCGTCGAGCGGCGGCGCCCGGTAGCAGGCCAGCACGGCCTCGGTGGCGGCCAGGATCCCCTGGTCGAGCGGGATCGAGTCAGGCACGCGGTGGTCGACCGCCACCGCGTTGCCGCGCGCGGTGAAGGTGGCGGCGGCGCGGCGACCCGACGAAGGACCACCGGCTCCACCGGTCGCCGTGCTCGACGGACTCGAGCAGGAAGCCCGGCTCGTCGTCGCGGCACAGCCGGGCGAAGGCCGCGACCGGGGTGATCAGGTCGGCCAGCAGCTCGCGCCAGACGGGCACGACCGTGTAGCTCGCGGCCAGGGCATGGAACTCGGCGCGATCAGGACTGGGCACGCCGAACGGGGACCCGCGGTCAGGACTCGGGCCCGAAGGACCGGAAGAAGCAGGAGTAGTTGCCCGTGTGGCAGGCGCCGTTGCCCTCCTGCTCGACGACGAACAGCAGCACGTCGCCGTCGCAGTCGTAGGAGGCCTCGCGGATGTACTGGCGATCGCCCGAGGTCTCGCCCTTGCACCAGAGCTCCTGGCGCGACCGGCTCCAGAACCACGTGCGACCGGTCTCGAGCGAGCGGCGCAGCGACTCGTCGTTCATCCAGGCGAACATCAGCACGCGCCCGGTGCCCGCCTCCTGCACGATGGCCGGCACCAGGCCGTCGTCGTCGAAGCTGCACCGCGGCGAGCTGCTCGTCGGTGACGGCGATGGGGGTGACGGCCGGCATAGGCCGGTCATCGTAGGGGCCCTCCCCCCGGGTCACGAACCGGTATCGGATCGCCACTGCGGCGGAGCCGGAGCGAAGCCGCTGGCACGATGACACCCGGATGGCGAAGCGCCCGCAGGGAGGCTCGCCGACCGGAGGGCCTAGAGATACAGACCGGTCGAGCCCTCTTCGAGGCGGCTGGCCGCGACGGCGTGGACGTCGCGCTCGCGCAGGATCACGAAGTCCTCGCCCCGGACCTCGACCTCGTAGCGGTCCTCGGGGTTGAACAGGACGTGGTCGCCCGGCTCCATCTGGCGCACGTTCGGGCCGGTGGCCACCACCTCGGCCCAGGCCAGGCGCTTGCCCATCTGCGCCGTGGCGGGGATCAGGATGCCGCCGGTGCTGCGTCGCTCGCCCTCGGCCCCGCCCAAGCGGACCAGGATGCGATCCGACATCATCTTGATCGGGATCTTGTCGGCTGAGCCACCGGTCAGCCGCTCGACCAGGGTGTCGCCTCGCCGGCCGCTCGGCGTGAGGCCGACGACCTCGTCGACGTGGTCGGACCCCCCGGGCTCGTCGGTGTCGGTGTCGGCATCCGTGTCGGGGGTCGGTTCGTCGTCGAGGTCGGGCACGCTCCGACGGTACCGTCTACGACGATGGCCCACGCCCTCGGCGACGACCCCGCCGCCCCCCTCCGACGCGTCGAGCTGACCACGGCCGACGGGGTGGTCCTCGAGGGCGAGGCCAACCTGCCCGAGGGCGGCCGCCGCAGCCGTCCTGTTGGCCCACCCTCACCCGGCTCAGGGCGGGTCGATGCGCTCGCTGGTCACGAGCGAGCTGTTCCGCACCCTGCCCGGCAGGGGCCTGGCCACGCTGCGCTTCAACTTCCGCGGCGTCGAAGGCTCCGGGGGCGAGCACACCGGCGGCACCGCCGAGCACCTCGACATCGAGGCGGGCATCGACGCGACTGGTCGAGCTGGCACCGGGCCTGCCGCTGGTCGTCGCCGGCTGGTCCTTCGGCGCCGATGTGGCGCTGACCGTGTCGACGCCCGGCTGGCGGGATGGTTCCTGATCGCCCCGCCCTTGCGCGTGGTGCCCCTCGAGGCCATGGTCGCCGCCCACGACCCGCGTCCCAAACGACTGGCGGTCGGCGAGCACGACCAGTTCCGGTCGCCCGACTCCGCGCGCGCCGTCACCGCCGACTGGTCCGACACCGAGGTCATCGTGATCGCCGGTGCCGACCACTTCTTCGCCGGCCGCACGGACAAGCTGGCCGAGCTCGTCACCCGGTTCGCCACCAGCCGATCGTCGGGCTGACCGACGAGCTGACCGAACCACCCTGATCAGCCTGGACGCGTCGGCCGGGTCACCACCCCGTGCGCCTCGAGGTAGGCCTTGGCCTCGCCCACCGAGGTCTCGCCGAAGTGGAAGATCGAGGCGGCCAGCACCGCGTCGGCGCCCCCCTCGACGATGCCCTCGACCAGGTGGTGGAGCGCGCCGACTCCCCCGCTGGCGATCACCGGGATGCCGACCGACGTCGGTGACCGACCCGCGTCAGGCTCGAGGTCGAAGCCGTCGCGGGTGCCGTCGCGATCCATCGAGGTGAGCAGCAGCTCGCCGGCGCCGAGCCGCTCGGCCTGCTTGGCCCACCACCCGACGTCGATGCCCGTCGGCGTGCGCCCGCCGTGGGTGAACACCTCGTAGCCGCTCTTGGTCGGGGTGTCGCTGTCGGGCTCGCCCCGGCGGGCGTCGATGGCCACGACCACGCACTGGCGCCGAACTCCGCCGCCAGCTCGGTGATCAGCGGCGGCCGCTCGACGGCCGCGGTGTTGACCGACACCTTGTCGGCGCCGGCCCGCAGCAGCGCCCGGGCGTCGTCGACGCTGCGGATGCCGCCACCGATGGTGAAGGGGATGAACATCTCGTCGGCGGTTCGCCGCGCCACGTCGATCATGGTGTCGCGCTGGTCGCTCGACGCGGTGATGTCGAGGAACACGAGCTCGTCGGCGCCCTCGGCGTCGTAGCGCGCCGCCAGCTCGACGGGATCGCCGGCGTCGCGGAGGTCGATGAAGTTGACGCCCTTGACCACCCGACCGGCGTCGACGTCGAGGCACGGGATCACCCGGGCGGCACTGCATCGCGGACGACGCTACCGCCGCCGTCAGTCGGCGTGACCGGCAGGCCGCGACCAGGTCGAGCTCGGGCTCGGCACCTCGATCGCTCGGGCGGTGCCGGCCGTCCGACGTGCCCGCGGCCGCGCCTCGGCCTGGCCTGGCGGCGAGCCGCCTTGCGCTCGTCGAGGCGGTCGAGCACCCACGAGCCGCCGAAGTACACGACCGTGGCGTAGAGCCAGCCGAGCACGATGTCGAAGACGAAGTGCTCGCCCGTGTAGACGAGCGCCAGCGCCATGGCCGGCACGTAGAGCGACCAGCAGCACCTTGACCCAGGTGCGCTTGGTCCGCGGGAAGAAGAAGAGGCAGATCAGCAGCGGGCAGGCGGCGTGCAGCGACGGCACCGCGGCCACGTCGTTGTTGAACCGGCTGCCGCTCTCGAACAGCGCCGCGGCCCAGTGGATGCCCAGGCTGCTCCACACCATCGGCACGATCCGCACCGAGGGCGGCATGTAGCCGGTCCTTGCTGGCCAGCCACGGCGGCATGGCCGGGTACAGCACGTAGGTCAGGAAGCCCGACAGCATGAGCGTCACGTACAGGGCCACGAAGCGCCGGAAGGCCTTGTGGTCGCGCACCCACAGCACGCCGGCGATCAGGAACGACAGGAAGAAGTGCGAGAGGTAGGTGGCCCAGGCGATGTAGTCCCAGACGTGCAGGTGGTACTGGTCGAAGAAGGCCCGCTGCAGGCGGACCGTCGGGGACGACGCCGCGCCGAGATCCATTCGTCGAAGCGCAGCTGCGGCGTGATGTGGGTGTTGAACAGCAGGTGGTCGGCGTAGCCACGCAGCAGCGCGTAGAGCCCGAGCACGACGTAGAGCGGGAACCAGTCGCGGATGAACCCGCGACGGAACCGGTTCGAGATCGCCGAGGCACGAGACGAAGACGGCTCCGGTGATCCAGATGAGCAGCGTGTCCTCGGTGAAGGGGATGCCCCAGATGGCGATGTAGATCCCGAGCAGGACGAGGTAGACCACCCAACCGATGACGCACGCGCCGGTGGGGGCGATGGCGGGCGATGCGGGACCGCGTCGCTGACGTCCACCTCATGCTTCCGCTCCCCAGACTCACGTGTCCGTCACCTCGCTCGGCCTCTGACGCGCCTGGCCTCTGCACCTGGCCCGCTGAGTGGCCTGCTTCCACCTGGCCGAGCTCGCGCCGGTCCGACAGCGGTCGCACCTGCACGAACCATACTGTCCGGCGTGTCCGATCCCGGGGCAGGACCCCTGCCCGACGCCTCGGATCCACGGCCCGCCAGGGGGCTCGATGCGGCCCGGATCGCTGCTCCTGGTGTCCGGTCTGGCCTTCCTGGCCCTCGGCCTCTACCAGGCCTGGTCCGACTCGCCCACCTTCGACGAGCCCGTCTACGTGGCCGCCGGGCTCAGCTCGCTGACCACCCACGACCTGCGCATCAACCCCGAGCACCCGCCGCTGGCCAAGGCGCTGGCCGCCGCTGCCGGCCCTGTTCGCCGATCCGGTCATCCCCCACACCTCGGCGTGGCGACCGCGGCGACGAGCGCATCTACAGCGCCGAGTTCCTGCAGGCCCAGCTGCGGCAACGGCACGCTGCAACGCGTCATGTTCCTGGCCCGACTGGTGCCCCTGCTCGAGACCCTCGCTCGCCGCGCTGGTCATCTTCGCCATCGCCGGGCGGCTGTTCGGCCGCGCGGCCGCGGTGACCGCGGCGCTGCTCTGGCTGGCCGGACCGCTCGTGGTCGGCCTCGGCCACCTCGACGGCATCGACCTGCCGTTCACGCTTGGCCGACCCTGGCTCGTGACCCTGGCGCTGATCCGGGTGCTCGAGATCGACCGCGCCGACCCGGCCGCCCGTCGCCGCCTGCTGGTGCTCGGACTGGCCTGCGGGCTGGCCGCCGGCGTGAAGGACACCGGGCTGCTGCTGGCCGCGCTGGCCCCCGCGGTGGTGCTGGTCTCCGGATGGCGCGGACCGACGCTGGACGATCGGTGCTCGACGCCGTGGCGATCGTGGGCCTGGTCGCCTGGGCGTTCGTCTGGGTCACCTACGTGGTGATCGCCCCCGGCTCAGCTGCTGCACCCCGGACTGCTCCCCCACGCCGACCTGGTCGGGCTCCGCTACCTCGGGTCGCAACGACACGATGCTCCGGCCCGGGCTACCTGCTCGGATCGTTCTGGATCGGCGGCCGCTGGTGGTACTGGCCGGTCAGCCTCGTGGTGAAGGTCCCGACCTCGACCACGCGTCCTGCTCGTCGTCGCCCCCGTCGGCCTGATCGGCGTCGAGCGGTCGGTTCGCCGCCGCACCCTCGCCGCGGTCGTGCTGCCGGCCGTCGTCATCACCGCCTTCACCGTGCCGGGCCCACGCGACATCGGCGTCCGCTACCTGCTGCCGGTGCTGGCGCTGTGGCTGGTCGCCGCCGCGTCGATCGTCCGGGTCGCCGCCGACCTGGCTCCGACGCCCAGGCGGATCGCCTACGGGGCCGTTGCGCGCGCGCTGGTCGCCGCAGCGCCGCCTTCACGGTCGGGTCGAACCCGCACTCGATCGCGTGGACGATGCCGCCGTTCCGTCCGGCCTACCGGGTGGCCGCCGAACTTCGAACGTCGACTGGGGCCAGGACTTCTACCGGCTCGTCGACTGGAGCCGGGGCCGGCATCCGGCCGTCGCCTACTTCGGGCCGCGGGGCATCACCGCGGCCGACGTCCCCGGCGCCACCTCGCTGCTGGCCACCCCACCGGCCCGGCTCGACCGGGTGGGTGGCGGTCTCGGCGACCCTGCTCACCACCAACGACCACCGCCAGCTGAGCTGGCTGCGGGCCTACTGCCCCGCTCGGCACGATCGGCGGCTCGATCCTGCTCTACCGCTTCGACCGTCCGCCCGACACGGCGCCCCGGGACCCGACCGCCCCGCCGACCTCTGCCCCTCGGGCCAGCAGTTCAGCTCACGGCCGCCAGCGCCTCGGCCAGGGTGAAGGCGCCTTCGTAGAGGGCCCGACCCACGATGACCCCGCGAGTCGCCGACCGCCGACCTCGAGGCCGGCCAGCTCCCGGAGGTGGTCGAGGGTGCCGACGCCACCCGAGGCGATCAGCGGCAAGGGCGTGACGCTCGAGCAGCTCGGCGTAGACCTCGAGGTCCGGGCCCGAACCCGGTGCCGTCGACGTCGATCTGGGTGACGACGACAGCCGCCGCGCCCGCGTCGGCGAAGTTGGGCAGCAGGCGGCCACGTCGACGCCCGCGCCCTGCTCCCAGCCGCGGACGGCGACCTCGCGACCGCGCACGTCGAGGCCGACGGCCACCGGCACCATCCGCGCCAGCCGCGCCACGCAGGCCCGGATCCTCGACCGCCGCGGTGCCGACCACGACCCGGGCCACGCCGGCGTCGGCCAGCGCGCGGGCCGCCTCGAGGTCGCGCACGCCACCTCCGGTCTGCACGCGGCACGTCGACGGCGGCGGCGATGGCGGCCACGACGGCGCGGTTGACCGGGCTCGCCGCGTGCGGGCGGCGTCGAGGTCGACCACGTGGATCCACGCTCGCGCCCTCGTCGGCGAAGCGCCGGGCCTGGGCGACCGGATCGTCGCCGTAGACGGTCTCGCGGTCGAAGTCGCCCTGGTAGAGCCGGACGCACCGACCGCCGCGCAGGTCGATGGCCGGGTAGAGGTCCACCACCGCGTCAGCGGGCGCGCGTGGCCGCCGCCCGCACGAAGTTGGCCAGCATCGCGAGGCCCACCGCGCCCGACTTCTCCGGGTGGAACTGGGTGGCCCAGACGTTGCCGCGCTCGACCGCCGCGGTGACCGGGCCGCCGTAGTCGCACGTGGCGACCACGTCGACGGAGAGCTGCGGGGCGAACGAGTGGACGAAGTACATCCACACCGGTGGCTCGAGGCCCTCGAGCATCGCCGACGAGCGGCTGGGCTCGAGCACGTTCCACTGCATCTGCGGACGCTTGACGCCCTCGGGCAGCAGCCGGATCCGGCCCGGCAGCACGCCGAGCCCGGGCACGCCGGGTGACTCGTCGGACGACTCGTAGAGCATCTGCATGCCGATGCAGATGCCGAGGAACGGCCGGCCGCTGGCGATGGCGTCGAGCGCCACCTCGTCGAGGCCGCGGCTCGCGCAGCGCCTCGATGCACCGCCCGAAGGCACCCACGCCGGGCAGCACGACCGCGTCGGCGTCGCGGATCAGACCGGGGTCGTCGGTGAGCCGCGCGTCGGCCCCGACGTGCTGCGAGCGCCTTCTGCGCCGAGCGCAGGTTGCCGATGCCGTAGTCGAGCACGGCGATCAACGTCACAACGAGCCCTTGGTGCTCGGGATGCCTTCGCCCGTCGATCGCGCACGGCGTCGCGCAGCGAGCGGGCCACGCCCTTGAAGGTCGCCTCGATGATGTGGTGGGTGTTCTTGCCGCGCACGAGCGTGATGTGCAGGGTGATGCCCGCGGCCACGGTGAAGGCCCGCCAGAACTCCTCGACCAGCTGCGGGTCGAAGGGCGGGTCGCCGAGGATCTTCTCGCCCGGGAAGTCGACCTCGTAGACGCAGGTAGGGCCGGCCGGACAGGTCGAGGGCCACGTCGACCAGCGCCTCGTCGAGCGGCACGCGGTTCGAGCCGAACCGCCGGATGCCCGCCTTGTCGCCGAGCGCCATGGCGAACGCCTCGCCGAGGGCGATGCCGACGTCCTCGACGGTGTGGTGGGCGTCGATCTCGAGGTCGCCCTGCGCGTCGACCAGCGAGGTCGAAGCCCGCCGTGGCGCCCGAGCTGGCTCAGCATGTGGTCGAAGAAGGGCAACCCGGTCGACGACCTCGACGCGGCCCGGCCGTCGAGGCCGAGCGCGATGACGATCTCGGTCTCGTTGGTGGTTCGGGCCACCCGGCCCACTCTGGCGGTGCTCATCGCAGCATCATCGTCCTGTCAGGATCTCCGTGAGGGCATCGAGGAAGGCATCGTCCTCGTCCGGCGTGCCGACCGTGACGCGGAGGCAGCCCTCGAGCCGGGGCACGGTCGAGAAGTTGCGGACCAGGACCGACCGGTCGAGCAGCGGCCTGCCACACGTCGCCACCGGCGCACGTCGCGGGGCCGGAACAGCACGAAGTTGGCGCCCGACGGCCACACGTGCACCGGCAGCTCGCCGAGGCGCGGCGGCCAGCCGCCCGCGCTCCTCGACCAGGTGGGCGACCCGCGCCTGCATCTCGTCGGGTGCTCGAGCGCGAGGGTGCCGGCCAGCTGCTTGGCCGTGTCGAGGTGGTAGGGCAGCACGACCTTGTCGAGCTCGGCCACCACGATCGGACGGTCCGATCAGGTAGCCGAGGCGGGCGGCCGCCATCGACCACGTCTTGGAGAAGGTGCGGGTGACGACGAGCGGCACCTCGTCGCCGACCAGCCCGAGCGCCGACCACGGGGCGAACTGCCCGTAGGCCTCGTCGACCACCAGCAGGCCGTCGACGCCGCGGGCCAGCGCCAACGTCTCGCCCACGACGTGCTCGTCGTCGACCATGCCGGTCGGGTTGTTGGGCGAGCAGAGGAAGGCGATCGACGGAGCGGCCTCGGCGAACACGCGGCGCACCTCGTCGAGGTCGGTCGAGAGGTCGGCCGCCCGCTCGCCCTCGACCACCGCCGTGCCGGTCAGCCGGGCGATGTGGCTGTGCAGGGCGTAGGTCGGCTCCCACACCGCCGCGCGACGCCCGCGCCCCGCCGTAGGTGAGCAGGAGCGTCTGGAGCACCTCGTTCGAACCGTTGGCCACGAACACCTGCGTCGGGGCCGACCCCGTGCAGCTCGCCGATGGCGGCGCGCAGGTCGGTGCGCGGCCGCGATCGGGATAGCGGTGCCAGTCGATGCCGTCGACGGCGTCGGCGTAGGCGCGGCGCCAGGCGGCCGGCGGCGGCTCGGGCGACTCGTTGGTGTTGAGCCGGACCTTCACGTCGACCTGGGGCGAGTGGTAGCCGGACATGAGCGCGACGTCGTCGCGCGGCCGGATCACGGAACCACCTCGCCGGCGGTCGATCTCTCTGCGACCACCGATGCGTCGAGGTCGCGACGACGGAGCTCGATCGACTGGGCGTGGGCGTCGAAGCCCTCGACGGTGGCCAGCGCCTCCACGTGTGGGGCGACGATCGCTCGAAGCCGGGTTCGGTCGACCGAGATCACGTGCACCTGCTTGACGAAGTCGTCGACGCCGAGCGCGCTGCCGAACCGGGCCGACCCGAAGGTCGGCAGCACGTGGCTGGGACCGGCGATGTAGTCGCCGATCGAGGCGGGCGAGAACGGACCGCAGAACACGGCGCCGGCGTTGCGCACCAGCGGCACGAGCGTCGTCGGGCGTCAGCGTTCATCAGCTGCAGGTGCTCGGGCGCGATCAGGTTGGCGACCGCCATCGCCTGGGCCGGCCCGTCGACCAGGGCCAGGTGCCCGCCACCGGCGAAGTTGCGCTCGATGTCGGCGCGTCGGGGTGCGTCGGCGACCAGGCGCTCGATCTCGGCGTCGATCAGGTCGGCGGCGGCTCGGTGACCACGTGATGAGCCAGGCCAGGCCGTCCGGGCCGTGCTCGGCCTGCACGATGACGTCGATGGCGGCGTAGGTGGGAGACGTGGTCTCGTCGGCGATCACCACGATCTCGGACGGCCCGGCGAAGGCGGAAGGCACGCCGACGACGCCGGCCACCTCGCGCTTGGCCAGGGCGACGTAGAGGTTGCCGGGACCCGACCATGACGTCGACCGGCCGGATCGTCTCGGTGCCGAACGCCATGGCGGCGATGGCCTGGACCCCGCCGATGGCGTACACCTCGTCGACGCCGGCCACAGCGGCGGCGGCCAACGTCGAGGTGGCGATGTGGCCGGTGTCGCCGTCCGGCGGCACGCACAGCACGAGCTCGTCCACCCCCGCGACGCGGGCCGGCAGCGCCGTCATGAGCACCGACGAGGGGTAGGAGCCCCGACCGCCCGGGACGTAGAGCCCGGCGCGCTCGACCGGGACGAACCGGTCCTGCACGACGATGCCGTCGCGCTCGTAGGTGCGCGGAGGCCGCACCTGGGTGGCGTGGAACGCCGCGATCGAGCCGGCCGCGGCCTCGAGCGCCTCTCGGACGCCCGGGTCGACGGCCTCGAGCGCGGCGGCCACCTCGGCGGGATCGACGCGGGCCCGCTCGACGGTCACCCCGTCGAACCGCTCGGTCAGCTCACGGACCGCCTGGTCGCCGCCCCGGCGCACCTCGTCGAGCAGCGCCCGCACCGAGGCGAGCGGCGCGTCGGCATCGATCGTGGGCCGCGGCAGGCGTTCGGCCAGCTCGGCCTCGGGCACCCCGCGCAGGTCGAGGCGGTTCAGCACGACCGGCACAGACGTCGGCGGGTGGCACGGGGTCGCACGATCCCACGGTAGTGGGCACCACGCGCGTGCCCGGTACGACTTCAGCCCGGTCGGTGCCCGCGAGCAGGGCCGGACCGGGTAGACAGGCACCGTGACCGACGAGCTCGCCCGACTGCAGTCGACCGCCACCTCGCTCAACGAGCTGACGGCGCGCATCACCGCGACCGCCGACGCCATCCGCGACGCGGGCGACGAGGCCACCGCCACCGATCTCTACGAGATCGAGCGGGCGCTGCGCACCGCCAACCGCAAGCTCCACCGGTTCCTCACCGCCCGACGCTGAAGCGCGACCGCGACCTGGCGGACACAGGCCGCCCGCGACCTGGCAGATACCAGTCCGCGCCGAAAGTAGCGATCCGCCTACAAAGGACGAGGACCGATCGCCAAAAGGGCCGACGCCCCCGAAGGGGCGTCGGCGGGGCGACACTGGGCGGCGGATCCCAGATGTGTCGCCGGGTACCAGGTGGCGGGAACCTGGTGACATACATCGTAGCCCCAGGGGGCCTCCCACCTCCACTTCCAAGCCGAAATTGTTCCCCCCGAACGCCGGATTCGCTCGTGACATGGGCATTTGCCGATCCATACGGTGGCAAGGACGCCTCTTGACGACCGATTCGGAACGAACGTCTCACCGTTCAGAGGCGGGCGGAGGGACAGAAGTCGTTCAGCACGCAGTCCTCGCAGCGCGGGCGTCGAGCCACGCAGACGCGGCGGCCGTGCAGGATGAGCCGGAGCGAGAACAGTCCGCGCTCGGGGCCGGGATCATGGCGTTGAGCTCGCGCTCGACCTTGACGGGATCGGTCTCGGTCGTGAGCCCCAGCAGACGCGAGATCCGGCCGACGTGCGTGTCGACCGGGAGGCCGGGTTCGCCCAGCGCGACGCTGCGGACCACGTTGGCGGTCTTGCGACCGACGCCCGGGATCGTGACGAGGTCGCTCATGCGGTGGGGCACCTCGCCGCCGAAGCGCTCGACGAGCGCCTGGGCCATGCCGAGCAGGCTGCGCGTCTTGTTGTTGTAGAAGCCGGTGGATCGGATGATGTCCTCGACGTCGCCGGGCGAGGCGTGGGCCAGGTCGTCCGGGGTCGGGTAGGCGGCGAACAGCACGGGCGTCACGAGGTTCACCCGGGCATCGGTGCACTGCGCCGAGAGGATCGTCGCCGCCAGCAGCTCGAAGGCGTTGCGGTGGTCGAGCTCGCAATGCGCGTCGGGATACTCGTCGGTCAGACGCCGGTTGGTCTCGCGCGCCCGCCCGGCCGGCGTCCTCGGTCGTGCCATGGGCGCACGCTACCTGCCCCATCCCGGGCCGCCGCTAAGGTGACACGGACGTCAGCTAACTCCACGGGAGAACGACGTGGCACTCACCGACCTCATCGGAACCGACCTCGGCACCCAGACGATCGTGATCGAGCAGGGGCCGGTGCGCGCCTTCGCCGCCGCCGTCAAGGACGATCCCGACCTCTACACCGGGGAGGCGGCTCCGACCCCGGTCACGTTCCCGTTCTCGATGGCCTACTGGGGATCGATGGGCCGCCAGGCGCCGGCCGGGCTGCCTCTCGACCGGTTGCGCGGACCGGGCCGCATGATCCTGCACGGCGAGCAGGGCTTCGAGATCCACCGCTCGCCGCGGGTCGGCGAGACGCTGACGGGCGTCGGCCGGATCAGCGACGTCTACGAGAAGGACACGTCGTCGGCGACGATGGAGTTCTACGTCCGCGAGATGGCGTGGAGCGACGAGACGGGCGACCCCGTGGTCACCGAGCGCTTCACCATGATCGTCCGCGTCAAGAAAGGCTGAGCGGGCGGGCGTGTCCCCGTCACCGATCCGATGACGCGCCTCGCTCCGACCTGGCTGCACGACGACGCGCCGGTGGACGCCGGGACCCTCGACCAGCCGACGGCGCCATCGGGTGGAGCGGTCGTCGACGACCGGGTCGAGGTCGACGCCGGCCGGCTCGAAGCCTCGGTGGCGCGCCTGGCCGGGGCGCTGCGCCGCCGCGGGGTCGAGCGCGGCGACACCGTGGCCTGGCAGTCGCCCAACCGGTGGGAGGTCGTCGCGCTCTACCGGGCGTGCTGGCGCCTCGGCGCCGTCGCCGCGCCGCTGCACCACCTGGCCGGCCCGACCGAGGCCGAGCGCCTCGTGGCCCGGCTCGATCCGGCGCTGGTGGTCGACCCCGACGAGGTGGCGGCGATGGCCGACGAGCCCGGCGCCGATCCGGTCGCACCCGGTGCGGCGCGACCGGCGGACCTGGCTGTCGTGCTGCACACGTCCGGGTCGACCGGCGAGCCCAAGGGCGTCCTGCACACCCACGGGTCGCTCGCCTACAAGGCGGCGCTCATGGCGTCGGTGCACGGCCTGCACGCCGGCGACGCCGTCCTCATGCCCGCGCCCCTGGCCCACATCTCGGGCCTGCAGAACGCCGTGACCCTGCCGGCCGCGGGCGGGCTGACGACGGTGCTCATGGCCCGTTGGGATCCCGACCACGCCCTCGACCTCATCGAGCGCCACCGGATCACGTTCATGATCGGCCCGCCGACCTTCTTCGTGTCGCTTCGCGACGCGGCGGGCTTCTCGCACGAGCGCGTGCGGTCGCTGCGGCTCATCTCGAGTGGAGGAGCGGGCGTGACCCCCGCGTTCGTCTCCGAGGCCTCCGAGCTCTTCGGGGCCGAGGTCAAGCGGACCTACGGCTCGACCGAGGCGCCGACCGTCACCACCAGCCACGCCGGTGACGACCCGGTGCGGGCCCGCGAGACCGACGGCCGTCCGACCGGGTCGGTCCGTCTGCGGCTCGGCCCCGACGGCGAGCTGTGGGTGCAGGGACCCGAGCTGTTCGCCGGCTACACCGACGCCGCGCGCACCGCCGAAGCCGTCACCGACGGCTGGTTCCGCACCGGCGACCTCGGCCGCATCGACCCCGACGGCTGGCTGACGATCGTGGGACGGATCAAGGACATCATCATCCGCGGCAGGCGAGAACATCGCTGCCGCCGAGATCGAGGCGGTGCTCGAGGCCCACCCGTCGGTGCGCCAGGCCGCCGTGGTGGCGCGACCCGACGAGCGCCTCGGTGAACAGGTCTGCGCGTTCGTGGTGTGCCGGCCCGGCCAGACCTTCGACCTGGACTCGTGCGCGGCCTGGTTCTCGGCCCGAGGGGTGGCCCGGTTCAAGACCCCCGAGGTGGTCGAGGTGCTCGACGAGCTGCCCCTCCTGGCGGCCGGCAAGGTCGACACGGCCGAGCTGCGCCGACGGGCCGCGGCGGGCCGCGGGACCTGACGGTGGTGTCAGTTAGGCTCGCCGTCCGATGAACGGGTACCCCGAGAACGCGAGCAGTCGGGCCGGGCACGCGGCGCTCGTCTCGGCCACCGGGGGCCGCACGTGCACCTACGCCGAGCTCGACCAGCGGGCCTCGCGGCTGGCGCACGTGCTGCGCGGCGTCGGGCTCGAGCCGGGCGGACGGCTGGCCACGATGCTGCCGAACTCCTTCGAGTTCGTCGAAGCGCTCGCGGCGTCGGCCAAGCTCGGCGTCTCGGCGCTCAACCTCAACTGGCACCTCCGGGCCGAGGAGGTGGCGTGGATCCTGGATGACTCGGGGGCGGGCGCGCTCGTCACGGATGTGTCGCTGCGCCCGCAGGTGGCCGAGGTGGTGCACGACCGCTCGCTGCCCGTCGTGTGGGTGGGTGACGACTACGACGGAGCGGCTGGCCGACGCCTCGGCTGAGCTCATCGCCTACCAGTGGCCAACGTCGTGGCCGGTCATCTACACGTCGGGCACCTCGGGGCGCCCCAAGGGCGTCGTGCACGGCGCGGTCGCCGACCCCGCGGTCATGCAGATGGTCCACGACGGGTTGCAGGCGATGTGGGGCTACACGGCCGACGACGTGCACCTGGCCGCCGGGCCGCTGTACCACGCCGGCCCCTACGGCTACGCCAACCTCACGCTCTACGCCGGCGGCACCGTCGTGCTCATGGACGCCTGGGACGCCCGCGACTTCCTGGCCGCCATCGAGGCCCACCGGGTGACGACCACCTTCCTGACCCCGGCGCACTTCATCCGAATCCTCGAGGTGCCCGCCGACGAGCGGGCGGCCTACGACCTGTCGAGCCTCCGCCACGTGATCCACGCCGGGGCGCCGTGCCCGAGGCCGGTCAAGGAGCGCATCATCGACGCGCTCCCGTCGGCCGAGATCTGGGAGCTGTACGGCGCCAGCGAGGGCGGTGCCACCCGCGTCTCGGGCACCGACTGGTCGGCCCGGCCCGGCACGGTGGGCCAGCCCTGGCCCGGGGTCGAGATCCGCATCGTCGATCCCGGATCGGGTGAGCGGCTCGGCCCCGACGAGGACGGTCTGGTCTACATCCGCCCCGCCCAGGGCCGGTTCCAGTACCACAACGACCCGGACAAGACCGCCGGCGCGTGGCGCGACGACGCCTTCACCGTGGGCGACATCGGCCACCTCGACGCCGACGGATGGCTCTACCTGACCGACCGCCACGGCGACCTGATCATCCGCTCGGGCGTGAACGTGTACCCGCGAGCCATCGAGGAGGTGCTGCACCAGCACCCGGCCGTGGTCGACTGCGCCGTCTTCGGCGTTCCCCACGAGCGCGACGGCGAGCAGCCCGTCGCCGTGGTCGAGGTCCGCCGGGCGGTCACGCCGGCCGAGCTCGACCAGTGGTGCCACGAACACCTCGACCCCTACGCGTGCCCGACCAGCTACGAGATGGTCGCCACCCTCCCCCGCGACCCGAACGGCAAGGTGCTCAAGCGCCTGCTGCGCGACGCGGCGTGGGCTGGCACCGGTCGGCGGATCTGACGATGCACGCTCGCAGACGATGAGCGACGAGTGGGTGCCGGACCGGTGGCTCGACGTCGACGCCGACGGCCGTCCGACGCTGCTCGGTGGGTGGTCGGCCACCAGCGGCCACCACCACTTCCCGCCCGCGTCGATCTGTCCGTACAGCGGAGCCGACGACGTCGAGGTCGTGGCCCTCCCGCGCACGGGGACGCTCTGGGGGTGGACGGCGGTGACGGCGGCGCCGCCTGGCTACGACGGCCCCGTGCCCTTCGGGTTCGGCATCGTCGAGCTGACCCTCCCGCAGCTGGACGTGCTGCGGGTGATCGGCCGGCTGACCGAATCGGATCCCTCCGCGCTGCGGGCCGGCCAGCCGATGGAGGTCACGGTGGAAGAGCTGCCGAGCGGCCACCGCATCTGGGCCTTCGCACCCGCTGAGCCGCCCCTCGAAGCCGGACCGGGTGGGTCGTGAACGGGGTCGAGATCGCCGGCATCGGCCTGCACCCGTTCGGCCGGTTCGCCGACCTGACCGCCACCGACATGGGCGTCGTCGCGACCAGGGCCGCCCTGGCCGACGCAGGGTGGGCCACGCCGGCCGAGGCCCGTGGCCAGATCGGCGCGGCCTTCTGCGCGACCGCGTACGGCGGGGTGGCCGCCGGCCACCGCGTGCTCGGCGCGCTGGCGCTCACCGGCATCCCGATCGTCGACGTCGAGGCCGGTTGCGCATCCGGCGGCGCGGCGCTGGCGCTGGCCGCCACCGCCATCCGATCCGGTGAGCACGATGCCGTGCTGGTCGTCGGGGTCGAGAAGATGCCGAGCGGCATCATCCGCTCGTCGTTCTTCGCGCCCTGGCAGGAGGAGTCCGGTCTGGCCGCCACGCCGGCGTTCTTCGCGCTGCGCGCCCAGCGCCTGCTGCGCGAGCACGGCCTGACGCGCGACGACCTCGCCGCGCTGGTGGTCAAGAACCGGCGGTGGGGGGCGCTGAACCCCGACGCGATGTTCCGCGCCGAGGTCACCGCCGGCCGATGTGCTCGCGTCGCGCCTCGTCTGCGACCCGCTGCACCTGTGGATGTTGTGCTCGCCGAACGAGGGCGCCGCCGCCATGGTCGTGCGTCGCGGCCCCGGCGGGATCCAGCTCAGGGCCGCGACGTTGCGCAGCCACCTGCCCGGCAGCGTGCTCGACGAGTCCACCCCGCTGGCCGGCATCGAGGACGACGCCATCACGCCACCCAGTGCCCTCGCCGCGGAGGCCGCCTACGCCGAGGCGGGCGTCGGACCGGGCGACCTCGACTGCGTCGAGTGCCAGGACACCGACGCGGCCCGTGAGCTGCTCTCGTGGGTCGAGCTCGGGTTGTGCGGGGCGGGTGAGCAGCCCCGGCTCCTGGCCGCCGAGGCCACCGGCGGCGGGGCGAGCGCCTTCCCCGCGGTGAACCGTTCGGGCGGTCTGCTGTCCAAGGGCGAGCCGCTCGGCGCGTCGGGCCTCGGCCAGGTGGTCGAGCTCGTGCGGCAGCTTCGCGGCGAAGCCGGCGTGCGTCAGGTGCCCGACGCGCGCATCGGGTTGGCCCACACCATCGGCCGCGGAGCCAACGCCAGCGTCACCATCGTGGGGCGCTGATCAGGCTTGTCTGGGACATCGTCCGGATCGTCGAGGCGGTAGGGGCAACCGAACGGCCGCCGGGGGAAGGACGTGCACCGCATCAGCTCGACGCTCGCCTGCTCGAACCCGAGCCCGATCGCGTCGAGCACGAGGTGGTCGTCGCGCACCTCCCCGTACGGCTCGGTCGCGAGGCCTCGGCGGATCGCGTCGGATCGCGACCACATGCGCTTCAACCGCCACACCCCGAGGCGACCGACGTCATCCGGCGCGGCGAGTGGCGCAGGCGCCCCGCTCACCATCTCCTCCGGCGCGAACACCGGCGGCCGCGTGACGCCGACGTCGCGGGGGTGGGACACCGAGGTGGACGGGGCACGCACATCGCAGGCGGGATCGTAGGCGAGGGCACGGCGAGGTTTCGGCCGCGGCCCGCTCGAGCGTGGACGCGACGGTTGACCATGAACATCCGGAGCTCGCACACCGGAGTACACAGTGAACGGGGCCGCTCGCTAGCATCGGTCGGTGGCTGACGAGAGCGGGTCCCAGCCCGATGACGGCGTGCGTGACGCTGCGAGGGTTGCGCTTCGTCGGGCCTGGACGCTCAACGCAACGATCGTCGTCGGTTTGGTTGCCCTCACCGTGGTGACTGCGCCCATCGGCATCCACCTCGAGTCCGCCTACCCGAGCAAGTCTGCAAGGGGTCAGGATCTCTACACGATCCTGGGGTTCGCTCCTCTGATCATCGCTGGGCTGTTCCTCGTGGCGACATGGCGAGCCAGGTCGGCAGCACAGGTCGTGGAGACCGGGCCCTACGTGGCGGCCACCGCCGTGCGCTGGAGTCGGCGACCTGACGGCTGCAACATCGCCCTCTTCAACCCAGGAGACGACCCGTCGGGTGCGGATCCATTTGCTGTCGTGCGCCTACCTCTCAGGAAGAGTGCGCTCACCTCAGAGGCCTGGCTCTGCGGACCCGCCGTTCCCGACACCGCGGGCCCGGTCGCGGTCATCGACGTCGAGGGGCAACTCCTTGGGGCGGGCCGTTTCGTACCGATCACCAGGGGCCGAGCCGGATGGGCACGCCGTGACACCGGACCTCCCGTTGGTGGGGAGACTTAGCGGGCGAGCCGGTACAGCGTTCCGAACAGGCTGTACCAGAGCCCGGTGGTGTCGGCGGATTCCAGGTTCACGCCGTTGGGCACCTGGGCGCGGCTGTAGGCGATGGCGCCTCGCGCCAACCATGATCGGGCGAGCGCACCGGTGCGGACATCGCGGCGCACCAGGGCGACGACCGGGCTGGTCTGACACGGGTCGTCGGGGTTCGGCAGCGACGTGCATCCGACCTGCCAGAGGTCTTTGGCGCTGACCAATCCGGGAGTGATCGCGCCGAAGGAAGCAAACGGGCCGCTGTTGGGCGGCTCGGCGACCGTGGCGTCCAGGTGTAGGTCAGCGCCGGTCAGGTGTTGGAGGCCGGGGCTCACCGCGACCCAGAACCCATCGGCGTCGGGTTGGGAGAAGTGCTGACTGCCCGGGATGTAGGGATGGCGCCCGCCGACGGGCTCGTCGGTGTCCAGGTTGTAGATGACCGAAGTGTCCGACCCGCAGTAGATGATGGCGTAGGGCGTGGTCGGCACGAGGTCCGAGGGCTGCGGTTGCGCGAACAGTCCAGTGGCCGCGGTCAGGTAACGGCCACACGCCGGGAATGCATCGGTGGTGTGGCGGACCCCGGTTCGGAGATCGATCGACACGACCTTGTTGGCGGCCTGGAGGCGGACAGCGGTGGCATCGACCGAGAGCGCCATTGGGACCTGTGGATCCTCGTCGACGATGAACGTGGCCGTGACCTCCGCCGTATTGGAGTCGAGCAGACTGATCAGGCAGGGAGCCGAGCTCGGCAGCGGCCGGTTCGCCCAGGGTGATTCCACCTGGTCGGCCGGGCCGGTCGGGCAGGCCAACACGGCCAGGTTCGTGAGGTTGCTGGCTGCGGCCTCGAGCGAGCAGCCGCGCCGAGATTGCAGCACGACAGTTGCCCGGAGGGTGGCCGGGTCCAAACGAGCGAGCCCGATCCGCCCGCCCAGCCAGAACCATCCATCGGGGGTGGCGGACTCCACCTGCCAACCACCGGTGGGCACGAGCGCCGAGCCTTGTGCAGGTGCACTCCCCGCCGGTCGTGGGCCCAGCCGGTCGAGGGGATCATCGGCACTGACCTGCGAGAAGTCGGTTCGTTCGGCACGCGGGCGGCACTGCTGTGCCGGCAATAGCGGTATGGCGGTCGTGGTATCGCTGCTCGACGTGGTGGTCGGCGATTCCGCCGCCGTCGGCGAGGCGTGGTCGGCGGGGGTCGCAGTGGTCCGTGTCGGCCCGAATGATCGGTGATCGCTGGACGACGACGTGCACGCCACAGCCCCGCCCTGCACGACAATGACCGCACAGAGAACCACCGCGAACCAACGCCGCCTGGGCCATGGAACGCCCATCAGCCTCGAATCTGCCGGTTTCGAAACACTCCTAACCGCTGAGGGTACTCGCACCGAACCGGCGCTCGGGCACGCCGATGTGCGGTTCGGCGCTCGGGGAAGCGGGCTCCTGACCCGTCGGCGGTACGCTGGATCTCACTTGATCGGTGGGAGGCGTGATGGTCATCGGTGTCGTGATTGCTCTCGTTCTACTGGGACTCGGCTCGTGGCTCGTCGACCGACACCGTCGACGACGCAATGTGAGGCTCGACGAGCAGGGTCTGCTGAACGCTGACGCTTTCCACCGGGTGACCGGTACCGCGCTCTCGGCGAGGTCAGAAGCGAGTTTGGCCGAGGCGACGTTCACAGTGCTCGGGCAGACTGGTGGCAAGAACTGATCTCTGAGCGCACGCCGATGTGCCGATAGGGCGCAGCACAGCATCGCTCGCGCGTCATCTCGGACAACTACTGACCGTCGCTAGTCGAAGACCGACCAGCAGATCTCGTTGCGCAAGCGCTGGTCGTCCAGGACGAGTCCGCGTATCGCCTTCGGGAGTTGTTCACGCTGCCAACAGCACTCGAGCCATCCGCTTCGCTCGGTCTCGCTGGCCGGCGCCGCCGCACGCGCGGCCTTGATCGCGTAGGCCGCGGCCCCCAACTCGTGCGCAGCAACATGCGCCACCACTGCTGCCTGGCCGGCCGCGAATGCCGCATGTCGAGCCGCTCCGTTCGACTCTCGCGCCGCGGCCATTGCATGGCCGCCTGCCGCGCGGGACTGAGACATCCTGATCTCGCCGCGAGCCCATGCCCGAATCTGCTCAATCGCCTCACAAGGCCGCGGATCGGAGGGGTCTACCGACTCGAAGAGGTGCAGAACGTGCTCCGCGCAGACGGCCGCCCACAGGGCCAGGAGGCGATGGTCAGGGTCGGTGAGAGTCCCTCCGCGTCGAATGGTGGTGAAGCGGGGGTCCCGGTCCCTGGGCAGGATCACGGCTCGACCATAGGGCGGACCTAGCGGGCGCTCGAGCGCGTGCCCGATGTGCCGTTCACGATCTTGTCGAGGGATCCGAACTCCGCTTCGAGGACCGCGGCGCACGCGCCTCCAAAGGCGTCCCCACCGACTGGCACGTATTCGCCTCGGGCACCGAGCCGCAACGCCCCGCCCACCACCGACAACGTCTTCTGATCGCAGCGACGCCGACGGGGATTACAGTCTCATGTGCCGGAGGGAGCGCCAGTTGGGAATGATCGTTGTAGGCGTCGATGGGAGTGCCACAGCGGCAGCCGCGGCGCGTGCGGCCTCGGAGCTGGCGGCGGCCTTGAGCGCGCCGTTGCACGTCGTCACCGCGTACGACCGCAGCGCCGGCCTTCGCTCGCCGGATGCCATGCACCCCGGAACGGCCAGCACGCTCGACACGGCCGAAGGGGTGCTGGCCATCGCTGCCGCCGATCTCCGACTGCACCACGATGAGGTCACCACCGCGGCGATCGCAGGCAAGCCCGCCGAGGTCATGTGTGCCGAAGCCGAACGCCTGAACGCCACCGTGATCGTGGTCGGGAACAAGCGCATCCATGGCGCGGCGAAGGTGTTGGGCGCCGTCGCGAGCAAGGTCGCCTCTCATGCGCCATGCGACGTCTACATCGTCCACACGACCTGAGACGGCCTGGTTGCAAGTGGTGGGAGCTCCCGCCGTCCCGCGTCCTCTACTGCAGCACCCCGTCCCCGACCCGCGTCCGACTCCGCCAGGGATCACGGGTGACCCGATGACACGCGACCGACCAGCTCTCGTCTGACTGAGACCTCGTTAGGGTCGGTTCCGTGGTCAATCCGAGGTACACGGTCAGGGCTCTCGATCAGTCGACCTGGGCCGCGTTTGCCGCGCTGGTGGAGTGCAACAACGGAGTGTTTGGCGGCTGCTGGTGCATGGGGTTCCACCCAGAGGAGTCGTGGATCGATGAGCCACAGAAGCGCTATGCGCAGAAGCGTGCTGCGAAGCAACGGCGGGTCCGAGAGGGGAAGGCCCACGCGGCGCTCGTGTTCGAGGGAGAGGACTGCGTTGGCTGGTGCCAGTTCGGCGCACCCGACGAGGTGCCCCGGATCAAGAGCCGGGCGGCGTACGAGAAAGGTCGAACCACCTCGCCAGACTGGCGAATCGCGTGCTGCTATGTCGGCAAGGGGCATCGGCGTCAAGGTGTGGCCACCGCGGGTCTCGCCGGGGCTGTTGATCTCATCGCGGGTCTGGGCGGGGGAACCGTCGAGGGTTACCCGGAGCCCGCCGGGTCGGTGCCCGCCGGCTTCCTGTACAACGGCGCTATGTCGACCTACGAAAAGCTCGGGTTCATCCGTGACCGGAAGATCGGCAAGCACCGCTGGGTCGTAAGCAGAGTCGTCGAACCGAGACCGTAGAGCAGGTCGAGGCGCGTCGGTTCTGCTCAGGTAGGACGACGCGTGAAGCGGACCGGTGCTGCGTGCGATAGAGGAGCGCCGAGGTGCTGTTCGGCGCTCCGACGGCGAGGGTGCGGGGTTGGCAGATGGCCGCGTAGGGTTCGGGGATGGATCGTCCGAACATCTTGCTGATCATGACCGACGAGGAGCGCTACGCGCCTCCTTATGAGACGGCGGAGGTGATGGCCTTCCGGCGTGGCCAGATGCCGAATCGTGATCGGTTGCGCGACGGAGGTCTGGAGTTTCACCGGCACTACGCCGGGTCCACCGCGTGCGTGCCCAGCCGGGCCACTCTGTTCACGGGCCAGTACCCCTCCCTGCACGGGGTGAGCCAGACCGACGGAGTGGCCAAGCAGGCCAGCGACCCGGGCATGGGCTGGCTGGATCCAAACGAGGTCCCGACGTTGGGTGACTGGTTCCGAGCGGGTGGCTACCAGACCCATTACCGCGGCAAGTGGCATGTGAGTCACGCGAACCTCTCGATCCCGGGAAGCCATGAAGGCTTGATGGCCTCCGACGACGACGGCCGCCCCATCGCTGAGGCGGTCGCCGCCTATCGCAAGGCCGATCGCCTCGACCCGTTCGGCTTCTCCGGCTGGATCGGCCGCGAGCCCCATGGTGCGTTCAAGTCCGACTGCGGCACGGTGCGAGACGGCGTGTTCGCCGAGCAGGTGGTCGAGCTGTTCGGGGAGCTGGCCCAGGCGTCGAGCGCTGGGCCGTGGCTGGCGGTGGCCTCGTTCGTGAACCCCCACGACATCGCGTTCGCCGGGGGTCTCTACAAGCTGCTGCTCGGCTTCGAACCGAGTGACGACACGGTGCCTGACATCCCTGAAGCCCCGTCCCAGGGCGACTCGTTCGCCGGTCGTCCGGCGTGCCAGGAGAAGTTCAAGGCGCTGTGGCCGCAGATGATCGCCGACCTGCCCACCGACGTCGCCTACCGGCGCCTGTACTACTACCTCCTCAAACTGGTCGATCAGGCCATCGGGCGCATCTTGGACTCGTTGGCGGCCTCAGGGATGGCCGATGACACCATCGTCGTGTTCACGTCGGATCACGGCGATCTACTCGGCGCTCACGGCGGACTGGTGCAGAAGTGGGGCAACGCCTTCGACGAAGCCACCCGCGTCCCGTTGCTGGTGCAGGGTCCTGGCGTGGCGCCTGTCTCCGGTGGGATCGACGCGCCCACCAGCCATGTCGACCTGATCCCCACGCTGATGGGTCTCGCCGGTATCGACGTTGAACGCGCCACGGCCGGGGTGTCACAGCACCATGCCGAGGCCCGCCCGCTGCCCGGTCGTGACCTGAGCGGCCTCATCACCGGGAAGGCACCGGCCGGCTCGGTTGGCCAGCCGATCTACTTCATGACCGAGGACGACGTGACCCGGGGGGTCACCATGAACAACATCCTCACCGGCAAGCCGTTCGGGGGCCTCGACCAGCCGGCGTTCATCGAGTCGGTCATCGCCACGCTCCCCACCGGCGCCGACGGTGCAGACGAGCTCTGGAAGCTCAACCACTATTACGAGCGCCTCGACGACTGGAACGCTGACCACGGCCTCCCCGCCAACCCGTTCGCGGCTCCCGCGGCCGAGCCGCTGTGGGAGATGCACAACCTCACCGCAGACCCCGAGGAACGTCACAATCGCGCCACAGACGCAGCGGACGCTTTGAGCAAGATGCGGTCGGTGCTCGACGCACAACGCGAGGAGAAGCGGCTCGTGCCGTCGCTCCAGAACCCGGCCGGCTGAGCACGAAGCCCGGCCTTTGAGCGGCAACGACCGAGCACGGGTTCTACCAGCCTGACTCGCTCCGAACCGGCAGCTCGGGGCGATCGCCAGGAGCGCCGATGTGCAGCCGTTCGGCGGGGTTGGGTCTGGGTCCGGGGGCGCGGTCACGTGGCGTCCGGCTCGTCGGGGTCGGTGATCCACGCGCAGTACACGGGGAGGCCGAACCACGCGTCGGGGCCGAACCGGTCGGAGTGTCGGCCGAGGGGCAATTGGGTCTCGTTGGTCGTGGCGATCACGGCGTAGGGGTGTCCGAACCGCAGGGTTGCGACTCGGCGGCGAGCACCCGCGTTCCATCCCAATGCACCGAGCGTCAGGGCAGTGCCGAGCGCTGCGGCTTCGAAACCAGTTCGTCGGTATGACGCGAATGCGACCTGTTGAGCGAAGACCGAGGCGATCGCCTGGTCAGAAGACAAGGTTGCGAACCCACTGGCGGCTTCTTGAAACCCAATGTCGGCGGATACCAGATCGAGGCTGTTACTGGCGGTCCATGTCGGGAGCACGACGAAGGACACCTCGTCTTGTTCACCAGGGCTGCACGCCGTCTCGTGTACCGACCATCCTGGCTGATCCCCCAGCGGGAGATCTGCCAATGGGGCGCGCACGGCTTGGGTCGGTCCATCCGCGGCGAGCTGGGCGACCTCGAGCGCGGCGGCCACCACCGCAGCCGCGGGCCGACTCGGGTCGGCGATCACCGAACACACCCGTAGCCCTTCGACGGACAAAGCCACATGCACCGCGACCAACCCCGCCGTCGTCGTGTGAGCGAAAAAGCAGGTGGCCTCGTCGGGCTCCTCCACCATCAGCACCTCGGCGACCCTCCTCGACCACGGCGAGCGAAGCAGGGCTGAGGTGGCGGCATCGTAGGAGCGGCACCAATTCACTCTCGAGGCCAGGGCGTTCGCGAGCACCACCGAGACGCCTGCGTTCTCGATCGGTCCGGGGAACTGCTCGATCAACCCCAGCGTGCTCGCTCGGGCCCACTCATCCGCCGCGGCGCGAGTCGGGATGGCTCCCAGCGAAGCCATGCGCGGCATAGTCGCTTCCCAGCCGGGGAACGAGGCGCTCGTCGAGCCGGGTCGATGCCAGAGCGCGAGCGCGGTCGCTACCGCGGGGTGCGGGTCATCGAGCAGCCTGCGGGCCAAGGCGGCCGCCGCCTCGGCGTCGGTGCCAAGGTGCTCCTCGACCCCCGCCCGGCTCACGCCATCACATAAGGGCGCGCACAACGCCGCCAAGAGCCAGGCACAAACCGGCGATCCCACCACGTTCCCACCATCACCATCAGCGACCGCCAGCAGCTGTTCACCAAAGCGCCGGCCATAGCGAGAGATCATCCCCGAAACAGCATCCACGACGGCACACTACGAGGTGCCCACCAACCGACATCGCTTACTTCCTAACGCCGCCACCCGGAAGACCCAGCTCGTGCGCCGATGTGCCGTTAAGTGTGTCCGGGCTTCGCGGTCAGTCCGCCTTGATCTGGGATGATCCTGGTCATGACGGACGACAAAGGTCCCAGTCCACTGCCTGAGCACGAGAGCGAGCTCCGACGAATGATGGCTGATGCGACCGGCCATCCCTACACCGCGTTCCACTCGTTGGCGAGTGCTCGCAGTGACCCGGACAGCGCCGCCGTCTTGGAGGGTGACGACGGTGGACAGATCTATGCCGTGTTCCCGTGTTCGATGGTGCAGTGCTCCGAAGAAGTGCTGAAGGACCTCCTCGGTGACCTCGATGGCATCGCTGGCCGAACAACTCACCCGACATGGCCAGGGTCTTCTTCGAACACCGGCCCGCTGGAACCGGAGTCGCAGGGGGCATGGGTGGCGGACACGTGGATGAGCAGGGTTGGATACATCCCGAGTTCGGGCAGATCGAGGCTGAGGTGCGAGAGATCATCGGAGGGCGACGTCGAAGGTTGGCCAGCGAGCCCTGACCGGCCAGCACCGAGGTGCCGTTATGGCGCGGGCTCGATCCGGCTGCGAGTCAGCGTGAGATAGTGGCGGCTGTCGGTCGAGCGGGGAGTGAGTGTGGCTGGGGAAGTGGCGATTCGTGAGGTGGCGGCGAATGGTGAGCGGTTCGTGTGTCGTGAGATGGGCGTGGGTGGTGAACCGGTGGTGTTGCTCCACGGGTTCCCCGAGACATCGCGGATGTGGGTGCGGCTGATGTCGGAGCTGGCCGCGGCGGGGTATCACTGTCTGGCACCTGATCAGCGGGGCTACAGCCCGGGTGCGAGGCCCGTCGCCGTGGAGGACTACAGCTACGAGCATCTCGCCGCCGATGTGCACGCGCTGGCGGAGGCGGCGGGGTTCGATCGTTTCCACCTCGTGGCTCATGACTGGGGTGCGAACGCGGCGTGGGCGACTCTCGCCGCCAACCCCGAACCGATCGCCAGCTTCGTGAGCCTGTCGATCCCGCACTACCACGCCTTCGCGGAAGCAGCATGGGCTGATCCGGCTGGAGATCTGTACCGGAGCTTCCTGGACCTGTTCACCGCGCCGAATCACCTGGCCGAGGAGACGATCTCGCCGGACGACTTCGCGATCTTCAAGGAGCTGTCGTGGACTTCGAGCTCGGCTGAGGAGATCGCTGACTATCTGGACGTGTTCCGACAGGAAGGTGCCCTCACCGGTGCGCTCAACTGGTACCGAGCCTGCCGTGGCCACCGACGCGCCCTCGATGACGCCACCTTCGAGTTCGGCGAGGTGGCCACGCCGACTGTTCTGCTATGGGGACAGGACGATCCCTACGCGCTTCGAATGAGTGTCAACCTGGCGTCCGATCTCATGACCGGCGATTACCGTGTCGTGGAGCTCCCCGCCGGCCACTGGTTGGTCCAGGACTGTCCCGAAGCCGTCAAGGACGAGGTCTCAGCCCACCTCGCCAGACACTCGATCTAGAACCTCGGGAGCGCCGAACCCGCGATCGGGTGCACGCCCTCCGTGCCGTTCGGGCGCGGGCAGTCTCGGGCGTTGCACCCCCGGCTGGGAACCAGCCCGCCCATGTGTGCGTCAAATTCTCGGGCTCACACCAGGAGGTCGTGTTGAGGCGACGACGAACGGCGAGTGTGGTTCTGATCGTCGCGTTTCTGATTGCCGGAGCCTGCTCGAAGTCGGCGAACACGCCTCAGGCTCGGCGCCCGCCGGTCTCCGAGGTCATCACCCCGGTGAGGCCCGTGTCAGTTGTTAGTTGGCCGGGGACGCCCCTGCGGGTGCCCTTCAGCGCCGACCGCGACGCATTGATCGTTGCCTCCGGCCAGCCACCCTCATCAGTCACCGGACAACAGGCGATCGCCTTGCTACGCGACACCCTGCTCGGACCACCTACTGGCCCGACGAGCCAACCAGTCGTGGGGCCGAAACTCACCTCCTACCAAGTGTTGGCCGGAGCGGTCTCACTGCACACCGCCCTCGGAAGCGCCAGAGGCCTTACCCGAGTCGCCGCATGGGTGATTCCCTACCGCCTCGACTCCATCTTGGCCTGCGCCGAAGAGCCGCCTTCGGTCGGCACCGTCCCGACAGACGCATCCATGCTCGATGCCGTCATCATCACTGGACCCGATCTCGACGACGTCACGATCTATAGCGGCGCGGGCACGATGGCGTGTGTCCCCAGAACATCCCCGCTCGCCAACAACGCTGCACTGCTCCAAGGCACGCCTCCATGAGCGGCACAGGCGGTGCGTGCTCTCGCGCTCATCGACAGCGAACGGCTGTCGGCCCGATCGGGACGAGCGCCGATGTGCCGTTCGGGCGCGTTGGTGGTTCATCCCGGGCGGGTGCCGACCGATAATGGGCCGGTGATCACGGAGGTGGGCGAAGACTGGCGATGCCGCTGGACCTTGACCGGTGAGCGGCGGCACTTCTCGTGAGGCTCGCCGCACTGATCGCGACCTGTATCGGGGTGGTGTACCTCATCCGATGGCGGCTCGGCGAGCACCACTCGCGCTCCGATGCACGAGGCAAGCGAACATCGTCACTCGTGCGGTTCGCAGCGAAGATGTCGGTCAACGACGAGCCCGACGCGGCGACCGCGTCGGCACGCCGATGTGCCGTTCGGTGCGCTTAGATGGTGCGCTCCCGTGCCGACAGGCGATGGTGAGCAAATACAGCCCCGACGCCGAGGTGAGTACTACGCGCTGGACTCGTTCCGTTGTTCGGTTGCCCCTGGTTGGGATCTGCCTCCTCGTGCTCGGCTGCTCATCGCAGGCGAAAGGAGCCAACGACCAAACCTCCCCGACAACAGCCTCCCGGTCGAGCACGTCGCCGACGAGTCCCACATCCGTCCGTCCCATCTCTCTGCCGACGGCACCGTGCGATCTCGTCACTGCGACAGAAATTCAGCAGCTGCTCGGGTACCCGGTCAGCCCGCAACCGGCGTCACTCAACGATGCCCAAGTCAGTTGCACCTACGCCTCAGCCGACGGGACGGCCTCACGAAATGTGGTCGTCCGCGTGGTGGACTCGGCCAAGACGAAAGGTAGCGAGGCCACGATCATGCGCCTCGGCCGCCAGACGTTCTCCGACACCGCTGTCGACGTACCCGCACTCGGAGCAGGCGCATTCTGCGATGCCAAGAGCGGCTCCCAATCACCGCTACTCATGTTCACCAGGGCAAATCTTGTGATCGAGCTGAATGCGCCCTCGTGCTCGACCGATCAGCGTGTGGCCACCCTCGTCTCCTCCCACCTGGAGCCCTAACCGGCACTCGGGCGCACGCCGAATGTGCCTTGGTCTCAGTGGGTCATCGCAACGCGGCGTCGAGTGTTTGTGATGGTGACTTGAAGCCGAGGGTTTGTCGAGGGCGGTCGTTGAGCTCGGCGGCGACGGCGTCGAGGTCGGCTTGGGAGAACGGTTTGAGGTCGGAGCGTTTCGGGAAGTACTGGCGGAGCAGCCCGTTGGTGTTCTCGTTGGTGCCGCGCTGCCACGGCGAGCGGGGGTCACAGAAGTAGACGGGCACGCCGGTGGCGACGGTGAACCGGGCGTGCTGGGCCATCTCTTTGCCCTGGTCCCAGGTGAGGGATCGTTTCAGCTGGTCGGGGAGCTCGACGATCTTGGCCGACAACGCGTCGGCCACCAGCTCGGCCCGGTGACCGTGCGGCAGGGCGATGAGCATCACGAACCGGCTGTGGCGCTCGACCAGGGTGGCGACCGCGCTCATGCCTTTGCCGAAGATCAGGTCGCCTTCCCAATGGCCGGGCACGGCCCGGTCGTCGGCCTCGGCCGGCCGCTCGGAGATGTTGACGATCCCGGTGCAGTTGGCCCTGGCCGTTCATCACCGAGTGACCGACCGGGCGACGACTGCCGCGCCGGGTGCGCAGATATTGGGTCAGTTCCTTACGCAGCGAGCCCTTGGCCTGCACGAACAGCGACAGGTAGATCGTCTCGTGCGACACCCGCATCTCCGGATCATCAGGGAACTCGGTGACCAGCCAACCCGAGATCTGCTCCGGGGACCAACGCAGCTCGAGCTTGGCCTCCACCACCGCCCGCAACCGCTCGCACTGGCCCAGCTTCGACCGCTTCGGGCGACGCATCGCTTGAGCGCGGCCCGGTCCGCGTCACACGCCCGATACCGGCCCCGACCGCCATGGCCGGCCACCTCCCGGCACACCGTCGACGGCGCCCGCCCCAACCGACGCGCGATCGCCCGCAGCGACTCACCCGCAGCCGACGCCCCGCGAGATCTCCTCGCGCTCCACCAACGACAACCGCAGACGGTGACCGCACCGGCTCCCGCGGCGGCGGCCGCTGCAACCGCTTGATCTCGCGCAACACCGCGTGACGATCCACGCCCGCTTCCTGGCGGATCAACCACGGCGGCGCCCCCTCCGCCCACAACTGCCCGATCCGCGCCCGAGCCTCATCCGACAGCTGCACCCTCGTCATCACCAGCACCTCCCGATCCGATCGAACTCGACCAGAGAGTGCTGTTGCGATGACCCCCTGAGATCAAGGCCGTTAGGGGCTGGTATGTGAGCACGCTGGCGACCCGCTTTCCCTCAAGGTCGGGAGCGATCGCCCGATAGCGAGTAGGCCTGTCGCATCGGTGTGGCCCCTGACGATCCGCGGTGACGGGTCGGCCAATCTTTGGAAAGATGACCGACTTGGATCTCCCGACTCTCGCTCGTCCTGGGCCACCGCCCGAGCAGCCAGAGTTGACGGGGCAGACTCGATCGGGGAAGCGGCGGGCTGACATTCAAGGCCTTCGGGCCGTGGCAATCCTCCTCGTGGTGTTGTTCCACGCGAACTTGCGGGTGCCGGGTGGTTTCGTCGGCGTCGACGTCTTTTTCGTCATCTCCGGCTTCGTCATCGCCAACATGTTGGTGAGGGAGCTCTCCGACACCGATGCCGTGAGCTTCGCGACGTTCTATTCGCGGCGGGTGCGCCGCATCCTCCCTGCGCTGGCGCTGCTCGTCGTGGTGGTCGCGATCGGTTCGGCGTTTCTCCTGAGCCCGTTGGGGCCTCAGCAGGACACTGCGCACACGGGCGCGGCGGCGTCGGTGTTCTTGGCCAACTACCAGCTCTACGGGTCCCCGGTCGGGTACTTCGGCGTGTCGACCGCGTTCAACGCGTTTCTCCACACGTGGTCACTGTCGGTCGAGGAGCAGTTCTACCTCGTCTTCCCCGCAATCCTGCTGGCCGCGTGGAGCTTCGGAAAGCGTGATGGCGTCAGCCGCCGCAACCGGACGACCGTGGTGGTCGTCGTGGTCAGTCTCGTGTCGTTTGCCTTCAGTTGGGCCTTGACCAACGGCAACACCTTCGGCGGGCTGATCCGCTCGCCCCAGCAGCTCGCGTTCTACGGGTCGCCGGCGCGGGTCTGGGAGTTCGGAGCCGGCGCGCTGCTCGCCCTGGTCGCTCCCCAGCTCGCCAAGCTGACGCACGCCTCAGCGTTGGCACTCGGCGGGGCGGGTGCCTTCTTCATCGCCGTGGCGGCCTTCAAGTTCGATGCGTTTACCCCGTTCCCCGGCACCGCCGCACTGATACCGGTCGTCGGCACCGCACTGATCATCGCTTCCGGTACAGCTACCAAACGCGGGGTGACGTCGCTCCTTGGACTCGCCCCGCTGGTCTGGATCGGCGACCTGTCCTACAGCTGGTATCTCTGGCACTGGCCACTCATCGTGTTCGCTCACGCCATCTGGCGCACGAACGGCTGGATAGTCACCGTCGCCGCCTTCGGCTCCCTTGTGCCCGCCGCGTTGTCCTACTACCTCGTCGAGAATCGCATCCGACACAACACCGGCCTGGTCGGCCGTCGAGTCCTACCTGTGGCCGCAGTATGCGTGCTGGTGCCGCTCACCGCGTGCCTGCTCATTGTGCCGGTGTCCAAGGCCCACCAGTCCGCAGCAACGCGAGAGCTCGTGGACGCTCAACAGCTCCACGCCGACCACGTGCGCGGCTGTGACTCGCCGACCCCCATCGCCCAGCGGACCACGAACTGCACGTGGACCGTCCCTCACCCTCGGGGCACCATCTACCTCGTCGGCGATTCGAACGCGGGCCACTTCACCGAGCCCGTCGCCCGGGCCGCCAACCAACTCGGCTACAACCTCACCGTCGCCACCATGTCGAGCTGCCCGTTCCTGACCGGCGTGGCCGTGGACACGATCGGTGTCGAGAACCACCCCTGCACCAAGTTCGTCGCTGCCTCGATCGCCCAGCTCCAGAAGATCCGACCGAGCCTCGTCATTGTGGCGATCTCCGGTCCGGGGACGGTCGACAACGTGACGGTCGGCTTCCGCGACCTCCTCACCGGCCAGATGGCATACACGCAGCAAGAGAAAGCGCACGCCCTGACGAAGGGGCTCACGGCAACCCTCAGCACCCTCGGACGCGCCGGGGTCCCGACCTTGCTCATCCAAACCATCCCCCAGTTCGACTGGGATCCGGTGGCATGTGGACTCGACGTCTACAGCTCACCCGAGTCGTGCGCCACCACGATGACCAGAGCAGTCGCGAACGAGCGGCGACAGCTGACCTACGACGCCCAGGCCGCGGCCGTTGCAGCTGTCCCAAGCGCCCAGGTCGTCGACTTCGCCAACGACCTCTGTCCACACGACACCTGCTCGACGCTGCGCGACGGACTCTGGATGTACCGCGACGGAGGACACCTCACCATTGCGGGCTCGCTCACCCTGACCGATCAAGCTCGGGCCGCGATCAGCCGAGCGGCGCACTGACCTCTAGCGGCGAGGGGTACCGAACCGGCGCTCGGCGCACGCCGATGTGCCGTTCGGGCGCGGTGGTGGTTGTCCCGGTTCCGGGGATTACCCGCACCCGTCGTGTTCAGTTTGACTTCAGGTTGGTGTGGTAGGCCACGGGCCTGATCCTGGCGAAGGGGCGAGGCAGATGCGACGGATCGTGGCAATCGCGGTGACAGTTCTGACACTCGTGGTCCTTCCGGCGGCGTCGGCGTCCGCGGCGCGACCGAGCCAACCGGTGTGCGGACCCGATGGGTACCTCGAGGTCACGAAGAACCTCACGCTGCATGCTGACCTGACCTGCACCCTGGACGTGGTGGACGCGCCGGGGAGCACACTCACCGTGAACCTGGCCGGCCACACCCTTACGGGAACCGCCGAGGGCGACAGCAGTGCTTTCCCGTTCGGTACCGCTCGGTTTGAGGGTGGCACGATCGCCGGGACCGTGCTGCTCGCCTCGGGGCTCACCGACTTGTCGCGCGTCCATGTCACGGGACAGGTAACGGGGGCCACCGGTACGGATGGGTACGCGGTCATCCGCAACAGCGAGGTCGACGGCCTGGTCCGCGACACCAGCAGCGTCGTCGTCGACCACGACATCCTCCGCGGCGGCGTTTACGCCGACGATGGGGTCATCGGCATCAACCTCACGGTCACCCACAACACCATCATCGACAGCCCGGAAGCCGGAATCACGATTGATGCCGATTTCGAGCTGCCTGATGTCGACGGAGTGATCGCCGACAACACGATCATCGGGTCGGCCGGTGACGGCATCGAGGTCGACGACCTCAATAGCGTGGCCAACGTGACGATTACCCGCAACCAGCTCATCGCTAACGCCGGTGACGGCCTGTCGATCATCAGCACCGAGCCTCCCTCCACGGGTTTCTCCTCGGACACCGATGTCACCGTCGCCCGCAACTGGACCATCGGGAACGGCGGCCACGGGATCACCGTGATGACCGGCCTGGCCCCGCCCGGGGCGTTCGTCGACGGCGGACACAATCGCGCCTCGGGCAACGCGCTCGACCCGCAATGCGTCGGACTCGTCTGCTCGATCCCCTGACACCCCTGAGCACCGAGCCCGCCCCCTCGTCCCGAAACCGACGGGGGCCAGAGTCCGACATACGCCCGACCGGCCCCGGCGTGCTCCGATGTGCCGTTAGCCGCTCGACACCCGGATCGGTCCTCGCCCTTCCTTCGTCGTAGTCTTGTGGACGACCGAGGAGTTTGTGATGGCGGGACGAGCGGGCCCCTTCTGCCTTGGTCTGGTCTTGGTCGTCGCGGCATGCGCGTGCAGCCCGTCGGCGACCGCCCCCATCGCATCGCCGCATCCGTCGAACCAGTCGACCACCATCCCGAAGGCGACAGTTCCGCCCGGAACCCCGCCGTGCGCTGCCACCTCCATGACGGGCCACGCTCACCTGGGCGTCGGTGGCACTGGCACGGGCCTCGTAGAAGCCTGGTTCACCAACCGCACAACCACGACCTGCGTGCTCGCCGTTCTGCCCGCCTCGGTCCAGCTCCTCAGGACAGACGGCATGGCCCTGGCCCTTCGCTACACGGTCGAGAGCTCATGGCTGCAGGGGCCACCACTCCTGGCACCCGGCCGCCCTGACGCCGTCCTCATGGATCTCGGGTGGGGGAACTGGTGTGGCGCATCAATCGCTGCCCTTCGGCTCCGCATCACGTTCCCGAGTGGTCGAGGCGTCATGACCCTGCCCCTCGACGAACGCCCGTACACGAACTTCACCCCACGCTGCGATCAGCCCGCCTCGTCTTCGTACCTCGTCCTCGCCTCTGTAGGACCGAGCTAGCCCTAACTCGGTTCCACGGACACCTAGACCCAGAGCGCCCGATGTACCGTTCGGGCGCGCGGGCCTCGACATGCGTGCCCAATGGATTGTCTCGTCACGGGGCGCGAACAGGGTCGGAGGGTGCGAGGTGCCGGGGGTCGCTGCCGGCTCGAGCAGCATTCGCGATCATGGAATGTGATCTCTGAGGACCAAGCCCGTCGAATCGCGGCCCCGATGGTCGCCAAAGCGCACTCCGACGCGGTGATCACCAGCATGCACGAGCTTCCTGTTGGCTGGGTCGTGTACTTCAACTCGGCCAGGTACGTGGACACCGGCGACCTGCGCGACTCGCTGCTGGGGCCTCGTTCCTTCGTGGTGACTCGAAAAGACGGGGCCGTGATCCGAACTAAGACGCTTCCCTCGGCCGGAGAGTACGACGATCTCATCGAGCGCCGACAGATCTGGCTCCAGTCCGCGTCCCCCGCCCAGATCGTGACGAGCGACGCCGTATGGACTCTCGGGGGGTTGACACAGTTCGGTCCGGACCGTGACGTCGTTCGTGAACGTCACCCGGAGGCCGATGACGACCTTGTTGACGAGGCCATCGCCTGCGCGACGCGGGTCCTCGAGATGGTTGTCGCCATCCTCCCCACGCCGTGGCGAGGAACTGAGGAGTCGATATCGGCCGTCCTCGGTCAGCTACGAGCCAGCTTCCCGATGGTGGACGCCGCCGCCTTGGAAGGTCTCGTGCGCTTCAAGTGGCCCCGCACTCCGTAGCGCCCGATAAGACCCGCATCCGGACCACCCCAGCCACACCAACCGGCGCTCGACCTGCGCCGATGTGCCGTTCAGGGCGCGTCCCATAACCGGGCATCTGGGGCACCCCTCAGGAGGGTACGTCGTAAGGGAACGTGTAGCTGCACGTTCCGCCGTAGTTGCTATTCGAGGACACCCAGCCGTTGTTGAGGCCGACCCCGCACACGAAGTTGCTGCGGGGGTCCGCCCGCCCAGTGGCTTGTACCCGGTAGTGCTGTCCCTTACGAACCGCAAGCTCGGGGCTGGTCCATGGGGTGCGAACTACCTGTGATACGAGGTGCCCCTGAGCGTCGGTGTAGTCGACCTTCACATCGCGTTCGACGGTCTCATCCGCGTAGCTCACCGTGTATCTGAGGTGCTTCGCGGCGAGAGGCGACAGGGAGCCGGTGCTGCAACCGCTGGCGAACGCGACTACGCATGCGGTCGCCAGAAGAATCCGAACGCTGGTCATCGCGTTGAGCATCTCATCCTCGGGCCGCCCTATCCCAGATGGGCCGTTCTGGGACGCACCTGATGCGCTCCGAGCCGGCGATCGGGCGGCATGCCGAAGTGCCGTTCGGGCGCGCTCAACTCGCGGTGACCTAGGCCGACTATCCCCTCATGCGGCCCGCGGAGCCCGAGCCCACCAGTGACACACCGGCCAAGTCCCGTGCACTTCGTCTAGTGGCAATCGTGGCAGTCATACTCACTGCCGGGGCCGTGATCCTGGGGGCAGCGGCAGTCATCGCGCGTAGGAACGATCGAAGCTCCACGACGACCGAGACGATTGGGATGAGGCCCGGATTTCTGCCCGCCTTCGCCACTACTTGTGCGAGCACCAAGCCGATCGCGATCCTGGTGCCGTCGGAGAAGGGTTGGCTCATTGGACCCGGGTCATCAGAGGTCGCAGAGCCCCAGGGTGGCGTTGGCGGCAGTCTGAGCCCATTGCCGGCCGGGCATCGACTCCGCGTTACCCGTCACAGGTCGCAGTCCACCACCTACACGTTGATCGGCGACGACGGGAGCACCTACCCCCTCCGCGTCGCTCGGCGGGTTCCCCCCTCGTGCCAGTGATAGGCGGCGCCGCGGCCGACGCTAGGCGTGCCCTACGTGCCGTTAGGGCGCGGGTAGCTCGCTGACGATCGGCGGATCGGTACTACGGTGGGTCTTCCGCAACGGTCACGGCCTCTGGGACAGGCCCTGCCCACCGGACGTGCGCCACCTCGGTTGCACCATCCTCCCTCGGTGACTCGTCCGTTTCCGGGCGTCGCGCCACCGCAGCGACCGGCTGATGGATCCAGCAGCGCCCGATCGGGCGCCTCAGCCGCGCCGTGTCCGGCTGCACGAGCGTGGACGCCCACACCCTCACAGGACAGGACCGACATGAAGCCGACCACCTCCAACCTCATTCGATTGGCTGGCCTGTCAGCTCTGTTGGGCGGGGCGTGCTACGTGTTCGTCGGCCTGTTCCATCCGCCCAACGTGCCAGCGTCGGTCAGCACGACCCGCTGGGCCGTCGTCCATGTGGTCGCCTGCGCCATGTGCTTCTTCAGCCTGCTCGGCATCACCGGCATCTACGCCCGGCAGGCGAAGCGAGCCGGTTGGCTCGGCCTGGCCGGCTACCTCCTCTTCAGCCTCTGGTTCGTGCTGATCATGGGGTTCAGCTTCGTCGAGGCGTTCATCCTTCCTCGGTTGACCACCAGCCAGCCGGCGTTCGTCGCCGGATGGTTCGGCATGCTCGTCGGACCCGCCACCAAGTTCGACCTCGGCGCACTTCCCACCATCTGGACGCTCACGGCTCCGCTGTACATGCTCGGCGGCCTGCTGTTCGGCATCACCATCTACCGAGCTCGCCATCCTGCCCCGCTGGGCCGGCGTGCTCCTGGCCGTCGGCACCCTGTTGGCACCGATCGCCGCGCTGCTCCCCAATGCGTCGCAACCGAAGATCGCCATACCGGTCGGGGTCGCGTTGGCATGGCTGGGATACGCGCTGTGGTCAGAACGCCGGCCAGAACCCGTCGAACCTGACGGCCAACCGGAGCCCGACGCCATGCCATCGGCGCCGAGCTGATGGCCGCCACGCAGTGGTCGCACCGCAAGATCTCACGTACTGCGGGCGTGCTCTACCTGCTCACGTTCGTGTCCATCCCGACGCTCTTGCTCTACAGCTCGGTCAAGGGAACGCACTACGTCACCGGAGCGGGACCCGACACCGCCGCCATGATCGGCGGACTCCTCGAGATCATCGTGGCGCTGGCCGGGATCGGAACGGCCGTGGTGCTGTTCCCGATGCTCAAGAAGCAGAACGAAGGACTCGCATTGGGCCTCGTCGCCTCCCGAGTGCTCGAGGCCGCGACCATCTTCGTGGGCGTCGCGTTCCTGCTGACGATCGTCTCCCTGCGGCGAGATGATGCCGGCTCGGATCTGCTCGCCAGCAGCCGCGTCCTCGTCGCGCTGTACGACCGCATCTTCCTGCTGGGCCAGAGCTTCATGCCCGCGGTGGACGACCTACTGCTCGGCTGGCTGCTCTACCAATCTCGCCTGGTGCCCCGAGCCCTGTCGCGCCTCGGCATCATCGGCGCACTCGTGCTCTTCGCCGGCTACCTCGCCGTCATGCTCGGCCTGGTGCGACCAGCACGGTTCGCTGGCCGGACTCTCGGCCCTCCTGGTCGCGATCTTCGAGTTCTCGCTCGGTGTCTGGCTCGTGGTCAAGGGCTTCGACCCCGAGGCCGTCGCCGCCCTCGAGGCGAACGACGCACGGTCGGGCCCGGCACCTCAGCGGTAACCGGGCGGGGTCCTCCTGCACAACGCCGCGACACAGACTGCAGCGTTGGCGCACGCGACGGGTCGCCCCCAGCCCAGACCAGTCGGCCGATGTGCACGGCGAGGTGGTGCAGCGCCTAACCGGCGCTCGGCGCACGCCGATGTGCCGATTGGGCGCGAACGTTGACGCGCCACGGTCCCGCTCCACCGGATGGTGGCACCGTGAGCGGGACCGCAGACAGGGATGCAAGGACTGATCCCAGAAGGAGGTGTCGACAGGCCCTTGCGGCGGCGGGAGAGTCATCCGGATCTAATTTTCGTGGACTCGGTGCGGCTCAGATGGCATCGGCCAGGCCGCTTCGGGCTTGTCAGCCGAGGCGGCCGGGGCGAGTGACGGGATCCGGCCCAAGGGCGGATTGGCCGGGCTCGCTGCTCATAGGTGCCTCGAAGTTGCCGACAGGAGTGGCGGATCGGAGTAGCGATGGGCACAACCGACGATTGCCGCAGCGACGCCTTCGAGCAGATGATGCGCGGCGGCGATCTGCCCGACCTGGCGTCGCTGGTGGACCGACCGTGGTGGCATGAGTTCGCCAACTGCCTCGGCGTCGGTCCCGATGTCTTCTTCAGTGGGAGCGGCGGGAGTTCCCGCCGGGCGAGGGCGCTCTGCGCCGAATGCGTTGTTCGAGCCGAATGCCTGGCCACCGCCACCGCAGGACGCGAACGCGGGACCTGGGCCGGGACCAGCGAGCGGGAACGTCGTCGACATCGCCGCGGGGATCCGACACCCGCGAACCGGAGTCTGGCCGATCAGTTGACTGCCTAGACAGCGAGGAGACTCCGCCCCGATGGGCGGTGAGGCGCGCCGTGTCTAGATCGGGCTCTGCGCGCCGGTGCTGCGGTTCGGGTTGCTGACATGGCGGTCAGAACCAGGTGACCGGACCCATGCTCGACTGTCCGTCCAGGTACGCCGCTTGCACCTCGTTCTTCTCATCACCGTCTGCTTCGGGCGCGGCTTGGTCGGCTGATCTCGCCGGTACGGGATCGGTGGATCCGAGCTTCCGCTGATCCTGTGGGCCACTCGATCTAGGAAGGCGGCGCATCGCTACACAACTACAGGACACAGGGCCCTTCGCGTGTGACTTCGAGGCAAGAAGTTGCTGAAGATCGCGTGACATACCGAAGAATGCCAGGTGAGGTTCGGAACGCCCTACGAGCCGTTCGGGCGCGAGGTGTGCCCGGTGGTTTGTGGTGACCGGAGTGTTACGAGGTTGCCTATTAGGGTCGGTTCGTGGGTGGAGGTTCGGGTCGTCCTCGTGTGCCTGGGCTGGTAGCGCGGGTTTCGGATCTGGTCAGGGAGGCGTCGACGGCTGCGGCTGAGGGCGCGGGGCGAGGCGTGTTGCTGATCGCGGCGGGCGTGGTGGTGTTCGCGGTTGTGTCGGTCGGGTTCCTGGCTGGTTTGGTCAGGGCCCCGGCGTCGGGGATGATCGACTTAGCCGTGTACCGCTGGGGTGGCCAGCTCGCCATGCACGGAACGCGGCCTCTATCGCCTCCGGTACCACGGCTTTTCGCCGTTCACGTATCCGCCGGCGGCCGCGTTGGCGTTCATCCCGTTGGCGGCTCTGTCCTTGCGCGAGATCGATGGGCTGTCGGCGGTTGTGGGTGTGCTCGCCCTGGTGGCCACGGTCTGGGTCTGCTTCGGCAGCCTCGGATGGAAGCGCCACGCGGATCGGGTCGTGCTCACCCTTGTGGTCAGTGGCGCCGCAATGTGTCTTGAGCCGGTTCGTCAGACCTTCCGTTTCGGCCAAGTGAACCTGATCCTGCTCGCGATTGTGGTGGCGGACTTGTGTTTGCCGGACTCGAGCCGATGCAAAGGCATCGGTGTGGGCTTAGCCGCCGGGTTCAAGCTCACCCCGCTGATCTTCGTCCCGTATCTCTTGCTCACTCGTCGAGTGTCGGCCGGGGCGCGTGCTCTCGGCTCGTTCTGCGCCACGATCGCGCTCGGGTTCTTGGTCATGCCCGTCGAGTCCAACCAGTTCTGGTTCGGACACATCTTTGCCAATCCGGCTCGGGTGGGAGGTCTCGCCTATGTGTCCAATCAATCACTCGAAGGTGTTCTGGTGCGCCAGCTCGGCGGCAGCGCAGCTCCCCACTGGCCGTGGCTGGTCGGGGCGTGGGTCATCTTCGTGGTCGGCATGGCCGGGGCGGTCCGACTACACGCTCGCGGGCACGAACTCGCCGCGATCGTGCTGTGTGGCCTCACCGGGCTGCTCATCTCCCCAATCTCATGGTCCCACCATTGGGTTTGGGTCATCCCCGCTCTGGCGGTGGTCGTCGATGCCGCGTTGCGACGGGCGGCGCTGATCTGGACCGTCGTGGCCGCGATCCTGGTCGGCTTCCAAGGAATCGTTCACCACGGCTGGATCTGGTTCGTGCCCGCCACACGCGGCCGGGAACTGGCCTGGACAGTGTCCCAATGGCCCGTCGGCAATCTGTACGTGCTGATCGGGCTGACCGTGATGCTCACCGTGGCCGGATGGCTCGTACTCGACACCACCCAAACGGGTGACCCCACCCCACAACGGGCCCCCTCCCGACCCGCTCACATCGATCCCGCGTCACCCCACACGTCCTAAGTGCCGTTCGGCGCCCGCATGGTTGTGAACGCGGGCGAGGGTCGATCGCCTGTCGCCCGGCTCGGCGAGCGACGTCGGCGGGTCTAGCTGGGTGCGTTGACTGCTGTCACGATCCGCTCGATCTCCGCGTCTTGCGCTTCGAGGTGTTGTTGGATCTGCGAGACGGTCGTGCAACACCGCGTCGGCGTCGTTGTAGGTGGCTTCGGCCCGCTTGTCGGCCGCGACGCTCTGGATGTTCTGGCCGACGATGATGATCGAGAGCAACACGAGCTGCAGGAAGGTCTGCGCGATCCACGAGATGATCGCCGGGCGGCCCGCCTTGATGGCATCGGGCAGGCTGATCAGCGCGAGCGACCCGAAGCGTAGGCGCACCACATCGTGCCGACGCGCCTTGGTGATGCGAACGGCGAGCCAGGCGTTGAACCGGGCCAGCGGTCCCGAGT